>NZ_CP033365.1:0-1200000 GCF_013170825.1 Mesorhizobium sp. NZP2298 | reverse complement strand
ATTTCTGGCCTCGGCAGTCCAACGTCCGGTTGACTATGAAACATGACCTTACTAGTCAACATTTAAGATGACTGCAACAGGTCGTGGCAGCGATACATACCCAGCGGCAGCATGACCGCCCCAACATCCTGCCACTTCGCGTCAGAGCGGCGAGCTGAGTGGACGACTTGAACTTCGCCAGTCAGGATGGCTCTCACGATCGGTAAGGAGGCACCTTCGGATGATCAAGGCAACGCCCTTCGACTTCCCTTATGACGGCAGGCTGGTGGCCGAAAACACAGCGCTTGTCGTCATCGACCTGCAGCGGGATTTCCTGTCGACGACGGGCTATTTCGCCAAGCAGGGATATGACCCCTCGCCGCTGCGGGCGATCCTGCCGGCCGTGAATCGGCTGATATCGGCCGCGCGCAAAGCCGGCGTCAGGGTCATCCACACCAGGCAGGGTTATCGGGCTGATATGGCCGACATGACGCCCTACGAGAAATGGCGCCGCAAGCGCTCCGGTCTCGACGGAACCGACATCCTGCTGCGCTCGGGCGCGGGATTCCAGATCGTTCCGGAGATCGATGTCGCGCCTGATGACATCATCGTCGACAAGACCTGCAACAGCGCCTTCACCTATACGGATTTCGAACTTGTGCTGCGCGCGCAGGGCATCACGCATCTGATGTTTTCCGGATGCACGACCGATGTCTGCGTCCACACCACGCTGCGCGAAGCCTGCGACCGCAATTTTCAGTGCCTGACGATCCCGGACGCCTGCGCCAGCGGCGACAGGCAAGCCCATGAGGCAGCGCTTCACATGGTGACGGTCGAGGACGGCGTCTTCGGGGTGTTGGCCGATTCAGCCGCCGTCATCGAGGGCCTGTCGCGGCTTGGCGACAGGCGGGCCGCAACATGATCGGCTTCAGCCGGCAGCCCGCGTCTCCAGCCCTGCGCGTGGCGCATAGGCCCCCGGCTGGAAAGCATCATGTTCTTCGCGGCGCGCCAGGGAATTGCGCAGCAAGGCGATGGTCTCCCTGCCAACCGTCGCGATCTCACGCGGCGTGTCGACGCCAACGATCATGAATTCGTCGATCCCGAGCCCGGCATAGGCAAGCAGCGACAGGGCGGCTTGAGCAGGCGGGCCGGACAGGTCGACCGCCTTGTAGCCGGCGGTGAAAGCGCCTTGGTGGATCCTGACCGGAAGCGCGAAGCGCAGCTTGCCGGCCCGGCCGTGTTCGGCGGCGGCACCGCGCACCCGCTCCATCAACTGCCGGACCTCATCAATCGAGCCCGGCGCCAGTTCGAAGACATCGGCATGTCGCCCGGCCACCTTCAGTGCCGTTCCCGATTGCCCGCCCATGCGGATGACAAGGTCGGCGCCATGCGGCCCCTTGCGCTCGATATAGCCGCCCTTGATGCTGTAGAAGGCGCCTTCATGGTCGAAGGGCCGGTCGTTCGACCACAGCCGCTTCAAGAGCACCAGATATTCGTCGATGCGCTGCCAGATCACGCCATGTCCGACCGGCCGCGTCTCGGCGTCATCGTCGTTCAACGGCTCGCTGATCATCCGAAGCGCCAGCCGTCCGCCGCTCTCCCTGTCGATCGATGCCAGTTGGCGGGCCGCCACCGTCGGTTCGATCACGCCGGCCCAATGGGTCAGCACCACTTCCAGCGACGCGGTGCGATTGAGCACCTGGGCACCAAGATCCATATTGGTCAGCAGTCCGGCCGGATCATCGACGACGATCTTCTGGAAACCGCTATCCTCGATCAGCCCGAGCTTGGTCGCGGTCTCGGCGAAATCGTAGAAGAAGGGAACGGCGGCGTCAGCGGGCTTGCCGGGGACATGGGTGAATTCGATCGGCATTGTCATCTCCTCCATCGCTGGAATCATGGATGCTGTGAAATGCGAACCACGGCCGCGCGCAAACGCACCGGGATCCGGTTCATTCAACTCCGATTGCCTGAAGACAGTGGGGAAACTAACCCCTGTCGGTCCGACGCCTTAGGGAATGAGGCCCAGAACGACGGCCCCGGTGAACACGAACGCAAGGGCAAAGACGAGATAGGCGAAAGCTCCGGCATAGGCCGGGCGAAAGGTCTGGGCATTGGCCAGCCTCTGGCCGCTGCCGTCAGTCTGAGCGTTCTGGATATAGGACATATCGACCTCCGTCTCGCCCGTTAATCTATAAAACTTGTAGACTTTGTCGATTGCTATTTTTATGCCTTAGGCAGAATAATTTTCTCATTTCAGGCCGTAGGTTGGTTATGAATTTCTGGGATCAACCTGTCATGCGATCGATTGGCGGCCATTGCAATTGCTCCCAGGCACGCTCGAATGGAACTATGTCCTTGTTTCCGCTGCACCCAATTCGTCCATTGGCCGACCGATGCGGGCGCGGTAGCATCACTCAACAGGCAAGCGCAAAATGGGTCGAACAGGGGAGTAGACAATGGGCACAAGACTGGCCGGCAAGGTCGCCATCATCTCGGGCGGGGCGACGGGAATGGGTGGGGCAGCCTCGGAGCTGTTCGCGGCGGAAGGCGCCAAGGTGGCGATCATCGACCGCAATGGCGAGGCGGCCGCGGCAACGGCGGCGACGATTCGTGCTCGCGGACACATAGCCGAGCATTTTGTCGCCGACGTATCCGACGAAGCCCAGGTCGAAGCGGCGGTGAAGGGCGCGACGGAGAAACTCGGGCCGGTCACGGTGCTGTTCAACCATGCCGGCACCATCGTGATAAAGCCGTTCCTGGAGACGACCGTGCAGGAATGGGACTGGCTGCATGCCGTCAATGTCCGCTCCATGTTCCTGATGACCCGCGCCGTGCTGCCCGGCATGATCGCTGCGGGCGGCGGCTCGATCGTCTGCACCTCGTCGATCTCGGCGGTGGCGGCGACGCCGATGGAGGTGCTCTACGACACCACCAAGGGCGCCTGCCACATGTTCGCCCGCGCCATTGCCGTCGAGTTCCGTGACCGCAACATCCGCTGCAACGCCGTCTGCCCTGGCTTCATCAGGACGCCGCACGGCCTGCGCGAGGTCGCCGACCTCGGCAAGCTTGGCGTCGACGTTTCCGATGCGGCACTCGCCGCGCAGCAGGGCCGCATCGGCGAGCCTGAGGAAGTGGCGAAGGCAGCGCTGTATCTCGCCAGTGACGAGGCCAGCTTCGTCAACGGCGCGCATCTGTTCGTCGACAACGGTTTTACCGCGATGTGAGGCTTCTCAGGGACAAGCGCAGCTCAACGGAGTTGGGGGCAACCCTTGGCGCGGTGCAGGAAATTCTCGCGCCTTGATGCTTTTTCAGTATCCTTCGCGACGGTTGCCAGGTGGTTCCCCCACTCCGTCGCTGCTTCGCAGCGCCACCTCCCCCCTCCGGAGGGAGGAAAGGGCACCAAAGTCCTGCTTGCTACCGCTCTTCCCTTCGAAACGGCTTGAGCAGCGCCGACGGCGCCACCGCGTTGCGCGACATGAAGGCCATCGCGACGATGGTGAAGATGAAGGGAAGCATCAGGAACGCCTCGTAGGGGATGTGCCCGAGCCCGCTCGCCTGCATGCGCAGCTGCAGCGCATCGACGAAGGCGAACAGCAGCGCGGCACCCGCTGAGCGCCACGGGTCCCAGCGGCCGAACACGACCAGCGCGATCGCCACCCAGCCACGCCCGGAGACGACGCCGAAGGTGAAGGCGTTGAACTGCGCCATCGACAGGAAGGCGCCCGCCAGCCCCATCAGCGCACCGCCGATGATGACGGCCTGGAAACGCGTCGCAATGACGCTGACGCCGGCCGAATCGGCCGCGCGCGGGTTCTCGCCGACCATGCGCACCGACAGGCCCCAGGGCGTGCGATAGAGCACGAAGGCGGCAAGCGGTATGGCAATGATCGCCATGTAGACCAGCGCGAACTGGTTGAACACCGCCGGTCCGAGCACCGGAATGTCGGAGAGAACAGGGATCGGCAATGTCTGGAAACCCTTGATGCTTGGCGGCACCGATTGCTGGCCGAAGATCAGCCGGTAGAGGAAATAGGCGAGGCCCGATGAGAACAGCGTCACGCCAATGCCGCAGACATGCTGGCTCAGGCCAAGCGCCACCGTGAACAGCGCATGCAGCGCGCCCATCAGCATGCCGGTCAGCACCGCCGCAAGCACGCCCAGCCACAGGCTGCCGCTCAGGCTGGTGGCGGTGAAGCCCGTCATCGCGCAGAGCAGCATGATGCCTTCGATGCCGAGATTGAGCACGCCGGCCCGCTCGGAAAACATCTCGCCCAGCGTGGCAAAGGCCAGCGGCGTGGCGATGCGGATGATGGCGGCCAGGAAGCCGACCTGGAAGATCTGTTCGAACACCGCGCTCATGAGGCTGTTCCCACGCGGCGGATGCGATAGGCGGTGAACAGCAGCGCCACCAGCATGGCGAGCAGCGCTGTCCCCTGGATGACGTCGCTGAGGAAGGCCGGCACGCCGGTTGCCCGCGACATCGCCTCGGCGCCGGTCATCACCGCGGCCAGGAAGATCGCCGCCGGCACCACGCCCAGCGGGTTGAGCCGCGCCAGCATGGCGACGACGATGCCGGAATAGCCGTAGCCCGGTGAGATGTCGCTCATCACCTGGAAATGCACGCCGCCGACTTCGCCGACGCCGGCAAGCCCGGCCAGCGCACCGGACAGCAGCGCGGTCGACAGCAGCACGCGTTCGACGTGGATGCCGCCATAGCGTGCGGCTTCCGGATTTTCGCCGGTGACCCTGATCCTGAAACCAAGCGTCGTGCGCGCGATGAGGAACCAGATTAAAGGTGCGGCGATCAGCGCCGCCACGACGCCGAGATGCAGGCGTGTGCCTTCGATCAGCACCGGAAAGTTGGCCGAATCCTCGATCGGCGGCGAGATCGGATAGCCGCTGAAGCTATCCTTCCACGGCCCTTCGATCAGCGCCATCAGGGCATAGTAGATGACCGAATTGAGCAGCAGCGAGCTGACCACATCGTCAACCTTGAACTTGACCCGCAGCGTGGCGGGAACAAGGGCGACGGCCGCTCCGGCGGCGGCTCCGGCGATGGCCATCAGCAGCATGGCGAGCGGCCCCGGCATCGGGATCGCGCCGACGAAGCAGCTGGCGACCGCGCCGGCCAGCAATTGCCCTTCAGCACCGATGTTCCAGAATTTGGCGCGGAAGGCGACGGCGACCGCCAGCCCGGTGAAGATCATCGGTGCGGCGCGCACCAGCGTTTCGGTGATCGCATAGCTGTCGCCGAGCGAAGCCGTGAACATCACGCCGTAGGATTCGAGCACGCCGGCGCCGGCAAGCGCGATGAGGCCGCTGCACAGGACAAGCGTGGCGCCGATCGCCAGCAGCGGCAGCGCCAGATTGAACCAGGCGGGCGTGGAGGTGCGGACTTCCAGGCGAAACATCAGCCGTGGCCCTCCGCCCCGGTCATCATCAGGCCGAGCCGCGCGATCGTCGCATCGGCGCTGTCGAGCGTGCCGACGATGCGGCCTTCATACATCACCGCGATGCGGTCGCAGAGCACGAGCAGCTCTTCGAGATCCTCGCCGATGACGATGATGCCGCAGCCCTTGGTCCGCATGTCGAGGAATTTTTCGTGGATGAAGCGGGCGGCGCCGATGTCGAGGCCGCGCGTCGGCTGGGAAACGATCAGCACCTTCGGATCGAAGGCGAGCTCGCGCGCCAAGAGCGCCTTTTGCAGATTGCCGCCGGACAGCGCCCCGGCCCGGGTCATCGGCCCGGGGCATCTGATATCATAGGCCTTGATCTGCGCTTCGGCGAAGGCGCAGATCGCGTCCGGCTTGAGCAGGCCCTTGGCTGAAAACGCGGCGGTGCCGATGCGCGGCAGCACCATGGAATCGGCGAGCGGCAGATTGGTGACCAGGCCGGTCGTCATGCGGTCTTCCGGGATGCGGCCGAGGCCAAGCGCCTGCACCTCGCGCGGCGAGAACCGCGACACCTTCTGGCCGGCGATCGTCATCCGGCCGGCGTCGGGCACGCGCACGCCGGAGATCACCTCTGCCAGCGCCCGCTGACCATTGCCCGACACGCCGGCGATGCCGAGGATTTCGCCGGCGCGAACGGCAAGCGACACATCGCGCAGCACGGTGCCGGAATGACGCGAGGTGGAAATGCCGTCGAGCGTCAGCACATCGGCACCGGGCGTCGACGCGCCCCTTGCCGGCGGCACGATTTCGTGACCGCACATCAGCTCTGCCATCGCCGCCGACGTGGTGTTGGCGGGATCATCAACGCGGCCGGCGACGCGGCCAAGCCGCAGCACCGTGCAGCGATGTGTCAGTGCCCTTACCTCGTTGAGCTTGTGCGAGATGAAGATGATGCCGAGGCCCTGTGCCGCCATCGAGCGCAGCGCTGAAAACAGTCCGTCGACCTCGCTTGGCGCGAGCACCGCCGTCGGCTCGTCGAGGATCAAGAGCTTGGCGCCGCGAAACAGCGCCTTGACGATCTCCAGCCGCTGCTGTTCGCCGACCGAGAGCGCCGAAACCGGCAGATCGGGATCAAGCGTCAGCCCGTGCTGGCGGCTGATTTCAGCCAGCCGCGCCAGCCCGCCGACGCGATCGATCCGCCCCGATTTGCCCGGGATACCGATGAGCAGGTTTTCCAGCACCGTCAGCCGTGGCGCCAGATGAAAATGCTGGTGCACCATGCCGATGCCGGCGGCCAGTGCGTCAGCCGAACTGGTGATCCTCACTGGCTGGCCCTGGATCAGGATTTCGCCGGCGTCCGGCGCGTAGGCGCCGAACAGCACGTTCATCAGCGTCGTCTTGCCGGCGCCGTTCTCGCCCAGCAGGCCGAGGATCTCGCCCGGCGCGACGCTGAGGTCGACAGCCTCGTTCGCCTTGACGGCGCCGAACCTCTTGGTGATGCCGCGCATTTCGATGAGTGGGGCGGGCGTCGGCAAAGCGAAATCCTGATGGCGTTGGCTCGGCTCTTCACCCTCCCCCTTGTGGGGAGGGTCGGCTTACGATCGCAGCGAAGCGAAGAGCGTGAGACGGGGTGGGGTGCGGCGCTGACCCCCATCCCGATCCGCTTCGCGGATCGACCCTCCCAACAAGGGGGAGGGTAAGGAAGTCAATCCGAAACCGGCGTGTTCTCGTCCACATCCACCCGGAAATTGCCTTCCAGAATCTCGGCCTTCTTCTTCTCGACCAGGTCCTTGACGTCCGCAGGCAGCGTCTTGTCGAACTTGTGGTAGGGGGCGAGATAGGAACCGCCCTTGGCCATGCGCGAGAAATCGCCATAGTCCTGCGCGGTGTAGACGCCGGCCTTGACCAGTTTGATCGCCTGCTCGACCGTCGGGTACATGTCCCAGACCGGGCCGGTGATGACCGTATCGGGGCCGAGGCTGGACTGGTCCGACATGTTGGAGATGGCGAGGATTTTCTTCTCGACCGCCGCCTCGATGACACCGAAGCGCTCGGCATAGATAACGTCGACGCCGGCATCGATCTGCGCCACCGCGGCCTCCTTGGCCTTTGGCGGATCGAAGAAGGAACCGATGAAGGCGACCTTCTTCTTGACGTTCGGGTTGACCTCCTTGGCACCGGCAAAGAAGGCGTTGACCAGCCGGTTCACTTCCGGAATGCCCATCGCCGCCACGGCGCCGACCGTGCCCGATTTCGACATCTTGCCGGCGATCATGCCCGAGAGATAGGCCGGCTCATGAATCCAGTTGTCGAAGACGCCGAAATTGGGTTCGGCGGGGCCGGCACCCGAACCGAACAGCCAGGCGGTTTTCGGGAACTGCTTGGCGGTGCGGCGCGATTCACGCTCGGCGGCGAAGGCATCGCCCAGCACCAGCTGGTAGCCGCCTTGCGCATATTCGCGCATGACGCGGCTGAAATCGGCGGTCTGCACCTTCTCGGACCACTTGTATTCGATGCCGAGTTCCTTCTCGGCCTTCTGCAGGGCGACATGGATCTGGTTGTCCCAAGGCTCCTCGATCGGCGTGGCGAAGATCGCCGCCACCTTCAGCTTCTTGTCCTTGGCGAAGGCGACGCCCGGCAGCATCGCCGCTGCCAGGCCAAGCGCGCCGAGCTCCAGCACGTTGCGTCGCGAAATCCCTTCGCGTGTCGATTGGAATTTGGTCTTCCGGTTTTCCATTGCAGTCCCCTCTGTTCGACAGCCGTGTCGAGCCGGCTGTTCTAAAAATCAGCCTACAGCGCCGCGCGTCCCTCGGACGCGCAGAGGACGCTGTAGCTCTTAGTTCTGCGCATGATCCTTTCCGAAAATCGATTTCGATTTTCGGGGTCATGCGCGGGGAACTATGGAACGAGCCTGGGCTTTTGTCCACATGGTCAAATTTGGCGACGCGCCGAATCGGACCATGATTTCGGCAAGCCAAGGGATCGCGCGATCAGACCCTTTCGAGCGCGATGGCGATGCCCTGGCCGACACCGATGCACATGGTGGCCAGGGCGTAGTGGCCGCCGCGTTCGCGCAGCTCCAGCGCCGCCGTGCCGGAGATGCGTGCGCCCGACATGCCCAGGGGATGGCCAAGCGCGATGGCGCCGCCATTCGGATTGACGTGCGGCGCATCCTCGGCAATGCCGAGCTGGCGCAACACGGCGATGCCTTGCGAGGCAAAGGCTTCGTTGAGCTCGATGACATCGAATTGTTGCGGCGTCAGGCCGAGCCGCGCGCACAGTTTCTGCGTCGCCGGTGCCGGGCCGATGCCCATAATACGCGGCGCAACGCCGGCCGCGGCCCCGCCGAGGATGCGGGCGATCGGCGTCAGGCCGTATTTGTGCGCTGCTGCTTCCGAGGCAACGATCAGTGCAGCCGCCCCATCATTGACTCCGGAGGCATTGCCGGCCGTCACCGTGCCGCCCTGACGGAACGGCGTCGGCAACTTGGCCAATGTCTCGACCGTGGTGCCGGCACGGGGATGCTCGTCCTTCGAGACGACGACGGCATCGCCCTTGCGCTGCGGGATCGTCACCGGCGTGATCTCCTTGGCCAGCCTTCCATTGGCCTGCGCGGCGACGGCCTTGTCCTGGCTGCGCACGGCAAAGGCGTCCTGGTCCGCGCGCGAAACGGCAAAATCCTCGGCGACGTTCTCGCCGGTTTCGGGCATCGAATCGACCCCGTACTGCTTTTTCATCAGCGGATTGACGAAGCGCCAGCCGATGGTGGTGTCGTAAATCTCGGCATTGCGCGAAAAGGCCGTGTCGGCCTTGGGCATGACGAAGGGCGCCCGGCTCATCGATTCCACGCCGCCGGCGATCATCAGTTCGGCCTCCCCGGCCTTGATGGCGCGGGCGGCGATGGTCAGCGCGTCCATGCCCGACCCGCACAGCCGGTTGACGGTCGAACCCGGGATCTCCTTCGGCAGGCCTGCCAGCAGCAGCGCCATGCGCGCGACGTTGCGGTTGTCCTCGCCGGCCTGGTTGGCGCAGCCATAGACAATGTCGTCGACCGCCTGCCAGTCGATGCCGGAATGGCGCTCGACCAGCGCCTTCAGCGGGACGGCGCCGAGGTCGTCGGCACGCACGGAAGACAGCGACCCGCCGAAGCGGCCGATCGGCGTGCGGATGTAGTCGCAGATATAGGCCTCGGCCATGTTATGCAGCCTTTGCTTTTCCGGTTCCCTCATGCGCCGCCCTGGTGCGGGCCTGCAGGTCGCGCAATGTATTGAGTTCGAGTTCGCTTGGCGCCGGTGTTTCGTCAAGCGCCTCGGCGAACTTAACGACCCAGCCACAGCTTTCCTGCACCTGCTGGCGGGTGACGCCCGGATGCAACGACACGACGGTGAATTCCTTGGTCACCGGGTCCGGCTTCCAGATGGCGAGATCGGTGATCAGCAAGGTCGGGCCTGATGTGTCGATGCCCAGCCGCTTGCGATGGTCGCCGCCCTCGCCATGGCCGAAGGACGTGAAGAAGTCGATCTTTTCGACCATGCCGCGCTTGGTCTGCGCCATGGTGATGTAGATTTCCTTCGATGAGGTCGCGATCTCTGGCGCGCCGCCACCGCCGGGCAGCCTGGTCTTGGGATGGAAATAATCGCCGATGACCGTGGTGTTGATGTTGCCGAACTTGTCGAGCTGCGCCGCACCGAGGAAACCGATCGAGATGCGGCCGCCCTGCAGCCAGTAGCGGAACATTTCCGGCACCGCGACGGTGGTGACAGCGGTTTCGCACAATTCGCCATCGCCGATCGACAACGGCAGCACATCAGGCGCGGTACCGATCGTGCCGCTCTCATAGATCAGCGTGATGTCGGGCGCATGCGTCAGTCGCGCCACATTGCAGGCGGCGGACGGCGCACCGATGCCGACGAAGCAGACATCGTCGTTCTTCAACGCGCGGCTGGCGGCAATGGTCATCATCTCGTTGGGGGTGAAGCCTGTCCCGCTCATGCCGCTTTCCTCAGATGCTCGACACGTCCGGCGAAGTCGCCGGCGCTCTTCTCGATGACGTTTGCCTGCATCCAGGCCTGGAATTTCTCACGGTCGGCGGCGATCTCGTCCCACTCCAGATAGGCGGCGTTGTCGCGCGCGTAATAGCCATGCGCGTAGGACGGGTGCGATCCGCCGGGCACGACGGAGATCGCCGCGATCGTCCAGCGCGGCAGCACCGTCAAATTGGGATGGAGATCGTCGAAATTGTCGGCCACTTCCTCCACGGTCACCACGGCGCGTTTGGCCGCCAGCACCGCTTCCTTCTGGATGCCGATAATGCCTTCGACCAGCACATTGCCTTTCTTGTCGGCCTTCTGCGCATGGATGAAGGTGACGTCGGGACGGATCGAAGGCACCGCCGCCAGAACCTCGCCGGTGAACGGACAAGTGACCGACTTTATGTTCGGGTTGACCGCCGCGAGGCCTGCGCCGCGATAGCCACGGAACACCGCGCAGGGCAGGCCGGCCGCTCCCGCCTCATAGGCATTGGCCATGCCGGCATGGCTGTGCTCCTCGACCTCGATCGACCGGGGAAAACCGTTCTCGATGGCGTCACGCGCACGCCGCAGAAGGCCGACGCCGGGATTGCCGACATAGGAGAAGACGATCTTCTTCGCCATGCCCATGCCGATCATCTGGTCGTAGATCAGGTCTGGCGTCATGCGGATCAGGGTCAGGTCGCGAAATCCCTGGCGGATCGCCTCATGCGCGGCGGCTGTCGGGATCAGATGGGTGAAGCCCTCGAAGGCGACGGTATCGCCATTGTTCAAATTCTCCGCAACGGCCTGCTTGAGCGGCAGGAACTTGACCATCGCCAGGGCTCCAATCCAAAAAGTTCGTATTGCGAACATATGTTTTATATGCGATACTTCTAGTCCGATTAAGGGCACGGAGTCAATCCTGGCGACAGCACCCTTGCGCGGAGGCGAGATGAACGAAGAGCCCCCTTCCCGCGATCATGTCGGCTCGCTCGAACGCGGCCTTGCCGTCATGGAAATCCTGGCCCGGCATCCGGCGGGCATGACGCTGACCGAAATGGCCGAGGAGGCGGGCCTGACCCGCGCTGGCGCCCGCCGCTTCCTGCTGACCTTGGTTGCCACAGGCTATGCCACACAGGCCGGCCGCGTGTTTTCGCTGTCGCCCCGCCTGCTGACGGTCGCCCGCACCTGGCTCGGCGGTGCCTCCCTGTGGAGCTTTGCCGCCCCCATCATGCGGGCCGTGGCGGCACAACTGAACGAGGCTTGCTCGGCCGCGATCCTGTCGGGCGAGGATGTCGTCTATGTCGCCCGCATTCCCGGCCGCCGTATCCTCAGCGTCTCGCTCGATGTCGGCACGAGGCTGCCGGCCTATTGCACATCGATGGGGCGGATCCTGCTTGCCGGCCTGGCATCAGGGGAATTGGACACATTTCTCGGCCAGGCAACCATCGAGAGGCGAACGCCAAAGACCATCACCGATAAGCGTGCGGTGGCCGGCGCCATTGGCAAGGCGAAGGCGGACGGCTTCGCCATCGTCGACGAGGAGCTGGAGCTCGGCCTGCGCTCCATTGCCGTGCCGATCCGCGACCGGGCGAAACGCACGGTCGCGGCGATCAATGTCTCGACCCAGTCGGCGCGGTTCACCGTCGCCGAGATGGAGCGGGAAATCCTGCCGGCGCTGCTTGGAGCCAGAGAGCGCATCGAGGATTTCTTTGTCGTCTAGATCGCGTCTGGCGACCTCAATGCTTGATCCGGTCCCGCATCGCGTACCATAGCATGCCCAGTACATAGAGCGGCCCACGCAGCGCCGTGCCGCCGGGGAACGGCATGGGCGTGAGCGTCGAGAACAAATCCAGCCGTGAGGCATCGCCGGTGATCGCTTCGGCGAGCAGCTTGCCCGACAGTGTCGACAGGATGACGCCCTTGCCGGAATAGCCATGCGCGAAATAGACCTCGCCATAGTGCCCGACATGCGGCAGCCGCGACGTCGTCACCGAAACCAGGCCGCCCCAGGCATGATCGATGCGGCAGCCCCTAAGCTGCGGAAACGTGCCTTCCATATGCGGCCGCACGAAGCCGGCAATGTCGGCCGGCGGCGACGGCGTGTAGCGCTCGCCGCCGCCGAAAAGCAGGCGGCCATCCGCCGACATGCGGTAGTAATTGACGACGAAGCGTGTATCGGACACCGCGACATTGGCCGGGATGACATTGCGCTTGCCCTCCAGCGGCTCGGTGGCGACGATGTAGTTGCCGACCGGCATGATGCGGCTGTTGACGCGCGGCTCCAGCCCGTGCAGCAGAGCATCACCCGCCAGCACGACATGTTTGGCCCGGACCGAACCCTTTGACGTCGAGACGCGGATGGAAGGCTCACGCTCCAGCTTCACCGCCACCGAATTCTCATGGATGACGACGCCGGCGGCCACGGCCGCGCGGGCAAGGCCGAGCGTGTAGTTCAGCGGGTGCATATGGCCGCCAAGCGGCTCATACATGGCACCGTGATAGGGCGTGTCGACCTTGGCGCGTGCGGCCGTCGCCGACAGGATCTCGACGTCGCGAAATTTCATCACGCTCTCGAGGCATTTGGCCTCTTCTTCCAGATCCTTGAGGTCGGAACCGTTGACCGCGCCGACCAGATGGCCGGTCAGCCTCAGATCGCAATCGATGGCATGGCGCTTGATGATGTCGAGCACCAGGCCGCGCGCCTCGAAGGCGAGGTCGAACAGCACCTTCGCCCGCTCGGGACCGTAGAGCTTGACCAGACCCTTGGCGCCCTTGCGCAGGCCGGGGATCATCTGGCCGCCATTGCGCCCTGAAGCCCCCCAACCGATCTTGCCGCCTTCGAGCAGCACCACCTTCAGGCCGAGCTCGGCGGCATGCAAGGCGGCGGACAGCCCGGTGCAGCCGCCGCCGACGACCACCAGGTCGGCCTCGACATCGCCGGCGAGCGCCGGATGGTCCGGCGCCGGATTGGCGGTAGCGACATAGTAGGATTTGCCGATATCGAGACCGGAATTGAAGCCTGTTGAAGATGCCAAGATCACACCTTCAGCAGCAGATGGTCGCGTTCCCAGCTCGTCACCACGCTCTGGAACAGGTCGAGCTCGACGCTCTTGACGCGCAGATAGGTCTGGAAGAAATCCTCGCCGAGCAGTTTGCGGACCGGATCGCAAGCCTCGAAACGATCGAGCGCCTCCTCCATGGTCTTCGGCAGCGTGCTCTTGATCTTGTAGGCATTGCCCGACGCCTCGGCCGAGCGCGCCAGCTTCTGCTCGACGCCGAGATAGCCGGCGAGCAGCGAACCGGCGATCGCCAGATAGGGATTGGAATCGGCGCCCGGCAAGCGGTTCTCCACCCGTCGCGCCGCGCGCCCTCCGGCCGGCACGCGCAGGCCGCAGGACCGGTTGTCATGCGACCATTCGATGTTGGCCGGCGCGCTGTGGTTGGGTCTTATGCGGCGGAACGAGTTCACATTGGGCGCGAACAGCGGCATGATTTCAGGGATATATTTCTGCAAGCCGCCGACGAAATGGCCGAACATCTCGGTGTCGGCATCATCCGCTGCGGCAAACAGCGCGTTGCCCGCCTCGTCGACGACGGACATGTGCAGATGCATCGAGCTGCCGGCCTGCGCGGCGATCGGCTTGGCCATGAAGGTCGCATGCATGCCGCATTGCTGCGCGGCCTGGCGCGTCAATCGCTTGAACAAAAGCACCTGGTCGGCCAGTGGCAGCGCGTCGCCATGCAGGAGATTGATCTCCAGCTGCGCCGTGCCCGATTCATGGATCAACGTGTCGAGCGGCAGCCCGGCGGCCGCGGCATACTCATAGACGCGCCGGATCACCGGCTCGAACTCCTCGAGCGCCGCCATGTCATAGGGATGCTGCACGGTCTCGGTGCGGCCATTGGCGCCGACCGGCGCGGTCAGGGGCCTGTCCGGATCGGGATTGTACGCGGTCAGATAGAACTCGACCTCCGGCGCCACCACGGCCCGCCAGCCACGCTGGCGGTAGAGATCGAGCACGGCGCGCAGCACATGGCGCGGCGAGGCCATCCATGGCCTGCCGTCCATATGGAAGGCGTCGGCGAAGACATAGGCCTTCCCCGCCCCAGCGCCGGGCGCCAAGCAGAGCGTGGAAACGTCAGGCACCATGCGCATGTCCGGGTCCGAATAGGCAAAACCCTCGTCGATCGAGCCGGAATAGCGGCCGTCGATGCTGACCAAGAAGGCGCTGCTTGGCAGATAGAGCGCGCGGTCTTCCAGCGCCTTGAGGAATTTTGCCGTCGGCAGTGCCTTGCCGCGCAGCACGCCGTTCATGTCGGGCACCAGGCATTCGACCTCGTTGATGCCGTGCTGGGCCAGCCAGGCCTTGGGGTCGTTGATCGCGGTATTCGTGTTCTTGTCGAGCATTTCGTTCACGTCCGTATCAGGGAGAGTATGGCTTGGGCGGCCACGTCCGTTCCGGGTTTCAGCGCCATCTGGGCTGCATTGTCCCTCAGGCGGGCGCGCATGGCGGCATCGGCCAGCAGGCCGAGAATGGCTCTCTCCAATACTCCTTCGGTCCAGCCGTCACGGCCGATATGGTCGCCGGTACCGGTCTCTTCGGCGCGGCGCGCATTGTCGTGTCCGTCCCAGCAATAGGGCATGATCAGCGACGGCACGCCGAAGCGCAGCGCCTCGCAAAAGCTGTTGTTGCCGCCATGGTGGATGAACAGGTCGGACTTCGCCACCACCGAAGGCTGCGGAAACCAGGCGTCGAGATAGACATTGTCCGGCACCGCGCGATAGGCGTCGCGCAGGCCGCCGGCATTGACGATGAAACGCGCCGGCAGCCTGTCGAAGACGGCGAGCATGCGCTCGATCAGCCCGACATCCATGGCGCCGAGGCTGCCGAAGCTGACATAGACCAGCGGTCCGCCATTGCGCGGGAAGACCGGCACCTCGAACGGTCCTTCCGATCGCACACAGCCTTCGAGATAGACGAAGCGGGCCGGATCGAGCGGCTCGGCACGCTCGCGGCGCACGATCGTCGGCGTCAGCAGCAGATTGAGGTGGGGCGAGCTTTCAAGGAACAGGCCCTTCGGCAACGGCGCCAGGCCGGCGTCCACGCGAAAGCGATTGAAGCGGTCATGCGCGGGCGCGGAGGCCGAGAGATAGCGGGCCTCGAACGCCGCGCGTTGCGGGTCATCGGCTCCGAGGCCGGATAGGTAGGGTGGCACCCGGGCGTCGGGCAGCTCCGTCTCGGCGCAGGAGACGACACGCACCCAGGGGCAGCCGGCGGCGGCGATCGCCGGGAACATGATGACATTGTCGAGCACCACCGCGTCGGGCTTCAGCCGCGCCAGCAATTGGCGCAGCGGCCCCTCTGCATTGACCGCCGTATCGACGATCGCTTGCCAGGTCGGCGCGACATAGGTTTCGAGCTGGTCGATCGGGCTGAGCCTGAAATGCGGCAGGTGCCGGCGCACGAAGGCCTGCCAGTAGCTCTGGCGCTCGCTGTCGCTCAGCGGCTCGTCGGTCGGCAGCTGGTATTCCTGGAAACCATAGTCGGCAAAGACGCCGGAGAAGCCCGCATGGCAGATGAAGACCGGCCGGGCGCCCTTGGCCCGCAACGCCTGCGCGATGCCGACGCAATTCAGCGCCGCCCCGAAACTGGCTTCGGGAAACAGCGCGATGGTCGGGCTGGCTTTACGCGTCAATTAATCCTCTTCATTCCGGCCGGCTGATCATGCCGAACAGCGCGGGGGCGCCGCGGCTGGCCGCCTGCGGTCGCTGGTTGCGGGAGAGCCGCAGGTGGATGCGAAGCAGATCTGCAGCCACCTCATACTGCCGGCTTTCGAGATGGTCGAGTATGTTCAGGTGTTCCAGCAAGGATTGCCGGAGCCGGAAGACGTTGACGCCGCCATAGAGGCCCGGCAGCCGGCGCAGCCTGAGGTGATCGGCCAGCGCGTCGGCGACGAAGCGATTGGCGCAGCCCTCGGCGATCATGCTGTGAAAATCTATATCCAGCCGCTGGAACTCGCGCGTGTCGAACGCGGCATCCGGCAGCGCCGATAGCGCGTCCATGCCTTGGCGCAGGGCCGCAGCCCGCGCGCCGTCCAGCCGGAAGCCCGGCGTCAGGATCGCCACGGGCTCCAGCACCAGGCGGAATTCATAGCTTTCGCCTTGCGCCTCCGGATCGTCGGGCGTGCGGCGGAACAGCCATGACTGGCCGGGCGCACGGTCCAGAAGATTCTCTTCTGTCAGTTTATTAAGCGCTTTTAGTACCGTCTTCCTCTCGGCGCTGTAGCGTCGCATCAACGCCGCGGCGGTCACCGTCTGGTCCAGCCTGCGCGCCGAGCGGTCGCGCAGGATAGCCTCGGCCAGCTCGTCCTCCTCCGCGCTGGGAAGCTCGGTGGCAATGGCCGGCTGCGCGGCGAGGTCGACCGCCAGGTGGTAACCGGTATCGGCCTCCCAGCGCACGACGCCCCGCTCCGCCAGCAGGCTGAGTGCCGCCCGCACCGGCGTGCGCGAGACATTGCACAGCGAAGCGATCTGCTGCTCGGGCAGGCGCGCGCCGGGTTCGAAGCCGCGCTGCCGCGCCACGTCCAGGATGCGCTGCGCCAGATCGAGATGGTTGGTGCGAGGTCGTCGGGCTGCGGCTTGCATGACTGGTCTCGGCGGACGGATGGGATCTTACTGGTTTGGCCGATCGCCGGGACAAGCGCAATCGGCCAGATTCCTCGGTCGGTTGGCAAATTATGGATTGACGTACTTTTTTCTGCAATAGTACTGTCAGCGCAATCGGCGATAAAAAGACCGAGGGAACAGGATCGAGGGCAGCGGCATGGGTCGCGACCGGTCCAGCACAGAATTCGACGATCAACCGGAATGGGAGTCTGCCATGACCGCTACCAGCCCGCGGCGCCGTGCGCTCAAGGTTTCTTCAATCGCTGTCGGCCTTGCCCTGGCGCTGTCCGCACCGGCAATGGCCGCCGGCCTCGTCATCTCCAACTGGGACGGCTACATGGCGCCCGATGCCATGGCCGCCTTCAAGACCGCGACCGGCGTCTCCGGCGAGGTCGTGGTGCACGCCACCAATGAAGAGATCATGGGCAAGCTCATCGCCGCCGGCGGCAAGGGCTATGACGTGGTCTTCGTGTCCTCGCCCTTCGCCGAAGTGCTGAACAAGCTCGGCCTGACCGAGCCGATGGACCACGCCAAGGTCCCCAACCTCGCCAACCTCTATCCCGAAGCAACGAAACTGCCGCACGATGTCGGCAACACTTTCTCGGTGCCGTACACCTGGGGCACGACCGGCCTCTGCTACCGCTCCGACCTCGTCAAGGCGGCGCCAACGAGTTGGAGCGACCTGCTCGCCCCTTCCGACGAGCTGAAGGGCAAGACCACCATGCTGGCGACCGATCGCTGGCTGCTGGCTGCCGGCCAGCTCGACAAGGGCTTTTCCGTCAACGAGACCGATCCGGCCAAGATGGCCGAGGTCAAGGACCTGCTGATCTCGGCCAAGAAGACCCTGCTCGCCTATGACGACACCACCTTCTATTCCAAGCTGGTTTCGGGCGAAGCGCTGATGGTGCAGGCCTGGGACGGTTGGTGCAATTACGGCATCGCCGAAAAGCCGGAGATCAAATACGTCATCCCGAAGGAAGGTTCCGACCTCTGGGTCGACACGATGGTGGTGATGAAGGCATCCGAGCACAAGGACGACGCCTTCAAGTTCATCAACTTCATGCTCGACGCCAAGAACCACGCCTGGGCGGCGCAGAACATCGACTACAAGGTGCCGAACAAGCCGGCGATGGAAAGCCTGCCGGCCGACTTCCTGGCCAAATTCCCCAACATGGCGATGCCGGTGGCCGACCTCGTCAAGTTCGAACAGCTGCGCGACGTCGGCGAGGCCCAGCGCGACTATTCCAAGATCGTCAGCGAGATCAAGGCCGCCCAGTAGGCGGCACGGATATCACGGCCGGCAGCGCCTCGGCTGCCGGCCCTGAGCGGTACCTTAAATTGTCCCAGACCCGACTTCGCTCCTCCCTGCTGATGGCCCCGGCGCTGGTCTGGCTGACCGCGCTGATGGTGGTCCCGTGCGCGCTGGTGCTGGCGCTCGCCTTCTTCCGGCGCGGCATCTATGGCGGCATCGACTACACCTTCACGCTGGAGAATTTCGGGCTGGTCTTTGACCCGCTCTATGCCGGCATCTTCCTCAAATCGGCGCGCATCGCCGGCAGCGCCACCCTGATCGCCGTGGTGATCGGCTATGCCGCCGCCTATGCCATTGCCGCGGCACCGCGCCGGTGGCAGCCGGTGTTCCTGTTCTTCGCCGTGCTGCCGTTCTGGTCCAACTACCTGATCCGCACCTATGCCTGGATCGTGCTGCTCAACCGCGAAGGCCTGATCACGCAACTGCTGCGGTGGTTGGGCTACACCGGCGAGCCGCCGTCGATGCTCTATACCGAAGGCGCCGTCATCGCCGGCTTGGTCTACAACTATTTGCCCTTCGTCATCCTCGCCTGCTACGCGCCTTTGTCCCGGCTCAACCCGGAGCTTGCCGAAGCCTCACGTGATCTCGGCGCCTCGGCCGCCACCACCTTTCGCCGTGTCGTCCTGCCGCTGACCGTGCCCGGCATCGCCGCCGGCGCGGTCTTCGTCTTCGTGCTGTCGATCGGCAATTTCGTCACCCCGGCGCTGCTCGGCGGCGGCCGCTTCCAGATGATCGGCAATCTCGTCTACGACCAGTTCCTGACCGCCAATGACTGGCCCTTCGGCGCGGCACTCGCCATGGCGCTGATCGCCATCATGCTGCTGGTGCTGATGGCGCAAGCACTGGCCGCCGACCGCGCCTCGGGGCGGGCGGCCGAGGCCAAAGGTAATGCCGATGGCTGAGCGTTCCCCAGCCACGCGGCGCACGCTCTGGCTCGTGCTCGGCCTCGTCTTTGCCTTCCTCTATATCCCGATCGGCGTGCTGGTGGCACTGTCCTTCAACGAAGGCGGGCTGCCGACGGCATGGTCGGGCTTTTCGCTGAAATGGTATCTTTCGCTGGCCAACAACTCCGCGATCCTTTCCGCCGCGCTCAACACGCTGATCGTGGCGCTGGTTTCCACCGCCATCGCCACACTGCTCGGCACGCTGCTGGCGATCGGCGTCGAGATGCGCCGGCAATATGGCAAGGGCCTGGAAGCGCTGATCTTCGCGCCGATGATCATTCCCGACATCGTGCTGGCGATCGCGCTGCTGTCGTTCTTTTCCATGCTCAACCTGACCATGGGGCTGCACACCATCATCCTCGCCCATGTCGTCTTCAATCTCGCCTTCGTCTGCTCGGTGGTGCGTGCCCGGCTGAAGAGTTTCGACTGGTCGATCGTCGAGGCCTCCGCCGACCTCGGCGCCTCCGCCGTAACCACGTTCCAGCGCGTGACCTTGCCGGTCATCCTGCCGGCGGTGATCGCCGGCGCGCTGCTTGCTTTCACGCTTTCGGTTGACGAGTTCATCATCGCCTTCTTCACATCCGGCGCCGGCCGTGCCTCGACCACGCTGCCGATGCAGATCTACGCCATGATCCGCTTCGGCATCACGCCGGAGATCAATGCGCTGGCAACCATCGTCATGGCTGTCTCCATCACCGCGTTGACCCTGTCGCAGCGGCTCAATCGAGGGATTATCGGCCAATGAGCGAACCGCGCACGCTGCTGGCCATCGACCATGTGTCGAAGAAATTCGGCCGCGTCACCGCCGTCGACGGCATCTCGCTCGATATCCGGGAGAACGAGTTCTTCGCGCTGCTTGGGCCCTCCGGCTGCGGCAAGACCACGCTTCTGCGCATGCTGGCCGGCTTCGAGACGCCGACCGACGGACGCATCCTGCTCGACGGCAAGGACATCGCCAGGACGCCGCCCAACAAGCGGCCGGTCAATCTGATGTTCCAGTCCTACGCGCTGTTCCCACATATGAGCGTGCGCGCCAATGTCTCCTACGGGCTGGAGATGGAGCGTTTGCCGGCTAAAGAAATCCGCTCACGCGTCGACGCCATCCTGGCGACCACCGAACTCGTCCCGTTCGCCGACCGCAAGCCTGAGCAATTGTCCGGCGGCCAGAAGCAGCGCGTCGCGCTCGCCCGTGCCCTGGTCAAGTGCCCCCGGCTGCTGCTGCTCGACGAGCCGCTCGGCGCGCTCGACAAGAAACTGCGCGGTGCCATGCAGCTGGAGCTGAAGCGCCTGCAGCACGAGGTCGGCATCACCTTCGTCATCGTCACCCACGACCAGGAAGAATCGCTTGTCATGGCCGACCGCATGGCGGTGCTGAAAGACGGCAGGCTGCTGCAATGCGACACGCCGCACGCGATCTATGAACATCCCGCGGACCGCTTCGTCGCCGACTTCATCGGCGTGATGAATTTCGTGCCCGGCAAGGCCGCCGCCGATGGCGTGGTCGCTGCAAACGGCGCGCGCATCACGGGCAAGGTCCCCGCCACACTTTCACCTGGCGCATCGGCGGTTGCCTCGGTGCGGCCCGAACGCATCCGATTGTTCCCGTCAGCCGAGACCGCCAACCGCACGACCGGCACGGTCGAGGCGCTGGCCTATCACGGACTCGACCTGCAGCTGCATGTCCGCACGCCTTTGTCGCCAAAGCCGTTCATGGTGCGCGTCACCGCGGATGCCGCCGACCGCAGGCCTGTCGCATCAGGCGACCAGCTCGAACTCGGCTGGGACGCCGCCGACGTCAGAATTTTTGAGGAATAGAGGAGAAGCCTGATGGCGCAGAAGACGATCGCGTTTTTTCCCGAAGCCGCCTACGGCCCGGCGCTCAATTCCGTCGGCATCGCGCAAGCCGTCGAGGCGCGCGGCCACAAGGCTGTGTTCCTGTCGGACCCCGGCTTTGTCGAGGTCTACAGGGGCTACGGTTTCGAGGCGCATCCGGTGAACCTCTCCGAACCGATGCCGCCCGAGCAGATGGCCAAGTTCTGGGAGGATTTCATCAACGGCCACATCCCGAACTTCCGCAAGTCGCCCTACGACCAGGTCGACAACTATGTGAAGGATTGCTGGACCGCGATCGTCGACAGCGCCAAATGGGCCCAGAAGGATCTACCGGGCGTGCTTGCCGCCATCAAGCCCGACGTGATCTGCGTCGACAACGTCATCCTGTTCCCGGCGATAAAGCAGTTCGGCAAACCATGGGTACGCGTCATCTCCTGCTCGGAAAACGAGATCGAGGACGAGGACATCCCGCCGCATCTCTCCGGCTGCGGTGAGAATGACCACGCCGGGCACCAGCGCTACCGCGATCACTTCAACGCGGTGATCAAGCCGATCCATGACGACTTCAATGCCTTTCTCACAGCCAACAACGAAGCGACCTATCCGGTCGGCCAGTTCTTCGAGGCGTCGCCCTATCTGAACCTGCTGCTCTATCCCGAGGCCGCGAAATTCAAGCGCCGCCATCCGCTCGACCCGGCGCAATTCCAGTATCTCGAAGGCTGCGTGCGGCAAGAGAAGCCCTATGCGGTACCCACCTTCGCGAAGAACAATGATGGCCCGCTGCTCTATGTCTCTTTCGGCAGCCTCGGGGCCGGCGATGTCGATTTGCTGAAGCGCATCATCGCAACGCTAGGCAAGACGCGCTACCGCGCGCTGGTCAATGTCGGCGGCTACAAGGACCAGTACACAGACGTTCCCGGCAACGTCATCGTCGAGAGCTGGTTCCCGCAGCCTTCGGTCATCCCGCAGGTTGACGCCGTCATCCATCACGGCGGCAACAACTCGTTCACCGAATGCCTCTATTTCGGCAAGCCGGCAATCATCATGCCCTATGTCTGGGACGGCCACGACAACGCCACCCGGGTCGAGGAAACCGGCCACGGCTTCGGCATGCCGCGCTACGACTGGAGCGATGCCGAGCTGATCGCGAAGATCGAGACCTGCCTGACCGATCCCAGGATGAAGGCGAGGCTGGCGAAGACGTCGGCACAGATGCACGCGCAGAACGGGCCGGAAAAGGCGGCTGGGTTGCTGGAGGCGCTGCTGTGACCTCTTCCGCCCCACACCTCCACCACGCCTCCACCCGCACCGACCTCGTCGACTGGGGCACCCAGCCCGATGCACTGGAAGGCGCCTCGCATTCCACCGGCAGGCTGGTGCACAAGGGTCCGAACAACCAGCCGGAATCCGGCATCTGGGTGTGCACGCCGGGCCGTTGGCGGCTCTCGATCCCGCGCGATGAATTGTGCCATTTCGTCGCCGGCCGCGCGACCTACCGATCGGATGTCGGTGAAGTGATAGAAGTGTCGACCGGGACCGTGGTCATGTTTCCCGCCGGCTGGACAGGCGAATGCACCGTGCATGAGACCATGCGCAACGTCTACATGCTGGCCTGACCGAGGAGCTGACATGCCGACACCGCACTGGCCAAAGGCCTCAACCGTGGAACTGGACGACTGGGGCGCGGGCAGCAATACGCTTGCCGGCGCGCCGCGCGCCTCCGGCAAGATCCTGTCGCGGAACCCGGACGGATCGAGCGAATGCGGCCTGTGGTCATGCACGCCGGGCACCCGCAAGGTCACCTTCGCCGCCGACGAGTTCTGCCACTTCCTGTCGGGTCACGGCAGCTATGTCCATGAGAATGGGGAGCAAATTCCGGTCGAGGCCGGCACGCTCGTGTTCTTCCCCGCCGGCTGGACCGGCATCTCCATCATCACGCAAACGCTGACCAAGGCCTTCATGTGCCGGTGAGCCCATTTCAAGGAAATCGATATGACCACACCCATCATGCAATCCCCCTTGGCCATCGCCGACCTCGTCGACTGGGGCATCATCCCGACCATGATCGAGGGGCAATCCCACACCTCGGGTAAATTGCTGCACAAAGGGCCCGAGGGCCGCTCCGAGTGCGGCCTGTGGGTCTGCACCCCTGGCAAATGGCACTGCCACGTTACCCGCGACGAGTTCTGCCACTTCCTCGAAGGCCGCTGCACCTACGTGCATGAATCCGGCGAGGTGATCGAGATCGAGCCGGACACGGCGGCCTTCTTTCCGCAGGACTGGAAGGGCGTCTGCACCGTCCATGAGACCATCAAGAAGGTCTACATGATCCGCTGAGCCTCGGCAGGGCGAATCCTCAAAAAAGGCTCCACGCGTGGAGAAGGATAAGAATGCATTTCTCCCCTGACCAGCCGACTTTCTTCGTCAATCCGGGCTACCGGCCGATGGCTGGCGCAAGCAAACCGGTGATCGACCCGGCCACGCTTGAAACGGTTGGCGCCATCACCGCGGCCAGCGACGACGAAATCGACGCCGTGCTCACTGCCGCAACCACGGCGCAGGTTAGCTGGAAAAAACTCGACGCCAAGAGCCGAGCCAGGCATCTGCATGCCGTCGCCAATGCCATCGAGGCGGCGGATTTCACCCGCTGCGCCGAACTGATGGTGCGAGAGATGGGCAAGCCCTATCCCGAAGCCATCGGCGAGATCGCCAATTGCGCGCCGATCTTCCGCTACTATGCCGAGATGGCGCGCGACGACGCCGGCAAGGTCGCCGGCACGACGCAGGCCGGCTCCTTCCAATATGCGCGCTACGAGCCCTATGGCGTCTCCGTCCACATCATGCCCTACAATTTTCCGATCCTGCTGATGTGCTGGACGGTGGCCGCCTCGCTTGCCGCGGGGAATGCCTGCATCATCAAGCCGGCCGAGGCGACGACGCTGTCGACGCTGGACTATATGGCCGTGTTCCGCTCGCTGCCGGAAGGCCTTGTCTCCTGCCTGCCGGGCGGCGCGGTCACCGCGCAGGCACTGATCACTTCGGACCGCACCCATGCGGTTGCCTTCACCGGCTCGGTCGCCGCCGGCAAGGCGGTCGCGGTGGCCTGCGCCGAGCGCATGAAACCTTGCGTCATCGAGGCGGGCGGCAGCGATCCGCTGATCATCAGCGAACATGCCCCGCTCGAGGTCGCGGCCGCCGGCAGTGTCACCGCCGCCTTCCACCTCACCGGCCAGGTCTGCACCTCGGCCGAGCGTTTCTTCGTCGTCGACGCCGTGCACGACCGCTTTGTCGAATTGTTCGCCGAGAGGACACGCGCGCTGCGCATCGGTAACGGCATGGACAAGACCGAGATCGGGCCGCTGGTCAGCGAGAGTGCGCGGGCCAAGGTGATGCGGTTGGTCGATGACGCCATTGCACACGGAGCGAAGGCCGTCACCGGCGGGCGCATCCCGCCAGCGCACAACACGGGCTGGTTCTACGAACCGACGATCCTGACCGGCGTCACCCCTGACATGGCGATCGTGCGCGAGGAATGTTTCGGGCCGGTCGCCGCCATCTGCCGGGTGAAGGATTTCGACGAGGCGATCCGGCTTGCCAATGACAGCCCGTTCGGGCTCGGCGCCTCGGTGTTCACGACAGACCTCGCCGAGGCGCATGAGGCGGCCGAGCGGCTCGAAGCCGGCATGGTCTGGGTCAACAACCCGCTGATCGACAATGACGCCTTGCCCTTCGGTGGCTGGAAGGCATCAGGCCTTGGCCGCGAGCTTGGACGCCAGGGGCTCGATGCCTTCCGCCGTTCCAAGATGGTCATCATCGATCACAAGCCCGAAATCCAGGGCTGGTGGTATCCCTACCCGGACAGCTGGTTCCGCGAGACAGGCGGCCGCAAGCATGTGTGAGAAATGCAGCACGGCACAGCCGCGCTGCTCCGACGGCTCATGCCTCGATTGCTTCCACCAAGGCGCGCGAGACCGAGGCAATCGTCGCATTGCGCTTGGCCAGACTCTGCTTGGTGCCGGTCAGGTAGACCGACATCAGAACCGGATTGCCTGACATCGGCCAGATGACCGCCGCGTCATTGGTGCTGCCATGCTCGCCGGTGCCAGTCTTGTCGCCGCATTTCCAGCCTTTCGGCAGTCCTGCCCTGATGCGGTCGTCGCCGGTCTTGTTGGCCGCCAGCCAGTCGACAAGCTGCACCCGGCTCTTTTGCGACAGGCTGTCGCCGAGAGCGAGGCGCTCGTAATCCTCGATCATGGCTAGCGGCGAGGTCGTATCGCGGGGGTCGCCCGGCACGGATTCGTTCAGCTCCGGCTCGATCCGGTCGAGCCTGGTCACCGTGTCGCCGATCGAGCGCAGATAAGCGGTCAGTTGCGGCGGTCCGCCAAAGGAGGCCAGCAGCAGATTGGCCGCGCCATTGTCACTGACCGTCACCGCGGCCTCGCAAAGCTGCGCCACCGTCATTGCGCCGCCGGCATGGTTCTTGGTCGTTGGCGAGTTCGCGACAACGGCGTCATGCGGCACCTCTATGCTGCGGTCGAGCTGCTCGACGCCGCCGTCGACGCGATGCAGGATGAGCGCCGCGGCCAGCGTCTTGAAGGTGCTGCACATCGGAAACAGCTCGTTCTCGCGATAACCGAACTGAACCGCCGTTCCTGCGATCCGGCAGGCCACACCAAGCCGGCCGCCGCTTTTCGCTTCGATCCGCCTTATTTTCGGCAAGACCCCATCAAATTTTGTCGGGCTTGTTGCCGCCTTCGCCACCGCGCCAAGCGTGATGGGCGCCGTCAAAACCACTGCGAGACCACCAATGAAACTGCGTCTGCTCGTCATGTCCACACTCTCTGTTGCCCCGCGCCGCAGAACTGGACCGGATCCGACGCCATCGCAAACAAGTAAACGTCGCCTCCGCCATAAGAAAAATTAGGGCTGCACCCGATGAAGCGATCGCATCTTCCGCTGAACGGCTTGCGCGCCTTCGAGGCCGCCGCACGGCATCTCAGCTTCACCGGCGCCGGCCTCGAACTGCGCGTCACCCAGGCCGCCATCAGCCATCAGGTCAAGGGCCTTGAAGAGGTGCTTGGCGTCCGGCTCTTCCGCCGGCTGCCGCACGGGCTGACCTTAAGCGATGAAGGCGAAGCCTTGCTGCCGGTGCTGAGCGACGCCTTCAACAGGATTAGCATCACGCTCGACCGTTTCGAGGGCGGCCGCTTCCACGACATCGTCACCGTCGGCGTCGTCGGCACCTTCGCCTCGGGCTGGCTGATCCCACGATTAGCGCTGTTCCACCAGGCCTATCCGGACATCGAACTGCGCATCTCGACCAACAACAACCGGGTCAACCTCGCCGCCGACGGCCTCGACTTCGCCATCCGCTTCGGCGACGGCTCCTGGCAAGGGACGGACAACACGCCGCTGATGTCAGGCTCGTTCTCGCCTGCTTGCGCGCCCGACATAGCCGCGCGCCTGCGCGACCCCTCCGATCTCGCCCGCGAAACGCTGCTCTGCTCCTACCGGGAGGACGAGTGGCTGCGCTGGTTCGAGGCGGCGGGGCGCCATTGCCCACCGATCAAGGGCATCGTCTTCGATTCCTCCGTCACCATGGCCAACGCCGCCGTCCAGGGCGCCGGCGTGGCGCTGCTGCCGGTCTCGATGTTCAGCCGCGAGTTTGGTTGCGGCCAGCTGGTACAGCCCTTCGGCAGCACGGTCGATGTCGGCCGCTACTGGCTGTCGGCAAGACGCAGGCGGCAGAACTCGCAGGCGATGACGACCTTCGCGGACTGGCTAACGGCGCAAACACTGCGATCAGCCGATGCTCTCGCCGCCGTCGATCACCAGCGCCTGGCCGGTCATGAAGGATGACCGGTCGGAGACGAGGAACAGGATCGCCTCCGCTATCTCTTCCGCACTCGCCCAGCGGCCCATCGGGATCTTGGTGCGGACATAGGTTTCGATCGCCTCGCGTCCGCCCATCTGGGCGATGAACGGCTCGTTGAACGGCGTGTCGACCCAGCCCGGGCAGAGCGCGTTGACGCGCACATTATGCCGGGCATAGTCGAGCGACATTTGCCGCGTCATCGCCACCACCGCATGTTTCGACGTAGCGTAGGCGATCATCTCGCGGTCGTAGAAGACACCCGAATTCGAGGCAGTGTTGAGGATGACGCCGCCGCCTTGCGCGATCATCGACGGCATGACGATCCTCGCCGCCAGGAATTGCGCCCGCACATTGACCCTCCACGAGGCATCCATGCCGTCGGTTCCGACCTCGGTCAGCGTACCGCCGACCTGGATGCCGGCGTGATTATGCAGGATGTCGATGCGACCATGCCTTTGGAGCGTGCCGGCAAGGAGCTGCTCGACATCCGCGTCATCCGAAACGTCGGCGGCAATTGCCTCGGCACTGCCGCCCGCCGCGCGGATATCCGAGGCTGTCGCCTCGCCGCCGGCCTGGTCCCTGTCGGCGATGACGACCGTCGCGCCTTCCCTGGCCATGATCATGGCGCCGGCGCGGCCGATGCCGGAACCCGCGCCTGTCACCACGGCGATGCGGTCTTTGAGGATCATGATGCGGCTTTCAGTTGGACGGCTTGCGCTGGCGCAACTGCCATTGGGCAAGCACCACGAGCAGCACGGAGGCGACGAGCACGATCGTCGCGATGGCGTTGATTTCCGGAGTCACGCCGCGCCGGATCGAGGCGAACACATAGATCGGCAGCGTCGTCTGCGCGCCGGCGACGAAGAAGGCGATGATGAAATCGTCGAAGGAAAAGGTGAAGGCGAGCAGGAAGCCGGCGACCACCGCCGGCATGATCTGCGGCAGCACGATCGAGCGGAACGTCGTCAGCGGCGTCGCGTAGAGATCGCTGGAGGCCTCGACCAGGTTGCGGTCGAGACTGCCGAGCCGCGTGCCGACGATCATCGTCACCAGCGCCATCGAGAACAGGCCATGCGCGGCGATGATCGAACCATAGCCGAGCGACAGGCGCGGCGGCTGATCGTCAGGCCAGATCGAGGCGAGGAACGGATTGACGAAGGCGAACAGCTGGACGAGCGCGACCAGCGTCGAGATGCCGATGACGACGCCGGGAACCACGATCGCGGCACCCAGCAGCGCGTCGAAGACAGCCCGGGTTCTGATTCCGACACGCGCGAGGCCCAGCGCCGCCGCGGTGCCGAACACAGCCGCCAGCAGGGCACTGGTGGTGGCGATGAACAGGCTGTTCTTCAGCGCTTCGACCAGGAACGGGTTCGACAGCGCCGTGCCGTACCACTGCACCGAAAAACCGGTGAACTCGCTGGCATGGCGGCCGGCATTGAAGGAGAACAGCACGACCAGCGCGATCGGCAGATAGAGGAAACCGAAAACGGCAATGACGAAGGCGCGCATCAGATCAGGTCCACCCGGCGGGCGCCCGAGACGCGGGTCGAGATGCGGTTGGCCACGATCAGCACCACCACCGAAACCAGCACCAGCGTGATGGCGATGGCCGATCCGAACGGCCAGTTGCGCGACTGCAGGAACAGGTCGACCAGCGCATTGCCGATGAAGAACACCTTGCCACCGCCAAGCAGCGTCGGAATCAGATACTCGCCGAGCAGCAGGATCATCACCAGCGAGAAGCCGGTCATCACGCCCGGCAGCGAGAGTTTCAGAGTCACGCCGAGGAAGGTCGACAGCGGCGTCGCGCCGAGATCGGCGGAAGCTTCCAGGAGCCTTCGGTCGAGCCGCTCGAGGCTGACATAGATCGGCAGGATCATCAGCGGCAGATAGCCGTAGACGATGCCGAGCAGGACGGCGCCCGGCGTGTTGATCAGCCTGACATCCTCGATGCCGACAAAGGCGAGCAGCGCCGGGATACCGCGTCCGCCCAGAATGTACATCCAGGCATAGGTCCGCATCAAAAGGCTGGTCCAGAACGGAATGACGACCAGCGCCAGCAGGATCAGCCGCCAGCGCTGCGGCGCCTGCAGGGCGAGATAATAGGCGACCGGATAGGCGACGAGCAGACAGGCCAGCGCGCCCACCGGGGCCAGCACCATCGTGTTCCAGAAGGCCGTCGCCCGCGCCGGAAGGTTGGCATATTGCGCGAAGGTGAAGGCCGCCTGATAGCCGCCTTCCGGTGCCCGCTCGCCGACGCTGAAAACGGCAATGGCGATGAACGGCAGCACCAGGAATACCACCAGCCACGCCGTTGCCGGGGCAAGCAGCAAGGCGGTCAGGAAATTATGACGAAATCTGTTGCCGTACATCTGGAACCGCCCCGATACCGGCAGGCATGTGCCCGCCGGTCAATTGTCCCCGTCAGGCCGACCCTCAGGCCGACTTGAAGCGCGCCATCAGTTCGGCGCGGCCCGGATCGGTCAGCGTTGCCGCGGCGCCGAACTCCAGCGGCGTCAACAGGTCGGCCGCCGGATAGAGGATCGGATTGTCGAGCACTTCCTTGGGCAGCAGCTTGTTGACGCGAGCATCGGTCGAGGGCGCGCCGTTGGCAAGGTGCTCCTTCACCGCGACCTGCGGGTTCATCAGATAGTTGAGCAGTGCATAGCCGGCCGGCTTGTTCGGCGCGTCCTTCGGGATGGCGTAGAAGTCGGTCCAGATCTCGCCGCCCTCCTTGCCCAGCACATAGGCGATCTCGGGAATGTCGCGATGCAACTGCGCGCCGTCATTGGTCCAGCACATCGTCATCCAGGCGTCGCCCGCGCGCATGCCCGGCTGATAGTCGGAGGAGACCGCGAACAGATGCGGCTTGACCTTCAGCAGCAGCTCCTCCGCCTTGGCAAGTTCGTCCTGCTTGAGCGAGTTGAACGAATAGCCGTAATATTTCAGCGCATTGCCGATCGTGGTCAGCTGGTAGTCGTGCACCATGGTGCGGCTGTCGCCCTCGGCCATCGCCGTGTCCCAGAACTCCTTCCAGCTCGTCATCGGCTTGGTCAGCTTCTTGGTGTTGACGGCGAAACCTGTCGTGCCCCAGTTCTTCGGCACGGCGTAGATCACCTTGTCGATCGTGCCCTCCGAGGTGAAGCGCGGGTCTTCCTGCGTACCGTCGAAATTCGGCAGTTTCGCCATGTCGAGCGGCTCGATGATGCCGAGCTTCTTGTAGGTCGAGATCGTGTAATTGGTCGGCACGAACAGGCTCCAGCCAGAGGCGCCGGCCTGCAGCTTGGCCAGCATCTCCTCATTGGAGCCGAACACGTTGACCTCGACGGCGACGCCGGTGTCCTTCTTGAAGTTCTCGAAGGTCTGCGGATCATGGTAGTTGGGGCCTTCGCTCGGCTGTTCGAACCCGCCGATCATGCGCAGGCACGTTGTCTTGCCGCAGCCGGACGGCCCGAGCAGGGCGACAAAGGCGGAGGGCGGGACAGAGAGATCAATGCCGCTGACCGCGGTCACCGCGCCATAGCGCTTCGTGACGCCGCGAAACTCGATGTCGGGCACTGCGGTCAAAGGCTGCGGGCTCCAGCGACAGGGCTATTTCCGAACGCTACCAGAGCCAATGGCCGCTAGTATATACCTCGCAGGTGGTATATCTGATCTATTTTCGCGTTTAAGGGGGTAGGGATTGAGTGCGTCCCGCAGCGACGAATACAGCCGGCTCGCCGCCCTCGTCGCGGCGACGCGGGAGACGAGCGGCGACCTGTTCGGCAAGGCGATGGTCGATTGGCTGCGCCAGCATGTCAGCTTCGATCACTGCGTGGTCTTCGGCTATCGCGGCGCCTCGCGCCCGCCATTGCTGTTCGAAACCTTCTCGCCGGCCGAAAGCCATGTCTTCGTCGCGCTCTACCAGGAAGGGCCCTATCTGCTCGATCCGTTCCACCACGCTGCGGTCGAGCGCAAGGAAGGGTTCTGGCGCATGCGCGAGCTGGCGCCGGACCGCTTCTATGCCAGCGAGTATTTTCGCTCCTATTACAGCCAGACCAGGCTGGCCGAGGAGGTTGGCTTCTTCGTGCCGCTGCCGGGCAAGGACGCGCTTGTGCTGTCGCTGATGCGGCTGCGCGCTTCAGGCCCGTTCGGCACCGCGGACGCCAGGCTGCTGCGCGACATGGCGCCGGCCGTGATCAGCTTCATCAGGTTGCGCTGGCCTGCCCTTCCCGTCGACGAGCCGGCTGAAGCCAGGCAAGATGAGACGATCGCCGCGGTCAACGAGTTCGACCGTGCCCATATCTGGAAGAGCCTGTCGCTGACGCCGCGCGAAAAGCATGTGGTCGACCTGGTGCTGCAGGGCCATTCGACGGAATCGATCGCGAGAGCCATGCGCATCGTGCCGGGAACCGTGAAGGTCCACCGCCGCAACATCTACCGCAAGCTCAAGATCAAGTCGCAGGCCGGCCTGTTCGCCCGCTTCGTCGAAATCATCGACGCACGGATTCGATAACCGCCACATCCCTCAGCGGTCATCTGGTCAGGCTGTCGCGTCGGCCTCCCAGGAGCCGGTCTCGGCCATCCGCTTCAGCAGCGTGGCCGGCTTGAACACATCCTTGCCGGTCTGCCGGAACCAATGCTCGAGCCGTTCGACAATCCTGGCTCCGCCTTCGAGGCCGGCCCAGAACATCGGGCCACCCTTGCCGATGGGAAAGCCGTAGCCATTGACCCAGACGACGTCGATGTCCGAGGCGCGGGCCGCGATCTTTTCTTCGAGGATCTTCGCCCCCTCATTGATCATGGGATAGAGCGTGCGCTCGATGATCTCCTCGGCGCCGATGGCGCGCGCTTCGATGCCCCGCTCGGCCGCCTTGGCGCGGATCAGCGCCTCCACCTCGGGATCGGGAACACCTGCCCGTGCACCGGCCTCGTAGAGATAGAAGCCGCGGCCTGTCTTCTGGCCGAAGCGCCCCTGCTCGCACAGCGTGTCGGCGATCACGGCCGTCAGGCCGCGCGCCTTGCGGTTGCGCCAGCCTATGTCGAGACCGGCGAGATCGCCCATCTGGAACGGCCCCATCGGCCAGCCAAAATCGGTGAAGGCCTTGTCGATCTGGCTGGGTGTCGCGCCCTCCAGCAGCAGCGCTTCTGATTCCGAGCCGCGCGCGGCCAGCATGCGGTTGCCGACGAAGCCATGGCAGACCCCGACGACGACCGCCACCTTGCCGATCCGCCGCGCGAGGTCGACCACCGTCGCCAGCGCATCCGGCGCGGTCTTTTCGGCGCGAACGATCTCCAGCAGCTTCATGACATTGGCCGGCGAAAAGAAATGCAGGCCGAGAACATCCTGCGGCCGCGAGATCGAGCCGGCGATTTCATTGATGTCGAGATAGGAGGTGTTGGTGGCAAGGATGGCGCCCGCCTTGGCGACGGCATCCAGCTTGCCGAAAACCTCCTTCTTCACCGCCATGTCCTCGAACACCGCCTCGATGATCAGGTCGCACTCGGCGAGATCGGCATAATCGGTCGAACCCTTGAACTGGGCGAGCCGCCGACGCTTGGCGTCTTCGGTCAGGGAACCGCGCGAAACGGAGACCGCATAGTTCTTCTCGATCGTGCCCAGCCCGCGTTGCAACGCCTCCCCGCTGGTTTCCAGCAAGGTCACGGGATAGCCGCCATTGGCGAAGGCCATGGCAATGCCGCCGCCCATCGTGCCGGCGCCGATGACGCCGACCCGGGCAATGCTGCGCTTGGGCGTGTCCTTGCCGGGAAGCTTTGCCGCCTCGCGTTCGGCGAAGAACAGATGACGCTGGGCGCGCGACTGGTCGCTGCCGACAAGCGTCACGAATAGCGCGCGCTCCGCCGCCAGCGCCTCGTCGAAGGGCAGCGTGACGGCATTGCGCACCGCTTGCGCACAAGCGATCGGCGCTTCCAGCCCGCGCGCTTTCCTGGCGAGGTCGGCGGCCTCGGCATCGAAAGCCCTGAGGTCGGTTTCCTTGAGCCCGTCATCGCGATCACGCACCGGCGTGAAGGGGCCACCCTTGCGGGCGATTTCCCGGGCGAAGTTCACGGCATGCGTGGTCAAATCGCCTTCGAAAACGGCGTCTACGAGACCGGCGGCATGCGCCTCGGCCGCACCGATCGGCGTGCCGGAAACGATCATCTTCAGTGCCTTCACCGCACCGATGAGGCGCGGCAGCCGCACGGTGCCGCCGCCGCCCGGCAATAGCCCAAGCTTCACCTCGGGAAGGCCGAGCTTGGCGCCGGCATCGGCGACGCGGAAATGGCAGCCAAGCGCCAGTTCCAGGCCGCCGCCGAGCGCGGTGCCGTGGATGGCGGCAACCGTCGGTTTGGCGATGGTCTCAAGCGTGACGATCAGAGCGCGCAGATCGGGCTGTTGCACCGGCTTGCCGAATTCCGTGATGTCGGCGCCGGCAACGAAGGTCCGTCCGGCGCAGGCAATCACGATGGCCGCGGCCGAAGCATCATCGCGCAAGGAAACCAGCGCGTGCATCAGCGGTTCGCGGACATGAAAACTCAGCGCGTTGACCGGTGGATTGTCGATGATGACGATGGCAACGTCGCCGTCCCGGCTGACCTTCACGAAATCGGACACACAAACCTCCCAGCAACGGTTAGCGGCCTGGCCGCGATCAGGATTTACAGGGCTGCGGCACGGATGGGAACCAGATGCCTGCCTGGCACAATGTTTACCGTTTGGATCAGCGCCGGCCGGCACTCTCCGCCGCCAGCATCTCCGGCATCGCGGTATTGGCGGTGCGTCCGCCGCGCCAGGAGGCGAAAGCCGCGACAAGGTAGAGAATGGCCGAGAAGGTGAAGGCGAAGACCAGCCCATGCTTGAACGGCCCCGACATCAACTCAGGGAAGAAGACGTGGCCGGTCAGCGTGTCGATGCTCTGCTGCGGCAGCGCGTGCAGCACATTGGCCGGGATCAGTTCGCCCATCGGATTGTAGCCGAGGAAGGCTGCGAACAGGCTGGCGACCGGCGGCATGTTGGCGATCTGGTGAGCGACCGCCTCAGGCACGTGCTGCGCCAGCAGGCCGGCCTCCATGCTCTGCGGCAGGCTGGCGGCGAGGCCGACGATCATCAGGCTGAAGAACAGGCCGATCGACAGAACCTGGCCGGCATTGGTGGTGGTGGCGCGCATGCCTGAAGCCTGGCCGCGTTCGCGCGCCGGCACCGAATTCATGATCTGCGTCGAGTTCGGCGCCACGAACAGGCCGGAGCCGAGGCCGTTGAGGAACAGCAGCGCGGCAAAGGCCGTGTAGGAGAAATCGGCCGGCAGCGCCATCAGCGCCACGAAGCTTGCGGCACCCACGACCATGCCGCCGACCGCGAACGGCACGCCGCCGACCCGGTCGGAGAAATAGCCCGATACAGGACCTGCGATGAGGAAGCCGACCGTCAGCGGCAGCATGAATATCGCCGACCACAGCGGTGTCTCCTCGAAGGAATAGCCGTGCAGCGGCAGCCAGATGCCTTGCAGCCAGACGATGAGCATGAATTGCAACCCGCCGCGCGCTATGCCCGAGGCGAGATTGGCGATGTTACCGTAGGCGAAGCCGGGGATGCGGAACAGCTTCAGGTCCAGCATCGGCTTGGCGACGCGCTGCTCTATAAAGACGAAGGCGATCAGCGAGACGAAGCCTATGGCAAACAGAACGAGCACTTTCGGGCTGGTCCACGCCATCACCTGGTCGCCATAAGGCTGCAGGCCATAGGTAATGGCGGTGAGGATGAGCACGAGGCCGAGGCCGAAGCTGATATTGCCGAGCCAGTCGATCGTGTGGGTGGAACGGTTCGGCGCATCATGCAGCTTGAGATACGCCCAGACCGTGCCGACAAGGCCGAACGGCACGTTGATCCAGAACACCAGCCGCCAGTCGGTGTCGGCAAGCAGGCCGCCGATCAGAAGGCCGACGAACTGGCCGCCAATGGCCGCCACGACATTGATGCCGAGCGCGAAGCCGCGCTCGTTTTCCGGAAAGGCATCGGTGAGCAGCGCCGTGGAGTTGGCCATGATCAGCGCGCCGCCGATGCCCTGGATGATGCGCACGGATATCAGATACATCGCCGCGAAATCGCCTTGTCCCGGCAGCAGGCTGAGCGCGATCGAGGCGGCGGTGAAGACGGCAAAGCCAAGATTGTACATTTTCGCCCGGCCGAACTGGTCGCCGAGCCGGCCGAAGGCGACGACCAGCACCGCCGTGGCGATCATGTAGCCGATGATCGCCCAGAGCAGATAGTTGATATTGCCGGGATCGAGCGCCTTGAGGCCGATGCCGCGGAACACCGCCGGCAGGCTGATCAGCAGGATCGAGCCATTGATGGCGGCGGCCAGCATGCCGAGCGTGGTGTTGCTCAGAACCATCCATTTGTGACTCTGCGGGCGGCTGTCTGCGGCGGTATTCATGGTGGTAAGGTCCAAGGGTGCTGGCGCGGTTGCCGCCGGCGCTATATATGAGGATAGTCTCAGGTTTGGAAATATGAGGATGGCCTCGGAAAAGGCAAGAGCATCGGTGGCGAATCCGCGTGCACCGCAGCAAAAAAGAGGGCGCGAACGGGTCGCGGCACTCATGGCGAGGGCGGCAGCGCTGTTCGTCGAGAAGGGTTTCGACGCCACCACGATGACCGAGATCGCCGCCCGCGCCGGGGCCGCCATCGGCACGCTCTACCTTTTCTTCCCCACCAAGGAAGCGTTGGCGCAGGCCATTCTGGCCGAGAACGCGGAAACCCTGTCCACTCAGCTTGACGCTCTGCAGGAACAGGCCAAGGGCTTGGCGCCGGCAGCGATCGCCGACGCGCTGTTCGAGGTGCTGGGCCGTTTCGTCGCCACGCACCCGGTCTATTCCGCGTTGCTCGACCTTCCCGGTGACGATGGCTGGCGCCGCAAGATGCGGGCCCGCCGGCGCGACCAGATCGCCGCGCTGTTCGCGCAGGCAGAGCCGCCGCTTCCAGCCGGCCAAGCCGAGCGGCTCGCCGTCATCGTGCCGCAGCTGATGCGCATCCCGCTGGCGCTGGTGGGCGAAAAACGGCTGCGCGACGGCGTGCTGGAGGAATTAAGGCTGATGCTGGCCCGGCACCTCGAGGGCACCGCGTAACGAGGCGACTCAGCGCACTGCCTTCTCCCCACCAGCAGCCGTAATCACCCCGACGATGATGAGCCCCGTCAGCAGCAGACGCACGCCGGCGCTGACGCCGAACGTGTTGAGCATGGTGAGCAGCAACACCAGGAACAGCGCCGCGCCCCACACGCCAGGCACATTGGCCTTGCCGCCCGCGACCGACGTGCCGCCGATGACCACCACGGCGATCGAGGCCAGCAGATATTCGTTGCCGATATCGACATTGGCGCCACGGAAATAACCTGCGAGCAGCGCACCGTCGATGCCGCCGAGCGCCCCCGACAGCGTATAGGTGAGGAAGCGGATGCGGCCGACATTGACCCCAGCGAGCCACGCGGCGCGGATGTTCTGGCCGATCGCCAGCACCGAGCGGCCATAGATCATGCGCTGCAAGGCAATGGCCGCCCCGATGGTGAACAGCACGGTCAGGATCGCCAGCACGGGAATGCCCAGGATCTGCCAATTGGTGAAATCGGCGAAGCCGGGCGGCGGCTTGATCTGCAGCCCGCGTCCATAGCTGATGTCGATCGACTGGATGATGAAGCTCGCCGACAAGGTGGCGATGATCGGCGGAATGCGCAGCGCCCAGATCAGCAGGTAGTTGACCGCGCCGATCGCAGCGCCGCAGGCGAGCGCGGCAAGCAGCCCGACCAGGATCATGGAATCGCTGCCGGCCATCACCTTCATGGCAACGGCACTGGCGAGCCCGATATTGGCCGGCAGCGACAGGTCGACATTGCCGGGCCCGAGCGTGATGACGAACATCTGGCCGACGCCGACGATGACGGTGAACACGGCGAGCGAGAGTGCCGCCGTGACCATGCCGCCGGCGCCATAGCCGCCGGTGAAGGCGATCGTCGCCAGCCACACGACAAGCGCGCCAACGAACGACCATATCCAGGGTTTGGCGGCCAGCGATTTCACCAATGCCATCGCTCACCTCTCCCTGCGGCTGATCAGCACCCGCGCCGCCAGCACGATGATCAGGATGGCGCCGTTGGCGGCCACCTGCCAGTCGGGTGGAATGCGCATGAAGGTGAGCAGCGGCGAGGCCGCCAGCGCCAGCGTCAGCGCGCCGATCACCGCGCCGATCGGCGACACCCGGCCGCCGACGAATTCGCCGCCGCCGAGGATGACGCCGGCGATCGCCAGCAGCGTGTAGCCATTGCCGATATTGGCGTCCGCCGATGTGGTGATGCCGATCAGCGCCATGCCGGACAGCACGCCGAACAGGCCGGCCAGCGCGAACAGCACGACCTTGGTTTTGAGCAACGACCAGCCGGCACGTCGAAGCGCTGCCGGATTGCCGCCGGAACCGCGCAGGATCACGCCATAGGAGGTGCGCATCAGGCCAAAGTGGACAATGAGACCGATCAGCAGCGCCGCGATGATCGGGAAGGGAATGAAAGGCGGCTTGAACGACATGATCGCCAGCAACCAGTCCGGCGCCTTGCCGCCGGGCTTGGGCAGGACGAGAATGGCCAACCCCTGCCAGACGAAACTCATGCCGAGCGTCACCACGATCGACGGCAGATTGCGCAGATGGATCAGCGCGCCGAGCAGCGCATAGACGCCGATCGAGCCGAGCAGGATGGCGACGCCGATGAGCGGCGCGTCCTTCAGCCAGGTCGCGGTGACGCAGCCGACGAAACCGACGAAGGTGCCGATCGACAGGTCGAGCTCATTTCCTGATATGACGAACATCTGCGCGATCGTCGCCAGCGCGATCGGGATCGCCAGGTTCAGCATCAGGCTGAAGCCGAAATAGCTGATTGCGCGTGGGTTGAGCCAGGCAATGGCGAGCAGCACCAGCGCCAGTGATAGCGCCGGCAGCAAGCCACGCAGCAGGCGGGCGCGCGCCGCCGCATTGCGTGCCGCCGCCCCTTTGAAGCCATTGTCGATGGATGCTGCCGTCATCTCAGGCCGCATCGCCGAACGAGGACTGGATGATCTTTTCCTCCGTCAGTTCGTCGCGCGTGAGGTTGGCGACGATGCGGCCGTTCTTGAAGACATAGACATGGTCGCAATTGTCGAGCTCTTCGGTTTCGGTCGTGTACCAGAGGAAGGTGCGGCCGCGGCCAGCCTCCTCGCGCACGAGGTCGTACACTTCGAGCTTGGTGCCGATGTCGACGCCGCGCATCGGGTCATCCATCAGCACGATCTGGGCATCGGAGCCGAGCGCGCGGGCAAACAATGCCTTCTGCTGGTTGCCGCCCGACAGCGAGAAGATGTTGTTGTTCATGTCGGGCGTGCGGATGCCGATCCTCTTCTGCCAGGCCTCGGCAAGTTCGGCCTCGCGCTGCGGCGAGATCAACAACCCCTTGCGCAGGCGCGCCAGCGAGCGGATGCCGATGTTCTGCGCGATCGACCATTGCGGGAAGATGCCGTCCGACTGACGGTCGCCCGCGACAAGCGCCACTGGGGCGGTCACCTCGATCCCTGTCTTGGCACGTGAGGCTCCGCTGAAGATCGCCAGCAGCAGGTCGGTCTGGCCATGACCGGCCAATCCGGCAAGACCGATGATCTCGCCGGCCCGCGCCTCGAGGTCAGCGCCATCCTTCTGCGCGGCGGGCCTTGCCCGCACCCGCAGCGGACCCGCCCCGGTTTTCGCGGCAGCGGCTTGCGCCGCGATCTTGCGGCGTGCTTCCGCTCCGCCCATCACCGTCACCAGCCGGTCGCGGTCGAAGGCATCGGCCGCATCCGACGCCACCACCTTGCCGTCGCGCATCACCACGATGCGGTCGGCGTTCTTCAGCACCTCGCCCAGCACATGCGAAATCAGGATGCAGCTCTTGCCGCCGGCGACGAAGCGGCGCACGAAGGCCAGCAACTGGCCGGCCGTATGCGCGTCTAGCGACGAAGTCGGCTCGTCGAGAATGACGAGGTCAAGCCGGTCCTGGGTGACCGTGAAGGCGCGCGCCACCTCGACCATCTGGCGCCGGCCGATCGACAGGTCGCCGACAATGTCCCAGGCCGAGATGCCATGGTCCGGAAAGATTTCGTCCAGCTTGGCGGTGATCAGCGCGGCCGCCTTGCGCCGCCAGCCGACGCCGGAGAGCGAGGCATGGTTGATGCGCGTGTTCTCGGCGACGCTGAGGTTGGGGCAGAGTGACAGTTCCTGGAACACGCAGCGTATGCCGAGTTTTTGCGCACGCGACACCGAGTAGTTCTCCTCGATGCCGCCATGCACGCCGATCTTGCCGCTGTCGGGCACCATCGTGCCCGTCACCATGTGCATCAGCGTCGATTTGCCGGCGCCATTGTGGCCGACCAGGCCGACGCACTCGCCAGGCCCGACATGAAAATCCACCCCGCCCAGCGCGCGAACGGCGCCGAAATGTTTTTCGGCGCCGTTCAGTCTGATGATGTCAGCGTTCCCTTCAGGCATGCTCAACGGTACCCGCTCGGCGATACGGACGGCAACGCTGCCGCGATGCTCACTTGATGTTGGCTTTGATGGCCGCCATTGCATCTTCCTGGCTGTATTCGTGGGTGGCGACGCCGCCTTCCTTGATCTTCGGCAGGGCTGCCTCGAAATCGTCCTGGGTGAAGGCCAGATATGGCACCAGGAGATCGTGCGGTATGTCCTTGCGGCCGTCGAGCACCTGTTGCGCCACCCAGAATGCAAGCGAGGACACTCCGGGCGCGATCGAAGCCGACCAGGTCTGGTAGCCGTCCTTGTCCTTCTGTTCCTTCCACCACTTCAGCTCATCCTGGCGGTTGCCCATGATAATGGTCGGGCGCGGCTTGTTGGCGGCGGCGAAAGCCTGTGCGGCGCCATAGCCGTCGCCGCCCTGATCGACGATGCCGACGACATCGGGCAGCGAAGGCAGGATGGTCGCGACCGCTTTCTGCGCCGTCGTCTGGTCCCAGTCGCCGGTCACCGAACCGACGATCTTGAATTCGGGATGGGCGGCGACGCCTTCGAGGATACCGGCATGGATGGCATCGTCGATGGACGTGCCGGCAAGACCGCGGATTTCCAGCAGGTTCCCGCCCTTCGGCTGGAACTTGGCCATCTGCTCGATTTCCTGCTTGCCCATGTCCTTGAAGTCGACGACGACGCGATAGGCGCAGGGCTCGGTGACGATGCCGTCGAAGGAGACGACGACAATGCCGGCGTCGCAGGCCTGCTTGATGGCGCCGTTGAGCGCATCCGGCGAGGCGGCGTTGATGACGATGGCGTCGTAACCCTGCAGGATGAGGTTCTGCACCTGGGCTGCCTGCGTCGGCACTTCCTTGTCGGCGGTGGTGAAGATGTCGGCCGCGCCGACGACCTTGTCGTCGACCGCCTTCTTGGTGACGATGCCGTAGCTGTCGAGCATCGCCTGCCGCCACGAATTGCCGGCGTAATTGTTGGAGAATGCGATCTTCTTGCCGCTGGTGTCGGCAAGTGCGGTGCCCGAGGCCAACATAGCTGCCAGCGCACCCAGAACGAACAGTTTCTTCATATGATTTCCTCCCAAAGTTGCTAGTTTTGCCTGATGATCGTTACGCGCAGTCCCTGTTTTTTATCTATTGTCAGACAAATGCAGACGAACCGCAAGCTGTCAACTGCAAAGCTTGGCGTGCCTTCGATCAACTTGCGGTGCGATGATTGAAAAAGCCGCCGGCACATGGTCTAGGAGCACGACAGGAGGCCATTTGATGGCAGTGACGCCGACCGTTGCCAAAGGCGCGCCCGGAATACCGGCGCGCTGGACATCAAGCGCCAAGAGTGGCGTCGGCACCGCGTTTTCAGCCAAGAGCCCGCTCTGGTTCACCATCAGTCACGGCATCTTGAACGAGATCTACTATCCGCGTCTCGACAGCGCCTGCACGCGCGACATGGAGCTGATCGTCGCCGGCCCCGGTGGCTATTTCTCGGAAGAAAAGCGCGACGCCACGCACGCCATCGCGCCGTTCGAGGACGGCGTGCCTGGCTACAGGCTGGCCAACACCGCGACAGACGGCGCCTACCGTATCGAAAAGCGCATCATTACGGATCCGAAACGGCCTGTCCTGCTGCAGGAGATTGCATTCGTACCGCTGAAAGGTCCGGCGGCCGACTACCATGTCTACGCGCTGCTTGCGCCGCACCTCGTCAATGCCGGCATGGGCAATACCGCCTGGGTTGGCGAACACAAGGGCCAGCGCATGCTTTTCGCCACGGGGCGCGGCGTATCCCTGGCGCTGGTCTCCTCACTGCCCTGGCATGGCTGTTCGGCCGGCTATGTCGGTTTCTCCGACGGATGGCAGCAATTGCAGAACGGCGGTGCGCTCGATCCCTCCTGCCAGCGAGCGGAAGACGGCAATGTCGCCCTGACCGGCGAGATCGGCTTTTCCGCTGGCAAGACCACGGCCTTGCTGGCGCTTGGCTTCGGCGCTTCGCCGGAAGCGGCCGCGGACCTGGCGCTGGCCAGTCTCAAGCAGGGTTTCGACGCCGCCACGCAAACCTATGTCGGGAACTGGCGGACATTCCAGGCCAGGCTTGAGAAGCTCGACCGCCACACCGCCTCCGGGCTGAACACCTATCGTGTGAGCACAGCGGTTCTGGCCACGCATCTCTCGGTCGCGAGACCCGGCGCCGCCGTTGCCAGCCTTTCGATCCCATGGGGCTTCAACAAGGGCGACGACGATCTCGGCGGCTACCATCTGGTCTGGCCCCGCGACCTGGTCGAGACCGCTGGCGGTTTCCTTGCCGCCGGCGACGGCAAGCAGGCGCTGCAGATCCTGGCCTATCTGCGCTCGATCCAGCAGCCGGACGGTCACTGGCCGCAGAATGTCTGGTCGGACGGCACCGCCTACTGGCCCGGCATCCAGATGGATGAATGCGCCTTTCCGCTGCTTCTGTCCGACGCCTTGCGCCGCGCGGGCTATCTGCCGCGTGCCAAGCTCGCCGATTTCATGGCCATGATCGAAAACGCCGCCTCGTATGTCGTGCGCAACGGCCCCGTCACCGGCGAGGACCGCTGGGAGGAAGACGCCGGATACAGCCCGTTCACGCTGGCCGTCGAGATCGCCGCGCTGCTTGCCGCCGCCGATATGCTGGATGTCGTCGGAAAGACTGAGCCGGCAAACTACCTGCGCGAAACCGCTGATTGCTGGAACGATCAGGTCGAACGCTGGACCTACGTCACGGGCACTCAGCTCTCCATCGACGCAGGCGTCACAGGCTATTATGTCCGTATCGCGCCGCCGGACGATGCGGGCGCCGCTACGCCGAAGGACGGCTTCGTGCCGATCAAGAACCGTCCACCGGCCGACACCGACAAACCGGCGGAAGCCATAGTCAGTCCCGACGCCCTGGCCCTGGTTCGCTTTGGCCTCCGGGCGGCCGACGATCCGCTCATCGTCGATACCGTCAAGGCCGTCGATGCCCTTTTGCGTTGCGATCTCCCGCAAGGCCCGGTCTGGTACCGCTACACCAGTGACGGCTATGGCGAGCACGAGGATGGTGCGCCTTTTGACGGCACCGGCCAGGGACGCGCCTGGCCCCTGCTTACCGGCGAGCGGGCGCATTACGAGCTTGCCGCCGGCCGCAAGGAGAAAGCCGCGCAGCTTCTCGGGACCTTCGAGCGTTCGGCGGGTATAGGCGGGCTGCTGCCGGAACAGGTTTGGGACAGCCCGGATGTGCCGGACCGCGAACTGTGGCTGGGCAAACCGTCGGGCAGCGCCATGCCGCTGGTCTGGGCACATGCCGAGCACATCAAGCTGTTGCGCTCGTTGCGCGACGGCGCGGTCTTCGACATGCCGCCGCAAGGCGTCGAGCGCTACATCAAGGGCAAGACAAGCTCGCCGCTCAGGACATGGCGCTTCAACAACAAGATCCGCTCCATCCCGGCCGGCAAGGTTTTGCGCGTCGAGCTTTCGGCGCCGGGCGTTGTCCATTGGAGCAGCGACAAATGGCTGACGATCCAGGACCACAAAACCAGCGAGAACGCTTTCGGCGTTCATCTGGTCGACCTCCCGGTCGCCGGACTGGAGCCGGGAGGCGGCCTCGTCTTCACTTTTTTCTGGCCCGATGCGATGCGTTGGGAGAATGTCGACTTCAGCGTCGGCATTGACGCATCATGATGAAAGCAGCGGGGCCGATAGATTTGTTCTTTCCTCAAACAATCGGGACGAAACCATGCAGATCGGAATGATGGGACTGGGCCGGATGGGCGCCAACATGGTGCGCCGCCTGATGCGCGACGGCCATGAGTGCGTCGTCTATGACATCAACCCCGCCAGCGTCGCGGCCCTGGTGAGCGACGGTGCGCTCGGGGCGGCATCCCTGACGGAATTCGTCGGCAAGCTCGCCAAGCCGCGCTGTGTCTGGCTGATGCTGCCGGCCGCGATAACAGGCAAGATCATCGATCAGGTCGCGGCCCTGATGGAGCCCGGCGACATCGTCATAGACGGCGGCAATTCCTATTATCACGACGCCGTCGACCAGGCCGCGAAACTGGCCACCAGGGGTATCCATCTTGTCGATGTCGGCACCAGCGGCGGTGTCTGGGGCCTGGAGCGCGGCTACTGCCTGATGATCGGCGGTCCCGACGTGGCGGTGCAGCACCTCGATTCCATCTTCGCCACGCTGGCGCCGGGCGCCGATGCGGGCGCGCCGACCCCGGACAAGGCCGCCGGGACGGCGCCCTTCGGCTATCTGCATTGCGGACCGAGCGGCGCCGGCCACTTCGTCAAGATGGTGCACAACGGCATCGAGTATGGAGTCATGGCCGCCTATGCCGAAGGCATGAACATCCTGAAGTCGGCCAATGCCGGCAAGCGGCAACGCTCGGCGGACGCCGAGACCAGCCCGCTGGAAAACCCTCAATACTATCAATTCGACATTGACCTGCCCCAAGTAGCCGAGGTCTGGCGCCATGGCAGCGTCATCGGCTCCTGGCTGCTCGATCTCACCGCCGGTGCGCTGAAGAGCGATCCGGGCCTGGCGCAGTTCGGCGGCCGTGTTTCGGATTCGGGCGAGGGCCGCTGGACGCTGAAGGCGGCGATCGACACGGGCGTGCCGGCGCCAGTGCTGTCCTCGGCGCTGTTCGACCGCTTCTCCTCGCAAGGCGAATCCGAATTCGCCGACAAGCTGTTGTCCGCCATGCGCTATGCCTTCGGCGGCCATGTCGAAAAGCCGAAGGCCGGCAAGTGACGCCACAGCGGGAGACGCACGCATGAGCCAGGAACGGTCCGACACGCTGGTGCTCTTCGGAGCCACCGGCGACCTCGCCCACAAGAAGATATTTCCAGCGCTGTACCAGATGGTCGCCAAGGGCACGCTCACCGAACCGGTGATCGGCGTCGCCTTCGACGCCTGGGACATCAAGCAGCTGCAGGACCGCGCTCGCGACGGCATCGTCAATGCGCTGGGCAAGATCGACGAGAAGGTGTTCGCCAAATTCGCGTCGCTGCTGCGCTATGTCAGCGGCGACTACCGCGATGGGGCCACCTTCGAGAAGCTGAAGACCGCGCTTGGCAGTGCCCAGCGGCCGCTGCACTACATGGCGGTGCCGCCGATCATGTTCGAGACTGTCGTGCAAGGGTTGGAGCAGTCGGGCACCGCGCATGGCGCGCGGTTGATGGTGGAAAAGCCCTTCGGCCACGATCTGCAGTCGGCGCGCTGGCTGAACCGGGTGCTGCATCTGGTGTTCGACGAACAGTCGATCTTCCGCATCGACCACTATCTCGGCAAGGAAGCGATCCAGAACCTGCTCTATTTCCGCTTCGCCAATTCCTTGCTCGAGCCGATCTGGAGCCGCAATTTCGTCGAGAGCGTGCAGATCACCATGGCCGAGGATTTCGGCGTCGAAGGGCGCGGTAAGTTCTATGACGATGTCGGCTGCATCCGGGACGTCATCGAGAACCATCTGCTCAACATCCTCCTGCTGCTGGCCATGGAACCGCCGGTCGGCCGCTCCGCCGACGATTTGATCGACGAGAAGGTCCAGGTGCTGCGCGCGATCCGCACGCTGACCAGGGACGATGTCGTGCGCGGCCAGTTCACCGGCTACCTGGCCGAGCCCGGCGTCAAGCCGAACTCGCCGGTCGAGACCTTTGCCGCGGTGCGCTTCTTCGTCGACACATGGCGCTGGCAGGACGTGCCGTTCTTCATCCGCGCCGGCAAGAACATGCCGGTGCATGTCACCGAGGTGGTGGTGCGGCTCAAGCGCCCGCCGCTCGACGTCTTCGACCCGATCAAGCCCGCCGACCAGAACTACGTGCGCTTCCGCATCGACCCACAGGTGGTGATCGCCATCGGCGCGCAGCGCAAGGCGCCTGGCGACGACATGGTCGGCGAGCAGGTGGAACTGACGGCGCTCGACGACAGGAAGGCCGACATGCCACCTTACGAGCGCCTGATCGGCGACGCCATGAACGGCAATGGCCAGCTCTTCACCCGCCAGGACGCGGCAGAACTGGCGTGGCGCATCGTCGGGCCAGTGCTTGGCGACACCACGCCGCCGCATCTTTACGAGCCGAAGACATGGGGGCCGGCGGACGCCATGGCCGGGTTCGGCCCGCCCAATGGCTGGATCGACCCGGTGGCATGAGCGGAGGGGACCCGATGGCCAAGGCGGTGAAGCAGGCAGCAACCGACCCCGAGCAGATCGTGCTGGCGATCGACATTGGCGGCTCGCACGTCAAGATCCTGACCAGCGCCGGCGACACGGAGCGCCGGGACGATTCCGGCCCGGACCTGACGCCGCAGCAGATGATCGACAAGGTGAAGAAGCTCGCCGAGGGCCTGTCCTATGACGTCATCTCGATGGGCTATCCGGGCCCGGTGCGTCACAACAAGCCGGTGCTCGACCCGATGAATCTCGGCAAGGGTTGGGCCGACTTCGATTTCGCCGCGCAGTTCGGCAAGCCGGTCAAGGTGGTCAATGATGCGCTGATGCAGGCCATCGGCAGCTATGAAGGCGGGCGCATGCTGTTCCTGGGACTCGGTACCGGCCTCGGTGCGGCGATGGTCTTCGACAATGTCGGCCAGCCGATGGAGCTCGCCCATCTTCCCTACAGGAAAGGCCGGAGCTTCGAGGACTATGTCGGCGAGCGCGGCCTGGAAAAGCACGGCAAGAAGAAGTGGCGCAAATACGTCTTCGACGTCGTCATCCGGCTGCGCGCCGCCCTGCAACCAGACTATGTCATCATTGGCGGCGGCAATGTCGACAAGCTCGACGAGTTGCCGGCCGAGTCCAGGCGCGGTGACAACACACGCGCCTTCGAAGGTGGATTTCGTCTGTGGCGAGACAAGGCCTTGATCGTCTGATATTATTACAGTTTAGTATAGTTGTTCAAAATAACGTGTGACGGCGCGCTAAATCATTGCGTTATGCAGATTTGCCGACTAGGAATTTCGCCGCACTGCCCGGCGTGCTCCAGTGGATACGCTTAAGACGCTTCAGCATTTTTGATTTTGTGCCTCGTCCTGTCGAAAGCGATTCTGATTTTCGAGGCCGTGTGCCACAGACGGAGGAAACATTGACCGACGATAGCAACGACGCTCGCAAAGACATCGACCTTCTCGAGCTGACCGCCCATATCGTGTCCGCTTACGTCGAGAAGAATCGCCTGCCCGTCTCCGGCCTTGCCGACCTCATCGCCAGCGTCGCCACCTCGATCGGCGGGCTCGGCAAGCCGGCCGTGCCGGTGGCAGCCCCCCTGGTTCCCGCTGTCAACCCGAAGAAGTCGGTGACGCCGGATTTCATCATCTGCCTCGAGGACGGCAAGAAGTTCAAATCTCTGAAGCGCCATCTCGGCGTGCATTTCGGCCTGACGCCGGACGCCTATCGCGCCAAATGGGGCTTGCCGGCGGACTACCCGATGGTTGCGCCCAACTATGCGGCCTCGCGCTCGGAACTGGCGAAGTCGATCGGCCTGGGCCGCAAGGCTGTCGAAGTGATGCCCGTCAAGGCCACCAAGGGCCGGAAGGCCAAGGTCTCGGCCTGAGAAGATCAGTCCTGAACCAATCGTCAGGACGACTGGAACAGAAGCCTGCCGGCGAATTCGCCTTGGCAGGCTTCACGTTTTTGTGGCTTGGATGAACCGGACAGGTTTTTGGGGGCAAGCGAAGCCATGAACTACACCAGGATGGTGATCGAGAAGGAAGCACCGGAGGAATACGGCTACGACCGTATCCGCTACAATCTCTCCGAAAGCTCGATCGCCGATCAGAAGCTTTCCGACATCGGCCTGTCGCTGCCGGACCTGACGCTGTTCTATGGCGAGCATCGCGGCGACAAGGACTTGCGCGCTCTGGTCGCAGCGCAGGATGCCGGCATCTCGGCCGATGATGTGCTGGTCACCGCCGGTGCCGCCGGCGCGCTGTTCATCATCTCGACCTCGCTCTTGTCGGCGAGCGACCATCTCGTCGTCATCAGGCCCAACTACGCCACCAACATCGAAACCCCGAGGGCGATCGGCTGCGCCATCAGCTTTGTCGACCTCGCCTTCGAGAACGGATTTGCCATCGATGTCGAGGCCATCAAGGCGGCGATCCGGCCGAACACGAAACTGATCAGCGTCACCTGCCCGCACAACCCCACCGGCACGATGATGTCACGTGCCGATCTCGACGCGCTGGCGGCGCTGGCCGAGGCCAACAACTGCCATTTGCTGGTCGACGAAACCTATCGCGATCTTTCCTATGGCAGGCGCCTGCCGTCGGCGGCCTCGCTGAGCAAGAAGGCGATCAGCGTCTCGTCGCTGTCCAAGGCCTTCGGCATTCCCGGCATCCGCGTCGGCTGGCTGATCACCAGGGATGCCGCCCTGCAGGAGACATTCCTCGCCGCCAAGGAGCAGATCGGCATCTGCGGCAGCGTCATCGACGAAGGCATCGCGCGCGGCATGCTGGAGCGCCGGGATACGTTCCTGGCGGCGCTGCTGCCCGAGATGGCCAAGCGCCGCGATATCGTCCAGGCCTGGATCGACCGCGAGCCGCTGGTCGACTGGATCAGGCCCGAAGGCGGTGTCGTCGGTTTCCCGCGCCTCAATGTCGAACCCGGCTTCGACCTCGACCGCTTCTACGCGAACCTGCTGGAGAACCACGGCACCTATGTCGGACCCGGCCACTGGTTCGAAATGGAAAAACGCTTCTTCCGCGTCGGTTTTGGCTGGCCGACGGAAGCCGAGTTGCGGGACGGCCTCGACGCCATTTCCGCGACAGTGAGACAGTAACTTCATCGTGCGATCGAAGGAACCGGCTGAAAATCCCTTGATCCAGGCCTGATTTTAACGCACATCCCGCCGCGAACTTTGTTAGACGTTCCATTGGTCGGACCAGCGCCCATCCGGGAAGTGCCCCGCCGATCAATGACATTGCAACGGGGCCTCTCTCCATGACACCAGTACAAACTTCACCGGAGCAGCGTTACGCCGCCTTCCGGCACAAAGCCTTCCTCAGCTACTGGACGGCGCGCTTCCTCACCACCTTCGCTACCATGATCGTCTCCGTCGCGGTCGGCTGGCAGATCTATGATCTGACGCGCGATCCCTTCGACCTTGGCATTGTCGGCATCGTCCAGTTCCTGCCATCGCTGCTGTTGGTGCTGGTCACCGGCGTCGTCGCCGACCGCTTCGGCCGCCGCCTGATCATGGCGCTGGCAACGGTGGTCGAAGCAAGCTGCGCGCTCGTTCTCCTGTATCTCACGCTGCGCGGCCTCGTCAGTCCGCTGCCGATCTTCGTCGTTCTGGCGCTGTTCGGCATGGCGCGTGCCTTTTACGGACCGGCCTCGTCGTCGCTGTTCGCCAATCTGGTGCCGCCGGAGGATTTCGGCAATGCGATTGCCTGGAACTCGTCCGCCTGGCAGACGGCGACCATCGTTGGGCCGGTCGCCGGCGGCCTGCTCTACGGCGTTTCGCCGGAGGCTGCATACGCCGTCGCCTCCGTGCTGATGCTGGTGGCTGGTCTGCTGATCTTCACCATTCCCAAGCCTGCCCAGCAGACCGCCACCGACAAGCCGACGATGGAGACGCTGTTTGCCGGCTTCCGCTACATCTGGAGCGAGAAGATCGTGCTCGGTGCCATCTCGCTCGACCTCTTCGCCGTGCTCCTCTCAGGTGCCTCGGCGCTGCTGCCGGTCTATGCGCGCGATATTCTTGAACTCGGTCCCTGGGGCCTCGGCCTGTTGCGCTCGGCGCCCGGCATCGGCGCCATCTGCGTTGCGGTGTGGCTCGCCGGGCATCCGCTTCGCGACAATGCCGGCAAGATCATGCTCGGCTTCGTCGCGGCATTCGGTGCCTGCACCGTATTGTTCGGCCTGTCGACCGTCACCTGGCTGTCGATCGTCGCACTGGCCCTCCTCGGCGCCACCGACATGTTCAGCGTCTACATCAGGGAAACACTCATCCAGTTGTGGACGCCGGACGAGGTCCGTGGCCGCGTGAATGCCGTGAACCAGGTTTTCGTCGGCGCCTCCAACGAAGTCGGCGAATTCCGCGCCGGCATCATGGCGGCGCTGATCGGCACCGTGCCGGCGGTGGTCATTGGCGGCGTCGGCGCCATCGCGGTTGCCGGCTTGTGGGCGTATCTTTTCCCGCAATTGCGCAAGGTGCGGCATTTGAACGGGCGCAACTGATTCAGCCCCCTATGTGAGCCGCTGCCCCGAGCAATCGGCTTGCGCCGGCAATGGCTGAGATAGGGCCAATCCGGCAAGCATGTCGGCTATACGTGGAAGGTCGGCTTGAGTGCGCGGGAAATCGACATTGTCCGGCACGTCCACTTTCCTTGCGGTCGACGTTCCGTTGCCGGCGTCTCTTCCGGCGCTTCCAGGAGAAACCCGAATCGGGTACGCCGCTCGTGCCGACTCTGGCGATCGGATGGAGCCCTCGCTTGGGGCGGATGAAGATGACCACCTGTCTCAGCGTCGCCCTTTGTGTCGACGGTGGAAATGTCGACCAGGCGGCGGTGACGATCGCTTCGGTGCTGGCCCATCTGTCGCCTGGGCCACCACTGGCGTTTCATGTATTTTATGGCGAGCCGCCCAGTCGCCGCTCCCGGCGCCTGGAAACGCTGCGTGTGGCCCCACACCGCCTTTTCGTGCACTATGTCGAGAACCGGTTTCGGAATATAGGGATCTTCGACCACGTTACCCCAGCGGCGTTGCTGCGGCTGCAACTCGGCGAGTTCCTCCCCGACCTGGATCGCGTTCTATATCTCGATGCGGACGTCCTTGCCGTAGCAGACATCCGGCCGCTGCTCGCCGCCGATCTTGGCGATGCCGTGGTGGGTGCCGTACAGGATTTGGGCCTGCACGCGGCCATAGCCGAGGAGAAGGTTACCGGCCGACTCGACTATATCCTCCATGTCCGCGACGCGCTCGGCTGGGACCCTGACAACTTCGCCTATGTCAACTCCGGCATGCTGCTGCTTGACCTTGCCGCCCTTCGTCGCGAACGGTTCGGCGAGCGGGCGGGGCAACTTGTACTGGACCATCCCCATAGGTTCCGCTGGCGTGATCAGGATGCGATAAACCTGCTGCTCCGAGGCCGCGTCGTTCTGCTGGACCCGCGCTGGAACAGCATGGTGTGGTTCCTCGAGCGCGAGCCACGCCGCGGCCATGCCGATATGGCTGCCACGGTACTACAGCGCCGCGACCCCTGGCTGTTGCATTTCTCAGGCCCCAGCAAACCATGGCATGGCCTTGTGGACATACCCGACTATCGTCGCTGGTGGCGCGCCGCAGTTCGCACGTCCCCGATCTGGGGCCTGAGATGGTTCAGGCTGCTGCTCGCGACAGCGGGAGCGCAAGCGTGGGGGTGGATCCGACGAGAACGCAGGTAACGGTGCGTGAAACCGCTCTCGTCGAGCACAACTCGATCAAAGCACACGATGTGGCCGCAACGGCTTCCAGTGGATAACGTCCGCTCTCGGCTGCTCTTGGGTCAAGCCCGGCGGTTCAACGCAATTGGATTTTGCTCTGCCTCATCGCCGGCCTGCCGAACACCATCCGCAAAAACTCGTCCAGCCAGCGTTTCAGATGCATATCCCAGATCAGCCGGCCGCCGAGATGGTCGCGGCCGGGCTGCGCGCCCGGCAATTCGAAGCGATGCGCGCCGCGCACCACCCAGCGCTGCATCATCACCCGGGTCAGTTCGCCGTGGAACTGGATGCCCCAGGCATTGTCGCCGTAGCGGAAGGCCTGATTGGGGTAGGTATCGGCCGTCGCCAGCAGCGTCGCGTCCCTGGGCAGCGAGAAGCCCTCGCGGTGGAACTGGTAGACCATGTCGGGCCAGTGCATCAGTTTCTTGCCGGCCTCGGTCGCCTTGAGCGGATACCAGCCGATCTCGACCAGCCCTTCGCCGTGCCCCTCGACCTTGCCGCCGAGATGGTTGACCAGCATCTGCGCGCCGAGGCAGATGCCGAGACATGGCCGGTTCTCCTTGAGCGGAATCTCCAGCCAGTTAGTCTCGCGGCGGACGAACTCGTCCTCGTCATTGGCGCTCATCGGCCCGCCGAACACCACCGTGCCGGCATGGCCATCCAGCGTTTCCGGCAAGGCGTCGCCCAGCGGCGGCCGGCGGATGTCGAGCTCGAAACCCTCTTCGATAAGCATGTGGCCGACGCGTCCGGGGCTCGAATTCTCCTGATGCAGGACGATCAGGATTTTTGGCTTCGAACGCGTCCTGTGCGGCATCTGTCGGCGAGATCCCGTCTATTCGTCGCTGGATGTTCCACGCGCGCCCGGCGCATGCGCCGCCGCCTTGCGGCGCGCCTCGACCCGGTCATGGCGCTCGACGCCGATCAGCTCGGCGACACGCCAGACCGTATTGTCCTCGAGTTCATGCAACTCGCCATCGGCATAGACGATCTCCCACATCAGGCCGATGAACGCCTTGCGCCCCTCGGCGTCGAGATGGCGCTTGAGCACGCTGGTGAAGGCATAGAGGTCGATCGCCTCGTTGTCGGCCCGTTCGCCGGCGGCGGCGAGCGCCTCGAGTTCGGCGCCGCTGATCGAATAGCTCTCGGAGAGCACCGCCATGAACCGCTCCCATTCGACATCTTGGCGCACGCCGTCGGCATTCATCACATGGTAGAGCAGCGCCGAGGCGGCAACACGAGGATCGTCCGTGCTGGCATGCGCGCCGGCGCCGGCCGGCAGGTCCCTGAGAAACGATAGAACGCGTTCGAACATCAATCCATTCCCAAACGGCCCAATGGCAAAGTCAGTCACCCGAAGGCCAAAATCAAAACAGCCGGAACCGGCGTGGCGACTTCTCCGCCTCATCGTCCGGATCGACGCCGGGATCGTCCGGCAGGCGCGCCAGTTCCTCCGCCGGCTCCACGGCCTCGGCATCGGCCGGCACCGCCGCGAACGCCGCCGCCGTGACCGGGGTAACATGGTCCTCGCGGCTCTCGACGTCCTTGCCCCTCGCCTCGTCGGCCGGGGCGGCATGATCGATCACGTCGATCGGCTTTTCGCTGGCCGGCTTCGCCAGCGCTTCGATGACCGGCACGGCGGCGTCCGGCGCATCGTCGCGGCTGTCGATCAACTGGCCAAGCCGCTCCATCGGCGCGCGCCACTCGAAGGCATCAAGCCGTCCGGTGATCGGCGACACCGGCGCCCAGCGTTCCGACACGACGCCGTCGGCCACCCAGGCCGGATCCCGCGGTGCCCGCAAAGCCTTTGAGAGCAATTGCCGCACCTTGCCCTGGTCACCGGTCTCGGCCTCCTCGATATCGGCCAGAAGCAGATAGGCACCCTCGCGGCGGTCCATCCGGATCGCGGCCTCGGCTTCGCTGCGGGCGGTCGAAAAATCCTGCGCGTCGAGCGCCGCACGCGCCACCGTCATCGACGATTCGGCATGGTTCTTCTTCATTTCCTGCAGCTTCTTCGCCCTGTTGAGGCGGTCGAGCACGGCGTCGCCCGGACGAGCATGGGTGTAGAGCTCGGCGATCTCGGGATGCGGCTCGGCCCTCCACGCCGTCTCCAGGATCTTGGAGCCTTTTCGCACATCGTTCTGCTTGAAGAGCGCTGCCGCGGCGGCAACGGCGGCCGGAGCGAAATCCGGCCTGAGCTTGTTCGCCTCCAGCGCCGCTGTCCTGGCGGCCGTGGGATCACTGTCGGCGAGCGATTGCGCCTTGGCGGTCAACAGCACGGCGCGGCGGCGGCTGGCGGCGTCGCGTTCGATCTGCCGCGTCGACTTCTGCGCGTCGACCAGTTTCAAGGCGCCGTCCCAGTCACCGCGCGCCGTCAACTCCTCGAGCGTCGATTCGGCCGCCCAGGCCAGTTGCGGCGCAACGGCGGCGGCACGGCCTGCATAGTGGCGAGCGGCATTGCGGTCGCCCAGCCGTTCGGCTTCGAGATAAAGCCCGCGCAGGCCGAGCAGCCGCATTTCGGGATCGTCGAGCATGCTCTCGAATTTCTGCCGCGCGCCTTCATGGTCGCCTTCGAGCAGCGACGCCTGCGCCTCGAGCAGATGGATCAGCGGCTCCTGGTCGGAACGGATCAGTTTGGCCGCTTCCTTGGTCTTCTTGCGGGCCAGCGCGCCATCACCGGCGCCGGCGGCGATCATGCCGGTCGACAGTGCCTGGTAGCCGCGGTCGCGGCGGCGCACGCGGAAATAGCGCGAGATGGTGTAGGGGCTGTTCCACAGCGACCTGACCAACCACCACAAGATCATCACCGCGGCGACGACGGCGACGATGGCCACCGCCGCCACCATCAGGCTGACCTGGTACTGGTAGCCGTTGAAGGTGACGACCATGTCGCCCGGCCGGTCGGCCAGCCACGCAAAGCCCAGACCGAGCGCGAAGACGACGATGAGGAAGGCGAGCAGGCGGATCATCGTGTTGCCCTCATGCCTTCATCGCGCTGGAGATCAGGGCGTCGACCTGGGTTTCGACCTCGATGCGCGCCTTCAGTTTGCCGGCAAAGTCGGCGCCCGCGGCCTTCGCGGCCTCAGGCAGCGAATTATACTCGCTGAGCGCCTTGGCATAGTCGCCCTGGGTGACCGCCACTTCCATGCGCGCCACGGTTTCGGGTGCACCCACACCCTCGACAGCACCGATCGGCCGGACCTTGACCAGCGATTCGGCGCTCGACATCAGGTTCTGCAGGAAGCCGGCATTCTGGTCGACCGGCGTGGCGGCGGCGACCATGGCATTGGCGGCGGCATCCATCTGCGAGGCGATCTCGGTGCGGGTCGGAACGCCCTTTTCGGCATAGGGCCGCAAGGTCGCGAGCTCAGGCGCGTTGGGAGAGATCGCGGCCAGCGTATCCAGTTCCGCCGAGAACGGCGCGCCGCGTTCGAGCGCCGACTTCAAAGCCGACGCGGCAATGGCGAGCGCGATCTTCGGCTGTCCCGCCGCCGCCTCGACCTTGCTGGAAAGCTGCGACACCGACTGTTCCAGCGCCGTCAGCCGGCCATCCTGCGCCTTCGCCGCCTCGCCGGACGATTTCACCAGCGCGTCGAGACCGGCCAGTTTTTCGTTGAGCGGGCCCAGATCGACCGGGGCGGCGCCGCCGGCCTTGCCGAGAGCGGCGAGCGCGGTTTCGATCTGCTTGACCTTGTCGCCGAGCGCGGCAAGCCCGGCACTGTCTCCGGCGCCACTCTGCTCGACCGCCGATTTCAGTGCCGCGACATCGGCCTTTACCTGCTCCAGACCCGAGGAAAGCCCGACCATCTTGGCCGCCGCGTCATTGTTGCCGCCGGTTTCCTTCAGACCGGCGATTTCGCTCTTCAGCGAGGCGATCTCGCCATTGACGCCGTCCAGTGAGACGCCGGCGCCGGAACCGGGCGCGCCGAGCAGGCCTGCAAACTGCAGGCCTCCGGCGCCGACCAGTGCGATGACGCCGCCGATAAGGCCGGCGGCAATGCCGTTTACGCCGCCACGCCTTGCTGGAGGAGGAGTAGGCGCCATTTTTTCGCCCCGTGTCTCGGTTCTTGCCTTGCTGTCGTCGGCGCGCTTCGCCGACGCGTCCTCGAAATTGTAGTCTGAGGCCTTGGCGCGGTTGGACGGTGCATCCGAACCGGGATAGGGCAGCTCCGGCCCAGCGGCTTTGGCCTCCGCGGGCGGCTCTGTCCCAGCCTGCCCCGCGGCATCGGCATGTTCCCAGGGCTCAAGGTCGGTCTGGTCGGCATGCACCGGCTCTTCGGGAATCTCTGCTTGAGAACCTTCCGCGGCCTCGCCTTCTTCGCTTGTTTCTGGCGACTTCGCGGCTTCCTCGTCGACGATACGGGAGACGGCGCCGGGTTCGAGATCGATGGTCACCGGCTCGCGGCGGCTTTTCGAGTGTCGCATCTTCGGCGTCTTGACCATGCCTGGCTCCGCAAAATTCGCTTCGTCTCAACGCCTGGGGGCGCGTGATGGTTCACAAAGGGTCTAGCACATCACCAAGCGGTGAAAAGGGGCGGTGTGATGACGCGGGTCAGCGGGGCGGTGGCAAAAGCGCCAGCAGGGCTTCCTCATCGGGCTCTTCGGCAATGCGGATTGCCTTGCCGCCACTGTCGTCGAAGGCAGTGGCAATACGCGCGGAAAGAGCGAAAAAACATGTCTTTTCAAAGGCCCCTTGCAAGGCAGGCTGTTTGGTCAGATCCCGCATCGCGGCGGCTGCCTTGGCCGAATAGAGCAGTACCGCATCGACCGGTCGGCCGGACAAAAGCGCAAGGATGGTGTCATCCGAATGCCGCACCGGAAGCGTGTCATATGTCTCCAGGGCGTGGACCAGGACTCCAGCCGCTTCCAGCCTCTGCTCGAACATCGGAAACCGCACGCGTCCGCAGGGATAAACGATTGCCATGCCGGGAAACGCTTGCGCAAGGCTATCGGCCAGCGCCTCGGCATCGCCGGCGCCTTCAACGACCGGCGAGAACCCCATCTTGCGAGCCGCTTCAGCGGTCCTTCCCCCCACGGCGTGGCAGGGCAGGGTAGCAAGCGCCGCGATCACTTCCTTCGGGGCATGACGCAAGCCATTGGCGCTGGTGACGGCAACGGCGACAGCGTCATCTGGAATCAGCCCGGCATCGACAGGCAAAGTCACCGTTTCAGTCAGGGGCAGGAGAACCGGCTGAAAGCCTGTGTCCTGAAGCCGCCGGGCCGTGCGCGAAGCGCCCGGTTCCGGTCTGGTCACCAGGACGCGAAGCATGTTCAGACCCAGCCGTCGAAGAACTTTTCGCCGGCCTTGGCCCGCACCGTCCGCGCGGCCTCATCGCCGATGCGGGCGGCATCCTGTGCTGCCCCTTGCAGTTCGACCGTGTGCGACTGCGTGCCGTCGGGCGAGATGATCAGGCCGGCGAAGGTGAGTTTTCCGGCCTCGATCGCCGCATAGCCGGCGATCGGCGTGCGGCAGGAACCGTCGAGTGCCGCCAGGAAGGCGCGCTCGCAGGTGAGTGCCTGTCCGGTCGGCACATCGTGGATCGCCATCAGCATCCTCTCGGCAGCGCGATCGCCGATCCGGGTCTCGATGCCGATCGCGCCTTGGCCGGGCGCCGGCGGGAAGATCTCGAGCGGCATCAAATCGGTGGCGACATGTTCGAGCCCCAGCCGCTTCAGCCCCGCGTAAGCGAGGATGGTTCCGGCCGCGACGCCTTCGTCCAGCTTGCGCAGCCGCGTCTGCACATTGCCGCGAAACATCACCACGTCGAGATCCGGCCGCATGCGGCGGATCAGCGCCTGCCGCCTGAGCGATGAAGAGCCCACTTTGGCCCCGCGCGGCAGTTCGGCGATCGTCCTCACCGCCTTGCCGACAAAGGCGTCGCGTGCGTCCTCGCGCGGCAGGAAGGCGGAGAGTTCCAGGCCGTCGGGCAATTGCGTCGGCATGTCCTTCGACGAATGGACGGCTATGTCGATCGCACCGGTGAGCAGCGCTTCCTCGATCTCCTTGGTGAACAGGCCCTTGCCGCCAGCCTCCGACAGCGGACGGTCCTGGATGCGGTCGCCGCTCGTCGAAATGACGACGACCTCGAAGGCATCCGCCGGCATTTTATGCGCGGCCATCAGACGCGCCTGCGTTTCATGCGCCTGGGCGAGCGCCAGCGGGCTGCCGCGTGTTCCGATTTTCAAGGCTGTTTGCATGGCGCGCGGTCCGTGATAACCCCCGGCCAGAGCATTTTGCAGCCAAGTGGAGTCACCTGGCGTCGCGGAAATGCGGCTGGAATAACCGAGGCCTTTTCGGGCTTTCTCCTAACGGGGAAAGGCCCGATAAACAATCTCTTGGGATAGCGACGAATTGATCCGTGTTCTGGGCATTGAGACGAGTTGCGACGAGACAGCCGCCAGTGTCGTGGCGCTCGAAGGCGACGCCGTGCCGAAAATCCTGTCCAATGTCGTGCTTTCCCAGATCGAGGAGCATGCCGCCTTCGGCGGCGTCGTGCCCGAGATTGCCGCGCGCGCCCATGTCGAGGCGCTGGACGGTATCGTCGAGGCGGCCCTTGCCGATTCGGGCACGGCCCTTGGCGACATCGATGCCATCGCCGCCACCGCCGGCCCCGGCCTCGTCGGTGGCCTGATCGTCGGGCTGATGACGGCCAAGGCGATCGCCGCGGCGACGGGCAAGCCGCTGATTGCCATCAACCACCTGGAAGGTCATGCCTTGACGGCGCGGCTGACCGACGGGCTTGAGTTTCCCTATTTGCTGCTGCTCGTCTCCGGCGGCCACACGCAGATCCTGGCCGTGCGCGGTGTCGGCGACTATCAGCGCTGGGCCACCACCATTGATGACGCGCTCGGCGAAGCCTTCGACAAGACCGCCAAGATGCTCGGATTGCCCTATCCCGGCGGCCCGAATGTCGAGAAGGCGGCACAGAGCGGCGACGCCACGCGCTTTGCCTTTCCCAGGCCGATGAAAGGATCGGCGCAGCCCGATTTCTCCTTCTCCGGCCTGAAGACCGCCGTACGCCAGGCCGCGACGGCGATCGAGCCGCTGAGCGATCAGGACGTCGCCGACATCTGCGCCTCGTTCCAGGCGGCGGTCGCCGATGCGCTTGCCGACCGCGTGTCTCGCGCGTTGGCACGGTTCAGCGAAACATTTCCCGGCACCAGGAACCCGGCGCTGGTCGTCGCCGGCGGCGTCGCCGCCAACCGCACCATCAAGGCGACGCTGGAGCGGCTCTGCGCCCAGGCCGGTTTCACCTTCGTCGCGCCGCCGCTGAAGCTTTGCACCGACAATGCGGCGATGATCGCCTGGGCCGGCATCGAACGCCTGCGCGAAGGCATGGCGCAGGAGAACGGCTTCGATTTCGTGCCGCGCTCGCGCTGGCCGCTGGACAGCATCTCGGCGCCGATGGTCGGCTCCGGCCGGCGCGGAGCCAAGGCATGACGGGTGAAGCCAAGAACAATCCAGGCAAAAGCGGCTGGCGTGTCGCCGTGCTCGGCGGCGGCGCCTGGGGCACGGCACTGGCGCTGGCCATGCTGCGCGCCGGACATGCGGTGCGGCTCTTCGCGCGCGATCCGGAAACCGTGGCCGCGATCGGCCAGGGCCAGAACCCGCGCTACCTGCCCGGCATCGCGATTGCGCCCGGCATCGAGGCGACATCGGACATCGGAACAGCGCTCGCCGGTGCCGATTGCGTGTTGGCGGTGACCCCGGCGCAGTCCTTGCGGGCTGCTCTGACGGCCGCGAAGGACCATATTCCGGATGGTATCCCGATCGTTCTCTGCGCCAAGGGCATCGAGCGCGACACCGGCGACCTGTTGTCGGCGATTGTCACCGAGATCCTGCCGCGAAATCCTGTCGCCGCCTTGTCAGGTCCGAGCTTCGCCACCGATGTCGCCCGAGGCCTGCCGACAGCGGTGGTGGTGGCCGCCGGCGACGAGGCCCTGGCGGCCGACCTTGCCGCCCGCTTTTCCGCGGAGAATCTGCGCTGCTATTCGAGCGACGACCTGATCGGCGTCGAGATCGGTGGCGCCCTGAAGAATGTCTTTGCCATCGCCGCGGGTGCGGTCACTGGCGCCGGGCTCGGCGCCAGCGCCCAGGCCGCGATGGTGACGCGCGGCTTCGTCGAACTGCGCCGCATCGGCGCCGCCTTCGGCGCCCGGCCAGAGACCCTGATGGGGCTTTCCGGCCTTGGCGACCTGCTGCTGACCTGCTCGTCGGCGCAATCGCGCAATTTCGCCTACGGGCTGGCGCTCGGGCAAGGCAAGGCGCTTTCCGGACTGCCGCTGGCCGAAGGTGTGCCGACGGCGGCGATCGCCGCTCGCATCGCCGCCGAACGCGGTATCGACGCCCCGATCATCTCCGCCGTCGCTGCCATACTGGACGGCACCATCACCATCCGCCAGGCTGTAACGGCCTTGATGACCCGGCCGCTGAAGACCGAAACCAACGATTGATCCCCACGACTTTGATCCCTCAATCTCGATCCCCCAAAACTCGATCTCAAGACCAGGAGAAAAACCATGCTGTTTGCTTTGATTTGCAAGGACAAGCCGGGGAGCCTGCAGGTGCGCCTCGACACGCGGCCCGAGCATGTCGCCTTTCTCGAAGGGCTGAATGGCGACAAGAAGCTGGCATTTGCCGGTCCGTTCCTCGATGCCGACGGCAAGCCCAATGGCAGCCTCGTGGTCGTCGAGGCGCCGGATCTGGCAGGAGCGCAAGCCCTGTCGGCCGCCGACCCCTATGCCAAGGCCGGACTGTTCGAAAGCGTCGAAATCCACCCGTGGAACTGGACGTTCAACAAGCCGGCGGCTAGTTAATCTCGGTCGCTCGCAGCAGGGCCGCAAGGAGGAGAAGAAATGAACTACTGGCTGTTCAAATCGGAGCCGTTCAAGTTCTCCTTCGAGATGCTGAAGGCCAAGGGCAAGGCCGGCACGCAGTGGGATGGCGTACGCAATTACGCCGCCCGCAACAACATGAAGGCCATGCAGGTCGGCGATCTCGGCTTCTTCTACCATTCCAACGAGGGGCTGAACGTGGTCGGCATCGCCGAGGTCTGCGCGCTCGCCCATCCCGATACCACGTCGGATGATCCGCGCTGGGAGTGCGTCGATGTCCGCGCTTTCAAGGATGTGCCCAACCCGCCGACGCTGGCGGAGATCAAGGCCAACCCGAAGCTTGCCGAGATGGCGCTGGTGCGGCTCGGACGGCTTTCCGTGCAGCCGGTCACCCCGGCCGAATGGAAGGAAGTCTGCCGCATGGGCGGCCTGACGCCTGCTCCGTGACGGCACTCACCCCGCACAGCGCCAGGCAGTTCATCCTCGACAACACGGCGCTGATGGCGCCGCCGCATGTGCCCGAGATTCTGCTTCATCTTGCCGATGAAGCGCACGATCTTTGGCAGCGGACCGAGGACGAACTGGTCGAGATCGGCCTGCCGCCGCCTTTCTGGGCCTTTGCCTGGGCCGGCGGCCAGGGCCTCGCCCGCTATATCCTGGACAATCCCGACACGGTTCGGGGCAAGCGCGTGCTCGACTTCGCCTCGGGTTCCGGCCTTGTAGGGATCGCCGCCGCCAGGGTGGGTGCTGCCGAAGTGACCGCCGCCGACATCGATCCGTTCTGCGCCACCGCCATACGCCTCAACGGCGAGGCCAATGGCGTCGGCATCGATTTCCTCGGCACGGACTGCATCGGCACCGACGCGGGCTGGGACGTGATCCTCGCCGGTGACGTTTTCTACGACAAATCCTTCGCCGACCGCCTGATGCCGTGGTTCGCAACGCTCAAGGCGCGTGGTGGCGAGATCCTCGTCGGCGATCCCGGCCGGTCGTATCTGCCAAGGTCAGGGCTGGAACCGCTTGCGGTCTATGAGGTCGCCGTCACGCGGGCACTGGAGGATTCGCTGGTCAAGCGCACCACCGTCTGGCGCTTTGCTTGACGCCACCGCCGAACAGGCGTTTCCATAAAACCAGCATCGAGGGGGAAGCTCATGGATTTTTCGGCAGTGAACTGGCTGGCGGTGATCGCCGCCGCCGTCTTGGCCTGGCTGTTCGGCGCCGTCTGGTACATGGCCCTGAGCAAGCCTTGGCTGAAGGCGGCCAGGCTCGATCCGGCGACAATGAAGAAATCGCCGCTGCCTTTCGTCATCAGCTTCATCGCCGAACTGGTCATGGCCTACATCATGGCCCTGGTCGTCGGCGCGATGACCGGCGGTGAGCCGACACTGCTTGCCGGGCTTGTCTTCGGCTTCGTGCTCTGGCTGGGTTTCGTCGCGACAACGCTGTCGGTCAACCATCGCTACGAGAATTTCGGCTGGGACCTGACCCTCATCGATGGCGGCCACTGGCTGGGTGTGCTGTTGATCATCGGCGCGGTGACCGGCTGGTTCGGCGCCGCGGCAAGCTGAGAGTGGGTTGACGATGGCAGACGAGTCCGGTTTCCCGCGCGACCTGGTGTTCACCCGGGTCTGCCACGTCAAACAGGGCTATGACGACCGGCGCCGCCACATTGTCCGCGAATTCGAGCGGCGCGGCGTGCCGGTCTATTTCTATACCGACTGGGATCAGGCCGACATCACGCCGGAGATCCGCGACGAATTGATCGCGCCCACCTTTACCCACCCACCGGCCGTCTCGCTGGCACTGAAGCATGTCGGCATCTGGCGCGATTTCCTCGAGACCGACCAGCCTTATTGCCTGGTGTTCGAGGACGACGTGTTCCTCGCCCGCGACTTCGTCGCCAAGTTCCGCCAGGGACTGGCCGAGCTCGGCAGCCCCATGCGCAAGGCCGTCATCTATCTCGGCAATGGCAGCAACTACTACACGCCGAGCTGGGAACTACGGAAGGGTCGAAGGCTCTACCCGGCACTGCATGCCAGATGCACCGATTCCTACCTCATAACCCGTCCGGTCGCAGAGGCCCGTTGCGCCTGGATCGCCCAGAACAAGATATACACGTCGATCGACCACCAGGTCGAACAGATGGACGAGAAGCTTGGCATTGAAATGCTGTGGTTCGAACGGCCGATCGTCGAACAGGGGAGCGAGAACGGAGCGTTTCAAACATCCATTTCCGCGAAAAGGTACCCGCGTTTGTACAAAAGCCTGAAATGGAAGTGGAAGAAATACACCCGCATGATCTTCGGCCACAACGCCAGGTCGTGAGCTGAATTTGGCCGTGATGATCTATGCCTTGTCCATCGTTCGCGTCCTGGCCACTTCCTCCAGGATCCATTCACGGAAAGCGACGATGCGAGGGTCGTCAACCATCGCCTGGGGATAGACCAGGAAGTAGGCGTATTCGGGCGCGACCTTGATGCTGAGCGCGAAGGGCTGCACCAGCCGGCCTTCGGAAAGGTCGTTCGCCACCATGGCGAAATCGGCGAGTGCGACGGCGTTGCCGTCAAGCGCCGCCTGGACCGCATCCGTGGAGGTGCCGAAGACAACGGTGCGGCTGTCGTCGAAATCGTCGACACCGGCCGCCGCCATCCACATGCGCCAGTTCGGCCATGTCACGCCCTGCCGCGCCCATTCGATATGGGCGAGCGTGTGGAGGAAGAGGTCGCGCGGTTCGCGCAACGGTGGCCCCGATGCCAGCAGGCCTGGGCTGCACACCGGAATGATGATGTTGTCGAACAGGCGGTGCGCGCAAAGCCCCGGATACTTGCCAGCCCCGAAGCGGATGCCGACATCGACATCATCCAGGTCGAAATCACGCAGCCCGTAGGCGATGTCGAACCTGAGCTCGATCCCCGGCCTTTGCTTACGGAAATCCTCGACGCGCCGCATCAGCCATTTCGCCGCGAACTGGGCATCCAGCGTGACCTTCAGAAACTCCGTCCCGCGTGCCATCTTGCGCGCCCGCATGACGGCCCGGCCAAGCAGGTCGAGCGTGTCGGTCGCGGCCTCGAACAGCACCGTGCCCGCCTCCGTCAGACGGATGGTGCGGCTGGTGCGCGTGAAAAGCACGATGCCGAGCTGATCCTCGATTTCCTTGATCTGGTGGCTGACCGCGGCCGGCGTCAGCCCAAGCTCGTCGGCGGCGCGGGTGAAATTGAGGTGACGCGCCGCCGCCTCCAGCGTCCTCAGCGCCCGCGTTCCCGGCAGCAGGGTTGCCATCAGCGCGTGACCCGGGGAAAGCGTTCCATAACACCTCAATTCTCAAATAAAACTTGATGATTGAGAAAAAACTACTCGTTTCCTTCCAAGATTTCAATCCGGCATGATGCGGGCACTGAAACACCATCAAACCGGATTTGAAGTCCGGAAGGACGGATCACACCATGTCTCACATCGCTCTTCACCCCGCCTATAGCGCCAGGTCGGCACGGCTGTCGGCGATCCGCGACTGGCTGCGTCAGGCCAGGGTCGCGATCAATCTTCCGCACCAAAACGTCGAGGACCTGTCCGATCGCCAGTTGCGCGACATCGGCGCCGGACGCAAGGACATCGCCCGCGCCATGGATCGGGAGATCGGCCGGCTGGGCCTGCTCGACATCGGCTGGCAGCAGCCCCGCAGGAAGGGAATAGGGGAGTAAGGCAGTACGGGAAATGCAAGGCAGCACCGGAAGACACGCCCTACTGCCCTACTGCCCTACTGCCCTACTGCCTTTCCTACCTCACCACCCTCACCACCGTCCGGGCCGACAGCAGCGGCAGCAGCCGCGCCATCGTGCGTGCACTCACCGCGACGCAGCCTAGCGTCGGCGTGTATCCGGGACGCGCCAGATGGAAGAAGATGGCGCTGCCGCGCCCCCTGCGGCGTGGCGCGATGTTCCAGTCGAGCACCAGGCAGGCGTCATAGAGATCGTCGTCGCGCCGCATGCGTTCGTGGCTGGCGCGGTAGGGAAGCCTGACCGGACGGTTGTAGTTGCGGTCGTCAGGCACTTCGCACCAGCCGAGATCGGGCCCGATCGGCGTCATCGCCAGACGCGTCCGGCGGCCGGCGGCGAACTGATCTCCCCGGAAATAACCCGACAGGATCCGCATCGAGCCCAGCGGCGTGGCGCCGTCGCCCTCGCGCTTGTCGGCCGAGATGCCGCCATGCCCCAGCGCACAGGCAAACACCGCATTGCCGGCCTGCAGCAGGCCCTGGCTGGGGTGGCCGGGCCTTGCCCGCACGGTCAGTACGCGCAGCCGTTTTACCAAAATTGCGCCGGCTGCATTGCGATCGCGTTTTTTCTTGTATGATCGTGCCACGGAACAAATCACTGTGATCGGCTATTGTGTCGGCCAGCTTCCGCATAAATACGCAGCGGTCAACTGAATTTCATTTTCAAAACAACGGATTGATCCATGACTTCACGCACCATCCTGATCGTCGACGACGATGACGACCTGCGCGGCACGCTGGTCGAGCAACTCGCCCTCTACGAGGAATTCGACGTGCTGCAGGAAGCGACTGCGGCAAAAGGCGTCACGGCGGCACGCGGCGGCCTCATCGACCTGCTTATCATGGATGTCGGCCTGCCCGACATGGATGGCCGCGAGGCCGTCAAGATCCTGCGCAAGGGCGGCTACAAGGCGCCCATCATCATGCTGACCGGCCACGACACCGATTCGGACACGATTCTGGGTCTCGAGGCCGGCGCCAACGACTATGTGACCAAGCCTTTCCGCTTCGCGGTGCTGCTTGCGCGCATCCGCGCCCAGTTGCGCCAGCATGAGCAGAGCGAGGACGCCACCTTCTCGGTCGGCCCCTACACCTTCAAGCCCAGCCAGAAGCTGCTCATCGATCCGCGTGGCGGCAAGGTGCGGCTGACGGAGAAGGAAGCCTCGATCATCAAATATCTCTATCGCGCCGACCAGAAGGTGGTGACGCGCGACGTGCTGCTCGAGGAGGTCTGGGGCTACAATTCCGGCGTCACCACGCACACGCTGGAAACCCATGTCTATCGTCTGCGCCAGAAGATCGAGCGCGATCCTTCCAATGCGGAAATTCTTGTGACAGAAAGCGGCGGCTACAAGCTGGTTCCTTAAACATTTCATTATCCAATGAGCAATTCCAGGAAAAGTGTGGGCGGTTTTCCGTCCGGAATTGCGAAAACTAAAGGGATAGAGCGGTCTGGGCGGGACCGCTTTCGGGTGCGATCCTGTTGGAGGGTATACGGGGTCGACTCGTGAAGGAGGGATTGGACTGACCGTTCGGGGACGCAGCTAGAGATGGCGTTGGATGACGACATCCGCATCCTGTCCGCCGTGAGGCTCTTCGAGGGTTTCACGCAGGAACAACTGCGCCTGCTCGCCTTCGGCGCCGAGACCACCGTGGTGCGGGCCGACCACAAGCTCTACCGCGAGGATGACGAGGCCGATTCGGCCTATATCGTGGTCAGTGGCCGCATCGTGCTCTATCGCGAGCAGAATGGCCAACGCATCCCGATCGGCGAGGCCGGCCCCGGCACGATGCTCAGCGAACTGGCATTGATCGCCGACACCAACCGGCTGACCAGCGCGTCGGCCGAAATCGACTCGGAAGTGATCCGCCTCAGCCGCAAGATGTTCCGCCGCATCCTGGAGGAATATCCGGAAGTCGCGATGAAACTGCACCAGCGCATCTCCGAGGAATTCCAGGCCATGATCCGCCGTATCGAGGAACTGGCGTCGCGGTTTTCAGGATAGGTGAGAGCCGCGGATGGACTTCCGGCTTGTTCGCGCCACCGAAAATGACCTGCCCTTCATCATGGCGACCGAACGGCGCGAAGGCTACGACGCCTTTGTCGGACGTTGGGATGAGGCGCGCCATCGCGAAGCCTTTGTCGACGGCAATCACGCCTATTTTGTTGGGATGGACGGTTCCGCACAGATCGGCTTCGTGATCCTGCGCGGTTGGGCTTCTGCCGAACGCGTGGCGCTGGTCAAACGCATTGCCGTCGTCGCGCCTGGGCAAGGCCAGGGCAGAATGCTGCTGACGGCAACGGTGGAACAGGTTTTTGTCGAAACGGGTGCCTATCGGCTCTGCATTGGCCTTTTCCCCGACAATCATCGCGCGCGGCGCGCCTATGAGGCTGCCGGTTTCACGGCGGAGGGTATTGCGCGAGGCAGCGCATTCTTCAATGGCGTGCATCGTGACGAACTGGTCATGTCGCAACTGCGGCCGGAGTGGGAACGGCGTCGAACAAGGCCTAGTCCAGATCGAACCGCGCAATGACAGGCACATGGTCCGAGGGGCGGTCCCAGCCGCGTGCCGCCCTCAGGATTTCGTAACCGGCGAAATCGGGCACCAGGTTGGGCGACGACCAGACATGGTCGAGCCGCCGGCCCCGGTTCGACGCTTCCCAGTCCTGCGCGCGATAACTCCACCAAGTGTAGAGCTTCTGGTCTGATGGCACGTTGAGCCGCATCAGGTCGACCCAGTTGCCGGCGAGCCGCATCGCCTCGAAGTTTTCGGTCTCGACCGGCGTGTGGCTGACCACATTGAGCAATTGCTTGTGCGACCAGACGTCGTGCTCGAGCGGCGCGATGTTGAGGTCGCCGACCAGCACCGAAGCGGACACCTCGTTGTGCTCGGCGCGGATGGCGTTCATCTCGGCGACGAAATCGAGCTTGTGCTTGAATTTCTTGTTGATTTCGGGATCCGGTTCGTCGCCGCCCGCCGGAACGTAGAAATTGTGCAGCAGGATCGTCTTGCCGCCGGCGCGCACCGTCACCGACAAATGCCGGCTGTCCTCGATTTCGCAGAAACGGCGCTTTTCGACCACCTCGATCGGCCGCCGCGCCACGGTGGCGACGCCGTGGTAGCCCTTCTGGCCATGGAAGGCGATGTGCCCGTAGCCGAGCTTGCGGAACGCCTTTTCCGGGAACAATTCGTCCGGAACCTTGGTCTCTTGCAGGCACAGCACATCGGGGGCGTACTCATCGAGCAGGCGTTCGACGATCGGCATGCGCAGGCGCACGGAGTTGATGTTCCAGGTGGCGATCGAAAAGGGCATTGGCAATCCGGACAGCGTACTTCCAGCCAGGACCGATGAATCCTGGCGGAGAAGACGCCTTTTGAGGGAGTCAGTCCGGAAACTGCCAGCCGGGCGCCGCAAAGACAAGCCGGGCCATGTTCGGAACCTGCTCAGGCGCGGCCCAAGATGCGCTGAGATTCAGGTCAGGCCGAGTCGAGAACGATGGATTCCGAGATGCGGAGCGTACGTTTGATACGTGAATTCCGTTCTACTGCGACGCAGTAGAACGGAGAAGCGCAGGAGGCCGCCATTCGCAGGCCGGCCTCACCTGAATATTAGTGTACCTCAGCGCGTCTTGGTGTTCAGCTCGCGGTTGGCCGTATAGTCGATGGCAAAGGTGTCGGCGGCGAAGCTGACGCCCTCCTTGGTGTTGAAGATCATCACCGTGGTGTCCTTGCCTTGCGCGTCGGTGATCGTCCACTGCCGCAGATCATAGGTTTTCGGATCGAACATCATGGTGATCATCGCATTGCCGAACACCGACTTGTCGGCGAGCTTGATGGTGGTGAGGTCGTCCTCTTCCTTGACGCTCTTGACGCGATCGCCGGAGAGGTCGATGCGGTCGTCGAGCAGGAGCTTCAGCGGCGTCTTGGACAGCGGATACAGATCCGACGTGTTCAGCTTCTTGTTGAGGATGACCACGGACTTGCCGTCGGAAATCACCCGGAAATTCGACGCTCCGTCATAGTTGAAGCGGATCTTGCCCGGCCGTTCCAGGAAGAACTTGCCGCCGGTCTGCTCGCCCTTGGGGCCGAACTGGACGAATTCGCCGCTCATCGATTTGACCGCGGAAAAATGGTCGGCGATTTTCTGTGCGGCCGTGGGCACGGCCGCCTGCGCCGAGGCCAGCAACTGGAACCCGGGCACCACATTGATGGCGGCTGCACCCGCAAAGGCAAGGCCGAGGCCGAGCAACTGACGACGGGTCGGGGCAAAATCGCTGAGTGCGGAAAGATCGTTCTTCATGTCGGTCACTCGCTTGATGATTCCTGTATCTGTCGCTGTCCTGAACCCCCAGTTGGGCTTAAGTTTGGCGGCGCACCCTCGCTTCAACGCGCCGCGAGGTTCAAGGTTGCGGCCGGCTTCCCATCAGAACTTGTCCTCTTCGGTCGGCACCAGGATTTCGCGTTTTCCCGCGTGGTTGGCCGGGCCGACAATGCCTTCCTTTTCCATCTTCTCGATGATCGAGGCGGCGCGGTTGTAGCCGATGCCGAGACGGCGCTGGATGTAGCTGGTCGATGCCTTGCCGTCGCGCAGCACCACGGCGACCGCCTGGTCGTAGGGGTCGTCGGAATCCTCGAAATTGCCGCCACCACCACCACCGCCGGAACCGCCCTTGCCGGACGGTTCGTCGTCGTCCTCGTCGTCATCCTCGGTGATGGCGTCGAGATATTCGGGTACGCCCTGCAGCTTCAGGTGCCCGACGATCTTCTCCACCTCATCGTCGGAGACGAAAGGACCGTGCACGCGCTGGATGCGGCCGCCACCGGCCATGTAGAGCATGTCACCCATGCCGAGCAGCTGCTCGGCGCCCTGCTCGCCCAGAATGGTGCGGCTGTCGATCTTCGACGTCACCTGGAAGGAGATGCGGGTCGGGAAGTTGGCCTTGATGGTGCCGGTGATGACGTCGACGGAGGGACGTTGCGTCGCCATGATGACATGGATGCCGGCGGCACGCGCCATCTGCGCCAGGCGCTGCACGGCACCTTCGATGTCCTTGCCGGCGACCATCATCAGGTCTGCCATTTCGTCGATGATGACGACGATGTAGGGCATCGGCTCGAGGTCGAGATTCTCGGTCTCGTAGATCGCCTCGCCGGTCTGGCGATCGAAGCCGGTCTGCACCGTGCGCGATATCTTCTCGCCTTTTTTCTCGGCCTGCTGAACGCGGGCGTTGAAACCGTCGATGTTGCGCACGCCGACCTTGGACATCTTGCGGTAGCGGTCCTCCATCTCCCGCACGGTCCATTTCAGCGCCACCACCGCCTTTTTCGGATCGGTGACGACGGGCGTCAGCAGATGCGGGATGCCGTCATAGACGGAAAGTTCGAGCATCTTAGGGTCGATCATGATCAGCCGGCATTCCTGCGGCGTCAGCCGATAGAGCAGCGACAGGATCATGGTGTTGATGGCGACCGACTTGCCCGAGCCGGTGGTGCCGGCGACCAGCACGTGCGGCATCTTGGCGATGTCGACGATGACGGCCTCGCCATTGATGGTCTTGCCCAGCGCCAGCGCCAGCTTGGCCTTGGTCGTCTCGAAGTCGCGGCTGGCCATGATCTCGCGCAGATACACCGTCTCGCGCTTGGCATTCGGCAATTCGATGCCGATGGCGTTGCGGCCGGGCACCACGGCGACGCGGCAGGCGATCGCGCTCATCGAGCGGGCGATGTCGTCGGAGAGGCCGATGACACGGGACGATTTGATGCCGGGCGCCGGTTCCAGCTCATAGAGGGTGACCACGGGACCGGGGCGTACGGCAATGATCTCGCCCTTGACGCCGAAATCTTCCAGCACCCCTTCGAGCAGGCGCGCGTTCTGCTCCAGCGCGTCCTTCGACAGGCTCGGGTCCTTCGCCACGTTCTTCGGTTCGGACAGGAAATGCAGCGACGGCATCTCGAACTTGTCCGAGCCGATCAGCGAGGTCTGCGCCTCACGCTGGACGCGTGCGCCGGGAGCCGGGCGTGGTGCCGGCGCCTCGACGCGGGTGGCGGCGTCGGAGCGGAACTGCTGCACCTTGGCGGCGGAGCCCGCGCGACGCTGGACGATGGGCTCCTCGTCTAGATCCATGTCCTCGTCGTCGCGGAAGATATCGTCATCATCCGGATCGACGGAAACGCTGCGGTCATTGACCATGGCGGCGAAGAATTCCGGCTCGACGCGGGCGCGGCCATCCTGGCTCATGCGCTGCTCGGCGAACTCAGCCGATTCGACCCGTTCGGCGGCGCGGCGCCAGGCGCTGGCGCGCGGCTCCAGCTCCGGCTCGTATTCGTCCCGCTCCTGCCTGCGGCGCACCGCGCGCCGATGCATCCACGCGCGCAGCGACAGCCACCAATGGGTGATGGCGCCGAGCGCCAATATGCCCTCGTCGCCCTCATCCTCGTCATTGTCGAACAGAAGATCGTCCTCGCGCGGGTCCGCGGCCGGTTCCTCCATCACGGCGAAGCCGTTCTTGCGCCCGATCAGCGCCGAGCCATAGGCGAACAGCCAGAGCGCGGGTGCAGCCAGCAGAACTGCGAGCACGCTGGCGATCAGTCCGGTCGGATAGCCACCGATGAGGACGCCGGGAATCTTGAGCACCATGTCGCCGAACACGCCGCCAAGGCCGGTGGGCAGCGGCCAGGTCTTGGGCGGAACGATGCAGCCGGCGATGGCGGCGGCAAGCAGCGCGAAACCGAACCAGAACAGCCCGCGCTTGGCCAGCCTGTCGACGCCGCGCGCCGAAAACAGCAGGTACCCCCAGACCACGGCCGGGACCAGCGCAGCAACCGCGGCAAGGCCGAAGAACTGCATGGCAAGATCGGAGAACACAGCGCCGGCATAGCCCATGGCGTTGGTGACGGTGTTGTTGGTGGCGTGCGAGAAGCTTGGATCGGCAACATTCCAGGTGGCGAGGCTGGCAACCCCGAAGGCCACCGCCAGGAACATGCCGGCACCGACCAGACGGCCGACCTGGCGCCGCGCGAAAGCCTGGATGCCGTGCCCCGTATCGGCCAGCGCGAGCGGTGCTGAAGCCCCTGAACGCATGCTCTTCCCCGTCAGATTGCCTGGCCGGAGCGCATGACGCACTCCGGCAGATTCGGAGGTCAGACTAGCTGTGGGAAGGTTAAGGCCGCATTAACCATGGCTTTTTACCGATGCCGCCCCGCGGACAAGAATGGCGGGCCGCGAAGCCCGCCATTCCTGTCTTGAAACGACGAAGCGATCGGGGCCTTCCGGACCCGATCCCGCGCGATCACTTGTGACCGGCGTACATCATCAGGTTGGCGCAGAATTCGGCATGAGGCTTGCTCATCGCCGCGTCCTGGCATTCCTTCATCATCGTGTCCTGCTTGTCCTTGGCCGTCGCGGCCCAGGCTGCCTTGAAGTCCGCTTCCGGCTTCATGGTCTTCATGCCGGAATCGGTGAAGAACGGCGCCATGTTGTCAGGCTCGTCGAGCGCGCCAGCAAGTGCAACACCGCTGAGCATCGACAGAGCCAGCGCTCCCAGGAAGATGTTCTTAATGTTCATCAGTTGGTTCCTTCCCTGTTGGTAGCGAGCGTCGGAACGGCGCTCGCTAACCCCAGTACGGAGCCGGGAAGCCCTATGTTTCTTCCCTTTGGCCGATCACGCAAACGTGATCATTCCGAAAAACGATTCCTCCTTCATCTTTTCGAAGCGAACGATTTTCCAAAAAAAGAGGCCCGAATTGCTTCGGGCCTCAATGCGTGAGCCTCTTTCGAGAACGTCACGACGGGATCTCTGGAGCAACCCCGATGAAAACCGAACCACGGTCTTCAGGTGGAAGTTGCGTGAAATATGGGGCCGGCGGGAGGAGGATCCGCCGGCCCCTTGGCGAGGCTGGCCTTACGGCACCACTTCGCCATGCTGGGAGATGTCGAGGCCTTCGACCTCTTCCTGGGTCGTCGGACGCAGGCCGACCAGCGCCTTGACGATGTAGAGGATCACGAAGGTGGCGATCGCCGTCCACAGGATGGTGAAGACGATGCCGTAGAGCTGCTTGCCGACGGAGGCACCCGACGACAGGCTGTTGATCGCCGGATCGGCGAGCAGGCCGGTCAGCAACGCACCAACCACGCCGCCGACGCCATGGACGCCGAAGGCATCGAGCGAGTCGTCATAGCCGAACATGTGCTTCACCTTGACCGCCGAGATGTAGCAGACCACGCCGGCGACGATGCCGACGATGAAGGCGCCGGTCGGGTTGACGAAGCCGGAAGCCGGCGTCACCGCGACCAGGCCGGCGACGGCACCCGAGATGATGCCGAGCACCGAAGGCTTCTTGGCGACGATCCATTCGGCGAACATCCAGGCAAGGGCCGCCGCGGCGGTAGCGACCTGGGTGTTGAGCATGGCGGCGCCGGCAAGGCCGTCGGCCGCCAGTTCCGAACCGGCGTTGAAGCCGAACCAGCCGACCCACAGCAGCGAAGCGCCGATCACCGAGTAGACCAAGTTATGCGGTGCCATGTTGGTGGTGCCATAGCCCTCGCGCTTGCCCAGAACCAGGGCGCAGACGAGACCGGCGACACCGGCATTGATGTGGACGACCGTGCCGCCGGCGAAGTCGAGCACGCCGGCCGCGCCAAGGAAGCCGCCGCCCCAGACCCAATGCGCGATCGGCGCATAGACGACCAGCAGCCACAGCGCCATGAAGATCAGCAGCGCCGAGAACTTCATGCGCTCGGCGAAGGCGCCGGCGATGAGGGCAGGCGTGATGATGGCGAAGGTCATCTGGAACATCGAGAAGACGAATTCAGGAATGTTCGCGACCCCGGGCGCCCACAGCGTCGAGGTGGTGATGCCGTGATGGAAGAATTTCGAGAAGCCGCCGAGATAGGCATTCATGCCGCCGCCGTCGGAGAAGGCGAGCGAATAGCCGAACATGAACCACAGGATCGTCACCAGGCAGGTGATGGCAAAGCTCTGCATGATGGTGGCGAGCACGTTCTTCTTGCGCACCATGCCGCCGTAGAACAGCGCCAGGCCCGGGATGGTCATCATCAGCACCAACGCCGTCGAGGTCAGCATCCAGGCGGTATTGCCGGTATCTAGCACCGGCGTGGGGGCGGCAGCCGGTGCGGCGGCGGCAGCGGCCGGAGCTGCTTCCTGCGCGAAGGCGGCGACGCTGCCCAATGCTGCGAGAGCAAGCGAGCCCAGAAGGGCCGCCCGTCCCGTCGTCTTCAAGGTGGAAGAAATATTCATTGAACTCTCCATTGGAATACGTGTTCGCCGCTTAGAGCGCGTCGGTGTCTGTTTCGCCGGTGCGGATCCGCACCGCCTGGTCGATGCCGAAAACGAAGATCTTGCCGTCGCCGATCTGGCCGGTCTTGGCCGCGGCGGTGATGGCTTCGACGGCCTTGTCGACCGTGTCGGCACTGACCGCGACCTCGATCTTGATCTTCGGCAGGAAACTGACCGCGTATTCCGCCCCGCGATAGATTTCCGTATGCCCCTTCTGACGCCCGTAGCCTTTGACTTCGGTGACGGTCAGGCCCTGGATGCCGACGGCGGTAAGCGCTTCGCGTACCTCGTCCAGCTTGAACGGCTTGATGATTGCCATCACGATTTTCATAAGGTTTCACCCTTTGCTGTTGCGGTCCCCCGCGTTTGCACGACTTCACCGATCCCAAGGAGCCGGAGAGTGCCCCCAAGGATTCAAGCTCCGTGCCAAGTGCCGAAGCAGCGTGTTAACCTGTTGTAAACAAAGGAAATGGGGGGACCGAGGTCAGCAGGCGCCGGTCCCTGCGGCGCGCCATATGCTTAAAATTTGTGCAATTTTTCCATTTTGCCTATTTTGCCGGCTTTGAGCTTGGCGCGAAAGGCAGGAGCCCGGTTTTCTCGGACAAACGGTTTTCGTTTGTCCAGTCATCCTGCTCAAACAAGACTCGCAATGCTCAACGCTTGAGCCGGATCAGGCCTTCCTGGGCCACCGAGGCGATCAGCGTGCCGTCGCGGGCATAGAGCGTGCCGCGGCTGAAGCCGCGCGATCCCGAACTCGAAGGGCTGTCCTGCGCATAGAGCAGCCAGCCGTCGAGCGAATGCGGTCGGTGAAACCACATGGAATGGTCGAGACTTGCCGCCTGGATATCGGGATCGAACAGGCCGCGCCCATGCGCGAAGGTCGAGGTGTCGAGCAACGTCATGTCGGAGAGATAGGCGAGCAGCACCGATTGCAGCGCGCGGTCGTCGGGAACCGGCCCTGCAAGCCGGATCCAGACATTCTGCCTGGGCGGCAGCTTGTCGCGGCTCTCATAGTGCTGGAGATTGACCGGCCTGAGCTCCAGCGGCCGCTCACGCGCCCAGAAACGGCGCACCGCCTCCGGCACGCGTTCGGCCTTCTCGAGCAGCTGCCGCTGGGTCTGCAGGCCCTCCGGCGGCGGCACGTCGTCGGGCAGCGCGAATTGATGCTCGAGCCCCTTTTCATCGACCTGGAACGAGGCTTCCAGCGAAAAGATCGCCTGTCCGTGCTGGATCGCCAGCACGCGTCGCGTGGTGAAGGAGCCGCCGTCGCGGATGCGGTCGACCTCGTAGACGATCGGTACCTTGATGTCGCCCGGCCGCATGAAATAGCCGTGCAGCGAATGCACGAAGCGGTCCGGCTCGACCGTGCGCTGCGCCGCCACCAGCGCCTGGGCGATGGTCTGGCCGCCGAACACGCGCTGCCACTCCACCTGGGGGCTGCGACCACGATACAGATTGTGTTCGAGCCTCTCGAGGTCGAGAATGCGCAGAAGCTCGTCCATGGCCGCCGTCATGTTTTGTGACCTCGCCGCAAAATTGCTATGGCGGTTTCCGACAGGAAGGACGAGCCGTCAAGGGCGCAAGCCCGGTCGGTGCGCAAGGAGCCAAGACAATGGAACGCAAGGCGGACGCCAAGACCAGATCCGGGCTCGATATCCTCGTTGCCGGCGCCGGCTATGTCGGACTGGCCGCCGCCGTCTCGCTGAAGCAGGCGCGGCCGGGTCTTGCCGTGGCGTTGGTCGATGCCGCGCCGGCCGGCGCTTGGCAACGCGATGGCCGTGCCTCGGCCATCGCCGCTGCCGCCTGCCGCATGCTCGACCAGCTCGGCGTCTGGGCCGAGATCGCCCCGCAGGCGCAGGCCATCACCGAAATGATCATCACCGATTCACGCAGCTCCGATCCGGTGCGCCCGGTCTTCCTGACCTTCGGCGGCGAAGTGGCGCCGGGCGAGCCCTTCGCGCACATGGTCGCCAACAAGGCGTTGAACGGCGCCTTGCGCGCCAGGGCCGAGAAGCTCGGCATCGATATCATCGAAGGCGTCGCGGTGCAGGGTTTTGAGACCGGCGGTGCCGGTATATCGGTGCATCTGGCCGATGGCGCCGCGCTGACGGCGCGGTTGCTGGTCGCCGCCGACGGCGTCAATTCGAAGCTGCGCGACATGGCCGGCATCAAGACGGTGAAATGGGAATACGGCCAGTCCGGCATCGTCTGCACGGTGGCGCATGAGCGGCCTCACAACGGCCGCGCCGAAGAACATTTCCTGCCCGCCGGGCCCTTTGCCACGCTGCCGCTGAAACCCGACGAGGACGGCACCAACCGCTCGTCGATCGTCTGGGTCGAACGCACGGAAGATGCCAAGGCGCTCGTGGAAGGCGACGATCTCGTCTTCGAGCATGAGCTCGAACAGCGCTTTGGCCTGAAGCTCGGAGAGATCCGTGTCGCCGACAAGCCGCGCGCCTGGCCGCTCGGCCTCACCATTGCACGGGCCTTCGTCGCGCCGCGCGTCGCCCTTGCCGGCGACGCCGCCCACGGCATCCATCCGATCGCTGGACAGGGCCTCAATCTCGGCTTCAAGGATGTGGCGGCACTTGCCGAGGTGATCGTCGAGGCGGACCGGCTCGGGCAGGACATCGGTGCGCTCGACGTGCTCGAGCGCTACCAGCAATGGCGCCATTTCGACACGGTGCAGATGGGTGTCACCACGGACGTGCTGAATCGGCTGTTTTCCAACGACATCACCCCACTGCGCGCCGTCCGCGACATCGGCCTCGGCCTCGTCGAGCGCATGCCGCGCCTGAAGGAGTTTTTCATCCGGCAGGCATCGGGACTTTCGGCCGGTACGCCGAGGCTTTTGAAGGGCGAGGCGATCTAGTCTTTCGTATAGTCAGGCCCGACACGTGTCGGCAGGCCGTCGGCGAGTTTCAACCAAGGGAGCTTCTCCTCGAAAGCGACATGCAGCGTTGGTGCAAATTTTTCCGGCTCCTCCATCGCTGCGGCAAAAAAATGCATGACACCGGACATGTTCTTTGAGCGGAAGGACAGCGGCGAGCCACAGTGATCGCAAAATGTTCTTTCCACACCGGGAGAAGAGTTGAATACCTTCGGCGGCTTGCCCAGCCATCGCCATTGGCTGTCCAAGACGCCAATGTAGGTGGTCATCGGCGCAGAACATTGCCGCCGACAACTTTCACAATGACAGCTCACGCAGGCTTGTGCCGGGCCATCGACTTCAAAAGCAATAACGCCGCATAAGCAATGACCGCGCATGCAAAGTCTCCTTGAGCCAACCGACCTGACCGATAATTTATACCCGTCGTAATGAGGGAGTCGGCGTGAAATGCGCTGAACTGGCGCCCAATTCCGACACCATGTCGAGAACGGTAGTTTTTGAGAACGGAGCGGAGCGTACTCAAATACGTGAGCATTGGCCTACGCCGGCCGGTAGCCTTAACTGCAACGCCACTCATGAGTGCTTCGGCCGGCGAAGGCCGGAAGCGCAGGAAGCGCAGGAAGCCGTCGTTCGCAGACCGGCTTCACCTGAACATCAGCACACCTAGTTCACTTCAAAGCCCAGTCTCTGCCGCAGCCTCAGCATGCGCTGGTCGGCGATCTCAAGACGCTCCTCGCCGCCTTGGGCCGCACGGTTCACCATCTGCAGCAGGTCGTTTCGTTCCGATACGTCGAGGCGCTCGCGCAGGAACGGCGCCAGCTTGTCGATGACGACAGTGGTGTCGTCGATCTGTGAGGCCGCCCACTTGGCGTAGTTGATCGCCTCGTCGGTCTTCTTCTTGTCGGCGATCTCGGAGATCACCGCGCGAATGACGGCTTCTCGCCGCGGCAGGACAGGGCCGTTCTCGGAGACGATCGATGTAATCAGCGTCGCGGCGGCCACCACAGGATCGTCGATCGTCGTCAGCGGCGACAGGGCCGCCTGATTGCACAGCTTCTTGCGCCTGATGTTGCCTTGCACGCGCCCGACGACATCGGCGACCTCGCGCGCGGCGTCGTTCATGGCCTTCATCCGGTACCACCAGAACACCGCCGCCCCGAGCACGCCAAGGACAGCAATCAGGAAAGGCATGTCGAAATCCCCCAGGAATCCGACGGACGATAAGAGACCTGCCACGTTGCTTCAACACGCAAGAGTTGCCTCTGGCGAAGAAAATTCAATTTGCGGCTGGTGGAGCTTGGGCGACTGAACAAGCCGATTGCAGGCTCAACCGCCAAGGCCACGCGCCGCCTATGACCCGGGTATGTCATAGATCGCCCGCACCTCGATCGTGCCGAGTTCGGCCAGCGGAATGTCGGCGGCGATGTCCAGCGCTTCCTCGAGAGTGTCCGCCTCGATCATGACGAAGCCAAGCAACTGCTCCTTGGTTTCGGCGAAAGGGCCGTCGGTGACAAGGCGCTTGCCCTTGCGCCGTCGCACCGACTTCGAGGTCTTCACCGACTGCAGCGCCTGCGCGATGATCAGCTTGCCCTGTTGATCCAAGGACCTGTCATAGGCCAGCGAATCGGCGTCGAGCTTGGCCCCGCGCTCCACGGTCAATGCATGGAGGTCTTTTTCCTCACCATAGACCAGACAGACATATTTCATTGCGCGCTCCCGTGCTGCGATGAATCATAGGATGCGGCGACGAGCGTGTCAGCCTTGCCGTCGACCGCGGCCGCGTGGTCGAGAAGGCATGCCGCGGCGCCGATGATGGCAACAGCCGCCAGCAGCCTGCCGAAGCCGCCCACCGGCGGGTCTAGCCAGAGATCTTCCTGTCGCCCGGCCTTATGGCCTGGCCTCTTCCACAATGCGAAAAACAGATTGTCCATGTGATACCTCCATCCGGCCACAAATCCGATGGCCGCCCCCAGGACGGCCGGGCCGGATGGAAGTCGACATTTTCGCACGCGCTTTTTTCAGGAAAAATTTCGGCCCGACACCAATGTCGCGGTTTCCGCTGCGATCGCGCGGTGGCCTTCCCCCGCGCCCGCGCTATAGTTGGCTGGAACGCCGGCGCCGGGCCGGCGCAATCGAGGCCAAGGAGGACTTCATGGACCGCACCGCAACCGCCGTCTGGAAAGGCAATCTGAAAGAAGGCAAGGGCACGCTCGACAGCCAGAGCGGAACCTTGAAAGGCACGCCCTATTCGTTCAAGGCGCGCTTCGAGGATGAAAGCGGCAAATCCGGCACCAATCCGGAAGAGCTAATCGCGGCTGCCCATGCCGGCTGCTACGCCATGCAGCTTTCGCATTTCCTGGCCGAGAACGGCACGCCCGCCGCCGAACTCGACGCCAAGGCCGTGGTGACGCTGGTCCCGGGCACCGGCATCACCGGCAGCGCGATCACGCTCGTCGGCAAGGTGCCCGGCATCGATGCGGCGAAATTCAAGGAATTGGCCGAGAAGGCCAAGGCCGAATGCCCGGTCTCCAAGGCTCTTGGCGCCATAAAAGTGTCGCTCGACGCCAGGCTTGGCTAGAGCAGGATGCCCTGAAGTGACAAACGCCGGCCCAAGAGCCGGCGTTTTCATTGGGGGCAACGGCACCCTGCGTCAACGTCTCGAATGAGTGCTGGCGGCCCTAAGCGCCCAGCGCGTCAAGCCGGGCGCGAAGTGCCGCGACTTCCTGCTCCAGAGCCTCCAGCCTCGCTTCCAGGTCGGAGTGAGGCAAGGCCGGCGCACTGCGCTGCGCCGATAGCACCGCGACGTCCACCGGGCCGGCGAGAAGATGCACATAACGGTCCTCACGCTGGCCCGGCCCGCGCGGTATTTCCTGGATCAGTGGCGGCCGACGGCCGATCAGCATGTCGAGTTCACCGCGCAGGTCTTCGATCGAGGAAAATCGCGCCATGCGCTCGGCTCGCGCCAGGAGCTCGTGCGCCGTCTGCGGTCCGCGCAGCAAGAGCAGGCCGAGCAACGCGCTCTGCGGCGTGGTCAGCGAGAAGCGCTGCGCCATCTGATGCTCATAGCGCTCGACGCGCGAGCCGAACATCTGCCGCACAAGCCCCTTCTGCTCGAGCAGCTTCAGTGCCCGGTGCACCTCTGTCTGCTCCAGCGCCATCACCGGCTCGCGCGCCGTCTTCTGGTTGGCGGCGGCAAGTGCGCTGTTGAGCGTCAGCGGGTAGACATCAGGCGTCAGCTCCTTCTTCTCGATAAGGCAGCCGAGCACGCGCGCTTCGACGGGATTGAGGATGGGAAGGTCTTCGCTCATGAAAGTTCAGCCTCCCGGCGGTAGAGATCGGTTGCAAGCGTTCGTTTGCGGGCTTGACGGGCGTCATCCCTGGCCACGCCGGCCAGGTTGATTTCCTCAAGCACTCCATCCAATGCCTATAGCCGCCACCGCACGCGCCGTTCAACCGTCATTTTCGCCGTTGCTGTCGTCACAGCCTGTCGTCGGCAGGCAAGGTCGCGGTCGAGCCGGTCACCACGGCGGATGCCGGCGGGATCAGCGGCGTTACCATCCGGCCCTCCTCCGCTTTGTAGAAATACTGGCTGGCCACCAGCCATCCCTTCAGCGGCCGCAGCGGCGGGATGCAGGTCAGAAGCATGAACGGCAAGGTGGTGAAGAGATGGACCCAGTAGGGCGCTTCAAAGCGCACCTCGATCCAGAGCGCGAGCACCACGCTCGGCACGCATGCGAAGCAGATCACGAAGAACGCCGGGCCATCGGCTGGGTCGGCGAACGAATAATCGAGCCCGCAGACCTCGCAGCCCTTGCGCAGTTTCAGGAAGCCCTCGAACAGATGTCCCTCGCCACAGCGCGGACACCGTCCTCTTATGCCCGTCTCAACCGGTGAGAGGGGAGGCCATTCGCGATCCTGAACCATTTTGTCTTGCCCTCGTCTGCGGCGCCTGGAGACCCCTGCCCTTCGCGGTCACTCGCCCGCGTCTGACGGCAGGAATTTGCTGGTCTCCATGGCGTCATTGATTGCACAATGTATGTGGTATGTATGCATACATTGTCAAGAGCAATCCCTACAAGATCAAACCACCATCGACGATATGGCCGGCGACTGCGACAGAAGGTCCGTAACGATGCGCAGGCTGTCACGCAGATCGTCTTCGTTCGCGGCCGCGCCAAGTCCCAGGCGGACAGCCTCGGGCGGCGACGCGATGGCGAAGGCGTCGCTCGCCACCACGCCGATGCCGGCCGAGCGCAGCCGCGCGGTGAATTCGCCCCGCGTCCAGGGACCGGTCAGCCGCAGCCATGCGTGGAAACCCCGCGGGTCGGCCTGTCCGAAGCCGGGCGGCAAGATGGCGGCGGCGATCGCCTGCCGGCGACGCGACTCCTCGCGGATCGCGGCAAGGACCGCGTCGGCGGTTCCCTCCTCGATCCAGCGCGTCGCGATCGCGGCCGTCAGGGGGGAGGCCATGGAGGCGGTCGCCCTTATGGCGCCCGCCACCCTGGCGGCAGAGCGGCCGTCCGGCAGCACGAGATAGGCAATCCGCAACGCTGGGGACAGGCATTTCGCCAGGCCCGCGACATGATAGACGAGATCCGGCGCAAGCGCGGCCAGCGGCGGCATGGGGTCGGCCGGCAAGGCGCCATAGGCATCGTCCTCTATAATGGGCATCTGATGGCGGCGGGCAATCTCGATCAAGGCCTCGCGACGGCCGAGAGGCAAGGTCGCGGTCGTCGGATTGTGCAAGGTCGGCGTGCAATAGAGGGCTTTTGGCCGATGCTCCGCGCACACGGCCTCGAATGCTTCGGGAACGAGCCCATGCTCGTCGATCGGCACGCCGACGAGATTGATCCTGAGATGCGCGGCCAGCGACCGGAAGCCGGGATAGGTCAGGGCCTCGACACAGATCGTCTCGCCGGGTCCGGCGAGCACCCCGGCCAGCGCCAGCAGCGCGCCCTGTGCTCCCGGGCAAACCAGAAGCCGCTCCGCGGGAATGGCGCCGAGCCTCGGTGAAAGCCAGCGCGCGCCAGCGGCGCGGTCGCGACCGGTTCCGCCGGCCTCATGGTAGCGCAGAAGCAGGCCCAGCCCGTCATCCGCCCGCAGATCGGCAATTCCATCCCACATCCGCGCGACCAGCCCGGCATCCTCGAACCGGGGTGGCAGGTTCATGCTCATGTCGACAAGGCCGGTCGAGACACCTCGTCCCTCGGTCGGTCGCCGAGCCCGGACATAGGTGCCCTGCCCGACCCGCCCGTCGATCACCTCGCTTGCGCGCCTCGGCATAGGCGCGGCTGACCGTGGTGAAATCGATGCCGAGCGCGTCCGCCAGCGCGCGCTGCGGCGGCAATCTGAAACCGCCGGCCAGCCGGCCCGAGACGATATCGGCCGACAGGGCATCGGCAATGGCGAGGTAGACCGGCCCGGCGCCCTTGCGGATGACCGGCGTCCATGAAGCCTGATTGTCGTCCATTGCCTTCGCCTCGCGATCCAGATGTATGGATATTGTATGTCGCGGCAGGCGAATGCAAGGCCCCGACAATTGGCTGGCGATGGGAACACTGCCGGCGACCGGACGATCCGACCTTGCCGACACGACAGCCCGCCCCAAGGGCGGTTTAGATAGTCGGCGTCAGACGCGCCGTTCGACCATCATCTTCTTGATCTCGGCGATCGCCTTGGCCGGGTTGAGGCCTTTGGGGCAGGTCTGCGCGCAGTTCATGATGGTGTGGCAGCGGTAGAGCCGGAACGGGTCTTCGAGATTGTCGAGCCGCTCACCCTTGGCCTCGTCGCGGCTGTCGATCAGCCAGCGATAGGCCTGCAGCAGCGTCGCCGGGCCGAGATAGCGGTCGCCGTTCCACCAGTAGCTCGGGCACGAGGTCGAGCAGCAGGCGCACAGGATGCATTCGTAGAGCCCGTCGAGCTTCTCGCGGTCCTCATGGCTCTGCAGCCATTCCTTGGCCGGCTGCGGCGACACCGTCTTCAGCCACGGCTCGATCGAGGCGTGCTGGGCGTAGAAATTGGTGAGGTCGGGCACCAGGTCCTTGACCACCTGCATATGCGGCAGCGGGTAGACTTTTACGGCGCCGGAAATGTCGTCGCAGCCCTTGGTGCAGGCGAGCGTATTGGAGCCGTCGATGTTCATGGCGCAGGAGCCGCAAATGCCTTCGCGGCAGGAGCGGCGCAAGGTCAGCGTCGGGTCGATCTTGTTCTTGATCCAGAGCAGCGCGTCGAGCACCATCGGCCCGCAATCGTCCATGTCGACGAAATAGGTGTCGATGCGCGGATTCTCGTCATCGTCCGGCGACCAGCGGTAGATGCGGTATTCCCGCAGATTGGTGGCGCCCTCCGGCTTCGGCCAGGTCTTGCCCTGCTGGATTTTCGAGTTCTTGGGGAGCGTGAGTTCGACCATTACCTCAGGTCCTTTCGGATGACGAGCTTCAGCCCGGACCAGATTTCATTCACTGCGGCGACCTTGACGTCGACAAGGCCGCGCTTCAGCGCTTCGGTGCGCACGACACCCTCGGTGACATCGGTCGGCACTTTCGATGCCTTCTTCGGCCAGGACACCCAGACCATGCCGTCGCGCTTGATCGCTGCCTCGACATCGCCCAAGCGATTCTCGATCTCGGCGCGCTGCCTGGTGAAGGCGTGGACAGCGTCGTATTTGAGAGCAACGCCGGAAATGCCGGACCAATCGGCCAGCCGATCGACTTCGGCGAAGGCGATGGCGTCCGTCAGGTCGTCGAGTTCCGGCGGCAGCGCGATAAAGGCCGCGGTCATGCCGTCCTTCAGGCCGAGCTTGGCCGGAAGAGGCGTGCCGGAATATCCCGTCGCCGCCAGCGCCATTGTCAGTACACCCTGGCCTTGGGCGCGATCTTGGCGAGGCTGATGCCACCGTCCTTTTCGGCCAGCAGCGGCTCGGTGTGCACCGGCCGGTAACTGAGCGTCACCTTGCCGTCCTCACTCAGCTTGGCCAGCGTGTGCTTGCGCCAGGTGGCATCGTCGCGCGCGGAAAAGTCTTCCCGCGCATGCGCGCCACGGCTCTCCTTACGCGCCTCGGCGCTGTAGACCGTGGTGATGGCATTGGCCATCAGGTTCTCAAGTTCCAGTGTCTCGACCAGGTCGGAATTCCAGATCATCGAACGGTCGAACACCTTGACGTCCTTGAGCTCGCCCCAGATTTCCGAAATGCGCTTGCAGCCGTTCTCCAGCGATTCCTGCGTGCGGAACACGGCAGCGTCTTCCTGCATCGCCTTCTGCATCTTCTCGCGCAGCACCGCCGTCGGCGTCGAGCCATTGGCGTGGCGCAGTCCGTCGAAGCGATCCATGATCCTCTCAACCGAGGCTTCGTTGGGCGAAGGGATCGCCGCCTTGCGGTCGATGACCTGGCCGGCGCGGATCGCCGCGGCGCGGCCGAACACCACCAGGTCGATCAGCGAATTCGAACCAAGCCGGTTGGCGCCATGCACCGAGGCGCAGCCGGCCTCGCCGACCGCCATCAGTCCGGGCGACACCTTGTCCGGGTTCTCTGCCGTCGGCCTCAGCACCTCGCCCCAGTAATTGGTCGGCACGCCGCCCATATTGTAGTGCACCGTCGGCAGCACCGGGATCGGCTCCTTGGTCAGGTCGACGCCGGCGAAGATCTTTGCCGATTCCGAGATGCCGGGCAGCCGCTCATGCAGCACGGCTGGATCAAGATGGTCGAGATGCAGGAATATATGATCCTTCTTCTTGCCGACGCCACGGCCCTCGCGGATCTCCAGCGTCATGCAGCGCGAGACGACGTCACGCGAGGCAAGGTCCTTGGCCGACGGTGCGTAGCGCTCCATGAAGCGCTCGCCTTCGGAATTGACGAGATAGCCGCCCTCTCCGCGCGCGCCTTCGGTGATCAGGCAGCCGGCACCATAGATGCCGGTCGGGTGGAACTGCACGAACTCCATGTCCTGCAGCGGGAAGCCGGCTCTGGCTGCCATGCCGCCGCCGTCGCCGGTGCAGGTATGCGCCGAAGTCGCCGAGAAATAGGCGCGGCCGTAGCCGCCGGTCGCCAGCACCACCATCTTGGCCGAGAAGCGGTGGATGGTGCCGTCATCGAGATTCCAGGCGACGACGCCGGTGCAGGTGCCGTCCGGCTCCATGATCAGGTCGAGCGCGAAATACTCGATGAAGAACTGCGCGTTGTTCTTCAGCGACTGGCCGTAAAGCGTGTGCAGGATGGCGTGGCCGGTGCGGTCGGCGGCGGCACAAGTGCGCTGCACCGGCGGACCTTCGCCGTAGTTCATCATGTGGCCGCCGAACGGCCGCTGGTAGATCTTGCCCTCTTCGGTGCGCGAGAACGGCACGCCATAGTGCTCGAGTTCGTAGACCGCCGCCGGTGCTTCGCGCACCAGATATTCCATGGCGTCGACATCGCCGAGCCAGTCCGACCCCTTGACGGTGTCGTACATGTGCCATTGCCAGGAATCCGGACCCATATTGGACAGCGAGGCGGCAATGCCGCCTTGCGCCGCCACCGTGTGCGAGCGGGTTGGGAACACCTTGGTGATGCAAGCGGTGCGCAGGCCCTGCTCGGCCATGCCCAGCGTGGCGCGCAGGCCGGCACCGCCGGCCCCGACCACCACCACGTCGAACTTGTGGTCGACAAAAGTATAGCCTGCCATGTTGGCTGATTTCGCGTCCTTGGCCAACTCAGCCTCCGAATGCCAGCTTGAGCAGGGCGAAGATCGAGGCGACGCCAACCGCTACAGTGAAAAATGTATTGAGCGCGATGAGCGCCAGCTTCATGCCTTCGCCATGCACGTAGTCCTCGATGATCACCTGCATGCCGAGCCGCATATGGACAAGGCCGGAGACCAGCACCAGGGCCAGCACCAGGGCGACGAACGGATTGGCAAGCGCCGCGCGCACCTCCGCATAGCCGGCGCCGTTGAGCGCGATGAGAAACCCGACGAAGAACAATGTCAGCGGAATGTTGGCGATAGCCGTGAGGCGCTGGCGCCAGAAATGGCCGGTGCCCTCACGGGCGGAGCCAAGGCCGCGGACTTTCGCCAGCGGCGTGCGCATGTCGGTCTTGCCAGTACTCATGGTCAGGCTCCTCGCGCCATGTAGCCGGCGACCCAGATCAGCAATGTGAGCAGGATCGAACCCGCGAGCGTTGCCCAGGCGATCTTGGAGGCCGTGTGCTTTTCGAGGCCGGCGCCGGTATCCCAGACCAGGTGGCGCACACCGCCCAGCATGTGATGCATCAGCGCCCAGGTGTAGCCGAACAGGATGAGCCGACCGAGCCAGGTGCCGAAAGCCCAGTTGACCCAATCGAAAACCGGTTGCGAGCTTGCCGCCGCCATCAGCCAGGCCGCGACCAGCAGCGTACCGAAATAAAGCGCGCCACCGGTGATGCGATGGATGATCGACATCGTCATGGTGATCGGCGGCCGGTACACGCTCAGGTGCGGCGAAAGTGGCCGTTCACGCCGGGCGAATTCGCGGGTGGCTGGTGATTTGCTCATGGCTCCCCCAGTTCGGCGTCTCTGGAGCCCCAGGTGGAAATGCGGCATTACCGCTTTCGGTTGCGACTTCGGACAGCCGGTTTCTAATGCTCTTTTTGCACCGCGTCAAAGCCAGAAAATCGTTTTGGAAACGTCATTTAGTCTGACAAACCGGCGGTCTTCCGCCTCAATCGATTAGAAGCCGGCACAGCGTTCGCTGCAGTGCGATAGGCCGCGGCGGTTTACGCGGGCCCTATCGCTTGCAGGTCTGTGGCGTCGAGCCCCTCTTCATCACCAGCGCCTCACGCCCGTCGATCACGATTGCGTCATGCGTCGCGGCCTCCTGGTAGCGGCTGGACTGGTTGGCGGGCGAGGCCGCAAACTCCTCGGTCGCGCCGTCAGGCCCGACCACATGCAACGACGAGCCGAGATTCTGGATGGTGATCATGCCGTTGTTGCCGCATCTGTAGGTGGCCGTGCCGATGCCGGATCGCGGCGCGGTCAGGTCGGTGGTGATCTTGGTCGCAGGTGCCGGAGGCGGCGTGGCTGCGATGGACTGCTGAGCCGGCGGGGGCGGGACGGTGTTGGCCGCCTTCGGCGCGTCATCCTGCGGCACGCAGGCAGCAACGATAAGGAGCAACGGGAAAACGGACATCCAAACCGTTCGGCGTAACGCCATATGCTGTCCTCCCGCGCGGCAGACTAGCCACGATGCCGCCCCAAGATCAAGGTTGCCTCGGCGTTACCCTCAGATCCATTCTGATGCCGGCCGCGATGGTGCGGTCAAGCATGGCCGAATGATGGCCGCCGGATTTTTGTCCAGACGGATATTAACCATGTTTATCGAGACATCGCCGCCAAACGCGCCGGCCTCTTAACAAAGGTTAAGAAAAGGTTAATTTCTGATTCGAGGAGGCTGTGCATGTCGCTCCAAGGTGCGTCAGCGGTTTGGGCAACGACATGCATCCCATCAACCTCGAACACGGAGGACGCCATGCGTTCGAACTCTGGCAGATCGCGCCTTGCGGCGATCATCATGGCGGCTTCGGTTGCCGGCCTGGCTGTACCGGCGCTCGCCGGGACCCGTCATCAGGACCGCGTCTACGCCGATTCCTTCGGCAATCTCGTCATCGACAGCGCCGCCGGCTACAAGCGCATCCTCGTCGGTGAGGGCAGACTGGCCAAGCAGTTGTCCGACTACACCAGTGCCGGCCAGCCCAAGGTGATCTACCAGAACGAATCCGACGAGATATCAGGCTACAGCGATTGCTACCGGCCGCCGGTCTTCGTCAAAGGCCGCAGCTACATGTACGGACTGTCCGACGGCGAAATGCCCGAACTCAGCCCCTGCCGCTAGCGTTGGCTTCCGACCCGGCTGACACCCGGGCATCCGCCGGCCCGGCGGAAATGCGTACGCAGTCGCGCCCGGCATTCTTCGCCTGATAGAGCGCCTCGTCCGCGCGTCGCATGAGATCGGCAATCTCTTCGCCCGGATGAAGTTCGGCGACCCCGAAACTCGCCGTGCAGCGATTGTCCGCGGGCAGCCCGTCGATGGGCTGCGCGCCGAAAGCGCTGCGCGTGCCTTCGGCGAACAACCGGGCGGCGGCGAGGTTGGTCCCGGGCAGGATGATTGCGAATTCCTCGCCGCCGAGGCGGCCCGCGACATGGTGGCCGGCGGCGGCTTCGCGCAGGAAACCGGCAAAGGTCTCGATCACGCGGTCGCCGGAGGCATGGCCGAAACTGTCGTTGATGCTCTTGAAATGATCGAGGTCGGCGATGACCAGGGCGACCGGCACGCCTTGCCGCATGGCGCCAAGCACCGCGAGCTCGGCCTGGCGCGTGAAGGCACCACGATTGAGCAATCCCGAGAGCGTATCGGTCTCCGACTTGGACGTCACTTCGGCAAGCGCCTCACGAACCAGGATGGCCAACATCAGCAGCGCCAGCGCCAGGGCAAAGACAGTGCCGAGCGATTGTGAGACCAGCGCGTAGTTGCTTTGCAGATAGGCTTGCGGATTGGCCCCCCAGCCGCCGAGCGCATGCGCGATGAACGGCTTTGAGGCGAACAGCAGCCCGCTGGCGGCCAGCACGGCCATCAGGATGCGATCGAGCCGGCCATGCCTTTGCCTCGACGACCAGACAATGGCCAGCCCGACGAATTGCATGACGGCATAGGGAAGCTGGTAGGCCGTCATGCGGGCCAGTGACTGGCGCGGCAGGTCCTGGACAAGATAGACGGCGATGGTGGCGGCGACGAGGAAGAACAGCATCGCCGGCCATGGCGGCGCGATACCGTATTTGCGCGCCAGTCCGGCATTGAAGGCTATTGTTGCGCCAAGGAAAACCGCGAAGGCGGTCACCACCGGAAGCCGGGCATCGGTGAAGGCGGGAATGCTGAATTCGATGGCCGAATAGGCCATGCCCAGGACATAGCCTGATGCAAACCATCGTGCCGGCGCGCGGCCGGCATCATGGAACGCGACCGCCATGAAGGATGCCGCCAGAAGGCCGGCAACCGACAGATTGATCAACAGGATGAAGTTGGCGCCGCTCATCTCTTTTCGCACCCCCCGAAAAGTGTGAAGCGGTTTTCGGACGGCATCATGGTCTATCTCTTTTGATTGGGGACGGATTCAGACTTCAGGTCGATTCGACCTGAAGTCATCCGGCTCTGGACGGCTCCGGCACGAACATCGCTTCCGGCCGTTCGTAGGAAAGGCGCACACTGTCGCGGCCATTTCTCTTGGCCTTGTAGAGCGCTTCGTCGGCACGGCGCATCAACGGTTCCAGCGCTTCCTCGCCGCTGCGGGCCGCCACGCCGAAGCTGGCGGTGACCTTGGTGCCGGCGGGGAGCCCGTCGATGCCGCCCGCCGAATAGAGCGTGCGCACGGCCTCGGCGAACAGCCGCGCGGCGGCGAGATCGCTCAGGGGCAAGAGCACGGCGAATTCCTCGCCGCCGATGCGCCCGGCGGCACCCCGTGCGCCGGTCGCGGACCGGAGCTTGGCGGCGAAATCGGCGATCACGCGGTCGCCGGCGGCATGACCGTGCACATCGTTGAGCGCCTTGAAATGATCGAGGTCGGCCAACACCAGCGCGACCGGAAACTTCGCCGCCGCGCAACGCTGCAGCAGGAACTCGGCGCGCTCCTCGAAGCCGCGCCGATTGAGCAGGCCTGACAGCGGGTCGGTATGCGTCTCGGCCTTGAGCGCCTTCATCACGTCGAGTGCGGCGGCCGTGAACAGGGCAAGCGCGATCAGCAGGGATAACAGCACGTGCGACAGCAAAGCCGTCGTCCAATAGGACGAAGCATGGAGTTCGTCGTAACTCTCGAAGGGTCCGTGCGCGATGATGACAGCCAGCGTCCGCACGAAGAAATTGAGCCCGGCGAGCAGCGACAGGGCGAGCAGGATTTTTTCCGTCGGGCCGTTGCCGCGCACGGTGCGCAATTCGGCGGCGGCGATCAGGCTGATGCCGCCTATTGCGAAATTGACCACCAGGATCCGCCAGGTGAGATCCGGCTCGACGAACAGAAACCAGCAGAAGGCAGCCATACCGCTGCCCGCCAGCGCGCCGATGCCGAAATAAGGCACGCGCCGGCCATAGCGCGCCACGATCGCGCCGGCGAGACAGGACGCGGCCAGGCAGAAGCACAGGTTGGAAAGCAGCTTGGACGGTGCCAGGCCGACCGGCAGCGTGAAATGCTGAAACAGGAAGCCGGCCGCCGCCAGTGAGTAACTGAGCGCCAGCACGGCCAGATGGGGGCGGTGGCGCTGATGGGTCCATAGCACGAGGAAGGCCGCGCCGAGGGCCAGCGCGATCGTTGGATTGAGCAGCGCTATGAACAGGCCGGTGTCCAAAGGACCGTGACTTCCCCTCGTTTGACGTCACGTAAGAGAGTAGAGGGCAAGCCCAAACAAGCGGTTAAGCCTAGAGCATGATGCCGAAAAGTGTGAAGCGGTTTTCGGACGACATCATGCTCTATCTCTTTGATCTAGAGGCGGATTCAGATTTCAGGTCGATTCGACCTGAAATCATCCGGCTCTAGGCGAATATGCGGGCCGCTCGAATGAAAAAGACCCCGGAGCCGCGATGCGGTCCGGGGTCTGTCATACGTGGGAACGTGTGGGCCGGCTGTTATTTCCAGTCGCGGATGTCGACGAAGTGGCCAGCGATCGCCGCCGCCGCCGCCATCGCCGGCGAGACCAGATGGGTGCGGCCCTTGAAGCCTTGCCGGCCCTCGAAATTGCGGTTCGAGGTCGACGCGCAGCGTTCATGCGGCTTCAGCCGGTCGTCATTCATGGCCAGACACATCGAGCAGCCCGGTTCGCGCCAGTCGAAACCGGCGGCCAGGAAAATCTTGTCGAGGCCCTCGGCTTCCGCCTGTTCCTTGACCAGGCCCGAGCCTGGCACGATCATGGCGTTGACGCGCGGATTGACGGTCTTGCCCTCGATCACCTTGGCGGCGGCGCGCAAATCCTCGATACGGCCATTGGTGCAGGAGCCGATGAAGACTCGGTCAAGCGCGATGTCGGTGATCTTTGTTCCTGGCGTCAGGCCCATATAGTCGAGCGCGCGCTGCTTGGAGGTGCGCTTGTTTTCGTCGGTGATATCGTCCGGGTTCGGCACGATGCCTTGCACGGAGACGACATCCTCGGGCGAAGAGCCCCAGGAGACGATCGGCGGCAGTTTCGCCGCGTCGAGCACGATCACCTTGTCGAAATGCGCGCCTTCGTCGGACTGCAGTGTCTTCCAATAGGCGAGTGCCGCATCCCAGGCCGCGCCCTTCGGCGCGCGCGGCTTGTCCTTGACATAGGCGAAGGTCGTCTCGTCAGCTGCGATCAGGCCGGCGCGCGCGCCGCCCTCGATCGACATGTTGCAGATCGTCATGCGGCCTTCCATCGACAGCGAGCGGATCGCCTCGCCGGCATATTCGATGACATAGCCGGTGCCGCCGGCGGTGCCGATCTCGCCGATGATGGCCAGGATGATGTCCTTGGCGGTGACGCCTTCCGGCAACTGGCCGTCGACACGCACCAGCATGTTCTTGGCCTTGCGCTGGATCAACGTCTGCGTCGCCAGCACATGCTCGACTTCCGACGTGCCGATGCCGTGCGCCAGCGCACCGAACGCTCCATGCGTCGAGGTGTGGCTGTCGCCGCAGACGATGGTCATGCCGGGCAAGGTAAAGCCCTGCTCCGGGCCGATGATGTGGACGATGCCCTGGCGAATATCGTTCTCGGAATAATATTCGACGCCGAAATCCTTGGCGTTCTTGGCCAGCGCCTCGACCTGGATGCGGCTTTCCTCGTTCTTGATGCCGAACTTGCGCTCGGGCGAGGTCGAGACATTGTGATCGACCACGGCCAGCGTCTTTTCCGGATGCCGGACCTTGCGGCCGCTCAGGCGCAGGCCTTCGAAGGCCTGCGGGCTGGTCACTTCATGGACGAGGTGGCGGTCGATGTAGAGCAGGCAGGTGCCGTCGTCCTGGCGGTCGACGACGTGGTCGTCGAAAATCTTGTCGTAGAGGGTGCGCGGTGCGCTCATGTGCGTAAATCCGTCGATATGAGAATGGGAAAGAGCAGACGCCGGGCAGTTCCCGGCGCGACGACCTGAACAGGTTGGCCTAGGTAAGTCGGCTGGTCAGCGCGCCGGACACGCGCGCGGAGAAGCGCGACGGCAGGCGTTTTCTGTCCTGCAGCACGAACCCCTTGTAAGCCGGATCGCCAAAAAGCTCTTCCATGGCGTGGCTCATACCAATGTTTTGGCTTTTCGGCAATTGCGGCGTGGCGGGGCAGGAATTGGGTTCCTCACCCTCACTTCCGCACTTTCAGGGAGAAAGGGCACCAACGTCGGGCGAACTCGCAGCTCACAAGACCTCGAACACAAACGTCTTCACCAGTGCATCCGGCTCGGCGATGGCGTAGCAGCGGAACCACGGGCTTTGCTCTGCCAGGCGCCATTTACCCGCCCGCTCCAGTTCGTCGAACACCGCCTGGAAGCCGCCGCTTTCAAAGACCTGGTCGCGTACAGTGAAGATGGCGTGGCCACCCTTTTTGGTGATGCGCACCAGATCGTGCAGGCCGGACGCCGGAGCGTGGCTGATGGTGAACACACCCGTCGAGAAGAAGGCCCGGAAATGACCGTCCGGCCATGGCAGCGGTCCACCCAGCATCGCCTGTTTCAGCTCGCCATAGGCGTTGCGGCTGCCGGCGATCCTGAGCATGTCATCCGACAGGTCGAGCCCGGCAATGTCACGATAGCCAAGCGCCTTCAGCGACGGCCCAGACAGGCCGGTGCCGCAGCCGGCATCGAGCAGCGGCCCTTCATCGGGCGGGACATAGCGCGCCACCCAGGCAATGATCAGGAAGGGGAGCAGATAACCGAGCGAGGCGGTCTCGCTGTCATAGGTCGCGGCCCATGCGGCATAAGCTTGCGCCAGCGATTCCGGCGTGTCGGCGCCATAGACGGAATCCAGCGCCGCATTGGCTTTGTCGACGATCATGAGACCTCCCCAAACCAGTATGTCGACAGGATCGTAACCCTGTCTGCGTCCAAAGACTATTCCTCGTGCTGGCGGCGCAAGCGCCGCTCCAGCGCCCTCAGCGCCAGCGACAGGCCGACAGTCAGGATGAGATAGATATAGGCTGTTATCGAATAGGTCTCGAAGAAGCGGAACGAGCCGGCGGCATAGACCTTGCCCATCTGGGTGATGTCGGCGACGCCGAGCACCGAGACCAGCGAGGAATCCTTGACCAGGGCGACGAAATCATTGCCGAGCGGCGGCAATATGGTGCGGATCGCCTGCGGAAACACGATCAGCCGGAAGCGCTGCGCGCGGCTCAGGCCGAGCGCCTTGGCCGCTTCGATCTGGCCTTTCTCGACCGACTGGATGCCGGCCCGGAAAACCTCGGAGATGAAGGCCGAATAGCCGATGGTCAACGCCATGATGGCGCGCCACAGCAGCGAGACGTCGCGCACAAGAAGCTCGCCGAGATAGCCGGCGCTTTGCAGCGGCGCGGTCAGCGCGTTCCAGGCCGCGACGAAGCCCGGCGCGCCGGCAAAGGCGATCCAGAACAGCAGCACCAGGATCGGCACGCCACGGATGATCTCGACATAGAAGCGGGCGATCTGGCGCAGCCAGGGCGACGCGGACAGGCCCATCAGCGCGATGCCGAGGCCGATGATCGACGCCAGGGCGAAAGCGACCACGGTGACGAAGACAGTGATGCCGATGCCCTTGGCGACGGTGGCGAAGACCTGGGCGTAGAGATCGCTGGCCGCGATGAACAAAGCCGCCGCTAGGGCAAGGGCGGCGGCAACGGCAAGCCACCAGGGGAATTCGGCTTTGTTGGAGGAGGACGAAGGCGCCATCAGGCGTGGCCGCCGAGGCGGGCATCGCGAAGGCAGGGTGCCAAGCCGGCCGGGCGCGGACCTAGCGCGAGTTGTGCATCACCCCACGAATGCGCCAAGACGAGTTCACTGCCCCATCTTGTAGTCAAGGAACCACTTCTTGTTCAGAGCGTCGAACGTCCCGTCCGCCTTGAGCGCCGCGATCGCGGCGTTGACCGGCTTCACCAGATCGGATCCCTTCGGGAAGATGAAGCCGAAATCCTCGGTGCCGAGCGGCCCGCCGATGAGCTTCAGCTTGCCCTCCGACGCATCGACATAACCCTTGCCGGCGGTGCCGTCGGTCAGCACGACATCGACGTCGCCGGACTTCAGCGCCTGCACGGTGGCGCCAAAGGTCTCGAAAAGCTTGATGCGCGGGTTCTGCTCATTGCCGTCGAGCACGCTGTAGACGGCGGTGTAGAAGGGTGTGGTGCCGGCCTGCGCGCCGATCAGCCCGTCCTTGAAGGCACCGAACGTCTTGGCGTCGGTGAATCGACTCTCGTCGCCGCGCACCAGCATGAACTGCTCCGAGCGCATATAGGGATCGGAGAAATCGACCTTCTCCTTGCGGTCGTCCTTGATGGTGATGCCGGTCATGCCGATGTTGTACTGGTTGTCGGAAACGGCCTGGATCATCGCGTCCCAGGAGGTGTTCTGGTACTCGACCTTGAAGTTGAGCCGCTTGGCGATCTCGTTCATCGCGTCATACTCCCAGCCGATCTGTTTGCCGGTCTTGGCGTCGATGAACTGCAGCGGCGGATAGGCGTTTTCGGTCACCACCACCACCTTCCTGCCGCCGAGATCGGGCAGCGCCTGGGCGAAAGCGGCGACAGGCGCCAGGACGAGGGCAAGCAGGCCGGCCAGCAGCAGTTTCGACTTGGTCATGACACACTCCCGAAAATTCAAAGCGCCCGGATGGGCTTACAGGAAATCCGGCGCCGACTTTAGCTTTCCGCAAACGCCATGCAAGACGGTCCGCTGCGTCAGCGCGCGTGAAAGGGGATTCCAATGCCCTCAATTCAGGGATTTCGGGATGATCTGCTTATCTCGAGCCAGGGACCGGCGCTTCCGCTGATCGATCACCGGTCGCAGTGTTGCGCAGACCGGCGACAAGATGGGTGAGTGTTGCGTGCAGGGCTTTCATTTCACCAGGCTCCAGCGGCACGCTGCAGGCGAGTGCGGCGGACACATCCTTCATGTGAGCACGCAGCGCCTGGCCCTTGGCCGTCGGTTCGACGAACACCCGGCGCTCGTCGGCGGCATCGCGCCGGCGGGTGACGAGCCCACCCGCCTCCATCCGCTTGAGCAGCGGCGTCAGCGTCGCCGAATCCAGGCCCAGCGCTTCGCCAAGCGCGCCAATGGTGCTCGGCGCGTGCTCCCACAGCGCCAGCATCACCAGATATTGCGGATAGGTCAGACCAAGCGGCTCGAGCAGTGGCCGATAAACCTTGGTCATCAGCCCGCTCGCCGAATAGAGCGCGAAGCACAGCTGTTGGTCGAGGCGCGGCACGTGAAACGTCCCGGCGGCCTCCGCCGGGACATCCTTGGCTCTCTTTTCGACTTTTGTCGTCATGCCGCCTTTACCGAAAGCGCTACGTCGACATTGCCCCTGATGGCGTTCGAATAGGGGCAGATCTTGTGTGCCTCCGATACAAGCGCCTCCGCGGCCGCCTGATCAAGGCCTTTCGTCTCCGCCGCGAGCGCGACACCCAGCTTGAAGCCCTCGCCATTGGGCAGCAGGTTGACGGTGGCGGTTATCGCGGCATCCTCGAGCGGCAGCTTCTGTTTGCGCGCGACGAAGCGGATGGCGCTTTCGAAGCAGGCAGCGTAGCCGATGGCGAAAAGCTGCTCGGGATTGGTGGCGCCACCCGGCCCACCAAGCTCCTTGGGCATCGCCAGATCGACCTTGAGCAGACCATCGCTGGTCTCGCCATGGCCGGCGCGGCCACCGGTGACGTGAGCCTGTGCGGTATAAAGTGCCATATCATGTCTCCAATTATCTTGTGCACGATTATTTAGTGCACAAGATAATATGCCGTCAACACCCGAATTCGATTTCCGGGGCCGAAGGCGTTCACAGTCCGGTGAAACGAAAAAGGCGGCCGAAGCCGCCTTTTTGAATGGGATTGCCGAAAATCTTATTCGGCCGGGGTCGCTTCAGCGGCCTTGGCGGCTTCAGCCTCGGCGGCGGCCTTCTTCTCGGCGGCTTCCTTGGCGGCCGTCTCGGCGGCCAGCGCCTGGGCAGCGGCGACCTTCTCGGCCTCGATGCGGGCCTTCTCGGCGTTCAGCGCATCGCGCTCCTCATCGTTGAGCTTGCGGGCGCGCACGCCGGTGTTTTCCGAAATACGGGCCGACTTGCCACGACGATCGCGCAGGTAATAGAGCTTGGCGCGCCGCACCTTGCCGCGACGCACGATCTCGACACCTTCGACCATCGGCGAGTAGACCGGGAACACGCGCTCGACGCCTTCGCCGTAGGAAATCTTGCGGACGGTGAAATTTTCCTGGAAGCCGGAACCGGCGCGGGCGATGACGACGCCCTCGTAGGCCTGGACGCGGGTGCGGGTGCCTTCGGTCACGCGGACCTGGACGCGCACGGTGTCGCCGGGCTGGAATTCGGGGAGCTTGCGCTTGGCTTCGATCTTGGCGGCCTGCTCGGCCTCGAGCTGACGGAGAATATCCATCTCAATAGTCCACTTCTTGTTCTTCCGACAGTCAGAGCGCCCTGCGCTCGCCTTGCAGTTCCATTGACCGCTCGGCTATGTCCTTTGTCTCCGAGACATTTTTGTCTCTAAGACATCGGACAGGGGCGACTACACCGTCATTGTTGACGGGCCCGGCAGATTTTTCTTCCGGTTCGGCGCGCACATACAGCTATTTCGGCGCTTTGTCACGCCCGACAGGAGTCTTTTTTGCCTGCATGGCACCATTGTAATACCCGCCGTGCCGGGTTGCACCCGCCTGCCAAGCTTCCTAAGCCTGGAATATCACAGTCTCCGCGGCGGCATTCCATGTCTGTCTTCGACGCCATTCTGCTTTTCCTGGCGGGCTTCCTGTCCGGCGCCGCCAACGCGGTCGCCGGCGGCGGCACCTTCATCACCTTCGGCGCCATGACATTGGTCGGCGTGCCGCCGATCGTCGCCAACGCCACCTCGTCGGTTACGCAATTTCCAGGCTACATCACCTCGACGCTCGCCTATCGGGACGACATCAGGCATTTCTGGCGCGGCGCCCTGCTGCTCTGCCTCATCTCGGCGATCGGCGCGCTGGCGGGCGCACTGATCCTGCTGGCGCTCGACAACCCCTCGTTTCGCGTCCTGGTGCCGTGGCTGCTGCTGGGCGCAACGGCGCTGTTTGCCGCCGGGCCATGGCTGAGGCCGGCGCCAAAACCCGGCCATGAGGCATCGGTGGGCTCGCTCGCCGGCTCGCTGGCGCAATTCACCACCGCCATCTATGGCGGCTTCTTCGGCGCCGGCATGGGCGTGATGATGCTGGCAACGCTTGGCCTGACGCAGGCCGGCGACTACCACCGGCTGAATGCGCTGAAGAACATGCTGGCGGTGATCATCGCGGCTGTCGCCATCGTCGTCTTCGTCTCGGGTGGCGTCGTCGCCTGGCCGCAGGCAATCGTCATGATCCCCGGCGGTGCGCTGGGCGGCTATGCCGGCGTCTTGATCGCCAAGCGCGTGCCGCAGAACGTGGTGCGCGGCTTCGTCATCGCCGTCGGCCTGTTTCTGGCTTTTTATTATTTCGGCAAGGGCTGATCGCCGAGCAAATCCGGCCGCCGTTCTTTCGTCAGCGCTTCCGACTGCTCACGCCGCCATGCCGCGATCTTCTTGTGATTGCCGGAGATCAGCACTTCGGGAATCTCCCGTCCCTCGAATTCCTGCGGCCTTGTGTAGTGCGGATGTTCGAGCAGGCCGTTCTCGAAACTTTCTTCCTCGCCCGACACCGCATTGCCCATCACGCCGGGCAACAGTCGCACCACAGCGTCGAGCAGAACGAGCGCTGCCGGCTCGCCGCCGGAGAGGATGAAATCGCCGATCGAAACTTCCTCTAATCCTCGCGCCTCTATCAGCCGCTGGTCGACGCCCTCGAAGCGGCCGCACAGGATGACGGCGCCCGGCCCGGCGGCGAGCTCGCGTACGCGCAACTGCGTCAGCGGCTTGCCGCGCGGGCTCATCAGCAGGCGCGGACGCAAATCGCCTCCCGGCGAGGCGTGGTCGATCGCCCTGGCCAAGACATCGGCGCGCATCACCATGCCGGCACCGCCGCCGGCCGGCGTGTCGTCGACGGTGCGGTGCTTGTCGGTGGCGAAGTCGCGGATCTGTATGGCTTCCAGCGACCATGTGCCCGCCTCGAGCGCGCGGCCCGCCAGCGACAGGCCGAGCGCGCCCGGAAACATCTCGGGATAGAGCGTCAGCACCGAAGCCTTGAATGTCACCGGTTGCCCCCGGCGTCGCGCGGTCCGCGCGGCCTGCCCTTGGGGTCGAAGTCTTCCTCGCGCGGCGCTTCGCCATCCTCGTCCTCGACCAGCCCGGCTGCTGCCGGATCGACGCGGACGAAGCCATCGGCGATCGACACCTGCGGCACGGCGGCCTGCGTGAACGGGATCAGCACGCCCTTGCGGCCGGAAAGCGTCACGTCGAGAATGTCGCCGCCCCCGAAATTGTGCACCGCGATCACCTTGCCGAGCGCGGCACCCGTATCGTCCCGGACTTCCAGCCCGATCAGGTCGGCATGATAGAACTCGTCCTCCTCGCCATCGTCGGGCAACATCGAGCGGTCGACGAACAGCTCCGTGCCGGCGAGCGCCTCGGCCGCGTTGCGGTCGCTGATGCCCTTGAAGCGCACCACGACGACGGTGTTGGCCGGCCTTATGTCTGTTATCTGGAAGGCACGGCCATCCCTGGCATAGAGCGGGCCATAATCGGCCAGCGCCATCGGCTCGCCGGTGAAGGTTTTCACCCTGAGCTCGCCCTTGATGCCGTGGGCGGCGCCGATAACGGCCATCTGGACGGGGTTTTGCGGCTTGCTCATCGCGAAATATCCTTTGGCCTGCTCTAGCCCCAGCCCGGCGTCATTTCAATGATCGCCCGCTGTCATTTCAATGACCGGCTCTTCACCGCTTCCTAACCCGAATACTCGAAAATGCCGCCATGCAGGAATTCCTTATCCCGGCCAAACCCGATCTCCAGGCAGCGCGTGAAAGCTGGCTGAAGATGCTCGCGCGTGAACGTCGTCTGTCACCCGAGACAGTGGAAGCCTATGAGCGCGACACGCGCCAGTTCCTGCATTTCCTTACTGGCCATTGCGGCGGCTCGCCCGGCATTTCCGATATCGCCAATCTGCGCCCGGCCGATCTGCGTGGCTTCCTCGCCGCCCGGCGCAACGATGGCGCCGGCGCCCGCACGCTCGGCCGGGGTCTCGCCGGCATCCGTTCGCTGCTGCGGTTCCTGGAACGGCGCGGTCTCGCCAATGCGGCGGGTGCCGCCGCGCTACGCGCGCCTCGCCAGCCCAAGTCGCTGCCCAAACCGCTGACCGCAAGCGACGCCAAACAGGTTGTGTCCATTGAAGGTCAACTGGCGGAAGAGCCATGGATCGCTGCCCGCAATGCAGCCGTGCTGACGTTGCTCTACGGCTCGGGCTTGCGTATCTCGGAAGCGCTCGGCCTAGCCGGTGCCGATCTGGCCTCGGAGGCCGACACCGTGCTGCGCGTCACCGGCAAGGGCGGCAAGACGCGGCTGGTGCCGGTGCTGCCGGTGGCGCTCCGGGCAGTCGCCGAATACCGCCGGCTCTGCCCCCATCATCTCGACCCGAAAGGCCTGTTGTTTCGCGGCGCGCGCGGCGGCCCGCTCAACCCGGCCATCATCCAGCGCGACATGGCGAAACTGCGCTCGGCGCTCAACCTGCCCGACACCGCGACGCCGCACGCGCTGCGCCACTCCTTCGCCACGCATCTGCTTGGCAGGGGCGGCGATTTGCGCACCATCCAGGAACTGCTCGGCCATGCCAGCCTGTCGACGACGCAGATCTACACCGGCGTCGACACGGCGAGGCTGCTCGAAATCTACGAATCGGCGCATCCAAGGGCGTGACCTCTTCAATTTCGACCTGCCAATTAACCGTTTTGCCGCTTTTCATCCTTAGAAGAAGGGCATGAAACGTATCATTGCCATCGCTGACCGTGCAGCTTCCATGTCGCTGAAGCTGCTTGTCGCGCTCAACGTGCTGTTTTTCCTGTCCTTCCTTGCCGTGCTGTTGTTCGCGGCCGGCAGGGCGCATGCGGAAATCCCGACCTGCACCGGCGCCGACATGGTCTCGGCCCTGCAGAAGAGCAGCCCTGCCACCTACAGCAAGATCGAGGCGGAAGCCGCCGCGACGCTCAATGGCAAGGGCCTGTTGTGGAAGCTGGAAAAACCAGGCGAACAGCCATCCTACCTGTTCGGCACCATGCACATGACCGACCCGCGCGTCACCACGCTGCCGCCGAACGCGCAGAAAGCCTTTGACGCCGCCGGCACCCTCATCATCGAAACCACCGACGTGCTCGACAAGCAGAAGATGATGACGGCGATACTCAAGGAGCCGGACCTGATGATGTTCACCGACTCCACGACGCTGTCGTCCTTGCTGTCGCCGGACGAAGCGGCGGCCATGAATGCCGCGCTCGATGCGCGCGGCATTCCGCCGGCAACGGTCGCCAAGATGAAGCCGTGGATGCTTTCGGCCATGATGGCGCTTCCGGCCTGCGAACTCGCCCGCCAGTCCGGCGGCGCCCCGGTGCTCGACGTCAAGCTGGCCGAGGGCGCCAAGGCCGCCGGCAAGCCGGTGGAAGGGTTGGAAACGGCCGAGAGCCAGCTGCGCGCCATGGCCTCGCTGCCGCTCGCCTTTCACATGAAGGGCCTCGTCGACACGCTGAAGCTCGGCGACAAGGTCAACGACATCAACGAGACCATGATCCTGCTCTACCAGCGCGGCGAAACCGGCATGTTCTGGCCGCTGTTCCGCGCCGCCATGCCCGAAGAGCAGAACGACGCGGCCGGCTATGCGGCCTTCGAGGAAACCATGATCACCAGCCGCAACAAGGTGATGATCGATCACGCCGAGCCGATCCTGGCCAAGGGCAACGCCTTCATGGCGGTCGGCGCGCTGCACCTTCCTGGTCCGCAGGGACTGGTCGAGGATTTCCGCAAAGCCGGCTATACTGTCACCGCCGTCAATTGAGTCGGACGGCAGCGGGGGGTCCTAACGCCGCGTTTTCGGCGCTTTCCTTCCCTAGCGTGAAACCCATTCAACGGTTGCGCGTTGATGGCTGTTGATTGATCATTTTCATCCACGGAGGACACTTTTATGGCGAATCCATCGAACGACACTCCCAGGCCAAGCGGCGGGGGCGGCAGCCCCTGGCTGATTGCGCTGGTCGTCGTTATCCTGGCGATTGTCGCGTATTACGTTTTCGGCAGAAGCGGCGAGCATCCGGCACCCGCCGAGCCGCCGGCGGCGAGCACACCGGCTCCGGCACCCGCGCCGGCTGAACCGATGAAGCCAGCCGAACCTGCGCCCGCTCCGGCACCCGCTCCGGCTCCGGCACCCGCGCCTGCTCCGGCACCAGCGCCTGCACCCGCCCCGGCGCCTGCTCCGGCCAACTGATCGGCTCGATACCAGATACGAACGGCCCGCTGAAAAGCGGGCCGTTTTGTTTTGAGCGATGACCGTCGTTTCGCCCGGTCGTCATCCTCGGGCTTGACCCGAGGATCCATGCCGCGACCTCGACCAGGTCGCCGCGGAGCAGAATTCATGGCCGTTGGGGGCTCTGAAGTCACGGCATGGATCCTATGGTCTACGCCGCGTCGCTCCGTTCCTTGCTCCGCCACAGGATGACGAAGCATTGGGTGCCCCCTAGATATGGATCGGCTTGAAGAAGGTGGCCAACGCCGCTTCCTTCACCGCTTCCGACATCGTCGGATGCGCATGGCAGGTGCGGGCAAGATCCTCCGATGAGCCGCCGAACTCCATCAGCACCGCCGCCTCGTGGATCATCTCGCCGGCACCGAAGCCGACGATATGCACGCCGAGCACGCGGTCGCTGGCCTTGTCGGCGAGGATCTTCACGAAGCCGTCGGTGTGCAGCATGGCGCGTGCCCGGCCATTGGCGCTGAACGGGAATTTGCCGACCTTGTAGTCGATGCCGGCCTTCTTCAGTTCTTCCTCGGTCTTGCCGACCGAGGCGATTTCAGGGCTGGTGTAGACGACGCTCGGAATGACCTCATAGTTCACATGGCCAGCCTGGCCGGCAATGGTTTCGGCCACCGCCACGCCCTCGTCCTCGGCCTTGTGCGCCAGCATCGGCCCGGCGATGACATCGCCGATGGCATAGATACCGGGCACGTTGGTCTTGAGATGCCCGTCGGTCTTGACCCGGCCACGCTCGTCGACCTCGACGCCCGCTTCCTTCAGCCCGAGACTGTCCGAAAAGGCGCGGCGGCCGGTGGCGATCAGCACGACGTCGGCAGCGATGGTCTCGGTGGGGCCGCCCTTCACCGGCTCGAAGGTGACGGTCGCACCCTTCTTGGCCTTGGCGACGCCGGTGACCTTGGCGCCGAGCTTGAACTCGAAGCCTTGCTTGGAGAGCAGCCGCTGGAACTGCTTGGAGACCTCGCCGTCCATGCCGCCGAGGATCGTGTCGAGGAACTCGACCACGGTGACCTTGGCGCCGAGCCGCGCCCACACCGAGCCGAGCTCGAGCCCGATGACGCCGCCGCCGACCACCACCAGATGGCCGGGAACCTTGTCCAGCGACAGCGCGCCCGTCGACGACACGATCACCTTCTCGTCGAAATCGACCTTGACGCCGGGAATGCCGGCGACGTCCGAACCGGTGGCGATGACGATGTTCCCGGTCTCGATCTCCTCGACCTTGCCGTCCTCGCCAGTCACCGACACCTTGCCGGCCGCGACCACCTTGCCGGTGCCGCGAAAGCTGTCGATCTTGTTCTTCTTGAACAGGAAGGCGACGCCGTTGACGTTGGACGACACAGTCGCATCCTTGTGCGCCATCATCTTCTTGAGGTTGAGCTTGGGTGCCGCGATCTCGACACCGAGCGTGTCGAAGGAATGGCCGGCCTCGGCGAACATTTCGGAGGCATAAAGCAGCGCCTTGGACGGGATGCAGCCGATGTTGAGGCAGGTGCCGCCGAAGGTGGCGTTCTTCTCGACCACCGCGACCTTCAGCCCAAGCTGCGCCGCCTTGATGGCGCAGACATAGCCGCCGGGTCCCGATCCGATGATAACGACGTCATAAGCCATGTTTGTTTCCCTTTGCTTGGCGCTCAGCGGCCGCCGCTGACATTCAGGATCGCGCCTGTCGTATAGGATGCGGCGTCGGATAGAAGATAGAGAACAGCAGCGGCGACTTCATCGGCGGTGCCGGCTCTTTTCATCGGCAGCGTGTCCTGGATCAGCGCCACCCGGTCCGGCTGTCCGCCGGAGGCGTGGATGTCGGTGTCGATGATGCCCGGTCGCACCGCGTTGACGCGGATGCCTTCCAGCGCCACCTCGCGGGCGAGCCCGACGGTGAACGTGTCGATGGCGCCCTTGGAGGCGGCATAGTCGACATAATTGTCCGGCGCGCCCAGCACCGCCGCGACCGACGAGATATTGACGATCGCTCCGCCCTTGCCGCCATGACGGGTCGACATGCGCTTGACCGCCTCGCGGGCGCAGAGGATGGAACCGACGACATTGATGCGCATCATGCGTTCGAGCCGTGCCGCGCTCATCTCGTCGACGCGCGCCTTGGCGTCGACGATGCCCGCATTGTTGACGAAAACATCGAGCCGCCCATAAATGCGGTCCACCGCGTCGAAGATGGCCAGGATATCGGCCTCGCTGCCGACATCGCCCTTGACCGAGAAAGCGTCGCCGCCGGCGGCCTTGATGTCGCCGACCAGCGCATCGGCGGCAACCTGGTTCGAGGCATAGTTGACCGCCAGGCGATAACCGGCCTTGGCCCCTAGCCGGCAGACGGCGGCGCCGATGCCGCGACTGCCGCCGGTGACCAGCAGCACCTTTTGCGCCTCCCTCATTCCTGGCATCCCTTCAGCGTGAACACATCCGACGGCACTTTCGAAAATCCGCTGCCGCCATAGGCGGTGGACTGATGCAGCATCGGACCGAGATCCGGCAGGATCAGCGTCTTCGGTGCCTCGACGCCTTCCGCCGGCAACAGCCCGATGCTGCCCTTGTCGTCAGACGTATAGATGACGCCGTGCCAGGGGGTACAGGCGGCGAGTTCATCGCCGGTGGTGTCGCCTTCCGGGCATTTGTACATCAGCGCGCCGTTCGGCCTGGAAACACCTTCGTTCCACATGACGATGCCGTTCAGCACCACATTGTTGTCGAGGATCATGCGGAATGTATTGGTGACGGTGGCCGAGGTGCCGGTTGGCGTGAAGTCTATTTCGCTACCGCTTTGAGGGTCGCCGTAGACGGCTAGTTCGATGGGGCAGGCAGCATGCGCGTTGGCCGCCGCCAGCGCCGTGCCGCCCACGATGGTCGAGATCAAAACGCTCCTTGGAGTCGTCATCCTGCTGCGCAGATCCCTTCCTCCGGCTTGCAGTGCAAACTCCGGATCAGCACCAATCCTAGAGATCGAGCACCAGCCGTTCCGGATCTTCGAGGCTTTCCTTGACGCGCACCAGGAAGGTCACGGCTTCCTTGCCGTCGACGATGCGGTGATCGTAGCTCAGCGCCAGGTACATCATCGGCCGGATGACGATCTGGCCGCCGACCACGACAGGCCGGTCCTGGATCTTGTGCATGCCCAGAATGCCCGACTGCGGCGCATTGAGGATCGGCGTCGACATCAGCGAGCCATAGACGCCGCCATTGGAGATGGTGAAGGTGCCGCCCTGCATGTCGGCGACCGACAGCTTGCCGTCGCGCGCGGCGATGCCCAGCCGGCCGATTTCCTTCTCGATTTCGGCGATGGACATCTGGTCGGCATCGCGCACGACCGGCACGACGAGGCCCTTCTCGGTACCGACAGCGACGCCGACATGGGCAAAATTCTTGTAGATGATGTCGGTGCCGTCGATCTCGGCATTGACCGCCGGGATTTCCTTCAGCGCGTGGGTGACGGCCTTGGTGAAGAAGCCCATGAAGCCGAGCTTCACGCCGTGCTTCTTCTCGAACACGTCCTTGTACTTGGTCCGCAGCGCCATCACCGCCGACATGTCGACCTCGTTGAAGGTGGTGAGCATGGCGGCGGTCGACTGCGCTTCCTTGAGCCGCCGCGCGATGGTCTGGCGCAATTTGGTCATGCGCACGCGCTCTTCGCGCGAGGCATCGTCGCCCGCGGATGGCGCACGCACCGCGATCGGCGCCGGCGCCGCCTTTGGCGTCTCGGCCGGCTGTGACGGCGCGCCCTTGGAGACGGCGTCGAGCACATCGCCCTTCAGCACCTGGCCACGCTTGCCCGAGCCGGAAAGCTGGTCGACCGACAGATTGTTCTCGGCGATCAGTTTTGCGGCGGCCGGCGCCGGCGGCATCGAGCGCGGCTCGACCGCGCCGGCATCGCCGGCGATCTTGGCGGTCTCGGCCGCGGCCTGCTTGGTGGTCGACGCCGCATCCGGCGACGAGGCCTGAGACACCGCCTGCGACTTGGTCGCGGGTGCGGCGGCGGCGCCACCGGCCGAGATCGACCCCAGAAGCGCGCCGACGCCAACCGTTTCACCTTCCTTGACCGCGATCTCCGAAAGGATGCCCGCGGCCGCGGCCGGAACCTCCACCGTCACCTTGTCGGTTTCGAGCTCGACCAGCGGTTCGTCGACGGCAATGGCATCGCCGACCTTCTTGAACCATTTGCCGATGGTCGCCTCGGTGACGGATTCGCCGAGAGTGGGAACGCGGATTTCGGTAGCCATTGTGCCTGTCCGTTCTTGTCGGTTCTGTTCTTTATCTTGCCCAATTCTGCTCTATTCGCCGAGCGCGTCTTCGAGCAAGGCGGCGAGCTGGGCTAGGTGCTTGGACATCAAGCCGGTCGCTGGCGACGCGGCTGCCGGGCGGCCGGTGTAGCGAACCCGCTGATGCTTGGCGTCGATATGCGCCAGCACCCATTCCAGGTACGGGTCGATGAACGACCAGGCGCCCATGTTCTTGGGCTCCTCCTGGCACCACACCATCTCGGCGTTGCGGAAACGCGACAGTTCGGTGATCAGCGCCTTGGCCGGGAACGGATAGAGCTGTTCGACGCGCAGCAAATAGATGTCGTTGATGCCGCGCTTCTCGCGCTCCTCGTAGAGGTCGTAATAGACCTTGCCCGAGCACAGCACGACGCGGCGGATCTTCGAATCCTTGGTCAGCTTGATCGCCTGGTTGGGCAACAGCTGGGCGTCGTCCCACAACAGCCGGTGGAACGAGCTCTCGCCTGAGATTTCCGGCAGCGTCGACACCGCCCGCTTGTGGCGCAGCAGCGACTTCGGCGTCATCAGGATCAGCGGCTTGCGGAAGTCGCGCTTCAGCTGCCGGCGCAAGATGTGGAAGTAGTTGGCCGGCGTGGTGCAGTTGGCCACTTGCATATTGTCTTCGGCGCAAAGCTGCAGGAAGCGCTCCAGCCTTGCCGAGGAGTGTTCCGGACCCTGGCCTTCATAGCCATGCGGCAGCAGGCAGACGAGGCCCGACATTCTGAGCCACTTGCGCTCGCCCGACGAGATGAACTGGTCGAACACCACCTGGGCGCCGTTGGCGAAGTCGCCGAACTGCGCTTCCCACAAGGTCAGCGCCTTCGGCTCGGCCAGGCTGTAGCCATATTCGAAGCCCAGCACCGCCTCTTCCGACAGCATCGAGTTGATGACTTCGTAGCCGGCCTGCGCCGCCGACAGATTGTTGAGCGGGATGTAGCGGGTCTCGTCGCGCTGGTCGTAGAGCACGGAATGGCGCTGCGAGAAGGTGCCGCGCTCGGAATCCTGCCCCGACAAGCGGATCGGATTGCCGTCGAGCAGGATGGCGCCGAAAGCCAGCGCCTCGGCCGTCGACCAGTCGATGCCTTCGCCGGACTCGATCGCCTCGCGGCGGTTTTCGAGGAAGCGGATGATGGTCTTGTGCGCCTCGAAGCCCTTCGGCACCTCGGTCAGCTTCTTGCCGATTTCCTTCAGCGTCTTGACCGGCACGGCGGTCTTGCCGCGCCTTTGTTCGTCCTGGTTGTCGGCCGTGCGCAGGCCGGACCAGGCGCCATCCAGCCAGTCGGCCTTGTTGGGCTTGTAGTGCTGGCCGACTTCCCACTCGGATTCCAGATGCGCGCGCCAGTCGGCCTTCATCTGGTCGAGCTCGGCCTGGGTGAGGTGGCCCTCGGCGATCAGCCGGTCGCCATAGATCTGCACCGTCGTCTTGTGGGTGCGGATGTTGCGGTACATGATCGGCTGGGTGAAGGCCGGTTCGTCGCCCTCATTGTGGCCGAAGCGGCGGTAGCAGAACATGTCCACGACCACCGGCTTGTGGAACTTCATGCGGAATTCGATCGCCACCTTGGTGGCGTGGACCACGGCTTCGGGGTCGTCGCCATTGACGTGGAAGATCGGCGCCTCGATCATCTTGGCGACGTCGGACGGATAGGGCGACGAGCGCGAGAAGCGCGGATTGGTGGTGAAGCCGATCTGGTTGTTGATGATGAAATGCAGCGTGCCGGCGACGCGGTGGCCGCGCAGGCCCGACAGGCCGAGGATTTCGGCGATCACGCCCTGGCCGGCGAAGGCGGCGTCGCCATGCAGGAGCAGCGGCAGCACCTTGGCGCGCTCCTCCAGCGGCACGATCTCCTCGCGGCCGCGGCCGAACAGGTAATCCTGCTTGGCGCGCGCCTTGCCCATCACCACCGGGTCGACGATTTCCAGATGGGACGGGTTGGCCGTCAGCGACAGGTGGACCTTGTTGCCGTCGAACTCACGGTCCGACGAGGCGCCGAGATGGTACTTCACGTCGCCCGAGCCTTCCACCTCGTCAGGTGCGGCCGAGCCGCCCTTGAACTCATGGAAGATGGCGCGGTGAGGCTTCGCCATCACCTGGCTGAGCACGTTCAGGCGGCCGCGATGGGCCATGCCGAGCACGATCTCCTTCATGCCGAGCTGGCCGCCGCGCTTGACGATCTGCTCCAGCGCCGGGATCAGCGCTTCGCCGCCGTCGAGGCCGAAGCGCTTGGTGCCCTTGTACTTGACGTCGATGAACTGCTCGAAGCCTTCCGCCTCGACCAGCTTCTGCAGGATCGCCTTCTTGCCGGTGGTGGTGAAGGAGATTTCCTTGTCGGCGCCCTCGATGCGTGCCTGGATCCAGGCCTTCTCCTCGGGGTCCGAGATGTGCATGAATTCGACGCCCAGCGTCGAGCAATAGGTGCGGGTCAGGATCTCCAGCATCTGCCGGATGGTGCCGAATTCGAGCCCCAGCACATTGTCGAGGAAGATCGGCCGGTCGTAGTCGGCTTCGGTGAAGCCGTAATTCTCGGGCGACAATTCATTGTAGTCCTCGAGCGGCTTGGCGATGCCGAGCGGATCGAGATTGGCGTGCAGATGGCCGCGCATGCGGTAGGCGCGGATCATCATGATGGCGCGCACCGAATCGCGCGTCGCCTGGTGCACGTCGGCGTCGGAAAGAACGACACCGTTGGTGACCGCCTTGTCCTTGACCTTCTTTTCCAGATGCTTCTCGACAATGCCCCAATTGCCGTCGAGCGCCGACACCAGCTCGCCATTGGCCTGCAGCGGCCAGGAGGGCTTGGCCCAGGAGGCGCCCTTGGCGTTCTTGCGTACATCGCCGGCATCGTCCTTCAGGCCAGCGAAGAACTCCTGCCATTCGGGATTGACCGAGGCGGGATCGTCCTCGTAGGCGGCATAGAGCGCGTCGATGTAATCGGCGTTGCCGCCATAAAGGAATGAGGTGAGCGAAAATTGGTCGTTGGCCTGATCTTGTCTTGCCATGTCGTTTCAGCGGAGCAGCGCTCCGTCTCCTTACGTTTGCGGCAGGGCCGCGATAGTGGGCGGTTCACCCGCCCTTCTTGTCCCCTCAAAAGCCAACGAACCGTCGTTGGCCCTCATTCCACAACCGGCGCCAGATTCAGCCCTTGATGGCTTCAACCAGCGTCGTGCCAAGCCGCGCCGGTGACGGCGAGACCTTGATGCCGGCCGATTCCATTGCCGCGATCTTGTCCTCGGCGCCACCTTTGCCGCCGGAGATGACCGCGCCCGCATGGCCCATGGTACGGCCTGCCGGCGCCGTCCGCCCGGCGATGAAGCCGGCCATCGGCTTCTTGCGGCCACGCTTGGCTTCGTCCTTGAGGAACTGCGCGGCGTCTTCCTCGGCCGAACCGCCGATCTCGCCGATCATGATGATCGACTTGGTCTCGTCGTCGGCGAGGAACATCTCGAGCACGTCGATGAACTCGGTGCCCTTGACGGGATCGCCGCCAATGCCGACGGCGGTGGTCTGGCCGAGGCCGACATTGGTGGTCTGGAACACGGCCTCATAGGTAAGTGTTCCCGAGCGCGAAACAACGCCGACCGAACCCTTGCGGAAGATGTTTCCGGGCATGATGCCGATCTTGCATTCGTCAGGGGTAAGCACGCCCGGGCAGTTCGGTCCGATCAGCCTCGAGGTCGAGCGGTCGAGCCGCGCCTTGACCTTGACCATGTCCATCACCGGAATGCCCTCGGTGATGCAGATGATCAGCGGGATTTCCGCCTCGATCGCCTCCAGGATCGCTGCGCCGGCGCCAGCCGGCGGCACATAGATGACCGAAGCGTTGGCGCCGGTCTTTTCCTTGCCTTCGGCGACGGTGGCGAAGATCGGCAGGCTTTCGCCCTTCGACCCGGTCCAGGTCTCGCCGCCCTTCTTGGGATGGATGCCACCCACCATCTTGGTGCCGTGATAGGCCAGCGCCTGTTCGGTATGGAACGTGCCGGTCTTGCCGGTCAGGCCCTGCACCAGCACCTTGGTGTTCTTGTCGACGAGAATGGACATCGGAGCCCTTTTCTAAAAACCGTTGATCGAGGAAGGCGAGACGCGCTTGTAGACGCCGCTCACCATGTCTTGCCATGCATCGCTGCCGGCGGGTTTGAAATGCAATCGCATGCGGTAGGTGTCGGCATCGTCAAGAATATACGTCACGCGCGCCGAGCCGCGCGGTGATGACCGCTCCAGATTGAGCTCGCTGCCGTTCCACGTGCCCGTGGCCGGCGAGGTCGGCACGAAGCCCATCGAATCGAACTGGTGCATGGTGACGACGCTGTTCTGCTGGTCGAAGCCGAACACGTTGTGCGAACCGAAGGAAATCGTGCCGTCGCGGCGCTGGCGATAGCGCTGCACCACGAACAGGCCGCCGAACTGTGCCTCCGCCAGCACTTCCGACGTCGCCGGGCCGCCATCGGCCCATTGTGTGTCCGCCACCTCTTCCTCGCCACGCCACGCGCCGACCAGCGCCTGCAGGCGCTGGTGTTCGGCCGAGAGCGAGGAGAAGGAAGCCGCGTTCATCGGTCAGAGCCGCTTCAGGTCGGTGACGGTAAGGTCGCTCTTGGCATTGCCGGTGTTGAGCGTCGTCGCCGGCTCGAACATCAGCACCACGGGCTCCTGGGTCAGCGAACGCGGCCGGTGCTCGACGCCACGCGGCACGACGATGAAATCGCCCTCGCCAAGCTCGACCGGGCCGTCGCGGAAATCGATGGCAATGCGCCCGCGCAGCACGAGGAAGGCTTCGTCCTCATGCTCATGCGCGTGCCAGTCGAAAACCTCGCCGAACTTGGCGACCTTCGCCTGACTGTCGTTCACGTCGCCGGCGATATGCGGATCGAATACCGCGGTGATCTTCGCGTCCGCCGCCTCGACCAGGTTTATCTTGCGCGGAGGCATCCGCTCAGCCCTTCACCGCCGCCACGATCTTCTTGGCCGCGTCGTCGAGATCGTCGGCCGACACCACGTTCAGGCCGCTGTCGTTGATGATCTTCTTGCCGAGCTCGGCATTGGTGCCTTCCAGGCGCACCACCAGCGGAACCTTGAGGCCGACTTCCTTGACCGCGGCGATGACGCCCTCGGCAATGATGTCGCACTTCATGATGCCGCCGAAGATGTTGATCAGGATACCCTTGACCGCCGGGTCCTTGGTGATGATCTTGAACGCCGCCGTCACCTTCTCCTTGGACGCGCCGCCGCCGACGTCGAGGAAGTTGGCGGGTTCGGCGCCATAGAGCTTGATGATGTCCATCGTCGCCATGGCAAGGCCGGCGCCGTTGACCATGCAGCCGATATTGCCGTCGAGCGCGACATAGGCGAGGTCGTATTTCGACGCCTCGATTTCCTTCTCGTCCTCTTCGGTCGTGTCGCGCAGTTCGAGCACGTCCGGGTGGCGGAACAGCGCGTTGTTGTCGAACGACACCTTGGCGTCGAGCACGCGCAGCCGGCCATTCTTCATGACGATCAGCGGGTTGACCTCGAGCAGGCTCATGTCCTTCTCGACAAAGGCCTTGTAGAGGATCGGGAACAGCGTGCCGCCGTCCTTGGCCGCGTCGCCGTCGAGCTTGAGGGCCGCGTTGAGTTTCTTCACACCATCGGCCGTGACGCCCTTTTCAGGGTCGATGGCGACGGTGATGATCTTTTCCGGCGTGTCATGGGCGACCGCCTCGATGTCCATGCCGCCTTCGGTCGAGACGACGAAGGCGATGCGGCCGACCGAACGGTCGACCAGGATCGAAAGATAAAGCTCGCGCTCGATGTCGGCGCCGTCCTCGATATAGAGGCGGTTGACCTGCTTGCCGGCCGGGCCGGTCTGCTTGGTCACCAGCGTGTGGCCGAGCATCTCGCTGGCGTTGGCGACGACTTCGGCGACCGATTTCGCCAACCGCACGCCCCCCTTGGCATCCGGGCCGAGCTCTTTGAATTTGCCCTTGCCGCGGCCACCGGCATGGATCTGGCTCTTCACCACATAGAGCGGACCGGGCAGCGCCTTGGCGGCGGCTTCGGCCTCGCTTGCCTTGAACACCGGCACGCCTTCGGCCACCGGCGCGCCAAAGCTCTTCAGCAGCGCCTTGCCCTGATATTCATGGATGTTCATCGGGAACTATCTCCAGGTCTTTGCCGGGGTTGTTTTTGGCGGGGTTCACTTCGAAGCGAGTTGCGGCGCGATCTTGACGCAGGCCTCGGTCAGGCCCTGCACCGTCGCCACCGAGCTTTCGAACATCTTCTGCTCGGCCTTGTTGAGGTCGATCTCGATGATGCGCTCGACGCCGCCGGCACCGATCACCACGGGCACGCCGACATAGGTACCCTTGACGCCATACTGGCCGGAGAGGTGCGCCGCGCAAGGCAGCACGCGCTTCTTGTCCTTGAGATAGGCTTCGGCCATCTGGATCGCCGAAGCGGCCGGCGCGTAATAGGCCGAGCCGGTCTTGAGCAGGCCGACGATCTCGGCACCGCCGTCACGGGTGCGCTGCACGATCTGGTCGAGCTTTTCCTTCGAGGTCCAGCCCATCTTGACGAGGTCGGGCAGCGGAATACCCGAGACCGTCGAATAGCGGATCATCGGCACCATGGAATCGCCGTGGCCGCCGAGCACGAAGGCGGTGACGTCCTCGACCGAAACCTTGAACTCCTCGGCCAGGAAATAGCGGAAGCGCGCGCTATCGAGCACGCCGGCCATGCCCACGACATGGGTCTTGGGCAGGCCCGAGAACTTCTGCAGGGCCCACACCATGGCATCGAGCGGGTTGGTGATGCAGATGACGAAGGCCTTCGGCGCGTACTTCTTGAGACCGGCGCCGACCTGTTCCATGACCTTGAGATTGATGCCCAGCAGGTCGTCGCGGCTCATGCCCGGCTTGCGCGGCACGCCCGCGGTGACGATGCAGACATCCGCGCCCTCGATGCCGGCATAGTCGTTCACGCCGGTCAACCGGGAGTCAAAACCATCGACCGGCGACGACTGCGCGATATCGAGACCCTTGCCTTGCGGAATGCCCTCGGCAATATCGAACAGCACTACGTCTCCGAGGTCCTTGAGGCCGATCATGTGGGCGAGCGTGCCGCCGATCATACCCGAGCCGATAAGCGCTATCTTGTTGCGTGCCATGTGAGGATGTTTTCCCTTTGTCTGTGACTGCGCCGAAATCTTTGACGACTTGATGACGGTGCCGAGGAAGAGGCCGGAATGCTGCGGAAACCCGCGAGATTTCGCCGCACCCAATAGCCCCGGTACAAGATAAATTCAATCGATTATTTTGGAGTGAGCGTTTTCAATCGGTTAGATGGTTTGGGATTTACGTAAGCGTCAAAGTTTGTAAGCCGACTTGCCTCAGATTACACAATTAGGATGACAATCAGAAGGCTTGAAGAGGCGATGACGCCCTTGTGATGCGGGCCGCCGAGGATGTGAACCTCGGCGGGACAGAGGGGGCGCGAAGGATCGCGGCCTTCTGGAAACCGTCTCCTACGCCTGCGCGCGCGACGCTTCCGGGGCCGCCTTCTCTTTCCGCCGCTCCGCCCAGTCTTCCAGCCAGTCGCGACTCTGCATCTCGATCAGGCGTGACGCGGTGCGCTCGAACTCGAACACCTCGACGCCGCGCTTGGCCACATAGAGCTCTTGCGGCGGCGCCTCGGCGCTCGCCACCAGGCGCACATGGTGGTCGTAGAGCGTGTCGATCAACAGGATGAAGCGCTTGGCCTCGTTGCGCTTGCTCTCCCCCAGAACCGGAACGTGGTCGATGAAGACCGTCGAGAAGCGTCCGGCGATGGCCAGGAAATCGCGCGCGCCGAGGGGTTTTTCGCAGAGGTCGGCGAAGGCAAACCGCGCCGCGTCGCCGGCGGCAGCCGGCACCACGACTTGCCGGCCCTTCAGCGTCAGCGACGTCGCGGCTGTCGGCGCGCCGCGCGTCATCGCCTGCCAGGCCTCGTCGAGCGCGCGGTCGGCTTCCGCGTCGGCCGGCGTGACATAGACCGGCGTCCGGGCGAGCTTTTCCAGCCGGTAATCCTTGTCGCTGTCGAGCGACAGCACCTGCGCGTGCCGTTCCAGAATGCCGATGAACGGCAGGAACAGCTGGCGGTTGAGCCCGTCGCGGTAAAGATCCTCCGGCGCCACGTTCGAGGTGGCGATCAGCACCACGCCATTGGCGAACAGCGCCGAAAACAGCCTGGACAGGATCATCGCGTCGGCGATGTCGGTGACGGAAAACTCGTCGAAGCACAGCACCCAGGCCTGCTCGGCCAGGGCTTTTGCCACGGGTGGGATCGGATCGTCTTCCTTGACGTCGCCATTCTTGCGCGCCTGCCGGTGCTTCTGGATGCGGTCCTGCACGTCGGCCATGAAGTCGTTGAAGTGGACGCGACGCTTGCGCCGGACCGGCAGCAGCTCAAAGAACATGTCCATCAGCATGGTCTTGCCGCGGCCGACACCACCATGGATGTAGAGGCCCTTGACGATCTCACGCGTCTCGCGCTTGCGGGCAAACAGCCAGCCCAGCGCACTGGATTTGTGCGCCAGCCGTTTTGCCGAGATTTCCGATGTCAGCCGGTCGAGCGCGGCGGCGATGCGCTCTTGCGCCGGATCGCGCTCGATCGCGCCGGTTTCCACCAGATGGTCGTAGCGCTGCCTGACGGTCGCATGGGTCTGGAGGCCGTCACGCAGATGCATCGGTCACGTCGTTGTTCAGTCCGGGGAGGACTAGGTGTGTTGAGATTCAGGTCAGGCCGAGCCGAGAATGTCGGCTTTCGAGAAGCCGCCGTCCGCAGGCCGGCATCGCCTGAATATCGGCATATCCAGCTTACCTTGTAAGCGAAATCGGCTGCCCGTTGGAAGTCTGGCCGTCGAATTTCGAGCCGCCCGAGGAATAGAGCCGCGCCAGCGAACCGCCATTCTCATCATAAAGCGTCAGCTGCTTGCCGGCGACATTCCACGACTTGATGCCATCGATCGGCGCCGGGCAGTGCAGCGGCCCGGCGCGGAAGCCGGCGCCGAACTTGGTCTGCGGCGTCGCGATCTTGCAGCTCTGGCCGGAAACGCTGGCGTTCCAGACGCCGGCGACGCTTGCCGCGCTGAGATCCGAGGCACCGGCGGGTGCCGAGCCGTCCGGCGGCAAGGACGCGACCTGCGTATTCGCCGGAGCGGTCGGGAACTGCGACGGGTCGGTGGTGCCGGGCGAGGCTGGCGGCGGCAGCTGGTTGGAGGTCACCTGGCCAGCCGGCGCTGGCTGCAGTGGCGCCGGCTGCTGGTCGTCCATCGACGAGAACCGTGAGGTTGAGCAGCCACTCGCAACGAGCGCCGCCAGCGATACGGCCGCCAGGCCGCTTTTCGAAAAATTCATTCCAACCTCCGTCGGATCCGGCTGGGGGGACGCCGTCCGCGCAATCTCTCACCTCCACCAAGATGGAGAAGGTGGCGAAATTTCAACCCGATATGGTTAAAATAGGGTTTGTAGCAAGATTTGTTGCAAATTTATCGCAATCAGGATGGACCGGCCGGCTTGCTGCCCGGCCTCCGCAATCCCAGCCTGCAAGGCTTGCGCCTTCGCCATTCGGCGCTTGCGCCGACCGACGCAGGACCTATGTCTAGGGACCGAAACGCGGGAGCACACCTTGGCCGCGAGAAAGAAAGCCGCCAACCGCTATTACAGCGGTCCGCCCAGCGACCATTTCGATGGCACCCTGTTCTTCAACCCGGGCGGCCGGATGCCCGGCCGCTTCGTGGATCTGCTGAAATGGCAGTTCAATGGCCAGCGCGCGAAATGGCCCGCGACCAGTGCGAACCCCTTTCCGCAGGCAAGGCCCGCCGGGAAGGTCGAGGGTGCCGAGCTCACGGTGACCATGGTCGGTCACTCCACACTGCTGATCCAGACCGCCGGGCTGAACATACTCACCGATCCGGTCTGGTCGCAACGCGCCTCGCCGTTTTCCTTCGCCGGGCCAAGACGCGTCAATCCGCCGGGCATCGCCTTCGCCGACTTGCCGCCGATCGACCTCGTCCTGGTCAGCCACAATCACTACGACCATCTCGACCTCGCCACGCTGAAGCAGCTCAAGGCCGGCCACGATCCGATGGTGGTCACCTCGCTCGGCAACGATGTCCTCATCGGCGAGGCGGTTCCCGGCATGCGTCTTTCGGCATATGACTGGGGCGGCAGGATCGATCTCGGTGACCGCGTTTTCGTCCACATCGAGCCGGCGCATCACTGGTCGGCACGCGGCGCGCGTGACCGGCGCATGGCACTGTGGGCCGGCTTCGTCATCGAGACGCCGGGCGGCAAGATCTATTTCGCCGGCGACACCGGCTTCCACGACGGCATCAACTACCGGCTGATGGCGACGAAACATGGCGGCTTCCGCTTCGCCATCCTGCCGATCGGCGCCTACGAGCCGCGCTGGTTCATGGCGCCGCAGCACCAGAACCCGGAGGAAGCGGTGCAAGGCATGAAGCTGTGCGATGCCGCCTTCGCCGCCGGCTGCCACTGGGGCACCTTCCAGCTCACCGACGAACCGATGGACGAGCCGGTCCGCAAACTTGCCGAGGCGCTTGACGCCGAGGGCCTGCCGCAGGAACACTTTCGCGCCTTGCGGCCGGGCGAGGTCTGGGACGTGCCCAAGACCGTCGCGCCCTGAACCGGGAGCCGGCTTCGCGGCTCGCGGGAACCTAGGCACGACAGCCGCGTTCTTCATGCGGTTTCAAAATGTGTCGGTTCGCGAGGCATTCCCATGATCAAATGGATCATCATTCTCCTGATCATCGCCGCGGCGGCGAGCCTGCTCGGCATGCCGGCGCTGGCCGGAGCCGCCGCCACAGGCGCGCGCATCCTCATCGGCATCGTTCTCGTCATCTTCCTGCTGGTCGTGCTTGGCATCTTTGCCGTGACCTAATCCCGGCGTCTTCGCCGTGACTGAACACGCCTGCGCACTGGTAATTCCCGCCCGTTTCCGCCATATAGCGCCAAATGGACACGGAATGACCGGAAGAATGGCAGGCACCGCCCCCTTCGCCAAGATGAACGGCATCGGCAACGAGATCATCGTTGCCGATATGCGCGGCCGTGCCGATCAGGTGACGGCGGCGGCCGCCCTTGCGCTGAACGCCGATGCCGCGACCCGCTTCGACCAGATCATGGCCATCCATGACGCCAAGACACCGGGCACGGCCTACTATGTCGACATCCTGAATTCGGACGGCACCAGTGCGCAGGCCTGCGGCAACGGCATGCGCTGCGTCGTCCAGGCGCTTGCCGCCGAGACCGGCCAGAAGACATTTACCTTCGAGACCCGTGCCGGCATCCTCAACGCCAGGGAACATGCCGACGGCACGATCTCGGTCGACATGGGCACGCCGCGTTTCGGCTGGCAGGAGATTCCGCTCGCCGAGGAGTTCCGCGACACCCGCATGATCGAATTGCAGATCGGCCCGATCGATGCGCCCGTGCTGCATTCGCCTTCGGCCGTCTCGATGGGCAATCCGCACGCCATCTTCTGGGTCGACCGCGACGTCTGGTCCTATGAGCTTGACCGCTTTGGCCCGCTGCTCGAGAACCACCCGATCTTCCCCGAGCGCGCCAACATCACCATTGCCCAGGTCACGTCTCCCGAGAGCATGATCATCCGCACCTGGGAGCGCGGCGCCGGCCTGACCAAGGCCTGCGGCTCGGCGGCCTGCGCCGCGGTGGTGGCAGCAGCGCGCACCAAGCGGACCGGACGCAGCGTCAGCCTGTTGACCCCCGGCGGCGGCACGCTGCATGTCGAATGGCGCGATGACGATCACGTCATCCTGACGGGTGCGGCCGAGTGGGAATTTTCCGGCAGCTTCGATCCTTCGACCGGCACCTGGGCCCGCGACACCGAAAGCGCGGCCTGATGTCGGTTGCTCTGCCCAGGAGCTCTCATGTCGACGGCTCCCTTTCCGAGGCCCCCAGCCGCATTGACGTGGTGACCTTCGGTTGCCGGCTGAACACCTATGAATCCGAAGTGATGCGGCGCGAGGCCGAGAGCGCCGGTCTTGGCGCGCTGGACGGTGGCGCTGTCATCTTCAACACCTGCGCCGTCACCGGCGAGGCGGTGCGCCAGGCCAAACAGGCGATCCGCAAGGCGCGCCGCGACAACCCGCAGGCGCGCATCATCGTCACCGGCTGCGCCGCGCAGACCGAGCCGGAAAAATTCGCCGCCATGGACGAGGTCGATCTCGTGCTCGGCAATGAAGAGAAGCTCAAGGCGCATTCCTACCGCGCGCTGCCCGATTTCGGCGTCAACGACACCGAGAAGGCCCGCGTCAACGACATATTCTCTGTGCGCGAGACCGCCGGCCATATGGTCGACGCCATCGAGGGCCGCGCCCGCGCCTTCGTCCAGGTGCAGAATGGCTGCGACCACCGTTGCACCTTCTGCATCATTCCTTACGGTCGCGGCAATTCGCGCTCGGTGCCGATGGGCGCCGTGGTCGAACAGGTCAAGCGGCTCGCCGGCAACGGCTATGCCGAGATCGTGCTGACCGGTGTCGACATGACCAGCTTCGGCGCTGACCTGCCGGGCTCGCCCAAGCTTGGCAGACTGGTGAAGACCATTCTCAGGCAGGTGCCCGACGTGAAGCGGCTGCGGCTATCCTCGATCGATTCGATCGAGGCCGACGAGGAATTGCTCGAAGCCATCGCCACCGAATCCAGGCTGATGCCGCATCTGCATCTGTCGCTGCAGTCGGGCGACGACATGATCCTGAAGCGCATGAAACGCAGGCATCTGCGCGACCAGTCGATCCGTTTCTGCGAGGATGTGCGCAAATTGCGCCCTGCGATCGTCTTCGGCGCCGACATCATCGCCGGCTTCCCGACCGAGACCGACGCCATGTTCGAGAACTCGATAAAAATCGTCGAGGAATGCGGCCTGACCCACCTTCACGTCTTCCCGTTCAGCCCGCGCGAAGGCACGCCCGCCGCGCGCATGCCGCAGCTGCGCCGCGAGGTGGTCAAGCAGCGCGCCGCCCGGCTGCGCGCCGCCGGCGAAGCTGCCTACCGGCGCCATTTGTCATCGCTTGCGGGAACCCGGCAATCGATCCTGATCGAGCGTGACGGCCTCGGCCGCACCGAAGGATTCACACTCGCCGCACTCGGCACCGGCGCGCCGGGCGAGATCGTCGAAGCGACAATTACTGGCCACGATGGTATCCGGCTGATCGCAGCCCCGCTTGCCGCACGCGCCGCCTGAGAAACGCAAAGCATGGCTGGTTTTTTCAAGAAGATATTTTCGTTCGGCAAGAAAGAGGTTGTCGAGGAGCGCGTCGACGAGACCGCTCCGCTGCCCCCGATCAAATGGGACCAGCTCGATGCGCTGAAACCGGCGGCCGAACAGGTCGTTCCAGAGTTCTTGAAGCGCGACGAGCCGCAGCCCGAGGCGGAGGTGGTGCCGGCACCAGCGGTCGAGCCTGTTGTAGCACTGCAGCCGGAACCGGCGCCTGTCGAACCGGCTCCGACCATCCCACCGATGCCTGAGCCGACTGTTCCGTCCAAGCCGGAACCGCTGCAGGAGCCCGCGCCGGAAGAAGAACCCGCGCCTGAAAGGCCTGTCGAGCCGCCGCCACCCGAGGAAATTCCGCTTCCCCCGCCTGCTCCGGAGCCCGCCCCCGAACCGCAGCCGCAAGAAGTCCCTGCTCCCGCTGAGCCGGAGATTGCGCCGCCGCGCCCCGAACGGCAGCCGGAACCAGCACCGATCGAAGTGCCGGCCCCACCCGCCGAGGTTCCAGCCGAACAACCCGCGCCGGTCGAAGTGCCGCCACCGGCCGTGCCTTCCACACAGCCGACTTCCGAGGTCAGCGCCGCCCCTCATCCGCCTGCCGGCACCTTCTCCCCGTATAGTGACGGGGAGAAGGAAGAATCTCACCCTCCCTCGATGGGGAGGTCGACGCAAACGTCGGGTGAAGTGACAGCGCCGACGCCAGCGCCAGTCACCCACCCCCACCCCACGCTTCGCTTGGGACCTCCCCATCGAGGAGGAGGTAAAGCGCACGCCGCCCGAAGCTGCACCCGCGCCGGTCGCGCCGCAGCCCGTTATTGCCGAGATCGCGCCCGAGCCGCAGCCCATCCCGCCACCGGCCCCACAACCCTTGCCTGAGTCGAAACCCGCTCCCGGCAAGGTGACGGTGGCGAAAAAGGTCGAGCAGAAGGCCGAGCCGGTGAAGGCGCCGGAGCCGGCGCTGCGGCGCTCCTGGTTCCAGCGCATGCGGGACGGGCTGGCCCGCTCGTCGCGCGAGCTCACCGGCAACATTGCCGGCGTCTTCACCAAGCGCAAGCTGGACGAGGAAACGCTGCAGGACCTGGAGGATGTGCTGATCCGCGCCGACCTTGGCATGGAAACCGCGCTTCGCATCACCGACGCGCTGGCCGCCAGCCGCTATGGCAAGGACGTCTCCGATACGGACGTGCGCACCGTCATGGCGGCCGAGGTGGAGAAGGTGCTGACCCCCGTCGCCCGGCCGCTGGAACTCGACCTCTCGCACAAGCCGCATGTCATCCTGGTGGTCGGCGTCAACGGCACTGGCAAGACCACCACCATCGGCAAGCTGGCGGCAAAACTGACCGATGGCGGCCTGTCGGTGATGCTCGCCGCCGGCGACACCTTTCGCGCCGCCGCGATCGAACAATTGAAAATCTGGGGCGAGCGCACGAAGTCGCCTGTCATCGCCTCCAAGATCGGCGCCGATGCCGCCGGCCTCGCCTATGACGCTTTCGAGAAGGCGAAAGAGGCGGGCTCCGACGTGCTTATCATCGACACCGCCGGCCGGCTGCAGAACAAGACCGAGCTGATGGCGGAACTGGAAAAGATCGTCCGCGTGCTCGGCAAGCTCGATCCGGAAGCGCCGCACACGGTGCTGCAGACGGTCGACGCCACCACCGGCCAGAACGCGCTCAACCAGGTCGAGATCTTCCGCAACATCGCCGGCGTCAACGGCCTGGTGATGACCAAGCTGGACGGCACGGCGCGCGGCGGTATTCTGGTGGCGATCGCGGCAAAGCACAAATTGCCTGTCTATTTCATCGGCGTCGGCGAACAGGTCGACGACCTCGAGCCTTTCTCGGCAAGCGAATTCGCCAGGGCGATCGCTGGAGTGGCGTAACGGCATGATCCCTTTGAACGGGATCGTGCGTAAGAAGGAAGATCATGAACCCACCCATTCTCGAACGCGATCCGTCCGACCCGCAGAAAGAGAAGAAGGAAGGCGTCAATCCCCTGCTCAAGCTGGTGCTGGAGCTTGGGCCGCTGCTGGTCTTCTTCTTCGCCAATGCGCGCGGCGAATGGCTGGTGCAGAAATTCCCGGTCCTGGGCGAATTCGGCGGCCCGATCTTCGTCGCCACCGGCCTGTTCATGGCCGCCACGGCCATCGCGCTGATCGCCTCATGGCTGCTGACGCGCACCTTGCCGATCATGCCGATGGTTTCGGGCGTCGTCGTCTTCATCTTCGGCGCGCTGACGCTCTATCTGCAGGACGACATCTTCATCAAGATGAAGCCGACCATCGTCAACACGCTGTTCGGCGGCGTGCTGCTCGGAGGCCTGTTCTTCGGCAGGTCGCTGCTCGGCTATGTCTTCGATTCAGCCTTCAAGCTGGATGCCGAAGGCTGGAAAAAACTCACGTTCCGCTGGGGCCTGTTCTTCCTGTTCCTGGCCGTCGTCAACGAAGTGGTGTGGCGCAATTTCTCCACCGATGCCTGGGTTACCTTCAAGGTCTGGGGCATCATGCCGATCACGCTTTTGTTCACCTTCAGCCAGATGCCGCTGATCCTGCGCCATTCCCTGGACGACAAGGCGAGCGGGGAAGAGAAGGCAGGCAAGTAGGACCTGCAAGTAGAGCAATTCCAGGAAAGGCGCGTAGCGCTCTCCCTGGGGAATTGCGTCAAAACAAAGAGGGGGAGAGCCATGGAATTCGTCACCACGCGTGAAGAGCTTCGGACGATCTACAAGACGCCGCGCCCGACCGACGGCTCGATCCGCAAGGAGCTGAAGGCGCTCGACGGCCATTGCCGTTCCTTCATCGGCAAGAGCCCCTTCGTGCTGATCGGTTCGTCCGACGGCGCCGGCAATGCCGACGTGACGCCGAAGGGCGACAAGCCAGGCTTCGCCGCCATTCTCGACGACCGCACCATCGCCATTCCCGACCGGCCAGGCAACAACCGGCTGGATACGCTGGAGAACATCCTGCGCAATCCCTCGGTCGGACTGCTCTTCCTCATCCCCGGCATGAACGAGACGCTGCGCGTCAACGGCGATGCCCGCATCACCGTCGATGCAAATCTGCGCGAGCGCCTGGCCGTCGACGGCAAGGAGCCGCAAAGCGTCATCGTCGTCGCCGTCAAGGCTGCCTACATGCATTGCGCCAAGGCCTTCATGCGCTCCGATCTGTGGAAGCCGGAGAGCTGGTACGACCGTGCCACTCTGCCGACACTCGGCCAGATCCTGCGCGATCAGCTGGCGCTCGCCGATTCGGCCGAGGCGACCGACCGCTGGCTCGACGACGATTACAAGCAGACCATGTGGTAGGTTTCCCAGCGATTCGTCCGAACTGGCCTCGCCGACTGTGCTGAACATCCTTGCCATCTCCGGCAGCCTGCGGGCGGCCTCCACCAATTCGGCCTTGCTCGCGGCATTGGCGCGCAACGCGCCGCCTGGCTGCCGTGTCACTGTCCATGATGGGCTCGGCCGCTTGCCGATCTTCAATCCGGACGATGAGGGCGAGCGCACGCCGTCCGAAGCCTCCAGGTTGATCGACGCCGTCACTGGCGCCGACGGCCTCATCGTCTCCTGTCCCGAATATGCCCATGGTGTGCCGGGCGGGCTGAAGAACGCGCTCGACTGGCTGGTCTCGCGCGACGCCGCCGTCGCCAAGCCGGCCATGCCAGTGCACGCCTCGCCCCGCTCGCTATTTGCGCGTGCCGCTTTGGCCGAGATCATGCGGACCATGTCGTTCGCGATGTATGAGGACAGGTTGGAGATTGCGTTGTTGGGGAAGAAGCCGCCGGAGGTGGCGGCTATTTTGGCTGACGAGGCGAATGTGCTGGCGATGCGCGACGCCGTGCAGGCCTTCGCGGACTTTATTCGCAGGCAAACATAGGGTCGTCATCCTAGGGTCTCCGCGACGTCGCTTCGCGACTGCTTCGCCCTAGGATGACGAAGTTGAGAGCTTCGACCAATCTCTAACGTTGAGGGTTGCCACTCTCTCCGCCCTAACCCTTCCGCAGGGTCTCGACATCGGTCTTGCCGACATACCAATCGCGGGCGTTGACCTCTTCGAAAACCACCCAGACATCGTCATTGCCGAGCCCGGTGGCATCCATGATGGCCGCCGTGACTTTCTTGGCGATATCAGCCTTCTTGCCTGCCGGATCGGCGGCGATCACTTCCTTGACGATGCGGATGTTGACGAATGGCATGACGCTCTCCCCTTGGGTTTTTCTGCTTTCCGGCAAGAAGCTGCTTTGAAAGCCTCTCCGACGGACTGAATGGTGGCCGCTTCGGCAACTTCGGCGCGGCGGGCACCCCTTTTATGCGCAGGAGCGCCATCAAAACCCGCCAAATAAGAGTGTCCAGCCTCAATAGGTCTTGGCCCCGTTCACCATCAGCCGCACCGAATAGAGCGAGGTGGTGCCCGCGATGTAGAGACAGTTCAGCTTGGCGCCGCCGAACACGCAGTTGGCGGTCACCTCGGGCACCTTGACCTTGCCGATCAGCGTCCCGTCCGGATCGTAGCAATGGATGCCGTCAAAGGCGCTGGTCCAGATGCGTCCGTCGGCGTCGAGCCGGAAGCCGTCGAACAGGCCGGCCGTGCAGTCGGCGAAGACCTTGCCGCCCGAAACCTTCTTGCCGTGCTTGCCGACGTTGAACACCCGCATATGCGCCGGATTCTCGGCGCCATGCGTGCGGCCGGTGTCGACGACATAGAGCAGGCTCTCGTCGAGCGAGAAGGCAAGCCCGTTGGGCCTGACCATGTCGGTGATGACGGCCTCGACGTCCCCGCTATCGGGATCGACCCGGTAGACGTGGCAGGCGCCGATCTCGCTCTCGGCCTTGTCGCCCTCATAGTCGGTGTCGATGCCGTAGGTCGGGTCGGTGAACCAGATCGAGCCGTCGGATTTCACCACCGCGTCGTTGGGCGAATTCAGCCGCTTGCCCTTCCACTTGGCCGCGATGGTGGTGACCGAGCCGTCATGCTCGGTGCGGCTGACGCGGCGGCCCGAATGCTCGCAAGTGACCAGCCGGCCCTGCCGGTCGACGGTGTTGCCATTGGAATTGCCCGAGGGCTGGCGGAAGACGCTGACACTGCCGTCCGTCTCGTCGTAACGTAGCATGCGGTTGTTCGGAATGTCGGACCAGACGACATAGCGGCCGGCGGCGAACCAGGCCGGCCCTTCCGCCCAGCGGCATCCGGTGAACAGCTTCTCCACCTGCGCGCTGCCATTGAACAGGCGCGCGAAGCGCGGATCGAGAACTTCATAATAATCTGCGGCCGCCATGCATTTCCTCCCGGCATCACGTGACGGCAGATCAAGCCAGCCCGCGATCGATCTGGCAAGACGGCGCCTTCGCAATTTGTATGACAAAACGGAGAGGAAGCTGCCATGCGGCTCCGCTGCCCCGCGACCGTGCGGCCAAGACGCGCCTTAGGACTCGATTAACCGGCTATGCGCTGCGTGCAATGGTGCATTGCAACATCTTCTTTTTGCAATGCACCATTACTATGTCATGTTCCGTATTGACCAAGGGAGGAAGAACCGGCCGCCAGAATGCGGCATAGAAGGAACCCTTGCTATGATCTTCGATCTCATGAACCGCGCTCGCAGCAGCATCGCCAAGCGCAAGCACTACAACCGCCTCGTCGCCGAAATCGACAGCTTCTCCAGCCGCGATCTGGCCGACATGCGCGCCGACCGCTCGGAAATGCTCTACCAGATCCACAAGCAGATCTACGGCTAATCTCAAGTCTCGTGACACGCGCCACCCAGGCGCGCTGAGATTCAGGTCAGGTCGAATCGAAAACGGTGGATTCCGAGAACCGGAGCGGAGCGTACTTTCCGGACGTGAGCTCAGTTCTACTGCGACGCAGTGGAACGGGGAAGCGCAGGAAGCCGCCGTTTGCAGGCCGGCATCACCTGAATATCAATGCGCCGCCAGCGCCTTCTCGATCTGCGGCAACAGCAGCGTCTGCGCCGACTCCGCCGTCAGCGGGCCGACATGCTTGTAGGCTATCTTGCCGTCCTTGCCGATAACGAAGGTTTCCGGCACGCCATAGACGCCCCAGTCGATCGCCGTACGGCCGGCTTCGTCGACGCCGATCGCCTGGAACGGATTGCCGAGATCGCCGAGGAACCGGCGGGCGTTTTCCGGCCGGTCCTTGTAGTTCAGCGCTGTCATTACGAAGCGCTTGTCCTGCGACAGCGCCAGAAGCACCGGGTGCTCTTCCCGGCACGGCGCGCACCATGACGCAAACACATTGACCAGCGTGACCTTGCCGGCGAACGCCTTGGAGTCGAGTCCCGGCAGGTTTGATCCCTCCAACGCCGGCAGATTGGTCTGCGGCGCCGGCATCCCGATCAGCGCCGAAGGCACTTCCGAGACATCGCGTCCCGACAAAAGCTGCGACAGGAACAGGCCGGCAAGGCCGAGAAAGACCAGGAGCGGCAATAGCACGAACAGGCGGCGCCCGCGCGTCGGGGTTTCGGTTTCGCTGCTCACGGCTTCTCAGCCTCCGCCTTGTCGGAACGTCGCCGCACGCCTGCTGCTTCCAGTTCGGCAAGATCCCGCTTGCGCCCCCTTTGGTCGAGCAGGATCCAGCCGATCAGCCCGGCCAGAACGACCGCCGTGATGCCATAGGCGGCCGTGACATAGAGTGCATGCGCACTCATGCCTGCCGCTCCATCGGCGCGCCTCTTTCCAACCTTCCGCCTCGTTCGATCATTCTTCCCCTTAACGGCCTGCCTACGGCTGTGCAACGCACCGTGGTTTCAAACATACGTGGCCACCGTGCCGCGGCCCTTGATGTCGCGCAAACCATGGCCAACCTCGCTCAATCGGTTCCATGCCGCAGTGCCAGCGCCGCCGAGGCCGGCCCCAGCACGGCAAGAAACAAGGTCAGCGCGGCAAGAATGAGGAAGGGCTGCAGGAACGGATCGGGATTTGCGGTCGCGCCATAGCTCGCCGAAACGCCGAAGATCAGCACCGGGATGGTCAGCGGCAGCACCAGCACGGAGATCAGAAGTCCACCGCGCGGCAGCGCCACCGCCACCGCCGCACCTGCCGCGCCAATGAAGGTGATGGCCGGCGTGCCGACCAGAAGCGTGAGCGCCGTGGCGCCGATGGCGAGCGGCTCCATGTTCATGAACAGGCCGAGCAGGGGCGCGGCGATGACCAGCGGCAGCACGCTGCCCGCCCAATGCGCGAGGCACTTCACCAGCACCGTCAGCGCCAGCATGTGCCGGTCGTTGCCGAGCACCAGGAGATCGAGCGAGCCGTCCTCGCGATCGGCCTGGAACAGCCGGTCGAGCCCGAGCAGGCAGGCGAGCAGAGCCCCGATCCACAGGATCGCCGGGCCGATACGGGCAAGCAGCTTCAGGTCCGGCCCGACACCGAAGGGGATGGTGGCGATGACGGCGAGGAAGAAGATGACGCCGGTCAGCGCGCCGCCGCCGGCGCGGATGTTGAGGCGGATGTCGCGGGCGAAGAGGGCTAGCACTTCACCGTCCCTTTGTGGGAGGGTCGGCGCGCAGCGCCGGGGTGGGGAGCGGCGGCCATCACAAGAGATCCCCCCCGCTCCGCTTCGCGGATCGACCCTCCCCACAAGGGGGAGGGTGAATGCCCCATCACCAATTCCTTCGCCCCCTCGATCCCCAGCGGCAGATGCGTCGCCGCTACAATCATCCCACCAGACCGGCAATGCCTTGTCATCAACCCAGCGAATCGCTCCTCCGAAGCCTTGTCCAGCCCCGCCGTCGGTTCATCGAGCAGCCACACTGGCCGGTGACTGACCAGGAGTTTCGCGATCGCCGCGCGGCGCCTTTGCCCGGTCGACAGATAGCCGAACGGCAGATGCCCGATGCCATCAAGCCCGACCGTTTCCAGCGCCTCTTCGACCCCGGCATCTCCATCGCCGTTGAAGTCGTGCCAGAAGCGCAAATTTTCCGTGACGCTCAGCGCGGTCTTCATCGCATTCTGGTGACCGAGATAATGACAGGCCGAAGCAATCGACGGAAAGTCATCGCCGCCGTCTTCGATCAGCAATCGACCTTCCGCCTTCGGCAGCAGCCCGGCGATGATCCTGAGCAAGGTTGATTTGCCAGATCCATTCGGTCCGGTGACGACCAGCGCCTGGCCATCGCCGAGGGCGAAGCCAATGCCGGAAAATACCGCCTCGCCGCCGCGTTCGCCGCCCAGATTTTCGGCGATAAGCCGCATTCCTCGCCTGCCCTGAAAACAATGTTTCGCGAGCGCTGCCGCATCGCACAAATTTGCTCTCCAACTGTCTAGAACTATTCCAGAAAATTCTCTATATGCGGTGCATCCGTGCCAGCGGTCGGCTCGGGAACAGAATTTGCGCCGAACCAGCGCACGCGCCGCCTTGAACGGCTCGGGTTGCTTGGGAGCGGACAGCGGAAATGGCCGTACCCGCACCTTTGCGCGTGATTGCATGCCATCGGCGTCCGTTCCCTTTCAGGCTGAACAGACAAGGACGGATCGCACGTGTCAAAATCCCTCGATAGTTTCAATTGCCGCCGCACACTGACCGCGGGCGGCACCGAATATGTCTATTTCGACCTTGTCGAGGCCGAGAAGAACGGCCTCACCGGCATTGCCCAGCTGCCCTATTCGATGAAAGTGCTGCTGGAAAACCTGCTTCGCAACGAGGACGGCCGCTCCGTCACCAAGGAATCGATCCAGGCGGTCGCCGGCTGGCTGACCGACAAGGGCACCGCCGGCGTCGAGATCGCCTATCGCCCGGCCCGCGTGCTGATGCAGGATTTCACCGGCGTTCCGGCCGTGGTCGACCTTGCCGCGATGCGCGACGCCATGGCTTCGCTTGGCGGCGATCCGCAGAAGATCAACCCGCTGGTCCCGGTCGACCTCGTCATCGACCACTCCGTCATCGTCGACGAGTTCGGCACGCCAATGGCCTTCGCCCGCAACGTCGAGCTCGAATACGAGCGCAACGAGGAACGCTACAAGTTCCTGAAATGGGGCCAGCAGGCATTCCGCAACTTCCGCGTCGTGCCGCCCGGCACCGGCATCTGCCACCAGGTTAACCTCGAATATCTCGGCCAGGTCGTGTGGACCAACACCGAGGACGGCGAAACCACGGCCTATCCTGACACCTGCGTCGGCACCGATTCGCACACCACGATGATCAACGGCCTTGGCGTGCTCGGCTGGGGTGTTGGCGGCATCGAAGCCGAGGCGGCCATGCTCGGCCAGCCTGTCTCCATGCTCTTGCCCGAGGTCATCGGCTTCCGCCTCACCGGCAAGCTCAAGGAAGGCGTCACCGCCACCGACCTCGTGCTCACCGTCACCCAGATGCTGCGCAAGAAGGGCGTCGTCGGCAAGTTCGTCGAATTCTTCGGCCCGGGCCTGTCCAACATGACGCTGGCCGATCGCGCCACCATCGGCAACATGGCGCCGGAATATGGCGCCACCTGCGGCTTCTTCCCGGTCGATTCGGAAACCATCCGCTACCTGACAATGTCGGGCCGCGAGGAAAGCCGCATCGCGCTGGTCGAAGCCTATGCCAAGGCGCAAGGCATGTGGCGCGAGGCGGGCTCCGCCGACCCGGTCTTCACCGACCTGCTCGAACTCGAGCTGAGCAGCGTGGTGCCGTCAATGGCCGGCCCCAAGCGTCCCGAAGGCCGTGTCGCGCTGGAAGGCATCCCGGACGGCTTCGCCAAGGCGATGGAGACCGAGTACAAGAAGGCGGCGGAAATCTCCAAGCGCTACGCCGTCGAAGGCACGGACCATGACCTCGGCCATGGCGACGTCGTCATTGCAGCCATCACCTCCTGCACCAACACCTCGAATCCAAGCGTGCTGATCGGCGCGGGCTTGCTCGCCCGCAACGCCAACCGGCTGGGCCTCAAGCAGAAGCCATGGGTGAAGACCTCGCTGGCCCCCGGCAGCCAGGTGGTCGCCGAATATCTGGAGAAGTCCGGCCTGCAGAAGGAACTCGACCAGATCGGCTTCAACCTGGTCGGCTTCGGCTGCACCACCTGCATCGGCAATTCCGGCCCGCTGCCGGCGCCGATCTCCAAGACCATCAACGATAAGGGTTTGATTGCCGCCGCGGTGCTCTCCGGCAACCGCAACTTCGAAGGCCGCGTCTCGCCCGACGTGCAGGCAAACTACCTCGCCTCGCCGCCGCTGGTCGTGGCGCACGCGCTGGCTGGAACCGTGACGAAGGACCTCACCACCGAGCCGCTCGGCGAGGACAAGAACGGCAATCCGGTCTACCTCAAGGACATCTGGCCAAGCTCGGCCGAGATCCAAGAGTTCATCGAGAAGAACGTCACCCGCGAGCTGTTCGCGCGCAAATATGCCGACGTCTTCAAGGGCGACGAGCATTGGCAGAAGGTGCAGGCGCCAGAAGGCCAGACCTACGCCTGGGACGACAACTCGACCTATGTGCAGAACCCGCCCTATTTCGCCGGCATGACCGCCGGTTTCGGCAAGATCGGCGACATCAAGGGCGCCCGCGTGCTCGGCCTGTTCGGCGACAAGATCACCACCGACCACATCTCGCCGGCGGGTTCGATCAAGGCCGCCTCGCCGGCCGGCAAGTACCTCACCGACCATGGCGTCGGCGTCGCCGACTTCAACCAGTACGGCACGCGGCGCGGCAACCATGAGGTGATGATGCGCGGCACCTTCGCCAACATCCGCATCCGCAACCACATGCTGGGCGAGAACGGTCGTGAGGGCGGCTACACCATCCACTACCCGTCGAAGGAAGAGGAATCGATCTACGACGCGGCGATGGAATACAAGAAAGAAGGCGTGCCGCTGGTCATCTTCGCCGGCGTCGAATACGGCAACGGCTCGTCGCGCGACTGGGCGGCCAAGGGCACCAACCTGCTCGGTGTCCGCGCCGTCATCGCCCAGTCCTTCGAGCGCATCCACCGCTCGAACCTGGTCGGCATGGGCGTCATCCCCTTCGTGTTCGAGGAAGGCACCTCGTGGGCATCGCTCAACCTCAAGGGCGACGAACTGGTCGAGATCGACGGCCTGAGTGCCATCAAGCCGCGCCAGACGATGACCGCCAAGATCACCTATGGCGACGGCTCGGTGAAGAACGTGCCGATCATCTGTCGCATCGATACGCTGGATGAACTCGACTACTTCAAGAACGGCGGCATTTTGCAGTACGTGCTGCGCGACTTGGCGGCATAGTCGCAAGGGAATAAGGCAGCAGGGCAGTAATGGAGCAGGGCAAGGAAGTCATCTCCCTACTGCCCTACTGCCCTACTGCCCTACTGCCCTACTGCCCTACTGCCCTACTGCCCTACTGCCCTACTGCCCTACTGCCCTACTGCCCTACTGCCCTACTGCCCTTCGGCGCGCCATAGCGCGCCGCGGCGGCCAGCAGCACGCCCAGCATCAGCCCGTTGAAGATGTGCCACAGGAAGTGCGTGCCGAGCGGAAAGCCGGTGCAGACCATCGGGTCGATCATGCGCAAGATGACGGACACCACGAAGATCGCCGACCCGGTAAGATTGTACCAGCCGGCCCGGTTGCCGCTCACCGTCACCCAGACACCGAAGAAGGCAAGCGCCAGGAACGGCGGCAGGTAGCCCGTCGTGCCGTTTGACGCCTGACGCAGCCAATCCGGCACGGCGAAACTTACCGCCCCGGCCACCGCATAGAAGACGACGAAGACCGCAATCGCCTTGCCCCATTCCATCCCCAGGAAGCGGCGCAGGTTGAACAGCGTGTAAGCCAGTGTGAAGCCGGCGATCGGCAGCACGTCAATCCAGACCGTGCCCTTGGTGGCGAAGGTATGGAAGATCGTCGAGCCGATGCCGATCGCCACGACCCACCAGGCCAGCACTTCGGCGAAGGTCCCGGTTTTCAGTCGGCGTACTTCCCGTACACCCCATAGTCCCGCGACAATGAAAGCAAGGTTAGTCAAAGCATTCGTCGGCTCGGCCCAAAGTCCAGGTCCGGTCCGCTCACAATAGAGATCGACAGGGGTCAGGAGAGTTTGCCACATGGTGATGATGCCATCCCCGAATCGAACCACGTCATGAAATGCAATGTCTCTCCTATTGCGCCCTTACCTTCGGTTGCAATGGCAAAAATTTCACCGCAACGTGACTTCCCGTTGACTTCCGCTTCTGCCACATATTTCAGCTAATCAGAACAAAGCCGGCGCCACCGGCGGGAATTGGAATGGTCATGGCCTGGCGAAGATCACTGTGGCTGGCAGCCTTTGCGCTGGCCTTCTCGGCTTTTGCCGATGCCGGCCATGCCGGCGAGTCCGAAAGAGTCCAGGCCGAAAAAGCCCAGCCCGACAAGCCGCTCGGCGTGGTCGAACTGTTCACCAGCCAGGGCTGCAGTTCCTGTCCGCCGGCCGACGCGTTTTTCGCCGAACTTGCCACCAGGGAAGACATTGTCGCGCTCTCCTACCACGTCGATTATTGGGACTATCTCGGCTGGAAGGACACGCTGAGCCGCAAGGAAAACACCGAGCGGCAGAATGACTATATGCGCGCCTTCGGCAGCCGCTCCGTCTATACGCCGCAGGCAGTCCTCAATGGCCGTGTGCATGTCAACGGCGCCAATCGTGGCGAGGTCAACGGCGCGCTCGCCCGCATGGCGAAATCCGGCGAAGGCATGCATGTGCCCGTCAAGATCAGCCGTACCAGCGACCGCGTGATCATCGATGCCGGCGACGCCGGCACCGGCCCCAACGATGCCCATGTCGTGATCGTCTATTTCGAGCCGCCCCAGACGGTCAAGATCGCCCAGGGCGAGAACTCCGGCCGCAAGATGACCTATTGGAACGCCGTCACCAGCATCCAGACCGCCGGCATGTGGCACGGCAAGGCGCAGCGCTATGAACTGCCGTTGAGCGAGATCACAAAGAAGGGCGGCTGCGCCGTCCTGCTGCAATCGGTCGGCAAGGACGGCATGCCGGGCCCCATCCTCGGCGCTGCTTTCATCCACAAGCCTTAACGAAAACAGCCGAAACGACCCTGCCTTCGTTATCTCCGGGCGAAGTTCCGTCGCGGCCCCAGGCCTAGTTCCTCGGCCACTTCGCGTCCTTCCGCCCCTGGAATGACGACGGCTTGGCGGCATCACTTTCGACCGGCGCATGAAAAAACCGACGTCAGCTTGCTTCTGACGCCGGTCATTTAGGTTTTGGGATCGTCGCACCCGATTCTTCCGGGGAAAAACCGAGGTTGGTTCGATCCGACGCAGACCCGTGGGCGGGGGGCTTGGGGTTTACGAGCCGGTGCCGGACCGAACCGTCTCAGGCAACGCCGGTAAATTCGTCGGACATTGGGGCATGAGCGCGGATAAAAAAAGGCAGAAATGTGGCGAAGCATCACCAATTCCAACATGCGTTTCGCAAACGTGACTGGACGTGACGAAAAAGGCGCGCCCCTGCAGTCGCTTCGCCGGCTCTTGCAATTGCGGCGCGAAGGGGCCAATTTTGGTTGGCAAAGATTCATTTTGAAGGATCGAGGCATGAGCGATGACAGCGGCGGGACGGGGGATGGTGACGCATCCGCAATATTGATCCCGCTGCACGAGGCGCGACGCGAGCGCCTCGAGCCGGTGCGGTTCGACCGGCGTGAACTGGACCAGATCCTCAGACTCTACGGACGCATGGTCGCCGCCAATGAATGGCGCGACTACGCCATCGATCATCTCACCGACAGGGCGGTGTTTTCCGTCTTCCGCCGCGCCAGCGAAGTGCCGCTGTTCCAGATCGTGAAGGATCCGAAACTGGCGCGCAAGCAGGGCGCCTTCGCCGTTATCGCCGCCGGCGGCCGCATCCTCAAGCGCGGGCAAGAACTCGGCCGCGTGCTCGGCGTCTTCGACAGCAAGCTGAAAGTGGTCGAGGCGTGAAGGGGCAACTGAGGAACTGAGGAACTGAGGAACTGAGGAACTGAGGAACTGAGGAGAATAGGCGCTAAACGCCTGATATTATTTTATTTTCTTTTTCTTCAGTTCCTCAGTTCCTCAGTTCTTCAGTTCCTCTTCCCCCCGAAACTTCCGCTCAGGCAGCGAGGCCGGGTCAGGCGGCAACGACGCGCCGCCATTCAGTGAGAGCTGCATGAACACCGTGTCCAGCCAGCGCCCGTGCTTGTAGCCGGAGCCTTCGAGCCGGCCTGAGTGGCGGAAGCCGAGCTTTTCATGCAGCTTGACCGAGGCGCTGCCTGGATGGCCGTCGCCGATCACCGCGACGATCTGGCGGAAGCCTGCCGCCTCGGCCGCCGCGATCAGGCTGCGCATCAGCATGAGGCCGACACCCTGGCCCTTGGCCTCGGGCGCGACATAGACCGAATCCTCGACGATGAAGCGGTAGGCCGGGCGCGGCCGGAAGGCGCCGGCATAGGCATAGCCAAGCACAGCGCCGTCCTTTTCCGCCACCAGATACGGGAAGCCGCCGGCCGTGAGCGTGGCGAATCGCGTGCCCATCTCCGCGCGGCCTGGCGGCTGCAGCTCATAGCTCGCCGTGCCATGGGTCACCGCGTCGGCATAGATTTCGGTGATGGTGTCGAGGTCGGCCGAAGTCGCCGGCCGTATCACGATAGTGCACATTCTTCATGCAAGCCTTCTGCCTGCTTCCGATAACAGCAAACGCCGGCACAAAAGGAAAGAGCGGCCCTTGGGCCGCCCTTTCCAAACCCGATGGTCCAGTCAGACCATGAAGCGGACCGTGCCTTAGCGGCGGTCGCCCATGAACTGAAGCAGGAACATGAACAGGTTGATGAAATCGAGATAGAGCCTCAGCGCGCCCATGATGGCCTTGCGGCCGGCGACATCGGAAACATCGCCCTCGAAATACATCTCCTTGATCTTCTGCGTGTCGTAGGCGGTCAGGCCGGCGAAGACCAAGACGCCGATCGCCGACACGGCAAAGGACAGCGCCGACGACTGCAGGAAGATGTTGATCACCGACGCGATGATGATGCCGAACACGCCCATGATCAGGAACGAGCCCATCGCCGTCAGATCGCGCTTGGTCGTGTAGCCGAACAGCGACAGCGCACCGAAAGCAGCGGCCGTGGCGAAGAAGGTCTGCGAAATGCTGGCCGTGGTGTAGACCAGGAAGATCGACGACAGCGACAGGCCGACGAGACCGGCATAGACCCAGAACGTGGTCTGCGCGGCGGCGACGCTCATCGACTGAATCCTGAACGACAGGAAGAACACGGCGGCCAGCGGCGCCAGCATCACCACCCAGCGCAGCGGCGACCCGAAGATCGCATAGCCGAAGGACGTCAGCATCTCGCCGCTCGGCAGCGTTGCGACAGCCGAGGCCGGATCGGTGGTGGTGGCCAGCATGATCGTGCCGACGGCGGCAAGGCCGGTGATGAGGAGGCCAAGCCCCATCAGATTGTAGACCTTGATCATATAGGCGCGCAGGCCCTGATCGATGTCGGCGCGGACGCCGGGCACCGCCGACGTCTGATAATTGCGAATGGGATCAGCCATTGGAATCCTCTATTGCTTCTGCCCCGTCCGGTGTCGGGCCTCTTGCGGACCCAGGCGCCGCTGGCGGGACTCCAGCATGCCTGTGGCGAAATATGATGGTTATTCGCGTCAAGAACAAGACCGTAACCGGATGTAACGGTTCGTGAGAGGCCGAAATGCCGATTCTCCGGGCTTCCGGGCCGGCATCCTTACCAAGATTTAATTGCAGAGGGCCCGCTCCGCCCCCCAGGGATTGGAGAGTCCGGCCAGGGACTACAGGTCGCGCAGCACCGGCGCCGCCTTGTGGCCGAGCACCCGCCAGGTACCGGCAAGACCGATGCCGACCGTGATGACCAGCGCAAAGACGATGGTCGCCACGGCCACCTCCGGCATGAAATGCGATGGCAGCGTCATGATGCGCGCGACAATGTACCAGGCCGCGATGCCGCCGGCGGCCAGCGCGAAGATCGCCGTGGCCAATCCGATCAGCATATACTCCAGGGAAAATGCCGTTATCAGCGTCCTCCTGGTCGCGCCGAGCGTCTTCAGCACCACGGCGTCGTGGATGCGCGCCCGGTTGCCGGCGGCAAGCGCGCCTGCCAGCACCAGCACCGAAGCGATCAGCGCCACACCGGCCGCGGCCCGGATCGCCGTGCCGAGCTGGCCGACCAGCCGGTTGACGACATCGAGCGCGTCCTTGACGCGCACCGTCGTCACCGCCGGGAAGGCGCGGGTAACGGCATTGAGGATGCGGGCATCGTCGGCCGTCGAGGCACTCTTTTCAGTCAGCGTCGCCATCCAGCCATGCGGCGCGCCCGCGAATGTGTTGGGCGAGAACACCATGACGAAATTGATGCCCATCGTCTCCCACTCGACCTGGCGGAAGTTCGCGATCCTGGCCGTCACGTTGCGGCCAAGCACATTGACGGTGACGGTGTCGCCGAGCTTCAGCCCGATCTCCTTGCCTTCCTGCGCCGAGAAGGAGACCAGCGGCTCGCCGGCATAATTGTCCGGCCACCATTCGCCCTCGGTCAGCGTCGCGTTTTCCGGCCGCCTGGCGTCATAGGTCAGGCCGCGATCGCCTTTCAGCACCCAGGCGCCCTCGGCCGGCACCTTGACCTTGTCGACGGCGACGCCGTTGAGCGCCATCACCCGGCCGCGCAGCATCGGCACCTTGACCAATGTCCCTTGCGGCGCCTCCTTGCCGACCAGGGCCGAGAACGCATCGACATCGCTGCTCTGGATGTCGACGAAGAAGAAATTCGGCGCCCGCTCCGGCAGGCTGCCTGAGATCTGCCGCCGCAGATTGCCGTCGATCAGCGCCAACGTCACCAGCAGCGTCAGCCCGAGCCCCAGCGACAGCACCACCGATGGCGTCAAGGCGCCTGGTCGATGGATGTTGCCGACGGCGAGGCGGAGCGCCACGGAGCGCACGCGCGGGCTCTTCCTTGCCACCCATTGCACCAACGCTCCGACCAGACGCAGCACCAGGAAGGAAAAGATGGTGGCGCCGACGAAGATCGAGGCGATGCGCTGGTCGCCGGACAAGAGGATGGCCAGAACCGCCAGCAGCAACGCGATGCCGACAGCGGAGGCAGTATAGACAAGGCGCGGAAAGCCGCGGCCTTCCAGGCCCATCTCCCGAAACAGCGCCGTCGCCGGCACGTCGCGGGCGCGTCCGAGCGGCAGCAGCGCGAAGGCCAGCGTCACCAGCAGCCCGAACAGCGCCGCCATGCCGAGCGCGCCGGGATAGAAGCCGCCTTGCGCCGGCACCGGAATGACGGATTGAAGCGCCGCACTTGCGGCAAAAGGCATCAGCGCGCCGAGCACCAGACCGGCAGCGATACCGAGTGCCGCTATGATCAGGATTTGCACGAGATAGACGGTGAAGACAAAGCCGCCGGAAGCACCGAGACTCTTGAAGGTGGCGATGACGCCGCGCTTGCCGTCGAGATAGGCGCGCACCGCATTGGCGACGCCGACACCGCCGACCACCAGCGCCGTCAGCCCGACCAGCGTCAGGAACTGCGAGAAGCGCTCGATGTTGGACGACAGAGCGGGGGCGGCGTTGCCGCGCGTGCGGATCGACCAGCCAGCTTCCGGAAAATCCCTGGCCGCCTGATCCTGTATGGCCTTGAGCCGTGCCTCGTCGGCGTCGGCGGGCAGCCGGATCTTGTAGGCGTTTTCGACCAGGCTGCCCGGCTGCACCAGCCCGGTCGCTCCCAGGCCCTCTGTCGAGATCATCAGCCTTGGCGCGAAGCCGAAACCGTCGGACACGGCATCCGGCTCGGTGACCAGCCTGGCGCGCAGTTCAAAGGTGGCGGTGCCGAGCTTCAGCCGGTCGCCGAGCTTGAGATGCAGCCGTTCGAACAGAAGATCGGGCGCCGCCGCGCCAAACACGCCGAATTCTTCGCCGAACAATTCCTGCTCTGTCAGCGCCGGCTCCGTCTCCAGCGCGCCATAGAGTGGATAGGCATCGTCGACCGCCTTGGCCTCGACCAGCGCCTGGTCGGAGCCGTCCGCCAGACGCGCCATCGAGCGCATGCTGACGGTGCGTGAGACAACGCCCAGCCCGTCGAGGAAGCCATGTTCGGCCTGGCTGGCATCGCGCTGGTTGATCTGGAAGCGAAGATCGCCGCCAAGCAGCGTCTGGCCCTGGTTGGCGACGCCGGCACTGATCGAACGGGCAACCGAATTGACACCGCCGATCGCCGCGACGCCGAGCGCGATGCAGGCGAGAAAGATCAGGAAGCCGGACAAGCCGCCGCGCATCTCACGCAACGAAAAGCGGACGGCGAGCTTCAGCGTCCGTGCCAGCGGCATCAGGCGGTGACCTTCAATGGGGTCGGCGCCTCGATACGGCCGGAGCGCATCGACACCTGGCGCGCGCAGCGCGCCGCGAGTGCGGGATCATGTGTAACCAGCACCAGCGTCATGCCGCGCTCGGCCGCCTTGGCGAACAGGAGGTCGGCGACCTGCCGCCCCGTAGCCTGGTCGAGATTGCCGGTCGGCTCGTCGGCGATGAGAATGCGCGGCGAGGGTGCCAGCGCCCGGGCGATCGCCACGCGCTGCTGTTCGCCCCCGGATAGTTCGCCGGGGTAATGGGTGACGCGGTCGCTGAGGCCCACCGCCGCCAGCTCGCGCGCCGCCACCGAAAACGGATCGGCATGACCGGCCAGCTCCAGCGGCACCGCGACATTTTCAAGCGCGGTCATGTTGGGGATGAGGTGGAAGGACTGAAAGACGATGCCAATGTTTCGGCCACGAAACGAAGCGATCTGATCCTCGCTTTTGCCATTCAGGAGTTCGCCGGCGATTCGTACCGTACCCGAATCGATCCGTTCCAACCCCGCCAGCACCATCAGCAAGGTCGACTTGCCGGACCCCGACGGACCGACGATGCCGGTCGCCTCGCCGCGCGCCACCTCGAGGCTGACGCCCTTCAGCACATGGACTGACGACGCGCCTTCGCCGAGCGTCAGGGATACGTCTTTCAGCGCGATGACGGCTTCTGTCAAAATGAAAGCGTCCTATATCAGGGATGATGGCTCTGCTCGCCGGAGGCCGTCGCCGGAAGAATTCCTTGGTCATATGGGGCCTGCCGCATGTCTTTCAAACGCCAGATAGCCGCAGGCTTGGTCCTTTTCCTCGCCATTTGCGGCGCCATTTCGTCGGCGCGTGCCGAGCCCTTCAAGATCGTCGGCTTCGGTGACAGCTTGATGGCGGGCTTCGGGCTTGGGCCCGACCAAGGCTTTACCGACAAATTGCAGGCAGCGCTGCGTGCCAAGGGCCATGACGTGACCGTCGCCAATGCCGGCGTTTCCGGCGACACCACGAGCGGCGGGCTGGCGCGGCTCGATTGGTCGGTGCCGGACGGCACGCAGCTGGTCATCCTCGAACTCGGCGCCAACGATATGCTGCGCGGCATCTCGCCCGACATCACCAGGAAGAACCTCGACGAGATGCTCGGCAAGCTCAAACAGCGCAAGATCGCTGTGTTGCTCGCCGGCATGCGCGCCGCGCCCAATCTCGGCGCCGACTACCAGAACGCCTTCGACGCCATCTTTCCGGACCTGTCTGGGAAATACGATGTCGCGCTCTATCCGTTCTTCCTCGACGGCGTCGCCGGACAGCCCGGCCTGCAGCTCGAGGACGGCATGCATCCGAACGCAAGCGGTGTCGACCGGATGGTCGAGCGCATCCTGCCGACGGTCGAGAAGACCATCGCGGCGGTGCCAGGCGGCTCATGAGGCTGGATAAACTGCTTTCCCTTGCGGAAACTTTTGGCAAAGCCTGTGGCCAATAAACCTCTTGCTCCATTCGACTATCGATGATTCGCTATGGATGACAGTTCGATTCGAGGAAGGGAGGCTCTTCATGCCGCGTCTTTTCACCGCCCTCGAAATTCCGCGTGACGCCGCTCTTTCGCTGTCCCTGCTCCGGGGCGGCCTGCCCGGGGCGCGCTGGATCGATGTCGAAAACTACCATCTGACGCTGCGCTTCATCGGCGATGTCGAGGGCCATGTCGCCGACGAGATCGCCAATGCGCTGGACCGCGTCCACCGGCCCTCTTTCTCGCTGACCCTGTCCGGTGTCGGCGCCTTTGGCCAGAAGAAGCCGCATGCGGTGTGGGCCGGCGCTTCCGCCTCGCCCGATCTGGCCGGGCTTCAGGGCGAGATCGACCGCATCTGCCAGCGGCTCGGCATTCCCGCCGATCCCCGCAAGTTCATGCCGCATGTGACGCTGGCGCGGCTGCGCAATTCGAGCCCGCTGGATGTCGCCCAGTATCTTTCGGCTCGTGGCAATTTCTCCACGCTGCCTTTTCGTATCGGCCGCTTCGTCCTGATGTCGTCGCGCGATTCGGTCGGCGGCGGCCCTTATATCGTCGAGGAGGCCTGGCCGCTGTCGGGCACCGACGCCCGCGCGGCCAGCCGTGTCGCCAGCGCCTCCGACGCCTCGCGGATCATGCGATAGACCTCGGCAAAGGCCTCCGGCCCGTCATAGTAGGGATCGGGCACGTCGCGCGCCTGTCCGTGCGCGAACTCCAGGAAGAGCTGCACCCGGTCCCGCGCGGCCGGCGCCAGCGCCCTCAGGTCGGCGACATTCGAGCGGTCCATGCCAAGGACCAGGTCGAAACGGGAGAAATCCTGCGGCGTGATCTTGCGCGCCCTCTGTCCGGAAATATCGACGCCATGACGCATCGCAACCGCGATCGATCGTGGATCGGGGGGCGAGCCGACCTCCCAGCCGCTGGTCGCCGCCGAATCGAGCCGGATATCGCGGCCCCAGCCGCGCTCGGCCCAAACGGCGCGAAAAACGCCCTCTGCCAGCGGCGACCGGCAGATATTGCCGAGGCAGACGAAAAGGATGGAATTTATGGGCGTTACGCTCATTCGATATGCGCCGTTTGTGCATTTGGAACCCCAAAACCGCAAAACACTTTTGGGCGACTTGCAGTATGGTGAGGGTCGAAATTCGAAATAGCACGGGAAATCATCATGACGAGAGAAAAACTCAGCAAGGACGCCATCACCGCTGCCCTTGCCGAACTCGGCGGCTGGTCGCTGGCCACGGACGGCGCCTCGATCAGGCGCGGCTTCGTCTTTAACAATTTTTCCGAAGCCTTCGCCTTCATGACCCGAGTCGCGCTGGCAGCCGAAAAGATGGACCATCATCCCGACTGGTCGAACGTCTACAAGACCGTGGACGTGACGCTGAACACCCATGACGCCGGTGGCGTAACCGCGCTCGACATTGAACTGGCGAAGAAAATGAACCGCTTTGCCGGTGGTTGATGCCTGGTATCGCACGGTCGCCAAGGCAGCGGAGAATCCCAAATCGGTACCGGCATCTTGCACCGGGGTTCACCTTTCACCACATTTTCCCTCGCGAGGCATGCGCCAGGACGCGCGTGAGACCGCTAGGAGTGATTGATGGCGCAACAACCCGGTTTTGATTTCTTCGGCTTTGGCGACAGGCTGGGCGGCGAGGGCGAAGTGCGCGAGAAATTCTGGCGCACGGCCAAGAAGGCCGCGCGGCAGATCCCCTTCATGGAAGACGTCGTCGCCGCGTATTACTGCGCCATGGACAAGAACACGCCATTGCGCGCCAAGGGCATATTGGTGGCGGCGCTCGGCTATTTCGTCCTGCCGGTGGACCTCATTCCCGACTTCATCTTCGGCCTCGGTTTCACCGACGACATCGCCGTGCTGACCGCCGCGATCACCGCCGTCAGCGCCCACATCACGCCGGCGCATCGCCAGGCCGCCAAGGACGCCATCGCCGACAAGGGCTGATCGTCTTCACGTGGCGCGCATCTTGTGGATGGAGGCGTTCGCGGGCCCGCTTGAAAAGTCAAACTCTTGCCGCTTTCGTGCCCTCCAAGTCGCCGAAGGGACGTCGCGCCGGCTGCTGACAAGGGCGGCGGCGCGGGAATGGCGGCGGTTTCCTGGGGTGAGCGTCCTTTTGTTGAGGGAAATTCACCGTTTGGTAACCCAGATTAAATCAAAATGAAGCGACGGCAGGACGCCAGGCGGCCCGCCTCCGCACCATTTGGAATACGGGAAAGACGATGCGCGGATTGATAGCACTAGTTTCGAGCCTGGTCCTGGCGGCCTCAGCAGCGCCGGCACTGGCGCAGCAGGCGACCAAGATCGGCCAGCACAATGCCTGGGGCACCTACAGCTATCAGGCGCAGGGCGGCAAGGTCTGCTACGTGCTGACCGTGCCGACCGACAAGCAGCCGCCGACGCTCGACCATGGCGATATGTTCTTCTTCGTCAGCCAGCGGCCCGGCCAGCAGGTGTCCTATGAGCCGCAGTTCATTGCCGGCTACAATTTCCAGGAAGGTTCCAAGGCAACCGTCACCATCGACAAGAAGTCGTTCTCGATGTTCACGCGCGGCAAGTCGGCCTGGGTCGAGAACGCCGCCGAGGAACCCGTGCTGATCGCCGCCATGAAGACCGGTTCGGACATGAAGGTGACGGCGAAATCCGGCCGCGGCAATCCCACCTCCTATGTCTTCTCGCTGAAGGGCATTTCGGCTGCGCTGTCGTCGATCGCCAAATGCAAGTAGGATGCGAGTAGGCAGAGCTTCGCTTTGACGCAAAGGCCGGGCCGTAAAGCCCGGCCTTCTGCTTTTCAGGCATGACCGGATTCCGGCGCTGCCTCCGCCCGCCGACGCCGGATCGCCTCGGCGATGAAGACACGCGACAGCGCGTGATAGAGCGGTTCGTGCGAGATCATCCGCGCCGTGCCGTAGCCCAGCATCGAGGCCAGCATCAGCGCTATGACATTATCGTGATTGCCGGTCATCTCCAGGATGATGACGAAAGCCGTCATCGGCGCCTGCACCACACCGGCGAAATAGCCGGCCATGCCGAGCAGCGCGGCGGCTCCCGCGCTGGCGCCGAACAAAAGGCCGAGCGAACTGCCGATACCGGCGCCGACCGCCAGCGAGGGCGCAAAAATGCCGCCCGGAATGCCCGAAACCATGGATAGCAGCCCGGCCAGGAATTTTTCCACGAAGAAGAGCCACGGCAGCGGCATACCCTCCACCGCGCCGCGCGCCTGCGCGTAGCCGGTGCCGAAGGTCAGCCCGCCCGACGCAATGCCGATCACCGCCACGCCGAGCCCGCAGAATGCGGCCACCAGCAGCGCGCGAGCCAGGGGCTGCTGCGTGTGCCAGCGCCGGATCCGCCGCGTGATCTTCAGCGCCAGCAGCGAGAACAGCGCGCCGAAGCCACCCCCGATGACGCCGCAGGCAAGCACCAGCGGCCACTCGGCGGCGAACGAGATCGTGTCTCTGGAGATGCCGAAATAGGTGTAGTTGCCGAGCAGGCCGAGCGATGCGAGGCCGGCCAGGATTACCGCCGTCAGCACCAGCCCGTTGGTGCGCGCTTCATAGGTGCGACCCATTTCCTCGATGGCGAAGACGATGCCGGCCAGTGGGGTGTTGAAGGCGGCCGCGATGCCGGCGGCCGACCCGGCCAGGATCAGGCCCCGCGCCTGCGCCATGCCGCCCCAGCGCGCCGCCTGCAGCATTAGAGAGGCGCCGACCTGCACGGTCGGGCCTTCGCGACCGATGGAAGCGCCGCAGAACAGGCCAACGATGGTGAGCGCGATCTTGCCGGCCGCCAGCCGCAATGAGAGCAGGTGGTTGCGATCGTCGTCGTCACGCAAATGGCGCGCGGCGATCGCCTGCGGAATGCCGCTGCCTTGCGAGCCCGGAAAGAAAGCCTGGGCCAGCCAGGCGCACAGCACGAAGCCAAGCGGCGTGACCATGAGCGGCAGATAGAAGCGCCAGCCGCCGCCATCACCGATCATGACATGGAACAGCGCCTGCGCCTTGTCGGCCAGCACCGCGAACAGCACGCTGATGACGCCGATCGAGACCGCTCCCGCCCAGAACACCAGGCGCGGCTGCCACACGCGCCGGGAGCCCCACATCGCGCGCGAGCGCCGCAGCATGGGATATTTTCGTGATGTGCCGGCCATGTCTGTCCTCGGGAGGGGAGGATCGAGCCCTAACACGGCGCCGACGCATACGGCCAGCCCGGCACGCGAGGGCTCCCCGCATGACTCTGCCCTCAACCTGTGCTATGCGCCGCGCTTCAGTTCCCGGCACGATGGATGAAATCGGCCGCAAACCGCTTATATCAGTGCGACCATGACCCTTTCCTTCGACCTCACCACTGCGGGTGCCCGTGACGCGTTGCGCGCCCGCGCCGCGCCCGAGAAGCCATCGCTGATCGGCCTGACGCGCGCAGAGCTTGGCGAGGCGCTCGTCGCGTCCGGCATCGTGCCCGAGCGCCAGGCAAAGATGCGCGCCCAGCAGCTCTGGCACTGGATGTATGTGCGCGGCGTTTCCGACTTTGCCGGCATGTTCAACATCTCCAAGGATCTGCGCGCCGAGCTCGACAAGCATTTCACCGTCGCGCGGCCCGAAATTGTCGAGGAGCAGATTTCTTCCGACGGCACCCGCAAATGGCTGTTCCGCTTTCCGCCGCGCGGCGCCGGCCGGCCGGTCGAGATCGAGACCGTCTATATTCCCGAAGAGGGCCGCGGCACGCTCTGCATCTCCTCGCAGGTCGGCTGCACGCTGACCTGCTCCTTCTGCCACACCGGCACGCAGAAGCTGGTGCGCAATCTCACCACTGAGGAAATCCTCGCCCAGTTGCTCACAGCGCGCGACCGGCTGGGCGATTTCCCCGACCGCGACACGCCGGACGGCGCCATCGTGCCGGCGGAGGGCCGCAAGGTGTCCAACATCGTCATGATGGGCATGGGTGAGCCGCTCTACAATTTCGAGGCGGTGAAGAAGGCGCTGCTGATCGCCTCCGACGGCGACGGGCTTTCCTTGTCCAAGCGGCGAATCACGCTGTCTACCTCCGGCGTCGTGCCGGAAATCTTCCGCACCGGCGAGGAGATCGGCGTCATGCTGGCGATCTCGCTGCATGCCACCAATGACGATCTGCGCGACCTGCTGGTGCCGATCAACAAGAAGTATCCGCTGAAGGAACTGATCGCCGCCTGCCGCGCCTATCCTGGCCTGTCGAACGCCAAGCGCATCACCTTCGAATATGTGATGCTGAAGGACGTCAACGATTCCATCGAGGACGCCAAGGGCCTGATCAAGCTGCTCAAGGGCATTCCGGCCAAGATCAACCTGATCCCGTTCAACCCATGGCCGGGCACCAACTACCAGTGCTCGGACTGGGAGACGATCGAGAAATTCGCCGACTACATCAACAATGCCGGCTATGCCTCGCCGATCCGCACCCCGCGCGGCCGCGACATCCTGGCCGCCTGCGGTCAGCTCAAGTCGGAATCGGAGCGCATGCGCAAGGTCGACCGGCTGGCGCTGGAAGCCATGATGATCGCGGGGCACGGCGAAGCGTGAGCTTTTCTTGGCGACTGGCGGCTGTCGCCATTTCCTATGCATCAGCCTCGCTCGTCATGCCCCTTGTGTTTCTTTTGTACGAAGACGCTTCCATCTTTTGGCGCAGCGGCCGGCTTTTCTTCGATCTGAAAGACCAGGTGGTGGCCTTGGTCGCTGGCACGATAATAGCCGCCATTTATGGCGCGCTCCCCGCGGTACCGTTGATTGTGGTATCGGAACTGACGGGGCGCCGGGGGTGGAGACTTTCGATCCTCGGCGGCGCCCTTGTGGGAACCGTTATGTTCGCGATCATGCAGATCTATCCGATGGCGCGGACGCGGCCCGCGCTCGATTTGCTGATTGCCCTGATCGTTGCGGGTAGCCTGGGCGGCGCCGTCTACCGACTGGCCATGGGACTGCTTCCGAGCGACACGCGCATCAGGACGGCCCGATGAACCGTCCCCTTGCCGGGCTCAAGCGCTTCGTCATCATAGCAGTCGGTTATGTCGCCGCTGTGCTGACATCAATCCTGGTGCCTGTGCTGCTGATCACCCTTCTGGAAGGGATCGAATACGGCAACTGGTCCCTGGTCTTCACATTCGACTGGCTGGGTTCGTTCCCGCTCGCCGTGTTGACCGTGGCGATCTGCGCGCTGCTGATCGTCGGCCCCGCGATCTTGCTTGCCGAACGGCTGTCGCTGCGAGGATGGTTCTATTTCGCGGTCACGGGTGCGATCACCTCCATCGCATTTGGCGTTTTTGTTCCCGGCTCGGCTGGAGGCTTTGTTTTCAATCCGGGCTTTCTCGGGTTCCTGGCCACCGCCGGCACCGCCGCCGGGTCGGTCTACTGGCTTCTGGCGGGGCGCAAGTCTGGCCGTCCCATACAGCGAGATGCGGGATGAACCGTCTCGTCGCCTATATCGTGCGCCTTGCCATCATCCTGTTCGGCTATGCCGTCGCGTCGCTGGCGGCGAGCGCCTTCCTCAACATCCTGTTCCTGGCCTCGCTCGGCTATGCGCCGCAGCATGCGCAGCCGGTCGCAACCGCCTCGCTGTATTTCTCGATTCCCTTCGTCGCCCTGTTCGTCGCCTATTTCGCCTTCATGCCAGCGGCGATCGTCATCCTGGTTGCCGAAATCCTCGGCCGGCGCGACTGGTTGTATTATGCGCTGGCCGGTGCGGTGGTGGCGGCCGCCTTCCTTGGCCTGGTCGATCACGCCCAAGAGTCCATCTTCGCCGTGACCGACACCAGCGCCATCATGGCCGTCATCGGCGGCGGCATGGTCGGCGGCATCTTCTACTGGCTGAGCGCCGGGCGCTGGGCCGGAAGCTGGTGGAAGGACAGGGACGCCCCTACTTCGCCTGGGCGGTCAGGATCCTGAGCGCGAAGGCCGAGAACACGCCGGAGAAGAGATAGTCGACCACCCGCGTGACGCGCGGGCTGGCCTTCATCGCCGCCGAAAACCTTTCCGCCGCCAGCACCATCGGCACTGTCACCGGGATCGACAGCACGATGAACATGACGCCGAGGAAGAACAGCTTTCCGGGCGCGTTGGGATCATGCGCGGAAACGAATTGCGGCAGGAAGGTCATGAAGAACAGGATGATCTTCGGGTTGAGCAGATTGACGCCGAGCCCTGACGCCCAGCTGCGCAATAGCGAGATCCGCGGGCCCGTCTTCTTTTCCGGCGAAAAGGCCGAGCCCTTGGCGATCGCCTGCCAGGCCAGGAAGACGAGATAACCGGCGCCGAAGATCTTCAGCACGAAGAAGGCCATCGGCGAGGCGACGATCAGCGCCGAGACGCCGACTACCACCAGCGTGGTGTGGATCAGCGTGCCGCATAGCGCGCCGGCCATCGAGGCAAAGCCGGTGACGCGCCCCTGGCTCAGCGTGCGCGAGACGAACAGCGTCATGTCGGGGCCGGGGGTGATCGCCAGGATCACGGTGGCGACGGCGAACTGGATCAGCGTGGTGGTGTCGGGAATGAAGGACATGGAAGGCCCCTGGGAATGCACAGCCTATACAAGATGCGTCGCGCCGGCGCCAGATGCGAGGCTGGCGCACCCTCCGGCAGGACGGAGAGCAGCGCTGGATCATCAGTCTGGCGCCGCGCGTGCTTGCTCGCTTTGCCGTTCCTGCTAAAAGGCGCTCCGACAATGCGTGACGCCCGTGCTTCAAGCGTCCGCCATCGACGGAGCCGAAATGTCCAAGACCAAAGACGTCAAGAAAGTCGTGCTCGCCTATTCCGGCGGCCTCGACACATCCATCATCCTGAAATGGCTGCAGACCGAACTCGGCGCCGAGGTCGTCACCTTCACCGCCGATCTCGGCCAGGGCGGCGAGCTGGAGCCGGCACGCAAGAAGGCCGAGATGATGGGCATCAAGGACATTCGCATCGTCGATGTGCGCGAGGAATTCGTCTCCGACTTCGTCTTCCCGATGTTTCGCGCCAACACCGTCTATGAAGGCACCTATCTGCTCGGCACCTCGATCGCGCGGCCGCTGATCTCCAAGCATCTCGTCGAGATCGCCAAGGAGACCGGCGCCGATGCGATCGCGCATGGCGCCACCGGCAAGGGCAACGACCAGGTGCGCTTCGAGCTGTCGGCCTATGCGCTGAACCCCGACATCAAGGTCATCGCACCGTGGCGCGACTGGTCGTTCAAGTCGCGTACCGACCTGATCAATTTCGCCGAGCAGCACCAGATCCCGGTGGCCAAGGACAAGAGGGGCGAGGCGCCGTTCTCGGTCGACGCCAACCTTCTGCATTCGTCTTCCGAGGGCAAGGTTCTCGAAGATCCGTGGAGCGAGCCGCCGGAATTCGTCCACCAGCGCACCGTTTCGCCGATGGATGCGCCCGACAAGGTCACCGAGATCGAGATCGAATTCCTGAAGGGCGACCCGATCGCGCTCAACGGCAAGAAGCTGTCGCCGGCGACAATGCTGGCGGCGCTCAACGATCTTGGCCGCGACAATGGCATCGGCCGGCTCGACCTGGTCGAGAACCGCTTCGTCGGCATGAAATCGCGCGGGGTCTACGAAACCCCAGGCGGCGCCATCCTGATCGTGGCCCATCGCGCCATGGAATCGATCACGCTCGACCGGGGTGCGGCGCACCTCAAGGACGAGTTCATGCCGCGATATGCCGAACTCATCTACAACGGCTTCTGGTTCTCGCCCGAGCGCGTGATGCTGCAGGCGATGATCGACAAGAGCCAGGAAGACGTCGAGGGCACGGTGCGCCTCAAGCTCTACAAGGGCAATGTCATGGTCACCGGCCGCAAGTCGAAAAAGACGCTCTATTCCGATGCGCTGGTCACCTTCGAGGACGACCGCGGCGCCTACGACCAGAAGGACGCCGCCGGCTTCATCCGCCTCAATGCGCTGAGGCTGCGCACGCTGGCCGCGCGCAACCGCAACAAATAGGCATGCGCCGTCTCGGCCTGGTGCCGCTGGTCCTTCTGGCGGCACCGGCCATGGCCGGGGATTTCGATCCCGCCTCTCTCGACCTCGCCGCGCTCATCGAATGCAGGGCCGGCGTGCCGACCTATAACGGTTTTGCCCTTTGGCTGACCGGCGAGCCCAGGACCGTTGAGCAACTGGGCTGGAAAGAGGTTGCATCAGGCAATCCATTCCTCGGCCAGTATCAATTGCCCGCGCCGGTCCATGTCTTCGGGCGTGAGACGGCGACAATCGTCTTCACCGCGACAGGACCGATGGCCGTGCTTGACGGCATCGCCGCGCCCGACCTCGCCCGGCAGCTCGACATCCCGGCGACGGTCTCGACACCGGACAAATTCCTCGGCGAGAAAGTCGTGGCCGAAAGCACCGAGGAGAACCTTTCCACGCGCGTCACGCTCAATGTCTCGACCGTCGATAGCCATCCCGGCAAAGTGCTGGCCGGCTGCTCCTATGTTATTGATGTGAAATAGAAATCCAGCATTGCACCGAGTTGATTGAGTCAGGTGAAATACGCCCCGGCTAAGGAATTTGACCGACGCATTGGTGAACCCGCATACCTTGGCGGTTAGCCGGGAACACCACCGCTTCGTCATCCACGGGCGGAGCAAGGAGCGTAGCGACGCGGCGCAGACCCGAGGATCCATGCCGGGACTCCAACGCTTCGCCACGGTGCAGAATCCTGCTCCGCTGCACTCCACGGCCGAGGTCACGGAATGGATCCTCGGGTCTCCGCGACGCCGCTATGCGGCTGCTCCGCCCGTGGATGACGAAGTTAGAGGTCTCGGCCAACTCCGAACATCCGCGACGCTCCCGCGCAACAAAAAGCCCGGCGCGTGGCCGGGCTTTTGCTCGAACAGAGCGTTCAATCAGTTGGCATCGATCGCGTCGGCGATGCGCGCGATGGCCTGCTGATAGACGTTTGCTGAATTCCAGCCGGCAATCGCGCCCATATTCGCGCTCGCGCTCGCGCCGGCCCGCCAGCCATGACCCTTGAGGTAGTTGGCGGTGGAAGCCAGCGCGGTGGCCTTGTCGCGCAGGTTTCCGTTGCCGACCGCATATTTCAAGACATTTCCGGGCAGGAACTGCGTGTGGCCGACCTCGCCATGCATGGCGCCGACCGACGAGGAGGTCAACGCGCCGCGATCGACCAGCTTCAGGGCCGCGATGGCATGTGGGTGGAAGTAGTCCGGGCGGCGGCAATCATAGGCAAGCGTCAAAATGGCGGAGACCGTATTCTGGTTGCCCATGGAGGCACCGAAGCCGGTCTCCATGCCCCAGATGGCGAGCAGCACGCCCGGCGACACGCCGTAGTTCCGTTCGATCTGGTTGAACAGCGCCGCGTTCGATTTCTTCAGCGACCGGCCCTTGGAAATGATCGCCGCCCCGCCACGGCGCTTCATGAAATCGTCCACCGAGCCGCTGAAAGCCTTGTGGATGGCGCGGTCAGCGGAGATCGTCCTTGTTGCGTAGGTCGCGCCGGCCAGAGCGGCCAGGCCCTTGGAGCCCACACCTTCGGCCTTGGCGTCCGCGGCAAAATCCTGCTTCCAGGCATCGAAGCCGGCGCCGGTCTTGCCGCAACTCCCCGCCGCTTGCGCGCCCGTCGCCAGCCCAAGCACCGCCACCAGTGCGGCCGCTAAAATCCTACCCTTGGCAAGTAATGCCATGTCGTTCTCCTGGTTGCCTGATTCACGTCCCGGCGGGAATTTGCCAGCGAAACGCGCCTTTGTCACCGTCCTGTGGCGAGATGCTGGCGAATGCCGGGGAATTTGCTTACGATCAAGTGATTATTGTGGCGGGGTCGAAATAGCCATGGAAGACGTTGATGTCGTGATCATCGGCGCCGGCTCGGCGGGGCTGTCCGCGGCCAGGACCTTGCAGGCAGCGGGCCTCTCCTTCAAGCTGCTCGAGGCCATGGACCGCGTAGGCGGCCGCGCCTGGACCAGCGACCGGCATTTTGGCGTGCCTTTCGACATCGGCTGCGCCTGGCTGCATGCCGCCGACCGCAATCCGTATTTTCCCGAAGCTAGGAGTGCCGGCTGGACCCTGCACCACCACGACATGAACGTCGACCACCTTTACTACCGCGAGCGCAAGGCGAGCGAAGCGGAGGAAGCCGAGATGAAGGCAGCCGATGCGAAGCTGTTCGAATTGCTGGCGAAACATGAGGTCGGGGAAGGCGACGACGACCGCCTTTCCGCATTGCTGGTAAAGGGCCATGCGCCACGCGCGGCGGCCACGTTCGCCGGGCCGATGGATTTCGGTGCCGATGAGGACGAGATCTCGATCCGCGACTTTCAGGCCGCCGCCGATCTCGACCCCAATTATTTCAGCAAGGAGGGTTTTGGCGCGCTGGTCGCGCGTTTCGGCGCCGGCTTGCCGGTCGAACTGTCGACGCCGGTGCGCCAGATCCTCTGGGACGTACCAGGCGTCGCCTGCGTCACCGACCGCGGCACCATCCGCGCCAAGGCGGTGATCGTCACCGCCTCGCCGGCGGTGCTTGCCTTCGAGGAGATCGCGTTTTCGCCTGCCCTGCCCGACACCCATTCCGGCGCCTTCTTCGACCTGCCCATGGGCATGCTGACCAAGCTGCCGGTCGAAATCTCGGGCACGAGGCTCGGCCTGCAGCCTTTCGACGACCTTTTGATCGAACGCATGGCCAGGCACGACATCTATTTCCTGTGTTTCCCATTCGACCTCGACCTGATGGTCGGTTTCGTTGGCGGCGATTTCGCCTGGGAGATGTCGGCCGCGGGCGAGGCTGCCGGCATCGACTTCGTCATCGACCGGCTCTGCGGGATTTTCGGCGGCGATACGCGCAAACATGTCGGGCGCGCCATGATGACCAATTGGGGCGGCGAACGCTTCGTGCGCGGCGCCTATGCGGCTGCCCGCCCCGGCCGCTCGCAAGCGCGGGCGGCGCTGATGCGGCCGGTCGCGGAAAAGATCTTCTTTGCCGGCGAGCATGTCGCCGGCCCGCTGATACAGACTTGCGGCGGCGCGCGGCTGTCGGGCGAGGCGGTTGCCAGGCAGGTCGTTGCCCAGCTTGCGGCGAAATAGTCTCGATGGAATGCGGAACGCCAGCCGGCGGTTCGCGTTTGGGCACGGGCCGCCATGAACACCGTGCCTCCCCCTGGTGAATCGAGACAGACATGAAACTCTTCGACTGCCCGCATTGCGGCCACCGTCTCTATTTCGAGAACGCGCAGTGCCTGAACTGCGGGAGCCTCGTGCTCTACGATCCAGAACATGCCCGCTTTGCCCTGTCGGGCGCGGACGGCACCTTTCAGTGCACCAATGCCGATGAATGCGCCTGCAACTGGATGGCCGAGCCGGGCCAGGTTTTTTGTCGTGCCTGCGGGCTGAACCAGCTGATCCCCGACCTCTCCGTCGATGGCAACCGCCGCCGCTGGATCCGGGTCGAAGCGGCGAAGAAGCGTGCCATCTATTCGCTGCTCGCCTTTGGCCTCCCGGTGGCGCCCAAGCAGGCGCCCGCGGACGAGGCTGGCCTCGCCTTCGACTTCCTCGCCGATCCGATCGGCGGCGGGCCCGGCGGCGAACGCATCCTCACCGGCCACGACAATGGTCTGATCACCCTCAATGTCGCCGAGGCCGACTCCGCCGAGCGCGAGAAGCGCCGCGTCGAGATGGGTGAGAACTATCGAACGCTGCTCGGCCATTTCCGCCACGAACTCGGCCATTATTACTGGGATCGCCTGATCCGCGACGATCCCCGGCGGCTGGATGCTTTCCGCGCCTTGTTCGGTGACGAGCGCGCCGATTACGAACAGGCGTTGAAGACTTACTACGCCAACGGCGCTGCGCCCGACTGGCAGCAAGACCACATCTCGGCCTACGCCACCTCGCATCCCTGGGAGGACTGGGCCGAAACCTGGGCTCACCACCTGCACATCACCGACACGCTGGAGATGGTCCATGCGCTGAACTTCCCGCTCGGCCGGCTGGAGACGGTGGAAGCCAACGATTTGCCGCGGGGCGACACGGGCGGCGAACCGCAGGCGGCGCCTTCGGAGCCTGCCAACACGCCCGAGCCCTTCGAGAGGATTCTTGTCCGCTGGCTGGTGCTGTCGGAAGCCTCCAATTCGATCAACCGCTGCATGGGTCTGCCCGATCTCTACCCCTTCGTCATTTCGGACGTGACGGGGCGAAAACTGGCCTTCGTTCACGACCTTTTGACCAGTCTGCCGAAAGACGCGGGAACAAATCGTGACGTGACGCGGGCGTTTTAGCCGGAACGCATGTGCCGCTGCCCCGTTTTCACCCCCGAGGGACCATGAAAACGGAGAGAAACCATGAAATCCGTATTGTTTCCCGCAATCGCCGGGATGATGACCGTGATGTCGGGTACCGCGTTTGCCGACACCGCCGTCTCCGCCGTCACCGATCTCAACGTGCGCGCCGGCCCCGGCCCCCAATATCCTGTCATCGGCGTGCTCGCCGCCGGCCAGTCGGCGACGCTCAATGGCTGCATCGAAAACAGCAAATGGTGCACCATTGCCGAAGCCGGCGGCCAGGGCTGGGTCTATTCCGACTATGTGACGGCCGATTTCAGCGGCAGCCGGGTGGTGCTGACGCAGCGTCCGCACGGCTCCAGCGTTGCTGTCGTCTCACCGCCGAAAGACATCGGCGACTATTCGACCGACTATACCGGGGCGATCGTCGCCGGCGAGCCGGTCGAGGATGCCTTTCCCCCGCCTCCGGCCGAAGTCCGGACCTATGTCGATACGCATCGCCTCGACCCCGTCTACCTCGACGGCGAGGTGGTGACCGGCGCCACCTTGCCCGACACGGTCGAGTTGCGCGAAATTCCCGACTACAACTACCGCTACGTCTATGTGAACGGTCAGCCCGCGCTGATCGATCCGCAGACGCGGCGCATCATGTACGTGGTGCGTTGAAAAAAATCAGCGGTCGCCGAGGCGGCCGCTGACGACTAGCGGGACAGTCGGTCCCGCGACGCCTGGGTGCCGCGTTGCGCTTGTTTGCGCATCGATGCCCGACGAATAGCGATTCCGATTCCCGAGGCCATCGGCTAGACCAACAGAGGATGGATTCGGGCAGAGGAACCAGCGTGACGATCGACGACACCGCATTCGAACGCTACCGCCACGCGCCGAACGCCAGGACGACCTTGCCGCGTCTCTTCCTCGGAACGCTGATCGTCGTCCTGCTCTGGGCCGTCACCACCGCGGCCGTGCTGTTCGGCGGCACCTATGCTTACTTCGCCTGGCAGGCGAATGCTTCGCCATCCGGCATGCAGGATTTCCTCGCCTCGCCGATCGGCATCCTCAGCGCCCTCGCGTCCTTCGCCGGCGTCTGGATCGGCCTGTGGATCGCCATGCGCTGGGTGCATGGCGAACCGCTCTCGGCGCTGCTTGGCGTCAGCCGGCGCGTCTCGTGGCCGGACTTCCTCAAGGGACTGCTCGCGGTGCTGATCACCTCGGCTCTGTCCGAAATCCTGCTCTACCTGCTGCAGCCGGAGATCGCGCGCGGCATGATCAGCCTGTCCTCCTGGCTGCTGTTTCTGATCCCGATCGTCGCGCTCACTCTGCTGCAAACCTCGTCGGAGGAGGTGCTGTTTCGCGGCTACCTGCTGCGTGGCCTGGCCAACCGGTTCAGGAGCCCGCTCATCTGGGCGCTGCTGCCGGGCCTGCTGTTCACCTCGCTGCATTGGAGCAGCGCTTCGTCACTCGCCATCAACGCTTGCGTGCTGGTCTCGATCGCCGCTTTCGCGCTGCTTCTGACGCTCGTGGTCTATGTCACGGGCAACCTCGGTGCGGCGCTGGGCGCCCATCTCGGCAACAATTTGACCGGCTTCCTGCTGATCTCGCACCAGGAGAGCTACAATTCCTTTGCCCTGTTCACCGCGAGGCCGCTCGAAGGCCCCGGCTGGATGATGTCGGATGCCATTCTCATCGCCCTTGTCGGCATCGCCTGCAGCCTGCTGACGATCGTGTTGCTGCTGCATCCCCGCTCCCCGCTGAAGGTCACGGCCGAGCTTCCGAGCGTCGCGAAGGCAGGCTGATTGGGGCGCGAGGAACGGCGCGACCTGGCTCTTGTCTTGACTCCGCGCCCGATTTCCTGTCTACACGCCCCGAATTCCGCGACGAGTATCCCTCCGAGCAAGCCGACCAGGACGCCGAAGCCTCTTTGAGGCCAAGTGCTGTAAACAGATCCTGGAGGCCAACACCCGGCAGCGCTGTGCGCCCCCGGGTGCTTTTTGGTTTTGGGCTTTGCTTTTGCTTGGACAGTTGGCGCGAACGCATTACCTCTCGGATCGAACCCGAACCGAGATTGAAGGACGATCGATGTTTGAATCGCTGCAGGAGTGCACAAGAGGCGTGGAGGGCCACCGGCCCGACAGGGATTACTATGACTCCAAGGCGCTCTCGAGCGGCGGGTTGACCAATGTTTGAGTCCCTACAAGAGCGCCTTGGCTCCATCCTGAACGGCCTGACCGGCCGCGGCGCGCTGTCGGAGGCGGATGTTTCGGCGGCGCTGCGCGAGGTGCGCCGTGCGCTGCTCGAGGCAGACGTGGCGCTGGAAGTGGTGCGCTCCTTCACCGACAAGGTGCGTGAGAAGGCCGTCGGCGCCGCGGTGCTGAAGTCGATCAAGCCCGGCCAGATGGTCGTCAAGATCGTCCATGACGAGCTGGTCGACATGCTGGGCGCCGAAGGGGTCGCCATCGACCTCAATGCGCCGGCGCCTGTCGTCATCATGATGGTCGGCCTGCAGGGCTCCGGCAAGACGACCACCTCGGCCAAGATCGCCAAGCGGCTGACCGAGCGGCAGAACAAGAAGCTTCTGATGGCCTCGCTCGACACGCGGCGTCCCGCCGCGCAGGAGCAGCTGCGCCAGCTCGGCGAGCAGGTCAAGGTCGCGACGCTGCCGATCATTGCTGGCCAGAACCCGGTCGATATCGCCAAGCGCGCCGTGCAGGCGGCCAAGCTCGGCGGCCACGACGTCGTCATCCTCGACACTGCCGGCCGCACCCATATCGACGAGCCGCTGATGGTCGAGATGGCCGACATCAAGAAGGTGTCGAGCCCACACGAAATCCTGCTGGTGGCGGATTCGCTGACCGGCCAGGACGCCGTCAATCTGGCGAAAAGCTTCGACGAACGCGTCGGCATCACCGGCCTTGTTCTGACCCGCATGGACGGCGACGGTCGCGGTGGTGCCGCCCTTTCGATGCGTGCGGTCACCGGCAAGCCGATCAAGCTGATCGGCACCGGTGAAAAGATGGACGGGCTGGAGGAATTCCACCCCAAGCGCATCGCCGACCGCATCCTCGGCATGGGCGACATTGTCTCGCTCGTCGAAAAGGCCGCCGAGAACATCGACGCCGAGCAGGCGGCGGCGATGGCCAAGAAGATGCAATCGGGCAAGTTCGACCTGAACGACCTCGCCCAGCAGCTTCAGCAGATGTCGAAGATGGGCGGCATGGGCGGCATCATGGGCATGATGCCCGGCATGGGCAAGATGAAGGACCAGATGGCCGCCGCCGGCCTCGACGACAAGATGTTCGGCCGCCAGCTCGCCATCATCTCCTCGATGACCAAGGCCGAGCGCGCCAATCCCGACATTCTGAAGCATTCGCGCAAGAAGCGCATCGCCGCCGGCTCCGGTACCGACGCCGCCGAGATCAACAAGCTCTTGAAGATGCATCGCGGCATGGCCGACATGATGAAGGCGATGGGCGGCAAGGGCAAAGGCGGCGGCCTCATGCGCGGCATGATGGGTGGCCTCGCCTCCAAGATGGGCCTTGGCGGCATGATGCCCGGCGGCATGGGGGGCCCAGGGGGTATGATGGGCGGCGGCATGCCCGATCTGTCGAAGATGGATCCCAAGCAGTTGGAAGCCTTGCAGAAGCAGGCGCAGGCCGCGGGCCTTGGCGGCATGAAAGGCTTGCCCGGGGGTCTTCCCGGCGGCGGCCTGCCCGGCCTGCCCGGCGGCATGAAACTTCCGGGGCTTCCCGGCCTCGGCGGTGGCGGACTGCCTGGGCTTGGCAAGAAGAAGTGAGGACGCTGTGAACGAAGAGAAAGACATGGCTGACGCCCGCACCATCCTGGCCGGCTACCGCGCCTCGATCGACAACATCGACGCCGCCCTCATCCACATGCTGGCCGAGCGCTTCCGCTGCACCAAGGCGGTCGGCGTGCTCAAGGCCGAGCATGGCCTGCCGCCAGCCGACCCGGCGCGCGAACAGCAGCAGATCGCCCGTCTTCGCCAGTTGGCCAAGGACGCGCATCTCGACCCCGATTTCGCGGAGAAGTTCCTCAACTTCGTCGTCCGCGAAGTGATCCGCCACCACGAACAGATCGCCGCAGCCAACGGCGTGACGAAAACTGGTTGAGAAATCTCAGCTAAATCCAATCAAACGAAATCAGAGCTTTTAGGAGAAAAGAAATGGCACTGAAGATCAGACTGGCCCGCGCGGGCTCGAAGAAGCGTCCTTACTACCACGTCGTCGTTGCCGACGCCCGTTCGCCGCGCGACGGCCGGTTCATCGAGTCGCTCGGCTCGTGGAACCCGCTCCTGCCGAAGGACGGCGAGCGCGTCAAGGTTGACGCCGACCGCGTCAAGCACTGGCTGTCGCACGGCGCCCAGCCGACCGACCGCGTGCTGCGCTTCCTCGACGAGGCAGGCCTTGCCAAGCGCGACGCCCGCTCCAACCCGAAGAAGGCCGAGCCCGGCAAGAAGGCCCAGGAACGCGCAGCCCTTCTGAAGAAGGCGCAGGAAGACGCCGCCGCCGCGGTTGCTGCCGCTGCCGCAGCACCCGCCGAGGCGGAAGCCGCTACGGCCGAATAAAGAGCGCGTCATCGCATCGACGAAACGGCGGGCCTATGCCCGCCGTTTTGCTATGGTCCGGCAATGCCGTGGCATTCAGGCTGATGGAGCGGATGGGCGAGCAGGCAGTCACGGAAGAAATCCTCTCAGGCGGCGTTGCCGGTGCGCTGTTGCGATGCGCTGATGCCACGACGGGTGTCGTTGTGTTGAGCGGATCGAGCGGCCGTGTCGATGCCGCTCGCGCCGGACTGTTTGCCAGGGAAGGGGCGTCCGCGCTCGCGCTCCAGTGGTTCGGCGGCGAAGGCCAGGTTCCCGGCATCTGCGAAATCCCTCTCGAGACGTTTTTCGCGGCAACAGACTGCCTTGTCGGGTTGGGTTGCCGCCGCATCGTCTATGCCGGCACCTCGAAAGGCGCCGAAGCATCCTTGCTTGCGGCGGCTCATGACACGCGCATCGATGCCGTGGCTGCGATCAGCCCGACATCGGTGGTTTGGGGAAATATCGGGCCGGGCCGCGACGGCATGAGCTGGCCCGAGCGCTCTTCGTGGACGCTGAAGGGGCTTCCACTCCCGTTCGTTCCAACCGACCCGCATTGGAACGCGAGCCACGTCGATGGCCTTGTGTCCTACAGGGGGCTTTTCGAGCACTGCCTGACAACCTTCAGGCAGGAGGCAGACAGGGCTGCCATTCCCGTCGAGGCCACTTCGGCGGAGATTGTGCTGGTCGCGGGCGGCGATGACGCGCTGTGGCCATCGCTGGATTTTGCCCGGTCGATTGTCCAGCGCCGAAACGATGCCGGAAAGGCCACGCGCCTCGTTTGCTCCCCCGACGCGGGCCACCGCATTCTGCTGCCGGGTGAAACGACGCCACGGTCTGGATCGCACGCACATGGCGGCAATGATCTTGCCGACGCGCGTCTCGGCCGTGACGCCTGGCAAGCCATCCGGGAACTGCTGTAGAAACGGCGGGCCCGTGCCCGCCGTTTCGCCGGCTACAGTCCAGTGCCGGTCAATAGCCGCGCGGGCAGCGGTCTACATAGACACGGCCGTGACGGTCGCGATAGCGGCATTGGCCGCTTTCGCTCGCATGGCCTATCAGGGCGCCCGCAACGGCGCCAACCGCGCCTCCGACGACAGCGCCTTGGACCGGATCTCCGGCCACGGCTGCGCCGATCGCAGCGCCGCCAAGACCGCCGACCGCGGCGCCTTTCTCCGTCTGCGAGCACGCACCGAGCGCCGTCGCCAATACCAGAATAGTCAGGATTTTCTTCATTTTCGTTCCTCTCACACGCGGATCGCCGTCTCGCCGCCGAGTCCTTAACTCTCAGACGGCTGATTTGATCCCGAGGAGAATGACGATCTCGCCCCCGCAGCATCGTCCCACGCCGATCATGCCTCGCTGAGGCGCTTCAAATTGGCGAGACCGACCTCGAAATCCCGGCCGATCAGCGTGTCGAAATTCATGAACAGGCCCATCAGCTTGGCGATAAAGGGGCGGCTGCCGCGCATGGCCCAGGTGACGGAGGTATCATCGCCCGAAGGCGTCAAGGTGAAGTCGACGCTGTTGTTGGCCCGGAACGGCTTCTCGAAATCGAGCTTGAGCGACACCAGCGAGGACGCCACCGAGTTGACGATCTCCATGCGCCCCTTGCCGGCCTTGCCATTGCCTTCCCAGGCATAGACGGCACCCTTGCCGCTTTGCGCGCCGGAGAGCGTGCGCTTCATGTTGGGGTCGAGCTTTTCGTAAGGCGACCATGTCGGCCAGCGGCTGAAATCATTGATCAGTGGGAAGATCACTTCCGGCGGGGCCTTGATGGTGGCGGTGCGGGTGGTGACGAAATCATTGGGCCGCGTCGCGGCATGGATGAGGACGGCCGCGATGATGACGAGCAGGATGATGAGGATGGTGCTGAACATTTTTCTCTCCCAAAGCAATTCCAGGAAAAGTGTGAAGCGGTTTTCCGTCCGGAATTGCCCCAAATGTACTTATCGGCCGAACGGGATCAGCGCGCGCACCCTGGGGTCGCGCAGATAGAGGCCGCCCCACAGGATGATGCCGAGATAGACGCCGAACAGCGTGTGCGAGAACAGCGGATTGCCGATCCGCGCATTGGTGGCGATGGCGCCGCCCATATAGGCGGTGAGCAGGATGGCGCCGAGCACCGAGCTGCGCGGTAGTGCGTAAAGCGCGGTCGCGATCAGGCCGATGACGCCGAGCATGCGCGCGACATTGGGCTGCGCCGGCCAGCCGAGCGGCACCATCGTCTGGGTGACGACATCGAGCGGCGGCAGCTTGATGGCGCCGTCGAAGATCATGAACAGGATGATGAGGCCGCTGAGCGCACGGCCGGTCCACAAGGCGCCGGACGAGACAGGCGCGGTTTCGGAAATGCTCATCAACGTTCCCTCCGGTTGGTTCTGGCCCCTTTCGCTGGGGTCGAACCAAGGACGCGGCCTGAGGCGGCAATCCTACAGGGGGTTGGGTTTTTTCGGTCCGTCCTTTGGCCGGCAGGCAAGCCGGACCGGATTTACGAGAAATAGAACTTTTCGGCCGGGAGCATTTTCGGCGGCGTTTCGCCCAGTGCCTCGAACACCGAGATCTCGCAAACGCGGCACAGGCCGTCGAGGGCGAGGTCGTTGGCCTCGGTGCCGAAAGGATCCTCGAGCTCTTCCGAAAGCGCGTCGAGGCCAAAGAATGTGTAGGCGATCAGCGCGGTGAACAGCGGCGTCGCCCAGCCCGTGGTCGAGATCAGCCCGATGGGCAGGAGCAGGCAGACGATGTAGGCCGTGCGATGCACAAGCAACGTATAAGCGAATGGCAAGGGCGTGCCGGCGATCCGCTCGCAGCCGGCCTGGATGGCCGTGATCGATGCCAGCCTCTCGTCCAGGATGCGGAAGCCGATCGGATCGACTTCGCCCGCACGGCGCTGTGTATTGGCGCGCCGGCCCATGCGCCTGACCATCTCGTCCGCCGGATTGGCAAAGGCTGCAACGGTCTCCGCTTCGGCGTCGATGAAGGCACGGGCGTCCTTGATGCTGTCGGTCTTGCGCAACTGGCCGCGCAGGAAATGGCAGAAGGCCAGCGCCTCCATCAGCAAGGCACGCTGTTCGGCCGGATCGGGAATGAGACTGGTCGTGGCGCGCGCCAGGTTGCGGATTTCGAAAACCAGCGTGCCCCAGAGCTTGCGCGCTTCCCACCAGCGGTCATAGGCGGCGTTGTTGCGGAACGACAGATAGATGGACAGCGTCACGCCCACCAGTCCGAACGGCGCGATGTTGAAGACGCCGAGATCGAGCTTGAACCACCGCGCCAGGGCAAGGATGACCGCCGAATAGATGGCGAACCCGAAGATCTGCGGCAGGATGCGCGGCACCACGGAGCCGCGCATGATGAAGAACAGCTGCAGGAAGTTGGGGCGCGGGCGAACGATCATGGGCGGCCTTTCACGGACCGGCATCGGCCCTAGCCTCTGTATTGTGCGATGCGGCAGATCCGCAAGCCCAGCCGTCAGCGACATCGCGATGTCGTGCGCCCGGTGCGTGGACTATCGGCATGTACAGGTTGCGGATATTGAGAAGCCTGCGGGTCTTGGCCCGCCCGATATAGGCGAGACGAATGGCCGGCGAAACCGATCTGAAGACCCTGTTGGCGTCGATGACGCCGGAATTGCTTGACGAGACCTATGTCTTTGTCACGCAGGCGCCCGGCGTTCCGCAGCCAGAAGGCCTCGAACCTATGATGATGTTTCGCGAGCGCGAGGGCACGACGCTGATCGTGACCGAGAACACTGCCAGCGCGATGGGACTGACCGCCTCGTTCCGCTGCCGGATGATCACGCTGAACATCCACTCGTCGCTGGAAGCGGTCGGCTTCCTCGCCGCCATCGCCACACGGCTCGCCGCCGCAGGCATGGGCGTCAATCCTGTCTCGGCATTCTATCACGATCATCTGTTCGTGCCGGCGGAGCGGGCGGAGGAGGCAATGGTCTTGTTGCTTGGACTGGCGGCGGAGAACGAAGGGGTTCAGTAAGCGGTCAGCGTCTGCGGACGTACAGAATATCCGGCAGGCCTTCCTCGTTGGTGGTGCCATCGCCGAACGCTTCCGCACGGAACCCATGCCGCTCATAGAAACGCCGGGCGCCGGTGTTGGCCTGGAAGCAATGGAGTTTCACGACCGGCAAGGCAGCGGTCGCGTCGATCAGCAACCGGCTGCCTATGCCTCGCCCTGTCCAGGCCGGGTCGAGATAGAGTTGTTCCACCCAATCGCCGCTGACGGCGATGAAGCCGACGATCTCGCTACCGGCCTCGGCGACCGTCACCTTCTGCCGTGGCAGGACGATGTCGCGGATGAAGGCAAGGTCCTTGGCTGGCGTGTGGATGACCGGCATCCAGTCAAACGAGCCAAGTGCTGCCCGCATGAGTTTTGCGATAGCAGCGGCGTCAGAACCGATGGCCGGGCGTAGCCTGACTTTGGCGGTATCGTTCATGGTCGTTTCTCAACACAGGCCGGCGCCGCCCCTCATCCCCCTGCCGGTACCTTCTCCCCGTGAACGGGGAGAGGGAGAACCCCGGCCGAAGGCCGAGCCCGCGACCGCGGGCCGCCGGTCGTCCGGCGCCCTCGCGGAGGGCCCGCCGCGGCAGCGGCGATACGGCCCGTGAGCGAAAACAAACCAGCCTCAGGCCGCCTTCTTCTTCGGCTGGATCAGGCCGCGCTCGACCAGCAGCTCGGCGATCTGCACCGCGTTGAGGGCCGCGCCCTTGCGCAGATTGTCCGACACCACCCACATCGACAGGCCGTTGTCGACGGTCGAATCCTCGCGGATGCGCGAGATGAAGGTGGCGTCCTCGCCGGCCGATTCCAGCGGCGTGATGTAGCCTCCGTCCTCGCGCTTGTCCAAGACCTGGCAGCCGGGAGCGTCACGCAGGATATCGCGCGCCTCGTCGGCGGTGATCGGCTTCTCGAACTCGATATTGACCGCTTCCGAATGGCCGATGAACACCGGCACGCGCACGCAGGTCGCCGTTAGCTTGATCTTGGGGTCGAGCATCTTCTTGGTCTCGGCGACCATCTTCCACTCTTCCTTGGTGAAGCCGTCGTCGAGGAAGACGTCGATATGCGGGATGACGTTGAAGGCGATGCGCTTGGTGAACTTCTTGACGTCGACCTGGTCGGCGACAAACACCGCGCGGGTCTGGGTGAAGAGCTCGTCCATGCCTTCCTTGCCGGCGCCCGACACCGACTGGTAGGTGGCGACGACGACGCGCTTGATGGTGGCGAAATCGTGCAGCGGCTTCAGCGCCACGACGAGCTGCGCCGTCGAGCAGTTCGGGTTGGCGATGATGTTCTTGCGCGTGAACAGCGAGATCGCGCCCGGGTTCACTTCCGGCACGATCAGCGGCACGTCCTGATCGTAGCGGAAGGCCGACGAATTATCGATGACGACGCAGCCCTGCTTGCCGATCTTGGGCGACCATTCCTTGGAGACATTGCCGCCAGCCGACATGACGCAGATGTCGGTGTCGGAAAAATCATATTGGTCGAGCGCCCTGACCTTCAGCGTACGGTCGCCGAACGACACTTCCGTGCCCTGGCTGCGCCGCGAGGCCAGCGCCACCACTTCGCTTACCGGAAAGCCGCGCTCTTCCAGTATGTTGAGCATTTCCCGGCCCACATTGCCCGTGGCGCCGACGACTGCAACCTTGAAACTCATCTGATATCTCCTGTCCCTCTCCGCTTGGTTTTTGGAGAAAACCCGCCGGCCGATGCGGGTTCCGTCCCCCGGGCCGGACCCGGGAGAGGGTGGTTAGGCCAAGGGAATCACACCGTTTTGGTGGTGGTTTTGCCAGTTTTTTCGGCCAGGAATGGGGTTTTGGTGGAACGGACGGATGCGTCCAAGCGCCCTGCCCAATGCTTTACATTGTGGCTGGGGGCGTCGAATGCAAGAAGAGCCATCAAAAGGCCGCGCATCTAAGACAATCCCGTTCGAAGCGGGCTTTTACGCGGTTTGCGACAGGAGTCAATTGGGACGAGGCCCGGCTTTCCTTCTCTCCCTGTGGGAGAAGGTGGATCGGCGCACAGCGCCGAGACGGATGAGGGGTGTTCCAGCGGAGTGAGGCGTCGGCTTTCCCTGGAGCACCCCTCATCCGTCGCCTTCGGCGACACCTTCTCCCACAAGGGGAGAAGGGAAGGCAGTGCTGCTCGCCCTGTACAAGAGCGGCGCCAAGAAGTACGAACGGCCAAGATTGTTTGGCTGGCAAGGCGCCGGCCCCGGCTCGCGTTCCATGGTGAGCGCAGGACCCCGAATTCCGAAAGAGAGAGATGTCCAATTTCGAAGGTATCGTTCCGGCGCTGGCACAGGCGCTGGAAAAACGCGGCTATGCCGAGCTGACGCCGGTGCAGAAGGCCGTGCTGGAGCTCGGGCAGGCCGACGCACTGGTGTCGGCGCAGACCGGTTCGGGCAAGACCGTGGCCTTCGGCCTTGCCATGGCCCCGACGCTGCTCGACGGCGCGGAACGCTTTGGCGCGGCCACGGCACCACTGGCATTGGCGGTGGCGCCAACGCGGGAGCTGGCGCTGCAGGTGACGCGCGAACTGGAATGGCTCTACGAGCCGACCGGCGCCACGGTGGCATCCTGCGTCGGCGGCATGGACATGCGCACCGAGCGGCGCGCGCTGGAGCGCGGCGCCCACATCGTCGTCGGCACGCCCGGCCGGCTGCGCGATCACATCACACGGCAATCGCTCGACATGTCGGCGCTCAAGGCGGTGGTGCTCGACGAGGCCGACGAGATGCTCGATCTCGGCTTTCGCGAAGACCTTGAATTCATCCTCGACGCCGCCCCGGCCGAGCGCCGCACCCTGATGTTCTCGGCCACCGTGCCGCGCTCGATCGCGACGCTGGCTCAAGGCTACCAGCGCGATGCCGTGCGCATCTCCGCCGCCGGCGAGGAGAAGCAGCATCTCGACATCGAATACCGGGCGCTGAACGTCGCCCAGGCCGACCGCGAGAACGCCATCATCAACGTGCTGCGTTTCTATGAAGCGAAGAACGCGCTGGTGTTCTGCAACACGCGCGCCGCCGTCAACCATCTCACCGCGCGCTTCAACAACCGCAATTTTTCGGTCGTGGCCCTGTCGGGCGAGCTCAGCCAGAACGAACGCAGCCACGCGCTGCAGGCCATGCGCGACGGCCGCGCCAAGGTCTGCATCGCAACGGACGTCGCCGCGCGCGGCATCGACCTGCCCAACCTCGAACTGGTGATCCATGCTGATTTGCCGACCAATCCCGAAACGCTGCTGCACCGCAGCGGTCGCACCGGGCGCGCCGGGCGCAAGGGCGTCAGCGCGCTGATCGTGCCGGGCAGCGCCCGCAGGCGCACCGAACGGCTGCTGCAGAACGCCGGCCTCAAGGCGACATGGGCGAGCCCGCCCTCGGCCGACGACGTGATCCGCCGCGACGACGAGCGCATCCTCGCCGATCCGGCCTTCGATGAGCCGGTGAAGGATGACGAGCGCACCTTCATCGACGCGCTTCTCAGCCGACATGGCGCCGAACAGGTGGCGGCCGCCTTCGTGCGCCAGTGCCGCGCCAGCCGCTCGGCGCCCGAGGATCTGATGGACGTCGCCCCGTTCACGCCTTCGCGTGAAAGAACGGTGGGCGAGAAATTCACGCCCCGCGACGAGGCGCCCAGCCGCCGCGACGATTTCGGCGCCAGCGTCTGGTTCTCGCTGTCGGTCGGGCGCCGGCAGAATGCCGAGCCGCGCTGGCTGATCCCGATGCTGTGCCGGGCCGGCAGCATCTCCAAGCGCGAGATAGGCGCCATCAAGATGCAGCCTGAGGAGACTTTCGTGCAGATCGCGGCGGACTGGGCCGAACGTTTTCTGGCCGCCATCGGACCCGACCGCAAATTGCAGGGCAACATCGTGGTGAAGCGGCTCGAGGGCACGCCGGATCTGTCGCGCGCCGGCTACCAGCCGCCAAGCCCGGACAAGAAACCGCATCGCGGCAAGGCGCCATTCGATCCGAACGCGCCGAAGCGCAAATTCGAGAAGCGCGCACCGGCCGCAGCCGACCAGCGCCCGGCAGCCGCGCATGAGGCAAAGCCCTGGACAAGGAAGCCGGGCAAGCCGAAATTCGACAATGCCGGCCCGCCGAAGCACAAGAAGGCGAAGCGGCCCTCGTAAGACCGCGCTGAAGCGGCGAGCCGTCGCGTTCAGCGTGCCTGGTGTTCCGCACGCCGCCTGGACGAGGCTGGCCTCGGAAGCCTTGCGACCTGCCCATCCCCGGTCGCGGCGCTGGCATCGGGATGCTCGGCGGTCATCGTCTGCTTTGGTGAAAACGGCTGCACGTGAAGCCTTATGCTTCATTTGCCGCTGCCGTGGTAGCCATGTCGCACGGCCTTGCCCCCGGGCTCGGCCCTGTGCCACACCTTGGCAGGGACGCGGCGACAAGGGGGTGGGTGATGCGCGGCGAAGTGCTCCACTATGACGAGGACCAGGGCTTCGGCTTCATCACCGGAGCCGACGGCAACCGCTACACTTTCACCCGCGAGAACCTTCGCCGGCAAACCGCCATGCCCAAGGGAACGGCGGTCGAGTTCCAGGCAGGCGGCGGCCAGGGCCGTGACGTCTTCTCGATCGCCGCCCAGGCCGCAAGCCCGGCAGCCGAAGCCGCCGCCGCACCAGCTCAAGCCAATCCCCCGCCGGCTGCCGTCGCATCGCAGGCGCGGCCCTTCGGCCGGTCGGCCGAGCCGGCCGAGCCCACCGATCTCTGGTCCTATTTCTGGCGAGCAATGACTGAGAACTATTTCAATTTCGCCGGCCGCGCCCGCCGCAAGGAATATTGGGGCTATTGCCTGTTCTGGACGATCGCGCTGCTGTTGGTCATCGGCGTCGGCGTTTTCACCGATGTCCAGGTCGGCAATTTCGACAGCATCGAGGTGCCGGCGGTGACGATCGGGCTGTTTGGCGCTTTCCTGCTGGCCACGTTCTTCCCCAGCCTCGGTATGATCGTGCGCCGCCTGCACGATCTCGGCCTGTCGGGTTGGCTTTGCCTACTCATCCTGATCCCGACCTTCGGCAGCCTGATCATCCTGGTCTTCGCCCTGATCCCGACACAGGGACGCGAAAACCAGTGGGGACCGGTGCCGTCGGGTGTCAGGGTCTAGAAGACCAGTCCCGAGAAACAAGAAACTTTCCCGCTCGAAGAACAAAGTCGTCGCGCTGAAAATTCGTCACCCACGCCGACGAGCCCTCGTTCGGCGACACGAAACTGCTGTTCCGGCATACGCTGAAGGCGGCACGCGGGTGACGGACAGGCTGGAAATTTCTGGCCCCTCGGCCGCCGAGGTCGGACCGGAACTTGGGCCGCAGATCACCATGCCGTCAGGCGCCAGGTTTTAACACCTTCAGCGCGTCGCTCGAAAGCCTGAGAAAAATCTTCTGGCCGTGCCGTTCGGCGCCGAGCCGCGCATAGAAGCGCAGCGCGCCCTCGTTCCAGTTCTCGGTGGTCAGGTCGATGCGGCCGATGCCGTGGCTGAGGCAATGACCGGCGAGAAAATCGATCAGCGCCCGGCCGACGCCGGCACCGCGGACCTGGTCGCGCACGAACAGATCCTTGAGGAACAACAGCCGTTCGAGATCGACGCCCGGATGCGCGATCGCCACCGACGCCAACCCGCTCACCTCATCTTCAACGAAGGCAAGCGCAAAATGCGGATAGGCCGGGCTTTCCTCGTCAAGCCATTTGCGCGCCGCGGACAAAGCCCGATCATGGTCGAGCGGTGGCTGCCGGTAATGCGCCGCCATGGCGCACAGCATGACAGCGAGTGCGGAGGCATCCGCGGCCGTCGCCCAACGGACGTCGACCGGCACGGGATCAGCCCAGGAACTTGGCGATGATCGCGTCACCCATCTCGACGGTTCCGACCTCGGTCATCCCGGCGGAGAGAATGTCCTTGGTGCGCAGGCCATCGTCGAGCACGGCGGCGATTGCCGCTTCAAGCTTGTCGGCTTCCGCGACCATGCCGAAGGAATAGCGCAGGCACATGGCGAAGGATGCGATCATGGCGATCGGGTTGGCGATGCCCTTGCCGGCGATGTCTGGCGCCGAGCCGTGCACTGGCTCGTAGAGCGCCTTGCGCTTCTTGGTCTTGACGTCGGGCGCGCCGAGCGAGGCCGACGGCAGCATGCCGATCGAGCCGGTCAGCATGGCGGCGATGTCGGACAGCATGTCGCCGAACAGATTGTCGGTGACGATGACGTCGAACTGCTTTGGCCAGCGCACCAGTTGCATGCCGCCGGCATCGGCCAGCATGTGGTCGAGCTTGACGTCGGCATAGCGTGCCTTGTGGGTCTGGGTGACGACCTCGTTCCACAGCACGCCCGATTTCATGACGTTGCGCTTTTCCATCGAGGTGACGTGGTTCTTGCGGGTCCGCGCCAGCTCGAAGGCGACACCGGAAATGCGCTCGATCTCGAACGTGTCGTAGACCTGGGTGTCGATGCCGCGCTTCTGGCCGTTGCCGAGATCGATGATCTGCTTGGGCTCGCCGAAATAGACGCCGCCGGTCAGCTCGCGAACGATCAGGATGTCGAGGCCTTCGACCACCTCCTGCTTGAGCGAGGACGACGCCGCCAGCGCCGGATAGCAGATGGCGGGGCGCAGATTGGCGAAAAGCTCCATGTCCTTGCGCAGCCGCAGCAGGCCGGCCTCGGGGCGCACCTCGTAAGGCACCGCATCCCATTTCGGACCGCCGACGGCACCGAACAGCACCGCATCCGCCGCCATCGCCTTGGCCATGTCGGCATCGGAAATGGCCGCACCATGCGCATCATAGGCGCATCCGCCGACCAGGCCCTCATCGGTGACGAAGCCGCTGCCGAGCTTTTCGTTCATGGCCGATATCAGTTTCTTGACCTCGGCCATGGCCTCGGGGCCGATGCCGTCGCCGGGGAGCAGGAAAAGATGCTTCGTTGCCATGGAGAAAACCGTCCCAGAAAGATTTGAACCGCGGCCTTGCTAAACGCCAAGCGCTTGCGGCGCAAGCCTGCGCTTGAGAAGCGCATTCACCGATGCGAGAGAATGTTGACCAGCCGGCCCAGCGGATCGCGCACATAGAAGCGCCGCACACCCCAGGGCTCGTCGGCCGGGCCGTATTCGATGGCGAAGCCGGCTTCCTTCATGGCGGCAAGCGCCTCGTCGACATCGTCGACCTCGATCGACAGGTCGGGCACCGGCGTGCCCGAGCCGCCCTGCTCGGCAAAGCTGACCTGCACACCCATGGTCTCGGACGAACCATAGGTGGTGATCCAGCCATGATCCATGAGCAGATCGAGGCCGAGCACGTCCTGATAAAATCGCTTCGCCGCCGCGATATCCGACGTGGCGATGTTGGCAATGATGCGCCGGACCTTCATGCAGTCCGCCGCAGCGCCGTGACTTCAATCTCGATCTTCATTTCCGGCTTGTTGAGCTGGCAGACGATCATCGTCGCAGCCGGCCTGATGTCGCCGAACGTCTCGCCCAGGATCGGGAAGACCGCGTCCACAAAGGCCTGGTCGGTGATGTAGTAATGCGCCCGCACCACGTCGGCCATGTCGAAGCCGCCGTCCTTCAGCGCCTTGCCGATGGTCGCCAGGCAGTTGCGCGTCTGCGCCTCGATACTGTCGGGCATCGTCATGGTGCCATAGTCGTAGCCGGTCGTCCCGGAGACGAAGCACCAGTCGCCCTGCACCACGGCCCGCGAATAGCCGGCGGTCTTTTCGAAGGGCGATCCGGTGGAGATGAGTTTGCGCATGGCGTCCTTGCAAATGTTCGGTTGTTTAGATCGTCAGGCTCTCAGCTGCGCCAGGACGCCTGCGATATCGCCCATGCCCCAATGCTCGATGATGCGATCGTCTTGCGCCCGGAAAATGTCGCATGAGGTGAAGCGCAGTGCCCGACCGGTCGGTGCGACGCCGAAATAGGCACCCTTGTGCGTGCCGCTGTAGACGAAACTCGCCGCGACATGGTCCTTGTCGGCGACCACGACTTCGATGTCGACCTTTAGATCCGGCATTGCCGCCAGCCGCGCCTTGAAGAAAGCGACAGTCGCCTGTTTCGCGCTGACATTGGCCGGCGGCGGTGCGGCGGCGCTTTGTTGATGATTCACATAGGTGTCGGCGAACAGTTCGGAGAAGCCGTCGATATCGCCCGCGCTCAATGTCGCCGCGAACCGTTCCGCCAGCGATTGCGGCGCGGTCGCGGCCCGGGCGAGGGCCGGTGTGAGCAAGCCGCCGCCAAGAAGCAGCGCGGCTGTTGTTACTTGTCGCCGATTCTGCATCGTGACCTCCGTCGGCAAACGGCAACGGGAAGACATCCCCCTGGCGACCCGTTAATTGGGCGACCCAAGCGCCTTGTCCAGTGCTTCCTTGACATCGGCCGGCCATGCCGCCGTCGGCGGCCAGGCGTCCGGCTCGGGCTTGTCCCCCCGACGGGCGAAGTAGAGCTTGTGCTTGGCCGGGTCGACCGCCATGAAGCCGTCATTGCCGCCACAGTCATGCGGCACGCAGCCGCTGGCATAGAATGCGCCTGAAGCGGTCTTTTCGGTGCCGCCGCCGACCAGCAGGCTGGTCGCCATGTCGGGCATGTCCTTGCCGAGCAGCTTTTCGGCTTCCTTGTAGACGGCCTCATTGTGGAAGGCATCGATGATGTTGTCGTATTTCGACGGGTCGATATCCTTCCAGTCGGTGCCGGGTTCGGGCATGTAGGTCAGATTGCCTGATGTCGTCAGCCCCGATGTCGGCGACCATTGCAAGGCCGGCTTCTCATCGCCCGGCAGCAGATAGGGCACGAAATAAATGGCGCTGTCGGAGATTGCCGCCGGTGGCGCGCCGCATTCGTCCTGTTCGACCGTCGTGGTCTGGATCTCGCCACCTTGCGGCTTCCACACGATCACCTTTGCCGGGCCGCATTGATTGCCGCCGTCGCCGACATCGACCAGCGCCACATTGACGTCGCCGATCTTCACGATCTTGTCGAAGAAGACATCGTAGTTGCTGGCCAACTGCTTGCCGTCATAGGCGAGCACCTTCTCGCCATCCTGCTCCGGCTGCGTGATGGTCAGTTGGCCGCCCTCGAACGGTATCGGCGCCTGGCTGTCATCGCCGGCGGGCGCCGCGTCGCTGGTGCTTGACGCTCCCGGGTCGGTCGGCTTCTGGGCTGCCGCGGGCGTCTGCTGCGCGGCGGGCGTCTGCGTCTGCGCAAAGCCGCCCATGGTGGGAAGCAGCAACAAGGCCAGCCCGCAAACGCCGGCAAGAAGCGAACGTGCCATGACTGTCCCTCCCCTCAGTCGATGCGAGCCCGGCCTGAAAGCGGCCGGATCGGGTGGTGCCGTTCAGGCCCAGGGGCGCTGCTCGGCGTTCCTCTTCTCGAACGAGGCGATGGCGCCGGCCTTCTCCATGGTCAGGCCGATGTCGTCGAGGCCGTTGAGCATGCAGTGCCGCTTGAAGTCGTCGAGGTCGAAGGTGACGACGCCGCCATCGGGGCCGCGGATTTCCTTGGCTTCGAGGTCGATCGACAGGGTTGCGTTGGAGCCGCGCGAGGCGTCATCCATCAGCTTCTCGAGATCCTCGGGGCTGACGGTGATCGGCAGCACGCCGTTCTTGAAGCAGTTGTTGTAGAAGATGTCGGCGAACGAGGTCGAGATGACGCAGCGTATGCCGAAATCGAGCAGCGCCCACGGCGCGTGCTCGCGGCTCGAACCGCAGCCGAAATTGTCGCCGGCGACCAGGATCTGCGCCTTGCGGTAGGCCGGCTTGTTGAGCACGAAATCCGGGTTTTCCGAACCGTCATCCTTGTAACGCATCTCGGCGAACAGGCCGGTGCCGAGCCCGGTGCGCTTGATCGTCTTCAGATAATCCTTCGGGATGATCATGTCGGTGTCGACATTGACGATCGGCATCGGAGCGGCGACGCCGGTGAGCTTGGTGAATTTTTCCATGGCTTTGGCCCGTGTTTTCGTTGCGGGGGATTTGCTGAAGCTCCGTTTACACAAAGCCGCGGGCAAATAAAAGCCAACTGTTCGTGCACGCCCGCGCAAGGGGTGATGCATGGCGCCCAGAAGTGGCTGCGGTTTTGCAAGGGCTGATATTTTTCCGCCGTGGCCGCATCCGGTTGCCAACGGGGCGAGATCTTGCCGCTTGACATGCAACCAAATGGTTGCATATTAAGGCCATGAGCATGGATGCAGTCTTTCGCGCGCTGGCCGACCCGACACGCCGGCAATTGCTGGACAGCCTCCACGCCAGGAACGGCCAGACGCTGAACGCGCTGTGCGCGGAGATGGACATGACGCGCCAGGCGGTGACCAAGCATCTGGCGATCCTGGAAGAAGCAAACCTCGTCACCACCATCCGCAAGGGGCGCGAGAAGGAGCATTACCTCAACCCGGTTCCGATCAACGAGATCGCCGAGCGCTGGATCGGCAAATTCGAGCGGGGGCAACTGACCGCCCTCAGCGACTTGAAAAGACGCCTCGAAAGGAAAGACTGATGAGCAACAGTTTCGTTTACGTAACTTACATCCGCACCACGGCCGAAAAGCTCTGGGAGGCCCTGACCGACCCGGAGTTCAACCGGCAGTTCTTCCTCTGCTCCTATCAGGAGAGCGAGTGGAAAGTGGGCTCCAGCTGGAAGCTGATCCTGCCTGACGGACGTGTCGCCGACAGCGGCGAGATCCTCGAGATCGACCCGCCGCGGCGCCTGGTCATCAAATGGCGCAATGAATGGATGCCCGAGGTCAGGGAAGACGGCTACACGCGCTGCACCTTCGCGATCGAGCAGGATGGCGAGCTGATGAAGCTTGCCGTGACCCATGAAGCCGACGGACCGCACAAACTGATCGGTAACGTCGCCAGGGGTTGGCCGCTGGTGCTGGCCAGCCTCAAGAGCCTGCTCGAGACCGGCAAGGGTTTTGAGCGCCCGCCATCGAAGGGATAAAAGGATCGTTTCGATACCGAACCAAATATCTTTGGAGGCATCCATGATGCATGTTCCCAGGATACAGAGCATGACCAATGGCGAGACGATCATGGCATCCGCCGAGATCGCGGCGCCGCCGGAACGCATCTTCACGGCGCTGGTCACGAGAGAAGTCGAGCGATGGTGGGGATCCGCCGATACCTACCGGATGGCCGACTGGTCGGCAGACCTTCGCGTCGGCGGCCTCTGGACGGTTGTCGTCCGGACCGCTGACGACAGGAGCCTGCCGGCCGGTGGCGAATTCCTCGAGATCGAAGCCCCGAGCCGGATCGTGCAGACGCGGGCCTATGCATGGGATCACCCGACGCTTGGCCGGCGGCAAACGACCGTCGCCTGGCTACTGCAGCCGATCGCCAGGGGCACGCGCCTCACCATCTGTCATGGCGGTTTTGCCGGGCTGACCGAAGCGGCGGTCGAACATACCGAGGGCTGGGGCCGGGTGCTGGCCTGGCTGCAGGCCTATGTCGAGGCTGGAAGACTGGCGGCGGCTTAGACGGCGGGTCGCCCCGCCTTGACCCGCACCTCATCTGGTCCACATCCCATGCATGGATAAGCAGGGATGTTTCATAGGTACGGCTGGCTGGGGCATTCCGACGCGCTACAAGGAAGACTTCCCGCAATCCGGGTCGCATCTCGAACGCTATGCCCAGCACTTTCCGATCGTCGAGATCGACACATCCTTTTACAAGCCGCATCGCCGCGAGACCTATGAACGCTGGGCAGGCTCCGTGCCGGAGCATTTCCGCTTTGCCGTCAAGACGCCGAAAGCGATGACACATGAAAATCGCCTCGTGGGCTGCGAGGCTTTTGCCGATGCCTTTCTTCAGCAGGTTGACGGTCTCGATGAAAAACTGAGCGTCCTTCTGGTGCAGCTGCCGCCGAGCTTGGCCTTCGAGCCGGACGTCGCCGACGGTTTCTTCGACATGCTGGGAAGGCGCAGTCGAGCCAGGCTGGCATGCGAGCCGCGCCACCCCAGCTGGTTTGAAGCAGAGGCGGAAGCGCTTCTGGCCGGCAGGCGGATCGCGCGTGTTGCCGCCGACCCGGCTCCGGTCCCGGCCGCGGCAGTGCCGGGTGGCTGGTCTGCCCTTGCCTATTTTCGCTGGCATGGCGTGCCGCGTGTCTACTATTCGGACTACGATGCCGAAAGCCTCGACCGCATCAGCCGGCAGGTGCAAGCAACGGCCGCATCGGGGGCGCAAGTCTGGGGAATTTTCGACAATACGGCTGCCGGACATGCTCTCGGCAACGCTCTCAGGGTTGATGCGGTGATACCCCGAACTTCGTCATTCTAGGGCGGAGCAAGGAGCGAAGCGACGCGGCGCAGGCCCTAGAATCCTTGCCCGCCTCGCTCAAATCACATTCAGTTCCCGGAAAGCCCGTCCCTCGGCCACCCGCTCATAGCCAAACGCCGAGCAATCGATCGTCCGATATCCGCCATGCACCAGGAACTCCGCAAGCGCCTTGCCCACCGCCGGCGCCTGCTGCAGGCCGTGGCCGGAAAAGCCGTTGGCGAAGAGGAAATTGCGAACCTCGGGATGCGGACCGATCACGGCGTTCTGATCCAGCGTGTTGTAGTCATAATGCCCGGCCCAGGCGCGGGTCGGCTTGATCGCCTCGAAGGCCGGAATGCGGGTCGCCAGCGCCGGCCAGATCACCTCTTCGAACAGCGGCCAGTCGACCTCGAAATCGGTGGGATCGGCCGGGCCGTCGCCCTCTTCCGGCTCGGCCCCGCCGGTGAGGTAGACCGAGCCTTCCGGGCGCACATAAATGCCGGAGGGATCGACCAGCAGCGGCATGTCGGCATATTTCTCGCGCGCCTCGAAGACGAAGACGTTGCGCTTGCGCGGCTCGACCGGCAGCGAAAGCTGGGCAAAAGCCGCGACCTTGCCGGCGTTCGGCCCGGCGGCGTTGACGACGATGCCGGCAGCAAGCGTCTGGCCATTGTCGAGGGAGACGCCGGTGACGCGGTTGCCGTCGCGCGCGACGGCGGTGACCGAAGCGCTGATGAAATCGATCTTCTTGTCACGCAGCGCCTTGCGGAACAGCATCAGCATGGCATGCGCGTCGAACCAGCCTTCGCCGGTCCGGCCATAGGCGCCGGCGGAAATACCTTCGGTCGACAGCCACGCGAAGCGCTGCGCCAGTTGCTCGGCGTCCTCGAGCACGATGTCGGCGCCCTCGGCCATCTGCGCCTCGTGATTGGCCTTGAGGATCGGCAGGCCATTCTCCCCGGCGAGGATGAGGTAGCCGCCCTCGCGAAATCCGATATCGGCGTCCGCGCCGAATTCTTCCTTCAGCCGCCGGAACAGTTTCAGCGTGAATTGCGACAGCCGGATGTTTTCCGGGATCGAGAATTGCTGGCGGATCGAGGCCAGGGACAGTGTCGTCGCGGCATGCGCGAATTGCGGATCGCGCTCGATCAGCGCGATCGAGCCGGAAAACCCTTCCTCGCGCAGGTAGTAGGCAATGGAGGACCCAACGATGGCTCCGCCGATGATGACGATGTCGTAGCGCATTTTTTCGGCTCCAGCTTCCAGAGCATGATCCCGAAAAGTGGGTACCGGTTTTCGGATAAGATCATGCTCAGCTTGATAAAGGCAGAATGATCTCGAAGCGCGTGCCGCGTTCGGAGTCAACCAGCCCGATCGAGCCATCATGCGCTTTCAGGAGGGCCAGCACGATGCCGAGGCCCATGCCGGTGCCGCCAGTATCGCGCCGCGTGGTGAAGAACGGCTCGAAGATGCGCGCCCGGTTGCTCGGCGAAATGCCGGCGCCGTCGTCGCCGACCAGCACCGTTGCCTTGCCGCCGGCACTTGCCGCCGTGATCGAAACCTGCGTCGCGCCGTGCCTGGCGGAATTGTCGATGAGATTGGCAAGCACGATTGCTCCGTTCTCGCCCGATATGCGCAGGGCCAGATCGCCGCCGGCCTCGACGCGAACCGCCAGCCTGCTGTCGACGGGCAGCAGCGCCAGCGCGGCATCGATCGAGGTGCTTTCGCCGCTGGGTGCGAGGTTTTCGGCTTTCGCCAGATCGAGGAGCCGGCGCACCAGCAGATTGAGCCGCCCGGCATCGGTGACGATATTGTCTGAGAAGCGCCGCCGCTCGGCATCGTCCATCGCGCTGCCGGAATCGCGCAGCAGTTCCGCCGCGCCCTGGATCGCCGTCAGCGGCGATTTGAGCTCGTGCGAGACATGGGTGGCGAAGGTCTGGATCGAGTCCGAGCGCGCCTGCAGCTTTTCGGCCATGTCGAGGAAGGCGGCGGAAAGCTCGGCCATCTCGTAGGTGCCGTGATGGTCGAGCGGCCGGATCGCGTCGCGCTCGCCGGCGGCGATACGCTGGGTGCGGTCGATCAGCGCATAGATCGGCCGGCTGACGGTGCGCAGGAAGACGAGGCCGATGAGCAGCGTGCCGCCGAGAATGGCAATCGCCGCCAAGGTCACCTTGCCGCGCTCGCCATAGAGATGTTTGACGATGTTGTTGGGCGTCCGCGACACGTAAACCACGCCGGCCACCTTGCCCTCGACGGCTACCGGCATGGCGACGAAGACACGCACCCTGGTGCCGCGGCTGACCGAATAGAGTGGCGGCGCCGGCTGGTCGGGGATGCGCAGCCGGAGCGCGCTGGCATAGCGGCCGGCAAGTGCTTCACGCACCTCCCGGACGTCGGCCAGCGACTGCCCGACCTCCTCGCGCCCGGCGATGACGATGCCCCTGGCGTCAAGCAGCCGGAAGCCGGCCAGCGTGGTTTTCTGCGTGGCGTCGAGAATGCCGGACAGGCGCGCACCGATCGCGGCGAAGGCGGGATCGGCGGTGGCTGGTATCGCCGCCGGCCGGGTCGGCAGCACGGTGTCGGAGGCGAGATCGAGGCGGGGCTCGATCGGCCGGTAGGGTCCGTCGGGGTTGACGCCTCGGCTTGCACTTCCGTCCGGCTGCGGGATCGGCGCGCCAAGCTTGTCCGGCGCAATGCCGGCGTCACGCACCTGCTGGGCATAGATGGCGGCGATGGCCGCCCCTTGCGCGATCAGCTCCGCCTCGGTCTGGCGGATCAGCTGGTTCTCGTAGAGGCGGAAGAAGAACAGGCCGACCAGCGGCAGCGCCATCACCAGGATCAGGATGGCGACGACGACCGTGGCGAGCCGTGGCCGCCATTTGCGGCCGATCCATTTGCTCGTCAGCCGCATCGGCCGAGCCGGAAGCCGACACCGTGCACGGTCTCGATGACCTCCTGGCAACCCGCCGCCGCCAGCTTGGCGCGGATGTTGCGGATATGGCTGTCGACTGTGCGGTCGGCGACATGGATCCTGCCGGCATAGGCATTGGCCATCACCGCATCGCGGTCGAGCACATGCGTGGGCCGCGCCAGAAACCCTCTCAGGATCGAGAACTCGATCCCCGTCAGGGCAAGCGGCTCACCGTTGAAGGCGGCCGCGTGGCTGGCCGGCGCCAGAGTGAGCTTGCCATGCGAAAACTGCCTGTCGTCGGCCGGTTCGGGCGCCGCCGGGCGGGCACGCCGCAGGATGACGTTGACACGAGCGACGAGCTCGCGCGGACTGAACGGCTTCGTCACATAGTCGTCGCCGCCCATTTCGAGACCGAGGATGCGGTCGATCTCTTCGTCTCGCGCCGACAGGAACAGCACCGGCACGTCGGATCGCTGCCTGAGCCGCCGGCAGACCTCCAGCCCGTCCATCTCGGGCATGCCGATATCGAGCACGATGAGGTCGGGCGGATGCCGTTCGACCGCCTGCAGGGCGGCGGCGCCATCGGAAACGGCTGAAGTCTTCATGCCGGCCTTTTCCAGCGCGAAGCAGATCACTTCGCGGATATGCGGATCATCGTCGGCGACGAGGATGTGATGCGGCATGGATCAGCGGCCCGTCCCGTACGGTTTGGTGGCATCAGGAACCACGAACGGCCCCCTGGTGTCGAGATATCGAAGCAGGCGCCAATCGCGAAAACTCCAGGCGCGCCAGTTTTCCTGAACGGTTCGGTACCAGCCTTCATCGACGGCACGCAGTCTCGCCAGTTCGAGTGTGGCGCCGGCTTCAGCCGTCCTGCCTTGATGATCGAAGAAGCGATCCAGCGCCGGAAACGCGCCCGGACCGAGCGAGCGCAGATACCAGGCGTCGAGGGGAATGCCCTGGCCGGTCATCTCGAAGGAATGGTCGACATTGTAGTTGGCGATCGTGGCCGCGAAGTTGATGAAGCAGCAGGCATAAAGCACCGCCGATAACGTCAGAAGATTGGCGGACAAGAGCCATTCATTGGATTTTCCAAGCGCGATGCGGGCGATGATCAGTGCAAGGCCCGCCGCCACCAGCCCCATCCAGACGAACGCGGCGATGCGCCAGTAGGTCAGCGCGTAGATGCCGACATAGAGGTCGAGCCGCAGGATCGACGAGATGACAAGCATGATGTTCTGCCCGACCCAGGCATAGACCAGCCGGCGGATGAGCGGATCCGCCGAGGTTTCGCTTCCGGGCCTGAGCGCCGCAAGGACAAAACCGGCGGCAAGCAGCGCCGTGACGATCAAGGGATAGGCGCCGCGATGGGCATAGGCGGCATAGCTCAGCCCGTCGGGAAGCGCGGCCCCGCCCCACAGATAGGTGGCGTCGAGCCCGGTCTGCAGCGCGAACAGGATGTTGAAGACGACAAGCGCGCGCAGGATGGCTGCCTTGCCGAACACGATGTCCTCGACGACATGCCTGTCCGGGACGGCCGCCGGTTGGGCATCGGCGGGGGGATGGTTCGGCCGAGGGATGCGCTGCCGGAACCGCGGCAGGCGTGGCCGCAGAAAAGCCCAGACGCCGGCGAGCACGAACAGCCAGAAGGCAATCCGCGTCAGCTGGATGAGATCGAGCAGCTTCACCAGGTCGATCAGCGACAGCCAGTAGTCGATGACCGGATTGGCGGCGCCGAACAGCGCCAGGAAGACAGCGCCCAGCGTCAGCGGCATTACCCAGACCGCGATCGCCGCCAGCCGGATGCGGCGCCCGCCGAACCGGCGCGCGGTCTTGCGCCAGCGGATGAAATCATTGGCGAACCGGAACGGTGCCGCCAGCAAAAACAGTGCGATCTGGCCGGCCATGCGGGCGATGCGGTATCGCAAGCGGCCGCTCAGCGAAAGCGCGAACACGACCAGGGCCGCAAGCGCGATCGCGGCCGACGGGGCGCTGACATTTTCAGCGAGCGGCAGCAACGCGACAAGCAAGGCGGAGGCCTTGAGCCAGACCCTGCCGTCGCTGAAGGCAGCGGGATGCACGGCCACGATCGCCGCGGCGATCAGGAGGGCGAACAGGAAAACCGTGATGCCGGCGGGCTGACCATAGAAGAGAAAATCCGCCAGCACGACCAGCAGGACGGCAATACCGAAGCGGCTGCAATAGCTCGGTGCCGCTGTGAGAAACGATGTCATGAACGGACCTTCCTGATCGCGACCGACCGCATGGCCGGCAAGCTCTTGCGGACAAAGGGAATGAGGATCGCCGCGGGATTCGCGCGCGGCGGATCGACCAGCCACCAGCCTTCGCTGCGCAGCCGGTAGGGCAGGGACCAACGGGGTTTTGCTCGCTTTTGCATGCCGCCCGTCTCGCAGGCCGGCAGGGAAACAGCAGGGCGGATCCGAGGAGCTTTTCCGCAGGCGTGTGCAGTTTTCGTGCAGGGCCTGTGCCAACTTCGACGACTGGCTCGTGTCAGGTACCGGTCGGACGCTTGCCTCGACCATCCACAGACGGCATAGATCGAGCATGACAACCGAACCCTACCGCCCGCGTCGCTCGGTGCTCTATGTCCCGGCCTCCAACGACAAGGCACTGGCCAAGATCGCGCAGCTTGCCTGTGATGCCGTCATCATCGACCTCGAGGATGCCGTCGCCCCGGCCGACAAGGTCGCCGCCCGCGAAAAGCTGGCTGGCATTTTCGACAATCGCCCGGTCGCCCTTGGCCGCCGCTGCGAGATGGTGGTGCGGGTCAATGCGCTGGCCAGCGAATGGGGCGCCGACGACCTGCTTGCCGCGGCAAAATTCGAGCCCGACGGCATCCTGTTGTCCAAGGTCGCCACACCGCGCGATATCCTTGAGGTCGGCGACGTGCTCGATGACAATTTTGCCCCCGACAGCGTGAAGCTGTGGGCGATGATCGAGACGCCCAAGGCCATGCTCAACATCGGCGCGATCGCCGAGCTTGGCCGCGATCCCGCCTCACGGCTGAATTGTTTCGTTGCCGGAACGAATGACCTTGCCAAGGACACCGGCGTGCTGGCGACGCCGGACCGGCGCTACCTCGTGCCGTGGCTGATGCAGATGGTGCTGGCCGCTCGCGCCGGCGGTCTCGACATGCTCGACGGCGTAGCCAACGATTTTCGCGATCTCGACGCCTTTGCCCGCGAGTGCGCGGAAGCGGCGGCCATGGGCTTCGACGGCAAGACCCTCATCCATCCGGCCCAGATCGACGCGGCGAACCGCGCCTTCGCGCCATCGCCGGCGGCGCTGACCGAGGCGCGCCTGGTGAAGGACGCGTTTGCCCTTGCCGAAAACAATGGCAAGGGCGTGATCGCGCTGAATGGCAGAATGGTCGAGCGGCTGCACCTGGCGCAGGCCGAAAAACTGCTGGCGAAGGCCGCCGCCATCGGCGCATGATCGCGGCCAAGTTCATTCACGACAGGACTTGAGAAAATGAAACTCTACCGCTTTCTGACCGGCCCGGACGACGCCAGCTTCTGCCACAAGGTGACGGCGGCGCTGAACAAGGGCTGGCACCTGTTCGGCTCGCCGACCTATGCCTATGACAAGAAAGCCAAGACCATGCGCTGCGGCCAGGCCGTGGTGAAGGACGTCGACGGCCAGGAATACGGGCCGGACACCAAGCTTAGTGATTGGTAGGGGCTTCCTCTCTTCGAGCTTATTCAGCCGCTTCCTCGATCCGCTCCATATCATCGTCCGACAGGCCGAAATGGTGGCCGATCTCGTGGATCAGCACATGGGTGACGATGTCGCCCAGCGTTTCCTCGTTTTCGGCCCAGTAGTCGAGCATGGCGCGTCGGTAGAGCGTGATGCGGTTCGGGCCTTCGCCGGTCTGCGGGTTCCAGCGCTCGGCGATGCCGCGTCCCTCGAACAGGCCGAGCAGGTCGAACGGCGTTTCCAGCGACAGGTCGTCCATGATTTCGTCGGTCGGGAACTCGGCGATCTGGATGACGATCTCGCCGGTCAGCTTGCGAAAGTCCTCCGGCAAATGGGCATAGGCCTCCAGCGCGAGGAACTCCAGCTCCTCCATCGAGGGCGCAAGTTCGCCATGCCAGGTGCGGGTTTTGTAGATGCGGGCCATGCTTTGTCCTTTGATCCCGGCATATAGGCTTTCGCACCGGTCGAGGCAAATAACAGGGCTGAGGCGCACGGGATGAGGAATAAATTCCTTGTGACTCTGCTTGACTCTTCAATCGCCCTCTGGAATCTATAGGAACATAACAGGAACAATTGTGAGTGGAAGCTGACCGTCATGGCGATGAGCGCCGTGGCGCGGGAGACTGTTTTTGCCCTGCGCCGCCAGATCGCGAAAATCGAGGGAACGCTGCCCGAGCGCCTGCAGGCGCCGGCCGCCGCGCCGCTTGATGCCGACGCCAGCGCCGATGTCACGTCCAGTGCCGATCTCACAATCGTTCGACGCGGCCTTGCCGCGGCCTTGCCGGATGCCTTCCTGCCCATCGGCGTCGAGCGCCTCGATGCCGCCCTGAGCGGCGGCCTGCCGAAAGCCGCCTTGAGCGAAATCCATGGCGGGCAAACCCGCGATGCCGGAGCCATCGCCGGCTTCGCTCTGTCGCTCACCAGCCTGATCCTGAAGCAGGCACACGGACTGCCGGTGCTGTGGATCGGTACATCGGAGATCTTTGGCGAGGCTGGCTTTCCCTATGCCAGGGGGCTGCATGCCTCATTCGGCATCGAGCCCCGGCAATTGCTGTTTTCCGAGGCGCCCAGGCTCGTCGATGCGCTGTGGGTCGCCGAGGAGGCCGCCCGGATGACGGCACTCGCCGCCGTCATCCTGGAAATTCGCGGCAACCCGCAGCGGCTGGACCTGACCGCGACGCGCCGGCTGCATGCAAGGGCGGCAAGCGCCGGCCGGCCGGTGTTCCTGCTGCGGCAGGCGGCCGAGCCCGAACCGACGGCGGCGCCCGTCCGCCTCATCGTCGCGTCGGCGCCGGCCGTGCCGCGCGCCACGATCGCCGGGCCGCTCGCCGGTTCGATCGGCCGCCCTGCCTTCACCATTACCATCGGCAAGAGCCGCACGGCCCTGCCAGGACAATTCACACTGGAGTGGAACCCCGATGAACGCGTATTCGACGAGAGATGGGGCGAAGAAAGACGAAGCGAGGAAAGACGGGCAGACCGGCCAAAGAATCCTGTCCCTGTGGTTTCCCTACCTCGCGGCCGAAAGGATCCTGCGGCAGCGTCTGGGGCGGTCCTGGCGTTCCCGGCCGTCGTCGGATCATCCGCCACTGGTGGTCAGCCACCGCCAGGGCAACGCGCAGCGCATCTCGGCCCTCGACGAGCGGGCTGAGGCGCTGCACCTGAAGCGCGACATGGGCATTGCCGATGCGCGCGCCATGCATCCCTCGATCGACATCGTCGAGGCCGATCCGGAAGCCGACCGCCGCCTGCTCGAAGGCCTTGCCGACTGGTGCGACCGCTACACCCCGCTGGTGGCGCTGGACGGGACGGACGGCCTGTTCCTCGACGTCACCGGCTGCACTCATCTGTTCGGTGGCGAACGCGCCATGCTGGACGACATACTGTCGCGCTTCTTCCATCAGGGGTTCGATGTCCGCGCCGGCCTTGCCCCGACGCCGGGGGCGGCCTGGGCGGCGGCACGCTTTTGCGGCGACCGCATCGTCGCCGGCGGCGAGGAGGAAGCACTGCTGGCGCCCTTGCCGCTCGCCGCATTGCGCATAGTGCCGGAAACCCGCGCCAGCCTGGAGAGCGTCGGCCTGCGCACGGCGGGCGCCGTCATGGCCGCACCGCGCGCACCGCTCGCCCGCCGCTTCGGCGCCGCCTTGCTGCTGCGCCTCGACCAGGCGCTTGGCCGCCTCGACGAGGCGGTCTCGCCGCGCCTTCCCGTCGCGCCGCTTTCGGTCGAGCGCCATCTCGCCGAGCCCGTCACGCTGACCGAGGACATCGAACGGCTGGTCGGCCTGCTGGCGACGACCTTGAAGACCGATCTCGAGCGCCGGGGCGAGGGCGCCAGGACGCTGGCGCTGCTGCTCTTCCGCGTCGACGGCGCGGTCAGCCGCATTGCGCTGGGCACCTCGCGGCCGATGCGCGATCCCCGGCTGATCCAGAAGCTGTTCCATGAAAGGCTGGCGGCACTCGAGCAAGGTATCGATGCCGGCTATGGCTTCGACCTGGTGCGGCTCTCCGTGCTGGCTGTCGCCGCTTTCGACATGGCGCAGGCCGACCTGACGGGCGAGGTGGCCGACGATGGCGCCGATATCGCGCTGTTCGCCGACCGCATCCGTGCCCGGCTCGGCGAGGGCGCGGTGCTGCAACCGGTCGCCGTGGAAAGCCATCTGCCGGAACGCGCCGTCGCCATCGTCCCTTTCACCGAGGCCCCGCGCCGGACCACGCCGCCGAAGAAGCCGGACAGGATGCAGGCGCCCAGAACCATCTTCCCACCGGAGCGGCCGATCCGGCTGTTCCGCGCGCCCGAACCCATCGAGGTGCCCGCTACCGAAATGCCGGAGGGGCCGCCGCTGCACTTCCGCTGGCGGCGCGCGCTCTACCGCGTCACCCGGGTCGAAGGTCCGGAACGCATCGCCGCCGAATGGTGGCGTGAGGCGTCAAGCGATCCGGCCACATCCACCCGTGACTATTTCCGCATCGAGGATGCCGACGGCCGCCGCTTCTGGCTCTACCGGCAAGGCCTTTATGGCAACCCGCAGGTGCCGCCGCGCTGGTTCATGCACGGGGTCTTCGCATGAATGCGCTGACCGTCATTCCCTATGCCGAGTTCGGCATCCAGTCGAATTTCTCCTTCCTGCGCGGCGCCTCCAAGCCGGAGGAACTGGTGGTCGCGGCCAAGCTCCTGGGATTCTCCGCGATCGGCCTTGCCGACCGCAACACGGTTGCCGGCGTGGTGCGCGCCTGGCAGCAGGCCAAGGTCGAAAAACTCTCCTATCACCCCGGCTGCCGGCTGGTTTTCGGCGACGGCACGCCGGACATTCTCGCCTATCCCCGGAACCGTGCGGGCTGGGGGCATCTGTGCCGCATGCTCACCCAGGCCAATCTGCGTGACGAGACCGAAAAGGGCGCCACGCTTCTCCAGCGCGGCGACCTCCTGGAATGGGGGGACCTGATGTCGCTGGCGGTCCTGCCCGATCTGGTAGCGGACGCGCAAGGCGGTCTTGCCCTGCTTCGCCAGCTCAAGGATCGCTTCGGCCAAGCCCTGCGGCTTGGCGTCTCGCCCTGTTATGCCGGCAATGACCGTTTCCGGATCGAGCAGGCGGCGGCGTTGGCAGAGAGTGCCGGCATCCCGCTGATGGCGACCAACGATGTCCTCTACCACACAGCCGAACGACGCCCGCTGCAGGACGTGCTGACCGCGATCCGCCTCAACACGGCCGTCGCCGAGGTCGGCCTTGAGCTCACCGCCAACGCCGAGCGTCACCTGAAGCCGCCGCTGGAGATGGCGCGTCTGTTCCGCAGGCACCCGCAAGCGCTGGCCGAGACGCTGCGTTTCGGGGAGGAGCTGACCTTCTCGCTCAGCGACCTCCAGTACAACTACCCCGACGAGCCGACGGAATCGGGCCTTGGCCCGCAGGCCGAGCTGGAAAGGCTGGCGCGAGAAGGCGCGGCCAAGCGCTTCCCGGGCGGTGTCCCCACCAGCGTCATAAAACGCATTCAGGAAGAGCTCGCTCTGATCGAGCGGCTGAATTACGCCCGCTATTTCCTGACCGTCTACGACATCATCAAATTCGCCCGCAGCCAGAATATCCTCTGCCAGGGCCGTGGATCTGCCGCCAATTCCATCATCTGCTTCTGTATCGGCATCACCGAGGTGGGGCCGGACAAGATCGATACGCTGTTCGAGCGTTTCATTTCCGAAGAAAGGAATGAACCGCCCGACATCGACGTCGACTTCGAGCATGAACGACGCGAAGAGGTGATGCAGTACATCTATACCAAATACAGCTCCAAGCGCACCGCGCTCGCGGCCGCCGTCATCAGCTATCGCGGCCGCTCGGCGCTGCGCGAGGTCTCCAAGGCGATGGGGCTGTCGGAGGATGTCAGGGCGTCATTATCCGGTTCGATCTGGGGCTGGTCGACCTCGGAGCTCGGCGAGAAGGAAGCTCGCGCCGGCGGCCTTGACCGAAGCGACCCCACGTCGCGGCATGTGATGGAACGCGCCAACGAGATCATGGGCTTTCCCCGTCACCTCTCCCAGCATGTCGGCGGCTTCGTCATCACCAGGGACCGCCTCGACGAGATCGTGCCCATCGTCAAGACGGCGATGGACCAGCGCAAGATGGTCGAATGGGACAAGGACGATCTCGACTCGGTGAAGATCCTCAAAGTGGATGTGCTGGCGCTCGGCATGCTGACCTGCCTGCAGCGCGCCTTCACTCTGCTTACGGAGCACTATCCAAAAGCCCGGGATCCCTACGGCCAACCCTATGTGCTGGCCACCTTGCCGCCGGAAGACAGGCGTGTCTACGACATGATCTGCCGCGCCGATACGCTCGGCGTCTTCCAGATCGAGTCTCGCGCGCAGATGTCGATGCTGCCAAGGCTCCAGCCGCGCGATTTCTATGACCTTGTCATCGAGGTGGCGATCGTTCGGCCCGGCCCTATCCAGGGCGACATGGTCCATCCCTATCTGCGCCGCCGGCAAGGTAAGGAGAAGGCCGAATATCAGAAGGCGGAATTGAAAGACATCCTCGGCAGGACGCTTGGCGTGCCGCTGTTTCAGGAACAGGCGATGAAGATCGCCATCGTCGCCGGCGGCTTCAAGCCGGGCGAAGCCGATGAACTGCGCCGCGCCATGGCCACTTTCAAGCGCACTGGCACCATCGGCAATTATCGCGACCGCATGATCAATGGCATGGTCGGCAAGGGCTACACCAAGGACTTCGCCGAGCGCTGCTTCAAGCAGATCGAAGGCTTTGGCGAATATGGCTTTCCCGAAAGCCATGCCGCCTCCTTCGCCTTGCTCGTCTATGCCTCGTGCTGGTTCAAGACCTTCTATCCCGACGTGTTCTGCGCCGCGATCCTGAATTCGCAGCCGATGGGATTCTACCAGCCGGCGCAATTGGTACGCGACGCGCGCGACCATGGCGTCGACATCCGCGAGGTCGACGTCAACTATTCCGTATGGGACTGTACCCTGGAAAAAGCGCCTTTCGATCCTGCCCGCATTCTGCCGCGTCATGCCGAGATGCGCGGTGTCATCGAGACAGATCATGCGCTGCGGCTTGGCTTCCGGCAGATCAAGGGTCTTTCAAAGGAACGCATGGAGGATTTCGCAAAGCGGCGCGGCTCAGGCTACGAAACCGTCCGGGATGTCTGGCTGCGCTCCGGCCTCGATGTCGACGAGATCGAGAGGCTGGCGCAGGCCGATGCCTTCCGTTCAATCGGCCTCGACCGCCGTGCCGCGCTGTGGGAGGTGCGCGCGCTGGGTGCCAGGAGTGCGGCCGAAAAGCTGCCGCTGTTCGACCAGCCGGCGCTGCGCCTGCGCGAACTCGAGCCCGAGACGAAGCTGCCGAAAATGCCGCTCGGCGAACACGTCATCCACGACTACCGCTCGCTCGGCCTGTCGCTGAAGGCACATCCCGTCGCCTTCCTGCGCGAACGGCTCGACCGCGCCGGCGTCACGCCCAATGCCAACCTGCCTTCCCAGCGCGACGGCAGGCGCGTCTCCGTTGCCGGCCTCGTGCTGGTGCGCCAGCGCCCCGGCAAGGGCAATGCGATCTTCCTGACGCTTGAGGACGACAAGGCCGTCGCCAACGTCATCTTCTGGGAGCGAACCTTTACCCGCTTCCGCCCCATCGTCATGGGTGCGCGGTTCGTGAAGGTCACCGGCAAATTGCAGTCGGAATCGGGTGTGGTCCATATCGTCGCCGAGAAGATCGAGGATCTGACGCCCTGGCTGACCGTGCTTCTGGAGAAGGTCAGTGGAGCCGGAGCGCCGGCCACGCGACACGCCTCCGAGGGAGGGCCGGGGCGCTCCAGCCAAACGGCGCCAGCTAGGCAGGACCTCGCAACACTGTCGGAAGAAGCGGAAAGGGTCATGCCCAAGGGACGGAATTTTCAGTAGCGTACGGCGCCGGCTTCGCCTCACCACCCACGGGCGGAGCAGGAGCGAAGCTCCGCCGCGGAGACCCGAGGACCCATGCCGCGACAGCGATCAAAGAGCGCCACGGTCCAGAATAGCGTCTCTACTCGTAGGAAGAAAGGCACCCGGCTCTGGCCCGCTTTCGCACGTCACATGCGTCGAGGCATGGATCCCAGGGTCTCCGCGACGCCGCTGCGCGGCTGCTTCGCCCCGGGATGACGAAGCGACTGGCGGCTCTGCACCTCCTACGAAGGCCCACCCAGCCGCGGCGGCGCCAGCACATCTTCCGCCGAAAGCGTCCGCGCCTCGGAGGGCAGCATGATCGGAATGCCGTCGCGCACTGGATAGGCGAGCTTGGCGACCCGCGAGACCAACTCGCCGCGCTCCGGATCCCAGGCCAGCGGCCCCTTGGTCAGCGGGCAGGCCAGGAGCTCCAGCAACTTGGGGTCGACATTGAAATTCTTTCCGTCACGCCCATCCGCCGCCACCGTGTCGCCTCCTGACCAACTATCGGAACATGCGTTGAGATTCAGGTCAGGCCGAGTCGAAAATGGCCGGCATCACCTGAATATCGGCACATCTTACTGTAGACTCGAGCCAAAATCCTCATTCTCGCGCGCCAGCGCCATTTCGGTGATGGCGATCAGCGTTTCGGCGCGCGTCTTCAAATCCGCCGCTTCGAGCAGCGCCTGCTTCTCGGCCGGACCATAGGGCGCCATCATCGACAGCGCGTTGACCAGCATGGCATTTTCGGCGCGGCTGACGCTTTCCCAGTCGGCTTCGAGGTCATTTGCCTGCAGATAGGCGCGAAATGCCTTCAGCAGCGCCGGCCGATCGATCTCGTTCGCCGCCGGATCGTCATCGAGATCGGCGAGGAACGGCGCGGGTTTAGCCTGGCGAAACGGCGTCTTGACCGTCAGCTCATGGGCGATGCGGAAGCGGCACACGCCTTGCAGCGAAATCAGGTAACGGCCGTCGCCGGTTTCGGAAAAAGCGATGATGCGGCCGGCGCAGCCGACATTGCAGAGCTCCGGCTCGCCATCGTCGCGCAGCGCGCCGTCGAGACGGGGCTGGATGACGCCGATCAGCCGCGAGCCGGCGACCGCCTCGTCCACCATTTGCAGGTAGCGCGGCTCGAAGATGTTGAGCGGCATACGGCCGCCCGGCAGCAGAAGCGCCCCCTCGAGCGGAAAGATCGGGATCGTCGACGGCAGATCCTTGGCGAGCCGGTAATGCGCGTTTCCCGCTTGCACCTCATTCCTCCGATCGACTTCTTCGGCCTCCCGCCACAGGAACATCGGCCTGCCGAAGTCAGCTACCTAATCTGGCGCGGCCACCGCCGACGCCAAGCCCATGCGACGATTGAGCCGCCGGCTCAGGAAAACAGCAGCGCCGACAATTTGCGCCGCGCCGCCAGCGTCGCCTCGTCGGTCATGCCCCAGGCCTCGAAGAATTGCAGCAATTGCGTCCTGGCGCCATCCTCGTTCCAGGCGCGGTCGGCCTTGATGATGGCGAGCAGATTGTCCGCCGCCGCCGTGCGTTCGCCCTTGGCGTTCTGGATCATGGCCAGATCGAAACGGGCCTGATGATCCCTGGGATTTTCCGCCAGGCGCCGCTCGAACTCGGCGGGATTGCCGAGCGTCGCCGCTTGCGCGGCAAGCGCCATCTTGGCACGCAGCGCGGCAAGCGCCGGCGCATCCTTCTTGGCGTCCGGCGCTGTTGCCAGCAACGCCTCGGCGCCTTCCGTGTCGCCGGCCTCGAACAGCAGGTCACCCAGCCCGGCGATCGCCTCGACCGTCTCCGGCGCCTGCGCCAGGATGGCGTCAAAAATGTCGGCGGCGGTCTGCATGTCGCCGGCGTCGCGGGCTTCCGTCGCTGCCGCCAGCGCCTCGGCCACGGCCGGGGCGCCATTGCCCTTGCCGCCGACCTTGGTGATGAATTCGGCGATCTGGCTCTCCGGGATCGCGCCCATGAAGCCGTCGACCGGCTGGCCATCCTTGAAGGCGATGACCGCCGGAATGGACTGGATGCCGAGCTGGCCGGCGATCGAGGGGTGGTCGTCGATGTTCATCTTGACCAGCTTGACCTTGCCGCCGGCGGCCCTGACCGCCTTTTCAAGCTGCGGCGTCAGCTGCTTGCAAGGCCCGCACCATGGCGCCCAGAAATCGACCAGCACGGGCTGGCGGCGCGATTCCTGGATGACGTCGGCGGCGAAGGCGGCGGTCGTCGTGTCCTTGATGACGTCGCCCGTGACAGGGGCTGCGCCCGGCGCGTCGCCAAGCGCGACCTTTGCTGGCGCGGGTGCCGTTCCGCCATATTGTACTGATGTGGCATACTGGCCGCCATTGCTGCCGAATGACCCGCCAAACGGATTGTTGTCGCTCATCTCGTCACCCTTTCGGTCGCGCCGCCGGCCCGCGGGTCGGCGCAATGTCTTCATTGGAAGTCGGTTTCGTCATCCATGTGGCGATCATGCCGAGACTTTCAAGATAGCAGCATCATGCCCGGTTGCCTCGACGAATCTGATGAGATCGGCCGCCGCGATCGATGTCGTCGCCTCATTGGTCAGCGGATGCGCATTGATGACGGCATGATCCATCAAATCCTTGTCGAGCACCAGCTTCACCTTGTTTGCCGTGTCGTTGATGACGCCAAAGACGGTGACCGCGCCCGGCGAAACGCCCAGAAGCTCCATCAGCATCTCCGGTTTGCCGAAGGAGACACGGCTGGCGGCGCCGATCAGCTGGTGGATCTGCTTCAGGTCGACGACGGCGTCCTCGCCGACGGTAACCAGGAAGAAATTGTCCTTCTTGTCCTTCAGGAACAGGTTCTTGGTGTGCCCGCCGGCGATTTCGCCGCGCAGCGCCTGCGAATCGGCCACCGTATAGAGCGGCGGATGGCGTTTCGTCGAAACGGCGATGCCCAGTTCGGCAAGAAAGGCAAAAAGCTCGGCTTCGGTCTTCGGCATTGGTTTCTTCTTTGTCCGTTTTCTGCCTCGCCGTTTACGGCCAATGAGGCGTCAGACACAAGACCATCGCGCGATGGCACAATGAAATCCGCGCATCGCGGCGGTTTGCCGGCATCACTCGAGAGGTTGTAAAAAGGCTGCGATTTCCCTGTTGCAATCGCCGCGCTCTTCAGCCATATAGGCCCGGCTTGCGGCCAAGACGCCGTGTGAGCGGGTGTAGCTCAGGGGTAGAGCACAACCTTGCCAAGGTTGGGGTCGAGCGTTCGAATCGCTTCACCCGCTCCAATTTCCTCCAGGGAAATCAAGCATCGAAAAGCCGCGGTCCGCCGCGGCTTTTTCGCATTTTGGGCCAGTGCAGGCTGGGGTGCCTTTGGCCGAAGCGCCTATCACACCCGCTCAGAAGTCACATAAGGTTACAGCGGGGAACGCTTCCCGCTCGGGCTCGTTAGCCTTCCATCAACCCAACGATGGAGGAAACCATGCAGGATATTTCCGGTAAGCGCGTCGCTATCCTGGCGACCAACGGGTTCGAACAATCTGAACTCGAAGTCCCGCTGAAAAAATTGCGAGAAGCGGGCGCTGAGGTCTATGTCGTGTCGCTTGCAGGCGGCAAGATCAAAGGCTGGGACCACAAGGATTGGGGCCGCGAGGTCCCGGTGGACAAGACTTTGGATGAGGCGCGGGCAGACGACTACGATGCGATCGTTCTGCCCGGCGGCGTTATTAACCCTGATTTGCTGCGGGTCGAGCAGAAGGCACTGGACTTCATCAAAGCATTCTGGTCCGCCAAGAAGGTCGTCGGCGCGATCTGTCATGCGCCTTGGCTCCTGGTGGAAACCGGGATTGTCAAAGGCCGCAGAGTCACATCATACAAGTCGATCAAGACCGACGTCGTCAATGCTGGCGGCCTTTGGGAAGACAGCAAGGTCGTCACCGACCAGGGGCTGGTCACCAGCCGCAATCCCGGCGATCTCGACGCTTTCTGCGACAAACTCGCCGAGGAAATCAGCGAAGGGCGGCACGACAGAAGGGCGGCAGCCTAGCCCGCCTTTGTATCCGAACCGGATTCACTGAAGGTCGTCCCGGTCGGCGCGACCTTTCGGACAAGCCGGCCCTAGCTGGGTACCCTCAGCCGTTCTTCGCCCTCACCCCGCCTTGCGCAGCGATGCCTGGTGCACCAGCGAGGTCCAGCTGTTGGTCGAGGCGAGGTGGCAGTAGAGCAGGGTGAGCGCGCCCGATTTCCTCAGGTCGAGGAAGGCCTCGTCGCTCAATTTGTTGAAGGCGTCCTCGTCGATCACCTGGAAGTCGGTAAGGTTGAGGGTTTCGCCGCCTTCCAGCGTCACCTTGCTCTGGCGCGGCGCGAACAGGCGATGCGCGTCGATCCTCTCGACCATTTCGCGGGTGGCCCTGAAGTCGATCTGGAACTGATTGCAGAAGGCCAGCGCCTCCCTCGTCGCTTCGGTCGGCTCGGCGCCGTTGAAGAAGGGGGCTATCTTGTCGTCACGAAGGGGCGACGAGAGGACCTTGTCGACGACCCGCTCGCTTGCCCTGTCCACGCACAGCGTCAGCCGGCCCGCCGTGGTCGGGTCCTCGGCCAGGATGAAGGGATAGCGGCGGACATAGGCGGGGACGTAATGCGGTGCGGTCCACCGGCCGTCTGTGTCGACGAACAGGTTCTCGCCCTGGCGCACGCCGGTGATGATCACCGGCGCCTTGGCCGGGCCGATGAAGACGATCGGATAGGAGCGCATCGCCGCCGGCATTTCCGAAGCCACCACCGGAATGGCATGCACCGCGCGCGCGAAGGAAAAGTCGCTGCGCGCGGCCAGGCCCAGCGAGCCGTGCCGCGCCGGGTTGAGCGCCTCGGGCCTGGAATAGAACAGCGGCATGGCATCGTTTCCAGCCTTCGTGTTCGCCGCCTTGTCCGCCATGGTCCATCCCTTTCTCATGCCAGCCGGCTTCTTCGCGTTGGACCCCGAAGACCTTGCCCGGGCAAGAATCCGGCGCGGCAGCAAGCTACTACAGCGTCCATTGGCATGGAATCGGTCACCCGGTCACCATCCCGGCGTCGCTGGCGGGCTTCACCGCGGCCATCGCCAAGATGGAGCCGATCAAATAACGATTTCGTCGGCATTGCCGCCCGGTCGGTATTTGCCCCTTGATCGTCGCTGCCGGCAATGCTCCGTTGCCGCTTCGGACATCGGGAGAAGACATGACCGGCTTTGTCGACCGCCAGCGCGCCGCGTATTTGATGGAACGCGCCGGTATCGGGGCGCTGGTGCTCTCCGCGCCCGAGGCCTTCCATTATGCGACCGGTGCGGGGATCGGGCCGGCCGGCCTGTTCCGGCGCGCCGGCAGCGGCTTCGTTATCATCCCGGCCCGGCAGGATCTGCCGATCGGTGTCGTCGTCGCGGACTTCAACGCCGCGCAGCTGCGGCTCGCCGCGCCTGAAGCGATTGTGCGTTCGCACCCGATCTGGATCGAAACCGCGCCACTGGAGACAGGCACTCGCGGTCTTCTGGCAGAACGCATCGAGGCCGGCCTCGCCTCGCTTGGCCGCGTGCCGGATTTCTCGCGGCCCGCCACCTTCGATCTCGCCGGCTCGGTGCACCAGCTGCAGGCCCTGCTGGACGACTTCGGGCTGGCGCGTGCGACGCTCGGCGTCGACCTTGACTTTATTCCGGCCGCCGATTTCGCGGCCATCCAGGCGCTGCTTCCGCACTGCCTGATTGTCGACGGTTCACCGGTCCTGGACAGGCTGCGGGCCGTCAAGGCGCAGCGCGAGATCGATCTGCTGCAGCAAGGCATCATCCTGTCGGAAGCCGGGCTGGAGCGTCTGCAGGTGGACGCGATGGCCGGCATGCGCCAGGCCGATCTCGTGGCGCTTTACCGGAAAGGCGTCGCCGAGGCGTCGGCAGGGCTGTCGTATCCGGTCGCCACCGCCGAATATGTGACACTGGGTGCCCGGGCCAAGGGCGCCGATGCCAGGGCCGTGGCCGGCGACCCGCTGAAATGCGACATGGTTTGCACGGTCGGCGGCTACGCCTCCGACATGTCGCGCAATTTCATCTTCGGGCCGCCTTCCACCGACCAGGCCGAACTGCATGCGATCGCCGAGCGCGCTTTCGAGGACGGCCTGGCGGCGCTGATCCCCGGAAACATGCTCGCTTATGTGCACCGCGTCACCACCGAAAGCCTGGCGCGGCAAGGCCTGCGCTCCTACCGCCGCGGCCATTTCGGCCACAGCGTCGGGCAATCGGTGTTTTCGGAGCAATGGCCGTTCATCGCGGCCGAGAGCGATGTCGTCATCGAAGCCGGCATGGTGCTGGCCTTCGAGATCCCGCTCTACATAGACGGCCTCGCCAGCTTCAATCTCGAAGACCAGTTCCTGATCACGCCGGATGGACCCAAGCCGATGAACAGGCTGCCGAGGCGGCTGGAGGGGATTGGTTAAATGGAGCAATCTTTGCTTGCGTATGTCGGCACCGAAGCTGCTGCGCGCTTTTGGACAACGCGCCATAGGATGTGTTGAGATTCAGGTCAGGCCGCGCCGAAAGCGGTGGTTCCCGAGAACCGGAGCGGAGCGTACTTAAAGTACGTGAGCACCGGAAGCGCAGGGAACCATCGCTTGCAGGCCGGCATCACCTGAATATCAGCGCATCCTAACCGCTCACCGGCGGCCGCCGATCCTTCCACGGCATCTCCTGCTCCAACTGCGCCGACGCCGCCAGCACCGTCGCCTCGTCGCCATAGCGACCGATCAGCTGCACGCCGATCGGCACGCCGCCTTTCGACCATCCGAGCGGCAGCGAGATCGCCGGTTGGCCGGAAATGTTGAAGGGGAAGGCAAACACGGAATCCGCCCATTTGGCATTGTAGCGGTCGATGTCGGTTTCCGACATGTCGTAATAGCCGAACGGACGCGGCAGCTGGGTCAGTGTCGGCGTGATGAAAAGGTCGTAGCCGTTGAGATCGCCGACGATGTCGCGGCCGACCTGCCTGAGCTGCTCGACATCGGAAATGTGCCTGACACCGCTCGTCGCGCGGCCGCGCTCGATGATAGCCCAGGTCACCGCTTCGACGTCGCCTGGGGTCACCGGCCTGCCGATCACCGTTTCGAGATAATCGAAGGTCGCCGCCGTCTGCACGCAGGTCATGTTGGTGTAGGTCGCCCAGACGGCATTGGCGTCGAGCGGCATGTCATGCGCCTCGACATCGTGTCCCAGCCGCTCGAGCGTTGCCACGGTTGCCATCACCGCCGCCTTCACCTCCGGATCGATGGCGGTGCCGTTGGGCGGCGTAACGGAGAAGCCGATGCGCAACCTCTTCGGCGCCCGCGCGGACAGGCTGAGCCAGGAGCTATCCGGCACCGGTGGCGTATAGGGATCGCCCGGCAGCGCGCCGGACACCGCGTCGAGATAGGCCGCCGTGTCGCGCACCGTGCGCGAGCAGCAGAGAAAATAGGCGCCGCCATACCAATAGTCGCCGAACGGCGCGAGGCTGACGCGGCCGCGCGACGGTTTCAGGCCGACAATGCCGCAGCAGGAGGCCGGAATGCGGATCGAGCCGGCGCCGTCGCTGGCTTCGGCGATCGGCACCATGCGCGACGCAATGGCCGCCGCCGCGCCGCCGCTCGAGCCGCCGGGCGTGATGCCTTCCTTCCACGGGTTCTTCGTCACCCCGTAGAGTTTCGGTTCCGTCGTGATCGACCAGCCGTTTTCAGGTGCGTTCGACTTGCCGACCAGCACCAGCCCCGCCGCCTTCATCCGGCGGACCACTTCGGTGTCGAAATCGGCGACGACATCTTTCAGATAGAAGGAAGAATTCGTGTTAGGCGCACCCGTCCAGGACGAGGCCAGCTCCTTGAGCAGGAACGGCACGCCGGCAAAGGGCGCCGATCTGTCGACCGTCCCGGCCTGCGCGCGCGCCATGTCATAGAGGCGATGGATGACCGCGTTCAACGCCGGGTTGAGCCGCTCGATCAGCGTGATCGCCGCCTCGACCAATTCGGCCGGCGAAACCTCGCCGCCGCGCACCAGCCTGGCCAGGTCGAGCGCATCGGACTCGGCGTAGGTTTCCAGCAGACTGTCGGTGAACATGTCTCTCTCCCAATTTCCATGTCTCGACACCGCGCCTGAACATGCGCGAGCTGTCCCTGCCAGCCAATTGCAAATGTAACCGCCGCCCCTCATCCGCCCGCCGGTACCTTCTCCCCCATAGGGACGGGGAGAAGGATGAAACTCCTGCGGCGCCGGCGCCTCCTCCAGCACCAGCGGCCGGATTGTCTCAGGCCAGCTCGACGGTCCGGCCGAGTTCGATGCTCTGTTCGGCGGCGAGCACGATGCGCAGGCTGTTGACCGCCGCGTCCATCTGCTCGGTCAGATCGAGATCCTCGCGAATGGCGCGCAGGAGGAAGGCCTGCTCGCGGTCGCACAGCTCCTGGTGGCCGGGCTCGTCCTCCATGCTGACGATCTCGTCGGGTTTCTTGAAATTCTTGTCGCCGTCGACGGCGGCATAATGGATCTTCAGCGCATCGGTCTTGGTGTGCCGGTCGATGTCGGCCGAATTGGAAACCTCGGCGTCCGAGGCGGTGCTTGCGGCTTGGCCGGCGACGATCGACACCGCACCCTTGGGGCCGACAACATCCTTCACGAAATAGGCCGTCTCGCTCATCATCGGGCCCCAGCCGGCCTCGTACCAGCCGACCGAGCCGTCATCGAAGGTGACGTGCAGATGGCCGTAATTCTGCTTGTCGGCCTCTGCCCAGAGCTTGGCGCCGATGCCGTGCACACGTACGGGCTTGGCGCCGGTCAGCTGGCACATGACGTCGACATAGTGCACGCCGCAATCGACGATCGGGATCAGCGAATCGATCAGGTTCTTGTGCCAGTGCCAGGCGCTGCCGCTGCTCTGCTGGTTGAGGTTGAGACGCATCACCAGCGGCTTGCCGAGCGTCTTGCCGACCTCGATGAACTTGATCCAAGAGGGGTGGACGCGCAGGATATAGCCGAGCACCAGCTTGCGGTTCTTGGCCCGTGCCGCCGCAACGACCTTTTCGGCATCCTCGATATTGGTGGCGAGCGGCTTTTCCATGAACACATGGCAATTGGCCGCGATCGCCTTCAGCGCATATTCGGCGTGGGTGTTCGGCCAGCTGTTGATCGAAACTGCGTCCGGCTTTGTCTCCTTCAGCGCCAGGTCGAAATCCTCGTAGAGCGGATAGCCGGCTAATTCCGCCGGGATCTTCGTGTTGCTCTTGATCGAGCGGCTCATGATGCCGACGATCTGAAAACCCTCGGAGCGGTGATAGGCACTGGCATGCGACGCACCCATATTGCCCAGGCCCACCACCAGCACTTTTACCTTGTCGGCCACATCAGCCTCCCATGTTTTCTTCAATGAAGTGCGGGCGGCAACACTGTCGCCGCCCGGTTCTGCTGTCGGCAGTCCTTACTTGACCGCTGAATCGAACAGATGCGCCTTGATCTTCTCGACATCGAGCGCGGCAAAGCCTTCCGACAGCTTGACGCCGTCGGCATCGGCCTTGACCTTGGCCTTGTCGAAGTCGTTGGCCGCCGGGATCAGGTCGTTGGTGCAGACATCCTCGGCCTTCACCGGGTTGGTGATCTGGCCGATCTTGTGGATCTCGTCGAAGAAGCCCTGCCAGCTCGCCATGTCGTGCGAGCCCCAGCCGCCGCGCTTGTCCATGTCGCCACGGAAGACGTTGATCTGCTGCAGGATCGACGTGGTGCCGAGCTCCGGCCCGAGATTCTTGGCCAGCGTCGGGAACTGCTCGAACACCGCCTCGACCGCCGCGCGCGGGTTCTGGTAGCCGAATTCGAGACCCATCGCCCAGCCGCGCAGGTACTTTTCCAGGAACGCCTTCTTGTCGGCATCCTCGAGATCGGCGCTGCGCACGACGAAGGTGTTGGCCGGCAGCTTGGAATGCTCGACGCCGAGCCAGTATTCGAAGTCGAGGCCCTTGGCGATCCATTCGGCGCGCAGCCCCTCCCATGAAAGGGCCGCGTCACCCTGGCCGCCGGCAAGTGCGGTACCCCAGGTCGGCCAGCCGGCCTCGACATATTTGACCTTCTTAATGTCGACGCCTTGCGCGGCCAGCAGCGGATCGGTGATCGACTGCCAGGCGGCGGAGCCAAGCAGGATGGTCTTGCCCTCGAGCTTCTTCAGGTCGTTCGATCCCTCGCCCTTGCGGAAGGCGATGCTGAACGTGTCGCGCGCGCCCATATGGAACACCGACTTCAGCTTCATGCCGTTCTGGATGGCGAAGGAGAACACGCCGGGCGAGGGGAAGCCCATATCGGCCTGGCCGACATCGACGAACTTCACCGTCGCCGTGCCGTCCGACGGTCCCGGCTGCATGTCGGTGTCGAGCCCGTCGAAATAGCCGGCTTTCTTCGCCGCCCAGTAGGGATAGTCGTCGAGCACCTCGAGCGTGCCGCGCGGCGAGATCCAGGTGAACTTGCCGTAGGCCTCGGCCCTGGCCTTGAGGCCGGTGGCGCCGAGCGCCGTTGCCGTCACCAGGCCGGCGCCGGTGACCTGCAGGAAATAGCGGCGGGAGATCCCCGCCTGGCGGATCGAATTGTCTTTGGTCATCGCTTTCCCCTTTTTGTTTGACGTCAGTTTCTTGCCGCCCGCCTCCCGGGCGCCGTCAGTACCCTCTGCCCTATGCCTCCCAGCTCGCCCATTTCTTGCCGATGAGGAAGAACAGCACGTAGATCAGGATGCCGAGCGTCGACAGGATCAGCACCACGGCGAAGAACTGCGGCATCTGGATCATCGACGAGTAGGTGGTCAGCCGGTTGCCGAGGCCGAAGCCGCCGCCGACCATCTCGGCGCCGACGGCGGTGAGCAGGCCGAAGATGGCGCCGATCATCAGCCCGACCAGGATCATCGGCAGCGCCATCGGCGCGCGGATCTTCCAGAAAATCTGCAAGGTGCTGGCGCCGTAGGAGCGGGCGAGCGCGATCTTGGCGCTGTCGACACGGCGGAAGCCCGTGGCGGCGTTGATCATCACCATCGGCCCGGCGGCCAGCGCCACCGCGATGATGCGCGGCGTGTAGCCGAAGCCGAAGCGCAGGATGAGCAGCGGCACCAGCGCCAGCATCGGCGTGGTGACCAGCAGCAGTATGTATGGCGCGACGATCTTTTCCGCGAAAGGGAACTGGGTGATGACGGCGGCCAGCACCAGGCCGACGACGGCGCCGATCGCAAAGCCGGACAAGAGCTCGACCAGCGTGTAGCCGAGATGCGGCGCGATCAGTGGGAACTCGTCGAACAGCGCGTAGGCGATCGAGCTTGGCGGCGGCATGATGTAGAGCGGCACGTGGAACAGCCGCAGCGCCAGTTCGATGCCACCGATGATGATCACCGCAACGGCGATGATGGCCGCCACTTCCTTGCCCGACTTGATGCCGGGCCCGCTGGCGAAGGCCGAGAGGTTGGTCAGGCTGACATCCTTGCCGTCGCCCGGCTTGGATTTCGAGAATTCGGGGATCGCGTCGCTCACGGCCTGATCCTCACGATCTCGGCGCTGGCGCGCGGCTGTTCCGGTGCCTTCGGCTTGGCGCGCTCGCCGACAATGTCCATCTTGATCCGGTTGGTGAGGTCGAAGACTTCCTTGGTCGCCATGATCTCGAGCGAGCGCGGCCGCGCGAACGGCACGCGATACTCCTTCGCGACCCGGCCCGGCCGGGCGCTGAGCACCACCACACGGTCGGAGAGGAAGATCGCTTCCTCGATGCTGTGGGTTATGAAGACGATGGTGGTCTTGGTGTCGAGCCAGATCTCCTCGACCAGCCGGTTCATCTCCTCGCGGGTAAAGCTGTCGAGGGCGCCGAACGGCTCGTCCATCAACAGCACCGACGGCTTCAGCGCCAGTGCCCGCACGATCGCCGCGCGCTGCTGCATCCCGCCCGAAAGCTCGCGCGGGAACTTGCCGCCAAAGCCGTCCAGGCCGACCCGGTTCAGGAGATGCGCGATCCAGGCGCGGTCCGGTTTCTCGCCCTTGATCTCGAAGGGGAAGCGGATGTTGGCGTCGAGATTGCGCCACGGCAGCAGGTTCGCCTCCTGGAAGACGATGCCGATATCGGGATGCGGGCCGGTGATCGCCTTGCCGTCGAGCCGGATCTCGCCGCTGGTCAGGCCGTGCAGGCCCGACATCGACCACAAAAGCGTGGTCTTGCCGCAACCGGACGGGCCGACGATCGAGACGATTTCATTGGCTCGGACGTCCAGGCTGCAGCGGTCCAGCGCCTGCAGGTCGCCGGATGCCGTGTGATAGATCTTGGTCGCTGCCTGCACGCCAAGTTTCGGCGTTGTTGTCTCGCCCGCGTTCATCCGCCCCTCGGAGATTGCGCGATGATCCAGTGGTCATCGGACTGCCAAAAATCAGTTTGTAACTATCCTACTTTGCTGTCAAGCGTTCGCGGTGATACCTGTAACACCAAAACTCCTATCCATATTCAGTGCATTGTTTTAAAACGATTTTCTTCGGCTTGAAATGCGTGTTGCTTTCCTACATACTCGGCGAAATGGATGCGAACATGCCCTTGCGGCACGCAACGGTTGCAGCGTGACCGGGCGCATGGAACGACAGCGTGCAAACATGATAAGAGGTCAGGTCGAAAAGGGCAGGGAAGACCGACTTCATGACCGAAGCTGACCACAGGGAAGACAGCGCCTTGAGCACCGATCCGGAGGAGCGCGAGCCTGTCCGGCGTATTCCCGACATCATCTCGCTGGTCAAGGATTCCTATGCCGAGTTGCGCCCGGCCGAACGCCGCGTCGCCGATGTCGTGCTTGACGATGTCAAATACGCCGTCGACGCTTCCAATGCGGCGATTGCCGAACGCGCGGGAGTGAGCGAACCGACGGTGACCCGCTTCTGCCGCGCCATCGGCTGCGAGGGCGTGCGCGATTTCAAGCTGAAGCTGGCGCAGAGCCTCGTCGTCGGCGCGCTCTACCTGGCCAAGTCTCCGACCGTCAGCAACGACAATGGCATGCCGTTCTGGAACGCCGTCTTCGGCGAGGCGCGCCGGGCGCTGCAGGAGGCCGAACGGCAGCTCGATCCGGGTGAGTTGCAAAAGGCCGCCGAGCTGATCGCCAAGGCGCGGCAGGTCACGGTCTTCGGCCTTGGCGGCAGTTCCTCCGCGCTGGCGCAGGAAACCCAGTACCGGCTGTTTCGCTACGGCATCACGGTCAGCGCCCAGTGCGACCCCTATCTGATGCGGATGACCGCCTCGACGTTGAAGCCAGGCGACCTGGTGATCGCCATTTCGGCGACCGGGCGCACGCGCGAGGTGATCGAGGCCGTCGAACTCGCCAAGCATTACCGCGCGAACGCGATCGCCGTGACAGCGCCCGACACCGATCTGGCCCGCGCCTGCGATGTCAGGCTCACGGTGGCGGTGCCCGAATATCCCGACACGCTGAAGCCGACGGCCTCGCGCTTCGCCTTCCTGGCGGCGATCGACCTGCTGGCGGTGGCCTCGGCCTACAAGCTCGACGGGTCGGCACGCGAGACGGTGCGCCGCATCAAGTACAACGCCCAGATCCACCGCACCGGCAAGGAGATGGAGCCGCTCGGGGATTAGTTCATTGCAGGAAGAGGGGAAGACATGCTCGAAATAGCACCGACGAAACAGGCAGCCGCATGGCTCGAATCCCTGGCGCAGGCGCTCGCAGCCGGCGACGTGGCAGCGGCGGCCAACCTGTTCGTCGACGATTGCTACTGGCGCGATCTTCTGACCTTCACCTGGAACGTCACGACCATGGAAGGCCGCGAGGCCATTGCCGACATGCTCGAGGCAACCCTGGCGACGACAAAACCCACCGCATGGCGGATCACCGGCGAAGCGACTTCGGACGAAGGCACGATCGAAGCCTGGTTCACATTCGAGACCGCGGTGGCTTCAGGCCAAGGTATCATGCGCCTGCGCGACGGCCGCTGCCGGACATTGTTCACGGCGATGACCGACCTCAAGGGATTCGAAGAACGCAAGGGCGCTGAGCGGCCGCTCGGCGTGCGCCACAAGGCAGACCCCGAGCGCGAGACCTGGTCGGAGGCGAGAGCGCGCGAGACGCGCGAGCTCGGCGCCTCCGAGCAACCCTATTGCCTGGTCATCGGCGGCGGCCAGGGCGGCATCATGCTGGGCGCGCGGTTGAGGCAGCTCGGCGTGCCCACCATCGTCATCGAGAAGAACGCTCGGCCCGGCGATTCCTGGCGCAATCGCTACCGCACACTCGTGCTGCACGATCCGGTCTGGTACGACCATCTGCCCTATATTCCGTTCCCGGAAAACTGGCCTGTCTTCACGCCCAAGGACAAGATGGGCGACTGGCTGGAAATGTACACGCGCGTCATGGAGCTCAATTACTGGGTCGCCACGAAATGCCTCAGCGCTTCCTATGACGAGGCCGAGAAGGAGTGGACCGTGGTCGTCGACCGTGTCGGCCGGCAGATCACGCTGAAGCCGAAACACATCGTCTTCGCCACCGGCGCCTATGGCCCGCCACGAAAGATCGACCTGGCCGGCGCCAGTGAGTTCAAGGGCGAGTTGCTGCATTCCAGCCAGTATGCCAGCGGCGACAAATTCCGCGGCAGACGTGTTGCAGTCATCGGCGCGGCAAGTTCGGCACATGACGTCTGCGTCGACCTCTGGGAAAGCGGCGCCGACGTCACGATGATCCAGCGCTCGCCGACCACAGTGGTCAAGTCGGACACGCTGATGGAGGTCGGTTTCGAGATCTTTTCGGAGAAAGCGCTGGCGCGCGGCGTCACCACCGAAAAGGCCGACATGATCGTCGCCTCGACGCCATTTGCCCTGGTGCCGAAGGGCCAGCGCGCACTCTACGATGTCATCCGGGCGCGCGACGCCGCCTTCTATGACCGCTTGCGCGCCTCGGGCTTCGCCATCGATTTCGGCGACGACGAGACCGGCCTGTTGATGAAGGCCTACCGCACCGGTTCGGGCTATTACATCGATGTCGGTGCCTCGGACCTGATCATCGACGGCAAGATCGGCATCCGCAGCGGTGTCGCCATCAAGTCGCTGACCAAAAACGGCATCCTGTTCGAGGACGGCACCGAACTCGAGGCCGACGCCATCATCGCCTGCACCGGCTACCAGTCGATGAACGAGAATGTCGCCGCGCTCGTCTCGCGCGAGGTCGCCGACAAGGTCGGGCCCTGCTGGGGCCTTGGCTCGGGCGTCAAGGGCGACCCCGGCCCTTGGCAGGGCGAGCTGCGCAACATGTGGAAGCCGACGGCGCAGGAAGCGCTGTGGTTCCACGGCGGCAACCTGGCGCTGTCGCGTTTTTACTCCAAATACGTGGCGCTGCAGATCAAGGCGCGCATGGAGGGGATCGCGACGCCGGTTTACGGGAAGCCGAGCAATTCCGGGCAGTGAAGCTGCCCGACTCCCCCTGTTGAGGGAGGAGCGATCACTGACCAAACGGGAGCGGCAGATCCGCAACGACGCTGCAAGGCGCGACGGACGACGTCAGTCTGTTGAGACCGTAGGCGACACGGGCACGCGCGGTCGCTCGCGATAATCCTTCCAGTTCGCCGATCGCTCGGGCAGCCGCCGGCGATGTCTTAAATGTGAACGGCCGCGCCCTACTCGCTGAGTCCCTGTCCCCTAGAATCTGATGGACGAATTCTGTTCATCGGTTTCAGGCAGGGATGGAGATATGCTCACGCTTACGATCAACGGGCAGTCACGCGATGTCGATGTGCCGGAGGACATGCCGCTTCTGTGGGTTCTGCGCGACCATCTCAACCTGGTCGGCACCAAATATGGCTGCGGTATCGCCCAATGCGGCGTCTGCACGGTGCATGTGGCCGGCAAGCCAGTGCGGTCCTGCCAACTGACCGTTGGCGATGTCGGCACCCGCGCCGTCGTCACCATCGAAGGGATTGGCGGCACGCCCACCGGCGCCAAGGTCCAGCAAGCCTGGATCGAAGCCGCGGTGCCGCAATGCGGCTATTGCCAGGCCGGCCAGATCATGTCGGCCACGGCGCTTCTCAACGACAATCCCCAACCCGACGACGCCGACATCGATGCGGCCATGGCAGGCAATCTCTGCCGTTGCGGGACCTATATCCGCATCCGTCGCGCCATCAAGAACGCCGCCGCAAAATCGGCCTGACCATGAAGAAGATCATCGGCATTCTCGTCGCGGTCATGTCGTCGTCGCGCTTGGTTTCACGGGCTGGCTTTATCTTGGCCGGGATCCGATGTCGTTTGCCGCCGGCTCGACAGTGGCGCTGGCCGATTACCATGGCGCCGATGTCACCGGCGTTCCGGCTGCGCTTGCCAGCGCCGATCTGGTCAAGCGCGGCGAATACCTCATCCATGCGGCCGACTGCCAGGCCTGCCATACCGCTCCGGGCGGCGCGCCCTTCGCCGGCGGCTTCGCCTTCAACATGCCGTTCGGCACGATCTATTCGACCAACATCACACCGGACAAGCAAACCGGCATCGGCAACTATACCGACGCCCAGTTCCTGGCGGCCGTGCACAAGGGCATTCGCGCGGACGGCGCGAAACTCTATCCCGCCATGCCCTACGCTTCCTACAGCCAGATGACGGATGCCGACGCGCTGGCGATCAAGGCGTATCTGTTCACGCTGGCGCCGGTGAATGCGCCGCCGAAACAGAACCACTTGTCCTGGCCGTTCAACCAGCGCGGCCTGGTGGCGGTCTGGAACATCATGTTCAATCCCGACGAACGCTTCCACCCCAACACCGGCCAGAGCCCGCAATGGAACCGGGGCGCGTATCTTGCCGAGGCGATGGGCCATTGCGGCGAGTGCCATACACCGCGCAACCTCGCCTATGGGCTCGACAATCACCGCAAATTCGCGGGCGCCCTCACAGCCGGCTGGCGCGCTTACAACATCACCGGTGACAACGTTTCCGGCCTCGGCGACTGGGGCGACGAGGATCTCACGTCTTATCTGTCCACCGGTCACGCCAATGGTCATGGCGGTGCCGCCGGCCCGATGGGTGAAGCCGCCGACGACAGTCTGAGCTATCTCGTGCCGGACGACACCCGTGCCCTGGTGACCTATCTGCGCAGCATTCCCAGCCATGCGAGCGACCTGCCGCGCACCATCACGACGGCGGCGCCCGCATCGTACAAGGAGGGCGTGGCCGCGGTCGCCAATTCGCATGGCGAAAAGATCTTCGCCGGCGCCTGCGCCTCCTGCCACGACTGGACCGGCGTCAGCCCGGTCACCGGCTTTGCCACGTTGACCGGCGTGCGCGCGGTGAACGATCCCAGCGCCACCAATGTGGCGCAGACGGTCATCAACGGCGTCAACCGCAAGACCGCTGACGGCACGATCTTCATGCCGGCCTTCGGCGAGGGCTATTCCGACGACGACATCGCGGCCGTGGCGAATTACGTCACCGCCCGGTTCGGCGCCAAAGGCGCGAACCTGACAGGCAAGGATGTGAGCGCTCTGCGACAGCAGGCGGCACAGCAATCCAGTGAGGCCCCCCATGGTTGACACCCAGTCCAACTTTGCCCAGTCCGATGCCTATCTCTCGGCGCTGATACGCGGGGTCCGCTCGGCACCACCGGCCAGCGCGCCGATGACCATGGGCCGGCGCACCTTCTTCAAATTGGCAGGCGCTGGCGCCGCGGGGCTGGTGCTGGGCTTCCATCTTGGCGGCGCGGCGTTCGCGGCCGAAACGGCGAACGTCGATACGCCTGACGGCAACGACCAGGCGATGAATGCCTTCATCCGCATCGCTCCCGACAACACGATCACCATCTATTCGAAATGCCCGGAGATCGGCCAGGGCATCAAGACGTCCTTCGGCGTGATCATCGCCGACGAGCTCGACGCCGACTGGAACCATGTCGTCATGGAGCAGGCGGATATCAATCCCAAGGTCTATGGCAGCCAAGGGGCGGGCGGTTCGACCTCCATCCCGCATGCCTGGGACCAGTTGCGCCAGGCCGGTGCCGGCGCCAGGGCGATGCTGGTCGCGGCCGCCGCGGGGCAGTGGGCGGTGGATCCCTCGCAGATCACCGCCAGGGATTCGGTCTTGACCCATGTCGCCAGCGGTCGCTCCGCAACCTATGGGTCGCTTGCCGCGGCGGCGGCGAAGATGCCGGTGCCCGATCCCAGGAGCTTGAAGCTGAAGAGCCGCGCGGACTATCGCCTGATCGGCAAGCGCTATCGCGGCGTCGACGATCCCAAGGTGGTCAGCGGCAAGCCGCTGTTCGGCATCGATGTCCAGCTTCCCGGCATGGTCTACGCCACCTACACCAAATGTCCGGCGGCGGGCGGCAAGGTCAGATCCTTCAATGTCGACGAGATCAAGGGTGAGCGCGGCGTGCTCGACGCCTTCGCCGTGGACGGTACGGGCATGATGGTCGAAGTGATGCCGGGCGTGGCCATCATCGCCAGGGATACCTGGAGCGCCTTCCAGGCCAGGAACAGGCTTCAGGTGGATTGGGACCTGACCGACGCGTCGAGCGATTCCACATCGCAATTCTCGGCCCAGGCCCGGAGGCTGGCGGCCGATTTCCCGCAAAAGTCCGATGACGATGTCGGTGACGTCGACAAGTCCTTCGCCAATGCCGCCAAGACGGTGGAAGCCTATTACGAATATCCCTTCGCCGCCCATGTGCCGCTGGAGCCGATGAACACCACGGCGCACTGGCACGACGGCATCATGGAAATGTGGGTGCCCACCCAGCAGCCCGATCGCGGCCTGCCGTTGATTGCAAAGGTGGCGGGCATTGCGCCGGATAAAGTGGTGATGCACCAGACCCGGGTCGGCGGCGGTTTCGGGCGGCGGCTGGTCAATGACTATGCCTGCGAGGCCGCGGCCATCGCCAGGAAGGTCAGTGCTCCGGTCAAGCTGCAATGGACCCGGGAAGACGACTTCGCCCACGACTTCTACCGGCCCGCCGGCTACCACCAGTTCAAGGGCGCGATCGACAATGGCGGCCGTCTCGACGCCTGGCGGGAGCATTTCATCACCTTCACCGCCGACGGCAAGAAAGAAGCTTCCGGCGCCAACCTCACCGACAATCTGAGATATTCCATCAAGGCACCCAATCTGCGCCGCGCCAAGACCATGTTGCCGTTGAGGATCCCTACCGGCGCCTGGCGCGCGCCGGGCGACAATGCCCAGGTCTTCGCCGCGCAGAGCTTCATGCATGAACTGTCGCTGGCTTCCGGCCGCGACCATGTCGAGTTCCTGATCGATGCGGTGAGCCGCGACGTGCCCGAACTGGTGGCCAAGGACAAGAGCGTCAACTTCAGCCCCAGGCGGGCGATCGACGTCATCAAGATGTGCGCCGACAAGGCAGGTTGGGGCAAGACGCTGCCGAAAGGCGGCGGCCTGGGCCTCGCCTGGTGTTATTCCCACGCCGGCCATGTCGCGCAGGCGGTCGAGCTGAGTGTCGACTCCGGCAAGCGGATCAGGATCGCGCGCATCGTGGTGGTGCTCGATGTCGGCCCCATCATCGACATGGCAGGCTCCGAAGCCCAGGCGCAGGGCGCGTCCACCGATGCGCTCTCGACCGCCATGGGCCTCAAGATCAACATCGAGAATGGCCGGATCGAGGAGCGGAACTACAATGCCTATCCGATCCTGCGCATGCCTTTCGCGCCGATGACGATCGATCCGTATTTCATCCAGTCGGACAATCCGCCGACCGGCATGGGCGAACCCGCCTTCCCGGCCCTGGCGCCAGCACTCGGCAACGCCATCTTCGCCGCCACCGGCGAGCGGGTACGCCGGCTGCCGTTGCGCGATCTGGGCTACTCGCTGGCGGCCTGATCCACGGCGCCGCTGGACCAGCCGGAGCCGAAATCGCTTGCGAGGCACTCAGAACGGAGGATCTCCGCTATAATACCTGGCAACTCGGGGGAGGAGGCTGATGGGGCTGCTGAGAGGACTTCGCATAAAATTGGGATTGAAGAAGGACCCGTTGCCGCCGCTGCCCGGCGTCGAGATCGGTCGCCATACCTACGGTCTCAGCAAGAGATCGTTCTTCGTTCCGCACGAAAACGTGCCGGTGCGAATAGGATCGTTCTGTTCGATTGGCCCGGATGTTCTCTTTATCTGCGCGGCCGAGCACCGCGTCGACACCGCGACCACCTTTCCGATCCAGTTTGTCAAAGGAAAGATCCGCAATGCGCCCGGCACAGGGGGCAAGGGGCCGATCACGGTCGGCCACGATGTCTGGATTGGTGCTCGCTCGATCATTCTTGCCGGCGTCGCCATCGGCAATGGCGCGATCATCGGCGCCGGCAGCATCGTCACCCGCGACGTCCCGCCCTATGCCGTCGCGTTCGGCAACCCGGCCCGTGTCATCCGCTACCGGTTCCAGCCCGAAATCATCGAGCGCCTGCAGGCCCTGGAGTGGTGGAACTGGAGCGATGATCTGATCGGCGAACGCGTGGAGCTTTTGACGGCGACTGATGTCGACCGGTTCCTGAGCATGGTGGAGCCCGCGTAGCCACGCCGGCGCTCAGGCTCGCACAATCTCACTCGTGCCGATGCCCGAAATGCCGGGCGGCGACCTCGACATGCGTGTGGTTGGCATGCGGCTCGAAATGCTCGGTTTCGCTGACATCGTTCGCCGCCTCGTTCGGCCACCAGGTGCCGCCGATGACGATGCCTTCCGAGACCAGCCTCTGATCGGCGACCAGCGAAGCGCCGACCGCGTCGACGAAGGTGAAGCGGCCCGGCCGCTGGCGAAGGACAGTGACGTCGCCGACGGTGCCGACCGCCAACGTGCCGAGATCCGGCCGTGCGATCGCCTGCGCCGGTCCTTGCGTCGCGGCCCGCAAGACCTCGACCAGCGGCATGCCGAGCGCCAGGAGTTTCGACATGCAGACCAGTATGTCGAAGGCCGGCCCGTCGACGCAGTAAAGGTGCACGTCGCTCGAAATGACATCGGGCGCCAGCCCCTCGGCGAGCATGGCGCGGGCGACCTCGAAGTCGAACGAACCCATGCCGTGGCCGAGATCGAAGATGACACCGCGCTCACGCGCCAGCCGCATGTCGGGCCGCACGGCGCCGGAGGCGAAGACCGGCGCGTTGGGGAACGGCCGGAAGCAATGGGTGAGGATATCGCCCCGTCGCAGGCGCGGCAGCACTTCCGAGCGGCCGGGCGGCGGCTCGTCTATATGCGCCATCAGGGGCAGGCCTGCCTTGTCGGCGGCCTCCAGGGCGAGATCGACAGGCGCGATGCCGCTGGTGCCGCCGGCATGCTTGCCGGAGCGGACTTTCACGCCGACGACCACGTCGGCGTGCTCGCGCGCGGCGGCAACCACCTCGCGCGGTTCGCAGAGCCTGAGATCGCTGCACTCGCCGACCGACACCGTCTGCGAGAAACCGAAGATGCCGGCAAAGGAAATGTTGACATAGGCCAGGATGCGCACCCTGGAGCGCTCCATGACATGGCGGCGGAAGCCGAGGAAATTGCCGGCGCCCGCACTGCCGGCATCGATGAAGGTGGTGGTGCCGCTCTTGGCCGCCAGCCGGTCGGCATCGACGCCAAGCGAGGTGCCGCCCCAATAGACGTGGCTGTGCAGGTCGACGAGGCCGGGCGTGACGATGCAGCCGGTCGCGTCGACGACCTGCGCGGCGCGATCCGCCGGGATGTCGGTGTCGATCGTGGCGACCCGGCCATTGGCGATGGCGAGATCGCACTGGGCGTCGAGCCCGGACGCCGGATCGATCAGCCGGCCACCCTTCAGCAAGAGGTCGAATTGCATGGGGAGACCCTCCGCTTCGTGGCGTCTTTTATCAGACCGGCCGGTAGGCGACCGCCTCGACTTCTATCTTGATGTCGATCATCAGCCGCGATTCCACCGTGGTGCGCGCCGGCGGATTCTTCGGGAAGTGCCTGGCATAGACCGCGTTGAAGGCGCCGAAATCGCGCGCGTCTTCCAGCCACACGGTGGTCTTCACCACGTCGTCCAGGGTGCAGCCGGCCAATGCCAGCGCTGCCTTCACATTGGCAAGCACCTGCTCGGTCTGCTCGGTAATGCCGCCCTTGACCACGATGCCGTCGCTGCCGACCGGGACCTGGCCGGAGACATAGACGAAGTCGCCGGCACGCACGGCGGGCGACAGCGGCACATGGGATGTTCCAAAAGTCTGCTTGGGCAAGGGACGACCTCCTCTGATCACACGGGCAGGGCACCAGGCCCGCTTCGGCGCAGATTTACCGCGATCGGGCCGGTCCCGATAGGGCCCTTGTTGGAAAGCAACATTCTTCGAAATCCGTGTTGCTTTATTACAAGAGCGCTTGCATCGTGCGCGCTTGCCGGACGGCCTTCACGCCGGGACGGAAAGGTGCCTATGCGAGACCGGAGAAACCGAGAATGACTTTCGACAAGAACCCGTTCCCACCAGGTGACGCCGACCGCCACGCGCTGTGGGAAATGCTGGTGCGGCGCGACATCGACGCCTTCATCGGCCAGGACTGGTCCATGGTCGAGGATGATTTCGTCGCCGAGAGCTTCTTCGGCATGCATGCCCATTTCCTTGCCAACGCCGATGCCTGGCGGCTGCAGTTCCCGAGGCTGGAAATCTATCGCGACGAGTGGCTGCGCCAGGCCAGGGAGACGGCCGCGACCAAATTCGCCGAGCCGCTGCGCGAGGCGCTGTTTCGCGTCACCAATCTGCGCGACATCGATGTCGACGGCGACCGCGCCGTGCTGCACAAGAAATTCGATGGTTCCGTTGCCAAGGCGGATGGCACCGTCGACCGGCTGAAATGGCAGACGCTGTACTTCTGCCGGAAGGTCGGCGGGACCTGGAAGATCGCCGGCTTTGTCGGTTACATGCCTTATCCGCTGGGAGCCTAGACCCGGGGCGGATAGCCGAACTCTATCGCCCAACCAGCACAGCGGCGCGGTAGGCCGGATTACCGTACCAAGCCATCCGGTCAAGCTCCGCCGCAATGACCGGAAGGTCGACAACGTCCATCTTCTGTTCGAGCCGGTCAGGCTCGATCCAAGGATCGTTGAGGAAGTAGACGCCATCGCCACGACCATGGACGAGCACCCAGTGCGGGCAGGTGTAGCCCATCATCGGCGCCTGATCGATCAGCACCAGCGCCAACAAGCCGCGATCGAGCGCCTGACCGATCTCCTCGATGGCAAAGGCGCGCGTCTCGACCGGCAATGACGCGGCTTCGACGTCGCGTTTGAAACCGGCCTGCACGAAGCGCATCAGCCCGCGCCTCTCCTCCGAGGCGGCTCGGTCGAGGAAGATCGGCTCGGCGCTGCTCATGAACACCTCGACCCGCAACCCGCGCCGGTGTGCCGCAAGCGCCAGGCCATAGGGGTCGCAGCCGCCCGGGCCGCTCGGGCCGATGATGGTGGTGGCCTCGCGCCACAGCTCGACCTCCAGCGAACGATCCGGCAGCAAGGCCGGGTCGAGGCCAGCCATGGCCATGGCGAGCGCCGACGGTCCGCAGGTGAAGCCCGCCGTCTGCGGCCAGGACGGCGGTATCCGCTCCGGCCGGCGCGTCGGCCCGACGCCGATCCAGCGTTGCAGGAACCCGTCCCGGTGCTCCCATTGGCCGCCGATGGGCGGCGCCATATCCTCGTCGGCGCGCAGGCAGAGCACATCTTGCGCAAGCGCCTCCGTCTCCAGCGCCTCCAGCAGGCACGGGCCGTCGCCCGCGATGAAGCTGGCGGCGGACCAGTACAGGGCAATGCGCATCATCGCCGCCGCCGGCCGCCGCTGGCCGACCATGATCGCCTCCGGGCCGCCTTCCCTGTATCGCGCCACGCCGGTGACACCGGCAATCTCCCGCAAGCCGGCCAGACGATCGCCGATCGCCGCCGGCACCGCCGCCGTAAGGTTCGCCCAGACGGATGCGTCTTCGGCAGTAAAGACTGTCACGCCGGCCCTGCTGGTCGGCAGCGAAGCTGGCATGGGGTCATCTCCGTTTGAAAATCGCAGCGTCATGATTCTAGCGGCAGCAGGCCATCAGGTGGCTGCCGCGCACGTCGCCGACGATCGGCGAGTCCATCAGCGGCTTCAGCGCGGCCTGGAAATAGGGGCCGACCTCGCGGACATGGGCGCAGATCTCCTCGCGCTCCATGATCTCCAGATTCTTCAGGCCGGCGGCGCCGGCGACCGGATGCGAGGAATAGGTGAAGCCGTTGGCGAAGATCCTGCCTTCGGTCGTCTCCGCGATCCGCCGGTAGAGGCGATCGGACACCATCACGGCGCCCAGCGGCACATAGCCCGACGTCAGCCCCTTGGCGCAGGTGATCATGTCGGGCACGATGCCATAGACAGGTTCCGAGGCAAAGATCGCGCCGTTGCGGCCGAAACCGGTGACGACCTCATCCGAGATGTAGAGCACGTCATGGCGCCGGCAGACCTCCAGCGTGCTGCTGTGATGCCCCACGGGCGGCACGACGCCGCCCGAGGCCAGGCTCGGCTCGGCGATGAAGCAGGCGACGTTCTCGGGGCCAAGCTCCACGATCCTGTCTTCGAGCTCCTGCACCTTCTGATCGAGGAAGGCCTCGGCCGACATGCCTTCCGGGCGCCGGTAGGGATTGGGTTGGTCGTTGGCGAGGTCCTGCGGCGGCATCGCACGGCTTCCTGTTTTCCTGGCAACCATTCCTGCGTTTCCGGTTGCGGCCGGCCGATAATCTCGTAGACTGATTGATCAGTCAATGATGATTGTGCCAGTGGACCATCGCATGAGGGGCAGCGCCAACACTCGGAAAGGGGCGATGGACCACCCGCCGCCTCCAGTGATCGCGTGCCCGCACGGCCATCCACCAAGCATTGCTTAGCCGGCCGAAAACCGGATACGAAACCACTCCAGGGAGAACGGCGCCATTGAGCAAGCCCGACAAGAAAAGCCGCGATGCCGAAAAGGTCGCGCGCCGGCGGCAAAGCCTGACCCAGGCGGCGATCACCGTTATCGCGCGAAAAGGCCTGCCGGGCGTGACACTGGCCGATGTCGCGCGAGAGGCCGGCTGCGGCTACGGCCTGGTCTCGTTCCACTTCGAGACCAAGGACCGCCTGCTTCTGGCCGCGCTCGACGCCCTGGTCGAGGAATACCGCGCTGCCTGGCATGCGCGCAGCGACGCCCATGACGATGCCGCTGCCAAGCTCGAGGCGCTGATCGATCTCGACCTCGGTTCCGATGTCACCGATGACAGGCACATCGCGGTGTGGACGGCGTTCTGGGCCGAAACCTCGCGCAACGCCGATTACCGGGCGCGGTTCAGCGAACTCAACAGGGCCTATCTGGCGCGGCTCGAGCCATTGATATCGGCCCTCGCCCAAAAGGAGCCGCCAGCCGCGGACTATCGGCTGGTCGCCGGCGGGCTGAGCGCCATTTTCGACGGGCTGTGGATCGAAAGCCAGATCGGCGACGGGCATGGCGAGGCGGACTGGGCCCGTGCCCGCGCCATCTGCCGGACTTATCTCCGCGCCTTCTTCCCGAAAAGTTTCGGTACCGAAACGAGCCAACGGCCATGACCCTGCGCAAGCTGCTGCCCTCGCCCAATGCGATCTTCATGTTCGAGGCAGCCGCGCGCCATCTCAACTTCACCAGCGCGGCGCGCGAGTTCAACGTCACCCAGTCGGCGATCAGCCGCATGATCGCGCGGCTGGAGAGCCATCTCGACGTCAAGCTGTTCGTACGCGCGCCGACCGGCATCGACCTGACCGACGACGGCCGCCTGCTCTATGGCGCCGTCGGCAGCGGCTTCCAGCAGATCGAGATCGCGCTCGACGATATCAGGGCGCGCCAGGGCGAGGCCGGCACGGTGACGCTGTCGCTGTCGTCCGCCTTCGCCATGCACTGGTTCATGCCGCGCTTCGACCGCTTCCAGGCCAGCTTTCCCGGCATCGACCTGCGTTTCCAGCTGGTGCGCGGCGAGCCGAGCGGCCCGATCGAGGATGTCGATCTCGCCATCCGCTACAACCAGCCGCCCAATGCCGAACAACAGAGCTGGGCGCTGATGGAAGAAGTCGTGCTGCCGGTCTGCAGCCCGGCCTACCTGGCCGAGCACGGCAGTCTCGACGACTGCAGCGATCTCAGCCGGCACACGCTCGCCCATCTCTCCGGCGCGCTGCGCATTCCCTGGCAGCACTACCTCGGGCAGTTCGGCTATCCACAGCCGGTGGGCAGCCGCAGCCTGACCTTCTCCGACTACACGCTGGTCGTCCAGTCGGCGATCAAGGGCCGTGGCATGGCGCTCGGCTGGTGGCATGTCGTGGCCCACGAACTGCTGCAGAAAGGCCTGGTCAAGGGCGGCAAACATGAGTTGCGCACCGGCGACCACTATTACCTGGTGGCAACGGCACGACGCCCGCTGCGCAAGCCGGCCGTGCTGGTGCGAGACTGGCTGCTCAATGAAATGGCCGTGCTGAAACGGGAAATTCTGGCCGGCTGAACCGTCGACGTCCGCACTTGCTCTTACCCCCATGACTGCAGGTCATCGCCTCGTGACTATTCGGAGCGTGCGCGATCGTTTCCCGGTTCTATAGTCGCCATCGGTCCGACAGCTCGCAAAATCAAAATCACAGCGACGGACCGAGGGCTTCGGGAACAAGCCATGGGAGCAGACATTTGGCTGGAACCATAGCCGCCCTTGGCGGCATGACGCAGGCAAGGCATCGTCTCGATCCGCTGTTGCGGCCGGCGTCGATCGCCTTCGTCGGCGCGTCCGTGCGCCCCAACACGCCGGGCAACACCATGATGCGCGCCGCGGCGATAGATGGCTATTCTGGCCGGCTCTACGCCATCAACCCGAAATACGACGTCGTGGAAGGCGTGCCGTGTTTTCCCGATCTGAGAAGCCTGCCGGAGACGGTCGACCATGTCGTGCTCGGCGTCGCCAATGACTATCTCGAGGACAATCTGCTGGCGGCCGCCCGCCATGGCGCCAGGGCGGTCACCATCTTCGCCAGCTGCGACCTGACCGGCGCGGCCAACGACCCGCTCGCCGGCCGGTTGACCGAAATAGCCCGCGAGGCCGGCATCGTCATTTGCGGCGGCAACGGCATGGGCTTCTGCAACCCCGGCATCGGCCTGCGCGTCTCCGGCTTCGCCTCCCGTCTCGCCATGAAGCCCGGCGGCGTGGCGCTGGTCACGCAATCGGGCTCGGCCTTCTCCGCGCTCGCCTACAACGACCAGCGGCTGAAATTCCAGCTCTGCGTTTCCAGCGGCCGCGAACTGACAACGACGACGGCCGACTATGTCGACTGGGCGCTCGACCAGCCCGAAACGTCGGTCATCGGCCTGTTTCTCGAAACGGCGCGCCGGCCCGACGATTTTGCCCGCTGCCTGGAAAAGGCGGACCGGCTCGGCATTCCGGTTGTTGTCCTGAAGGTCGGGCGCACGGAATTGAGCGCCGGCTTCGCCTCCAGCCACAGCGGCGCGATTGCCGGCGACAATGCCGCCTACGAGGCCCTGTTCGACAGGTGGGGCGCCTTCAGCGTCGACACGCTGGACCAGCTGGCCGCCAATCTCGCTTTGTTTTCGGCCGGCCGGCCGGCCGCCAGCGGCGGCCTTGCCAGCCTGCACGATTCCGGCGGTGAACGCGAAATGGTCGCCGACCTCGCGGCGAAGGCCGGCGTGCCGTTCGCCGCCATCTCGGAGCGGACGAAGGAGGAGTTGCGGCTGCATCTCGACAGCGGCCTGCAGCCGGCGAACCCGCTCGATGTCTGGGGCTCGGGCCTCGACTTCGAGACGCATGTCGAGGCCTGCATGGACGCCATGCTCGCCGACCCCGACACCGCCATCGGCGTGCTGTTCCAGGACATACGCGACGGCTCCTACGTCGCCGAAGGCTTTACCCGCGCCGTGATCCGTTCCCACGCCAAGACCGGCAAGCCGGTTGCCGTGGTCAGCAACTACGCCACGGTGAACCACCGCGCACTCGCCTTGTCGACCACGGAGGCCGGCGTGCCGGTCATCGACGGCACCGATGAAGGCCTGCAGGCCATCCGCAATCTGCTGGCGTTTCGCGACCGGCGCGCCGCGACCCACACCTATCCCGATGCCGTGGCGAGCGAGGTCCGCGAGCGCTGGCGCCGGCGCCTTGGCCAGGAGAAGCCGTTCGGCGAAAGCGAAGCGCTGGCGCTGCTGGCCGACTATGGCATCGCCACGCCGCGCTCGATCGCCGCCGCCACGCCGGATGACGTTGTCGCCGCCGCGCGAAGGATCGGCTTTCCCATTGCCCTGAAGACCGCCGTCCCCGGCATCCTGCACAAATCCGATGTCGGCGGCGTCCGCCTCGGCCTGGCCGATGAACCGGAGCTGGCGGTCGCCTATGCCGACATGGCGGCTCGGCTCGGCCCGCAGGTGCTGGTTGCCGAAATGGCCCCCAAAGGCGTCGAGATCGCATTCGGCCTGATCCGCGACCAACAGTTCGGACCCTATCTGGTCATTGCCTCCGGCGGCCTCTGGATCGAAGTGCTCAGGGACCGCGCGGTCGCCTTGCCGCCGCTCAGCCTCGAGCAGGCGCAAGCCCTGGTCGTCAGGCTGAAGACAAGCCCGCTGCTCGACGGCGGGCGCGGCCGGCCGGCGGCCGACAGGGCAGCACTCCATGCCGCCCTTGCCCGTTTCTCGATGCTCGCCGCTGATCTCGGCGACCTCATCGACGAGATGGACGTCAACCCGCTCTTGGTTTCCGACCATAGCTGCATGGCCGTCGACGCGCTCTTGCTCGGCCGCAACGCCGGGCGCCCGACAAGATGAATTGCTTTTAGAGGACTGCCATGAATTTCGATCTCAGCCCGCGCGAAAAGGAACTGTCGAAGAAGGGGCGCGACTTCTGCGACCAGGTGCTTCTGCCGCTGGAAGCAATCACCGACGAGCATGGCGAATTGCCGATGGAGCGCCGCTCGACTGTCCGGCAGCAGGTGCGCGACTGGGGACTGGCCGGCATCAACCACTCGAAGGAAAATGGCGGCCTCGGCCTGACCATGGTCGAGCAGACGGCGATCGAGGAACAGCTCGGCCGCGTCACCAATGGCCTGTGGAGCTGTGTCTGGCGCCCGCCGGTGAGCCTGAAATTCGGCACCGAGGCGCAGAAGCAGGATTATCTGATCCCGTCCTCGCACGGCCATCGCCGCGGCGCCTTCGCCATCACCGAACCGGAGGCCGGCTCCGACCCGCGCCGGGTCAAGACCAGCGCGGTTTTGAAAAATGGCCAGTGGCACCTGACCGGCGAGAAATGGTTCGTCACCTCCTACAACGCATCCGATTTCGTCATTGTGCATGCCCATGTCGACGACGATCCCGACAAGCCGACCTTGTTCCTGGTCGACAAGCCGGTGAACAACATGGTGCATCTGCGCTCGCCGAAATTCATGCACAATTTCGCCTTCGACCATGCCGAATTGCGCTTCGAGGGCACCACGGTCGGCGAGGACAAGATGCTCGGCAAGATCGGCCAGGGGCTCGAACTGACCAAGGACTGGTTCGTAGAGGCGCGCCTGCAGATCGCCTCGCATGCGGTGGGCGCCGCGACCCGCGCCGCCGAGATCGCCAATGACTATGCCACCTCTCGCCACCAGTTCGACCGGCCTATCCGCGATTTCCAGGGCGTGGAATTCATGCTCGCCGACATGGCGGTCGAGATCTTCGCCGCCAAGTCGATGCTGTACCGCGTCGCCTGGGAGATCGACCAGGGTCTCGACCGCAAGCGCGTGCACGCCCATGCCAGCGCGCTGAAGCTCTACTGCTCGGAAGCCGCCGGCCGCGTCATCGACAAGGCGCTGCAGGTGCTGGGCGGTCGCGGCTACATGCGCGAAAACCCGGTCGAGCGGCTCTACCGCGACATCCGCGTCGACCGCATCTGGGAAGGCACGTCGGAGATCCAGCGCGTGGTCGTCGCCGGCCAGATCCGCAAGCGCGGCATCGGCGTCTTCAGCGAGGTGGCCTGGGCGTGACGGTAACAGGTACCCTGCCGGAGATGAAGGGGCGAACCGTGACGATGTCACGGCGGCATGTCGAGACCGCATGCCTGCTCGGCCCGGCGCTGATCGTGCTGGCGTTGCTGTTCGTGGTGCCGCTGGCGCGGCTTTTCTCGCTGGCCTTCACCGACCCGGCCGGACCGTTCGCGACCTTCGCCGTGCTGACCGAAAGCGCGGTCTACCGCCAGGTGATGTGGAACACTTTTGTCGTCGCAATCATGGTGACGGCACTTTGCGTGCTGTTCGCCTGGCCGGTCGCCTATGTGCTGTCGCGCCTGGAGGGTGTTTGGTTCGGCATCGCGCTCTACGGTGTGCTGTTTCCCTTCTGGATCTCGGTGCTGGTGCGCACCTTCTCCTGGATGCTGCTTCTGGAGCGCAACGGGCCGATCAACCGCCTGTTGATGGCGAGCGGCATCATCGACGCGCCGCTGGCACTGCTGTTCAACAATGTCGGCGTGCTGGTCGGCATGATCCACATCCTCTTGCCCTACATGATCCTGCCGCTCTACGGCGCCATGGTCCGCATCGACCGCCGCCTGCTGCTGGCAAGCGATGGGCTCGGCGCCAGCCTCGCCGACACCTTCCGGCGCATCTATCTGCCGCTCTGCCTGCCCGGCCTTGCCGGCGGCGCGACCTTCGTCTTCCTGCTGTCGCTCGGCTTCTTCATTACGCCTGCCCTGCTTGGCGGCTCGAACGCCATCACGCTGTCGATGCTGATCGCCAGCTTTGTCAACGACCGCCTTGCCTGGTCGCTCGCCGCCGCCGGCTCGCTGGCACTGCTCGCCATCGTGCTGGTGCTGATGGCGTTGACCGCCCGGCTGCTGCCGATCGAGAGGGGGCTGTTCGCACGATGAACAGGTTGCCGCTCCTGCTCCGCGTATCAGCCAACGCCGGCGCCAGCCTGGTGCTCGCCTTCCTCGTGCTGCCGATCCTTGCCGTGGTGCCGGCCTCCTTCAACAAGGCGAGCTTCATCTATCTGCCGCCGCGCGCATGGTCCGGCATCTGGTATGAGCGCTTCCTCGCCGATCCGGAATGGCGCACATCGCTTCTCAACAGCGTCGAGGTCGCCACGCTGGCCACGATCATCGCGGTCGTGCTCGGCACGCTGGCGGCAATCGGCCTGCGCCGCATCGACGGCCGCCTGCGCACGCTCGTCACCGGCCTGTTCCTGGCGCCGATGATCGTGCCGGTCATCGTCACGGCGGTGGCGCTCTACCGCAGCGCGCTCGATGTCGGCCTGAGCGGCACCATCCTGGGCATGAGCCTCGGCCATGCCATACTGGCGCTGCCTTTCGTCGTCATCAATGTCGGCATCGCCTTGCGCGCCGTCGACGACAACTGGCTGCGTGCCGCCGCCGGCCTTGGCGCCGGCCCATGGCGGATCTTCCGAACCGTCACATTGCCCAACATCACGCCAGGCATCGTCGGTGGCGCCATCTTCTCCTTCATCACCTCCTTCGACGAAGTGATCATCGCCGTGTTCATGGCCGGCTATGCCTCGAAAACGCTGCCGGTGAAGATCTGGGAATCGATCCGGCTCGAATTCACGCCGGTCATCGCTGTCGCCGCGACGGTGATGATCGCGCTGGCCATCGTCCTGTTCGCGCTGGCGCAAATTTTCAGCCGCAAATCCGGGAGCCCGAGCCGATGACCGCGATCCATTCGGGACAGTCGCTGCGCCTGGCCGGCGTGTCGAAGACCTATGGCAGCTTTCGGGCGCTGGAGCCGACCGACCTCGATGTGGCATCCGGCGAATTCCTGACGCTGCTCGGACCCTCCGGCTCGGGCAAGACGACGCTGCTCAACCTCACCGCCGGCTATATCGAGCCGACGGCGGGCGAGATCCACATCGGCGAGCGCGACGTCACCCGCATGCCCGCCCGCCACCGCAACATCGGCATGGTGTTCCAGAACTATGCGCTGTTTCCACATATGAGTGTGGGCGAGAATGTCGGCTATGGCCTGAGTGTGCGCCGGCTGCCCGAGCCCGACATCACCAGGCGGGTCACCGACATACTGGCGCTGATGCGGCTCGACGGCTTTGCCGACCGGCCCGTCCAGCAACTCTCGGGCGGCCAGCAGCAGCGCGTGGCGCTGGCCCGCGCGCTGGTCATCGAGCCCGACGTACTTTTGATGGACGAGCCGCTTGGCGCGCTCGACAAGCAGCTGCGCCGCTCAGTGCAGCTCGAACTGCGCCGGCTGCACCAGAGGCTCGGCCGCACCACGATCTATGTCACCCACGACCAGGAAGAGGCGCTGGTGCTCTCCGACCGCATCGCGGTGATGGACGGCGGCCGGATCCAGCAATTGGGCACGGTGGACGACCTCTACGACCGTCCCGTCAACGCCTTCGTCGCCGGCTTCATCGGCGAATCCAACCTGCTGCCGGTGCGCGTGCTCTCGTCATCGGACGGCAAGGCCTCGGTCGATGTCGAGGCGTTCCGCAAGACCATCGCCGTCGATGCGGCGCCGGGAACGGCGCCGGGCGAGCCGGCGCGGCTGCTGATCCGGCCCGAGCATGTCGAGCTTGGCCGCGGCGGCGAAGGCGTTGCCGCCGAGATCGTCGAGGTGATCTATCTCGGCGAATTGACCCAGCTCACCTTGCGGCTGGAGAGCGGCCAGACGCTCGCCGCCCGGCAGATCACCGACCGGACATTGCAGGCCGGCGCCAGGGTCCATGTCTCGTGGAAACCTGGCCATGTCCGGGCGGTTCCTCATTTCCCACCCAAACCCACCAAAACGGAGAAAGCTGATGCATAGGCGTACTTTCCTTCTGACGGCAGCGGGCGGCCTGCTGGCCGGCGCGACGGGTCTTCCCCGGCTGGCCAGCGCGGCCGGCCGGCCCTTCACCTTCACATCCTGGGGCGGCGCCCTGTCGAATGCCGAAAAGTCGGCGTTCATCGATCCCTTCGGCCAGCTCAAGGGCATCGAGGTGATCAACACCTCGCCAACCGAAACAGCCAAGATCAAGGCCATGGTCGAGGCCAAGGCGGTCGAGTGGGATCTTGTCGACCTAGGCGGCCGCACCGTGTGGCAAGGCGGTCATGAAGGTTTTCTCGAGCCGATCGACGTCTCGAAGGTCCCCAACGCCGCGGCACTCGATAAGGGATGGGTCGCCCCCAACGGCATCGCCACCTCGACCGGCGCCACGATCATCGGCTGGTCGAAGACGGCGTTTCCCGATGCCGGCCCGCAATCCTGGGCCGACTTCTGGGACGTGAAGCGCTTCCCCGGGCCGCGCGGCCTCTACCGCTACTTCTATTACAACTACGAAGCCGCCCTGCTCGCCGCAGGCGTAAAACCCTCGGAAGTGTTTCCCTACACGACCGAGAAGGCCGACATGGCGATGGCGAAGATCAAGGAACTGAAGCCCCACGTCACGGTCTGGTGGGGCAGCGGCGCACAGCCGCCGCAGCTGCTTTCGTCGGGAGAATTGGCTATGTCCTCGGCCTGGAGCGGCCGCATGTTGGCGGCTGAGGCCGAAGGCGCGCCCGTCGGCTTCACCTACAAGGACGGCATCGCCTGGGCCAACTGGTGGGCCATCCCCAAGGGATCGCCCAATGTCGAACTGGCGCATGAAGCGATCGATTTCGCGCTCGCAGAAGCCCAGCAGGCGAAGCTGCTCGCGCTCAGGACCTATGGCCCGGTGCTGAGCAGCGCGACATCGGGCGCCGATGCCGACACGAAGAAGATCCTCGTCATGGCTCCCGACAACATCAAGGACATGCTGATCCTCAACGAGGGCGAAGCTGACAAATATTCGGTCGCCTATGAGGAAAAGTGGAACCAGCTGATGCTGCAGTGAACCGCGCCGACCGGCGTGGCTGATCCGAAACTCGCCACGCCGGAGCATCGGCCCAAGGACCGCGCCCGCGGTTGAAGCGGCGCATCGCGCGACCTCGCCGGAGAAGACATGCCTGTTGACGCACCCCAAGCCCTGCCGGCCAGCCTGTGGGCGGCGACGGCTACCCCCGCCCCGCTCTATGCCGGGGCGAAAGGCGATGCCGTGGCCGATGTCGCCATTGTCGGCGCCGGCTATACGGGCTTGAGCGCCGCCCTTCATTTGTCGCAGGCCGGCAGGAAGGTGATCGTGGTGGAGGCCAGCGAACCTGGCTGGGGCGCTTCCGGGCGCAATGGCGGGCAGATCATCGCCGGGCTGAAGCACGATCCTGACACGCTCGAAGCCAAGTTCGGCCGGAAGTTGGGCAGCGCCATCACCAGGACCTTTGGCGCCGGCGGCGATCTGGTCTTCGATCTCATCGAGAAGTACCGCATCGACTGCCACGCCGAGCGCAGCGGCTGGATCCAGGGCGCGCATGGACCCAAGCCTTTTTCGGACATCGTGACGCCCCGCTTCCGGCAATGGCGCGACAGGGGCGTCGAGGCGCGCCTGCTCGACCGCCAGCAAATGGCCGATCTCACCGGCTCGGCGCCCGAGGCCTATCATGGCGGCTGGTTCGACCCGCGCGGCGGCGTGCTGCAGCCGCTGAGCTACGCGCGCGGCCTGGCCGCCGCCGCCATCTCGCAGGGCGCCACGGTGCTTGCGCGTTCGCCGGCGCTTGGCCTCAGCCGCGATGGCGACCAGTGGGTGATCGATCTCGGACAATCCTCGATCCGTGCGCGACAGGTCGTGCTGGCCACCAACGCCTACACCGGGAACCTGTGGCCAGGGCTGCGCCAGACCGTCATCCCGGTGACCAGCTTCCAGATCGCCACGCAGCCGCTGGCGCCAGCGCTGCGCCGCACCATCCTGCCGGGCGGCCAGGGCGTCGCCGACACCAGGCGGCTCCTGCTCTATTTCCGCCTCGACCATGAAGGCCGGCTGGTGATGGGGGGCCGCTCCCCGGTCGACGACAACCCGACCATGGACGATGCGGCGCCCCTGAAGGCCGCCCTCGCCCGCATCTTCCCGCAGGCGGCCGGCGCGCCGGTCGAATTCGTCTGGAGCGGCAAGGTTGCGATCACCAAGGACACGATGCCGCATATCCACATGCTGGCGCCTGGCCTGTTCACCGCACTTGGCTGCAACGGACGCGGTGTTGCCGCCTGCACGACGACAGGCAGGCTGCTTGCCGATCTTGCTCTGGGCACCGCGCCGGCCGACCTGCCATTCCCGGTCACCGCACCCGACCGCTATGCGCTGCATGCCTTGCGCAAGGTCGGCGTCTTCGCCTTCAGCCAGTATTACAAGTTGCTCGACAGCCGAAGCGCCGCGTGACCGGAAGATTAGCCGGTTAATGGCGGGTCAGTAGAGGGTGACGAAGGCCGGGAACAGCATGCCCGTCTCCCGGAAATGCTCGATCAGCTCGATGGCCGGAAAGATGGCCAGGAAATAGAGCCCGTCATAGAAGGTGCGCTTGAGCGCGCGCGTCGAGAACTGCAGCTCGTCAATGTCGCGGTAGAGCAGTGGGTTCGGCCAGAACCTGGGCGTCGCCTTGATATAGGTCGCATAGGCCGGGCCGAACTTGCCCAGGAGATATTCGGCTTCCTTGCGCGCCGTGACGCGGAAGATGAGAAAGCTGGCAAGGCCAAGGATTGCCGCCGCCACCAGCGAGCCATAGAGCAAACCGATGCCGACCGCGCCGACCGTCGAAAAAAAATAGAGCGGGTTCTGGCTCATGGAAAACGGGCCGGTAGAAACCAGCTCCTCGTTCTTCTTGCCGCCGACATAGAGAATGCTCCAGAGCCGGCCGGCGACGCAGACCAGCACCAGGCAGAGGCCGAAGAATTCGAGGGCTTCGTGGCTTTCCGAGCCCTCGGTGAGCGCCGGCTTGGTGAGAAACAGGAGCAGCACCGCCAGCGCCGCCGCCACCCGCACGAAGATCAGCCGTTTGCGTTGGACGAACGCCTTCGAAACCGGCTTGAGGGAAGCATAGGCCATTCGGGTTTTCCTGGGGCACGGATTTCAGGTTCGGGCACTGGGGCACGCCATTGATGGCGGATACAAGGCGCTGGCTTCTATCAGCGCAGCGCGCGAGGTTCGTAAAGACCTTTTGCACGGCCCATGTCCATTCTTACGAATTTGTAAGCCGCCGGACAGGCTGGAGTGAAGTCGCTTCCCTATCGTTCGAATGCCAGCCCGCCATTTTGGGGCCGGCTTCAGTTTACGGCAGCCGGACCATTGGCATCGGACAGGGAATGGTTTCATGAGGAAATTTGCACTTGCGGTCGCATTGGGCCTCGTCGCCGCATCCGGTCCGGTTTCCCTTGTTTTCGCGGCCACCGCGCCTTGCGAGGAAACGCTGAAGGCATTGCGCGCGGCGCAGGCAGCGACCAAGCTCAACGACGCGGACAAGAACAAGGTCTCGGAACTGGAGACCAAGGGCATCGAACGCTGCAACGCGGATGACGGCAAGCGCGCCGACGACTTCTTCGCCCAGGCCATGAAGGTCATGGGCAAGTAATCCATGCCGTCCAAAGCACCCTCTGGCATCATCCGAGGGTTTGCGGGCGATTGAGAAGGACACGCGTCACAGGGGCGGATCGCATGAATCCCTCGCGATGCGCTTTCATCCCGCCACGACCATCAACCTCAGGACTTCAGCCATGCTCCCCAGCAACAATCAGCCCGCCGGGCCGGGCCAGAACAGGGTCCCGGACGTCACCCTCGATTTCTGGCTGATCAAGCTGATGGCGGTGACCATGGGCGAGACGGCGGCCGACTATCTGGCCGTCAACCTCGGGCTCGGGCTGACCGCTACATCGCTGATCATGACCGGCGTTCTGGTCGTTGCCCTTGTCCTGCAGTTCGCGCAGAAACGCTACGTGCCCTGGGCTTACTGGCTGGCGGTGGTGCTGATCAGCGTCGTCGGCACGCTGATCACCGACAACCTCGTCGACAATTTCGGCGTGCGCCTGCAGACCACCACGATTGCCTTCAGCGTGGTGCTCGCGGCGACGTTCGCGGTCTGGTACGCCAGCGAGCGGACGCTCTCGATCCACACCATCTTCACGACCAGGCGCGAGATCTTCTACTGGCTGGCGATCCTCTTCACCTTCTCGCTCGGCACCGCCGCCGGCGACCTGGTCGCGGAAAGCTTCGACATGGGCTATCTGACCACGGGCCTGCTGTTCGGCGGCGTGATCGCATTCATCGCACTTGCCTACTATCTCCTCCATCTGGACGCTATCCTGGCCTTCTGGCTTGCCTATATCCTGACGCGGCCGCTTGGCGCGTCCTTTGGCGACTTGCTGTCGCAGCCGGCCGAATATGGCGGTCTTGGTTTCGGCACCACCTTTACCAGCGTGATCTTCCTCGGCTGCATCATCGCCCTGGTTCTCTACATGACATTGAAGAGAACCGCCGACGATGCCGACGAGATCCTCCTGGAATCGGATTGAGGCTTCGGCATGCGCTGCGTGGCTTGCCATTCCTCGACCGTCCTAGGAACGGACCCATCCCGGTGATAGCCTGTCCCCGATATCGGCAATCACCCGGATAAGCCAATGCGACTTCTTCTTGTCGAGGACGACCACAGGACGGCGGACTACATCGTCAGGGGACTGACCGAGGCCGGCCATGTCTGCGACCTGGTGCGCGATGGCCATGACGCGCTTTTCGCGGCGACCAGCGGCGCCTATGACGTGATCATAGCCGATCGCATGATCCCGGGTCTCGACGGCCTGTCAATGGTCAAGGCGGTCCGCGCCGCCGGCGTGCGCACGCCGGCCATCTTTCTCACCTCCGTCGGCGGCGTTGACGACCGCGTCGAGGGGCTGGAAGCCGGCGGCGACGACTATCTGGTCAAGCCCTTCGCCTTTTCGGAGCTTCTCGCCCGCATAAACGCACTTGCCCGCCGGCCGGCGGCGTTGGAGCAGAAGACCGTTCTGCGGGTCGGCGACCTCGAAATGGACCTCATCATGCGCCGCGTTGTCAGGCAGGGCCAGCCGATCGACCTGCAGCCACGCGAGTTCAGCCTGCTGGAGGTTCTGATGCGCGGCGAAGGCCGCGTGATCACCCGCACCATGCTTCTGGAACGCGTCTGGGACTTTCATTTCGATCCCAAGACCAGTGTCGTGGAGACCCATATCAGCCGGCTGCGGGCCAAGATCGACAAGCCGTTCGAAACCCAGCTCATCCACACTGTCCGCAACACCGGTTACAGCCTGCACGCACCGCTTGCGTCATGACCGGAACCTGGGCCCGCCTGCTGCGCAGCACGCCGTTCCGGCTCGCCTTGACGTTTGCTTTCCTGTTCATGCTGGCCTTCGTGCTGGCGGGCGCCATCGTCTACCAGATGATGAGCGCCGATCTTGCCGAGCAACTCGATGACACCATCAAGGAAACCTACTCCGTCGTCGCCGCAACCTATGCCGACAATGACCTCAAGGAGCTGGTGGAGACCGTCCAAAGCCACTCCACGCGCAGCCCGAGGAAGGAACAGCTTTTTTCGCTGACCGACGCGGCCGGCAACCGTCTGGCTGGCAACTTCACCGCGGCGGGGCTTCCAGACGGCTTTTCGATGTTCGGGGCCGAAATGCCCGGCCTGCCTCCCGATACCGAATACCGCGCCTATTCCGGCTCGGTTGGCGGCAACAATCTGACCATCGCCTTCAGCCTGTCCGAGACGGAGGAACTGGAGACGATCATGCTGATGAGCTTCGGCTGGGCAACCCTGATCATCACCGGGCTGGCGATCACCGGTGGCGCCTTGCTCGCCTCGCGCGTCCAACGCCGTCTCGACGGCATTGCCGCCACCATGGTCGACGTCTCGCATGGCCGGCTCGACACCCGCATCCCGCTGACCGGCAATGGCGACGACATCGACATGGTTTCCGGCCAGGTCAATGCGGCGCTCGACCGGCTGTCGGGCCTGGTCGACGGCATGAAACAGGTCAGCACCAACATCGCGCACGATTTGAAGACGCCGCTCAACCGCCTGCAAATGATCCTGGAAGGCGCCGCCGACAAGGCCGCGCGGGATCAGGACGTCTCCGACGATCTCGCCGATGCGCGCGCGGAAGGCTATCAGATCAACGAGACCTTCGATGCGCTGTTGCGGATCGCCCAGATCGAAGCCGGCGCGCGCAAGGCCCGCTTTACCGATGTCGACCTCGATGAGATCCTGCGGACCATGGCCGAGATCTATACCGACGTTGCCGAGGACGATGGGAAGGTGCTGTCGTTCTCGCAATTGAACGGAAGCGGGGACCGTATCCATGGCGACAGGGAACTGTTGACGCAGATGTTCGCCAATCTGGTCGAGAATGCGCTGCGCCATTGCCCGCCCGGCACGACCATCAGATTGTCGGTGGCGCGCCAGGGTGAGCGTGTCCTCGCCAGCGTCGCCGACAACGGACCCGGCATTCCTCCGGACGAGCGCGAAAGGGTGTTTCAGCGGCTCTACCGGTTGGACCACAGCCGCTCGACCCCCGGCAGCGGCCTTGGCCTCAGTCTTGTCAGGGCCATCGCCGATCTGCACGGGGCATCCATCGCCCTTGACGATTGCCGGCCCGGCCTCGCCGTGATGGTGGGATTTCCGCTGGCATCTGCTTAGCCGGCGAATGGTTGTCCGCCCCGTGTCGCTCTTACCCATAGAGGTCGAGACGTTGAAGGCCGGCGAGAAGGTGATCGTCACCTATTCGACAAAACCAGGCAGACCGCTGGTGTCGAGCATCCAGCCCGCCAAGTAGGAAGCGGCGGCCGGGTCGCTCGCGGCCCAGCCTCCCATATCCCGGACAAGATCACCATATCCAGACCAGGTAGGACCGCTCGTCGACGCCCGTCGGGTGCCCGGACATGACGAGCAGAAGGCAGGCCATGGCCAGCAACGCCACGGGCATGGCGACACGGATCCAGTTGCCTGAGGAATGGCCGCGGCCCTGCATGACGAAACTCCTAACGCGACGGGCTTGCTGGCCGGGGATCCAGGCTGCGGCAGCGGGTCATGCGCGACTATGTCCGATGGAGAATACGGACGTCTTGCCGGGTTTTTACAAATCGGTAAGGGCACGACGTTCAGCGGTCGATGCGCGTCGACAGGATGATCGAAGATGAGGTCCGCTCGACGCCGTCCATGGCGCCGATCCGGTCGAGCAGCGCGTCGAGGTCGCGGATCGACGGGGCGTCGACAATGACGATCATGTCGAAATTGCCGCTGACGGAATGCAGCGTCCTGACCGGCGGCAGCGCCTGCAGAGCCCGCACCACTCTGTCGGCAAGCTTCGGCGTGACGGTGAGCAGCACATGTGCCTTGACAAGCCCTTGCTCGTAGTCCGCCGAGAGCCTGACGCCGTAGCCTGCAATGATGCCGCGCTGCTCCAGCCGCTCGATCCGGCTCTGTACCGTCGTGCGCGACACACCGAGCTGCCGCGCCAGTTCGGCCGTCGATGCGCGCGCGTTGGCGCGCAGCAGGGAAAGCAGGGCCTGTTCGGCTTCACTGAGCATTTCGACGAATCCCTTCGGCAAATTGCCTAATGTTAGGGTTCACTCTGCCAGATTCCACACTTCCTTTCGACAGGCAAGCTGCGATGATTCCGCCAAATCGAATTTGGCAGGAGTATTTGACCATGAACAACATCGTTATCGTCGGCGCCGGCAAGATCGGCTCGACCATTGCCGGGATGCTCGCCGCGACGGGCGACTACCACGTTATCCTTGTCGACCGCTCCGCGGCGCAGCTCGCCGCGGCCGAAGTGCCCGCCGGCGTCGAGACGCTCGAACTCGACATCGCGGCGGTCGGCGCGCTGGAAGCGGCGCTCGCCGGCAAGTTCGCGGTGCTCAGCGCCGCCCCCTTCCATCTCACCACGCGCATCGCCGAGGCCGCGGCCAGCGCCGGCGTGCACTATCTCGACCTCACCGAGGACGTCGTCTCGACCCGCCGCGTCAAGGAACTGGCGCGTTCTGGCAAGAGCGCCTTCATTCCGCAATGCGGGCTGGCGCCGGGCTTCATCTCGATCGTCGCCAATGATCTCGCCAGCCGCTTCGACACGCTCGAAAGCGTGCGCATGCGCGTCGGCGCCTTGCCGCAATATCCGTCCAACGCGCTGAACTACAATCTCACCTGGAGCACCGACGGCGTCATCAACGAATATTGCGAGCCCTGCGAGGCGATCGTCGAGGGCGAGCTAATCGAAGTGCCGCCGCTGGAGGAGCGCGAGGAATTCTCGCTCGACGGCGTCACCTACGAGGCGTTCAACACGTCGGGCGGGCTGGGCACGCTGGCTGAGACGCTGAAGGGCAAGGTACGCACGCTGAACTACCGCACCATCCGCTATCCCGGCCATGCCGCGATCATGAAGGCGCTGCTCCACGATCTCGGCCTGCGCCACCGCCGCGACGTGCTGAAGGACATCTTCGAAAGTGCTTTGCCGGCGACGCTGCAGGACGTGGTCATCGTCTTCGTCACCGTCTCCGGGCGCCGCAACGGCCGACTGCTGCAGGAGACCTACGCCAACAAGATCTATTCGCAGCGCGTCGGCAACCAGCTGCGCAGCGCCATCCAGATCACCACGGCGTCCGGCATCTGCGCCGTGCTCGACATGCTGGCCGACGGCAGCCTGCCGGCAACCGGGTTCGTCAAGCAGGAAGACATCGCGCTGGATGCATTTCTGGCCAACCGCTTTGGGCGCGCGTATGCGCAGCACGAGATGGTGAGCCGGCTGGCGAGCTGAGCTTTTTACGCTCCCCCTTGTGGGAAGGGTCTGCACGCAATCGGAGCGAAGCGGAAATCGCGAGACGGGTGGGGTGAGCGCCGACGGTCGGCGAGGCCCCCGCTCCGCTTCGCGGATCGACCCTCCCCACAAGGGGAGGGTAACCGCTCAAATATGCAGCGCGTGGCCCAGCGCCTTCAGCGCCGCTTCCTGGAAGCCCTCACCTTGCGTCGGATGGGCATGTATCGTGCCGGCGATATCCTCCAGCCGCGCGCCCATTTCCAGCGCCAGCCCGAAAGCCGCCGACAGTTCCGACACGCCCTGCCCGACCGCCTGGATGCCGAGCACCAGATGGTTGTCCGCGCGGGCGACGACGCGGACGAAACCATCTTCGCCCATCTTCGTCATCGCCCGTCCGTTGGCGGCGAACGGGAACAGGCCGATCTTGACCTCGCCCTGAGCCTTGGCCTCTTCGGGCGACAGGCCGGCCGTCACCAGCTCCGGATCGGTGAAGCAGACGGCGGGGATTGCCCGCTTGTCCCAGCTGCGCTTGTGGCCGGCGACGATCTCGGCCACCATTTCGCCTTGCGCCATCGCCCGGTGCGCCAGCATCGGCTCTCCGGTCACGTCGCCGATGGCGAAGATGCCGCGCATCGAGGTGCGGCACTGGTCGTCGATCTTGATGAATTTGCCGGCCATGTCGAGGTCGATCTGCTCGAGGCCCCAACCTTCCGTCACCGGCTTGCGTCCCACCGTGACCAGGATCTTGTCCGCGGCGACCTTGGCACTCTTGCCATCCGCTATTTCGACCAGCAGGGCATCGCCCTTCGTGGACAGGCCCTTGGCCTTTGCGCCTGTCATCACCTCGATCCCGAGTGTGGCGAGCCGCTTGACGACAGGCCGGGTGAGTTCGGCGTCATACTGCGCCAGCACGCGCGGCAAGGCCTCGACCACCGTGACCTTGGCGCCCATTTTAGCGAAGGCCATGCCGAGCTCCAGCCCGATATAGCCACCACCCACCACCGCGAGTTTCCTGGGAACCTCGCTCAGAGCCAGCGCGTCCGTCGACGATATGACAGGCCCGCCAAAGGGAAGAGAAGGCAGCTCGACCGGCGCCGAACCGGTGGCGATGACGATGGTTTCGGCGCGGATCATCTGGCTTCCGATCTCGGTCTCGACCTCGACGGTCTTGCCGTCGCGGAACGTCGCCCAGCCCTGCACGGTCTTTACACCAGCCTTCTTGAGCAGGCCGGCAACGCCGCTGTTGAGCCGGCTGACAATGCCGTCCTTCCAGGCGACGGTCCTGGCAAGGTCGAGCGCGGGCGCGGTGACCGAAATGCCGAGCGGGCTCTTGCCGCCAGCCATATGCGACACTTTCTCGAATTCCTCCGCCGCATGGATCAGCGCCTTCGACGGAATGCAGCCGACATTTAGGCAGGTGCCGCCCGGTTTTCCGGCCTCGACGATGACCGTATCGACGCCGAGCTGGCCGGCACGGATGGCTGAGATATAGCCGCCCGGACCGGCGCCGATGACGAGCAGCTTGCAGGAGATTTCTTTCATGGGGTCACCTCGATCGGTCGCCTTGCCTTCGTGCCGTATCGCTTACGTCTAGGATTGGCCGAGGCGCTCGCGCCTTCGTCATCCCGGGGCGGAGCAAGGAACGTAGCGACGCGCGTAGAGCCCGGGATCCATGCCGTGACGCTCGTGCGTTGCAGCGGTGCGGAATTCTGCTCCGCCGCCCCCTTCGACGTCGGTCGCGGCATGGATCCTCGGGTCAAGCCCGAGGATGACGAACGCGTGGAGGGCTGGAGCCAATCACAGGCGACACCGCTCGGCGGCCAGGAACTTGTCAGCGGCGACCGAGCCAAAGCCATTGCCCTCAATCCACGAAAATCAGCGCCGGCGTTTCCAGCAGCGCCTTGATGCGCTGGATGAACACCGCCGCATTCCAGCCGTCAATGACGCGGTGGTCGAAGCTCGACGACAGGTTCATCATCTTGCGCGGGATGAACTGCGTGCCGTCCCACACCGGCCGCACCATCATCTTGTTGACACCGATGATCGCCACTTCCGGATGGTTGATGACCGGGGTCGTCGCCACGCCGCCCATTGCGCCAAGCGAGGTGATGGTGATGGTGGAGCCGGTAAGCTCCTCGCGCGTCGCCGTGCCGGACTTTGCCGCCTCGGCCAGCCTGACGACCTCGGCGCCGCAATCCCAGATGTCGCGCGCCTCGGCATGCTTGACGACAGGAACCACCAGCCCGGACGGTGTTTGTGCTGCGATGCCGATATGGATGCCGCCATGCTGGTGGATGATGCCGGCCTCGTCGTCGAACAGCGAATTGAGCTGGGGCTGGTCCGCGATCGCCTTGACCATCGCCCGCATAAGGAACGGCAGCAGCGTCAGCTTCGGCCTCTCCACGCCACCCCTGGCAACGCGCTTTTCCTTGTTGAGCGCGGCGCGCAATTCCTCCAGCGCGGTGACGTCGATTTCCTCGACATAGGTGATGTGCGGGATGCGCGACTTGGACAGCGTCATCTTCTCGGCGATCTTGCGCCGCAGACCGACCACCTTGATGTCCTCGACCGTGTCGTTGCGAGCGAGGCCCGATGCCTTGGCCACCTGCGGCCCGCGCGCCAGGAAGGCCTCGATGTCCTCGTGGCCGATGCGGCCGGCTGGGCCGCTTCCCGCGACCTGCCTGAGATCGATGCCGGCCTCTTTCGCCCGCAGGCGCACGGCCGGCGACGCTAGCGGTTTTTCGCCCTCCGGCCGCGGGGCGCCGGAGACGGACGTCTGCCCGATGCTTTTCGAAATGACCGGAGCGGGTTTCGCCTCCGGGTCACTTTCCTTTGGCTTGGTCTTCGCGTCCGGCTCGGCGCTCTCCAGCTTCGGCGTCGGAAGCTTCACCGGAGGTTCGGCCACCGCTGCCTCGGCCTTGGCGCCACCCTTAGGCGTTACATTGCCCTCGCCCGCCACTTTCAGCCGCACGATCGGCGAGCCGATCGCCACCGTGTCGCCGATCTCGGCGCCCAGCCACAGGATCTCGCCATCGACCGGCGAAGGGATTTCGACCGTCGCCTTGTCGGTCATCACGGCGGCGAGCACCGTGTCCTCGCGCACGATATCGCCGACCTTGACGTGCCATTCGACGAGTTCGGCCTCGGCGACACCCTCGCCGACATCGGGCAGCTTGATGATGTGTTCGCCCATCTTAAGCTCCCATGGTTTCAATCAGCGCGCGGCCGACCCGGGCGGGACCGGGGAAATAGTCCCATTCCTGCGCGTGCGGATAGGGCGTGTCCCAGCCGGCGACCCGCGCCACCGGCGCCTCCAGATGATAGAAGCAGTTTTCCTGGACGAGCGCCGAAAGCTCGGCGCCGAAGCCTGAGGTCAGCGTCGCCTCATGCACCACGACGCAGCGCCCGGTCTTCTTGACCGAGGTAACAATGGTGTCGAGGTCGAGCGGCAACAGCGTCCTCAGATCGATGATCTCGGCATCGATGCCGGTTTCCTCGGCCGCGGCTTGCGCGACATAGACCATGGTGCCATAGGCGAGCACGGTGACCGCCGAGCCGGCCCTGCGGATCGCCGCCTTGCCGAGCGGCACGGTGTAGTGACCATCGGCGACCTCGCCGAGCTCGTGCTTCGACCACGGCGTCACCGGTCGGTCGTGGTGGCCATCGAAGGGGCCGTTGTAGAGCCGTTTCGGTTCGAGGAAGATGACCGGGTCGGGATCCTCGATCGCCGCGATCAGCAGCCCCTTGGCATCATGCGGGTTGGACGGCACCACCGTCTTCAGCCCGGACACATGGGTGAACAGGGCTTCAGGACTCTGGCTATGCGTCTGGCCGCCGAAGATGCCGCCGCCGGTTGGCATACGGACGACGATCGGGCAGGTGAAATCGCCATTCGAGCGGTAGCGCAGCCGTGCCGCTTCCTGGGTGAGCTGGTCGTAGGCCGGATACATGTAGTCGGCAAACTGAATCTCCACGCACGGCTTCAAGCCATAGGCGGCCATGCCGATGGCCGAGCCGACAATGCCGGATTCGTTGATCGGCGCGTCGAAACAGCGGCTCTTGCCGTATTTCGCCTGCAGGCCCTGCGTGCAGCGGAAGACGCCGCCGAAGAAACCGACATCCTCACCGAACACGACAACGCGCTCGTCACGTCCCATCGACACATCCATGGCGTCGCGGATCGCCTCGATCATGGTCCGTCTCGGCATGGCTCAGACTCCCGCCTGCTGTCGCTGGCGTCTGAGATGCGGCGGCATCTCGGCGTAGAGGCCCTCGAACATGTCGCGCGTCGACGGCTTGCCGCCGGCATGCAGCGTGCCGTGGCTTTCCGCCTCCTTCTGCGCCGCGATCACCGTATCGAGGATTTCGGCCTCCGCCTGCGCATGCCGCTCATCCGACCAGACGCCGAGCCCGATCAGATGGTTCTTCAGCCGCACGATCGGGTCGCCGAGCGGCCAGGCGTCGGATTCGGTCTTCGGCCGGTAGGCGGAAGGATCGTCCGAGCTGGAATGCGCGCCGGCGCGGTAGGTGACGTATTCGACCAGCGTCGGTCCGAGATTCTTGCGCGCGCGCTCCGCCGCCCATTTGGCCACCGCATGCACGGCGAGATAATCATTGCCGTCGACGCGCAGCGACGGGATGCCGAAGCCGAGACCGCGCGCCGCGAACGTGCCGGAGCCACCGCGTGCGATGCCTTGAAAGGTCGAGATCGCCCACTGGTTGTTGACGACGTTGAGTATCACCGGCGCCTTGTAGGTGGAGGCGAACACCAGGGCCGAATGAAAATCGGATTCCGCCGTCGAGCCGTCGCCGATCCAGGCCGCCGCGATCTTCGAATCGTTCGAGATCGCGGAAGCCATCGCCCAGCCGACCGCCTGGATATACTGAGTTGCCAGATTGCCGGAGATCGAGAAGAAGCCGTGCTCCTTCGAGGAATACATGACCGGCAGCTGCCGGCCCTTCAGCGGGTCGGCCTCGTTGGAATAGATCTGGTTCATCATGGTGACCATCGGATAGCCGTCGGCGATGAGCAGGCCGGCCTGGCGATAGGTCGGGAAATTCATGTCGCCCGGCTCGAGCGCCTTGCGGAAAGCGCAACTCACCGCCTCTTCGCCCAGATGCTGCATGTAGAAGGAGGTCTTGCCCTGGCGCTGCGCCATCTGCATGCGCGCATCGAAGGTCCGCAGCGTCATCATGTGACGCAGGCCTTCCAGCAGCTCATCATTGGAAAGCAGCCCTGCCCACGGGCCGACGGCTTCGCCATTGCGGTTCAGCACGCGGATGATCGAGAAAGCCATGTCGCGGATGGTGCGCGGATCGACATCGATATCGGGGCGCGGCACCGAGCCGGCCTTGGCGATGGTCACGTTGGAAAAGTCAGGCGTGCCGCCCGGCCGCACTTCCGGCTCCGGAACGTGGAAACGCAACATCCCAGCATCGGCCATGACCTTTGTCCTCCAATGTTGCCTGGCGCCGATATTTGCACATCCGCGCCGCCAGGCCAGAGCGAATTCGTCGGGCAAGCCTTTCGCATCGGGCCAGCGAACCGGCCGATCCAGCCTCCCGAGTACAAGATGAAGATATGTCCGCGAAATTTCTTGTCGATGTTTCATCGCGGCGCGCAATTTGGCGCAAGATTGGCCCGGGGTTTCCGCCAGATAAGGCGATTGGGCGGCAACAGCTGGGTTCCTTTTCCCTCGTGAGGACGTCCGATCGACGGAAGGTGAGAAGCGAGGGTTGGCCAGGCTTGGCTTCCTTCCTCTCCCCCGTCGACCGGGAGAGAGGTGTCGAGTGTCCGGCCGGATAGATAGGTAACAGAATGGACCGACAGCATGGGCGACAGTTTTCCTATCCCCACCGATTGGGGGGAGAGGTGGCGTCAAGCCTGCGAACCCGAGTTTCTCCCCTCCCGATCCGACACCCTCGCGAGGAACCCAGGCTGGAAGCCGTTCACCCGGCGCTCACGCTGTGCTAACCACCCTCCATGGCACAGAAGAAAGCTTTCGAGGTCGATTCCTGGCTCGCGAAGCCGGACGCGCGCATGTCGATCGTCCTGCTTTACGGCCCCGACCGCGGCCTCGTCTCCGAGCGCGCCAAGGCCTTTGCCGAAAAGACCGGCCTGCCGCTCGACGACCCGTTCTCCGTGGTGCGGCTCGAGGGCTCGGAGGTCGACCGCGACGAGGGCCGGCTGCTCGACGAGGCCCGCACCGTGCCGATGTTTTCCGACCGGCGCCTGCTTTGGGTGCGCAATGCCACCGGGCAGAAGGCGCTGGCCGAGGACGTCAAGGCGCTGACGGCGGAGCCGGCGCGCGATGCCATCATCCTGATCGAGGCCGGCGATCTCAAGAAAGGCGTCGGCCTGCGCGCCGTGGTCGAGGGCGCGGACAACGCCATGGCGCTGCCTTGCTATGCCGATGAAGCCCGCGATATCGACACCGTCATCGACGACGAGCTGCGCAAGGCCGGCATGTCGATGACCATGGAAGCCAGACAGGCGCTGCGCCGCAATCTCGGCGGCGACCGGCTGGCCTCGCGCGGCGAGATCGAAAAGCTCATTCTCTATGCCCACGGCCAGAAGGACATCGGCCTGGAAGAGGTCCGGGCCATGTCGGGCGACGTGTCCGGTGCCTCTTTCGACGACGCCGTCGACGCGCTGCTCGAAGGCAAGGTCGGCGACTTCGACACCGCCTTCACCCGCCATTGCCAGTCCGGCGGCCCGCCCTTCCTGGTGCTCTCCTCCGCCATGCGCCAGTTGCAGCAGATCCAGATCATGCGCGGCCAGATGGACTCTGGCGGCCGCAACGCCGCGTCGGTCGTTGCCGGCGCCCGCCCACCGGTCTTCTTCTCAAGGCGCAAGCTGGTGGAGAAGGCGCTCGATCGCTGGAGCAGCGAGGCGCTCAGCCGCGCGCTGACCCGGCTGCAGACCGCCGTATTGCAGACACGGCGGCGGCCGGATCTTTCGGTGGCACTGGCACGACAGGCGCTGCTGGGGATTGCGGTGGAAAGCGCGAGGCTGGGGCAGCGGTAGGAGAACGCTCTTCCCTGCTTCCATTGGTCAATTCATCATCATGGCGCCCGCCGGCTGAAAGGTTGGCAGCGTCTGTGGAAAGACGAGCACCGCCGCGCCATAAAGCAGCAGGGCGACACCCGACACCTTTGCGATCCCATCTCCTGACGGGAGAGCCTTTTCCACAAGGGTCGGTGCGGCTGGATGCGACCTCCTTGCGGCGAATCGAGGCTAGCACCAGGTCGTACCGACCTCTTCTGGCCTGCCGGCCATCTCCCCCTAAAGGGGTAAGATCAGCGCTTCGGCCTTTTGCCCAATCACCAGCGCCATAAAAGAAGGGCCGGCCTGGCAGCCAGCCCTTGAATCCAAGATAAGTTCGTCGGCTAATTACCGCTCCTGCTTCAACCTCCGGCACAGCTCATCGAGCTGCTCCAGCGAGCGATACGAAACGCGAAGTTCGCCGCCCTTGCCCTTGTGATCGATGGCCACGATCATGCCGAGCGTGTCGGTCATCAGCTTTTCCAGCGCCAGCGTGTCGGTGTCCTTTTCCGGCGCGGCTTGCGCCTGCTTCGGCTTGGAAGGCGTCGGACCCGCCGGCATCTGGGCCAGCGCCTCGGCCTGGCGCACCGAAAGGCCCTCTTCGACGATGCGCTTGGCGAGACCCGCCGGATCGTCCGCCGTCACCAGCGTGCGGGCGTGGCCGGCCGACAGCGCGCCGTCGACCAGCATGTCGCGGATCACTTCCGGCAGCTTCAGCAGCCTGAGCGTGTTGGCGACATGGCTGCGGCTCTTGCCGATGACGTTGCCGAGATCGGCCTGGGTGTAGCCGTGCTCGTCGATCAATTGCTGGTAGCCCAGCGCCTCCTCGACCGCGTTGAGGTCGGTGCGCTGGACGTTCTCGATGATCGCCAGTTCAAGTGCGGTGCGGTCGTTGACTTCGCGGATGATGACCGGGATCTCGGTCAGCCCGGCGCGCTGCGCCGCCCGCCAGCGGCGCTCGCCGGCGATGATCTCGTAGCGCCCGGCCTGCGTCGGCGACGGCCGCGCCACCACCGGCTGCACCACGCCATGTTCGCGGATCGACTGGGCAAGGTCGGTCAGTTCGGCGTCGCCAAAGTGCCGGCGCGGGTTTTTCGGGTTCGGACTGAGGAACTCGATCGGCACCTTGCCATCGGCGCTCATGCCGGGCTTTTCCGGTGCCGCCGGGCGATCGATTTCTCCGATCAGGGCGGCCAGTCCACGGCCCAGTCTTTTTCTCGAAAGGTCTTCGCTCATGTCTATTCCAAAGTCTCAAGATCGTTTCGGTATCGAATCGGCTGTTAATTATGCATCCGATCTAATCAAGCGGCGCGCAATTTGCGCTCGCGGCGGATCACTTCCGAGGCCAGTTGCAGATAGGCTTGGCTGCCCGAGCACTTCAGATCGTAAAGGATCGCCGGCTTGCCGTAGGACGGCGCCTCGGACACCCGCACATTGCGCGGAATGATGGTCTCGTAGACCTTATCGCCCATATGCTCGCGCACATCCTGGACCACCTGGTTGGCCAGATTGTTGCGGCCGTCATACATGGTCAGCACGATACCCTGGATGGTGAGGTCCGGATTGATAGACCGGCGCACCTGCTCGACAGTCTCCAGCAGCTGGCTCAGGCCTTCAAGCGCGAAGAACTCACATTGCAGTGGCACCAGCACCGAATCGGCGGCCGCCATCGAGTTGAGCGTGAGCAGATTGAGCGACGGCGGGCAGTCGATCAGCACATAACCGAAACCCGCCGAACGCGCCGAGGCCGCACGCAAGGCGTTGCGCAGCCGCAGCACCCGGTCCGGCGCCGAGGCGATCTCCATCTCGATGCCGAGCAGATCGAGCGTCGACGGCACGATGGACAGGCCAGGCACGGCTGTCGGAATGGCCGCGGCTTCCAGCTCAAGCGCGCCCGTCAGCACATCGTAGGACGACACGGTCCGGTCCTTGCGGTCGATACCGAGGCCGGTGCTGGCATTGCCTTGCGGATCGAGATCGACGATCAGCACCTTTTCGCCGATTGCGGCCAAGGCGGTGGCCAGGTTGATGGCGGTGGTGGTCTTGCCGACACCGCCCTTCTGGTTGGCTACGGTGATGATTCGGGGGCCGTTCTTCATCATGGGTTTATGCCAGAAATTCATTTTGGGTCGCCAGATAGCTCGACAAGTCGAAGATCAGACAGGTCGCAGATTTGACAGTTCAAGGATGACGCCATGCGGGTCCGTCACACTGGGATGTTCTACCAGATCGAAGGACCATCGGTTAACGCTTTCTTGCACTTCCGCGCGATAATCCCGGCCTTTGTGGAACAGCCCGCGCGCGCCTGATGTCAACCAGGGCGCCGACAGGTCGAGAAGGACCGAAAGCGAGGCCAGAGCCCGCGCCGTAACGATTTGCGGTGTCGCAACAACACCATGGCTGTCCTCGATGCGGCGCGCCACGACCCGAGCCGGCAGGTTGAACTGGCCGACGACAGTCTGCAGGAACGAAGCCTTTTTGCGGTTGCTTTCCACCAGATCGATACTGGCCCCAGGGCGCTCGGCGAGCAGGAAGGCCATGACGAGGCCTGGAAATCCGCCGCCGGAACCGATGTCGGCCCAACGCACGGCACCGGGTTCTATGCGGGCGAGCTGTGCGCTGTCCAATATATGGCGTTGCCAGACATCGCCTGAGGTCGACTGCGCCACGAGATTGATGCTGCGGTTCCATTTCTGGAACATCTGTTCGAACGCCACCAGGCGGTCGAATGTTTCACGTGAAACCGGGCCGGCGGCGGCCTCCAGTCTCTCCAGGGAAAAAGAGCTCACGCAACGTCCCTTTGTTCGCTCCGGGGCTTCTGCGCGCTCTCATGATGCCGGACATGAGCGACAATGATCGCCAGCGCCGCCGGCGTCATGCCCTCCATGCGCTGGGCATCCGCGATGGAACGAGGCCGGCGTGCCTGCATCTTCTGCTTCAACTCGTTCGACAGCCCAGGAACGCCTGCGAAATCGACCGTCTCTGGGATCAGCCGGCTCTCCTCATGGCGAATCTGTGCAACATCCGTCTTCTGGCGATCGAGGTAGACGGAATATTTCGCCTCCGTTTCGAGGCGCTCGGCGGTCTTGGCATCGATCGCGGCAAATTTCGGCTCTATCCTGGCCAGCCAGGCGACATCGACGCCGGGATAGGCCAGCAATTCATAGGCAGACCGGCGCACGCCGTCCCGATTGATCTCCAGCCCGTGCCGTGCCGCCTCATTGGGCGTCATGGCCAGGGCCTTGGCTAGATCTCGCGCGGCGTCGAGACGCTGCATGACATCGCCATAGCGTCGCCTCCGTTGCGCCGAGGCAATCCCCAGCCTCTCCGCCAGCGGCGTCAGCCGCTCATCGGCATTGTCGGCGCGCAGCGACAGCCGGAATTCGGCACGCGAGGTAAACATCCGGTAGGGTTCGCTGATGCCGCGACTGGTGAGATCATCGACCATCACACCGATATAAGCCTCGGTGCGGCTGAGCACGATCTGTTCCCCGCCCGCCGCCCGGCGCGCCGCGTTGAGCCCCGCAAGCAAGCCTTGTCCGGCGGCCTCTTCATATCCGGTCGTGCCGTTGATCTGTCCGGCCAGGAACAGTCCGGCGACCCGTCTGGTTTCCAGCGTCTGATGCAGCTCGCGCGGATCGACATGATCATATTCAATGGCATAGCCGGGCTGCAGCATCACCGCGCGCTCCAGCCCCGGAATGGTTTTGAGGATATCGAGCTGCACATCCTCGGGCAGCGAAGTCGAAATCCCGTTCGGATAGACCGTATCGTCATCGAGCCCTTCCGGCTCGAGAAAGATCTGATGGCCGTCCCGGTCGCCGAACTTGACGATCTTGTCTTCGATCGACGGGCAATAACGCGGGCCGACGCCTTCGATGGAGCCGGAATACATGGCGGAGCGGCCAAGGTTGGCGCGGATCAGCTCGTGCGTGGCGGCCGTCGTGCGCGTGATGCCGCAGTCGATCTGCGGTGTTTCGATGCGGTCGGTCATCAGTGAGAACGGCACCGGATCTTCGTCCGCCGCCTGCCGGTCCAGTGAAGCCCAGTCAATGGTCTTTCCATCCAGCCGCGGCGGCGTTCCGGTCTTCAGCCGGCCAAGCTTGAAGCCCGCACGATCCATGGTCGCCGACAGGCCGAGGCTCGCCTGCTCGTTCATGCGGCCGGCAACAATCTTCTTCTCGCCGATATGAATGAGTCCGCGCAGGAAGGTGCCAGTCGTCAGGACCACGGCGCCGCAAGCCAGCCTTCTGCCGTCTGCCAGCAGAACGGCGGCGATCTTGCCGTTGTCAATCTCGAAATCCAGAACCTCGGCCTCAACCACATCGAGATCGTTCTGCTGCCGAATCGCTTCTTGCATCGCAAGGCGATAGAGCTTCCTGTCGGCCTGCGTGCGGGGCCCGCGGACCGCCGGGCCCTTGCGCCGGTTCAGCAGACGGAACTGGATGCCGGCGGCATCCGCCACACGGCCCATCAGGCCGTCCATGGCGTCAATCTCGCGCACCAGATGGCCCTTGCCGAGGCCGCCAATCGCCGGATTGCATGACATGACACCGATGGTGTCGAAGCGCAGCGTTACCAGTGCGGTTCTGGCACCGGCGCGCGCGGCGGCGCTGGCCGCCTCGCAACCCGCATGGCCACCGCCCACCACAACCACATCATAGTGATCGCTCATTTCAAATTTCCCGGACTCAAAGATTGAGGGACACATGTCCCCGCAAGGCGGGGCTGTCAAGAAAACTTCGCAGCAAGTTTCACGTGAAACAGGATGAGAGCCAAGCTCGACAATGTTTCACGTGAGTCAGCAGTGCACCTATTGTTTCACGTGAGTCATGGCTGAGAATTGCCGAAGCGTCCCCGATTTCGTCATCCAAAGGCAAAGCAGGGTTTCCGTCAATCAGCCCCGTCTCGCCAAAACCTTTGTTTCACGTGAGTCACTTCCCAATGCAGAACTGTCCGAAAATCACATCGAGCATATCCTCGACATCGATGGCACCGACGATCCGGCCCAGGCGATCCGCCGCCAGCCGCAATTCCTCGGCGCGCAGTTCTTGGCCCGCGCTACCGTCATCCGTGGCGCGAAGCAGATGCCGATTGGCGTCCCCAAGCAGTTCGACATGGCGCAGGCGCGACGGCAGAACATCGCCGATGTCACCGGCAGCTTCCGTCGCGCGTCGGGCGATTTCAGCAAGCAGCGCTTCCACGCCAGTCCCCTTTACGGTTGAAATAACAAGGTCATAGCGACCGGCCGCTTCCCGAGCCGTCTGCCCGTCCAGCAGGTCGACCTTGGTGCCAACGCGCAGCAAAGCTGCTGCACCCGGCAACGGGCCGACATCACCGGGAGACAGAATATCCTCCAGCAGCAGCAAGAGATCGGCACGATCCGCCTTGGCCCGCGCCTTTTCTATGCCGATCGCCTCCACCTTGCCCGGCGCGTCGCGCAACCCGGCCGTATCCGTCAGCCTGACGCGCATACCGTCGAGATCAAGCAGCACCTCAAGCAGGTCCCGTGTCGTGCCCGGTTCATCCGTTACTATAGCTGCATCGCGTCGCGCCAAGGCGTTGAACAGACTCGACTTGCCGGCATTCGGCGCACCGAGGATGACCACCTCGAACCCCTCGCGGATGATCTCGGCGGTGCGAAATCCGGCGACGTGGCGATCGATTTCCGCGATCATCGCCCTCACATCGGACCAGACCGTATCCGAAACGGAACCCGGCACATCGTCTTCCTCGGCGAAGTCGATCTCCGCCTCGATCATGGCGCGCGCATGGATCAGCCGCCGGCGCCAGCCGAGATAAAGCGCGCTCTGAGCGCCCTCCGCATTCTGGATGGCAAAGCGACGCTGCGCCTCGGTTTCGGCATTGACCAGATCCGCCAGTGCCTCGGTTTCGACCAGGTCGACCTTGCCATTGAGAAAGGCTCGACGCGTGAATTCGCCTGGTTCCGCGTGCCTGACGCCGTCAAAAGCGACGATCGTCTCGAGCATTCTGGCTACAACGGCGCGTCCGCCATGGACATGGAATTCGGCCACGTCCTCTCCGGTAAAGCTGGCTGGGCCCGGAAAGAAGACGACGAGCCCGCTGTCCAGCACGGATCCATCCGGTGCCCTGAACGTGCGCAGAACCGCCGCACGGGCCTTAACCATACCGCCCGCAATCGTTTCGACAACGAATCGAGTTTGCGGACCGGAAATACGCAGCACGGCAACGCCGGCCGGAAGTCGGCCGCTGGACAGCGCTACGATCGAATCGCCTGAAATCATTTGCCCGCTCTGCTGAACCGCCCTAGCTTCCGCCACACGTTGAACCGAGTTACCCCGAGTTCCATTGTGACACTGCCCGCGCAAAACCTGCTTGCCGACGAGGCCAGCCCCTACCTGCAGCAGCACAGCGGCAACCCCGTCCATTGGCGGGCCTGGTCGCCGGCTTCGCTCGAGGAAGCGAAGGCCCTCGACAAGCCGATCCTGCTTTCCGTCGGCTATGCCGCCTGCCACTGGTGCCATGTCATGGCCCATGAAAGCTTCGAGAATGACGCGGTCGCCGCCGTCATGAACCGTCTGTTCGTCAATATCAAGGTCGACCGCGAGGAGCGCCCGGACATCGACCAGATCTATATGGCGGCCTTGTCCTCGATGGGCGAACAAGGCGGCTGGCCGCTGACCATGTTCCTGACCCCCGATGGCAAGCCGTTCTGGGGCGGCACCTATTTCCCGCGCGAGTCGCGCTATGGCCGCCCGGGATTCACCCAGGTGATGGAAGCGGTCGACAAGGCCTGGCGGGAAAAGCGCGCCAGCCTGAATCAGAGCGCCGATGGCCTGACCAGCCATGTCGAAGCGCGGCTCTCCGGCACGCACGCCAAGGAGAGCCTTGACGGCGGGACGCTGAGCGACCTCGCCGGCCGCATCGACGGCATGATCGATCGCGACCTTGGCGGCCTGCGCGGCGCCCCGAAATTCCCCAACGCGCCATTCATGCTCACGCTCTGGCTCTCCTGGCTGCGCGACGGCAACGCCACGCATCGCGACGACGTGCTCATCAGCCTCGAACAGATGCTCGGCGGCGGCATCTACGATCATATCGGAGGCGGACTCAGCCGATACTCGACCGACGCCGAATGGCTGGTGCCACATTTCGAGAAGATGCTCTACGACAATGCGGAGCTCGTCCGCTTCTGCAACTGGGCCTATGCCGCGAGCGGCAATGATTTGTTCCGGATACGAATCGAAGAGACGGTTGAGTGGCTTCTGCGCGAAATGCGCGTCGACGGCGGTGCTTTCGCCGCCAGCCTCGACGCCGACAGCGATGGTGAGGAAGGTCTTTTCTACACCTGGAGCCGAGAGGAAGTGGAAACCGTCCTCGGTGACGATTCTGCATTGTTTTTCAACTACTTCACACTCTCCAGCCCGCATGGCTGGGAAGGCAAGCCGGTTGTCCATCAAACCCGCGCTCAGCAAATCCGGGGCGTGGGCGAGCGCGAACGATTGATCCCGCTCAAGGAGCGGCTTCTCGCCGTCCGGGAAGAGCGGGTCAGGCCGGGCCTGGATGCAAAGACCCTCACCGACTGGAACGGCCAGATGATAGCTGCGCTCGCCGGGGCCGGCCGCTCGCTGAACCGGCACGACTGGATCGAGGTCGCGGCAAAAGCCTTTGCCCATATCGTCGCGGCCGGCCACGACAAGCGCTTGCCGCATTCCATGCTCGGCCGCAGAAAACTCTTCCCCGCTCTGTCGAGCGACTATGCCGCCATGGCCAACGCCGCCATCTCGCTGTTCGAAGCGTCAGGCGATTGGAATTATGTCGATCAGGCCAGCGGGTTCGTCGAACAACTCGACCGTTGGCACGCCGACGCCACGGGGACGGGTTACTATCTGACCGCTTCGGACAGCACCGACGTGCCGATCCGCATCAGGGGCGATGTGGACGAGGCCATTTCGTCAGCCACCAGCCAGATCATCGAAGCGCTGGTCCGGCTCGCCTCCGTCACTGGCGATCTCGACCTGCAGGAAAAGGCCTGGCAGGTCGCCGAGCACGCGGCCGGCCGCGCCGCGCATCAGGCCTATGGCCAGGCGGGCATCATCAATGCCTGTTCGCTTGCAATCGAGCCCCTGAAACTGGTCATCGTGGACAGGCCGGAAGATCCGAAGCTCGTTCCGGTTGCGAATCGATGCCCTGACCCACGCCGCGTCGACATCATTACGACGATTGGTTCGGAGGCGAATCGACCGCTTCTGCCCGGCGGCATCTTCCCGCCGACCAACAGACCAGGCGCCTGGCTTTGTACCGGGCAGGTCTGTCTGCCGGCGGTGACGGATGCGGAGGAACTGGAACAGTTGTTGCGGCGGAGATGAATCGCCAGCCCGGCGCTGGCCCGCTCCGCTGCGCGGATCCGACCCTCCCCACAAGGGGGAGGGTAAGCGCTTTACGTGTTCATCGAATCGAAGAAATCGGCGTTGGTCTTGGTCTGCTTCAGCTTGTCGATGAGGAATTCGATCGCGTCGGTGGTTCCCATCGGCGCCAGGATGCGGCGCAGCACGAAGATCTTCTGCAGGTCGGAGCGCGGAACCAGCAGGTCTTCCTTGCGGGTGCCAGACTTCAATATATCCATGGCCGGATAGATGCGCTTGTCGGCGACCTTGCGGTCGAGCACGATTTCCGAATTGCCGGTGCCCTTGAACTCTTCGAAGATGACTTCGTCCATGCGGCTCCCGGTGTCGATCAGCGCCGTGGCGATGATGGTCAGCGAGCCGCCTTCCTCGATGTTGCGCGCCGCACCGAAGAAGCGCTTCGGGCGCTGCAGCGCGTTGGCGTCGACACCGCCGGTCAGCACCTTGCCGGATGACGGCACCACGGTGTTGTAGGCGCGGCCCAGACGGGTGATGGAATCAAGCAGGATGACGACGTCACGGCCATGTTCGACCAGGCGCTTGGCCTTTTCGATGACCATTTCGGCGACCTGGACGTGGCGCACCGCCGGTTCGTCGAAGGTCGAGGAGACGACCTCGCCCTTCACCGAGCGCTGCATGTCGGTCACTTCTTCCGGCCGCTCGTCGATCAGAAGCACGATCAGATAGCATTCGGGGTGATTGGTGGTGATCGAGTGGGCGATGTTCTGCAGCAGCACCGTCTTGCCGGTGCGCGGCTGCGCCACGATCAGGGCGCGCTGGCCCTTGCCGAGCGGCGCTACCAGGTCGATGACGCGCGGCGAGATGTCCTTGGAGGTCGGAACCTCCATTTCCATCTTCAGCCGCGAGGTCGGATAGAGCGGCGTCAGATTGTCGAAGTGGATCTTGTGACGGATCTTTTCGGGATCGTCGAAATTGATGGTGTTGACCTTGAGCAGCGCGAAATAGCGCTCGCCCTCTTTCGGGCTGCGGATCGGCCCTTCGACCGTATCGCCGGTCTTCAGCGAAAAGCGCCGGATCTGCGACGGCGAAATATAGATGTCGTCGGGACCTGGCAGATAGTTGGCGTTGGCCGAGCGCAGGAAGCCGAAACCGTCCTGAAGCACTTCGACCACACCGTCGCCGATGATCTCGACGTCCTGGGCGGCCAGCTTCTTCAGGATCGCGAACATCAGCTCCTGCTTGCGCATGACGCTGGCATTCTCGACCTCGAGCGATTCGGCATAAGCGATCAGCTCTGGCGGTTTCTTGTTCTTGAATTCGGTAAGTTTCATTTCTTGCATAGACGGACTCTGGGTGAGCTTTGGGAAAAAATATCGGCGGGATGCGACAAATGCCGGGCGCGGCCGAAAACAATGAGGGGCGGCGCATGACGGGAAGGAAGACCCGTCTTTTATCGTCGGTCGGATGAAAGAGCAAGCCGCGTTTTGCGGGCCGAAAAAGGCCCGGAGCGCGGCATGTCGTTATCCAGAAACCGCGACCACCTTCGCGCGGCCTGCGTCAGAATGGCTTGACGACAACCAGGATCACGATCGCGATCATCAGCAATGTGGGGATCTCGTTGATCATCCGCCAGTGCTTCGCGGACTTTTCATTGCGATCTTCAGCGAATTTCCGCACCGCGCCGGAAAGATAGCCATGTACACCGGACAACAGAAGCACCAGGCCGATCTTGGCGTGCAGCCAGCCGCCCTGGAAGCCAAAGACTTTCCAGGCAAGCCACAGCCCGAACACCCAGGTGACGATCATCGCCGGATTGATGATGCCGCGCAGCAGGCGCCGCTCCATCACCTTGAAGGTCTCCGACTGCACCGAGCCTTTCTCGGCATCGACGTGGTAGACGAACAGCCGCGGCAGATAGAGCATGCCGGCCATCCAGGAGATGACGGCGAGGATATGGATCGCCTTCGCCCAGGGGTAAAAGCTGTCGGGTGCGACGAAAAACAGAAGCGCTGTCAGCACAATCAGGACGCCGATGCTGATGATCATGCGCATCATCGCCTGGGAGGTGCTGTTTGTGTGGTTCATCTCAGCCATCAGCGTACCGCGCTCCTCACCTGTTTCACCATTGCCTCGACATGCGCGATCGGTGTCTCCGGCGTGATGCCGTGGCCGAGATTGAAGATCAGCGGTCCGTCACCCAGAGCCTTCAGGATGGTATCGACGCCATCGGACAGCGCCTTGCCGCCAGCCACGAGACGCAAGGGATCGAGATTGCCCTGAACGGCACCCGAGCGCTGCAGGTCCTTCGCCGCCGCCAGCGGCACGGTCCAGTCGATCCCCAGGCCCGTTACGCCGGTCTTCTGGCGATAGGTCCGGTAGCGGGCGCCGGCGCCCTTGGGAAAACCGATGATCGGCACATCGGGATGGACCGCCCGGACCTGCCTGACGATCTCGGCCACTGGCCAGACGCAAAACTGGTCGAACGACGCATCGTCGAGCACGCCGGACCAGGAATCGAAAATCTGCACGACGTCGGCGCCGGCCTCGATCTGGCGGATCAGATAGGCCGCCGAATGGTCGGCAAGCACCTGCAGAAGATGTTGGAACGCCGCCGGCTCACGATAGGCGAACAGCCGCGCCGGCGCCTGGTCAGGCGTTCCATGGCCGGCAATCATGTAGGTCGCCACCGTCCACGGCGCGCCGCAGAAGCCGATCAGGGTGGTTTCATCAGGCAGTTTTGCCCGCAACCGGCGAACCGTCTCATAGACCGGTTCGAGATTCACGTGAAACACATCGCTTTGCAGAGCCATGATCTCGGCAACCGAGATCGGCGTCAAAAGCGGTCCTCGCCCTTCTTCAAAGCGTACGTCGCGGCCGAGCGCATGCGGAACGACAAGGATATCCGAGAACAGGATCGAGGCATCGAAGCCGAAGCGCTCGATTGGCTGCAGCGTCACTTCGACGGCGAGGTCGGGATCGTAGCAAAGGTCGAGGAACGAACCGGCGCGCCTGCGTGTTTCACGATACTCAGGCAGATAGCGCCCGGCCTGACGCATCATCCAGAGCGGAGGCGGGAACACTGCCTCGCCCTTCAGGACGTCCAGCATGATCCGGCTTTTGGACATTGAGCGCTCGCCTCTCCCAGCCTTCCTATAATCAAAGATTCTTATATCTAAGATTCTTCTGATTCTAAGAGTCTGTTGGTTGTGGTGGTTGTCACCTGTCCCGCTTCGTCAGGCAAAAAGCCAGCAAGCATATTGTCGCGCGCTTCTCTCTCCCGGCTGCGGGGTTCTGGGGATGGTCCGGAATCTGTCATTGGAGTCAAAGCCTTGGAACATCCCGCAGAAAACCGGCCCTGTGGATGGCCAGAAGGCAAAAGAGCCTGTCCCCAGATTTGTCCCCAGCCGCCCGGCGAAGCTGACAGAGGATCGAATTGTGGACAAACCGGCATCTGATACAGTCGCCCGCCACGGCCCTGTCTTTCCATTCGACCTTATCCACATCCACCCACAGCCCCAGGTGATCCCCTGTGAACAAACCCCAGAGCTTCTTTCACCTGCATCTGATTTCCGATGCCACCGGCGAAACGCTGCTCGCCGCCGGGCGGGCGGCCTCCGCGCAATACAAGGATGCGCGTGCCATCGAGCACATCTACCCGCTCATCCGCACCGAAAAGCAGGTGGCCAAGGTGTTCGAGGACATAGAGGAGGAGCCGGGCATTATCCTCTATACGGTCGTCGACCAGAAGCTGGCGCGCGGCATTGACGAGCGCTGCGCCACCATGGGCCTGCCCTGTGTCTCCGTGCTGGAGCCGGTGCTCACCGTCTTCCAGTCCTATCTCGGCACGCCGGCCGGCCGGCGCGTCGGCGCCCAGCATGTCCTCGACGCCGAATATTTCCGCCGCATCGATGCCCTCAACTTCACCATGGACCATGATGACGGCCAGCTGCCGCTCAACATGGACGATGCCGATGTCGTGCTGATCGGCATCTCGCGCACCTCGAAGACGCCGACCAGCATCTATCTCGCCAATCGCGGCATCAAGACCGCCAACATACCGATCGTGCTTGGTGTGCCGGTGCCGGAAAGCCTGGTCGCCGCCAGGACACCGCTGATCGTCGGGCTGATCGCCACCGCGGAGCGCATCTCGCATGTCCGCCAGAACCGCATCCTCGGCAACAGCAGCTCCTACGTGCCGACCGACTATGTCGACCGCGCGGCGATCAACGAGGAGCTCGCCTATGCCAGACAGATCTGTACCCGCCATGGCTGGCCGATGATCGATGTCAGCCGCCGCTCGATCGAGGAAACGGCCGCGGCAATCGTTGCCCTGAGAGGGAAGAACAGATAATTGGGGCCGCCGCGGGGCGCCAACACCCACCGCCATGTCGCTTGAAAGGCCATTACAATGGCCAACGAGTGCAGCGGTTTTCTACTTGGATGAACATCTCGACGGCAACTGGACGCGTAATCAGGCGCACAAACCATGACCGAAAAAATCATTCTCGCCTCAGGCAGCCCGTTTCGCAAGGCAATGCTCGTCAATGCCGGGCTCGACATCGAGGCGGTTCCCGCCGATGTCGACGAGCGCGCGCTCGAGGCGCCGTTGCAAAACAGCGGCGTCTCGCCCGAGGATGTCGCTTTGGTGCTGGCCGAGGCCAAGGCCACGGAAGTGAGTGAGCGCCGGCCCGGCGCGCTGGTGCTTGGCTGCGACCAGACCTTGTCGCTCGGTGATGAAGTGTTTCACAAGCCGGCCGACATGGAGGGTGCGCGCCGCCATCTCCTGGCGCTATCGGGCAGGACGCACCAGCTCAACAGCGCCGCCGTATTGGTCCGTGACGGCAAGGTGCTGTGGCGGCATGTCGGTATCGCCTCCATGACCATGCGCAAGCTCGACCCCGGCTTCATCGGCCGGCATCTTGCCCGTGTCGGCGCCAAGGCTCTGGCCAGCGTCGGCGCCTACCAGATCGAAGGTGAAGGCATCCAGCTGTTCGAGAAGGTCGAGGGCGACCATTTCACGATTGTCGGCCTGCCGCTTTTGCCGCTGCTGACGGAACTGCGCAGGCTGGGAGCCATCGATGGCTGAGGCGACCAAAAAAGCTTTTGTCACCGGGCATCCGATCAAGCATTCGCGCTCGCCGAAGATCCATGGCCACTGGCTGGCAAAACACGGCATCGACGGCAGCTACGAGGCCATCGACGTCGCGCCGCAGGATTTTGCCGAATTCATCGCGACATTGCAGGCAAACGGGTTTCGCGGCGGCAATGTCACCATCCCGCACAAGGAGGCCGCCTTTGCTCTTGTCCACCGCCGCGACCAGGCGGCTGAGGAGATCGGCGCCGTCAACACGCTGTGGTTCGAGGGCGGCGTCCTGTGGGGCGGCAACACCGATGGCCACGGCTTTGCCGCCAACCTCGATGATTACGCGCCGGGCTGGGCGAACACCGGACCCGCGGTCGTGCTCGGCGCCGGCGGTGCGTCGCGCGCCGTCATCCAGGCGCTGAAGCTGCGTGGCGTCAGCGATATCCGCATCGTCAACCGCACGCTCGCCCGGGCACAGGAATTGCGCGATCGTTTCGGCGCCGGCGTTACGGCGCACGGCACGGCGGCGACCGACGAATTGCTGGCCGACGCCGGCCTGCTGGTCAACACCACCGCGCTCGGCATGGTCGGCAATGAAGGCCTCTCCGCCGATCCCGCCTTGCTGCCGGACCATGCCGTCGTCACCGATCTCGTCTATGTGCCGCTGGAGACGCCGCTGCTTGCCGCCGCGCGCGCCAGGGGGCTGAAGACGGTCGACGGCCTCGGCATGCTGCTCAACCAGGCCGTGCCCGGCTTCGAACACTGGTTCGGCGTCAGGCCGCAGGTCACGGCCGAGCTGCGCGCGCTCATCGTCGCCGACATGGTGCCGAAACCATGATCGTGCTCGGCCTCACCGGTTCGATCGGCATGGGCAAGTCGACGACGGCAAAAATGTTCGCCGAGGCCGGCGTGCCGGTCCATGATTCCGACGAGACGGTGCATCGCCTTTATTCGGGCGTGGCGGCGCCTTTGGTCGAGGCCGCCTTTCCCGGCACCACGGTTGGCGGTATGGTCGATCGCGTAAAGCTTGGCGCGCGCGTCCTTGGCGATGCCGGCGCGCTGAAGCAGCTGGAAGCCATCATCCATCCGCTGGTTCGCGCCGATGCCGACGCCTTCCTCGCCAGGCATCGTAACGCTGGCGAATCGATCGCCGTGCTCGACATCCCGCTGCTGTTCGAAACCGGCGGCCGTGGCCGCGTCGACAAGGTCGTCGTCGTCACCGCGCCCTCCGAAGTGCAGCGCCAGCGCGTGCTGGCGCGGCCCGGCATGACGGAAGAAAAACTGGCGGCGATCCTGGCCAAGCAGGTGCCGGATGAGGAGAAGCGCAGGCTTGCGGACTTCATCATCGACACCGGCCAGGGGCTGGACGCGGCCCGTGCCGCCGTTGCCGCCATCATCGCTGAACTCCGGGGACAAAGGGGTTCCTGACGGCAGGCCGTCAGCATTGCCCATTGCCATTTTGTTCCGGTCTCGTGATTCTGCTCCTTTGGAGCGACTGATTCGATGCGCGAGATCATCTTCGACACGGAAACCACCGGCCTTGATTCGCGCGACGACCGCGTGATCGAGCTGGGCGGCGTCGAACTGGTCAACCGTTTCCCGACCGGCAGGACCTTTCACCACTACATCAACCCGCAGGGCCGGGCGATCCATGAGGAAGCGCAAGCGGTGCACGGCATCAGCGCGGCCGACCTCGCGGGCAAGCCGACCTTTGCCGAAATCGCCGAGGAATGGCTGACTTTCACCGACGGCGCCAAGCTGGTCGCCCACAACGCCACTTTCGACATCGGCTTCCTCAATGTCGAATTCGGCCGGCTCGGTCATCCCGTCGTCGATCCCGGCCGCGTCGTCGATACGCTGGCGCTGGCGCGCCGCAAGCACCCGATGGGCCCCAATTCGCTCGACGCGCTCTGCCGGCGCTACGGCATCGACAACACGAAGCGCACCAAGCATGGCGCGCTTCTCGATTCCGAATTGCTGGCCGAGGTCTATATCGAGCTGATCGGCGGCAAGCAGGCCGCCCTCATCCTCGACAGCTCGACCGCGCCGGCGCGAGGCGGTGAAAATATCCGGCACATCGAGATCATCGTCGCCCAACGCCCGGCCCCATTGCCGCCGCGCCTCACCGAGGCCGACCGCGCCGCCCATGCCGCCATGGTCGCCACGCTCGGTGAAAAGGCACTCTGGCTGAAAGCGACGTCATCCGAAGCAAAAGCCGCGACGTCGTCCTAGCCTTCAGTACGGCCATTCGCTCCGGCCCAGCGCACCAACCGCCGCGATGATGCGCGCGAATGCCTCGGCGGCCGCGGGTACCGTGGTGCGGGCGCGCAGGAAACTGTGAACCAGGCGCTTCTCCTCATGCCACCATGCCTTGCCGCCGGCGGTGAGGATGCGATCGCGATAGGTCTCGCCATCGGATGACAGCGGGTCACATTCAGCTGATATGATCACCGTCGGCGGCAGGCCTGAAAAGTCGCTATCGAGCAGCGGCGAGAAGGTCGGATCGTCAGGCGCTTGCCGCTTGGCTGACCGGACGTCGCGATAGAAGGCGATGTCGCCGACGGACAGCAGCGGCGCCTCGGCATGCTCGACATAGGAACCCTTGCTCTCGTCGCCGCCGAGGCCGGGATAGATTAGCACCTGGCCGATCGCAGCCCTGATATGCCGGCGCGTCGCTTGTGCCACCGCCGCGGCCAGATTGCCGCCGGCGCTCTCGCCACACAGCACCAGCGGCAGGTCGGTGGCGGCCGCTGCCCATGCGAAAGCGGTCATCGCATCATCGAAGGCGGCGGGATGCAGATGCTCCGGCGCCAGCCGATAGTCGACCGACAGCACGTCGAAGCCGGTGCCGGCGCAGAGCTCGGAGCAGATGTCGTCATGGCTGTCGAGCCCGCCAAGGATGAAGCCGCCGCCATGGAAATAGAGCACCACGGCGAGCGCTGGGCCGCCTGCGGGCTGGTAGTGGCGGATCGGGATGTCGTGGCTCGACAAGGCGATCAGGCCGTCGCTGGCATTGACTCCGGCGGGGCGGCCCCGGTGGAAGGCCCGGCACATGCGGTCATAGACATCGCGCTGCTTGTCGATCGGCAGGCCGGTGATCTCGGGCGGGTACCAACCGTTGACGCTGTCGATGTAGGCCCACAGCGCCGGATCGAGCCGTGTTTCGTATTTGCCGCGGCCGGTCATGTCGGTCTGCTCAATCTGTCACAGATCCGCGTAGAGGGCGGCTGCGTTGTCGAAACTGAAGCGCAGCGGCACTGAGCCCTCGACCTGCCAGGCGGAGACCGTCTCACCAGCCAGCAGCCGGCAGGCGCCGTCCGTGTCGGTGACCGCGCCGCCATAGAGCCGGTTGGCAAGGTTGAGGATGCCGGTCTGGTGCATGGCCGCGCTGCCGCTGCCGCAGGCATCCTTGACCAGCAGCACGCGAAAACCTTTCGCAACCGCATCCTTTACCGATGCGTCGATGCAGGCCTCCGTCCACACACCAGCGATGACCAGCCATTCGATACCGGAAGCCTTGAGCCGATCGGCCGCCGGCTCCGAGCGGAAGGCGCTCGCCTCGGCCTTGATCAGCAGCGCCTCGCCATCGGCAGGCGCCACCTCATGGCAGATTTCGGTCAGCGGATCGCTCTTGTCTGAGAAAGCCGACTTGCCATCGGCACCAACGGGATGAAAGGGCCGGTCCTGCTTGTCGAGGTCGACAATATAGGCCCAGTGCTGGAGCGGCACTTTGTTCTCGCGTGCCGCCGCCTGCAGGCGCTGGACGTTGGCGAGGATGCCGGCGAAGCCTTCGACCAGATAGCGCGGGTCCTGCCGGTGCTCTTCCTGCAGGTCGATGAAAACGGCGGCGACGGTGCCGCGCTTGATGGCGATGGAAGCTTTCATGCGGATGGGCCCTGGCTTCGTGCGGCTGCCGCCGTTCGTTTCAGTGAGCTGGCGCAGGCAGCGGTGATTGGGCGGCGCCTCCCCACCTTCGTCATCCACGGGCGGAGCAGGAGCGAAGCTCCGTCGCGGAGACCCGAGGATCCATGCCGTGACCTTTCTGACGGGCCCAGCGGAGCAGAATTCAGGACCGTGGCGACGCGTTGGAGTCCCGGCATGGATCCCTTGGGCTGCGGAGCAGCTCCAGGGGTCTGCGCCGCGTCGCTGCGCTCCTTGCTTCGCCCTAGGATGACGAAGCGGTAAGAGGCAGCGCTGGTTGACAGGGGTCGTGCAAAGACAATCAAACCTGCTTCTCCAGAAACTCATCCTCATAGGGGAAGCGCGACAGCAGCTCCGTCCCGGTGTCGGTGATCAGGATCTCGTCCTCCAGCTTGACGCCCTCGCGGCCGCCCTTCTCGCCAATATAGCTTTCCACGCTCACCACCATGCCCGGCACGATATGGCCATCGCGGCCATAGGTCTCGTAATCCATGGCATGAGCGATGAACGGTGTCTCGCCATGCATGCCGACACCATGCATCACCGAGGTGTAGCGCTGGTCGACGAAGCGGTCCGGGATTGTCCAGGCCTTCTCGGCGATCTCGCGAAACGCCATGCCGGGTTTGACGATCGAAATATTGTGCTGCACCTGGTCGTGCGCCATGCGGTAGAGCGACTTCTGGTAGGCCGTCGGTCTGCCCGGCCCGCAGCGAAAGGTGCGCGAGAAATCGGAATAATAGCCGTAGCAGCCGATCGTGTCGGTATCGAGCGCCAAAAGTTCGCCGGGCCGGATCTTGCGGCCGCTGGCCTCGTTGAACCACGGATTGGTGCGCTGGCCCGACGTCAGCAGCCGCGTCTCGATGAACTCGCCGCCTTGGCGGATCACCTCGCCATACATGATGGCGAAGAGGTCGTTTTCAGAGACGCCGGGCTTGATCGCCTCGCGCACCGCGTAGACGGCGGCTTCAGCGCCCGCCATCGACACCTGCAGGCATTTCACCTCCTCGGGCGTCTTCACCGCGCGCACCGCCAGGATCTCGCCCTGGCAATCCCGCACCTCGCACCCACGCTTTTCCAAGGCCAGCGCCTGCAGATGGCTGCAGCGGTCGAGCCCAAGCTTCATCGAGCCGCCGCCATGCTTCTTCAAAAGCTCGGCGATCTCGTCTGCGAAAGGCCCGGCGGTCTCGTCGTCGCGGCCGGAGACAGACGACCAGACCAGCTTGGAAGGCCGCGCCTCGTCGATCGTGTCGAGCACCATGGAGACATGGTAGCTCTGCGGATACTCGAACAGCACGATCGGCCCTTCGGTGGGGATGAAGAAATAGCGGGTCGAGTTGCGCAGGAAATAACCGAACATGTTGCGCGAGCCGGTGGCGTAGCGCTGGTTGTAGGGGTCGAACAGCACCACGCCGCCATAGCCGGCGTCGCGCATCCAGCCGCGCAATTTGGCCAGCCGGCCTTTGCGCAAGGCGTCGGCATCGATGAAGGATGGCTCGGTGTCCGACAGCCACATGCCGCCGGCCGGATCGGCCGCTGCGGGGTGGCGCATGCGGTCCTTGAAGTCGACGTCCTCGGTGCTGTCGGGGTCGAATACGACGATGCTCATGGGGGATTAGCCTTGGGTCGGTTGCAAGGTAAGAGCATGGCGCAGGAGGCGTGGAAGGATTGTGCGGAAAACCGCGTGTGTTGTGCGGGATGCCGCAACACCCTAGGCCAGAGCCCATCAACCGAACGATCGAGTTCGATCTTTAGCTGACGGCCATCACCGAGTGATAGAACGCTCTGCGGGCTGCGGTGTCTCACCCAAGGGCTAGCGAGTGAACCACTGCTAACCGCCCATTGCGGGCCATGCGTCATTCGCGGATATTGATGGCATGATTGAATTGGCCGGACGGAACTATGAAGCCACGATTGGCAGTGATGTCCAACGTGATGGCATGTATCTGGAGCTTGTCGACCAGGATAATCACATAGTCGGCGAGATTTTCCTCTCAGATGTCGATGGGAAGATGACCATTACCTTGTGTCAGGCTGAAGTGCCTGTTGAAGTAGTCGAATGGATGATTGCCCGAGCCAACGTTCGCCTGCCACCAACCGATCCCGTTATTCGCTAACAACAGATCAGGAAGAGTGCTGTGCAAACCTTCAGAGAAAGAATGGTCGGCAAATCGATCCGCTCCATTGAAAGGAGCGAGCCGGGGTTTGGGATCAGCGTTCTTTTCTCCGACGGCACTGGGCTTACCATTTATACAGAAGTGTCGCTGAGCATGAGTGACAAAGCAAGCGGATTGTATATCGAACGCGTTACATCCACCGATCAAGGGATTACCCTTCACTTAGGTGGGGATGATTTCGTCGCGATTTCGATCGACCGCCAAAAACACGACGCCGTCGAGTTGTTCGTCTACCAAGACACAGACGGCACCTTTGTCGTCGAGAACTAAACGACCCCTCTCCGCCCCGTTGGCTACAACCAGCAGGTTGAGTTCTGGCCTCAATGTCGCCGCGCCAGTTTCGGCGGATGCCCGTGCTCCTCGCGAAAGGCGCGGGCAAAACTCGACATCGAGGCAAAGCCACAGGCCAGCGCCACGTCGCGAACGGCAAGTGTCGAATGCGCCAAGAGATCGGCGGCGCGCTTCAGCCTGAGCCGCCGGTAATAGCCATTGGGCGAGATATCGAGTTCGGAGCGGAAGGAGCGTTCGAGCTTGTCGGACGAGACGCCGAGCCGGGCCGTCAGCTCGGCCATGCCGAGCCGCTCCTCCACCGCGTCCTCCATGATGGCGATGGCCGACAGCACCAGCTCGTTCTGGACGCCGGTGCGCAGGCGCAGCGGCATCAGCTTGCGGTCCACACTCGACCGCAGCGGGCTGTGCACGAACCATTCGGCGACGCCGGCTGCGAGCTCGGCGCCGTAGTCGTTGGTGATGATCTCCAGCATCATGTCGAGGCTACCGACGCCGCCGGCCGAAGTGAAGCGCTTGCGGTCGATGACGTAGAGGTCGCGGCGCAGCTCGATGTTGGGAAAGGCCTCGGTGAAGGCGGCCTGGCTGGTCCAGTGCAGCGTGCAGGCATGGCCATCGAGCAGGCCGGCCCGCGCCAGGAAGAAGGCGGCATCCGCCACCGCGCCGATATGGGCGCCATTGCGCAGGCTGCGGCGGATCCAGCTCGCGGCGGCCTCGGCGACGAGATGATCGGCATCGCCGCCCGAGCAGACGACGATGCGATCGACCTTCGGGGCATCCTCGGCATAGAACCCTGGCTGGATGACGACGCCGTTCGAGGCCTCGACCGCACCTTTCGTGCCGCCGACGATGATCCAGCGATAGCACTCCCGCTTCGCCAGTATGTTGGCGGCGCGCAGCGGCTCGATGACGGAGCTGAACGCCATCATCGGAAAGCCGGGGAAGACCAGCACCGCGAAAGTGAGGGGCTCGGTGGGTTTTTCGGGTTCGCGCGTCGTCATGGGCGCTACATCTCGGGCGAATGGTGCGCGAGGTCAACCTGGGGGTGATGCCGATCGACAACCATGAAACGTCGGCGCCGCCCCTCATTGCCCTGCCGGGCATTTCTCCCCGTAAACGGGGCGAAAGAGGCTAACCGCCGCCGGCGATTGGCGAAACCGACGATGACAGCGCCCCTCGCCCCGTTTACGGGGAGAGGATGCCGGCAGGCTGGTGAGGGGCAGCGCTGGCTTTGGAGATTGGTTGGTTCCTACGAGAGCGCCGCCGCTATCCCCCCAGCGCCTGCTCCAGATCCGCAATCAAATCATCGCCATCTTCAATCCCTGCCGACAACCTGACCAGCGAGTCCGAAATCCCGATCTCCGCCCGCTTCTCCGCCGGAATAGACCCATGCGTCATCAGCGCCGGATGCTCGATCAGGCTTTCCACGCCGCCGAGGCTTTCGGCGAGCGTGAACAATTGCGTGCGCTCGAGGAAGCGTTTCGTCCCGGCGAGGTCGCGGTCGAGCACGGCTGATATCATGCCGCCGAAGGCGTGCATCTGCTGCACGGCGATCGCGTGCTGCGGGTGGCTGGCGAGACCGGGATAGATGACCCGGCGCACATCCTTGCGCGCTTCCAGCCACTGCGCGATCTTCAGCCCGTTGTCGGAATGGCGCTCCATGCGCAGCGCCAGCGTCTTCAAGCCGCGCAGCGCCAGGAAACTGTCGAACGGCCCCGATATGGCGCCGATGGCGTTCTGCAGGAATTTCAGCTGGGCGGCGAGATCCTTGTTGTCGCCGACAACGGCTACGCCGCCGACCATGTCGGAATGGCCGTTGAGATACTTTGTCGTCGAATGCACGACGATATCGATGCCGAGTTCCAGCGGCCGCTGGATATAGGGGCTGCAAAACGTGTTATCGGCGACCGACAGGATGCCCTTGCGCTTGGCCAGCGCCGCGACGCCTTCCAGGTCGACGATGCGCAGCAGCGGGTTGGTCGGCGTCTCGACCCAAAGCAGTTTCGTCTCCGGCCGGATCGCCGCCTCGACCGCCGCAAGGTCGGTGAAGTCGACGAATGAGACCTGGAGACCCGCCGAACGCTTGCGCACCCGCTCCATCAGCCGGAACGAGCCGCCATAGATGTCGTCGGTGGCGACGATATGCGCGCCGGAATCGAGCAGTTCCAGCACCGTCGAGATCGCCGCCAGGCCCGAAGCAAAGGCGAAGGCGGCCGTGCCGCTTTCGAGATCGGCCACGGCGCGCTCGAAGGCGAAGCGCGTCGGGTTCTGGCTGCGGGCATATTCGAACCCCTTGTGCACGCCGGGCGATTGTTGGGCAAAGGTCGAGGTGGCGTAGATCGGCACCATCACGGCACCGGTCAGCGGATCGTGGCTCTGGCCGCCATGGATGGTGCGCGTCGAGAAGGCCAGGCGGTTCTTGCCGGCCGGCGGGGTGTGTTTGCTCATCGGTCGCGCCTCAGATGGTTGATCAGGTCGATGCGGGTTATCAGGCCGACGAACTCGTCGCCGTCGAAGATGATGGCGACCTCGTTGCGGTCGAACACCGGCAGCAGCGCATCCAGCGTCTGGCTGGCCTGCAGCGTGTGCAGATTGGAGGTCATCGCCGTGCGCACCGGGCCGTTGAAGCGCTCCCAGCGCCCGTCATAGGGGCCGTCCACCTTGGCCAGGATATCGCTCTCGTCGACGATCCCGACGAGCTTGCCATTGTCGAGCACCGGCAGCTGCGAAACGTCCGAGCGGCGCATGCGGCCATAGGCGTTGAGCAGGCTTTCGTCCGGGCCGACAAAAACGGTGTCGCCGGTGCGGTGCGAGCGCATGACGAGGTCGCGCAGATCGCCATGCTGCTCGTGCTCGGCCAGCCCCTGCTCGGCCAGCCAGAAATCGTCGAACACCTTGGATAGGTATTTGTTGCCGCTGTCGCAGACGAAGGTGACGACGCGCTTCGGCACCGTCTGCTCGCGGCAATAGCGCAGGGCGGCCGACAAAAGCGTGCCCGACGACGAACCGGCCAGGATGCCTTCGCGGGACAGGAGATCGCGCACCGCCAGCATGCTCTGCTTGTCCGTGATCGAATAGGCCTTCTTGACCAGTGACAGATCGGCGTTGGGCGGCACGAAATCCTCGCCGATGCCTTCCACGGTCCAGCTGCCAGCCTCTTCCATCTTGCCGGTCTTGATCAACGGCGCCAGCACCGAGCCGACCGGGTCGGCGAGCACCATTTCGGTCTTGGGCGATACTTTCGCGAAGTAGCGGCCGAGCCCGGTCAGCGTGCCGCCCGAGCCGACGCCGACGACAACCGCGTCGACATTGCCGTCAAGCTGCGAAAAGATTTCCGGGCCGGTGGTCGTCTCATGCGCCAGCGGATTGGCCGGATTGGCGAACTGGTTGGCGTAGAAGGCGCCGGGCACTTCCGCCGCGATCTTCTCGGCCATGTCCTGATAATATTCGGCATGGCCCTTGCCGACATCGGAACGGGTCATGCGCACCTCGGCGCCAAGCGCGCGCAGATGCTGGATCTTTTCACGCGACATCTTGTCGGGCACGACCAGCACGATGCGATAGCCCTTGGGAATGCCGACCTGCGCAAGGCCGAGGCCGGTATTGCCGGCCGTCGCCTCGACGATGGTACCGCCCGGCCTGAGCTTGCCTTGCTTTTCGGCGGCGGCGATCATCGACAGCGCGATGCGGTCCTTGATCGAGCCGCCGGGATTCTGGCTTTCGAGCTTGATGAACAGCCGGCATTTGCCGGTGTCGAACTTGGTCAGCTCGACCACGGGCGTCTGGCCGATGAGGTCGAGAACCGACGCATAGGGAGGGCGCAGCCGGGACAATGGACCATCCGAGGGGGTGCTGCCTGGCGCAGCTTTTCCGTGCTCGCTCATATTGAAGCTCCCTGATCAAGCGGCCGGCTCGGGGGCGGAGCGGCAGCGTAGCCTCTTTTCCAGCCGTTTGTCGCGGGAAAGAAGATAGATCGTGCCAATCAGACAGCCAGACGGGGAATGAAATTCCAGTCCGCGACCCGGGTCGGGGGGCGCTGTAGAGCGCCGACCCCAACGACAACTCAGCCCAGCAATTGCTTGCTCAGTCGCGCGCACTGGACGCGGATGTCGGGGATGGCGTCGATCTCGAAGAAAGTGCCGCGTGTCAGCGGGCCGACGGCGAGGATCTTTCGCGAGACCGTGCCGTCGCTGGCGATGATCTCGCAATTGGGCGAAACGTCGAGGCCGATGCGCATCGGGTCCGGCCGCGCGAGCCCGCGGTCGACCAGCGAGCGCACCACGCTGTTCGACGAGGTCGAAATGTCACGCACGATGCCGGAGCAATCATAGATGCGGGCGACCTCGAAAGTCTCGACAAGCTGGCTGTGTCGCGACTGCACGTCGACGGTGAAAGTCTTCCCCGGCACGATGCCGACGACGCGGCCGGCGACAAGCCGGATGCGGCCGGATTGCACGGCCTCGGTCACCTTGGCGTAGACTTCGGGCGCCATGCGATGGCGATGGATGTCCCACCAGGCCTTGGTGTGCTCGACGAAGCGGCGCTTGGCGGAAGCCGGCCAGTTCTGCCAGATCTTCTGGTTGAAGGGGCGCAGGCCGTCGACCACGTCGCGCCAGTCGATGCCGGCCTTCTGGTTCTCGCGGATCAGGTCGCGGAACCAGCCGACGAAATAGGAAAGCTGGGTGCCGAGCGGGATGTCGGCGACGTCGAGCTTGATCGGATTGCCCTTGCGGTGCGGCGACGGCAGCAGGCCGCGCCGGGAAACCGCGATGATCTTGCCGGTGTGGCCGCGCTGTTCCAGCGCCAGGAACGCGTCCACCATGCTGAGGCCGGTGCCCAGCACCATCACGGGGCTGCGCGGATCGAGCGCGGTGTCGGCTTCCGAGCCCATGCGGATCGCATGGCCCTGCGCCGGCTGTTCGTCATGGCCGGTGGCGAGTATCGCCAGGTGGGCGACGACGCTGGTGCCGTTGGCGAGCGCCACCTCGACGCCGGACGGGGTCGGCGTGATCGACAGGCTCTCCTCGTGGATCAGGCGCAGCCGCCCGGTCGGCTGCTCGCGCGCTTCGAGTTCGTCGAGCAGCTCGCCGAGATAGCGGGCATAGATGCTGCGTGGCGCGTAGAAGGGTGTCTGTGGCGTCTGCTCCTGGCTTACTAGGCCACGCGCCTGCAGCCAGCGCCAGAAATTGCCGGGGTCGTCGGCATAGGCGCTCATGCCGGCGGCACTGACATTCAGCACATGCGCCGACAGCAGCGTCGAATAGGCGATGCCCTGGCCGAAATGCGGGCGCTTTTCGACCAGCGTGACACGCAGATCCGGATTGGGCGATTTCAGCAGATGCGCGGCCAGCACGACGCCCGAGGCGCCGCCGCCGACAATGATGATCGAATTGGCACGCCCGCTCATGCGCGTTCCCGCATTATGCGAGGCGTCAGGCCTGGACCTTCACCGCGACCGGAAGATCGCCGATCTCCTTCGCGACCGTGAGGTCGTCGAGGCCGATATCGCGCATTTCGGCGAGGCTGCGCTGGTCGAGCACCTCGGCGATCGCCTGCCGGACCTCCAGCATCAGATGTCGGACTTGGCATGTCGCCTCGTTGCAGTCTTCGCAGCGCTGATATTGTGTGCGGCTGGCGCAGGGAATTGGGGCCAGCGGCCCGTCGAGGACACGCACGACATGGCCGACCTTGATTTCGTCGGCAGGCCGCGCGAGGCGGTAGCCGCCATCCTTGCCCTTGCGGCTCTGGACGAAACCGGCATTGCGCAGCTCGCCCAGGATGGCGTCAAGAAACTTTTTCGGGATGTTGTTGCCGGTCGCGATGTCGTTGACGAAAGCGAGCTGCCCGGCCGGCATCTGCGCGAGGTGTACAAGCGCCTTGAGGCCGTACTTGCCTTTTTTGGTGAGCATAAACCGAACGTTTCTCTGTCATGCGATGGCTTGAGACCATCCGTTGCGAAACGCCTGGCGTGCCTCCCCGCCGCGCCCAAGCATCCATGACACATAAATTCTAGTGACATGATATACAAGCCGAGAACTGTTGATTTTGCTTTGTTTTCAAGCCGTTTCGGCCATCTTGTCAGGCTTTTGTGCCATCAAGAGCACAAAAATGCACATCGACGGCCGCAAAGCGACAGATGGCTCCCGGCGGGAAGGCTGTGTCGGGCGTCGACTCGCGCGACGCTGACGGCCGATGCAAGCCGCGAGCGATCATGGTGGTGGGGTCCCCGCTCATCGTCGCCTCCAATTCCCTCATGTCGATAAGGATACTATACTTACCATCGAACACGCGGAACGGCTTGTCAATTTCTGTGGTGGTGATCAGTGCCGGCAAGATCGCGCTCGATCTGGACGTGCCGGTGGAAAGACCGCACCGGCGCGGTTCCGCGGAGCTCGCCCGCCTCGAAGGCACGGTCCTGGACCGGCTGTTCGGCTAGGGCCGCCGGGGGGCAGGGCATTCTGTCCGAACCGGATAGATCGGTAACAGAATGGACCGATAACGTAGGCGACTGTTTTATTGCCCGCCGGGTTGTACGTGTCTTGCGGCGGTGGCGCGATTGGGGGGTCGACCTTTCACCCCCTACCGGTTCGCCCACACCAGCCCGGCCAGGCCGACCAGCATGGTGACGATGCCGATATAAAACCATTGCGGCTGGCCGGTCATGAAGCTGCCGCCGACCATGCCGATACCTTGCAGCGACCACTGCGCACCGATGGCCAGCACAATCAAGGCCAGCAGATTTTTGGTCAGTCTCATTGACGGATCTCTCTTTTCAAGTCGATCGGTGGCCGTGTCGTGGCCGTGATGAAAGAGCCAAAGGAAGTGGCACAATCACGTCGGATTCTACTTGGAAATTAATCCGGTATCTTGTCAAAACGAACTCGGATATCGGCCCGGAGATCATCGAGAATGGATCAGATTGCGCCAGAAAATCCCTGACAGACTGTTACCTGGTGACTCCAAACGTGTGATCTCGCCACGGAACGGACAGATGCTTGCCGCATTTCCTGCCTTATTCGGCACCTAACGGCTGGGGTCTGTCAAAAACGGAGACACCCCTTAAAGATGAAGAACCTAAACCAGACCGCGCTTGTCGCGGTAACGATCGCTGCTGGCCTGATGGTCGGCGCTTCCGCCACTTCGGCAACCGCCGCCGCCGGCCAGTGCGGCCGCGCTTCGTGGTACGCGCTGCACTCGAAAACCGCATCGGGCGAGCGCATGAACCCTTCGGCGATGACCGCCGCCCACCGCACCTTGCCTTTCGGCACCAAATTGCGGGTCACCAACCAGAACAATGGCAAAAGCGTCATCGTGCGCATCAACGATCGCGGCCCGTTCATTCGCGGACGCGTGCTCGACCTGTCGAAGGGTGCCGCCGGCCAGCTCGGCTTCATCGGTTCCGGCCATACCTCGGTCTGCATGGCACGCGTTTGATGTGATTATCCCTGGACCATGATCTCCTTCGAAAACCCAAACCAGTTTTCGGGATCATGGTCGGGTGTCCGGCGGCCAGACATATTTCCTACACATTTCGGCAGCGCACACTGAGCCGGCTCCGCCATTCCGGGCGGATTTGCAAGCCTTTGGACGAAAGAACCATTGGTCACGCCACGTGACGTATTGCATCGCAGCAATTAGTTGTTAACTTCGCCGCGAGACATTTGAGGCTCGGCGCTGCTCGTCGTCCCTTCGGTCGCAGGCAGCAGCGGGGTTGTCGATGTTCTATCAGCTCTATGAATTGAACCATGCGGCGCTGCAGCCGGCCCGGCTCTATGCCGACGCGGTGCGGATGTTCTACTCCAACCCGCTCAATCCGATTGCGCACACGCCTTGGGGCCGTTCGGTCGCCGCGGGCGCCGAACTGTTCGAGCGTACCACGCGCCGCTATGGCAAGCCCGCCTTCGGCCTCGGCAGGACCGTCGTCGACTGGAAGAGCGTCGAGGTCACTGAAAAGACCGTCTGGTCGAAGCCGTTCTGCAATCTCGTCCGCTTCGAACGCGCGGTGCCCGCCGGCCGCAAGCCGGATCCGAAGCTTTTGATCGTGGCGCCGATGTCGGGCCATTACGCGACGCTGCTGCGCGGCACGGTGGAATCCATGCTGCCCTATGCCGATGTCCACATCACCGACTGGGTCGATGCCCGCATGGTGCCGCTGGCCGACGGCAGTTTCGATCTTGACGACTATATCGATTACATCGTCGACATCTTCCATGCGCTGGGGCCTGACACCCATGTGATGGCGGTGTGCCAGCCTTCCGTGCCGGTTCTGGCGGCGGTGGCGCTGATGGAGGCGAAGGGCGATCCCTTCGTGCCCTCGACCATGACGCTGATGGGCGGCCCGATCGACACCCGCCGCAACCCGACCGCGGTCAATCTCCTGGCCGAGGAAAAGGGCATCGACTGGTTCCGCGACAATGTCGTCATGCGCGCGCCCTGGCCGGTGCCGGGCTTCGGCCGCGAGGTCTATCCGGGCTTCCTGCAGCTGTCCGGCTTCATGAGCATGAACCTCGACCGCCACATCATCGCCCACAAGGATTTCTTCATGCACCTTGTGAAGCATGATGGCGACAACGCCGAGAAGCACCGCGACTTCTATGACGAATATCTGGCGGTCATGGACCTGACGGCGGAGTTCTACCTGCAGACCGTCGACACCGTCTTCGTTCGCCATGCCCTGCCCAAGGGCGAGATGACGCATCGCGGTACCCGTATCGATCCGTCAGCCATCCGCAACGTCGCCCTGTTCACGGTCGAGGGCGAGAATGACGACATATCGGGCCTCGGCCAGACCAAGGCGGCGCAGGATCTGTGCGTCAACATTCCGGCCGACAAGAAGGCCCATTACATGCAGCCGGCGGTCGGCCATTACGGCGTCTTCAACGGCTCGCGCTTCCGCTCCGAGATCGTGCCGCGCATCGTCGACTTCATCACCAGCTATGGCCGCCAGAACCGCGTCGCGGTGAAGCCGAAGCTGGTCCGCACCGCCAAGCGGTAGGCAATTCCCGGACAAAATCGGCTTCAGGGCCGATTCTGTTGCACAAGTGCCGCTGTCCCTCCCCGCGGGTAACCATGCTGCAAATCAGCCCGTCGTCGTAATTGACACGGACTGTCAATCGCCCTTAACGTTTCGTTAACAACAGGGTGAGCGGGGACAATGAATTCCTCAACAATGGCGAGAAGGCTGCGCGTGTGCGTGGCTGCGGCCGGTCTGGCAGCCACGGGAGGCTGGATGGCACCGGCTTTGGCTGCCGGAGCGATGGCGACCGGGGGCATCACCTCGCAGCCGATCGGTCACTATGATTTCTGCAAGCTGCACGCCGGCGAATGCTCGATCCGTGCGAGCAATCTGGCACCGGCCAGGATGACCGACGGGCTGATGCGCAAGCTCATCAATGTCACCGCCAGGGTCAACGCCGTCATCAAGCCGATGAGCGACATGGACATCTACGGCAAGGACGAGGTCTGGGCCTATCCCGACAAAGGCGTCGGCGATTGCGAGGACTATGTGCTGGAAAAGCGGCGCCAACTGTCACGCTCGGGCATCTCGCTCGCCGACCTCCTGATAACCGTGGTGCGCAAACCAGACGGCGAAGGCCATTCGGTGCTGACCGTGCGCACCGACAAGGGCGACTACGTGCTCGACAACCTGACCGACAAGGTCAGGGCCTGGGACCAGACCGGCTACCGCTTCCTCAAGCGGCAGGCGATCGACAACACCGGCCGCTGGGTCTCGATCCGCGGCGGCCAGCAGGTCCTGGTGGGGTCGGTGGAATAGGGGCTGGGGCTGCCCCGGTTGTGAGGCGGCGCCACCACCAGTGCTTCGTCATCCTAGGGCGGAGCAAGGAGCGTAGCGACGCGCGCAGACCCTAGGATCGATCCATGCCGTGACACCAACATAGAACACGGCGGCCCAGGAACAGGCGCGGGCCATCTTCATGTCGGCATGACTACATTCTTCACCGCTGCGGCGCTCGCAAGTCGCGGCATGGATCCTCGGGTCTGCGCGTCCGCTTCGCTCCCGCTCCGCCCGTGGATGACGAAGGCGAGGAGGCTCCGCCGCGCATCCCAAAAAAATTTCCGCATCTCCATGAACCATTTTCGTTCGCCCGGCGACACACAGCCGTGAATGACGAAAACCCAATCATGGAGACTTCAAATGACTGCTTTTCTGCGAAATACCCTTCTCGCCGTCGCTGCCGTATCGGCCCTGGGCGGATCCGCGATGGCCGGCCAGACGGTCAGCTGCTCCCACACCAACCTCAATGACCTCTGGGCCGGCCGTTGTTGTGGCACTGCCGGCGCATCGGACTGCCTGGGTGGTGGAAACGGTGGCCGTGGCGACCATGATCGCCCGGGCACCAACGGCGGCAACCCCAACGGCGGCACGGCCGGCAAGAACTGATCTCGCCACAGCTGCCCGCTGGCCAATGCCGGCGGGCACTGTCTTGCGACCAGGCGGCCGCCCGGCCGTCGCGGAATCGGGATAAGACCGGTTACTTCAGCCGGCCCAGCGCCGCGCGGATCGAGGCGGTGATGCGGCGCAGCTCCGCCTCGTCGAGCTTTTCGATGTTTTCGGCCAGAAGATTGGCCAGCTCTGTGGCGGCCGGGTTGAGACCCGACGTGTCCAGCTTTACGCGCGGATGCGAGGCTTCGGCCAGCCGCGCCAGCTCCTCGGCGTCGTCCCAGATGATGTTGAAATAGCCGATGATCTTCTGGATCAGCGTCCAGGTCGGCGCCCCCCGCCTGCCATGCTCGAGCGCCGACAGATAGGCGGCGCTGATGCCGATCGCCGCCGCCATGTCCTTCTGGGTGACGCCGCGCTCGGCGCGAAGCGCCCGCAGCCTCTCGCCGAACGGCGTCATGCGCCCGGCCCCACGGCTTCAGCCCTCATGAACGCACCCGCCGCAACCTGATGTAGAGCGCGCCGGAGCCGCCATGGTTGCGGGCGGCATGGTCGTGGCTGGAGACCAGCGGCCGGAATGCCGGCGTCGACAGCCAGGCCGGCACCGCGCGCCGCAACACGCCGTCGCCGCCGGAGGACGACCCCTTGCCGGTGATGACCAGGACATAGCGGATGCCGCCGGCATGCGCCCGGTGCAGGAACGAGAACAGCAACGAATAGGCCTCGTCCTGCGTCATCCCATGCAGGTCGACACGGCCTTCGATCGGCAGCCGGCCCTTCGACAATTTGTCCAGCGTCGGCTCGTCGAGGCGATGCGTGACATGCTGCGCCTTCGGCTTTGCCGCGCCCGGCGCATTGGTGGCGGGCTGCGCCGCCTGCGGCGATGTCGGCCTGGCGTCGGCGGCGATATCGGGAATGTCGACGGCCGCCCTGCCCTTCAGCGGCTTGGCCGTGCGCGCCACCAGGTTCCACAGCACCCGGTCGTCCTCGCTGAGCTTGTCCGGGCGCTTGCTCATCTGGCGCCCCCGGCCAGCAGGCGCGGCACCAGCGCGTAGAAATCGGCGGCGTTGCGCACCACGCCGGCGATCTCGCCGGCCGCGTCGCCGGAGCCGGCGAAGAGATCGCCCCGCGCCGGCCCGGCGATGGCCGAGCCGGTGTCCTGCGCGATCATCAGCCGCCGGAACGGTCTTTCGTCGAAGGCCGTCAGCGTCGGCGCGTCGATGTGGAAGGGCGTGCCGAATGTATGCAGCAGCCGGTCGACGGCGACGGAACGGCCCGGCGTCAGCGGCACCTTGGCGGCGGCGATCGGGCCGAGGGCCGCGTCCTCGACATCGGCTTCGCGGAAGAAGATGTAGGAGCGGTTCTGCCACAGGATCTCGTCAATGCGCCCCGGATGAGCCTTGAACCAGGCGCGGATCGACTGCATCGTCACTTGCGCCAGCGGGATTTCGCCCAGCTCGCTCAGGATCTTGCCCGGCCCGGTGAAACGCTGGCCTGACTTGGCCGCATAGGTGACGCGGCGGAGCCGGCCGTCGGCCATCGCGAGCCGTGCGGCGCCTTGCACATGGATGAAGAAGGCGTCGACCTTGTCGGCCAGCCAGGCGATTTCCAGCCCTTGGCCCTGAAGCGCCCCGCGCTCGATCGCGCCACGGTCGAAATACTCGGCCGGTCCGTCCGCCGTGCGGCGTGCGAAGGCGAGATAGGCATCCATCCCCTGCGGCCGGTTGGCGTCGTCGACATCGACGAGATCGGCCGGGCGCGACAGCAGCGGCACGGCAAACCGCTCCGTGCGCACCGGCGACGCCTCGACCTGCGGTTCGTAGAAGCCGGTGACCAGCCCGGCGCCGGTCTCGGCGCGGACCAGCATCGGCACGAAATGGCGCTCGAAGAAAGTTCGCGCCTCCAACCGGTTCACGGGCGGTGCGGTGCGCGCCGCCGCATAGGCCGCCGTGAAGGCGCCGAAATCGACGCCGAGCGCGCCGCTGCGATAGGGTTTTACCGGCGCGTGGAAGGCGGAACGGCGAAAAGCCTCGAAGGCCGGCAGGTGGTCGTCGTCGCTCCAGCCGGGCAGGTCGTCAAAGGATTTTTCGATGAAGAGAGGCGATAGCGACACCGGAGCCCCGTCGCCTTAAAGCGCGTCGTGTTCGAAGAGAGTCATGCGACGCGCGTCGTGTCCTGGCTTTGATGCAAGTCGTTGTCCCAAAACCGCTTCGCACTTTTGGGCGACATGCATCGGGACTCAGTCTTCTTCTTCGGTGGCGACGAGCTTCCAGTTCGGATCGCGTGAGCGCGTGTCGCGGGCGAAGGTCCAGACATCCTTGACCTCGGCCACGGTTTCCGGATCGCCGTCGATGACGGCGCCCGCCTTGTCGCGCGTCGCCGAAATCAGCTCGCTGATGATGCGCAGCGTCACATGCGCCTCGCCGCCCTTCATCTCGGCCGAGACGATATCGGCCTTGTCTATGCCGACGAAGGAGGACTGGATCTTTTCCGACTTGGCCTCGCGTTCGCCGATCGCGGCGACGAAACCGTCATAGACTTCGCGCGACAGAAGGTTCTTCAACGTTTTGCGGTCGCCGTCGGCATAGGCCATGACAATCATCTCGTAGGCCATCTTGGCGCCGTCGACGAAGCCTTTCGGATCGAAGGACGGATCATTGTCCTTGATCGCGCGCAGCCCCTTGTTGAGATCAGTGTCGGGCTTGGCGAAAGCGTCGATCGCCGTGTAGGCATCGGCCGGCGCCGGCTCGCCCGGCAGCCGCTTGCGCGGCAGCGAAACGACATTCTCGGGTTTCTGGGTGGCGTCCTTGTCGGTGCGCGCCGCCGTGTAGGGGTCGAAGGGCGGCCGCTCGCTACCGGTCCGACGGCCCAGCACGTTGCGCAGCTGGAAGAAGATCACCACCGCCGCGATCAGGAAGAAAATCGTGCCGAAGTCGAAGAAACCCATATCTTCCGCCAATCAATCCCTGCCTCTAGGCCGGACCATCCAGCCAACAGGCCGCGGTCGCATAGCGTTCAACATTCAAAGCATATAGAACGCAAGGTGCAATCATTCAAATCAAAGGCAGGCATACCTATCTAACAGCCTTCGTGCCAGCGGCGATTGGTCGCCAGCGGGTAAAACAATCGAATGGTCGGTAAAGACTTGCGCATTTCGCTGCTTCCCTTCTTCCTCCTCGCGCTCCCGCTGCTGGAAATCGCCGGTTTCGTCGTCGTCGGCCGTGAGATCGGCGCGCTGGCGACCGTCGGCCTGGTGCTGGCCTCGAGCATCGCCGGCGTGCTTTTGCTCCGGCACCAGGGTTTCGGCGTCATGACCCGCATCCGCACCGAGATGGATGCCGGCCATGATCCCAGCCGCCAGCTGGCCCACGGCGCCATGATCGTGGTGGCGGCGATCCTTTTGATCATCCCCGGCTTCATCACCGACATTATCGGCCTGCTGCTGTTCCTGCCGCCGGTGCGCGACTTCGCCTGGAGCCGCTTCAAGGGCCGCATCGTGGTGGCCACCGATTTTTCGGCCGGCGGGTTCCGCGGCCGGCCGCGCGACAAGGTCATCGACCTCGACGACGGCGACTATTCGCGCGAGGACGATTTCAAGCGCGGCCCGGATCACAATTCGCCGTGGCGGCGCCTGAAGGATGATTAGGTCGGCCATCCGACGCTTCGCTCCAGGGGTCTCCGCGCCGCCGCCGCGCGGCTGCTTCGCCCTGGAATGACGAGGTGACAAGCAAGGCGGCAAACCTTGTCTTGTCATGCCGGCCATGGTAGCGAACGCCCGATTTCAATTCGGTCAGCAACGCTGCCCAGGCAAAAGGAAAAGGCTCATGGCCAGCAATGATGACGCGCCGGTCGGCGCCAACGGAAACGGCAATGCGGGGCAGCAGCCTTCGCTCAACGTCCTGGCCCAGTATGTGAAGGACCTGTCCTTCGAAAGCCCCGGCGCGCCGAATTCGCTGCGCGGCCGCGACAAGGCGCCCGGCATCGCCATCAACGTCAACGTCAACGCCAACCCGCTCTCCGACAAGCAGTTCGACGTCAATCTGACGCTGAACGCCAAGGCTTCCTTCGACCAGGAAGTGCTGTTCAACGTCGAGCTGGTCTATGGCGGCGTCTTCGCCATTTCGGGCTTCCCGCAGGAGCACATGCTGCCGATCCTGTTCATCGAATGCCCGCGCCTGCTGTTCCCCTTCGCCCGCCAGATCATTGCCGAGGCGACCCGCAATGGCGGCTTCCCGCCACTGATGCTCGACCCGATCGATTTCGCGCAGATGTTCCAGCAGAAGATCGCCGAGGACCAGGCCGCGTCCTCGAAGGTCCAGGTCAGCTGAGGCTTCTCATACTCGTTTCCGAAAAGCCCGGCCTCGCGCCGGGCTTTTTTATTGGCGCCACCCCTCGACGAAGCTTGAGCGCTCTGCGGAGCATCGCACAACTCCTGCGGATTCCAGAACACTCCCCTCCATCCCCCGGCCCTATCATCCCTTGCTCAGGCAAAGGCGTCCCGGCGGTCGCAGCCGCCCCCGCGTTGGCGATTCGTCGGGACAAGCCTGCTTCCGTGCATGCCGTTGTCCCAGAACCCCTGCGCTTCTGGGCGGCATGCACCAACGACAAGGGGAACGACGATGAAATTCATGCTGACCAACCGCAAACTGCACCCGCGGGCCAAACCCCTCGCCGACGATTTCAAAACCGGCGCCATCAGCCGCCGCGAATATCTGGCGCTGATGGCCGGCCTCGGCGTCAGCGCCGCCGGCGCCTTCGCGCTGGGCGGCATCGCCGCGACCCCTGCCCGCGCCGCCGAGCCCAGGAAGGGCGGCATCCTCCGCGTCGCCATGAACGTCAAGGGTTTCAAGGACCCGCGCACCTTCGACGGCGTTGAAATGTCCAATGTCGCCCGCCACTGCAACGAATATCTGGTGCGCTGGAACACCGATTTCTCGTTCGAGCCCTGGCTCCTGGAAAAATGGGAGATGAGCGACGACGCCAGGACGCTGACGCTGCATGTGCGCAAGGGCATCACCTGGTCGAACGGCGACACCTTCAACGCCGACGATGTCGTCCACAACCTCACCCGCTGGTGCGAGGCCGGCGTCGCCGGCAATTCGGTCGCCGCGCGCATGGGCGCGCTGGTCAATGCCGACACCAAGAAGGTGATCGACGGCGGCATCGAGAAGGTCGACGACTACATGATCAAGCTGAACCTGCCGAAGCCGGACATTTCGCTGATCGCCGGCATGGCCGACTATCCCGCTTTGATCATGCACCGCTCCTATGCGGGCGACGGCGACCCCATGAAGGCGCTCGCCATCACCACCGGCCCCTGCGAGCTGGTGAAATGGGACGCCGAAACGAGCGCCGAGGTGAAGCGCAAGGACAAGCCGTGGTGGAAGGGCGAATTCTGGCTCGATGGCATCCAGTGGATCGACTACGGCTCCGACCCCAACGCCATGCTGTCGGCCTTCGAATCCGGCGAGATCGACACCGACCACGAAACCGCCTCCGACGCCGTATCGCAGACCGACAAGATGGGGCTGAAGAATTCCGAGATCGCCACCGGCTCCACCATCGTCGCCCGCTTCAATGTCGGCAACGCGCCCTATCAGGACGTCAAGCTGCGCCGCGCCGCCCAGCTCGCCGTCGACAATTCCGCCGTGCTGAAGCTCGGCATCGACGGGCGGGGAAAACCCGCCGACAACCACCATGTCGGACCCATGCATCCCGAATATGCCGATATCGGCCCGGCCAAACGCGACGTGGAGGAGGCCGGGAAATTGCTCGCCGCCTCCAGCAAGCCGGATCATGAGTACGAGCTCATCTCGGTCGACGTCGAATGGCAAAAGAGCACCGCCGACGCCATCTCGGCGCAGATGCGCGAGGCCGGCCTCAAGATCAAGCGCACCGTGCTGCCCGCCGCCACCTTCTGGAACGACTGGAGCAAATATCCCTTCTCCTGCACCGAATGGCTGGGCCGCCCGCTGGGCGTCCAGGTGCTGGCGCTGGCGTATAAATCCGGCGCCGCCTGGAACGAAAGCGCCTACGCCTCGAAGGAGTTCGACGATCTCCTCGACAAGGCGCTCGCCACCCCCGACGCCAAGGCCCGCAAGGAGATCATGGCCGGCATCGAGAAGAATTTGCGCGATTCCGGTATCATCATCCAACCCTACTGGCGCTCGGTCTACCGGACCTACCGCAAGGGCGTGGAGGGCTGCGAGCAGCACCAAGCGCTGGAGCAGCATTTTGAGAAGGTTTGGATTGAGTCTTGATAACTCGGGCGGCCCTCGGCTGAGACGTGTTAATGGTCTCCTAGCCGAGATCGGCGCCGCCCCTCATTGCCCTGCCGGGCATTTTTCCCCGCGAACGGGGAGAAAGACGCTGGCCGCAACGCCGGCGCCTTTCTGCAACGTTTGTAATTGGCGAAAGCCAAGACGACAGCACCCCTCGCCCCGTTCACGGGGAGAGGATGCCGGCAGGCAGGTGAGGGACTGCGCCAACGCTTCAGATCGAAGCACAAATCCAGCTTCAAGCACCCCAACCCAGTTCTACCGGCCAACCTTCACATGAGGCGCCAGCCTCCGGATCGCCGCCATCATGTCGCCTTCCGAACCCCCTGCAGCAGCAAATTGAGCGCATTGGCGTTGGAATATTGGATCGCTTCGGGCAGCTTGCCCGTCAGCTCGAAATTCACCAGCGTCGGTCCGCCATGGTTGCCGTGCACCAGCCGGACACTTTTCACCGTCTCCCAGGGCACCAGCACATCGCCGGCGCGCTTGTCGCGAAACCCCTGGAATCCAGCGTCACCTGAACCCCGCTGTCGAACCCGCTGCTCGCCTTGAACAGCCCCCAGCGGAGGCAGCCGATGGCAAAGGCAATGAGCAGGAACACCGGCCCGCGCGCACCATCCGAAGAAAGCCCCCTGAACGCCAGCACCCCGGCTACCGCCGCACCGATGAAGGGGGCGATGACCTGGAAGGTGTTGCTCGAGGCGCTGTTGCGGATTTCGACGGGGGCGGACATGGGCGGGTGAGTGAAGCGGAACGCGGGGGAGGTGTCGAGGGGTCGATGGCGAAGTGTCCTGCGGACCGGCTCCAAGGACAAGAACTTAAAAAAGGAGGTACCGATACGTAGGCTTTGCTGGGCGTAATCGCGCTTTTTGCTCATTCTGTCTTGCAATTGCTGTATCTATGACCGTTAATTTGCCAAGAGACTCTCTTCCAGAATCACAACTCGAATCGATTGGCGTCTACCATGCGAGTAAAGCGTGTCCATATTCAAAATTTTAAAGCGGTGGTCGACGTCAATATCGAACTGACAGACGTAACACTTCTAGTTGGATCGAATAACTCCGGAAAATCATCAACGCTTCAAGCGATACATTTTGCATGCAGAGCTTTCTTCCAAGCGAGTGAGGCGAATAAGCAATCGACGATATCCTTACGAGAGTTGGAATACGTGCCATCGGAAGACTACCGGGAGCTTGCACACAACGATGTTTGGGGCAATCGCCAAAACGCACCCGAGAGTGCTGTTTCATTTACTTTGGTGGATGATTCACAGGAAAATTCGCCGGAATACAATGCCTCACTCTCACTTAAGTCCGCTAGAAACGAAGGAATAGCAATAAATCCAGACGTCTCACCGCAATTAATCCCTATTTTCAGGTCCCGAGACAGCGTTTTTTCTTCATACATACCGGGGATAGCCGGGATACCGCTACAAGAGCAACGTCTTTCAAAGAGACAAGTCTACAGAAAAGCGGCGTCCGGAGATAGTAATGTCGTTCTAAGAAATATTCTGCTTATATTACAGGAGAAGGGAGAGCTTGGCAACGCTATAGACGCTGTTCGTGAAGTTTATGCTGACCCGACCATTTCGATAACGGCGCAATTCAATAACGATGTTGACTATAATATTAGATCAACTGTTCTGACGTCTGGGATGGGTCAGGCGAAGCCGCTAGAGTATTCTGGAACAGGAATTCTTCAAGTAGTTCAAATTTTTTCATATTTATACCTCTTCAGGCCAAAAGTTATTTTGATTGACGAGCCGGAAGCTCACCTTCATCCCACTTTGCAGACCAGATTGCTCGGTGTGTTACAAAAGCGTGTCCGGGAGTGCGGTTCGGCTGCTCTTATTACGACTCACAGCCCATTTATTGCGGCCGGATTATCCGAGGGTGCGCAGTCTGTATGGCTTGAACGCGGAAATGTCGCCGCCGCGACAGCTGGCACCCAGATACGAGACGCTCTGGGGTGGGGTGCGCTCGATAAGAAAATCATTCTTTGTGCCGAAGACAGGAATATTAAACCCTTGGAAACGCTCCTATTTCAGGACGCGGATTTGTTCCGGGATGTTTCTGTGATCCCCTTCTCTGGTGTGTCTAAGTTAGGCAGTGCTGCCGCCCTCCGAGCTTTTTTAGCGGCGCTTGGAAATCGCCATCGATTAGCAATATATCGAGACAAGGACTGTCTAACAGATTCGGAAATTGACGCTTGGTTCCAAGATTATGGAAACGCTGGGTTTGGAAAAGTTGTAAGTAGCGGTGTCGAAATAGAAAACTATTTTTGCCTTCCGGAGCATTTAAGCGCACGACTTGGGCTCACGTATGAGCAGGCTAAGGAGATAACACGCGCTGCCTTTGACGGAAACGAGCAGGAGTTCGAGACGAAGTTCCGTGCGAAGCGCCAAGAAGCAAATCTAAAATTTCACCGAGATGGGGGATCGCCAGAAACAAATGCCCTATGGGCGCAATTTGACCTCAGCGCTAAGAGCGGCGGAAAAATTCTGATTAGCAAAATAAACGCCGAATTGCAGAGACGAGGGCTACCTCAGAGAAACTTGGAAGCGAAAACCACAGATGTAGTGATCGGCTCAGATATGATTTCGCAGCTGCGTCGGTTCGTTTATCGAGATTGATGGATGTTGACTGAATTGTAGGCGATAGACGCTAGTTGCCCTCAATCGCCCATCTTCAGCGCCTGGATAAACGCCTCCTGCGGGATATCCACCTTGCCGAACTGGCGCATCCGCTTCTTGCCTTCCTTCTGCTTGTCGAGCAGCTTGCGTTTGCGCGAGACGTCGCCGCCGTAGCATTTGGCGGTCACGTCCTTGCGCAGGGCGGAGATGGTTTCGCGGGCGATGACCTTGCCGCCGATGGCGGCCTGGATCGGGATCTTGAAGAGGTGATGCGGGATCAGCTCCTTCAGCTTCTCGCACATCTGCCTGCCACGCTTTTCCGCCGCCGTGCGGTGCACCAGCATGGAGAGCGCGTCGACCGGCTCCTCATTGACCAGGATCGACATCTTCACCAGGTCGCCCTCGCGGTAATCGGTCAGGTGATAGTCGAACGAGGCGTAGCCCTTGGAGATCGACTTCAGCCGGTCATAGAAGTCGAACACCACCTCGTTGAGCGGCAGGTCGTAGGTCAGCATGGCCCGTTTGCCGACATAGGACAGGTCGGCCTGGATGCCGCGCCGGTCCTGGCAGAGCTTCAATATGCCGCCGAGATAGTCGTCGGGCGTCAGGATCGTGGCGCGGATCCACGGCTCCTCGATCGCCGAGATTTTTACAACATCCGGCATGTCGGCCGGGTTGTGCAGTTCCTTCACCGAGCCGTCGGTGAGCAGCAGCCGGTAGACGACTGATGGCGCCGTGGCGATCAGGTCGAGGTTGAACTCGCGCTCCAGCCGCTCCTGGATGATTTCCAGATGCAACAGGCCGAGGAAGCCGCAGCGATAGCCGAAGCCGAGCGCCGCACTCGTTTCCATCTCATAAGAGAAAGAAGCGTCGTTGAGGCGCAATTTGCCGACGGCGGCGCGCAGGTCCTCGAAATCGGCGGCGTCGACCGGGAACAGGCCGCAGAACACCACCGGCTGCGCCGGCTTGAAGCCGGGCAAGGCATGCGCGGTGGGGCGCTTGTCCTCGGTGATGGTGTCGCCGACGCGCGTGTCGGCCACTTCCTTGATCGAGCCGGTGAAGAAGCCGAATTCGCCGGGGCCAAGCTCGTCGACATTGATGCGGGCGGGCGTGAACACGCCGGTGCGCTCGACCAGGTATTTGGCGCCGGTGCCCATCATGCGGATGGTCTGGCCCTTCTTCAGGACGCCGTCGATGATGCGCACCAGCACGATGACGCCGAGATAGGCGTCGTACCAGCTGTCGACCAGCATCGCCTTCAAGGGCGCGGTGGCATCGCCCTCGCGCGGCGGCGGCAATTGGTGGACGATTGCCTCCAGCACATCGGGAATGCCAAGCCCGGTCTTGGCCGAGATCAGCACGGCGTTGGAAGCGTCGATGCCGATCACCTCCTCGACCTGCTCGCGGATGCGCTCTGGCTCGGCGGCCGGCAGGTCGACCTTGTTCAGCACCACGACGATCTCGTGGTTGTTGTCGATCGCCTGGTAGACATTGGCCAGCGTCTGCGCCTCGACGCCCTGCGAAGCGTCGACCACCAGCAGCGAGCCCTCGCAGGCGGCCAGCGAACGCGACACTTCATAGGCGAAGTCGACATGTCCGGGCGTGTCGATGAGGTTGAGGATATAGTCCTCGCCATTGTTGGCGTGGTACTTCAGTCGCACCGTCTGCGCCTTGATGGTGATGCCGCGCTCGCGCTCGATGTCCATCGAGTCCAGCACCTGTTCCTTCATGTCGCGCAGCTCCAGCCCGCCGGTCAGCTGGATCAGGCGGTCGGCGAGCGTGGATTTGCCATGGTCGATATGGGCGACGATGGAGAAATTGCGGATGTGGTCGAGGGGCGTGCTCATGCGCGCGCTTTAGCAGGGGCGGCCAGCGGCGGCAAGGCTTGCGGCGCAAGGGCTGCCCGGCGGTCACGAAGCGGAGAGCGGCGCCGGAAAATCGAGAATATCGGTGAAGCGGCCGCAAATGCATAAACTTTGATCGATCCCGTTAGACCTTGATTTGCCGGCTGCGTGGTATTTGCACGGCTGCTAATGTCCTTGGGGGTAAAGAAATGCAGAAAATTGCAGACAGGTTTGCCCGCTCCCGCAGCGGGTCCATGATGCCGCTGTTCTTCCTGAGCCTGGTGCCGTTGATCAGCGCCGTCGGCTTCTCGGTCGACTATACCGATGCCGTCCAGACCCGCTCCGGCATGCAGGCCGCGCTGGATGCCGCGACGCTGGCGATCACCACGCTGCCGCCGAGCATGACGCTGCCTGACCGCAAGCAGGCGCTGCAGGACAATTTCGTCGCCAACAACGGCCAGGGCACCGCGACGCTGGTGAGCTTCAACGTTGCCTCCGACGGCACCGTCGCGGCGCAGACGTCGGCCAGCTTCGCCATGCCGACCAATTTCATGACCATCGCCAGGATCAACAGCGTGCCGGTCGCGGTCAAATCGGGGGTCAACAAGGCGCCCAGCCTGGTGCAGGCGACGTTCAAGGTCGACAAGGTGTCGGGTTACTGGAACAAGACGGTGACGCTTTACGGCACGAGTTTCGGCGGGTCGGCGGCGCAAAAACTGATGACGGCCAGCTACGTCTACGCGCCCTACACCTATACATACCAGGTCGGGACCAAATCCTATTCCATGAAGGAACAGAAGGGCTACGGCACGACCACGATATCGCTTGTCAAGGGTTCGACGCCGACCGTGGTCCAGACGCAGACGTGCACCACCGTGGGCTCGACATCCAATTTCACCAACCCGCCGGCGGGCGCGATAGTGAGCCCCGAATACGACGGCAACAGCAAGAAGACGATCTATTTCCAGATCACGTGCGCCACCACCAACGTGCCTGCCGACGGCGCCGGCGCCGCCGTCGACGTCAGCCAGATGGGCCAGCTCTCCCTGCAGATGGATGTCACGACCGGCACAAAGGCGACGTTCAAATCGAACGACACCAAGACCTCCAACCACCTCTATTTGGGCACCGTACCGGGCACCACACTCACGCCCTTGGTCGAGGTTGCCGCGGGCAAGCTGATCGACATCTTTAAAGTCGTGCCGTGCGCGGAGACCAGCTACCAGGCTTGGGAAGATGGCGGTAACTCCCTTCCGGCGGATTATACCAATGCCGACTTCTTCTACAATGTCACCGGCAAGTGCGACTTCAACCAGCGGCCATCCGAGACGGCGCTGACGCAGTAAGGACCTGCTCGTCCTTCACCCCGTGTGAGGGAAAGGACGATCGCGCCTCATCACAAACCGGTGAGCGCTGTAACGAAGCGGCAGGTATCAGCGAAATGGGGAATGACCGGCGCGTCCCAGCGCCGCCCCCATGGAGCAAGCCGATGCCGAGATCACCAGCCCTGAGGTTCGCCGCACTGTCCAGCCTGGGTGCGCTCGCGCTCGCTGCCTCGCTCGGTGCCGCCGCCGCCCAGCCGCTCTCCGTGGTCGAGCTGTTCACCAGCCAGGGCTGCTCGTCCTGCCCGCCGGCCAACGCCAACCTCATCAAGGTCAAGGACCAGCCCGGCGTGCTGGCGCTGTCCTTCAATGTCACCTACTGGGACTATCTCGGCTGGAAGGACACGTTCGGAAAACAGGAATTCACCCAGCGCCAGGTCTCCTACGAACCGTCGCTCGGCCATGACGGCCCGTTCACGCCGCAAGTGGTGGTCAACGGCCATGCCGATGTCGTCGGCGCCGCGCAAGGCGAGATCGAGCATCTGATCAAGGCAACGGCCAGGACCGGCGGCCCGTCGCTGTCGCTCGAGGGCGGCAAGGTGGCGATCGGTGCCGGCGCGGCACCCGGCGGCAAGGCCGATGTCTGGCTGGTGCGCTACGCCAAGGGCGTCGTGCAGGTGCCGGTCGCGCGCGGCGAAAACACCGGCCGCACATTGCCGCATGCCAATGTCGTCCATGCACTGGAAAAGCTCGGCAACTGGACCGGCGACACCACAGCCTATGCGCTGCCCGCCGCGGCCAGTGGCTTGAGCACCGCCGTGCTGGTGCAATCGCCCGGCGGCGGGCCGATCCTGGCCGCCGCGACCAACTGATCATCCTTTTATCGCGCGGGGCCGTGGAACACGGCAACGCATCACCCGGCCCGCTTCCGAGCGCCAAAACCCAAGGAGACTCTCATGACCAAGTACCTGACCCTGCCGGCGCTCGCTTTCGGGCTTTCGGCCGCCGTCTTCGTCGCCGGCGCCCGTGCCGATGACACGACCAATGCCATGAAGCCGGCCAATGCGATGGCGATCGACGCCATGAAACCGGCCACGGATGCCATGAAGCCAGCCGATGCCATGAAGCCGGCGACCGACGCGATGAAGCCTGCCGCTGATGCGATGAAGCCCGCGGCCGACGCGATGAAGCCGGCGGCGGACGCCATGGCTCCGGCCAATTAGTTTTGCTGCGTTCCAGCCGTCCACAATGGTCGATGTTGCCGCTGCCCCTCACCTGCCTGCCGGCATCCTCTCCCCGTATAGTGACGGGGAGAGGGGCGCTCTCGCCGCCGGGTTTCGCCAATCATCGGCGTTGCAAGAAGAAACGCCGGCGTTGCGGCCAGCCACTCTCGCCCCGTTTACGGGGAGAGATGTCCGGCAGGACAGTGAGGGGCAGCGCCAACGGGAAGATTTTTGCCGTTCTGCTCGAATGGAGAGCGATGTTTTCGAAAGAAGACCATGCTCAACGCAAGCCCGGTCGCACGAATGTGAGGCTGGGCCGCAACTCGCGCATCGCGCCATCGTAGCTGATCCAATAGACTGATCCCCAGTTGCTGATCAAAGGGGCAAGCCATGAGGAGTGCAACCATGACCGACATCAAGACCCGCTCGACCGGCTTTGCCAGGAGTGCGCTCGCCGCACTCGCCCTGGCCGCCGCCGGTGCCGCCTTCTGGCTGACGCCGGCCGTCTCGGCGGAAGACGCCGTGGTGATCCCGCCGCCGGCGCTGGACGAAAAGGCGGCCTCGGGCAGCGAGAAGGCGATCTTCGCCGGCGGCTGCTTCTGGGGCGTGCAGGGCGTGTTCCAGCACGTCAAGGGCGTCAGCCAGGCTGTCTCCGGTTATACCGGCGGCGCCAAGGATGACGCCGTCTACGAGACGGTCGGCACCGGCCGCACCGGCCACGCCGAATCCGTCGAGATCACTTATGATCCCTCGAAGGTGACCTACGGCCAGTTGCTGCAGGTCTATTTCTCGGTCGCCCACAACCCGACGCAGCTCAACTACCAGGGCCCGGACTCCGGCACCCAGTACCGCTCGACGATCTTCGCCGAAAACGATACCCAGAAGAAGATCGCGCAGAGCTACATCGCCCAGCTCGACAAGGCCAAGCTGTATGGGGCGCCGATCGTCACCACGATCGAGACCGGCAAGACCTTCTACCCGGCCGAGAACTACCACCAGGACTTTCTGACGCTGAACCCGACCTATCCCTACATCGTCTACAACGACCTGCCCAAGGTGGCGAACCTGAAGCAGCTGTTCCCGGCGCTGTACAGCGAGAAGCCGGTGCTGGTGCTGTCGGCGAGCAACTGAGTTCGACGGGGCGCGTATATCCCTCGCGGGGGTAGATACGCGCCCCGGCTGTCCAGCCGTTACATGGCCTTCATCGCGTCGCACGACACATCGGGGTTCATGTCGGCGAAGGTGCCGGTCGGGTTCTTCTTCCAGGCCCAGACATGCAGCTCGTAAAAGGCGCCCAGGCCATAGCGATTGGGCGCGCTGTTGAAGTTGAACAGCTGCCCTTCCAGCGAGGCCGGGCCTTTCGAGGTTATGTATTCGACCGCCACCAGTTTAAGCCGGCCGTCCGCCATCGGCTCGTACATGACAGCCTCCGGCTTTGCGAGATCGACGGCATCGTCCTTCAGGTAGGCCGCGTTGACATAGTGGATGCCCATGGCGCCGCCGCTGATGCCGCTGGCGCAAGGGATCGGCGCATAGCCTTCGGCGGTGGCCATCGCCACATTCTCGAAACGGCCATTGGCTGCCCGTACCTTCTCATCCAGCGTGCCCGTATCACGGGCATTCGCCGCCGTGGCCGCGATCGACAGGATCGACAGGTTGATGAGATGCTTGGTCCACACATGAATGTTCATTTTCTCTCCTCGTTGTTGATGGTGCGCGGGAGCAGCCGCTCCCGCCGCCGCGAAATCGGATGGCTGCACGTGTCAGTGGTCTGACCGGGTGAAATCCCAGTACCGCGGCAGCTCCTCGAGCTCCGGCAAGCCGATGTCGCGTCTCAGATAGTCGTCCTGCGGTGGCAACCGGCGCCGACCCTTGCGCAATGGTGCGAACAGCAGCGAGGCAAGCCGCCAGGGAAGCCGGCCCAGTAACGGCCGTCGTCCGACGGGTCTCGAAGCCGCCAGCACCTCGCCGAGCGCTTCGTCAGGCATGTCGCCACCGCCGCGAAGGGCAGTTTGACGCCCATCGGAGGGATCAACGGTAAAAGTAAGGGTCAAGGACCCGCACCTCCGTGATCTTGTCGACGGGCAGCGCGTTCTTCTGGGCAGTGCTGCGGATCGCTTCCGGCGAAGGCGCGTCATAGATGCAGAAGCTCTGCTTCTTGTCGGGCGACACGAAGGATTGCACCCAGGTCACGCCCTTCTCCGCATTGCGCATGATGACGCCGCCCAGCGCGTCGGCGCCGGCGTCGTTCATCGGTACGATGAGGCCGTCAGGAAATGTGCGTTGTACCACATAGCGAGGCATATCAAGTTTCCCTTTTTCGTTGATTCACGCTCGATTTGAGCGCGGCTGGACATTGATCACGCTCGCCAAGGGCGCGCATCGGAGCCTTTCCCTATTTTTTTGTTGGAAGATTCCCTATAGTGGCGACGTTATGTGGTAGGTGGCACCGAAAATGTGGAGAGGGGCACATTTCCGGTCATCGTCCCGGACGCTCGTGGCGGACGTCCAGGGATACGCCCAGACACCATCCCTGTTGAGCGAATGACGATGCTTCTGGAACGGCAGGCACAGCTGGAGCAGCTGGATGGACTTCTCGCGGAAGCCACGCGTGGCTTCGGCCATGTCGCGGCGCTGTCCGGCGAGGCCGGCGCCGGCAAGTCGGCCCTTGTCGAGGCTTTCGTCGGCAGCGTTGGCGACGGCGTGCGCATTTTCCGCAGCGCCTGCGAGGATCTGTCGATACCGGACCCGCTCGGGCCGCTCTACGATCTCGCCCGCGAGGCGCGATGGTCGATGCCGCGGGCGATCGATGCCCGGCAGGGACAGAGGCTGCCCCTGTTTTCCGACGCGCTCGAAGTCTTCGAGGCAAGGACGCAGCCGACGCTCCTGATCATAGAGGACCTGCACTGGGCGGATGACGCGACGCTCGATTTCGTCCGCTTTCTCGGCCGCCGCATCGCCAACACCCACATCCTGCTCGTCCTGACGGCGCGCACCGACCGCAGTGAAGGACAGATGCGCGTGCGTCGTGCGCTCGGCGAAATTCCCACCGGCAATGTCGTGCGGATCGAAGTGCCGCTGCTCAGCGAGGCGGCGGTGCTCTCGCTCGCCATTGCCGCCGGCCGCGACGGCGACGCCATCTACCGGGCGACGGCCGGCAATGCCTTCTTCGTCACCGAGCTTCTATGCGCCGACAATGAGATGACGCCACCTGCCAGCGTGCGCGACGCCGTTGTCGCACGCGCCGAACGGTTGTCGGCCGGCGCCCGTTCGATGCTCGACGCGGTGTCGGTGTTTCCCAGACGCGCCGACGCCTGGGCCTTGCAGGGCCTGTGCGGCGTGGCCGCCGCCGGTCAGCTCGCGGAATGTGTGTCGCATGGGCTGCTTGACGACCTGGGCGACGGCTACGCCTTCCGGCACGAGATCGCACGCCGCGCCATCGAGATGATGCTGACGACGAGTTCCCGGAGGCTGTTCAACCAGCGTGCGCTGTCGGCGCTGCTTGAGAACAGGGATGTCGCCACCGCGCGCCTCGTCCATCATGCGGTGGAAGCGCATAATCTCGAGGCGGTGCGCGAGTTCGCGCCGATCGCGGCGCGGGAAGCCTCGCGTGTCGGCGCCCATCGCGACGCCGCCGGCTATTACGAGGTCGCCTTGCGCCAGGCCGACACCTTGCCCGAGGAAGAGCGCGCCGGCCTTTACGAGCAATATGCCTTCGAATGCCATCTCATCGCGCGCATCGAAGAGGCCATCAAGGCGCAGGAACAGGCGCGTGTCTTGCAGCAGGCGCTCGGCAACACGCTGAAGGAAGGCGACAGCCTCAGATGGCTGTCGCGCTTTTCCTATCTTGTCGGCGACCGGCAGGCCGCCGACATGTTCGGCGCCCAGGCGGTCGCGTTGCTGGAGACCGTACCGGCCAGCGCCGAGCTTGCCATGGCCTATTCGAACCTTTCGCAACTGGCGATGCTGGCCGAAAGGCTGGACGAGACCTTGTCGCTGGGTGCCAGGGCAATCGAGCTCGCCGAACGGCTGAACAGGCCCGAAGTCGTCTGCCATGCTCTCAACAATGTCGGCGCCGCCGAGCAGTGGCTGGACCTGGACTCAAGCCGGCTGCATCTTGCCCGCAGCCTCGAAATCGCGCTGCAAGAGAATTTCCAGGAACATGCGGCTCGCGCGTTCACCAATTGCGCATGTGGCGAGATGAACCAGCTGGGCTACAGCCAGGCCCAATCCTTCCTTGATCGCGGCATCGATTATTGCATCGAGAACGATCTCGCGACATGGCGCGATTACATGCGTGGCGTGCGGGCCCAGCTGCTGCTGCGTCAGGGATGCTGGAATGAGGCGGCCGCCGAGGCTCTGGATGTGATTGCCAACGACCGGGCGACGGCACTGGTGCGCTATCCGGCCCTTGTGGCGCTGTCGCGGCTGAGGGTCCGTCGCGGCGACCCCTCGGCCGAGCCGCTTCTGGCCGAGATGAAGCAGTTTCTGGAAAGGGGAGCCGAGCTGCAGCGGCTGTTGCCCTATGCGGCGGTGATTGCCGAACGGGCCTGGCTCGGCGAGGCGGACAAGGCCGAGGCGCTGCGCCTGATCGGCCTTGCCGAAGGCCTGTCGCCGACGCGGGCGGTCTTCGCGGAACTGGCCGGCTGGCGGCAGCTTCTGGCACCCGATACCGATCCGGGCGACACGTCGGGCATGGCCGCGCCCTACCGCATGCTGCTGGCCGGTGACTGGCGGGGCGCGGCCTCTGCCTGGGCGGAACTCGACGCCCCTTACGAACGCGCGCTGGCGCTCGCCCAGGGCGACGAGGCCGCGCAGCGCACGGCGCTGGAGATTCTCGAGGCGCTCGGCGCCCGGCCGGTCGCGAGCCATGTGCGCGACATCATGCGACAGAGCGGCGTCATTCACATTGCCAGGGGCCCGCGCCGCACCACCCGCGCCAACAGCGCCGGCCTGACCCAGCGCCAGATGGAAGTGCTGCAGCTGATCGAGCGCGGCCTGTCCAACAAGCGCATCGCCGAACATCTCGCTATTTCGCCCAAGACGGTCGACCACCATGTCTCTGCGGTGCTGGGCAAGCTGGACGCCGTGTCGCGCGGCGAGGCAACCGCGGCCGCGCGCGACAGCGGGTTGATCTGACTCTTCGCCATGCCTCGGCGGTTGGGAAGGCGGCGTATCAGTCGTAGGTGAGATCCGTCGCCTTGCCGCCGAATACGCGGTAGGCATAGAAGGAATAGAAGATGATGATCGGCAGCACCACCACGGTGCCGACCAGGATGATGGCCAGGCTTTCGGTCGCCGACGCCGCCTGCCAGATGGTCAGCTTGTCGGGCACCACGAACGGGTAGAACGACCAGGCAAGGCCGGCAAAGCCCAGCACGAAAATGCTGGCCAGCGTCAGGAACGGCGTCAGCGAATGGCGGTCGTCGGGCTTCGGCAGGTGGAAGGTCTGCCGCCACAGCCACAGGAACAGCAGCGCCGACAGGATAGGCAGCGGCGACAGGTACAGCATTTCCGGCCAGACGAACCATTTGTCGAAGATGCGCGGGCTGGCGAAGGGCGTCGCCAGCGACACCGCCGCCATGCCGAGCGCGGTCAGCACCAGCGCGGTGCGCAGCCAGCGCACCGCCTTCTTCTGCAACGCGCCTTCGGTCTTGTAGATCACCCAGGCGGCGCCCATCGCCGCGTAGGCCGCGGCCAGGCAGAACGCCACCAGCGCGCCGAATGCCATGCCGCCCACGCCGACATCGAGGCCGAGCACATAGACGCCCAGCATATAGCCTTGCGCGAGCGAGGCGATGACGGAGCCGAGGAAGAAGATGCGGTTCCAGCGATGCTTCTTGCCGCTCGGCACCTTTGCGCGGAAATCGAAGGCGACGCCGCGCAGGATCAGCCCGACCAAAAGCACGAACACCGGAATGTAGAGCGCGGTCAGGATGACGCCATGCGCCATCGGGAAGGCGACCAGCAGCAGGCCGACGGCCAGCACCAGCCAGGTCTCGTTGGCGTCCCAGAACGGACCGATCGCCGCGATCATCGTATCCTGCTCGGCGTCCTCGGCGACCGCGAAAAGGATGCCGATGCCGAGGTCAAAGCCGTCGAGAATGACGTAGATCAGGATGGCGAGGCCCATCAGGCCGGCGAAGATGAGGGGGAGGGCCGTTGGCCAATCGAAGCTCATGTCACTCTCCCGCCGCCGGCTGTGAAAGCGCTGCTTTCATGACACCCGGCAATGGCGAGGTGTCGCCATCCTTGGCCGCCTTCAGCGCCAAGTGCACCAGCACGCCGAGATAGGCGATCAGCAGCAGCACGTAGAGGATGAGATAGACGGCGAGCGTGAGCGCGACATGGCTGCCCGCCACCGGACCGACGGCATCCGAGGTTCTGAGCACGCCCGTCACCAGCCAGGGCTGGCGGCCGATCTCGGTCGTGTACCAGCCGGCCAGCGTCGCCAGCCAGCCCGACAGCGCCATCGGGACCATCAGCATGGCGAGCGGCTTCGGCAGGCTGTGCCGGCGCTTGAGGAAGAAGGCGGCCGACCAGGAAACGGCCAGCATCAGCAGACCGGTGCCGACCATGATGCGAAAGCCCCAGAACACCGGAAAGACCGGCGGGTGGTTGCCGGGAAAATCGTTCAGCCCCGGCACCACGCCGCTGGGGCTGTGCCGCAGCACCAGGCTGGCGCCGTCGGGAATGGCGATCTCGAATCTGTTCTCCCTCGCCGCCTCGTCGGGCAGCGCGAACAGCACCAGCGGCACGTTGGGGCCGGTGTTCCAGTTGGCTTCCATGGCAGCGATCTTCTGCGGCTGGTGTTCCAGCGTGTTCAGCCCGTGCTGGTCGCCGGCGAAGATCTGGATCGGGATCAGGACCGCCGCGGTGAAGACGCCGGTGCGCAGCGCCTTCCACATCGATTCCGAGCGGTCGCCCTGGAGATAACGCAGCGCCGACAGGCCCGATATCAGGAATGATACGGTCAGACCCGATGCAAGCAGCATATGAACGAGGCGGTAGGGCATGGACGGGTTGAAGACGACAGCCCACCAGTCGACGGCGTGTGCCACGCCGTCGCGGATTTCGAAACCGGCCGGCGTCTGCATCCAGGAATTGAGCGCGATGATCCAGAAGGCCGACAGCGTGGTGCCGCCGGCGACCAGCACCGTCGCCAGCGTGTGGACGCGGTTGGAGACGCGGCGAAAGCCGAACAGCATGATGCCGAGGAAGGCCGCCTCGAGGAAAAAGGCGGTGAGGATTTCGTAGGCCAGCAGCGGCCCGGCGATGTTGCCGACCTTTTCCATATAGCCTGGCCAGTTGGTGCCGAACTGGAAGCTCATGGTGACGCCCGAGACCACGCCCATGGCGAAGGACAGCGCGAACACTTTCACCCAGGTGAAATAGGCGCGCATCCAGGCGGAATCATTGGTGGCGTTGTAGCGCAGCTTGAAGAACAGCAGCACCCAGCCAAGTGCAATGGTGATCGTCGGAAACAGAATATGAAACGAAATATTCGCGCCGAACTGGATGCGCGACAGTATGAGCGGGTCCATGGTGGGCTCCGGCTGCTACAAGTATTGATGAAGGATAGGCCCGAAGCAGGTTCAGGTCAAAGCGGCGTCCTGCCGCGAGGCTGAACGCCACAGGACAATTTTACCGGTCCATGCCGCGTGTCTCTTTGCTCGCAATTCCGGACGGAAAACCATTTCACACTTTTCCTGGAATTGCTCTAAGTACTGGCCTCCGGCACCGCGCCAAGCGCGTCCGCGAACTTGCGCATCAGCCGCACCAGCTCGTCGATGTCGCGCGCCTCCCATGTCTCGAAAATGGCGCGGCCGATCTTCTCGCGCGCCGCGTCGACGAGGTCGGTCATCGCCTTGCCCTTCGGTGTGATCACGGCTTCGCGCACGCGCCGGTCGGCGCTGCCCGGCCGGCGCCGCACAAGGTCGAGGCTCTCCAGCTTGGCGACCTGGCGGCTGACGGTCGTGTAGTCGCGCCCGACACGGTCGGCCATCTCGACGACGCCGATCGGCCCGAAACGCTCGATGCCGACGAGCAGCGGGAACAGTGCCCGGTCGAGCGGAATGCCGGCCGCCCTGATCAGCAACTCGTCGCGTTGCGGCCGGTTCATCAGGCCGACAATATCGAGCACGGCCTCGTGAATCTGGCGCAGCCGATCCGAGATATGTGTATTTTGCACGTTTTTTGTTGACGGCATGATGGGTCTCCCTATATGTGCATTATACACATATAATGGACCCCAGAAAGGCAGACCATCATGAAAGCCGCTATTGTCCCAGGCGCCGGGCAAGCGCCTGTCTATGGCGACTTCCCCGAGCCGGTCCCGGCGGCGGGCGAAAACCGCGTCACGGTCATCGCCGCCGCCATCAGCCATGTCGTGAAGAGCCGCGCCTCTGGCTCGCATTACAGCTCTTCGGGCCGGTTCCCCTTCGTCGTCGGCATCGACGGCGTCGGCCGGATCGAGGACGGAAGCAAGGTCTATTTCGCGCTGCCCAGGGCGCCCGATGGCAGCATGGCCGAGCGGACCGTCGTGCCCGAGGCGCATTGCGTGGCACTGCCCGAAGGACTGGACGATGTCACCGCCGCTGCCATTGCCAATCCCGGCATGTCGTCATGGGCGGCCTTTACCGAGCGGGCGAAGCTCAAGCCGGGCGAAACCGTGCTGGTCAACGGCGCCACCGGCACGGCCGGCCGCCTCGCCGTTCAGATCGCGCGGCATCTCGGGGCGAAGAAGATCATCGCCACTGCCCGCAACGCAGCCGCGTTAGACTCGGTCGCGGCGCTAGGGGCGGATGTGACGATCCCGCTCATCGAGGACGGGGCGGCTCTTGAAGAAAGCTTCATCAGGCAGTTCAGAGAGGGCGTGGATGTCGTCATCGACTATCTCTGGGGCAAGAGCGCCGAACGTCTGCTCATTGCCGCGGCCAAGGCCGGAGCCGATGCCATACCGATCCGCTTCGTCCAGATCGGCGCCGTCAGCGGGTCCGATATCACCTTGCCGAGTGCCGTGCTCCGCTCATCCGCGATTGCCTTGATGGGCAGCGGCATCGGCAGCGTCCCGCTCGACCGGTTCATCGCCTGCACCGGCGATCTGCTGCGCGCCGTGGTCCCGGCCGGCCTTCAGATCGCCACCACGCCCGTGCCCCTGGCGGATGTCGAGCAGGCATGGGCCAGGGATGACAGCACGAGGCGTACAGTGTTCACCCTGGGTCAAGGCATTCCAGGAAAGGCATGAAGCGGTTTCCCGCGGGGATTGCGTCAAGGCAAGAGCTCTGGCCGCCGCAACCGCTGTCCAGAACTGTCAGCAACGCATTGACTTGCGGTTGCACACAACGACATTCGGCCTATATCAGGGGACCTCTTTCAGGCAGCCGTTTTCAGCCCATGCCCTCCATTCTGTCCATTTCCGGGGTCTCCAAGACCTACGCCACCGGCTTCACCGCGCTCAAGGAAGTCAATCTCGACATCAACCGGGGTGAGATATTCGCGCTGCTTGGCCCAAATGGCGCCGGCAAGACGACGCTGATCTCGATCGTCTGCGGCATCGTCAACCGCTCGACCGGCACCGTCACCGTCGACGGCCACGACATCGTCAAGGACTACCGCGCGGCGCGCAGCCTGATCGGCCTGGTGCCGCAGGAACTGACCATCGACGCCTTCGAGAGCGTCTGGGCGACGGTCAATTATAGCCGCGGCCTGTTCGGCAAGCCGGCCAACCCGGCCTTCGTCGAGAAGGTGCTACGCGATCTCTCGCTGTGGGACAAGAAGGACGCCAAGGCGATCACGCTCTCGGGCGGCATGAAGCGCAGGCTGATGATCGCCAAGGCGCTGTCGCATGAGCCGCGCATCCTGTTCCTCGACGAGCCGACGGCGGGCGTCGATGTCGAACTGCGTCAGGACATGTGGGAGATGGTGCGCCGGCTGCGCGAGGATGGCGTCACCATCATCCTCACCACCCACTACATCGAGGAAGCCGAAGCCATGGCCGACCGTGTCGGCGTCATCAACCGCGGCGAGATCATCCTGGTCGAGAACAAGGCCGAGCTGATGCGCAAGCTCGGCCGCAAGCGGCTGGTGCTGGAACTGCGCAATCCGCTGACGGCCATCCCGGAGGCCTTTTCGCACTACGCGCTGGAGCTGTCGCCGGATGGCGGGCAGCTGACCTACACCTATGACAACCAGGCCGAGCGGCCGGGCGTCGCCTCGCTGATCCGCGATCTCGAGGCCGGCGGCATCCAGTTCCGCGACATCGACACGCAAAACAGCTCGCTCGAGGAGATCTTTGTCAATCTGGTGAGGAGAGAGCCATGAACCTGCGCGCAGCCCCTAATTTTCGCGCAGTATGGGCGATCTACCGGGTCGAGATGGCGCGGGCCTTCCGCACCGTGCTGCAGAGCATCATCTCGCCGGTCATCTCGACATCGCTCTACTTCGTCGTCTTCGGCTCGGCCATCGGCTCGCGCATCACCGAGATAGACGGCATCGCCTACGGCGCCTTCATCGTGCCGGGGCTGATCATGCTGTCGCTGCTGACGCAGTCGATCTCCAACGCCTCCTTCGCCATCTACTTCCCGAAATTCGTCGGCTCCATCTACGAGCTGCTGTCGGCGCCGGTCTCCTATCTGGAGATCGTCATCGCCTATGTCGGCGGGGCGGCCACCAAGTCGATCATCCTCGGCGTGATCATCCTGGCCACCGCCTCCCTGTTCGTGCCGCTCAGGATCGAGCATCCGTTCTGGATGATCGCCTTCCTGGTGCTGACGGCGGTGACCTTCAGCCTGTTCGGCTTCATCATCGGCATCTGGGCGAAGAGCTTCGAGCAGCTGCAGCTGGTGCCGCTGCTCATCATCACCCCGCTGACCTTCCTCGGCGGCAGCTTTTATTCGATCCATATGCTGCCCGGCATCTGGAAGACGATCACGCTGTTCAACCCGGTCGTCTACCTGATCAGCGGCTTCCGCTGGAGCTTCTTCGGCAAGGCCGACGTCTCGGTCGGCATCAGCCTCGGCATGACGCTGGTCTTCCTGGCCGTCTGCATCGCGGTCGTCGCCTGGATCTTCAAGACCGGCTACCGGCTGCGCAACTGACGCCCCCACGAATGATAAGGCATGGCCAAGGCCGCGCGACGCGTCCCTAGATCGCCTTGACCAGCCGCAGCAGCCCCAGCATCTCGATATAGGTCCCCTTGCGGAAGGCGAGGTAGACCGGTTCCTCCAGACCATGGAAACGGCGCTTGAATGCCGCCTGGCCCTGCAGGTTGAACCTGCGGCGGTTGACCCACGGCGAGGAGTAGGCGCGCTGGAAGGCGTTGCGCCAGAAGTCGCTTTCGGCAAATCCGCTTGGGGTCACGTCGACGAGCGGCGACAGGCCAAGCGTGACCACCGATATGCCTTCCTCGCGAAACCTGTCGACCGCGAATTTGGTCAGGCCGATCTCGGCGTGCGGTGAGGCATCGATATGCTTGCGCTTGAAGGCGGTGGTGTAGCCGACGACCTTGCCGTCGCGAAAGAGCGGATCGAAATCGAGCAGGGCGACCAGCTCGCCGTCGGGACCATGCAGCACGAAACGGCGCATGTCGGTGCCGAGTTGATCGTAGAAGGGGCGGTTCAGAAAACCCATTTCCCAGCGCTTGACGATGCGGTCGCCGCGCCAATTGTCGGAAAGTCGCGTGATCTCGTCGAGGAAGACGGTCCTTTTGTCCTCGTCGAACGAAAACCCCTTCTTCAAGAGCCAGCGCTCGGAATAGCGCACGGTCTCGTTTCGCTTGCCGGAAAAATCATGCTCGGGCAAGACGAGGCTTGTGTCGATGCCCAGCCGGTTGATCTTGTAGCCGAGCCCGGCCAGCACGCGCGCGGTATCCTCGCCGATCTGCACGAACCACGGGTCGCCGGCGGTCTCGACAAAGCGCCTGATGTAGTCGGCCCGTCGCGCCGGCGCCGCCACCGGGTCGCCAAGCGCGAAATGATGCTTCATCTTGGTGCCGAAGGCGATGTAGCCGTCGGCATCGCCAAAATAGGAAAGCTTGCCCTGCACGGCAGTGGAATAGGCGAGCGAGAAGTCGCCATGGCGGCGGACAAGCGCCAGGCGTTCGACATGCGTCAACGCCATGCGCTCGACCTTGGGCGAGGCGCCCTCGAGGATTTTGTCGAAATAGATCCGCAAGGAGGGCATGGTCGAGATTCCGCGTGCCGTCTGTGGCGTGGCGTGCCTGTCGACACGCAAGACGCGCCACGGCGTCCTGATTTTGCGCGGGAAGCCGAATCGGTTTCGAATTCCTGCGCCGGTAACGAGATCCGCCAGCCCCCGGAGCTCGAATCAATCACATTGCCGCGACCTGATTATCGCCGATGCCGCCGATATGCCATATAGGGCTGGATGTATTCGGACAGAAGCGGGCATTCCGCTCCATCTTGTTGTTTTGGCCGCGTTTCCGCATCCAGTCGTTACCGTTTGGCGACGAAACGTTCTGGAGCGCGGCCGCGGCCCGGCGCAGGGTTCGGCAATGACACCCATATATGGGTCTGCGCGCGATCAAACGGTTACAGCCTGCTGCGAGCCTTGCGGGAATGCGCGGCGGCTGAATGGGACTAGAGAGTGAATGGCTGATACGACAACCAGACCGATGGTGGAGCAATTGGTGGCGGTGGAGCCGGCGATCGTCATTGGCGCCGGCGCCGCCGGACTGACCGTCGCGCATGCCCTGATCAAGGCCGGCGTGCCGACGGCGATCCTGGAAAAGGAGAGCCGGCTGGCCGAACCCTGGCACCGGCGGCACCAGCAATTGCGTCTCAACACCCACCGCGATCTCTCGGCGTTGCCCGGCCTTGCCTATCCAGGGAATACCCCCGCCTTTCCGCAGAGGGACGCCGTTATCCGCCATATGAACGATTTCCGGGAGGCGAACCGCCTGCCGGTGGAGTTCGGCGTTGCCGTCGAGGCCATCGCCTTCAGGGGCGACCACTGGGCCGTGCGCACCAGCGCCGGCTTGCGCCTGGCGCGTCATGTCGTGGTCGCCACCGGCCGCGACAGGGAGCCCTTCACGCCGCAGTGGAAGGGCATGCAGGCCTTCGCGGGCCGGATCATCCATTCCGTGGATTTTGGCGACGCCACGGCCTATGCCGGCAAGAAGGTGCTGGTCGTCGGTGCCGGCAATTCGGGCTTCGATGCCCTCAATCATCTGGCCGGCGTGGATACCGCCGCCCTTTGGCTCTCGGCCCGCAATGGGCCCGCGCTTCTGCCCAAGCGCATAGGCAAGATTGCCGTGCACCGGCTCTCGCCGCTCATGGCGCGTTTGCCGCTGCGCGTCGCCGATGCGGCGATCGCCGCGACGCAGCGCCTGGTTTTCGGCGATCTGACCAAATTCGGCATGCCGCCCGCGCCGTCGGGCGGCGTCAGTCGCCTGGCCTCGGACTACACGGCGATCGCTGCGGACGACGGTGCCGTCGACGCCATCAAATCGGGCAAGATCGTCATCGTGCCGGCGATACGGGAATTCACCCGCGACGGCGTGGTCCTGGCCAATGGCAGCCTGGTCGATCCCGATATCGTCATTGCCGCGACCGGCTACCGCACCGGGTTGGAGCGCATGGTCGGCAATCTCGGCGTGCTCGACGGCAAGGGCGTCCCGCTCTTCAACGGCGGGCAAGCCGATCCGAAACTGCCAGGCCTGTGGTTCACCGGCATGCGGCCGAGCATTCGCGGCTGCTTTGCCAATGCCGCCATATTGGGCAAGGCGATCGCCAGGCGCATCGCCGGCTCCTCCCGGCCCTCGGGCGTGTCACGCTGATTTGATCGCGGAGGCGGGCGACAAGCATGTCGCCTCGACATTTTATATGCCATGTTATATAACATGTTACAAATTATCGTGGGAAATGATGATGGAAGACGTTATCCGATCGCTTGGCTATCTCTGCCTCGGCAGCCGGCTGAAGCGCATTGGCGAACAGTTGCAGGCCGATGCGCAACAGCTGCTCGACGGCCTGGAGGTTCCGCTTCAGTCGAGCCAGTACCCCCTGCTGGCCGCTCTTGACAGGCTCGGGCCCCTGGCCATCGGCGAACTGGCGCAATCGCTCGGGCTGACACAGCCGGGCGTGACACGGAGCGTGTCGCTTCTGGCCGAGTTGGGTCTGGTCGAAGCCATTCAGTCACAGGGTGACCAGCGACGGCGGGTGGTCTCGCTGACGGGCAAGGGCCAGCGGCTGGTCGATGTGGCGAAACGGGATGTGTGGCCACGCATCGAAAACGCTGTCGCGGATCTGTGCCGGGACCTTTCAGGGCCGCTTCTCGATCAACTCGCTGCCATCGAGGATGGGCTGGCCGCGGCCCCGCTCGATCGCCGTGTCAAAACGGGCGCCGTGCAATGAAACATGTTCTCGACCGGCCCGTCTGGAGCGCGCTTGAGACGCGGCATCGCGCCTTCGCGCAAGGCGGCGATCTCGCCAGGCGCTATTCGCCGTCAATCGCCCTCTTTGCCGCCACCGCCGCGGACGATTCCGCAAGCCTGCAGGCGCTCGGCGATCTTGTTGGCCCGGATGAGAGCATCATCATGGCACAAGCCGACACCATTGCCCTTCCGCCGGGTCTCGCGGCCATCTCGACCGCCGACGCCGTCCAGATGATTGCCGAGGCACCGTCGCAGACCGTGTCGGATGAACGCATCCAGCCCCTGACGCGAGAGGACGCTGCCGAAATGCTGGCCCTGGCGTCGCTCACCAAGCCCGGCCCGTTCACATCGGGCGCCTTGAGCCTTGGCGCCTTCTGGGGCGTGAAGGTCGAGGGCAGGCTGGTGGCGATGGCCGGCGAGCGCATGAAGCAGCCCGGCTATACCGAACTCAGCGGCGTGTGCGCGCACCCCGAGTTTCGCGGCACCGGCCTTGGCCGGCTGCTGTCCGTGTTTGTGGCCAACCAGATTTTCGCACGCGGCGAAATCCCGTACCTTCACGCCTTTGCCACAAACGCCGGCGCGATAAGGCTGTACGAGTCCATTGGCTTCAGCTTGAGGACCCCGATCAATGTCGCTGTCGTTCAGCGCGCTGCATAGGGCTGGACGCGAACGCCGACATTCACGCTGATTTCGGTTCGAGCCGGCGGAAACCGACGGCTTCCATCAACATCTCCTCGTCGACCATGCCGGCATTGTGGAGCGCAAGCAGGGTGAGGGCGATTTCGCGCGCCTCCGGCGAATCGGGCTGCGCGTCGCGCCGCAGGCAGGCTTCGTCAAAGACGCGCTGCAGCCTGGCGATTTCGCCAGGCTTGAGCAGGCCACGATCATAGACTGACTTCGACATGGCGGCGGTCTCCCGGGAACGACCCAAATGCATGCCGCCCAAAAGTGACTCCGGTTTTGGGACAACGACATGCACAAGACAAAGACCTAACGCGCGTCGCACGAATCCGTTTCGACGCGCGTTGGGGCGCCACCAATAAATTGCCAATCTGTCCCGAGGCTTGAATGAGTTACGGCCAAGGAGAGCTTTCGTGAACCGAAACCCCTCCTCGGGATAGCAACCGCCGCCGGGATCAGACCGCGATCTTGCCGCCGCCTTGCCTGGTGATGGCGACGACCGCCGGCCGGACCGGCATGTCGGGCTTGAAGTCGGGCCAGCGCGTCGACGGATCCTCGTAGTAGGACGGGCGGCCAAAGCCTTCCCAATCCTCGCCGCCATCGCCCGGATGCTGGACGGCGACGAAGGCGGTCTGGTCGTCGGGCGCAAACAGCGGGCCGCACATTTCGGCGCCGATCGGCACGCGGAAGAACAGTTTCGAGGTCGCCCGCGCGGCACCTTCCGTGTCGACCGCCCACAGGCCGTCGGTGCGCCCGGTGGCTTTCGGGCCCTGGCCGTCGGTGGCGACCCACAGGCGTCCGGCCGAATCGACCGCGCAATTGTCGGGCATGCCGAACCAGCCATTGGCCGTCGTCGCCGTCGAGAAGGTGGCACCGACATCCGCGACGGAAGGATCGCCGCATTTCAGCAGCACTTCCCATTTGCCCTTGGCGGCCGTGAAATCGCCGTCGGTCTCGGTGATCTCGATGATGTGGCCGAAGGCATTCTCGGCGCGCGGGTTGGCGGCATCGACCTGGTCGGCCTTGCGCTTGGAATTGTTGGTCAGCATGACATAGACCTTGCCGTTGACACCATTGGGCTGGATGTCCTCGGGCCGGTCCATCTTGGTGGCGCCGAGCAGATCGGCGGCGCGCCGTGTCTCGATCAGCACGTCGGCCTGGCTGGCGAAGCCGTTCTCGGCCGTCAGCGGGCCTTGACCAAAGACGATCGGCAGCCAGTCCACCGTGCCATCCTCGGCGAATTTGGCGACATGCAGTGTGCCTTCGTCGAGCAGGTCCTTGTTGGCGGCATGGTCGTTGGGGTTGAAGGTGCCCTTGGTGACGAACTTGTAGACATAGTCGAAGCGCTCGTCGTCGCCGAGATAGAAGACGACGCGGCCGTCCTTGGCGACGATCGATTCGGCGCCCTCATGCTTGAAGCGGCCCATGGCGGTGCGCTTCCTCGGCGTAGAGGTCGGATCGTTGACGTCGACCTCGACGATCCAGCCGAAGCGATTGGGTTCGTTGGGCTCCTTGGCGAGGTTGAAGCGGTCGTAATGCGCGCCCCATTCATAGGCGCCTTCGGGAATGCCGAGACGCTTGTAGTTGGCGGCTTCCTTGTGGCCCTCGGGCAGTTCGCCGGAGAAATAGCCATGGATGTTCTCCTCGGCCATCACGTAGGTGCCCCATGGCGTGACGCCGCCGGCGCAATTGTTGATGGTGCCGAACACCTTGGTGCCGGACACGTCGGCATTGGTCTTGACGCGGTCATGGCCGGCGACCGGGCCCGACAACACCATTTCGGTGGTGGAGGTGATGCGGCGGTTGAGCTTGCCGTCGCGCACCACCTGCCATTTGCCGCCCTCCTTGCGGATCTCGACGATGGTGCCGCCATGCGCCGCCATTTCGACATCGACCTGCTCCTTCGAGAGCGGGGCGACCTCGGCCTTCTTCTTCCCGTCCTTCTCGACGATCGAAACGATGCCGGGGAACATCAGATGCGAGTTGGTGTATTCGTGGTTGACCACGAGCAGGCCGTGCTCGGCCGAGCCGTCGATCGGGATGTAGCCGACATAGTCGTTGTTGTAGCCGAACTGCCTGGCCTGCGCCTCAGCCGACTGCTTCGTTGGGTCGAACTCCGGCGAATCGGCAAACAGCGGATCGCCCCAGCGCAACAGCACGTCGGCGTCATAGCCCGGCGCGACATGATGCTTGTCGTCGATGCCGGCCTGGAGCTCGTCGAACTTGAAGGCCGAGCCTTCCGCGGCGCGCGCATCGTCCGCGGCGATCATGGCCAGCGGGCTGACCGTGGCGGCGATCGCCGAGACGGCGAGCGATCCCTTCAGGAACCCCCGGCGCGAGAACCGCGCGGCGATGATCTCGCCCATGGTGCGGTTGCCGGTCGGGTTGATGGCCGGTCCTTCGTTTTCCTCGAGCAGGCTGGTGCGGAATCGGGCGTCGGGAGAACGATGTTCGGTCATGGGGGCCTCTGGCTTTGGAGTGGCTGGAGCTTTTGTCGCCTTTCGACCACTACAGCCGGCTGATCACATTTTCGTGACATCATACCTGCTCTGAGGCTCCGCGCGAGGCAGTTGTCATCCATGACATCGGACTTTGGTCCAGTCTTGCGCTTCCAAAGGTCCTGGAGGACAAACGCAACGGTCGGAGGTCGCTTCCGGTCAATACATCTTTCGGCGATGTTGCTGGTTGCAACGTTGGGGTGGGCGCGCCGGCTCAATCGACGGAGATCAGGATGAACGGATCGATCACGGCCCGTTGTTGCCGGCTGGCGCTCGTCACTGCGGCTGCTTTGCCGTTGACCATTGCTCCCTATCGAATCGCGCTGCACGGCTCCGCCCCCGGAATCGATGCCGCCACCGCACAGGCCGCCAAGGGCGGCAATGGCGGTGGCAACAACGGCAACGGTAACGGTAACGGTGGCAGCAACGGCGGTGGCAACAGCGGCAACGGAAATGGAAGCGCCGGCAGCAGCGGCAACAGCGGCGGCAATAGCAGCAACGGAAATGGCAATAGCGGCAACAGCGGCGGCGATAGCGGCAACGGAAATGGAAACGGCGGCAATTCCGGAACAGATGGCGGTGATGACGGTGGCGGCGACTCGGGATCGGGCGCCGGCCAAAGCAGCAGCGGCACCAGCCATGTCAACGCCACAACCGGCGACAAGGTCAGCGTGGACGGCAGCAAGATCTCGGTCGAGCACCCTAACGGCATGACGGAAAAGATCGAGAACGGTCGTTTCAGGATGCGCGACGCGCTCGGCCGCACGATCATCGACCGTCGGGCCACGCCCGCCGATGTCAGGCGTCTCAAGGCCTTGTGAGGCCGGTCAACAGGCAACGACCAGCTTCACACGTCACCTCCGCCGCCCCCGGCGGAGGTGACCTCCTCTTGTCCGGCTGTCGCGCGGTTCCGCGATGGCCTACGCGCGGTTCCTGTCTCGGTCGCGCAACTCACGCATCATGAGGGCCGCCTCGGTGCGGTTTCGCACGTTGAGTTTCGACAGCACGCCGGTCATGTGGTGCTTGACCGTCTTCTCCTGCAGCTCCAGGCGCAAGGCAACCTCCTTGTTGCTGAGCCCCTCCGCCACCAACCGCAGGATTTCCGTCTGTCGCTCGGTCAGTTGCCGCAGCCGGTCCGCTTCGCCATTTGCAGGCTGCGGGGACTGGAGATCGGACAGCAGCCGCGCCGACAGCGTCGGCGAAAGATAGCTCTCGCCGGCCGTGACGTTGCGCAGGATGTCGGCGAGTGCGCGCGATCCGACACCCTTGAGGATATAGCCTTGCACCCCGGCATTCAGGGCCTTGGTGACATCGGCATTGGCCTCCGAAACGGTCAGCATGACGATCTTCTGGGCGGGGTGGTTGGCAAGGATGCTTGCAACCGCGGCCAGGCCGCCGCCTGGCATGGAGATGTCGAGCAGCAATATGTCGGGCTGCACCGTCGAGGCGATGCGTTCAGCGTCCTGCGCCGTCGCACCTTCGCCGACGATCTCGAAGCCTCCGATCTCCGACAGGCTGCGCGTCACGCCTTCGCGAAACAGCGGATGATCGTCGACAATAGCGATTCGAATGGCGCCAATCATGCTTGCTCCTCAACCGATAGACTGATTACCAATCGCGTGCCTTGTGCTCCGGTCAAGGTCTGGAACTGGCCACCAATACTTTCAACCCGCTCCCGCAGGCCGGCTAGCCCCAGCCCCTCGACCCGCGCCGGATCGAATCCCGGCCCGCTATCCGACACTTCAACAAAAAGCCGGCCATTCTTCATCCCGGCACGCACTGCCTGATCCTTGGCCCGCCCGTGGCGATACGCATTGTTCAGCCCTTCCTGCACAAAACGATAGATGCTGATCTTCTCGGAGGCGCCGGGTTCGGGCAAATGCTTGGGCACGGTGAGCGTCACCGAGGTTCCCGTCCGGCGCTCATGTTCGTCGACGGCCAGCCGCAATATCTCCTTGGCGGCGGCCGTCTCTATCTGTGGCAGCACAAGGCCGGTGCAGATACCGCGTATTTCGCGCATTGCATCCTCCAGCGTCTTGCGGATCATCGCGACCTCGGTCGAACGGCTCTCGGTCCAATGGCCGTCGTCCGAAAATACCGGGCTGTCCATGCGCAACGCCGCCAGCGCCACGAGTTGCGCCGGCCCGTCATGAAGGTCGGCGCCGATCCGGCGCAGATATCTTTCGTTGAGTGCGGTGGCGCGGCGGGACGCCCGCTGCACACGCTGCCGCAAGGCGCTGTTTTGCGTCACCAGGTCCTGCAGCTCCGACACCTGGTGGCGCAGCGCCCCGCGCTGATCGTCGATGGTGCGGCTGGCGCGCAGGACGATGCCCGACAGCAGCAGAAAAGCCGTCAAGGTGGTGCCGGCCACGACCAGCCAGCTCGACAGCAGCGCGGAAGCCAGCGTGGCCTTGAAATCGCTGGCGACCTCGAAGAACTCGGTGACGGCCACCACATCGCCGGACCAGGGCTCGCGCACGGGATTGTAGATCTCCAGCAAGGGCACGCCGACTGCCTGTTCCTTCGATTCGCCTTCGTCGAATGTATCGAATTGGGCGGTGACGTTGCCCTGGAAGGCGGACCGCAGATTGTCGGTCAGATTGAATCGGCGGCCGATCAAGGCCGCGTCCTTCGCATAGAGCACCGTGCCGTCGCGGCGCCAGAGCCTGAACGAAAGCAGCCGTTTGCCGAGCGCACCCTGGCCGAGCGTCTCGTCGAGCGCCTGCTTGACGGCCTCGCTGAGCTCTTCGCTCTTGCGCAGGTCCGGCAGCAGCGGCGCGATCACGCTGTCGACGTAGAGCGCCGTCGTGGCGGCCGAATTGCGCATGACGCCGTCCCGGATCTGCGTCGTTACCCAGGCGCCGATCACGAGCATGACGGCCAGGAGGCCAAAGCCACCGGCAACGAGGAATTGCAGGGCAAGCGAAAGCTCGCTCCAGCGCCGCGCCAAATTCTGCAGAATACGAATCATAAGCCCCTGACCGCCCCCTCCCCATCGACAGCTGGGCGACATTGGCACATTGAGCCTCAGTCTTGCCGTTGCCAAGACCTTAGTTGGAACGAGGTCGCTTGACGTCTCGAGGCGCTTCGGAAACAAGGTCCGCGGCGCACGCGGCGGCAGCCGCTTCGAAGGGGACGGGACGTTGGGTTTTTCGGGACTGCTGCAGCTTGGCTTTTCAACGGTGATCTTCCTTCTGGCGGCGACCGCCGCCAAGCAATGGGGCCTGGCGCCGAGCCTCGGCAAGATCCTGCTGACGCTCGCTCTCTATTCGCTGGGCAATTTGATCATGCTGCGGCTGATCCGTGAATTCGGCATGTCGGTGTCCTTCAGCCTCTCGGCCGTCATTCAACTGGTCTCGGTCAATGTCGTCGCGCTGGTGTTCTTCGGCGAGCGTGTCAACGCGCTGCAGGCCGCTGGCATCGTGCTGGCGATCGCGGCCGTGGCGCTGATCACGCTCGGGCCCTATCTGCAAGGACGATGACCAAATGAAGGCTGCGGCACCGATCGGATGAAAGACACTGTAAGCACTCTGCTCAACCGGATCGAATTCCCGGTCCTGCTGGCCGGCCTTGTAATCGCCGGTGGGCTTTGGGGCTTCGAGGAGTTGATGGAGGTGGCGCGCGCCACCACGCCACACGCCTTCGACACCGAAATCCTGCTTGCCTTCCGCCAGGCGGGCCAACCCGGTATTCCAATCGGCTCGCCATGGCTGGAGGGGGCGATGCGCGACATCACCAGCCTTGGCAGCGCCAGTGTACTGGTGCTGATCACGGCGGCAACGATCATCTATCTGCTGTTGATCCGCAGGCCTGGGATCGCGCTTCTCATCTTCGTCGCGGTGGCGGGTGGCCAGCTTCTGTCGAGCCTGCTGAAGGTCGGCGTCGACCGGCCGCGGCCCGAGCTCGTCTCGCATTTGGTCAGCGAGACGTCGCTTTCCTTCCCGAGTGGCCACGCCATGCTGTCGGCGGTGACCTATCTCACGCTCGGTTCGCTCGCGGCGCGCTTCCTGCATGGCCGCGCGACGAAGATATACGTCCTGTCCCTCGCCGTGCTGACGACGGTGCTGGTCGGCGTCAGCCGCATCTATCTCGGCGTCCATTGGCCGTCGGATGTGTTGGCGGGCTGGTGTGCGGGCTTCGCCTGGGCGATGCTATGCTGGTTGGTGGCGCGGTTCCTGCAGCGGCGCAAGGTGGTGAGCGACGATAGCTGATGGCGCCTGACCGCGCCCTTTTGGCTTGCCCTCAGATCAATCTGTTGATCAGGTGTCCACCACAGCCCGCCAGCGCCAGAACCATTGACAGCAAGCATGCCGATGTCACCAGAGCCTTGAAAATGTTCAACCGCGTTACCCCCTGCCTCAGATGAACAACATCCTAGCTTGCAATCCTCGGGAAGTATGGACAATCGGCGACGGTGCGTAAGCCTCGAGGATTCATGCTGATGCTTGAAACATCATGCGTCATTTCCGCGGACGCAGACATGGGCTCCGGCCGATGATCACTGCCGCGCAGATGCGTGCCGCAAGGGCCCTGGCCGGCATCGACCAGAAGACGCTCGCCGAGCGCGCGGGCGTTTCGCTTCCAACCATCCAGCGCATGGAAGCGAGCAATGGCGTGGTCCGTGGCGTGGTCGATACGCTGATGAAGGTCATCCAGGCGCTCGACGAGGCCGGGGTGGAGCTGATCGGCGAGAACCAGGCCAGCGAGCGCGGCGGCAGGGGCGTGCGCCTCAAGCCCGCCGCACCGCCGGCGTCAGGCGGCCGCTGGTGACCTAAGCCGCCTCGATCCGCGACGCGCCGGCGCAACTGGCGGGGAAGTGAGAGGAGCGGTTCCCATCGCGTCCAGCTTCCTTTCAACGCAGGAGGGCGGCTGGCCGGCGTCTCATCGGTTGAGCGATCTCGGCCCGCTGACGAACGGGCTACCCCTGAGATAGAATCGCAGCAGGCGGTCGGCATCCTTCGAAATGCCGATCCTGATGCCCTGCCCGATCTCGCCGGGGTCCTGGGCATCGCCTGCGAGCCATAAAGGCCCTTTCTGGCAGAGGTCGAGCCCGTCGAGCGAACGATCGATCCGCAGTGCCGAGGCAAGCCTTCCCGGCCCGCGCGCCAGGTCACGCAAGCGCTCGACGCCACGGTTCCGCCGCATGATGGCGATGCCTTCGAGCGGTTCCAGTGCCCGGATCAGGACACCGGTGCCGATCCCCTGCCCCTCGCTCGAGACGTTCAGCATCATGGAGGTGCCATAGGCGAGATAGACGTAGGCATGGCCGCGCTCGAGGAACAGCGAGCGGTTGCGCGGGGTCATTCCCCTGAAACCATGCCCGGCGGTGTCGCCGACGACATAGGCCTCGGTCTCGACGATGCGGCCGCTGACAATGCCTTCGGGCAACGCTCGCATCACCAGCTTGCCGATCAGGAAGCGGGCGAGAGCGACGGTCTCGTTCGGCAGTTCCGCACGGGCGATCGGCGGATGATTTTCCCCACGGCTCACAATATCCGCTCGGCCCATTGTGCCCGCGAGGGTCCCGGCTCGAATGGATCGCTGAAATACTGGGTCTCGCGCGCCACCTTGCCGTCCAGGAACTCCATGATGCTGACGGTATAGGATGGCTGCCCGTCATAGGTCAGGACATATTCGGTGACCCAGAGGTCATCCTTGCCGACGATCCGCCGCACGGTGAAGCGCTTGCGGTTCGGCTGCGCGGCGCGGGACGACTGGATGTTGCGCCGTCCGCGGATGCGCTCGCCCGATTGCGGATAGTCGAGCACCGCATCCTCCCGGTAGATCTGGTGTTCCGTCTCGAAGTCACCTGCGTCGGAAGCCGCCCAGTGGTGATCCAGGGCCGTCCGGATGTCCCCGTCTTCCATGGCAAAGTCTTCCATGGCAAACCTCCATCGCCGTCGATGACCCTTCCTACCACGGTCCATCGACGGCTGTTAGCGAAGGTCGCGGCTCGGCCCCGAGGCGCCGTTTCTCAGTCGAGCTTCAGCGCCGCCACCTCGCCATCGTTCATCAGCGGCACATAGAGGATCGACTTGCCGTCGGTGCCGATGTCGGCGCTGCCCGGCTTGAAATGCGCCACCGCTTCCGGCGCGCCGCCAGCCTTGTAGCGGTAAAGCGTGCCGGTCATGTAGGCGGTGGCGTAGATTGTGCCGCCAATAGCGACGACGCCGTCGAGGTCGGCGAATCTCTGCGCGCCTGGCAGCGGCGAAACCACCTTGCTGGCGAGGTCGATGGCGAGCAGCCCGCCCGGCTCCGCCGTGCTGAAGTCGGGCTTGATGCCCTTGCCCCAGGAGGCCACGATCAGCCGGCCGCCATCGGCGAAGACGCCGTTGGGCGAAGCCAGCATCGCATCCCTGACGAACAGCTCCGGCCTGTCGCCGTCGATGCGGTAGATCGTATCGGCCAGCATGTCGCTGACATAGACCCTGCCCGCTTGATCCGAGGTCATGTCGTTGAGGAAGACGGCATTCGGAACCACGATGCTGTTGATCAGCCTGCCGCTGGCGAGGTCAACGACGCGGACCTTGGTGATGTCGGCGACATAGAGCTTGCCGCCCGATATCGCCAGGCCCTTGGGCGCGTCCATGCCGTCGGTCCAGTGCTGGGTGACGATCTTGCCGTCCAGGGACAGCACTGACAAATAGCCGTTGCCGTCGGCATCGCCCGGGTTGCCGACGATGTTGGAGACGATGATGCGATTGTTGGGGGCGTCGAGCAGCGCCGATTCCGGTTGTTCGAGGCCCGTTGCGCGCCAGAGTTCACCGGCCTGGACCGCTGGTGCGGCCGCGATGCCGATGGTGGCGACCAAGGCTGAGATGATGAGGCGTTTCATGGCTGTTCTCCTGTGATGACAGGCGGTGAGCTAGGATTTTCGATACTTTTCGAAAAGCCTGATTGCCGCTAGTATCGAAAATCGATACGAAATTGCCGGCAAGAGATGCATCCCATGAACGGTCTGATCTTCGAGGCGCTGAAGCGGACATTGAAGGCGAAGGGCGTCACCTATCGCGAGCTGGCCGATCGCATGGGCGTTTCCGAGCCGACGGTGAAGCGCATCTTCCACGAGCGCAACTGCAAGCTCGACCGGCTGGTGGAGATCTGCGCCGCAGCCGGCGTCGAGCTGGAAAACGTGCTCGGCTCGATGAACCGGGGGCCGGGCCCGGTCAACCACATTGCGCCGGAGATCGAGCGCCGGCTGGCCGGCCGACCGGCGCTGCTGTTCATCTTCGTCATGCTGTCGGAAAAGTTCACGCCGGAAGGCATCATGCGCTCGCAGGGCCTGAGCGAAGCCTCGATGTTCCTCTATCTGCGCGATCTCGAGGAACTGGGACTGATCGCGCTCGGCCGGGGCCTCACGGCAAGATTGCTGGTCGAAACGCCGATCCAGTGGAACTTCGAAGGGCCGCTCAGGCCGCTGTTCGAGATGACCAACAAGAACTTCATCGGCTGGGCCATCACCCATATCGAGAAGGAGGCGACCTTCGTCAGCTTCTCCAGGCGGATGCGGCCGGAGACGGCCGAGATGGTGCGGCGCGAAGCGGAAGACCTTGCCGAGCGCGCCAAATTGCTGGCTCACCACGACCAGCATACGACGCCCGAGGACGGGCTCACCGGTTACAAATGGACGTTCGCCTTTGGGGCGACGCCGTTTCCCGCGATCATGCCGATCGGCCCGCACCCGCGCGATGCCGGGGCGCGGATGCCTGAGCCGCCCGCCGCAAAAGGACGACGCCCGCTTCCAGCTTGAAAGGACTGCTGAAGCGCGTCGCGTCGAAGCCGGTTCATGCGACGTGCTTCAGGTCTTGTTCCATGCATGTCGTCTTCCCAAACCTGGGGTCGCTTTTGGGGCGACACGCATTATTCAGCGGCTTTCGTCTCCGCGCTGGCAGCCTTGTCGTCCCAGACCATTTGCTGGTAGTCGAAACCATATTCCAGCGTCGGCTTGACGATGCGGAAGAACGGCGACAAGTCGAAGTCGCGCGGCGTGTAGAGCGAGTGGTGGCGAATGTGCAGGATTTCCTTGCGCATATAGCTCGACTGCGCCGAGGCGCGGCCCGGCGCACGGGTGATCTCGGGCAGGATCGGGTAGTGGATCCGGCCATAGGCCTCGGCGATGAGCGAGGAGCAGATGGCGCGGGTCGGGTCGCCGGAGCCGAAGGCCAGCATGCGCCGGCGCCAGCGCACCGGCACCGGAGGCGTCGGCAGGAAATAGCGCAGCATGTCGAAAATGTTCTTGAGGTCGTATTTCAGGCCAAGCTTGCCGATCATGAAGGCGACGACCCTGTCGCGGTCCTCCGGCGTCAGCCCGCTCGCCCGGCAGATGCGGGTGTTGTAGGTGCGGTAGCGCGACAAGGGTACCGCCACGCAGCCTTCGCCGAGCGTGACCTCGATCAACCGCCGCCGCTCTGTTCCGTCCTCCGGTTCGGCCAGCGCGTCGCCGACATAGAAGGCCGCATGCGACCATGTCGACTGGGTGAGGTACTTGATCGCCGCCGAGATCTTCTGGTTGCCCTCGATCAGCAGGATGTCGCCGGGTTCCAGCGTGCGGCGCAGTGTTTCAGGGTCCGACGGCGTGTAGGGTTCATAGCCGGAGGACTCTTCCTGCAACCGGCCGGCGAGCCAGCGGCCAAGGCGGTCCAGGAGCGTGTCGCCGGGCTCGGTCATGATGGAGCGTGACTAGCACACGCCGGCGGGGAAGTGCCAGCGTGCCGGCGCTTCGTCAGCCGGCGGAAGCGCTTGTCTCGTCGCGCTGCGCCGGACTGGCCAGATCGTCGCGCGCGTTGCGGGCCAGCTTCTTGGTCGAATGCTTGGGGCTGTCGCCGAACAGCTCGCCCGCCTCGGCAAGACATGACTTTCTCAAGCTCTTCTCCGAGCGCTTCATGAGCTTGCCAAGAAGTTTCGTGTCCTCGGGCGGGCCAAGCGGCTCGTCGTCCGCCTCGAGCAGCGTGCGCATGACGAACAGATCATGCAGTTCGCCGAGCCGTTCGCCCAGTTCATCGACCGCCTTGCGCCGCGCCTTGATCGGCGTCGGCCAGAGCCTGCCCAGCAGCGAGAGGTGCATGCCATGCGTCTTGGCCGCCTTGCGCAAATCGTGGAAATCATTGGCCTCGCCGCGCGCGCCGGCCCTGTCGAGCGCCTTCCTGGCACGGCGCAAGGTGACGCGGGCGCCTTCGGCGAGCACGTCGGCCGCCTGTTCCGGCTGGTCGGGCAGGGCGAGGCTTTCGATCCGCTTCATGCCGTCTTCGCAGGCGGCGGTCGCCGCGCCGATTGCCGCTTCAAGGCCGGAGCCTTCATGCAGATCGTGCTGACGGGCGATCAGCCTGTCGCGCACGGCATCGAGCCCGCCATCGGCGCTCTCCTTGGGAAAAGCAGCCGCCAGCCGGTCGATTGTCTCGATCAACGCCGTCGCCTCGCGCGGGCCGGCAAGCAGCGCCGCCACGTTGCGATAGCACTGATTCTCCGTCGTGCAGAATGTTTCGTCTCCGGAATGAACCAAGCGCAACAAGGCACGCGCGCCCTTCAGCCGCTTGCGGCATTTGTGCAGCCCCTGTTCCGGCCGGCTGCGCGCCGCATCCAGATGCTGGAGCGCCTTGCCGATTTCCTCGGCGAGGATGCGCCTGACCTCGCCGGTCAGCGGCAGGCGCGGGTCGATACGAAAGCTCATGCGGCGATCTCCGGTATCCCCCCGAGGGCGAGCGACGCGTTGTAGAATTTCTGCTCGCCGGTGACTTCACGGCCGAGCCAGTCAGGCAGCATTTCGTCCGGCACGTCTTCCGGCGTCTCGAGTTCGGCCACCACAAGTCCCGCGAGTGCACCGCCAAAGACGTCGACTTCATAGAGATAGCCGCGATGCCTAACATGGTGACGTGTCTTCTCGATGACACGTCCGATGGCGAAGTCCAGCATCTCCAAGGCATCGGCGAGCGGGATTGGATATTCGAACTCGTCGCGCTCGCGCGCGCCGCTGCCGAATTTGAGCGTCAGCTTGGCGGACGCGCCGTCGCTGATGCGAATGCGCACGGTCCGCCCAGGCGCCGCGGCAAGATAGAACTGGAGAATGCGGATATCCGCCTCGACCAGCTCCCGCCATGCGGTGCTGGAGACCAGGAACTTGCGCTCGACTTCCTTGCCCATGGCCGCGCACTAAAGCGTTTGCCGCGGGCGATGGCAAGACAAGCCAGAACACAAGTTGACTTTAATCAATCGATTGATTAAAGTCTTGCCATGATCAAAATCCCCGCCGCCAAAAGTCCCCGCCGCGAGACCTCTCCGGCGGATCTGACGCGCACCGCACTCGTGCGGGCGGCGCTGAAACTGTTCAGCCGGCAGGGTTTCGACGGGACCTCGACCCGTGAGATCGCTGCGGAGGCGCAGGCCAATATCGGGTCGATCGCCTATCATTTCGGCGGCAAGGAAGGCCTTCGCGCCGCCGCCGCCGACTATATCGTCGAAACCATCCAGACGGTTGCCGGCCAGGCGCTGGGCAGCGCCCAGGCCGCGGCGGCAAACGATCCGGAGTCCGCGCGCTTGCTGCTCTTCGGGGCGCTGGAGCGGATGGTCGGCTTCATCGTGGCGCAGCCGCAGGCCGGCGAGATCGTGCAGTTCGTCCTGCGCGAACTGTCGCATCCGACAGCAGCCCTCGACCGCATCTATGACGGCGTGTTCGAGCCGACGCATCGCCGGCTGTGTCTGATCTGGGAGCAGGCGACCGGCGAGCCGGCCGAAAGCGAGCGGACCCGGCTCACCGTGTTCACGCTGATCGGCCAGGTCATCTATTTCCGCATCGGCCGCGAGGCGGTGATGCGCCGCATGGGCTGGCACGACATCGGCGCCGCCGAGGCGGCCAAGGTGGTGTCCGCCGTTTCAGACAATCTCAGCGCCATACTGGCCGCCCGAACGGGATCAAAACCCCCAATGGGATCAAAACCCAAAATGGGGTTAAGAAAATGAGTTTTCTCTGCTCCTTGCCGCTTGCCGCCCAGCTCTTCGGTGCCTGTGCCCCCGCCGCGCCGCTCGCCGTCGGCTATGTCGAAGGCGACTATGTGCTGCTGGCGCCCATCGAGGTAGCACAGGTCGATACGGTTACCGTGAAGCGCGGCGATCGCGTCACGCCGGGCACGCCCGTGGTGACGCTGGAAAGCGCCGACGCCAGGATCGCGGTGGCGCAAGCCGAAGCCGGCCTTGCGCAGGCGCAGGCGCAACTCGCCGATCTGCAGGTCGGCAAGCGGCCGGAAGAGATCGCCGTGCTGAAGGCCGAGGTCGACATGGCGAGAGCCCAGGCGGCCGACGCCAAGCGCAAATACGACCGCGCCGCCGATCTGTTCAAGCGTGGCGCTGGCACGCAAGCCGACTACGACACCGCCTCGGCGACGCTGGAGACGGCCAACGCCCAAGTTGGCCAGGCCGAGGCCAATCTCGCCGTCGGCGGGCTGCCGGCGCGCCCCGAGACGATCAAGGCCGCCGACAACCAGGTCAAGCAGGCGCAGTCGACGCTGGAGCAAGCGCAGTGGCGATTGTCGAAACGGGTGCTTGCGGCGCCCTCGCCTGGCCGCGTCAACGACGTCATCCGCAATCCCGGCGACACCGCCGGCCCGACCGCGCCGGTCATCTCGATGCTGCCTGACGGCGCGGTGAAGCTCAGCGTCTACATACCGGAGGCCGCCTTCTCCTCGGTCAGGATCGGCAGCCTGCTCAACGTTCATTGCGACGGCTGCGGCGGTGGTGTGAAGGCGCGGGTCAGCTATGTCTCGCCCGATCCCGAATTCACCCCGCCGGTGATCTATTCGCTCGAGAACCGGCAGAAGCTGGTCTATCTGGTCGAGGCCCGCCCGGAGGGCGATGCCGGCCCGCTGCAGCCCGGCCAGATCGTCGACGTCGATCTTGCGGAACCGGCAAAATGAACGCCATCGACGTTCACGGCTTGGTCAAGCGCTTCGGCGACAAGACCGTCGTCGACCACGTGACGATGTCGGTCGCCGAGGGCGAGATCGTCGGGTTTCTCGGCCCCAACGGCTCGGGCAAGACCACCACCATCCGCATCATGTGCGGCCTGCTGACGCCGGACGAAGGCGAAGGCACGGTGCTGGGTTTCAACATCCGCACGGAATCGCTCAGGATCAAGCGTGAAGTCGGCTACATGACGCAGAAATTCTCGTTCTACGAGGATCTGACGATCGGCGAGAACCTCGAATTCGTGGCGCGGCTCTACCGGCTGAAACCGGTCGAGGAGTATGTCGCCAGGACACTGGAGGAACTCGGCCTCACCACGCGCCGCAACCAGCTGGCCGGCACGCTGTCCGGCGGCTGGAAGCAGCGGCTGGCGCTCGCCGCCTGCATCATGCACAAGCCGAAGCTGCTTTTGCTCGATGAGCCGACGGCCGGTGTCGACCCGAAGGCACGGCGCGAATTCTGGGACGAGATCCATCGTCTCGCCAGCGGCGGGCTCACCGTGCTGGTCTCCACCCACTACATGGACGAAGCCGAGCGCTGCCACCGCATCAGCTACATCTCCTACGGCAAGATGCTGGCCACCGGCACCGTCGCCGAAGTGGTCAGGAATGCCGGCCTGACGACGTTCGTGGTGCAGGGTCCGCGGCTGGCCAAGGTGGCTGAAGAGCTGCAGGGCCGCGCCGGCGTCGACCAGGTGGCACCCTTCGGCGCGACGCTGCATGTCGTCGGTTCCGACAGGAAGAAGCTCGAAGCAGCGCTTGCCGATGTCGAGAAGGAGCACGAGGGCGTAACGGTCGCGCCGGGCGAAACCAGCCTGGAGGACGTCTTCATCCAGTTCATGTCGGGGTCGAAGGACAACATGGCATGAACAGCATCTTCTCCTTCGCCAGGCTTGGCGCGCTGCTGATCAAGGAGTTCATCCAGATGCGGCGCGACCGCATCACCTTCGCCATGATGCTCGGCGTTCCGCTGCTGCAGCTGGTGCTGTTCGGCTTTGCCATCAACAACGATCCGAAGGGCTTGCCGACGGCGCTGGTGGCGATGAGCAACGACCAGTACACGCGCGCCATGGTCTCGGCGCTGCAGGTGACGGGTTACTATCGTTTCGACCATGTCACCCAGAGCGCCGAGGAGGCGGAATTCCTGATGGCGCGCGGCGACGTTTCCTTCGTCGTCACCATCCCGGCCGACTTCGCCAAGCGTGTCGAGCGCGGCGACAATCCGCAGATCCTGATCGAGGCGGACGCCACCGATCCCTCGGCGGCGAGCGGCGCCATTTCCACGCTGAGCAAGGTGGCGAGCCAGGCGTTGCTGCGCGCCCAGGGCATGCAGGCGGCCGCCGCCGAGAATGCCAGGCAGCAGCTGCAGGTGGTGGTACACCAGCGCTACAATCCCGAAGGCATTTCGCAATACAACATCGTGCCCGGCCTGCTCGGCGTCATCTTGCAGATGACCATGGTGATGATGACTGCCATGGCACTGACCCGCGAAACCGAGCGCGGCACGATGGAGAACCTGCTCGCCATGCCGTCCAGCCCGGCCGAGATCATGCTGGGCAAGGTGCTGCCCTTCCTTGTCGTCGGCGCGGTGCAGGTCGCGGTGGTGCTGGTGGCGGCGAAGCTCTTGTTCGATATCCCGTTCGTCGGCAGCCTGACGCTGCTGTTGTCGTCGGTGCTTGTCTTCGTGCTGTCGCTGGTCCTGCTCGGCTATACCATCTCGACCATGGCCCGCTCGCAGATGCAGGCCATGCAGCTGACCTTCTTCTTCTTCCTGCCGTCCCTGCTCTTGTCCGGCTTCATGTTCCCCTATCGCGGCATGCCGGGCTGGGCCCAGGCGCTGGGCGAAATCTTCCCGCTGACGCATTTCCTGCGCATCACCCGCGCGGTCATGCTGAAGGGCGCCGATTTCCACGCCATCGCCACCGAGATCGGCTGGCTGGCCGTGTTCGTGCTGGTCTTCGCGGGCACCGCGCTCTTGCGCTTCAGGCGCACGCTGGACTGACCGGCGCTCACACGAAGCCTCCGAAAAGTTTGGCGGCACCGCCGCGTAACCTGGGTTACGCGGCGGGCCGTTTACGGGCACGGATGGGAGATCGTGCACGTGACCGCGGTCACGACCGAGAGCTTCTCGCGCTTCATCAGCCGTGGCTTTTCGTAGGTCTTTTTCATCCTGTCACCTGTCCCAACGAACCATGATCGCCAATGACGACGGCTGGATCGTAAGACGGCGTCCGATCACCCGCATCTCCCGTACGGCAGATGCGCTGATAGCGGGCATGGCGCAGGGGACAAGCGGTCAGGCCGCCGCCATGATCCCGGCATAGGTGCCGAAATCGACATTGCCGCCGGACAGCACCACGGCAACACTTTTGCCGGACAGTTCGATCTCGCCCGACGACAGCGCCGCCAGCGCCACGCAGCCGCCGGGCTCGACCACCAGCTTCAGATAGGCCATGGCATCGCGCATCGCCTGTGCCGTCGCTGTGTCGGAGACGGCAATGGCGCCGGCGAGGTTCTTGCGGTTGATCTCGAACGTCATCACCCCCGGCTCGGCCGTCAGGATCGCGTCGCAGATCGAGCTGTGGCCCGCTTCGTTGGAAACCCGGGCGTCGGCGGCGAGCGAGCGGCGCGTATCGTCGAAATGCTCGGGCTCGACCGCCCAGACCGCTGTGCCGGGCGAGGCATCCTTGACCGCGACCGAAATGCCGCTCGACAGGCCGCCGCCACCGCAGGGGATCAAGACGGCGTCGAGGCTGACGCCGAGCGCCTTGGCCTGCCGCATCAGTTCAAGGCCGATCGTGCCTTGCCCGGCAATGATGGCAGGATCGTCGAAGGGCGGCACCAGCACCATGCCCTTGTCGATATAGGGGCGAACCACGGTCATGCGGTCATCGCGAAAGCGGTCGAAGGGCACCACCTCCGCCCCCATCTTGCGGACATTGCCGATCTTCATCGCCGGCGCGTCCGCCGGCATGGCGATGACCGCCTTGATGCCGAACATGGCGGCCGAAGCGGCGACCCCTTGCGCATGATTGCCCGACGAGAAGGCGACGACGCCACGGCTGCGTTCCGCCTCGCTCAGCGACGACAGCTTGTTGTAGGCGCCGCGGAACTTGAACGAACCGGTGCGCTGCAGCGTCTCCGGTTTGAAAAGGACGCGGCCGCCGAAGCGCTTGTTCAGCTCCTGCGATTCGATCAAGGGGGTTTCGACGATCAGGCCGGAAAGGCGGGCCGCGGCGGCGTGGATGTCGGCGATGCCGGGTGGGTTGGTGGCGGTCATGCGAGGTCCAGTGGAAGAGAGGGTCTTCTCATGATGCGCGCAAACAGCCGTGGCGCACCATCGAAAAAATGTGACCGTTACAATGTTGGCGGGTATCGCCGGGGACATTGTCTCAAGCGTCTCGGCAATCACCCCCTTCGGCCGGCTGGCCAGAGGGGGTGATATCCCGGCGACATCGCCATGCTCCGCGTCTCTCGGAGCCGTCCGGCCGGGGACCGGGTTTTCACCCAAGCAACGTCCGCTGCCTTTTGGTTCCGCCCAGCTTGCGCCAATTGTTGAAGCGGTGGGTGGCGGCGGCAAAGGAGATCTTCATCTGCTGGGCGACCGAATAGCGCGACTTGCCTTCGTCGAACATGCGGTAGCAGCACTCGACCCCTTCCTCGGTCAGCTTGCCGTCGGGGGCCTTGTTGTGCGGGTTGGCGGGGTCGAACTTTTCGATCTGCTGCTCGACCAGGCCCTTCAGGCGCTGCAGATCGGCCTCGATGCCGGCGATGAGATCGAGAACGGGTTTCGGGTCGAAATGCTGCGGGTGCGGCTTCGTCATGCGCATGCTCCTCATTCTTGTCTTAGGTTCAGCTATATAGGTGAATCTTTGCCAATAATAAAGAAACGGGGCCGCTCGAGCGCTTCAACAATTCTCGAACCCGTGACCTCGGCGCGATTGACCCGGAGCGTGTCAAACCCTAGTTTAGAATTATTCTAAACTAGGGTCATTTCCTCATGCTTTCCCGTGTTTTCGGCTTCGGCCGCCGCTCCTTCGAATCGCTCTCCGAACAAGAAATCCTGGCGTTGGCCATTTCATCCGAGGAAGATGATGGCCGCATCTATCGGGCCTATGCCGACGGGCTGGCGGAAAGCTTCCCGCAATCGGCAAAGGTGTTCGAGGAGATGGCCGAGGAGGAGGACGGCCATCGCGACTCCCTGATCGAACTCTTCCGCAAGCGTTTCGGCGAGCGCATTCCGCTGATCCGGCGCGAACATGTGAAAGGCTATTTCGAGCGCAAGCCCGACTGGCTGGTGAGGCCGCTCGGCATCGAGCATGTGCGCCGCCAGGCCGAGGCGATGGAGCAGCAGGCCTACTTGTTCTACGTCGAGGCGGCAAAGCGCACCACCGATGCCTCGACGCGTAAACTTCTCGACGACCTCGCTATAGCCGAACAGGGTCACGAGACACTGGCGCAGCGGCTGGAGCAGAAGCATGTGCCCGGCGACGTGAAGGATGAAGAGGCCGCCGCCGAGCAGCGCCAGTTCATCCTGACTTATGTGCAGCCGGGCCTGGCCGGCCTGATGGACGGTTCGGTGTCGACGTTGGCGCCGATCTTCGCCGCTGCCTTTGCCACGCATGACACCTGGCAGACCTTCCTGGTCGGGCTTGCCGCGTCGATCGGCGCCGGCATCTCCATGGGTTTTACTGAAGTCGCTTCCGACGACGGCAAGCTCTCGGGCCGCGGCTCGCCGATAAAACGCGGCATCACCACCGGCGTCATGACATCAGCCGGCGGTCTGGGCCACGCATTGCCCTATCTCATTCCGCATTTCTGGACGGCGACGGCCGTTGCCGCTGTGGTGGTGTTCTTCGAATTGTGGGCCATCGCCTTCGTCCAGAACCGCTACATGCAGACGCCCTTCCTGCGCGCCGCCTTCCAGGTGGTGCTGGGCGGTGCGCTGGTGTTCGCGGCGGGGGTGCTGATCGGGAATGCTTGAGCGCTGCCGCGCCAAGCCACTCACCCATTCACCGCCCGGCTGTCCGCCGGCGCCTCGTCCCTTTCGGCCAGCCCGTAATCGCGCACCACATGCGCGATGCGCAGCCGATAGCCGGCAAAGATGCCGCCGCGGCCCGCCTGTTGAGCCTGCCGGTGCTCTTCGGTGTTGCGCCAGGCCTTCACCGCGTCCTCGTCGCGCCAGAACGACAGCGACAGGATTCGGTTCGGGTCGGCGAGACTCTGAAAGCGCTCGATCGAGATGAAGCCGTCAATGCCTTCGAGCAAGGGGCGCAGCTTGGCGGCGATCCCGAGATAGGCATCGCGTTTGCCTTCCGCCGGTTCGACCTCGAAGATGACGGCGATCACGGCAGCACCAGCTTCGCATGGGGCCCGGAGACGTGTTTCAGGAACATGCGGTCCTCCTTGAGGATGAATCTTTCGCGGCGAGCGAACTCATAGTTTGCCTTGCCGGCGGGATCGGCGGCAAGCCGCGCGCGATAGGCCTCGTAGGCGGCCAGGCTTTCAATGTTGTAGGCGGCGTAGGCCGTCGTCGCCGAACCCTCATGCGGTGCGTAATAGCCGATCAGATCGGCGCCGCAGCGCGGAATGGCCTGGCCCCAGTTGCGGGCATATTCCTCGAAGGCGGCCTTGCCGAACGGGTCGATCTCATAGCGGATGAAGCAGGTGATGGTCATGGTCGGCTCCCTGGGGTCTTGCATCGACGCTTCGAGCGCGGTCGAAACGTCATACGCATCGATGTGCTAGGCAGTTTAGGGCGTCAGGAGCCATCGTCGCTTGCGTCGCCGGCTCCTTGAGCTGAGGCCAGATTAGTGGTTATCTCACAAGGATGCTTCGACAAGGATCAAACCATGCGTGAAGGACCTGATATCTCGCGCATCGCCAGCCTGGTCGGCGATCCGGCCCGCGCCAACATGCTCAGCGCGCTGATGGGCGGCACGGCGCTGACGGCGAGCGAACTGGCGCTGGAGGCCGGCGTCTCCTTGCCGACCGCCAGCTCGCATTTGTCGAAATTGATGGAGGGTGGGTTGCTGACCTTGGCCAGCCAGGGCAGGCATCGCTATTACGGCCTCGCCGGTCCGCAGGTCGCGGGCATGATCGAAGCCATCACCGGTGTGGCGGAAGCCGTTGGCCCCAAGCGCGTGCGGCCGGGTCCGCGTGACGCGGCGATGCGCGTCGCCCGCGTCTGCTATGACCACCTCGCCGGCGAGCAGGCGGTGGCGATGCTCGACCGCCTTGTCGAGAAAGACATCCTGCTGCGCGACGACAGGGGGATCAGGCTAGGTCCGTCGGCGGCATCGCATTTTTCCGCCATGGGCATCGATGTCGATCCCAGGCCGCGCCGGCCGGTCTGCCGCGCCTGCCTCGACTGGAGCGTGCGCCGCTCGCATCTCGCCGGCAAGCTGGGCGCCGCCATCCTCGACAAGATCCTTCTGGAAAAATGGGCACGCCGCGAAAAGGACAGCCGCGCGGTCATCTTCTCGCCGCCGGGCAAGCAGGCGTTTGAGAGGGCGTTTTTGAGCTGAGGGGCCTACCTCGTCCACACCTCCGTCGGGCTCACCCCCGCTTCAATATCTTCCCCTGCCTGAAAAAATCCGCCCACGGATCGGCTTGCGCCAACTGTTTCAGCGTCGTCTTGTCGCCGATCGGGAACGCGTTCGGCGCCAGCCCGGCCTCGATTTCGGTCCAGGTCACCGGCATCGACACGGTAGCTCCCTTCTTGGCCCTCGACGAATAGGGTGCGACAGTCGTCGAGCCGCGGCCGTTGCGCAGATAGTCGACGAAGATCTTCCCGGTGCGCGCCTTCTTCGACAGCGTCGCCGTGTAGCGGTCAGGAGCGCCCTGTTCGAGCGCCTTGGCGAAATCATGGGCGAAGGTTTTTACCGCATCCCAATCCGCCGAGGGCTTCAGCGGCACCAGCACGTGATAGCCCTTGCCGCCCGATGTCTTGACGAAATTCGGCAGCGACAGCTCGTCGAGCTTGCCCCTGATGTCGAGCGCCGCCTCGCGCACCGCTTTCACGTCGACGCCCTCATCGGGGTCGAGATCGAAGATGATCTGGTCCGGCTGTTCGAGCTTGTCGATCATGCATCCCCAGATGTGGATCTCGACCACGCCGTACTGGACGAGCGCCGCGACCCCGTCGAAATCCCGCACGAACAGGATTTCCTCGCCATCGGTCGGATCCTTCATCCGGGCTATCTTGTCGCTCATGCCGGCCGAGGCGTGTTTCTGGAAGAAGCGTGGCCCGCCGACGCCGTCCGGCGCCCGCACCAGGCTGACCGGACGGTTGACGACGAACTGCTCCATGCGCGGCCAGACCTCTGCGTAATGGTCGAGCAGACCTTGCTTGGAGATTTTTTCATCGGGCCACAGCAGCTTGTCGGGGTGGGAGAGCTTGACGGTGGTCGTTACCGCCCCGGCGGATTTGCCGGCGCCGCTTGACGACGACTTGGCCTTGCCTGTCGCTGCCTTGGGCTTTTCCTGCACAACGTCCTCCGCCGGCTTGTCCTCGCGCAGCCCCTGGAACGAGGCATGGCGTATTATACGGTCCGAGGTCCAGCTGCGAAACTCCACCTCGCCGACAAGCTCCGGCTTGACCCAGACCAGACCCTTGCCCTTCGGCACGGCCTTGTCGAAAGGCGAATCCTTGGCCTTCAGCGCATCGAGTTTCGTCTTCAGCTCCGTCGCACCCTTGGCGGAGAAGCCGGTGCCGACACGCCCGGCATAGTGTAGTTTGCCGCCCTCATAGTAGCCGACCAGCAGCGAGCGCAGCCCGCGCCCGGTCTTGTCCGACGGCAAATAGCCGCCAATGACGAATTCCTGCCGCGCCGTGCATTTCGACTTCACCCATGTCGGGCCGCGCCCGCTGCGATAGGGCGCATCGGCACGCTTCGAGACGACGCCTTCCAGCCCCATCCGGCAGGCATGCTCCAGCATGATCTTGCCGGGCTCGGAAAAGTGGTCGGAGAAACGCACCGCCGGGTTCTCGGACTGCGTGCCGAGCAGCTCCTGCAAGGCCTGCTTGCGCTCGACCAGCGGTTCGGCGCGCAAATCCTTGCCGTCGAGGCGCATCAGGTCGAACACATAATAAATGAAGCGATTTGTCCGCTTTGCCGACAAATCCTGCTGCAGCAAGGCGAAGGAAGAGACGCCGCTGTCGGCCAGCACGACGATCTCGCCGTCGATGATGGCATCGCTGCATTTCAGGCCGGCGAGTTCGGTGACGATTTCGCCGCCGAATTTCTCTGTCCAGTCGAGTCCGGTGCGGGTCAAGAGCCGCACATCGGTACCTGCGATCTGCGCCTGCATGCGATAGCCGTCGAATTTCACTTCGTGCAGCCAGTCCTTGCCCGGCGGCGCATCCCGTTCGAGTGTCGCCAGCTGCGGTTCGATGAAGTCGAGTTTCCGGGCGGCCGCCTTCGCGTTGCCGGTCGCCGGTTTGTTCGAATGCCAGACGTCGGGCTTTCGGCCTTTCGCCGTCTTGCCTTCGCCGATCTCCTCGATCGTCAGGCCGGACTTCACCGATTGCGGCGCCTCCTTCAGTATATCCTCGCCCGGGCGCGCCGCGGCATCGTCCGATTTGATCAGCAGCCAGTTGTCGCGCTTTTCGCCCGGACGCGGTTTCAGCCTGACCAGATGCCACAGCCCATGCAGCTTGTGGCCCTTGAGCTCGAAGTTGATATGGCCTTTCTTCATCGCCTTGGCCGGGTCGGTCTCGGGCACCCATGTCCCTTCGTCCCAGACGATGACCGAGCCGCCGCCATATTCGCCTTTGGGGATCGTGCCCTCGAACGGCGCATAGTCGATCGGGTGGTCCTCGACATGGACGGCCAGCCGCTTCTCATGCGGGTCCAGGCTTGGGCCACGTGTCACCGCCCAGCTCCACAGCACGCCGTCATGTTCCAGCCGAAGGTCGTAATGCAGCCTCGTCGCCGCATGCTTGTGGATGACGAAGATGCCGCCCTCGCTTTTCCCGGTCCGCGCGATCTTGCCGGCCGGTTCCGAGGTCTTCTTGAAATCGCGCTTGGCGTTATATCGCTCGAGGCCGGCCATTTGTTTCCTCAGGCCGATTTGCGCTTGGGCGCGGCCGCTTTCGGCTTGGCGCGCTTGGCCACCGGTTTGGCCTTCGCGGACGACGCTTTCGTGGAGCCTGAATCCGACGAAAGGCTCTTCTTCAGCGCATCGAACAGGTTGACGACGTTCGAGGGTTTGGGCGCCGCCTGGGCCTTGGGCGCTTTCTTGCCGGCCTTCTTGGCGCGGATCAGTTCGAGCAGCGCGTCCTCATATTTATCGTCGAATTTCGACGGATCGAACTTCGCTTTCTTCTTGTCGATGATCAGTTCGGCCAGATCGGTCATCTCCTGGTCGGTCTTCACCGCCTTGATCTCGCCGAACACACTGTCCGGCTGGCGCACCGTGTTGTCGTAGCGCAGCGTCGTCAGCACCATGCCCTTGCCGAGCGGCTCGATGACCACGGGGCGTTCCCGGCTATAGAGCACGATGCGCGCCAGCCCGGCCATCTTCTTGCCTGCCATGGCATCGCGGATCACGGCGAAAGCCTCCTCCGACACCTTGTCGGCCGGCGCGACATAATAGGGCGTATCGAGATAGATCTGCTGGATCGAGGCTTTGTCGACGAAACCGTCCAGGTTCATCGTGTGCGAGGATTCGATCTGCACCGCCTCGATCTCGTCCTCGTCGATATGGACGAAATCGCCATCGTCCAATTCATAGCCTTTGATCTCGTCGCCATCGGCAAGCGGCTTGCCGGTTTGCGCATCGACATAGATGCGCTTCACCGTGTTGCCGGTCTTGCGATTGAGAATCCGGAACGAGACGCGCTCCGTATGGGTGACGACATTGGTCAGTTCGACGGCACAAGTGACCAGCGAAAGCTTCAGATAGCCCTTCCAGGCTGGACGTGGTGCCATGACGAACTCCCGTGGTGACAGGTCGAGAACGAGCAAGTTCCATTCCAGTTCCAACCGCACGCTGCTGCGCAAGCCATCGCCCTGGGCTCCGCGCACGAAAATTTCCCGCGTTGGCTGGAAGTTGAAACAGAACCGCGCGCAGGCGACATTCAAACGAAACATATGTGATGCAAAAGTCACACTCGGCGGAATGGCGACAAAAGGCATGGAAACACCCCGAATCAGCCGCATTCCGGCCACGAAGCAACGGGTTTTCGACCAGAAATTAACATCACGTTCACCGACTATTCACGCCTCGATGCTATCATTCGCGCAATTCGGAAGGGACATCCGAAAATCGGGACAGGGACGGGTAAAATGAACTTCCTAACGCACCTCATCGGCTATGCCGCCGCCATCCGCGAATTCGTCGCGCCGACCTATCGGCCCGAGCGCTACTACATGCGCGGCCCGGGTCCGGCTTGCGCCCGTCGCGGCACCTCGCTGGGCGCGCACTGATCATGACGTTCGAGAGCCGCCACAACAGCCGGATCTGCCGGCCAGGTGCCAACTCCCGCGCCACCACCTATCGCGCCGAGCGTCCGGCTTTCGCCGACGAGCGGCGTGCGACAATGCCGCGTCTTTGATGCCGCCTCCGGCTGGCTTAGTGTCTCCGGACACGAGCAGCCGAGGCCAGCGTGACCGACCTTTCCCAGTCAAGTCCGTCCCCGTCCAATCGGCCCAACCCAAGCCGTCCCTCTGAACCCTTCGATACAAACCATCCGCTGATCGTCTTCGACGGCGTGTGCCTGCTGTGCTCCGGCTTCGTGCGCATGGTGGTCAGGCTCGATCGCCAGGACCGCTTCCGCTTCGCCACCGCTCAATCGCCCTTCGGCGAAGCGCTGTTCCGGCAATATGGGCTGCGCACGGACGCTTACGAAACCAATCTCGTCCTTGTCGATGGCGCGGCCTTCACGCGGCTGGACAGCTTTGTCGCCGTGATGTCGGAACTTGGCTGGCCGTGGCGGGCGGCCAAGGTGCTGTTGCTGCTGCCGAGACCGCTGCGCGACTGGCTGTATGATCGCATCGCCAAAAATCGCTACGCCCTGTTCGGCAGGAGGGACAGGTGTGACGTGCCGTCGGCCGAACTGCGCGGTCGCCTGATTGGCTGATGCATGTCGCCCAACAACGGCATGCATGAACCTCAACCGTGGCTCTGGGGGAGCAGTGCATGAAACTTCTCATCGTCGGTGGCTATGGCACGTTTGGCGGACGCATCATCCAATTGCTGGAGAGCGAGCCACGCTTTGCGGCCGCTCCGCCCTGGCATGACGAAGGTGGGAAGGCTTGTGTCGTGCCCGATCAGGGCCGAAAGTTTTTCCTGCGTCCTGTCGAAATCGACCGTCGCCGCGCGACATACGTCTGGCCCCGCAAGGACGCGGCCTTCGAAACACGGGAGAAGAACCCATGCGATACATGATTTTGATCAACAGCGACGAAGCCGCGCTGGCGAACACGCCGATCGAGAAGGCCCAGCAGATGAGCGCGGCCTATGCCGCTTATACCGAAGCGTTGAAGAAATCCGGTGCATGGCTCGCCGGCGAAAGGCTGCGCCCGAGCCAGGCGACCACCTCGGTGCGGATAACCGACGGCAAGACCAACGTGATTGACGGTCCCTATGCCGACACCAAGGAGCAGCTTGCCGGCTTCTACATGATCGAGGCGGCCGATATCGACACCGCCATCGAATGGGCGGCACGCTGTCCGGCGGCCAGCACCGGCGCGGTCGAGTTGCGGCCGATCTGGGAAATGGCCGACTACATGCCCAAGAAATGACGGCGTGTCCAGAAATGACGATATGATGGACAGTCGCCCGGAGATCGCCCGGGCGGCCGCCGAGGCCGCCGCCCGGCAGAGCTATGGCAAGCTGGTCGCCTGGCTCGCGGCGCGCACGCGCGACGTGGCCGCCGCCGAGGACGCGCTGGCCGATGCCTTTGCCGCGGCGCTCGAACGCTGGCCGAAGTCGGGCGTGCCCGAAAAGCCGGAAGCCTGGCTTCTGGCCGTGGCGCGTCGGCGTCGTGTCGATGCGGTTCGGCGGCGGCTCACCCGGGAGGCCGCCCGCGATCATCTCAAGCTGATCGCCGAGGAGATGGAGGCGCGCATGACCGACGAGGATCTGCCCGACGAACGGCTGCGGCTGATGTTTGCCTGCGCGCATCCAGCGATCGAACCGGGCGTGCGGGCGCCGCTGATCCTGCAGACCATTCTCGGCTTCGATGCCGCGACGATCGCTTCCGCCTTCCTGGTCTCGCCGGCAACGATGGGCCAACGCCTGGTGCGCGCCAAGACGCGGCTCCGCGAAACCGGCATTCCGTTCCGCGTGCCGGAGCGGGCCGAACTCGGCGAACGACTGGATGCCGTGCTGGAGGCGATCTATGCCGCTTTCGCCGAAGGCTGGTCGGATCCGGTCGGCACGGAGACTAGGGCGCGCAACCTCGCCACCGAAGGCATCTGGCTCGGCCGCCTGGTCGCCACGCTGATGCCGGAGGAGCCGGAAGCGCTTGGCCTGCTTGCGCTGATGCTGTTTGCCGAGGCGCGCCGTGCAGCCCGGCGTAGCGCCGAAGGCGACTTCGTGCCGCTGGCCGAACAGGACTTCGACCTGTGGGACCACGCCCTCATCGATGAGGCGGAAGCGCTTCTGTCCCATGCAGCGGCGAGCGGCGTCGTCGGCCGCTACCAGCTTGAGGCCGCCGTGCAGTCCGCCCACGCCGCGCGACGGCTGACCGGCCGCACCGACTGGGTGGCGATCCGTGAACTTTACGACGCCTTGCTTTCGATCGCCGGATCGCCGGTGGTGGCGATCAACCGTGCGGTGGCGCTCGCCGAGGCCGAGGGCGCCGTGGCGGGGCTGGCGGCCCTCTACGTGCTGGGTGACGACAAGCGGCTGAATGAGTATCAGCCTTACTGGGCGGCGCGGGCCGGTCTCCTGGCCAGGCTTGGCCAGGTGCCGCAGGCAACCGAAGCCTATGACAGGGCGATCGGCCTCGAACGCGATCCGGCGGTGCGCCGGTTCCTGCAGGGCAAACGCGCGGCGCTGCGAAACTGACCCTTAGAGCAATTCCAGGAAAAGTGTGAACGGTTTTCCGTCCGGAATTGCGTCAAAACAAAGAGTTAGGGTAGTTCGCCGTTTCCATGAAACGGTGAACTGCTCTAGCCCGGCCACATCTCGTGCGACGTGTTGAGCGTCTTCAGCAGTGGATGCTCGCGCAGCTTCGCCCACAAGCGTTCAATATCAGGCCATGCCGTCCGCGCGCTGTCGATGTCGGGATGCCAGGCCACGAGCATGACGAGATAGATGTCGGCCAGCGACATCGCCTCACCCACCAGCCAGTCACGGCCGCGCAAGGCGGCATCGAGAACGGCGAAGCCGCGGTCCATCTCGGCGACGGCCGCCTGCTTGACGGCTTTCGTGCCGTCGGCATCGGCCGTGTAGCGATAGGCGTAATACAGCCGCAGGATCGCGGGGTAGAGCACCGACGACATGAACGCCATCCAGCGCAGGAACTCGACGCGGGCCGGCGCGTCGATCGCCGGCGCCAGGCTGGCCTCGGGATGGCGTTCCGCAAGCAGGATGCAGATCGCCGCCGATTCGGTCATCGAGCGCCCGTCCGGCAAGGTCAGCACCGGCACCTGGTTCAGCGGGCTGATGTCGAGGAATGCCGGATCGGGCCGGTCGGACTTCGGCACGTCGATCTGCTCGAACGGCGCGTTCGCCAGCGCCAGCGCGGCCTCGACGACGAAGCCGCCGCTGCCCGGACGGGTATAGAGCTTGTACATGAATTCCTCCCCGGCCCGCGCAAAGCAGGCCGTGGGCGATATGAACCGGAAGCAGGGTGCTGCTCAAGCCGGATCGCTGGCGCCACGGAAGCCTTTTGAACGGTCCAGCGAGGAGCGGCGGTTCGTCGAAGGGGGGCGGATTACGCCCCCAGCCCTTCGAACAGGATCGTCGACAGATAGCGTTCAGCGAAGTCGGGAATGACCACGACCAGGGTCTTGCCCTTGTTCTCGGGCCGCGAGCCGACGACGATTGCCGCTTGCAGGGCAGCACCCGACGAAATGCCGACCGGCACGCCTTCGAGGCGGGCGACGAGACGCGCATTGGCCACCGAATCCTCGTTGGAAACCTTGACGATCTCATCATAGATCGTGGTGTCGAGGATCTTTGGCGCGAAGCCGGCGCCAATGCCCTGGATCTTGTGCGGGCCGGGCTGGCCGCCCGACAGCACCGGCGAGGCTTCCGGCTCGACGGCAACGACATGCACAGATGGCTTGTGCTTCTTCAACACCTGGCCGACGCCGGTGATGGTGCCGCCGGTGCCGATGCCGGCGACGAAGATGTCGACCTCACCCTGGGTGTCGTTCCAGATTTCCTGCGCTGTCGTCTTGCGGTGGATTTCCGGATTGGCGGGGTTTTCGAACTGCTGCGGAATGACGGCGTTGGGGATCGTCGCGGCCAGCTCGTCGGCCTTGGCGATGGCGCCCTTCATGCCTTTAGGACCTTCGGTCAGCACCAGTTCGGCACCGAGCAGCGCCAGCATTTTTCTGCGCTCGACCGACATCGTCTCCGGCATGGTCAGGATCAGCTTGTAGCCCTTGGCGGCGGCGGCGAAAGCGAGCGCGATGCCGGTATTGCCCGACGTCGGTTCGATCAATGTCGTCTTGCCGGGGGAAATCTTGCCTGCCGCCTCCAGTGCCTCGATCATCGCCACGCCGATGCGGTCCTTGACCGAGGCGATCGGGTTGAAGAATTCGAGCTTGGCCACGAGGTTGGCGACGATCCCCTTTTCCTTGGCGAACTTGTCGAGCCGTACCAGGGGCGTGTCGCCGATCGTGTCGGTGATGGACCTGTAGATGCGGCCGCGGCCGGGGGCGCGGGCGGAGGTGACGGGCTTGTTCATTGGTTTCGCTCCCAGAATTTCAGGCAAGTGGAGAATTTCAGGCAAGTGGCATTGTAGCGGCAAGATAGGGCTTTCAGCCGCGCAACATAAGCTGTCGGCCGAAAATATCCGAGTGGGGCCTGTGTCTAAAACGCCCTTGTCCCGGAAAAGCATTTCGCCGAAAAGCCTGACCTCGGAATGTTTTGGCTGAAAGGGTGCTACTGGCGGGCGGCGATCGCTGCCGCGGCGCCGACCATGAAGCCGGCGGCGGTGCGGTTCAGCACCTTCAGGGCGCGTGGCGATTTCAGGAACCAGCGCGCCTTGGCGGCCAGCGCCAGGTAAGGAACCAGCACGACGAACAGGACGACGACCGTCAGCGCGGCGAGAATGCCGTAGTCGGCCAGCGTGATGGTCCTCAGGTCGACGATGGTCGGCGTGATGGCGAGGTAGAAGATCATCGTCTTGGGATTGCCGAGCGTGACGGCGAGGCCGGCGACAAAGCTCGAAACCAGTCCGCCCTTGCCCTTCCTGGCCTCAACCGTTTCGGGCGTGATGCCGACGGTCCAGAAGCGCCAGCCCAGAAATGCCAGATAGGCGACGCCGGCCCATTTGATCGCCAGAAACACCATGCCGAAGGTCTGCGCGACAAAGGCGAGGCCAAGCACCACGGCGGTCAGATAGGTGAGGTCGCCGACCATCAGGCCGAAGAACATAGCCAGCGACGAGCGGAAGCCGGAGCCGAGCGCACGCGCGACAAGCGCGGTGATGCCGGGGCCGGGGATGGCGGCGGCGATGCCAAGGGCGGCGCTGTAGGTGAGGAAGCCGGTGAGGGTCATGGTTTCGGTCTCGGATCGGAGAGCCTTATCGCATGGAGCGGGCCACCGTTGAATTCCCTTGGGTTCGGAATCCATTGCACCAGACATCGCGGCCTTCGCCCTGTGCGGGGGCGCGCGCCAGCCGGGCAAGATCCCTCAGGAGCGGGCGCCACCATAGGTCACGCGCCAGATCGTGCCGTTGCCGTCCTCGGTGACGATCAGGGCACCGTCGCTCGCCACCGCCACGCCCACCGGCCGACCCCACACCTCGCCATTGGAGACCACGAAGCCGGTCATGAAATCCTCGTATTCGCCGGTCGGCTTGCCATCCTTGAACAGCAATCGGACGACCTTGTAGCCGGTCCTGTTGCCACGGTTCCACGAACCGTGCAGGGCCACAAAGGCGTCGCCCCTGTAGTCCTGGGGAAAACCGGTGCCGGCCGGAAAATCCTCGCGGTCGTAGAAGGCGATGTTGAGCGGCGCCGAATGCGCCTGCATCAGCACATCGGGAATGGTTGCCTTGCCGGAGAGATCGGGCCGCGCTCCCTTGTGGCGCGGATCCTCATTGTCGCCGATATAGTACCAGGGCCAGCCATAGAAGGCGCCGTCCTTGACGGATGTTGCGTACTCGAACGGCACATTGTCGCCGAGCGCATCGCGCTCGTTGACGACGCACCACAGCGCTCCGGTGGCCGGCTGCACGGTCATGCCCGAACAGTTGCGCAGGCCGGTGGCGACGATGCGGCCGCTCTTGCCGTCCGGGTCGAAGGCCAGCACGTCGGCGCGGCCGTCCTCGGAGCCCCATGTCGCGCCAAGCGGCTTCGACTTCACCCACGCTTCGAGGCCGCCATCCGGCGCCTTGCCCATGTCCTCGGCGATATTCGAACCCGAGCCGACCGACAGATAGAGCGTCTTGCCGTCAGGCGAAAAGGCGATATCGCGCGTCCAGTGATGGTTCGAGGGAATCTTGTCGACGATGGTTTGCGGCTCTCCGGCCGCCTTCAGTTCGCCATTGCGGTAGGCAAAGCGCACGATCCTGTCGCTGTTGGCGACATAGACCCATTGCGGGTCATTGCCCGGCGGATAGAAGGCGATGCCATAGGGCTGGTTGAGATTGCGGGCAAAGATGGCGTCTTCGGCGGGCTTGGCACTGTCCTTGGACAGGCGATAGACGCGGATCTGGTTGGCTTCGCTGTCGGCGACGAACAGGTCGCCGTTCGGCGCGACGCGCACGACGCGCGGATTGTCGATGCCCGCCGCGATCAGCTCGGCCGAGAATCCCGGCGGCAGTTGCGGCTTCGCGCCTGCCGGCATGTCGGCGAGCCCGGCGCTGTTCGAGGCGGATTTGGTGACATAGGGCTTCGGCAGGTCTTCCGGCTTGATCAGGCGGCGCACACCTGGCTTGTCGGCGCGCCAGTCGCCGAAGGCGGCCGCGCCTTTCAGCACCGGTTGGTCCGCCTGCTGTGCGAATGCCGCTGTCGCGAGAAGGAGCGCTGGAAGCGCCAGGCCGGCCAATCGGATCATCTTGTCCTCCATCTGGTCGCGAAGGAAACCAACGGCAGGTCTGTCCAGAAGTTCCGCCTCATACGATCCGTTGAGGAAGCGAAAGACCGGTTTCCGGCCTATGTCCCGGCAGCGTAGAAATCGTCGTCGAGGCGTTTTTCCAGCGCGACGAGATCCGCGGGCAGGGGCAGGCCCATGGCGCGCATCTCCCGCAGTTTTTCGCGCAGCTGTTCCTGGATTTCGTGCTGGTCTTCCGGCTGGTTGACCATCTCCTCGAGCAGCAGGCTGATCCGGGCCTTGAATTCTTCGAGCGCCATTCTTTTTCTCCTTGCTGCCCGTCTTTTGCTGTCCGGGGCGCTACCTTAACATGCGCGATATCAGCTGCGCGGTATAATCGACCATCGGCACGATGCGGGCGTAATTCAGCCGCGTCGGGCCGATGACGCCGAGCGCGCCGACGACGCGGGCATCCTTGTCGCGATAGGGCGCGACGACCAGCGACGAGCCGGACAGCGAGAACAGCTTGTTTTCCGAGCCGATGAAGATGCGCACGCCCGATCCCTGCTCGGCGAGGTCGAGCAGCTGGATCAGCCCGTCCTGCGTCTCCATGTCCTCGAACAGATGCCGCAGCAGCTCGATGTCGGCCTGGGCGGTGACGTTTTCGAGCAGGTTGGCGCGGCCGCGTACGATCAGCCGTGCCGGCAGGCCGCTTTCGGCGCCAGCCCACACCGCAAGCCCCTTCTCGACAAGGTCCTGCGACAGCGTGTCGAGAGCGGCTCGCGTCTCTTCCTTGATGCGGGCGATCTCGGTCCGCGCCTCGGCCAGCGTACGGCCGCGGATATGGGCGTTGAGGAAGTTCGAGGCCTCGTGCAGCTGCGAGACGGTGATGCCGGCCGGCAGTTCGACAACGCGGTTCTCGACGTCGCCATTCTGCGACACCAGCACGGCAAGCGCCTTGGTCGGTTCCAGCTGGATGAATTCGATATGCTTCAGCGCCACCTCGTTCTTGGCGGCCAGCACCAGGCCGGCGCCGCGCGACATGCCTGACAGCATCTGGCTGGCCTCGGTCAGCATGTGCTCCAGCGTCGCGCCCGAGCCGGAGGCCCGCACCTGTGCCTCGATGGTGCGGCGCTCCTCGTCGGAAAGGTCGCCAAGCTCCATGAAGGCATCGACGAAGAAACGCAGGCCGGCCTGCGTCGGCAGCCGGCCGGCCGAGATGTGCGGCGCGTAGATCAGCCCGAGGTGCTCGAGGTCGCTCATCACATTGCGGATGGTGGCCGGCGACAACGAGGAGGGCAGGATGCGCGACAGGCTGCGCGAGCCCACCGGCTCGCCATCCCTGAGATAGGAATCGACAATGCGCCGGAAGATGTCGCGTGAGCGCATGTCGAGTGATTGCAGTGCAAGCGGTTGCGAACCGGGATCGATTGCCTTGGTCATTCGGCCAAAAACCTCCTTGTTCAGGATATAGACTTCGGCACGGCGGGCGCAACCCGGTCTCTGTGTCGGATCATCCCGGGTGTCTGTGTCAGATCACCGGTCCGTTTTCCTTTGCGCGCTGCCCCCCATGCGTCTAAAAGCCGGCCACGATTCCGAAAAATGACTGGAAAGAAGCCCGAATGCGCCCCTCCAAACGCCAATTCGACGAAATGCGCGCCATCTCCTTCGAGCGCGGCGTCTCCAAGCACGCCGAAGGCTCGTGCCTGGTGAAGTTCGGTGACACCCATGTCCTGTGCACGGCGAGCCTCGAGGAAAAGGTGCCCGGCTGGATGCGCAATTCCGGAAAGGGCTGGGTGACGGCCGAATACGGCATGCTGCCGCGCTCGACCGGCGAGCGCATGCGCCGCGAGGCCTCCGCCGGCAAGCAGGGCGGCCGCACGCTGGAAATCCAGCGCCTCATCGGCCGTTCGCTGCGCGCCGTGGTCGATTTGCAGGCGCTGGGCGAACAGCAGATCACCGTCGACTGCGACGTCATCCAGGCCGATGGCGGCACCCGTACCGCCTCGATCACTGGCGGCTGGGTGGCGCTCCATGACTGCCTGCGCTGGATGGAAGCCCGGCAGATGGCCAGCGTCACCAAGGTGTTGAAGGACCATGTGGCGGCGATTTCCTGCGGCATCCATGACGGCCAGCCGGTCATCGATCTTGACTATCTCGAGGATTCCTCGGCCGGCACCGACGCCAATTTCGTCATGACCGGCAAGGGCGGCATTGTCGAGATCCAAGGCACCGCCGAGGGCGAGCCTTTCTCGGAAGAACAGTTCGCGGAATTGATGGGCCTGGCCAAGAAAGGCATTCAGCGCCTGGTCAGCCTGCAGCAGATGGCGGTGGCGTAAGCCATCGATTTTCTGGTGACCCCCTCCGGCATCCTTGAATCAGCCCTGTACGTCACCGATCTGGTGGCGGCGGAAGAATTCTATGTCGGCGTGCTCGGCCTCGACCTGCTCGGCAAGGTGGACGGCAGACATCTTTTCTTCCGCTGCGGGCCGGGCGTTCTGCTGGTCTTCAATGCCGAGGCGACCAAAATACCTCCGGCACCGGATGCTCGGCTGAAAGTGCCGCCGCATGGCGCGGTCGGCGAAGGTCATCTCTGCTTCGCGGCGAGCGCTACGGAAATCGCGGCTTGGAAAGCCCATCTGGAGGCAAAAAGAATTGCCATCGAAAGCGAATTCGAATGGCCGCAAGGCGGCCGTTCGCTCTATATACGCGACCCTTCGGGCAATTCGATCGAGTTCGCCGAGCCAAGAATCTGGGGCCTTTGATGCATTCTCTTGATGGAAAGAAGATCGTCGTCGCCAGCCACAATGCCGGCAAGCTGCGCGAATTCGCCGATCTGATGGGGCCATTCGGCTTCGAAGCGAAGTCGGCGAAGGACTATGGCCTGCCGGAGCCGGACGAGACCGGCACCACTTTCGAGGAGAATGCCTACATCAAGGCGCTGGCCGCCGCGCAAGCGACCGGCCTGCCGGCGTTGTCGGACGATTCGGGCCTCTGCGTCGACGCGCTCGATGGCGCGCCTGGCGTCTACACCGCCAACTGGGCCGAAACACCGGACGGATCGCGCGACTTCGCCATGGCCATGCAGCGCACCGAAGTGGCGCTGCAGGAAGTCGGCGCCGCTCTGCCGGAACAGCGCAGGGGCCGCTTTGTCGCCGTCATTTGCCTCGCCTTTCCCGATGGCGAGGCCGAATATTACCGCGGCGAGGCCGAAGGCACGCTGGTCTGGCCGCCACGCGGCGAGCTTGGCTTCGGCTATGATCCGGTGTTCTTGCCCAATGGCTTCGAGAAAACCTTCGGCGAGATGAGTGCCGAGGAAAAACACGGCTGGAAGCCGGGCCAGGCGACGGCGCTGTCGCACCGTGCCCGCGCTTTCCAGAAATTCGCCCAGGCGCGATTGAATTTGCCGCGATTGGGCTCGGCATGACTGGATCCGGCATGACCATGCCGCTCGATCGGGCGCCTGGCTTCGGCGTCTACATCCATTGGCCGTTCTGCGCGGCCAAGTGCCCTTATTGCGACTTCAACAGCCATGTCCGCCACCAGCCGGTCGACCAGGAGCGCTTTGCCGCCGCCTTCGAGGCGGAACTGGCGACGATGCGCCAGCGCACCGGGGCGCGCGAGGTGACCAGCATCTTTCTCGGCGGCGGCACGCCGTCGCTGATGAAGCCGGAAACGGTGGCGAGGGTCCTGGACGCCGTGGCGAGGAACTGGACGGTGCCTGAAGGCATCGAGGTGACGCTGGAGGCCAACCCGTCCTCGGTCGAGGCCGAGCGCTTTCGCGGCTACCGGGCGGCGGGCGTCAATCGCGTCTCGCTCGGCGTGCAGGCGCTGAACGACAAGGATCTGCGCTTCCTCGGCCGGCTGCACAATGTCGACGAAGCGCTGCACGCCATCGGCCTCGCGCGGGAAATATTCCCAAGGCTGTCCTTCGACCTGATCTACGCCCGCCCTGGCCAGACGCCGGAGGCCTGGGCATCCGAGCTCGAACAGGCGATCGGCCATGCCGCCGACCATCTGTCGCTCTACCAGCTGACCATCGAGGAAGGCACGCCCTTCCATGCGCTGCATGCGGCGAAGAAGTTCATCATTCCCGACAACGACCACGCCGCCGACCTCTATGCGCTGACGCAGGAGATAACGGCGGCGCATGGCCTGCCGGCCTACGAGATTTCCAACCACGCCAGGCCGGGCGCCGAGAGCCGGCACAACCTGACCTACTGGCGCTATGGCGAATATGTCGGTGTCGGTCCCGGCGCGCATGGCCGCTTCGTCGAGAATGGCCGCCGCACGGTGACGATAGCCGAGCGGATGCCGGAAACATGGGCCAATCTTGTCGAGGCCAAGGGCCATGGCGTTACCGGCGGCGAGATACTGACCCGCTCGGAAGAGGCCGACGAATTCCTGCTGATGGGACTGAGGCTCGCCGAAGGCATCGACCTCTCGCGCTACGAGGCGTTTTCCGGGCGCGGCCTGTCGAGCGCGCGGCTGTCCATGCTGCAGGGCGAGGGGCTGGTGGCGCCGATCGGCAATGCGCGGCTGCGCGCCACGCCGGCCGGCATGATCGTGCTCGACGCCGTGGTGGCCGACCTGGCACGCTGATCCTTGAAGAATATCCTCTTCGTCTGCAGCCAGAACCGCCTGCGCAGTCCGACCGCCGAGCAGGTGTTTTCAAAAAGTCGGGATATCGAGGTCGCGTCGGCGGGAACCAACCATGACGTGGATACGCCGCTGACGCATCAGCTTGTCGCCTGGGCCGACATCATCTTCGTCATGGAAAAGGCGCATCGCGCCAAGCTGCAGAAGAAATTCAAGATGAGCCTGAAGCAGGCTCGGGTTATCTGCCTCGACATACCGGATGATTATGAATTCATGGATCCGGAGCTGATCCGGATTCTCGAGGCCAAGGTCTCGCGATATCTGGGATGACTAGTGGCTTGCCGCGCGTGCCTGACCATGACGCGTCGGCCACCGCGCAATCCGGACCCGAGTCGACTTCAAAGAAGAAATCCTGATGGTGAAAATCGCCGCCGTCCTCCCAGGATTGTTGGGTGAGACCACAGCCTGCGTAGGAAAACACGTCGATCTTTATGGCCCGCGGCGCCTGGATCCATTGTCCGCCAACTTTATGGAACATGTAGTGTGATGTGGCTGGATCGTCTGAACGCATATGCAGGTGGATGCCCGGCATCGCGAATTGCGGATCAATGTCCAGTTGCAGGTAGGCTGCGGAGAGACCTTCGACGGTTATCCAGTCCCGACTGGAAATAGGTTGGTTGAGCGCCGGGTAGCGAATTCTCGCGAATTCCCGTTCCTCGGTTTCGCCGACCAGCACGCCTCGAAGCGAAAGTGTCTTGCCAAAGAGGCCACTGGCCGCCGTTGCCCTGAACTTGATCGTTCGTGGGCTTCGGGAGGCTGATGAAGAGCCGGCCTCCGCGTTGTTTCTTGTATCGGCTGAGGACGTGAAGGCGACAAGGCCGACCGCAAGGGCCAACATTCGCGGACCAACCAGCTTTTCAGTCCCGGTGCGCCTCAATTTTGTGAGCGATCTCGTCAGGCGTCGTGCTTGAACCGGCGCTTGCCGCGATCCTTCTCGGAATGCGCCTCTCCGTTCCGGGCCGGTTTGGCGTCAGCCTTTTCGCGGCGAACGCTGTGCTGGTCGTTCATCGGATGCGGGGGCACGCCTTCCCTGGCGCTTTTCGTTTCAAGACGGGTGATGAAGATATCGAAGCGATTGGGCATCGTTCGGTCAGTGCTCCGTCGTGCTGTCTGGTTTGTTGTCGGAAAGCCTGACATTGGTGGGCAAGGGCTTGGCGGCCCACTTGGTCAGGCTGGCGTCGTTCTCGGCAGGCAGGCGCTTGTCCCTGGGCAGGGAGGTACTGTTGCGGCCGGCATAGTAGGGCGCGAAAGCGTCCTGTATCTTCAGGCTGTCCATCCTGTCCTCCCTTGGGAATCAGGGGCTAAATCTGCCAAACCCGGTTTCGTTCCCTACTGTGGCGAAGGAATGGCGGTTACCTTACATCGGCGTGGGTTTTGCAAGCCGGCACCAGCCATGCCAAACAAGATTTGGCAGGCCAGACAGGGCTGAACGGAGACGGCATCAAGTGACCGATGAGACGGGCAGACGCAGCTATGTGATCGGGCAGACCGAAATCCCGGCCCGCCCGCTCGAGCCGGCGCTCTATCTGGTGGCGACCCCGATCGGCAACCTTGCCGACATCACGCTGCGCGCGCTGGAGACGCTGGCCGCCGCCGACATCGTCGCCTGCGAGGACACCAGGGTGTCGCGCGTGCTGCTCGACCGCTACGGCATCCGCCGCCGCACCACGGCCTATCACGAGCACAATGCCGGCGAGGCCGGACCGAAGTTGATCGCGGCCCTTCAGGCCGGCCAGAGCGTGGCGCTGATTTCCGATGCCGGCACGCCGCTCGTCTCCGATCCCGGCTACCGGCTGGTCGGCGAGGCGATCGACCACGGCATTCGTGTCGTGCCGATCCCTGGTCCGTCGGCCCCGCTTGCCGCGCTGACAGCGTCCGGCTTGCCGTCGGACGCCTTCCTGTTCGCCGGGTTTCTGCCCGTGAAATCAGGTCAGCGGCTGGCGCGGTTGGAAGCGCTGAAGGCGGTGCCGGCAACGCTGATCTTCTTTGAATCGCCGCGCCGGCTGGCCGAGTCCCTGGGCGCCATGGTCGAGGCGTTGGGCGGCGAGCGAAAGGCTGCTATCGGCAGGGAATTGACCAAGACCTTCGAGGAAATGCGTATCGGCACGCTGCGGGTGCTGGCCGACCACTATGCCGCGGCCGACACGCCGAAGGGCGAGGTCGTCGTCTGCATCGGTCCCGCCGAGGCCAAGGCGGACGAGCCGGCGGATATCGACCGCCTGCTCTTGTCGCTCGCCGCCGAAATGCCGGCTTCCAAGGCAGCGGCGGAAGCCGCCAAGATGACCGGAGGCCAGAAGCAGGCCCTCTATCGGCGGCTGTTGGAACTCAAGGACGCTTCCGGAGAGGGTAGTGGCTGAGCGCCCCAGCGCCAGCCGCCAGAAGGCCTATCGGCGCGGCCATCGCGGCGAATGGCTGGCGGCGGCCGCGCTGATGCTGAAGGGCTACCGGATTCTGGCGCGGCGCCACCGCACACGTTTCGGCGAGATCGACCTGATCGCGCGGCGCGGCGACCTGGTGCTGTTCGTCGAGGTCAAGGCGCGCCGCACGCTGATGGAAGCCATGGAGGCGATCAGCCATGAATCGGAGCGCCGCATCGAGGCGGCGGCGGACATCTGGCTGTCGCGCCAGGCGGATTATGGCAGGCTGTCGATGCGCTTCGACATGGTCGCAGTGCTGCCATGGCACTGGCCGGTGCATGTCGAGAACGCGTTTTATGGGAGGAGTTAGGGAGAGGGCTTACCTACGGGCGTTGATCGCCCTTCGCAGGCTCCCTGCCCTTCGGGCGTTCAGTCTCCTTCAAAAAAGGTCCACTGGACCTTCTGATCCGCCCGAAGGCGGACCGGGCCTTCACCGTTCGTCGCTCGGAAAGCCAAGCAATTGGCTTTCCGTCCGCTTCGCGGAACACGCCTCACCCCCAAACCATCAACGCCAGCAATCCGACAATCCCCACCGCCAGCCGCCACCAGCCGAACAGCGAGTAGCCGTTGCGCGAGACGTAATCGAGCAGGAAGCGCACCACGAAGAGCGCGGTGACGAAGGCGGCGACGAAGCCGATGGCGATGACCGGCAGGTCGGCTGAGGTCAGCACGTTGCGGTTCTTGAACAGGTCGAAGGCAAAGGCGCCGACCATGGTCGGAATGGCGAGAAAGAAGGAAAATTCCGCCGCCGCCCGCTTGTCGACGCCCAGAAGCAGCGCGCCGACGATGGTCGAGCCGGAGCGTGAGGTGCCGGGGATCAGCGACAGGCACTGGAAAAGCCCGATCTGCAGGTAAAGCCTGGTCGGGAACCGCTCGACGTCGCGATAGACCGGGTTCAGGTTCATGCGGTCCACCACCAGCAGGATGACGCCGCCGATGATCAGCATGATGCAGATCAGCCTCGGCGATTCGAACAGCACCGTCTTGATGAAGTCGTGCGCCAGCGCGCCGATGATCGCCGCCGGCAGGAAGGCGATCAGGATGCCGATCACGAAATGCCTCGTCAGCCGGTCGTGCGGCAGGTCGAGCAGCATCTGCCACAGGCGGCGGAAGTAGACGCTGAGGATCGCCAGGATCGCACCGAGCTGGATCAGGATCTCGAAGGCCTTGCCGGTCGAATGGAAGCCCAGGAAATGGCCGGCAAGCAGGATATGTCCGGTCGAGGAGACCGGTATGAATTCGGTCAGCCCCTCCAGCAGGCCGAGCAGCAGGGCTTCGACGAAGGTCTGGCTTTCCATGGCTACCTCGGCTTTTGCGCGACGGCTAACAGAACGGCTTGCTTGTCATGGCGTTGAACTGCCCCTATAGGTCGCAACACCCTGACGGCCCGCTAACCGGGCGGCCAAGACTTACCGGTGCGCCCTGCGATTCGCCAGTGCGCTTTATCATCGCGGAACCATGCTGACGCTTTTCCACCATCCCATGTTCGCAACTTGCCGCTTCGTCCGCCTCGCCTTTGGCGAGTATGGCGAGGAGCTGGCGCTGATCGAGGAAAAGCCGTGGACGCGGCGCAAGGAATTCCTGGCGCTGAACCCGGCCGGCACGCTGCCGATCCTGCTCGCTGAAGGCGACGTGCCGATCGTCGGCGCGACCGTGATCTCGGAATATCTCGACGAGACGCGCGGCGTCTTGAAGCGCGACAAGCGGCTGTTCGCCGAGGATCCGATGCAGCGCGCCGAAATCCGCCGGCTGATCGACTGGTACTTGAACAAGGCCGAAAGCGAAGTCACTCGCCATCTGGTGCGCGAGCGCGTGCTGAAGCCGATCATGCCGGAAACGGCCGGCGGCGGTTCGCCCGATTCTGGCGCCATCCGTGCGGCGCGCGCCAACATCCGCCAGCATATGAAATACACCAACTGGCTGGCCGGCACCCGCCATTGGCTGGCCGGCGGCAGGGTCACCTATGCCGATCTCGCCGCCGCCGCGACGCTGTCGGTGCTCGACTATCTCGGCGAGATCGATTGGCGCGAACACGCCGCGGCGCGCGAATGGTACACCAGGGTTAAGTCGCGGCCCTCCTTCCGGCCGCTCCTGACCGACCGTGTGCGCGGCCTGTCGCCGGTGTCGCATTATGCGGACCTCGACTTCTGACGCCGCAAAACTGCGCGCGCTGATCGACGCGGAGGCGTATCGCGCCGGCTTCGATGCCATTGCTGTCACCTCTCCCGATGCGATCCCGCTGGCTCCCGCGCGGCTGGCCGAGTTCGTCGCCGACGGCTTTCACGGCTCGATGGACTGGATCGCCGAGACGCTGGAAAGGCGCAGCGAGCCTTCCACGCTTTGGCCTGAAGTGCGCTCGATCATCGTGCTGGCGATGAATTACGGCCCCAACCATGATCCGCGCGACCTGCAGGCCCGCCACGACCGGGGCGCTATCTCCGTCTATGCGCAGAATCGCGACTATCACGATGTGATGAAGGGACGGCTGAAGGAAATCGCCGGCAAGATCGTGTCGCGCGCCGGCGGCGACGTGAAGGTCTTCGTCGACACCGCACCGGTGATGGAAAAACCGCTGGCGCAAGCCGCGGGCCTTGGCTGGCAGGGCAAGCACACCAATCTGGTCAGCCGCGAGCACGGCTCCTGGCTGTTCCTCGGCACCATCTTCACCACGGCCGAACTTGCGCCCGACCGCGCCGAGATCGACCATTGCGGCTCCTGTCGCGCCTGCCTGGACGCCTGCCCGACCGATGCCTTCCCCGCGCCCTACCGGCTCGATGCGCGGCGCTGCATCTCGTACCTCACCATCGAGAACAAAGGGCCGATCCCGCATGAATTCCGCGAAAAGATCGGCAACCGCATCTATGGCTGCGACGATTGTCTGGCCGCTTGCCCCTGGAACAAGTTCGCCCAGGTAGCCTCCGAAGCAAAGCTCGTCGCGCGCGCCGATTTGCGCGAGCCGCCGCTTGCCGAACTGCTCGAACTGGACGACGCGGCCTTCCGCGCCTTCTTCTCGGGGTCACCGATAAAGCGCATCGGCCGCGATCGTTTCATCCGCAACGTGCTGATCGCCGCTGGCAATTCCGGCGAGGCCGCCCTGGCCGGCATCGTGCGTGCGCTGCTCGGCGACGCCTCGCCGCTGGTGCGCGGCGCGGCAATATGGGCGCTGGCGCGGCTGGTGTCCGATGCCGAATATTCCGAGCGGGCCGCGAGCGGCCTGAACACCGAAAGCGATGGCGTCGTGCGCGAGGAATGGCGCCTGGCGCGGCCAGACAGGACGCATGCATGAGTGAAAAGCGGATATTCATCTTCGGCGCCGGCTATTCGGGCAGGGCCTTTGCCCGCGCCAATGCGGGGGCTGCCATGATCCTCGGCACGACGCGGTCCGAGGAAAAATTCGCGGCACTACGCCAGGCCGGCATCGCTCCGCTGCCGTTCGATGGCACGCTGACGGGCGAAATCGGCGAGGCGCTGGAGAAATCGACGCATCTGGTGATTTCAATCGCTCCCGAAGCGGCCGGCGATCCCGTGCTGAATGCCGCCCGCGACGCAATCGCGGGGATGCCAGCGCTGCAATGGATCGGCTATCTCTCCACGGTCGGTGTCTATGGCGACCATGGCGGCGCCTGGGTCGATGAAACGGCCACGTGCCGACCGGTGTCGAAACGCTCCGTCATGCGGGTCGAGGCTGAGCAGGCGTGGCTGAAGCTCGGCGAACATATCGGCCGGCCGGTGGCGATCCTGCGCCTGTCCGGCATCTATGGTCCGGGCCGCAATGCGCTGGTCAATCTGGAGAACGGCACGGCGCGGCGGCTGGTCAAGCCCGGCCAGGTGTTCAACCGCATTCATTGCGACGACATTGCCGGCGCGCTCTGGCGGCTCATCGCAGGCAACACAGGCGGCATTTTCAACGTCACCGATGATGAGCCGGCGCCGCCGCAGGATGTCGTTTCCTATGCCGCGTCGCTGATGGGCGTCGAGCCGCCGCCGGAAATTCCTTTCGACACCGCCCAACTTTCGCCCATGGCGCGGTCCTTCTATGGCGAGAACAAGCGTGTCGCCAATGCGGCGATCAAGGCGGCGGGCTATCGCTTTCGCTTTCCGGACTACCGCGTCGCCTTCGACCATATGTGGGCAAGCGGTGACTGGCGCGACGGCGAGGCACGCAGCCCGATGAAGGGCTGACGATCGAAGCGTCGTGCGTTGCGTGCTATGATTCGGGCCTGGGATTGCGGTGGGGATCCGGTTTCATGAAGACAGCGATGCGGCTCGGCAAGAAATCACTGCTGGCAGCGGTGCTCGGTTTGCTTGGTCTCGCCGTGCAGCCGGCAATGGCAGAGGAACGGGCAAAAGACCTGTTCGGCGCGGAAAAACTGCCGGCAGCGACCGCGGCGCAGTCGATCGGCTTCTATTCCAGGGGCTGTTTTGCCGGCGGCGTCGCCATTCCCATGGATGGCCCGACCTGGGAGGTGATGCGGCCGTCGCGCAACCGCCGCTGGGGCCATCCGGCGATGATCGCCGTAATCGAGAAGCTTTCACGTGACGCCGCGGCCGACGGCTGGCCAGGCTTGCTCATAGGCGACATTTCGCAGCCGCGCGGCGGTCCGATGCTGACCGGCCACGCCTCGCATCAGATCGGTCTCGACGCCGACATCTGGCTGACGCCGATGCCCAGCCGGCCGCTGTCGATCGCGCAGCGCGAATCGATGAGCGCCACCTTGATGGTCGACGAGAAGACGCATCTGGTGAAGGACGCGCTGTGGAAGCCGCAGCACGCGGCGCTTTTGAAGCGCGCCGCGAGCTACCCCGAGGTCGAGCGCATCCTGGTCAATCCGGGCATCAAGAAAAAGCTTTGCGACACCGTCAAGGGCGACCGCACCTGGCTGCGCAAGATCAGGCCGTTCTGGGGCCACGACTATCATTTCCACATGCGCATCGGCTGCCAGCCGGGCTCGCCCAACTGCAAGGCGCAGGACGCGACGCCGGACGATGACGGCTGCGGCAAGCCGCTGGCCTGGTGGTTCACGGAAGAACCGTGGCGTCCCAACAAGAACCCGGACGCGCCAAAGGCACGCGACGTGATGACGATGGCCAACCTGCCCAAGGAATGCCGCGCCGTGCTCGACGCGCCCGGTCCGGCCTCGGCCGAGGCGGCGACCTATCACGGTGGCGCCATGCCGGTCGCGGTCGCCGCGCCCGAACCGGAAGCGCCGTCGCAGCCTGCCAGCACGGCCAGTGGCGATTTGCCAAGCGCGGCAAATGCTTTCGCGGCGACGCCCAGAATGGGCGCGCCCGTTCCTCGGCCACGGCCGCCCATGAAGTGATCGCCGCTGCGCCATCGATCGGCTCAATCGGTTTAGCGGGCCGTTTTACGCGAAATAGTGGCCGTTTGGCCTCAGAACCGCACTGCGCGAGTTGCCGGGTTCGAAAACCGTTTCCCTTTTCAAACTCATACGCTAGTCAACGGAAGAACGGCGAAACGCCGTCAGAGGCGCCGGGGACGGACCAGAGCATGCCAAGCGTAAGCGATACCGACACGTCGTTGCGGTTCCCGATCCTGATCGGCGACATTGGCGGCACCAATGCGCGCTTCTCGATCGTGCTCGACGCCAATTCCGAGGCCGGCGAGCCGGCCATCGTGCAGACCGCCAACTACAACACCATCGACGAGGCGATCCAGGCGGCCGTTCTCGACCGCTCGTCGGTCCGCCCGAATTCGGCGGTCCTGGCGGTGGCTGGTCCGGTCGATGGCGACGAGATCGAGCTCACCAACTGCCCATGGGTCGTCAGGCCGAGGCAGATGTTCGCCAGTCTTGGCCTGAGCGACATCGTCGTGCTCAATGATTTCGAGGCGCAGGCGCTGGCAGTCGTGGCGCTGGGCGAAGAGCATATGGAGAAGATCGGCGGTGGCGCGCCGGAGCCCAATGCCGGTCGCGTCGTGCTCGGCCCGGGAACCGGGCTCGGCGTCGCTGGGCTGGTCTACGCGCTGCGCCACTGGATACCGGTGCCCGGCGAAGGCGGCCACATGGACATCGGCCCGCGCACGCCGCGCGATTTCGAGGTTTTTCCGCATATAGAGAAGCTCGAGGGCCGCATTTCCGGCGAGCAGATCCTGTGCGGGCGCGGCCTGGTCAACGTCTACAGGGCGGTGGCCACGGCGGACGGCAAACCGTCGCCCTTTACCACGCCGGCGGAGATCACCGGTGCCGCACTGGCCAAGACCGATCCGGTGGCGCAGGAAGCGCTGGAGACCTTCGTCACCTGCCTCGGGCGCACGGCGGGTGATCTTGCCTTGGTGTTCATGAGCCGTGGCGGCGTGTTTTTGACCGGCGGCATCGCGCAAAAGATCGTGCCGGCGCTGAAGGAAGGCAATTTCCGCGCCGCCTTCGAGGACAAGGCGCCGCACAGCGCGCTGATGCGCACCATGCCCGTCTATGTCATCACCCATCCGCTGGCGGCACTTCTGGGCCTTGCCGCCTATGCCCGAAACCCCTCCCTGTTCGGCGTCCAGACGGCGGGCCGCCGCTGGCAGGCCTGAAAGCCAGCGCGAAGCGCTCGGACCCCGCGACGAAGTTAATCAGCCGCGGGCATAGGCAAGCCGGCCTCATGACGTTAAGAGGGATGCCGAATTCGCAGCCCGATCCTACGAGGCGGAAAACCACAAAGCGCTCCTGATTTGACACTTCAAGCTCCCAAACAAAAAGTCCGGCCCGGCGAGGTCACGGCGGTGCTCCGCCGCATCCTCGCTGAAAACGGCAACGAGTATCGTTGGACCTATGTCGTTGCCGTCAGCTGCTTGCTGATTGTTTCCGGCACCACTGCCTTCACGGCGTGGATCATGGCCCCGATGATCAACCAGATCTTCTACGAACGGCGCGGCGATATGCTCGTCTGGATCTGCGCCGGTTTCATGGGAGCCTCCCTGCTGCGCGGCTTCGCCGGTTACGGCCAGGCAGTCGCGTTGGCCAAGATCGGCAACAATCTGGTCGCGCGCTACCAGAAGCGCGCCTTCGACCATCTGATGAAGCTTGGCGTCAACTTCTTCAACGATACGCGTTCCGGTCGGCTGGCGGCACAGGTCAGCGAGAATGTCGGCGGCGTTCGCGACCTGCTGTCGCTGACACTGACCTCCATCAGCCGCGACGCGGTCACGCTGGTCGCTCTCGTCGGCGTCATGATCTACCAGGATCCGGTGTTGTCGCTCAGCTCGCTGCTGATCGGGCCTCCGCTGATCTGGGCCGTCGTCTACATCACCCGCCGACTGCGGCGTATCAACCGGGAATCCGTGTTGATCAATTCTAGGCTGAACGGGTCCGTGCAGGAGGCCACGCAAGGCATCGCCATCGTCAAGGCCTTCACCTTGGAGGCCGAGCTGGCGCGCCGCATAGGCATCATGGCCGACACGGCCGAGCAGCGTAACAACAAGATTGCCCGCGTCTCGGAGCGGCTGTCGCCAATTTCCGAGATTCTGGGCGGTCTCGCCATTACCTCCGTGCTTGCCTATTCCGGCTACCGGGCGTTGGTGCTTGGGCAACCGCCGGGTGCGGTGTTTTCCTTTATCACCGCTCTGATCATGGCCTACGACCCGGCAAGACGCCTGGCGCGCACGCAGGTCGGGATGGAGCGGGCGCTGGTCAATGCGCGCATGATCTACGAGTTGCTCGACCTGGAGCCGAAACAGGGCGATGCGCCCGACGCTGTCGAGGCCAGGATCACCACCGGCGAAGTGCGCTTCGACAATGTGACGTTCGGCTACAACGCCGACATGCCGGTGCTGAGGGACCTGAGCTTTACCGCCGCGGCCGGCAAGGTCACGGCCATCGTCGGTGCGTCGGGCTCCGGCAAGTCGACGCTGGTGGCGCTCTTGCAGCGCTTCTACGACGTCGACCAGGGCAGCATCGAGGTCGATGGCCAGGACATCTCGAAGGTGACCAAGCATTCGCTGCGGCAGTCGATCGCCTATGTGGCGCAGGCGCCCTATCTGTTCGAGGGCACGATCCGCGACAACATCCGCTATGGCCGCCTGTCGGCCACGGACGCCGAGATCGAGCAGGCGGCGAAACAGGCGGCAGCCGACGAGTTCATCCGCCAGCAGCCGCAAGGTTACGATACGCCGGTCGGCGAAGGCGGCTCGACCCTTTCAGGCGGCCAGCGCCAGCGCGTCTCGATCGCCCGCGCCATCGTGCGCCAGGCACCGATCCTGCTGCTCGACGAGGCGACATCGGCACTCGACAACGAGGCGGAGGCGCGCGTCCAGGAAGCGCTGACCCATGTCATGGAAGGCCGCACGACCATCGTCATAGCGCATCGGCTGTCGACGGTGGTCAATGCTGACCACATCATCGTGCTGGAAGAGGGACGGTTGGTCGAGGAAGGCACCCATGCGACGCTGATGGCCGACCCGGACAGCATCTATTCCCGCTTCCACCGCATCCAGGGCAAGAAGGGGCTGGGGCTTGTCGATGACAGCAAGCCGATCCAAACTCCGGTCCGAGCCACGCGTGCGAAGAAGACTGCTGTGAGGAGCACATGAGCGAAGCAGGCGATATGGGCCTGGTGGTGGTGGGCGCAGCCGGCCGCATGGGCCAGACGCTGATCCGCGCCATCCATACCATTCCGGGCGCTCGCGTCATCGGCGCTGTCGAGCGCGCGGATTCGCCCTACCTGGGCAAGGATGCCGGCGAACTGGCGGGCATCGGCATTATCAATGTACCGATCAGCGACGATCCGCTGCCGGTCTTCGCCAAGGCCGACGGCGTGCTCGATTTCACCACGCCAGCCTCATCAGTCGAATTCGCCGGCTACGCGGCGCAGGCGCGCATCGTCCATGTCATCGGCACGACCGGCTGCTCGGCCGACGACAATGCCAGGATCGCAGCGGCAGCGCGCCATGGCACGATCGTCAAGTCGGGCAATATGAGCCTCGGCGTCAATCTGCTGGCGGTGCTGGTCGAACAGGCGGCGCGCGCGCTCGACGCCGACGATTTCGACATCGAGATCCTCGAAATGCACCACAAGCACAAGGTCGACGCGCCGTCGGGCACAGCATTGCTGCTCGGCGAGGCCGCTGCCACCGGGCGCGGCATCGCGCTTGCCGGCAACGACGTGCGTTCACGCGACGGCCATACGGGTGTGCGAAAGGAAGGCTCGATCGGCTTCGCCACGCTACGCGGCGGTTCGGTGGTCGGCGACCACAGTGTGATCCTGGCCGGCACCGGCGAGCGCATCACGCTGTCCCATCATGCCGAGGACCGCGCCATCTTCGCCCGCGGCGCGGTCAAGGCGGCGCTGTGGGCACGGGACAAGAAGCCGGGACTGTATTCGATGCGGGACGTGCTCGGCCTGAGCTGAGGCGGACCATCCACCTTGTAGGGATTGTAGGAGCAAATATGTCGAGAACCCTCGTGCTCGTGCGCCATGGCCAGAGCGAATGGAATCTGAAGAACCTGTTCACCGGCTGGCGCGACGTCGACCTGACCGAGCAGGGCCATGCCGAGGCCAAGGCCGCCGGGCAAAAACTCAAGGCGCGCGGGCTGAAGTTCGACATCGCCTTCACCTCGGCGCTGACGCGGGCGCAAAAGACCTGCCAGCACATTCTCGACGCGGTCGGCCAGAGCGATCTGAAGACCATCCGCGACCAGGCGCTCAACGAGCGCGACTATGGCGATCTCTCCGGCCTCAACAAGGATGATGCCCGCAAGAAATGGGGCGAGGAGCAGGTGCATGTCTGGCGCCGCTCCTACGACGTGCCGCCGCCCGGCGGCGAAAGCCTGAAGGACACCGGCGCCCGCGTCTGGCCCTACTATTTGCATGACATGCAGTCGCACGTGCTGCGCGGCGGCACCGTGCTGGTCGCCGCCCACGGCAACTCGCTGCGCGCGCTGATCATGGCGCTGGACGGCAAGTCGGGCGAGGAGATCGTCAAGCTGGAACTCGGCACCGGCGTGCCGGTCATCTACCAGCTCAATGCCGATTCGACCGTTGCGTCGAAGGAAGTGCTGGAGAGCTGAGGGTTCATGAGCCGGCAAGCGGAGGCTGAAGCTTTGCTTGGGGGTGAACTTTTGCGGAAGCCGAATCCACCTTTAGGGATCATGGTCCAAAAAGCGCGTTGACAGCCATCGCTTGCCCGCTTACATGAGCCCGCACCAGCCCAGATGGCGGAATTGGTAGACGCGCACGGTTCAGGTCCGTGTTCCGCAAGGAGTGGAGGTTCGAGTCCTCTTCTGGGCACCAAATTCCAGTTTCGAACCGTTCGATGGTTCAGAGACGCAGACAAAGAAAGCCCGGTTCGTCCGGGCTTTTTCTTTTTGGAATGGCCTCCCCTCGCGGCTAGGCACCAAACAAACCGCTTCAAACCGAGCCACGGCTTCGCTACGCTCGCATCCATGTCTCAATCCTCCACCGCAATCTTCGGCGCCCGTCGCGACCAGGCGTTTCCCACGCTGACCGAGGCTGATATCGACCACATGCGCCGGTTCGGCGAGGCCAGCTTCTATGCCGCCGGCGAGCACATCATCAAGGCCGGCGATGTCGCGCCCGGCCTGATCGTCGTGCTGTCCGGCAAGGTCGACATCACCCAGGATGGCCTCGGCCGGCGTGAAACGATCGTCACCCATGGTCCGGGCAGTTTTGTCGGAGAACTGGCGCAGCTTTCGGCGCGCCCGTCGCTGGTCAATGCCGAGGCCGCCGAACCGGTCGAGGCCTTCGTCATCCCCTCTCGGCGCGTGCGCGACCTGATGGTGCAGGAAGCCAATCTCGGCGAGCGCATCATGCGGGCGCTGATCCTGCGCCGCGTCGGGCTCCTGGAAAGCGCGACCAGCGGGCCGATCATCATTGGACCATCAGGCAATGCCGATGTCTTGCGGCTGCAAGGGTTCCTCGCCCGTAGCGGCCAGCCGCACCGCGTGCTCGATTCCGCCAGCGACCCCTGCGCGAAAACCCTGGTCGAGCGCTTCGATGTCGATCCTCACCATCTGCCGGTCGTGCTGTGCCCGAACGGCAGGCTGCTGATGAATCCCGGTGAGAAGGACCTCGCCCGCTGCATCGGCCTGCTCAGGCCGATCGATGCCGACACGCTGTATGACGTCGCCATTGTCGGCGCGGGCCCGGCGGGGCTGGCGGCGGCCGTCTATGCGGCGTCGGAAGGGCTGTCGACCATCGTGCTCGATTGCCGGGCTTTCGGCGGGCAGGCCGGCGCCTCCTCGCGCATCGAGAACTACCTCGGTTTCCCCACGGGCATCACCGGCATGGCGCTGATGGCGCGCGCCTACAACCAGGCGCAGAAATTCGGCGTCGAAATGGTGATCCCGGACGAAGCCAAGCTGCTGAGTGCCGCGGCCGATAATTCGGGCGCCCGCTACCTGCTCGATGTCGGCGACGGCGAGACCGTGCGCACGCGCACGGTGGTGATCGCCAGCGGCGCGCGCTACCGGCGCCTCGATGTCGCCAACCTGTCGCGGTTCGAGGGCACGTCGGTGCATTATTGGGCCTCGCCCATCGAAGGGCGGCTTTGCGCCGGCCAGGAGGTGGCGCTGGTCGGCGCCGGCAATTCGGCCGGGCAGGCGGCGGTCTACCTCGCCAGCCATGCGCGCAAGGTGGCGCTGCTGGCGCGCGGCGGCAGCCTCGATGCCTCGATGTCGCGCTACCTGGTCGAGCGCATCAAGGCGCAGCCGAACATCGAGGTGCTGACCGAGACCGAGATCGAGGCGCTGGAGGGCGAGGACGGCAATCTTGCCACGGTGCGCTGGCGCAACCGCGTCAGCGGGCAGCAGACGACACGCCCGATCCGCCATCTCTTCCTGTTCATCGGCGCCGATCCGAACACCGACTGGCTGGCGCAATGCAAGGTGGCGCTGGACGCCAAGGGTTTCATCCGCACCGGATCCGAGCTCGGACCGGAACGTGGTCAGATGGAGACCAGCCGCAGCGGGGTGTTTGCCATCGGCGACGTGCGTTGCGGTTCGGTCAAACGCGTCGCGGCGGCTGTCGGCGAGGGTGCCCAGGTGGTCGCGGCGCTTCATGCCTATCTCGCGCAGGACGGTAGCCACGCCGCGGAGAGCAATTTCAGGAAAAGTGTGTAACGGTTTTCCCGGGAAAAGCGCAAAAGGAATAGTTGAGCCTCAACTGGCCAGGAGAATGTGATGGCGGACGAATGCAAGCATGCGGCTGGGATCAAGGACGTCACGCCGAGCGCGCTCGGTTGCGAGGAATGCCTGAAGAGCGGCTCGTGGTGGGTGCATCTGCGACTCTGCCGCACCTGCGGCCATGTCGGCTGTTGCGACGACTCGCCCAACCGCCACGCGACGAAACATTTTCACGCCACCAGCCATCCTATCATCGAGGGCTATGATCCGCCGGAAGGCTGGGGCTGGTGCTATGTCGACGAGGTTTTTCTCGACCTCGGCGACCGCACCACGCCGCAGAACGGTCCGATCCCGCGCTTCTATTGAGGGGCGCCGAGAAATCCGAAGAAAAGCCCGGTTCATCCGGGCTTTCTTTGGATGCCGCATCGTGCATCGGATGCCCTGTTGTCAGCGAACTGACAGGTTGCCTGTTCCAGTGTCCACCGAATCACGATCATCACGGCCGGCCCGTGGACGTTCTCTTCAAGAAGGGGTTCGTCCCCGAACAAAGCTTTGAGATGATCGCGGCTAGGTTAGAAACGTTGAAAACTGGAAGCTCGCATGCACCCCACCTACACAAGCTCGCAGAAAGCCATTCACTGGGCAGTGTTCCTGCTGGTCATCGGCCTTTATGGCTTGACCTACGTCGAGGAGGTTTTTCCGCGCGGCGATCCGGGGCGGGCGCTCGTCTGGTGGCTGCATATTTCGTTCGGCTTGCTGCTTTTCGCGCTTGTCGTCATCCGTGTCGGCCTGCGGCTGACGCTGGGGACGCCCGGTCTGCCGCAGGAAATGTCACCGCTTGAACGAAGTGCGGCCAAAGTCGCGCACCTCCTGCTTTACGCTCTCCTGGTGGCGATTCCGGTGCTCGGCATCGTGCTGACCTGGTACAGGGGCGATGCCCTGAGTTTCTTCGGTCTCTTCACCATCCCGGCCCCGGTCTCGCCGGATCGTGACACGGCCCGGTTTATCAGGGAGATGCACAGCCTCTGTGCCAATTCGATCCTCATACTTGCCGGAGTGCATGCGGCGGCGGCGCTGTGGCACCATTTCATCCGCAAGGATGACGTGCTCAAGCGAATGCTGCCGGAAAGTGCGCCCTGACAGGCGCACGCCATCTTTTTCGATCAGTCCCGCTTTGGCGTCACCGGCGCTGGTGTCGGATTGTCGACGCTGTTCTCATTCACCTGGAAGGCTTTGCCCTCGACCTTCTTTTTCCTGAGGTCGTCGCTGGTCTCAGGCTGAGGCGGGCGCTTCGGATTTTCTTCTGTGTTGTCGTTGATATCGAAAGCTCTGGTCATCATGTCCTCCAGGGGGCTGTCCTGGAACACAATGTCCGACAGTGCGTGGGGTTCCGCCGGCAAGGCAAGGCGCTCCTTGCGATCAGGCGTTTGTAGCCGGATCGCAACCGCGTCTGCCATCGATCCGTCGGCCCATTTGTGCCGACGTTCAGGAAACAGGGACAAGGCCGGCAACTCAACCATCATGCCGGCTTATGGTGTCGCACGATCCTCCATTCATGCCAGATCAACACCATGACCACCGCATCGAAGACGGTCAGGACCAGCAGGCCGAATGATTGGGTGTATGAGTAGCGGTAGACTTGATAGACCATGAACAAGCCCAAAGCCGCGAGCGAGGCAGGGTAAGACCAGAACTTGCCTCTCAGAAGCCCGACCACCAAGGCAAGCTTTATCAGGCCGTGGCTAAGCAGGTAGACGGCATAAAACTCCTTGCTGGCGACCGAAAAATGGCTTGCCATCCGCGACAGATGGCCAGCTATGAAATCGTTGGGATCTTCGATCAATTCCTCCGCGGTGAGGGCGTTGACCCAGGAGGCAATGGTATCGGTGGTAACGACATAGAGCAGAATCCCGCCGATGCATTCGATCAGGGCATGCGCGCCCTTCAGCCACAGGCTGACTTCGAAGATCTGGTGGATGCGGTGTTCATCGACAAGCTTCAAGAATCCACCTCACACCAACCACGGAATCCGATGCGAACGGATGTTGCTCTAAAGACGCATTCGAGGGCGTAATCGCGCTGTTCCACGTTACAGGACGCGGCTTCAAGATCAGCCGGCGAAGTATCGATACGCCAGCCATCCCGCCAGCGCGACCGAGGCGGCCCAGATACAGGCGATGACCACCGCCGCGCTGCGGCTCACGGGCCTGTCAACGGCAAGGACGGCGGCCTCCCTGTGTTCTGCCATGACCTCGGGCGGTATCATCTTGACCACGGCAAGGATTCCCAAGGGAACCAGGATCGCATCATCAAGGTAACCAACCAAGGGGATGAAATCGGGAATCAGGTCGATTGGAGACAAGGCGTAGCCCGCGACACACACGGCAAGCGCCTTGGCGTACCACGGCGTTCGGGGATCGCGCGCGGCAAGGTAGAGCGCATGCACGTCGCGCTTGATCGCTCGGGCCCATTCGCGCAGTGCTGTAGCCATTGGATGACAGTAGCGCCAAAGGATGACGCGCCCAATAGCGCACACCCGGCGGGCTTTCGCGGCCGGCTGTTGTGCCGTCTATCGCACCGACCCGGTTACGGTGCGGTCGATATCGGGAACGGATTTGCGTTCGTTGCCGGCAAGTGCCGCTATGATCAGCAGGCTGGCGACAATCGGAACGAACAGGACGGCGACGCGGGCCTGTACATGAAGAATGGCGCGCCATTCGTTGCTGCGCTTGTCGGGGCTGTCGCTCATCATACTCACTTTGCCATGGACCCCCCGGGGAGGTCACATAGAGGTGAACGGTTAAACAACTCCTTCCGACTTCGTTAACGCGCGGATTAAAGCCCGGAGCAATTCCAGGAAAAGTGTGAACGGTTTTCCGTCCGGAACTGCTCTAAATCAGCTGAGCCCGATGCGCCTTGCGCCTTGCCGGAACAGCGCCTCGGCATCGGGGTCGAAGCGAAAGGTGCCGATGAAATCGTCGGCGCGATAATCAGGCAATGTCTTGCGGATGGCAGCGGCAAAGCCGCGCGCCTCGTCGAGTCGGCCGGCCAGCGCCAGGCAGTGCGCGGCAATCGCCAGGATGATGGTATGCGCATTGGGCCGTGCCGCCGCCTTCAGCGCCCAGTCGGCCGCCTCTTCGAACTGGCCGAGCCGGACATGCGACATGGCGCGTGACCCCAGCATGCCGAACAGCAGCGGGTCGAAGGGGCTGAGATGACGCGAATGGTCGGAGGAACTTATCGCCGCCCGCGGGTCGCCCGACTGCGAGTGGACGAAGGACAGCGCGTAATGGCCGAGCGCGAAATTCGGGCTGAGATCCACCGCCCGCCCCAGTTCGGACAGCGATCCATCCTGCTCGCCGCGCAGCCACAGCGCCCGGCCCATAGCCCAGTGCGCGGCCGGATTGTGGTCGTCGACCAGCAGGCTGTGCCCGGCGCTCTCATAGGCCAGAGCGCTTTCGCGGTCGCGGTCGCCCCAGCGCTGGAACGCATTCTGCCAGTGGGTGAACGACAGGCCGGCATAGGCGCGGGCAAAGGTTGGGTCCAGCTGCAAGGCCTTGTCAAAGAAATGCCGCGCCTGCTCGTTCTCGGCCTGGGTGAAGCGGTACATGTGCCAGAGGCCGCGATGGTAGGCCTCCCAGGCGTTGAGCGAATTGGGTGCCTTCAGCATGGCCCGGTTGCGCTCGACCGTTTCGATCTCGGCCGAGATCGACGACACGATGCTGTCGCCGATATCGTCGAGCACGGCAAAAATGTCGTCGGGCCGGCGCTCGAAAATCTCGGCCCAGACGATCCTGGCCGTGCGCACCTCGATGAGCTCGACGCTGACGATCAGCCGGCCGGCCGTGTTGCGCACCGTGCCGGTGGCGACATAGTCGACGCCAAGTTTTCTGCCGGCTTCTTCCGGCGCGATGGTCTTTTCGGCCAGCGCAAACACCGATCCGCGCGCGATGACGAAGAAATCGCGAAGTTTGGCGAGGCGGGTGATGATGTCATGGGTGAAGCCGTCGGCAAGCCCGCCGCGTGTGCCCTCGCCGGCTTCCTCGACAAACGGCATCACCGCCAGCGAGGCTTGGCTTGGCTCGACCGTGCCGGCATCCGATGGGACCGCCAATTGCGATGGCGTGGACAGGCAGGCTGGTTGCGCCTTGAGCGAGCTGCCGGACTGTTGGTCACGGATTGCCTGCCAAGCCGCGCGAAGCGGAGCGAAATCCAGCTCTTCCGATTGGAACAGGCGAGCCGCCGAAGCCAGATGCTCCTCGGCCGCGCCGATGGCGCCGCGCTCCGCCAGAGCGGACAGCAAGGCCAGATGCGCGCGCGTGTCGAACGGCGCCAGTTCGACCCATTTGTCGAGATGCATGGACATTTCGGGCGAGCCCGCCGGATGGTTTACGGCAAGCTGTTCGAGCACGGCGGCGTGGTACGCTTGGAAACGCCGGCGCTGGGCGATCAGCCAGTTATCGAAAAGCGGGCTGCGCTCGAGCTCCAGCCCGTCGAGCAAATCGCCGGCGAAGAGTTCTGACAGCGCCCGCAGCCGCTCCCTATCGAGTGTGCCGATCCCTTGCGCGGCGGCGCGGGTGACGTCCAGCGCATCGACAAGGCAGCCATCGAGATCAAGCGCCACCGTGTCGCCCCGTGTCTCGACCCGGCGCCGGTCCGGCGTGTCGAGGGCCGCGCGCAGCTTGCTCAGGTACCAGCGCAACTCGCCCCGTGGATCGTTGGGTACGTCCCATAAGAGCTCGCACAGGCGGCTGCGCCCAACCGGATGCGGCGCCAGCGCGAGATAGGCGAGCAGCGCGCGCAGCTTGCGCGATGCCGGTAGCGCTATCGGCGTCCCATCACGCAAGATTTCCAGCGGTCCGAGCAGGCGCACGGACAGGCGGGGCCTATCGCCGTCCAGCCTCGATGGTGCGGATTCCACGTCCGTTTCCACGCCTGCTCCCACGCCGGCTCGCCGGCCTTTACTGTATCACCAAACACGACACAGCGCATCCGGCGGCGAATTTCCACGCCGGGAATGGTTATTGCCGCATCGTCGGCACGTCAGTCCTAACGCGGCCATGTCTCGAAACCTCGCCGCCCAAGCCGCTGGTTTGTAACCGGCCTGTGAAGATGAACACGATCGAGGAGATCAACGATGTTGAATAAGCAGAAAATCAGGACCACGACCGGACGCGGCCGCCTGTTCGACAGCATTCTCGACACTGTCGGCGATACGCCGGTGGTGCGCATCAACAATCTCGGACCGGCCCATGCGACGATCTATGTCAAGGCCGAGTTCTTCAACCCAGGCGCCTCGGTGAAGGACAGGCTGGCGCTCAACATCATCGAGGAGGGCGAGCGCAGCGGCGCGCTGAAGCCTGGCCAGACCGTGGTCGAGGCGACCAGCGGCAACACCGGCATCGGGCTCGCCATGGTCTGTGCGCAAAAGGGCTATCCGCTGGTCGTCACCATGGCCGACAGCTTTTCCGTTGAACGCCGCAAGCTGATGCGCATGCTGGGCGCCAAGGTGGTGCTGACGCCGCGCGCCGAAAAGGGCTTCGGCATGTACAAGAAGGCGGTTGAACTGGCTGAGGCCAATGGCTGGTTCCTCGCCCGCCAGTTCGAGACGGCGGCCAATGCGGCCATCCACGAGGCGACCACGGCGCGCGAGATCGTCAATGATTTCGCCGGGTCGCGGCTCGATTGCTTCGTCACCGGCTATGGCACTGGCGGTACCGTCGTCGGCGTGGCGCGCGTGCTGCGCCGCGAGCGGCCGGACACCCGCATCGTGCTCTGCGAACCGGCCAACGCCCAACTGGTCGGCAGCGGCAAGGCGCAGCAGCGCGGCGCCCATGGCGCCCCCGCGGCCAGCCATCCGGCCTTCGAGCCGCATCCCGTCCAGGGCTGGACGCCGGACTTCATCCCCAATGTGCTGCAGGAAGCGATCGACGCCAGCCTCTATGACGAAGTGATGCCGATCGCCGGGCCCGAGGGCATCAAATGGGCCAAGGCCCTGGCGCAGAAGGAAGGCATCTTCACCGGCATTTCCGGCGGCGCTACCTTCGCCGTGGCACGGCAGGTCGCGGAGAAGGCGCCGCCCGGATCGGTGATCCTGTGCATGCTGCCCGACACCGGCGAGCGCTACATGTCGACGCCGCTGTTCGACGGCATCGAGGCAGAGATGGATGCCGACGAGATGGCGCTGTCGCGCTCGACGCCCGGCTGCCAGTTCCCGGCGGCTTGACGGGAGACTGGTCATGGATATCGCGCAGGAGACCCTCGGCATCGTGGCCGAGGAAACGCTTGACCCCGCCGACTGGGCCTCTGTCCAGGCCCTGTCGCATCAGGTCATCGACGATGCCGTCGACTATCTGCGTGATGTCAGGGACCGGCCGGCCTGGCGGGAAATGCCGGCGGATGTGAGAGAAGCCTTCGCGGCATCCCTGCCGCGATCGCCGGCGCCGCTGGCCGCTGTCTACGGCGAGGTCTCGCGCACCGTGATGTCCTACCCGATGGGCAACGTCCATCCGCGTTTCTGGGCCTGGTATATGGGGTCGAGCAACTTCACCGGTGCGCTCGGCGACTTCCTGGCGGCAATCCAGGGCTCCAACCTCGGCGGCGGCAACCACGCCGCCGGGCTGATGGACGGCCAGGTGGTCAACTGGTGCAAAGAGATGCTGGGCTTTCCCGCTTCCGCCTCCGGCACGCTGGTCAGCGGCGGCTCGATGGCCAACATCATCGGGCTGACGGTGGCGCGCAACATCAAGGCCGGCATCGACGTGCGCGAGCACGGTGTCGCGGCAATCGAAAAGCCGCTGCGCTTCTATGGCTCGGACCAGATCCACTCTTGCCATCGCAAGGCGATGGAAGCGCTTGGCCTCGGCAACCGGGCGCTGCGCCGGATCCCGACCGATGCTGGGTTGCGCATCGATATATCGGCCTTGCGAGCAGCCATATCGGAGGATCGCGCGGCGGGTTTCAAGCCGGCCTGCGTCATCGGCAATGCCGGCACGGTCAACACCGGCGCGATCGACGATCTGCGGGCGCTGGCCAAACTCGCTCATGAGGAAGACCTGTGGTTTCATGTCGACGGCTGCATCGGTGCGCTGATTGCGATTGCCCCTGAGAACGCGCATCGCGTTGCCGGCATCGAATGGGCCGATTCGGTCGCGCTCGATCCGCACAAATGGCTGCACGCGCCATTCGAGGTCGGCTGCGCCCTGGTCAGGGATGCCGTCGCGCATCGCCGGACCTTCGCGGTGACGCCGGAATATCTGGAATCGACGCCGCGCGGCCTTGCCTCCGGCGAATGGCTGCATGACTACGGCCTGCAGACGTCGCGCGGCTTTCGCGCGCTCAAGGTATGGATGGCGCTGAAGGAGCATGGCGTCGACAAATTCGGCCGCCTGATCGACCAGAACATCGCGCAGGCGCTCTATCTCGCCGAACGCATCGAAGCCGAGCCGCTGCTGGAGCTGGCGATACAGCCAACCGTCAACATCGTCTGCTTCCGCTACCAGCCTGGCGTCACGGGTGAGGCGCTGAAGGCGCTCAACACCGAGATCATGCTGCGGCTGCAGGAACAGGGCATTGCCACCCTCTCCGACACCACCGTGCATGGCGAGCACTGGCTGCGCGTGGCGATCGCCAACCATCGCACAAGGCGCGACGACCTCGACCTCCTGGTCGGTGAGACGCTGCGGCTGGGTCGGGAGATCACGGCGCAGGGGGCTTCCGGGAAATAGTCAGAAAACGCGAGCGACAGGCACGGGCGGCCATGCGATTCTGCGGCGATGATTCGGGAGGCCAGACCGTGACGCTCTTTCGTATGGCCGTGCTCGCGGCGCTGGTCTGCACCAATTCGGCCGAGGCCGCCGACATGGCCTTCTTCGTCAAGAACCTGCACAGCCGCGCGGTTGCGGTCGAGCTGTTCAGCCGCGACCGCGAGACGGTCTGGCCGGGCAACGACAAGGTGTTCCTGATCGATCCGGGCTCGCAGAAATCGGTGCCGCTGTCCTGCAATCAGGGCGAGCGCATCTGCTATGGCGCCTGGGTCGACGGCAACGACCAGATCTCGGCCGGCGTCGGGCCGGACAACGATCAGCCTTGCGACAACTGCTGCTTCATCTGCGTGGAACACTCGACCGAGACGATCGATCTGGTACCGTGATCGACCGGCACGTCAGTCCGGCAGTCCGGCTTTGCGGAAGCCGTCCACGAAATGCTCGAGCATCGCGGTGTCGCGGAATGGCTCCGTCCAGACCCAGTGGCGGGTGGTGAAATGCGGGTTGCCGACGAGGAACAGCTCGACCTCGGCGCGCGCCTCGTCGAGCCGGCCGAGTTGAGCCAGGCTTGCCGCCAGGAAACGGCGTGAGCTCGTCCGGTAGGTCTCGTCCCGGCGCAGCGTCTCGACGGCGGCCTCGTAGTCGCGCGCCGCATATTGCGCCTGGCCGAGGGTGAGATAGTACCAGCTTGCCGGAAACGGATTCAGCCGGAACGCCTTGCGGATCTGCTCGAGGCCTTCCTCGACCCGCCCGGCCAATGTCGTGATGTCCGACAGCGTCGCCCAGGCGTCCGCCTCGTTCGGGTCGAGCTCGAACGCCCTGGCGAATTCGGCGTCGGCCTCTTCGAAGTCGCGCTCATAGGCAAGCAGATTGCCGAGCACCCAGTGGCAGCCGGCATCGTTGGGGTCGATCGCCACGGCCTTGCGAGCCAGTTCCAGGGCAACGCGGCGGTTGGGTTCGACCGGCTCGCCCCAGTGCACCCATCCCATCCAGTGGTTCATGGCAAGCCAGCGATAGGCCTCGGCGTAGGCCGGATCGAGGGAGACCGCGCGCGTCAGCATCAGATGCGCTTCCCGTGCCGACCGCGGCGAATCGTCGATCAGCTTGCGCGCCCGCACGCACAGATCGTAGGCCTCCAGGTTGGTGGGCCGATTGCGCGCCGGCGGCGCGCGCAGCCGGCCGAGCAGCGCCTCCACGATCTTGGCCGTGGCCTCGTCCTGGACGGCAAAGATATCGTCCAGGCCGCGATCGAAGCGTTCCGCCCACAGATGCTCGCCGCTCAACGCGTCGACCAGCTGTGCGTTGATGCGCACGCGCCCCGCCGCGCGCCTCGCACTCCCTTCCAGGAGGTAGCGCACGCCAAGCTCCTCGGCGATCGTGCGCACGTCCATCGCCTTGCCCTTGTAGGCAAAGGTCGAGTTGCGCGCGATGACGAACAGGCCAGGGGCCCTGGACAGGTCGGTGATCAAATCTTCGGTCAACCCGTCGGCGAAGGCCTCCTGCTCGGGGTCGTTGCTGAGGTTGACGAAAGGCAGCACCGCAATCGATGGTTTGTCGGGCAGCGGCAAGGGTTTTCGCTTCGCGCGGTCGAGCTGCTCGATGGCGCCCGTGAAACGGTAGCCGACGCGCGGAACCGTCGATATCCATTCGCCGCCGTCGGCGGGAGGGCCGAGCAGTTTGCGCAACTGTGCGATCTGGACGGTGAGGTTGCCTTCCTCGACCGCCGTGCCCGGCCACGCCGCGTCCATCAATTCGGCCTTCTCCAGGATTTCGCCTGGCCGTTCGACGAGCGCCGCAAGCAGCTTCAGCCCGCGATAGCCGACGGCAACGGGATCGTCGTTCCGAAGCAGCGTTCCCGCACCCGGATCAAGCACGAACGGACCAAAGGCAAAGCGCGATCCCTGCATAGGGCGCATCTATAGAGCAATTCCGCGAAAAGCGTGAGGCGGTTTATCGGAAAACCGCAGGGCGCTTTCCCCGGGGAATGGCGTCAAAACAATGAGTTAGAGCCCATTTGGAACTTTTGAGAACTATTTGGCGGGCTTTAATTACGGCGCCGTCGGTATCCTGCAGAATCCAGCCTCTTTCAGTTCGAGGGTTGCCCATTCTCAAACCGTTTGGGCCCCAAACCACATGGAGGTTGCCATGACCAATGGCTTTGCATCGGTACCGCATCGGGCCGTACGGCGGCGAACCCCCGTCGGGCAGGCGTCGCGTCGTCGCTATAGCCTTGCGACCCTGCGAAACACCATCGCGGCCTGGCGCGGACGGACGCGCTATCGCTGGGACCTCAAGCGGATCTCGGAGGTCAATCCGCATCTGATCGATGATATCGGCCTGACCAGACGACAGGTCGAGGATGAGATCGCCAAGCTGCCGTTCTGGCAGCGATAGGCGAAGTCTTGAGATCCGGTGTCGGATTAAGTCAGGGATTGTCGCCATCATCCCTTTAGCGCCCGCCCGCGCCATGGCATGATCCCCTCCATCGGCCGTGGGTGCCGATTCTTCATCGGGGGTTTTCATGTCTTTCACGTCCGCGCGCCGGCTAGCCGCCGCGTTTTCGCTTGCCGTCCTGTTTGCGCCTGCCGCCCATGCCGGCGACGTCACCTTTACAGTCAAGAACAGCCATCCCAACGCCATGCGCCTTGAGCTCTACAGCCAGGACCGCGACTATGTCTGGCCGGGCGAAGGCAAGGATTTCTACCTCGACGACGGCGAAACCAAGTCGCTGCCGATCTCCTGCAACGAGGGCGAATCGATCTGCTACGGCGCCTGGGTCGATGGCGATGACGGCACCTATTGGGGCGTCGGCCCCGGCAACAAGGAAAAATGTGACGACTGCTGCTACACCTGCAGCGGCGGCGAGACCGAGGAGATCGATCTCGTCCCCTGACCGGTTTGCCAGCTTGACGGTTTTCCTGTTCGAGCCATAGCCTGCGCCGAGACGATCACCCCGAGCACGCCGCGCGGCTTCCTTTGAAACGCGGCGTGCTCCAGGCAACAGGAGCCCCGCGATGGCCGGCATGGTCGAAAGCGATAAAATCGACGTCGGATTTTCCGGCAAGCGCTGCATCCATTCGCGCAATTGCGTGCTCGGCGACCCGCATGTCTTCGTGCCCAATGCGCCGGGGCAGTGGATCCACCCCGAGGCGGCCAGCGCCGAAAAGATCGTCGCCATCGCCGAAAGCTGCCCGTCCGGCGCCATCACCTATGTCAGGAAGGATGGCGGGCCGCAGGAGCAGCCGCCGGTGGTCAACACTGTGCGGTTGCGCGAAAACGGCCCGCTCGCCGTCCACGCCGAGATCGTGCTCGACGGCGAGATCTTTTATCGCGCCACGCTGTGCCGCTGCGGCGCATCGGAAAACAAGCCCTTCTGCGACGGCAGCCACAGCAAGGCCGGCTTCACCGCCACCGGCGAACCGGCACTGAAGGACACGCCGGCGCTCGAAGCACGCAATGGCCCGCTGAATGTGACGCCGACCACCAACGGCCCGCTCAAGCTCGAGGGCAATGTCGAAATCGTCACCGGCACCGGCCATACGATCGATCGCACGCAACGCACCTTCCTCTGCCGTTGCGGCCACTCGGCCAACAAGCCGTTTTGCGACGGGTCGCATAAGCGGGTTGGGTTTGTAGGGTAGGTTGACGCCGCGGCCGACGCAGCCAATCTCCCCTCTCGTGGGGGAGATGGCCGGCAGGACAGAGGAGGGCGCCGTAGGGCACCAACTTCAATAGCCATCGAGCCTCGCAATGCCCCATACGCCATTGCCTCCAAGACATCGCGCAAACGCCAGGCGCGATGCGCAAGGAGCGGTAAGGTCGGCGGGAAAGCGCTCCCTTTGGCCTGCCGGCCATCTCCCCCACGAGGGGGGAGATCCTCCCTTGGCCTATCGCTCGCGGCTTTATCGGCCCGCCCGTATCGGCTAAGGGCTGGGCCAGAGAAATTTGCTCTTCCGGATCTGCTAAAAAATGACCGCCAAGACCAAGCCAAAACCCCTGTTCCTCGGCATCGACACCGGCGGCACCTATACCGATGCCGTGCTGTGGTCTGAAACCGAAGGTCCGCAGCAGGGGCCGAACAAGGGCAAGGTGCTGGCCAAGGCCAAGTCACTGACCACCAGGCACGATCTGGCCGTCGGCATTTCCGGCGCCGTCGACGCGGTGCTCGAAAAGGCCGGCACCGATCCGGCTGACATCAAGCTGGTCTCGATGTCGACGACGCTCGCCACCAATGCGCTGGTCGAAGGCCAGGGCGGCCGCGTCGCGCTGGTCATGATCGGCTTTTCCGAAGCCGACCTCGCCCGCGACGGGCTGAAGACGGCGCTCGGCACCGATCCGGTGGTGTTTTGCCCAGGCGGCCATGATGTCCACGGCAATGCCGCCAAGCTCGACCTGTCCGGGCTTGAGGCCGCCTTGCCGGAGCTCGGGGCCTCGGTCTCCGGTTTTGCCGTCTGCGCCTATTTCGCCACCCGCAATCCGGCGCACGAGATTGCCGCCCGCGAACTGATCCGCGAGAAAACCGGCCTGCCGGTCACGGCAAGCCACGAACTGTCGGCCAAGCTCGGCGGCCCGCGCCGGGCGCTGACGACCCTGCTCAACGCCAGGCTGATCTCGATGATCGACCGCTTGGTGGCGGCGACCGAAGGCTTTCTCACAGAACGCAACATCGCCGCCCCGCTGATGGTGGTGCGCGGCGACGGCGCGCTGGTCTCGGCGGCGTTCGCCCGCCAGCGGCCGATCGAGACCATTCTCTCCGGCCCCGCCGCCAGCCTGGTCGGTGCCCGCCATATGACCGGGCTCGACAATGCCATGGTGTCCGACATTGGCGGCACCACCACCGACGTCGCCGTGCTCGACAACGGCCGGCCGCGGCTCGATCCGGAAGGCGCCACCGTCGGCGGCTTCCGCACCATGGTCGAGGCCGTCGCCATGCGCACTTTTGGTCTGGGCGGTGATTCAGAAGTGGCGCTGGAGGATGGCGCGCTCAACCCGAAAATCCTGCTTGGGCCCCGTCGCCTGGTGCCTTTGGCGCTGGCTGGCATGGCGCATGGCGAGGCGGTGACGTCAGAACTCGAGCGTCAGCTGCGCGCGCCCAACACCGGCCGCATGGACGGCCGCTTCGCGGTTCGCACCGGCGTGCCGGACAGGCTCGCCGCCGGGCTGACCGCCCCGGAAGCGCGGCTCTACGAGGCGATCGGCGCGACGCCGCTCGCCCTCGACAGGCTGCTGACGTCGAATGCCCAGAATGCCACCTTGAACCGGCTGGTCTCGCGCGGGCTGGTGCATATTTGCGGCTTCACCCCGTCGGACGCGGCGCATGTGCTTGGCAAGCAGGCCAATTGGGATGCCGCCACCGCCCGTCTTGGCGCCGACCTGTTCGCCCGCAAGCGCGATGGCCGTGGCCAGCCCATCGCGGCTTCCCCGGAAGCGATTTCGGAGCGGGTGTTGGTGACGCTGACACGCTGGTCGGCCGAATACATCCTTGAAACCGCTTTCGCCGAGGACGGGCTGGATGGCGCCGCGACCGTGGCGCACGCGCTGGTGCAGCGCGCCGTCGACGCCCATCCCGGTATCGCCCGGCTGAGCGTCGCGCTCGACCGCCCCGTCATCGGTCTCGGTGCCTCGGCGCCTCTGCACTATGCCGGCCTGGCGCCCCTGGTTGGCAATGATTGCGTGGTGCCGGAAGACACCGATGTCGCCAACGCGCTCGGCGCCGTCGTCGGCCAGGTCAGGGTGTCGGCCGAGGCGCGGGTCAGCCAGCCAAAGGAAGGGTTGTTCCGGCTTGCCTCGGGTGAGACGGTGCGCGATTTCCTCGACGAGGCGGCGGCGATCGCGGCGGCCGAGGCCGATGTGCGGGCGATTGTCGCCGAACGCGCCCGGGACGCCGGCACCGACAACGCCGAGATCGACGTCGCGACCGAATTCAGGGTTTCCACGGTCGAAGCCCAGCGCATGTTCATCGAGGCGCATGTGGTGGCGGTGGCCTCGGGACGGCCAAGGATCGCGGTGTAGATTCAGGTGAGGCCGACCGGCAAATGGCGGCGTCCTGCGCTTCCGGTGCTCACGTACCCAAAAGTACGCTCCGCTCCGGTTCTCGGACGCCACCATTTTCGGCTCGGCCTGACCTGAATCCCGCGCCTTCGTCATCCTAGGGCAGAGCAGGAGCGAAGCGACGTCGCGGAGACCCTAGGATCCATGCCGTGACGTTGGACGTAGAATGCACGGTTCAGAGTAACGATCGGTACTTCGAACGGGGCCAAAATGCCCCACCTTCACCCTAAGCTGAATTGACCCGGCAAACTCAACATGCCAAACGCCCCGCAAAGCCTTTCATCTGGAGTAGCCTGATGACCGATCGCGTCGAGATCGCCGGATTGCGGATTGCCCCCGAGCTGCATGATTTTGTGGCCGGCGAGGCCTTGCCCGGCACCGGCATCGCCGCCGATGCGTTCTGGAACGGGTTTTCGGCCATCGTCCACGATCTCGCTCCGAAGAACCGGTCGCTTCTGGCAAAACGCGACGCCATGCAGGAAAAGCTCGACGGCTGGTACCGCGACAATGGCGCGCCCGTTGACATGGACGTCTACAGGACCTTCCTGAAGGAGATCGGCTATCTCCTCCCCGAAGGGCCGGCCTTTAGCGTGTCGACGGAGAATGTCGACCCGGAAATCGCAGTCGTCGCCGGGCCGCAGCTGGTCGTGCCGGTGATGAATGCGCGCTATGCGCTCAATGCCGCCAATGCGCGCTGGGGCTCGCTCTACGACGCGCTCTACGGCACCGATGCCATTCCCGAGACGGGCGGCGCGGAAAAAGGCAAGGGCTTCAACCCGGTGCGCGGCGCCAAGGTCATCGCCTGGGCCAAGGATTTTCTCGACCAGTCGGTACCGCTCACCTCAGGCAAATGGGCAGGCGTCAACGGGCTGTCCGTGGCCAATGGCGCGCTGAAGCTCGGCGCCGGCGCCGGCGGCACCACACTGGCCGATCCCAAGCAATTCGTCGGCTATCGCGGCGATGCCGCCAATCCCGATGCCGTGCTGCTTGTGAAAAACGGGCTGCACATCGAGATCGTGATCGACCGCGCCAACCAGATCGGCCGCACCGATCCGGCGGGCATCGCCGACGTCATCCTGGAATCGGCGCTGACCACCATCCAGGACTGCGAGGATTCGGTCGCGGCGGTGGATGCCGAGGACAAGGTCGTCGTCTACCGCAACTGGCTCGGCCTGATGAAGGGTGATCTCGCCGAGGAGATCACCAAGGCTGGCCGGAGTTTTGTCCGCAAGCTCAATCCCGACCGCGCCTATACCGCGCCCGCCGGCGGTCAGCTCACCGTGCCCGGCCGCTCGCTGATGCTGGTCAGGAATGTCGGCCACCTGATGACCAATCCGGCGATCCTGGACCGCGACGGCAACGAGGTGCCGGAAGGCATCATGGACGCGGCGCTGACGGCGCTGATCGCGCTGCACGACGTCGGACCAAACGGCCGCCGCGCCAACTCCCGCGCCGGCTCGATGTATGTGGTGAAGCCGAAGATGCACGGGCCGGAAGAGGTCGCCTTCGCCGTCGAGATATTCGACCGCGTCGAAGCGCTGCTCGGCATGGCGAAAAACACCATCAAGATGGGCATCATGGACGAGGAGCGGCGCACCACCGTCAACCTCAAGGAAGCGATCCGCGCGGCGAAAGAACGCGTCGTGTTCATCAACACCGGCTTCCTCGACCGCACCGGCGACGAAATCCACACCTCGATGGAAGCCGGCCCGATGATCCGCAAGGGCGACATGAAGCAGGCCGCCTGGATTTCCGCCTATGAAGCCTGGAATGTCGATACCGGGCTCGAATGTGGGCTGGCCGGCCATGCCCAGATAGGCAAGGGCATGTGGGCGATGCCGGATCTGATGGCGGCCATGCTGGAACAGAAGATCGCCCATCCCAGGGCCGGCGCCAATACAGCGTGGGTGCCGTCGCCGACGGCGGCGACACTGCATGCCACGCACTACCACAAGGTCGATGTGCATGCCGTACAGGCGGCGCTGAAGAGCCGCCCGAAGGCGAAACTCGACGACATCCTTTCCGTGCCGGTGGCGGTGCGGCCGAACTGGACCCCCGACGAGATCCAGCGCGAACTCGACAACAACGCGCAAGGCATTCTGGGCTATGTCGTGCGCTGGATCGACCAGGGCGTCGGCTGCTCGAAAGTGCCCGACATCAACGATGTCGGCCTGATGGAAGACCGCGCCACGCTGCGCATCTCATCGCAACACATCGCCAACTGGCTGCGCCACAAGGTGTGTTCGGAAATCCAGGTGCGTGATTCCCTGCAGCGCATGGCGGCCATCGTCGACCGCCAGAATGTCGGCGATCCGCTCTACCGGCCGATGGCGCCGGATTTCGACACCTCGATCGCCTTCCAGGCCGCCTGCGACCTGGTGTTCAAGGGCACGAGCCAGCCGAATGGCTACACAGAGCCGGTGCTGCATGCGCGGCGGCTGGAGCTGAAGGCGAAAGCGACGGCCTGAACACAAGGTCCAGAAGAGATTACGCACCGGCTGAGGGGCGGAAGCGCCGGCGCTCCTCTTCCCCTTATAAGGACCGGATCGCGGGCGACATGAAGATGTCGGTATGGCTGACATGCTCAGGGGGTTCGCGAAAGGGCGGGCAGGACCTGAAGCCGAACAAGTCGTAAACGCCGATCGCACTTGTCATTTAGAACGCCGCATGGGCGAGCACCGTCCGGCTCCGGCCCTCCCCGATCTCCGCCAGCGCGGCCCCCATCAGGGCACGGCCAACCCCCTTCCGCGAAACGATTCATCGACGAAGAACTTATGAACCTCCGCCCTCTCGTCGTCGAACCGATCGAAGGCGAGGCAACCCGCCGGCTGGTTCTCCGATCGTGCGATGAAAGCCATGGCATCCGGCGCCGAACTTCGCGCCAATCCGCCGCCGCTCGTTTCGGGATGGAAAATCGCCATCACGTCTTCTGTCGAGACACCGTAGGGCCGCACGGCTTCGGCATCCCATCGCGCCAGCTTGCGGCAAAGCCCGGCCATTGTCTCGAAGCGCCGGCGAAATCGAAACCATCTCAACCCCCCGGTGAGTGCATCACCCGTGAGACTACGCGACCCGTCAGGCGGGCCTCACGACGTGCAGCGTATCGGCAATCACTAATTTAGTCAGTGGCCATTTTGATACAGCTTTCCCGGGAATTTCGGCGTATATCTACCATGATAATGGTGACGACAACTCGGCTTGGGGGTGATCCATGCGACTTGTTTTAGGTTTCCTGCTTGCAGGCATGACCATCACTGGGGCCAAAGCGGCAGACATTGTTCAACCGGTGGCTGCCATGGATATTCCATATTCGTGGACCGGCTTCTATGTCGGCGCAAACGCTGGCGGAGCCTTCGGCAAAGTCGACGGAGATTACACCGGGATTCTCGGCTCGGCTGACATCGGGAATTTCACCGGTGGCGGTTTGGTCGGCGTCAACTATCAATACGGTCAGTGGGTTCTCGGTGTTGAAGGCGACATCAACTACCTGGGATTCAAGAAAGAATTTTCGCCTGGCGTCGACGGTGGCGGTCTCGGCGCTGAAGCGAGCGTGGATGCCTTCGGAACGATCCGAGGCCGCGTCGGCTACGCCTTTGATCGCTGGCTTCCTTATGTCACAGCCGGCGTTGCGATGGGCAATGTGAAAATTGATGAGCATGTCTTCGGGGCGGCCGAGACCAAGTTCCAGACCGGATATGCGGTCGGCGGCGGTGCTGAATATGCCTTCAACAACAATTGGACCGTCCGTGCGGAATATCTTTACGTCGACCTTGGCAAGAAGGATTTCGGGTTTGATCCGTTCGCGTCCTATGACGTGAAGACGAATTTCAGCGTCGTTCGCGCTGCCGTTGCCTATAAATTCTGACTTTCGGCCACGCAAAGCCGGTGCTTGATGTCCGCATGACCGGACGGTCCGGGCCGCGATCGATTTCGATCCGCGGCCCACGCGCGAACCGTCAGTTCAATCCCAGCGTCCCCCGCAGCTTGGACAAATCCTCGGCCAGCGCCGTCACCGGGCCGGCCAGCGCCTTGCGGTCGGCATCCGACAGCTTGTCGTAGGTCTCGAAACCGTCTGATGTCTTGTACTTTGCCAGGATGGCGTCCACGGTGGCGAAATTGTCGTCGACGGTCTTGATCAAAGTGGGGTTCTCCTTCTCGACCAGCGGATGCACCAAAGCGACGATCTTCTGGGCGCCGTCGATATTGGCCTGGAAATCCCACAGATCGGTGTGGCTGTAGCGGTCTTCCTCGCCTGAAATCTTGCTGGACGCCACCTCCTCGAGCAGCCCAGCCGCTCCGTCGATGGCTTTTTCAGGCGGCACGGTCAGGCCGGCGACGCGCTTCTGCAGGTCGAACACATCGGCGTCGAGCTTTTCGGCCAGCGGACCGAGGCCATCCGTGGTGTTCTGGCTGAACAGGCCGTATTCGATGCGGTGGAAGCCGTAGAAGTCCGCCGACTTTTCCTTCTGCTCATGGTCGTCGGCGCGCGAATCGATGGCGCCATCAAGGTCGGAGAACAGTTCGGCAATCGGCTCGATGGTCTCGTAGTTGACGCGGGCCGGCGCATAAAGCGCCTTGGCCTTGGCGAGGTCGCCTGCCTTGACCGCATCGGTAAACGCCTTGGTGCTCGTCACCAGCGTCTCGATCTTGCCCTGAACGTAGAGCTTGTAGTCGGCGATCGGCTGGACGAGATCGAGCGGCGAGACGGCGGCGTGCGCCGGCGCGAGGCCGGTCAGCAGCGCGATTGCGGAGGCGGCAAGCAGGGTTCTCATCGGATATATCCTCTCATGGTGTGAAGTGGGTTCGGGGTTCAGGCATGCGTCGAAGCGGCCATTTCGAGCAGTGACCGGCCGAGATAATCCTGATCGTCCTTCACGCCCGGCAGGACGAAGAAATAGCCGCCGCCAAAGGGTTTGATGTATTCCTCGAGCGCCTCGCCGTTGAGGCGGGTCTGCACGGCGACAAAACCCTGTTCGAGGTCGGCCTGGTAGCAGATGAACAGCAGGCCCATGTCCATCTGGTTGGATTTGCTGACGCCATTCGAATAGTTGAACGGTCGGCGCAGGATCAGGTGCTTTTGCGCTTCGGCGTCGCGCGGATTGGCAAGCCGGATATGCGCGTCGAGCGGTGTGGCCTTGCCCTGGGGGTCGCTGGCGAAGTGAGGAACATCGGCCTCGCTCGTGCCGCCTTCCAGCGGCGCGCCGCTGGCCTTCTGGCGGCCGATGATCGTCTGCTGCTCCCGCAGTGGCGTGCGGTCCCAGCGCTCGACGAAATTTCTGATAAGGCGCACCACCTGGTAGGAACCGCCTGATGTCCAGGCCGGCTCGCCGCCGCCCGGCTGTACCCAGACGATCCGCTTCATCAGCTCGGCATCGGTGGAATCCGGATTGGCCGAACCATCGCGAAAACCAAGGAAGTTGCGAGCGCTTTGCTTGGGTTTTCCAGGATTGGCCGGCCGCACCGGCACCGAACCTTCCTGCTTCCAGCGCAGGAGCAGTGTGTCAGGCGTGTTCTTCACGATATCGCGCAGCGCGTGGATGTTGGTGTCGGGCGTGTTCGAGGAGAATTGCAGCAACAGATCGCCATGGCAGAACTCTTCCTGCAGGGCGTCGTTGGAAAACGACGCCATCCGGGTGAGATGTTTCGGCTTCAAAGCCTGCAGGCCAAAGCGTTCGTCGAACATCGACACGCCGAGCGATGTGGTTATCGTCAGATTGTTCGGCGTCACCACCGGGCCGAGAATGCCGGAATCAGGGGCGGGAAACCTCGGGTCGAGCGCGGGCGGCGTCCCGCCCGCCATCAGGAAGGCCGTGCGTTCCGTCAGCGTGTGCAGCAGCCTCTGCAGCCCGGCGCGGTTCTGGGCAAGCACGTCGAAGGAGGCGACCAGGCCGGCGGCCGGCCGCGGCGTGACGATGCCCGGCTGGTGCTCGCCATGGAAAGGCTGCACCTGGTCGAGCGTGTCACTCTCCGGCGCATTGGTGACGCTGCCGGCGCCGGCCGCCACGGCGACTTGCGGGGCAAGTGCCCCGGCGACAGCGCCGATCAGCACCGAGCGGCGCGAGGGTGAGAAGGCCGCGTTCGCGTCGACAGGTTTTTCCCTGGTTGTCATTGGCTGAGGTCCATGCTTTCACGCAATCGGGAGAGATCGCCGGCGAGCACGGTTGCTGCCTTGCCAAGCTCGGCCTTGGCGGGATCGGAGAGCGCGTCGGAGGCTTCCGCACGGCGCATCGCGATCATGTCCCCCAGCACGGCGAAATCCTTGTCGAGCGACGCCATGATGTCAGGCGCGGTCTTGACTGCCACTGGACGCAAAAGATCGAACACCTTGCGGACGCCCGTCACCGCCGCCTCGAAGGAGGTAAGGTCGCCATGCGCGTAGGGGCTGTCGCCGAAATCCGGGCCTGGCGCGGTGAGCCGCTCCAGGATTGCAACCGATCCGCTGACCATGCTCTCCGGCATGATGCGCAGATCGTGGATGCGCGTCTTGAGCGATGCTGCGTCGCTCACCAGCCTGTCGGCGACCGGCGCGAGGCTGTCGGCGCTGCCCTGGTGGAACAGCCCGTATTCGAGGCGGTGCAGGCCACCGAAAGCCAGATCGGCCTCTCGCTGGCCGAACGCGTCGGCGCGCCCGTCGATCGCCGCATCGAGGTCGGAAAACAGCGGCGACACCGGGGTCAGATGCGCGTAGGCGGTCTCGGCCGGCGGATAGAGCGTCTTTGCCGCCGCCAGATCGCCCGATTTGACCGCGTCGGCGAAGGTGCCGGCCGCCTGGACGAAGGCATCGGTCTCGGTCGCCAGGAAAACCTTGTATTCGGCAAGCGCGCCGATATAGGCAGCGAGATCGGGTTTTTGCACCGCGCCGGCATTGGCAGCCGGCAGCACATGCAGTCTGCCGCGTGGGTTCGAGAGCAGGCCGCAGGTGATGGCGTAATCACCGGGCTCGAGCCGCGTCGCCAAGGTCTGGGTGAAGCCCGGCGCGATGTTCTCGCGCTCTTCCAGCACCATCACGCCGTCGAGGATTTCCCACTCCACGGCGCGGTCGGAGCGGTTTTCGATCTGGAACACATGACGACCAGCGGTGACGCTCAGCTCGTTGGGCTCGCAGGATTTTCCGGTGATCGCCACCGAGGTCGCCGATGCCGCGAGATGGCGTCCTTTCTGCGCGACCCGTGTCGCATGGGTGAAGGCGGCGGCAGCCGCGACCAGCAGCACGAGGGAAAGCGCCAGGCCGATGCGGACCGCCGTGCGCGGCAATACGGGGGATTGCGGCGTCACGGTCATGTCGCCGGCCGCCCTTGTTTGGAGGCCGTTGCCGATTGCAGACCCGGCCGGTCGGCCAGGAAGAGCCACAGCGACGGCAAGAGGAAGCCGAGATAGATGGCGATCTCGCTGACCGTTGGCGCGTCGATATAGCCGAAAATGCCTGAAAGCACCGAGCCCAGCGGGCTGTCCATCGGCAGCACGCCGCTGATGTCGAAGACGATCCGCTGCCCATGGTTCCACACGCCGGCCTCATGCAGCGCGTTGACCGAATTGGCGAGAAGGCCGGCGGCGACGATCAGGATGAAGGCGCCGGTCCAGCGGAAGAAGCGTCTGAGGTTGAGCCGCACGCTGCCGGCATAGATGCCGTAGCCGACAGCCGCGGCCAGCAGCACGCCGGCAAGTGCCGCCAGCGGCGCAAGACTGTTTTCCTGTTGGAAGGCGGCGAGCAGGAAGAACACAGACTCGACACCTTCGCGCGCCACGGCCAGGAAGACCATGGCGATCAAGCCAAAGCCTTTGCGCGATGGCGTCTCGAAGGCCGCGTCGATGGAATTGTGCAGCTCCGCCTTGATCGAACGGGCCGCCTTGCGCATCCAGAACACCATCGATGTCAGCACGCAGACGGCGACCAGCCCGATGATGGCTTCGAACAGTTCCTGCGCCTTCTGCGGAAACTCGACGCTGGCGAATTGCAGGACGGCACCGACGCCGAGCGAGAAGGCGAGCGCCAGAAAAATGCCGATCCACACCACCGGCATCCAGGCGCCACGGCCGGTGCGGTCGAGGTAGCTGGCGATGATGCCGACGATCAGCGCGGCCTCGACGCCCTCGCGGAACATGATCAGAAACGGTACCAGCATTGTCTGTCCAGCCGCGCCGACGAGGAGGCCTTTTGTGGAGGCTGCACCTGCTGAAGTTGGCGGCCCTCAAGAGCGAGGCTGAAAACTTGTGCAGAGCAGTCAGCTTTTATTCTCGACGGCTCGCGCTACACAAGGGCGGCGCGATCACATCCGTGAGATGTGAATGTGATCGCGGTGGATGGCGGCGTCATGAACTCGACTCGGCCTCTCACCGGCTAAAGCGCGTCAACACGGTCTCATTGAACGGTGCTGAACTTCTGGACGAGAATTTTCAATCGATCCTCGGCGCCGAAAGCGGGGATACGTTCTGATTGCTCGAGCACGACCATTCCATGCAATGCGCTCCACAGCACTTCGGCCAAGAACACCGAGTCTTGCCGATCGGGGCCGAGTGCGTTGACAAGGGCGGCGAAGGCGGCACGCAGCGCCGGCGGCGTTTCCTCGCTGGCGAATTTGATCTTTGTCGGCAGGACGAACATTGCCTCATAGACAACTGGCCGCGAACGGGCAAAATCAAGATAAGCGGCACAGACATTGCGCAAAACGTCCGGAGCGCCGGCACCGCTCGCCGCTTCCTTTGTCAATCGCGTCGCAAGGTCCTCGAATCCTCTGGTGGCCACTGCGGCCATGATGTCGGCCTTGCCTTTGAAGTGGCTGTAGAGAACCGGCTGGCTGTAGTTGATCAGGTCCGCGAGACGTCGGGTGGTGACGGCGTCCCAGCCCTCGGCTTCGGCGAGTTCGCGGGCCGCGGACAGGATGAGTTCATAGCGCTCCGCGCGCTGGCGCTCTTTGCGTTCGGCGATCGACATCCAGAAATCCTACCAATGCACCTTTTTCTGTCAACGCTAGATTTCTGTTGACGCAAAATTCTAGCAGCGCTAGTTGTTCTGCAACTGATAGGAGTTTGCCATGCTACAAACTGGATATGTGCTTTCCGGCCTGATCGCGGCCGCAATTATGTTCCTCGGTGCACGCTTTTGGTGGGCTCCTCACGCCGCTTCGGCGGACTTCGGCATTGCCGGTTCACCCCCGTCATCGACAGGATTTGCCGCGTGGCTGTCCGTGAAGGGCACGCGCGATATCGCGTCGGGCCTTTTTGTCATCCTGCTCATGGCCAATGGCTCGCCGCGCCTGCTCGGCGAATTCATGCTCATCGCAAGCCTCATCGCGTTTGGCGACATGGTGACAGTCCTCCGTTCGCGGGGAAACCGCGCCCTCGCCTTCGGCATGCATGGCCTTACAGGGCTGGTCATCGTCGCAACTGGCGCGTGCCTCATCCTGGGCGCCAAGTAAAAACGCTCTGAACACTGCAACTTAAAGGCTAGAAGGACGAAAGTGGCTCGATGGCAGTGGCATTTACGCCGCCTGCGCCACCCGCTCCGAGCTCATGCGATAGGAAATCGCCTCGGCCAGATGGATGCGGCCGACGGTTTCGCTGGCGTCGAGATCGGCCAGCGTTCTCGCGACCTTCAGCACGCGGTGATAGGCCCGCGCCGAGAAGGCGAGTTTCTCGCTGGCGTCCCTGAGCAGCGACAGGCCGGCGGCGTCGGGCATGGCGATGTCTTCGATGACGGCCGGCGCGCAATGCGCGTTGGTGGTGGCGCTGGTCACGCCGAGCCGTTCGAAACGCTCGCGTTGCAAGGTGCGGGCGCGTGCCACGCGCAGCGCCGCCGCTGCACTCTTCTCCGCCCGGTCCGGCCTTATCAGGTCGCTGGCCGAGACCGCGGGAACTTCGATCCTGAGATCAATGCGGTCGAGCAGCGGACCGGAAATGCGCGCCTGGTAGTCGGTGCGGCAGCGCTCGCCGCGCAGGCAGCGATAGCCCGGCTCGCCGGCCATGCCGCAGCGGCACGGGTTCATCGCCGCCACCAGTTGGATGCGCGCCGGATAGGTGACGCGGTGGTTGGCGCGCGCGATCATGCAGTCGCCGGTCTCCAGCGGCTGGCGCAGCGCATCGAGGGTCTGCGGTGTGAATTCGGGGAACTCGTCGAGGAACAGCACGCCGTGATGCGCCAGCGACACCTCGCCCGGCCGTGCGCGTATGCCGCCGCCGACCATCGCCGCCATCGAGGCCGAGTGGTGCGGGGCGCGAAACGGCCGCCGGTCGGTCAGCTTGCCTTCGCCAAGCTCGCCCGCCACCGAGGCGATCATCGAGACTTCCAGCAATTCCTTCGGCGCCAGCGGCGGCAGGATCGACGGCAGCCGCTGCGCCAGCATCGATTTGCCCGATCCGGGCGGGCCGACCATCAAGAGATTGTGGCCGCCCGCCGCCGCCACTTCCAGCGCCCGCTTGGCCGTCTCCTGGCCCTTGATGTCGGCAAGGTCGGGCAGGTCGCGCGCCGAGGCGTGGATGCCGGCCTCCGGCCGCGACAGCACCTGCGTGCCACGGAAATGGTTGGCGATGGCGATCAGGCTGCGCGGTGCCAAAATGTCGAAGTCCTTGCCGGCCCACGCCGCTTCCGGCCCGCAGGCGAACGGGCAGATCAGCCCCTTGCCTTCGGCATTGGCGCCGATCGCCGCCGGCAAGGCGCCGGCGACAGCGGCGATCGTGCCGTCGAGCGAGAGTTCGCCAAGCACGACATAGCCGGCCAGCATGTCGCCCGGAATGGCGCCAAGGGCTGCCATCAGCCCGAGCGCGATCGGCAAATCGTAGTGGCTGCCTTCCTTGGGCAGGTCAGCCGGCGCCAGATTGACCGTCACCTTCTTCGACGGCATCGACAGGCCCGACGCATGAAGCGCGGCCTGCACGCGCTCGCGGCTTTCGGCCACCGCCTTGTCGGGCAGGCCGACGATCTGCATGCCGACCTTGCCGGGCGCGATCATCACCTGCACGTCGACCGGCACGGCCTCGATGCCCTGGAAAGCGACCGTGCGAACCCGCGCCACCATTTTCCCACCCCGGATACGGGCTGGCCCCAGCCCTTGCGATCAGGCCAGGAACGGCCCTTTGGCGAGACAATCACAGTTTCCCGGCCAAATCAAGAACATTACGGGAACAGGCAATCGCTGGGGTTGCAGCCGAACTGCGTCCGGTTGCAAAAGCGGAACATGGTTAAGACAAAATGAAAACGCTTACTTCCGCTTGTCCTCGACCGCGTCCCAGAACAGGCTGGCAATGTCGGCGCCGCCGAAACGCTGTACCTCGCGCACGCCGGTCGGCGACGTCACATTGATCTCGGTCATGTAGTCGCCGATGACGTCGATGCCGACCAGGATGAAGCCGCGTTCCCGGAGCGATGGTCCGATGCGGGCGCATATCTCGCGCTCGCGTTCCGTCAGCTCGGTTTTCTCGGCGCGTCCGCCGACATGCATGTTGGAGCGGGAATCGTGTTCGGCCGGTACCCGGTTGATGGCGCCGACCGGCTCGCCGTCGATCAGGATGATGCGCTTGTCGCCCTTGCGAACTTCCTTCAGGTAGCGCTGCACGATATAGGGCTCGCGGAAAAGCTGGCCGAACATTTCGAGCAGCGAGGCGAGGTTGCGGTCGGCCTCCAGCAGATGGAAGATGCCGGCGCCGCCATTGCCGTAGAGCGGCTTGATGATGATGTCGCCGAACTCCTTGCGGAAGGCGGCCACCTCCAGCGGGTCCTTGGTGATCAGCGTTTCCGGCATCAGGTCGGAAAATTCGGTGACGAAGATTTTTTCCGGGCTGTTGCGCACCCAGGCCGGGTCGTTGACGACCAGCGTCTTCGGATGGATGCGCTCCAGTATATGTGTGGTGGTGATGTAGTTCATGTCGAAGGGCGGATCCTGGCGCAGCAGGATGACGTCTATTTCGGAGAGATCGGTGCGCACCTTGTCGCCCAACGAGTAGTGATTGCCCTTCTCATCGCGCAGCTGCATCTCCTCGATGCGGGCAAATACCTTGCCGTCGCGCAGCGACAGCCGGTCGGGCGTATAGTGGAACAATTGGTGACCGCGCCGCTGTGCCTCCAGCGACAGTGCGAAAGACGTGTCGCCGGCGATCGACACGGCGGAGATATGGTCCATCTGGACGGCGATTTTCAACTTCATGGCAGGTCCCCAGCGCAGTCGACGAGAGCGATATAAGGGTCGCGGCGCCTTCTGCCAATCGGGCCAGCGATCTAAAGCGCATCCTTGCGACGCGCTTTAGATCTCGGTTTCATGCATGTCGTTGTCCGAAAACCGGAGCCACTTTTGGGCGACCTGCTTCAACGGTCGAAGACCAGTCTGGAATAGCCGAGGAAGGACAGCGCCATGGCGGCCAGCGAGGCGATGGCGAGGGCGGCAAGCGGCGGCGCTCCCGGCAGCGCGAGCAGGATCGCGGAATAGACGAGGTAGTTGACGATGCTGGTGGCGACGCCGACGCCGCCATAGCGGGCGCCTTCTCGTGCCATGCCGCGGCGCGAGGGCGCGAAGGTCAGGTGCCGGTTGATCTGCCAGGTGACGCAGAGCGCAAAGCCTATCGACAGCACGCGGGCGGCGAAGGGCCCGAGCGGCGTGAAACTGAGCAGCAGCCAGAGTGCCGCCGCGTCGGCGACGAAACCGGTTCCGCCGGCAAAAACGAAGCGGACGAGGCGGTTCACCGCCTCAGGCTGCCCGGGGTGTCTTGCCCGGCGCGACCTTTGCCGCGGCGGGCGCGATCGCGCTGGTGCGCCGCTCGGCACGGCCCGAAGGCATGGAGAGATAGAAGATGCGCTTCTGTTCGGCCCGCCCGCGCGACACCGAATCAAGGATCAGCCCGGTCACCGCCGCAAGCATGGACAGGAGCAGCAAACCGACCGACAGCACCCAGGTCGGGATGCGCGGGACAAGGCCGGTTTCAGCGAACTCGACCAGCACCGGCGCCATCAGGAAGAGGCTCGAGGCCAGGAAGAACAGCGAAAAGGCGCCGAAGAAGCGCAGCGGCTGCGTCTCCTTCATCAGCATGGCGAACATCCACAGGATCCTGGCGCCGTCGCCAAAGGTCGACAGTTTCGACGACGACCCGACCGGCCGGCGGCCATAGTCGAGCGCGATTTCGCTGACCGGCAATTTGAGCTGCGAGGCGTGTACCGACATTTCGGTCTCGATCTCGAAGCCGCCGGAGACGGCTGGAAAGCTCTTGACGAAGCGCCTGGTGAAGACGCGGTAGCCGGAGAAGATGTCGGTGAAATCGCTGCCGAACAGCCATTTGTAGAGTCCGTTGAAGACACGGTTGCCGAAAGCATGGCCGGCCCGTCCGGCATCGTCGGCGACGCCGCGCCTGGTGCCCACCACCATGTCGGAACGTTCGGTCAGCAGTGTGTTGATCAGCTGTGGCGCGTCCTCGGGCGCATAGGTGCCGTCGCCATCGGCCATCAGATAGATGTCGGCATCGATGTCGGCGAACATGCGACGCACCACATTGCCCTTGCCCTGGCGCGGCTCGCGCACGACGATGGCACCGGCGGCTCGGGCGCGCAGGGCCGTCAGGTCCTTCGAATTGTTGTCATAGACATAGACGGTGGCGGCCGGCAGCGCTTCGCGGAACCGCCGCACCACCTCGGCAATGGTCGGCTCCTCATTGTAGCAAGGCAGGAGCACGGCGATGACAGGTTCGTGGTCTTGCGGCATTTTCGTCTCCGAATGCCTTGTCGACCACACGGCCGCACGCCGGAAACCGGCCTCATCCAGGCGGTTTTACTATTTATTGAAGCCGTTAAGGCTAGGTTTAAGACCGACTTCATGAGTGTCGATTGGCCTGGAAAGGCCCGGCATTCCCGCCAAGGGCGATCGGGATGGGCACAGCAAGGGGAACTTCCGCAGGGAAGTCCGATATCGCGTTCGCGCTGCTCGCCGCCTTGCTGCTGCTGGTCCTCAATGCCTGTGCCGGGTTCTCGCAACTGGCCAATCCGGCGGGCGACAATGACAGCCTGCTGCAACTGGTCGAGGTCCGCGATCTGCTGGCCGGCCAGGGCTGGTTCGACCTGCACCAGTACAGGATGGGGCTGGAAGGCGGCTTCGTCATGCACTGGTCGCGGCTGCTCGACGCGCCGCTGGCGCTTGCGATCCTCGCCGTTTCGGTCTTGACGGGCAGCACCTCCCTGGCCGAACAGATCGTGCAAATAGTCTGGCCTACCCTGCAATTCTTTCTCGCGATGTTCTTCATCATCCGCGCGGCGCGCGCCTTCGCCGGGGCACACGCGGTGCTGCCCGCCGCCGTCGTTGGTGGCGCGGCCCTGTACTACATCGGCATTTTTTCGCCCGGCGCGCTCGATCATCACAATGTCCAGCTGATGCTGACCCTGGCGAGCCTCGCCCTGCTGCTTGAGGCACCCACGCGCCGATCGGCCGCGTTTGTCGCGGGCATCTGCGCGACGCTGACACTGGCCATCGGCATGGAAAGCGCTCCCTATGCCGGAGCCCTCGGCGCGGTCGTCGCGCTGCTGTTTCTCGCCGCGGGTGATGCCGAAAGGCTGATCGCCAGGGATTTCGGCCTCGGCGTCGCCGGCGTCTCGGCCCTTGTCTTCGTCACCACCATCCCTGTTTCATCCTGGGGCCAGGCCCAGTGCGACACATTCTCGGTCGTGCAATTCGCGGTCACCGGGCTTGCCGGAGCTGGTTTGGCTGTCATCGCCTCCCTGAGGGCCGCCAACGCAACGGCTGCCCGGCGCCTGACCTCGCTTGGCCTGCTTGCCGTCACGCTCGCTCTGGTCGTGGTTCTGCTGTTCCCGCAATGCCTGGCGGCGCCCTATGCCCATCTCGACCCGCGCCTGCAGCAGATGTGGCTCGGCCATATCGAGGAGGCGCAGTCGATCGTCCAGCTCGTCTCCGATGACCCGGCCAGGGTGGTGGCGCGTTTTGCCACGCCGCTGGTGGCGATTGTGCTGATGGCGCTTCGCTTCAGCCATGGCGGCTGGCGGCGGCAGGACAGCCTCGTCGGCGCGCTGCTGATCGTTGCGGTCCTGGTCAGCGCCTGGGAAGTACGCGGCTCGACCTTCTCCATTGCCTTCGCGGTGATCCCGCTTTCGGCCTGGATCGCCAAATGGCGGCAGCAGGCCGAGACCAGCCCGTCCAGCGGCTCGATGCTCAGGATGGCCGCGGCCTGGTTGATCTCGGTCAATGCGATCTGGTCGGGCGCCGCTCAAGCCGCATCGAACGCCTTCGAGACCGGTGCACCCGCCAGCGATGCCAGCACCGATGCGCCCTGCAACAGCAAGGCTTCGTTCGCGGCACTCGGCACGATGCCCCCCACCACGGTCCTTGCCATCTCCAATCTTGGCTCGCCGATCCTCGCCTTCACCGGTCATCGCGTTTTCGCCGGTCCCTACCATCGCAACGTCGCTGGAAACCTGCTCGTGTTCGATGCCTTGCTGGGCTCGGCCGCCGACGCGAAAGCCATCGTCGAAAGCCACCATGTCGGCCTTGTCGCGCTCTGCCGCGGCAACGCGGAAAGCCGGCTGTTCGCGGCCAAGGCGCCGGACGGCTTCCTGGCCGGGCTGATGCGCGGCAGCGTCCCGGACTGGCTGGAGCCGGTGGCGGGAACCCGTGGCACGCCACTTGAACTCTACCGCGTCAAATCAAGCAGCTGAAAATCCGCGTGAAAACAATGGCCTGATGCTCCTTGTGGTCGGCCTCCCGAAGGCATCCGGCTGTCTGTCTGGGCAAGATCGCCGGTGAAACCCGGATCCATTTTCCGGGATCATGCGCCGGCCGCGAAAAATTGGTTTTCAGGATACGTTTCCTAAAGGGTTTGCTGCCAGTCTCGGAAATAAATTCCGACGTCAAAAAACAGGGACACCGATGCAAACTCCGTTTGGCACCGGTCAGGCAAGCAGGGAGAGCACGGATCTGGCCTTCACCGATCCGTTGACCGGGCTTGGCAACCATCGCCGCTTCTTTGACAAGGTCGATCGCCTGATCAGCGACCGCGCCGACGATCCCGCGCCGTTTACCGTCGGCATTCTCGACCTTGACGGCTTCAAGCCGATCAACGACCTGTTCGGCCACAAGGCCGGCGACGACATCCTGATCCAGGTCGCCATGCGGCTGCGCGCCTCGATGGACGGCCACTCGACAGTCTGCCGCATCGGCGCCGACGAATTCGCCTTCCTCTATCCGCTGGTGTTCTCGGAGGAGGCGGCGGCGGAAAAATCCCGCATGCTGATCGAGATCCTGTCGGCGCCCTATGATGTCGGCGAACGAACCGCCAGGCTGTCGGCCTCGGTCGGCTGCTCGCTGTTCTATTCCGGCGACGAGACCACCGAGATCCTCATCAACAAGGCCGAAACGGCGCTCTACCACGCCAAGCGCTCTGGCCGGGGCCGGGTCGTCGTCTACACGCGTGAGATGGAAGAGGCGGCCAAGCGCGTCACCCGCATCGAGCAGGCGCTTCGCCGTGCCGTCTCGGCCGGCGAGGTTGAGCCGCATTTCCAGCCGATCGTCGATCTCACTACGCGTCGCACAATCGGCTTCGAGACGCTGGCGCGCTGGACCGATCGCGACCTCGGCGCGGTGCCGCCGACGGTCTTCATCCCCATCGCCGAGGAACGCGGCATCATCGGCCCGTTGTCGCAGCTGGTGCTGCGCAAGGCGACCGAGGCGGCCAGGAGCTGGCCGAATGACCTGTTCCTGTCCTTCAACCTTTCGCCCTCGCAGCTCGTCGACCAGAACACCGGCCTGCACATACTGGCGATCCTCGACCGCACCGGCTTCGACCCGCGCCGCCTCGAGATCGAGATCACCGAGACCGGCCTGATGAACGATCCGGCCTCGGCGGCACAGATCGTCGAGGATCTGCGCCGCGTCGGCATCCGAGTCTCGCTCGACGATTTCGGCACCGGCCAGTCCTCGCTCGGCCGCCTGCGCGAATTCCATTTCGACAAGCTCAAGATCGACCGCGCCTTCGTCTCCTCCATTCTCGATGACCGGCCGTCCGAACACATCATCCGCGCCATTCTGGCCATGTGCGAGGGGCTCGGCATGGACGTGGTCGCCGAAGGCATCGAAGAAGAAGCGCAGGCCGACCGCCTGGTCCAGTTCGGCTGCGCCGGCGGGCAGGGCTATCTGTTCGGCAGGCCGGTCGATGCCGACGCCACGCTCGGCTATCTCCGCGATTCCTTCCGGGGCGCCTTGCGCGCCAAGGCGATCTGACCGGGATCTCTGTTCGGCCGACCATCGCGACATCGCGCCGAATGCGGCGCATTGTCGTTTTGTCTGACATAAGCCCCCAAATCCAGCTTTTCGCCCTTGCCCGCGCGACTTGCGTGGCTAGGATGCGCGCCGGTTAGGCTGCAGCGCCACGCGTCCTTCAGCACGCGTAAAGGACGCTGCAGCAGTTTTGGTTTGCACATGAGCCCTTCCGAAAATCGATCCGATTTTCGGGGTCATGCGCGAGGAGAGAAAAGACATGATGCCATCGGCGGATTTTGCCGACCTCAGGGGAGCCTCGGTGCTGATCACCGGCGGCGGGTCCGGGATCGGCGCGGCCCTGACCGAGGGGTTTATGCGCCAGGGCGCCAACGTCGCCTTCATCGACATCGCCGACGGCCCGAGCACGCTGCTTGCCGACCGCATCGAGAAGGAGTTCGGCCGGCGGCCGCTCTACCTCAAGGCCGATCTGCGCGACATCGAGGCGCTGCGGGCCTCGGCGGCCAAGGCGGCCGAGGCGCATGGCGATGTCACGGTGCTCATCAACAATGCCGCCTGGGACGAGCGACATGCCATCGAGGACGTGACGGTGGAGTTCTGGGACAACAACCAGGCGATTAACCTCAGGCCGCATTTCTTCACCGCGCAGGCGGTGGCGCCGGGCATGAAGCGGGCCGGCGGCGGCTCGATCATCAATTTCACCTCGACATCCTACCTCATCAACCACCCCGACATGCCGGCCTACACCGCCGCCAAGGCGGGCATCCTCGGTTTGACAAAGGGCCTGGCCGGCAAGCTCGGACCCGACCGTATCCGCGTCAACGCCGTCGCGCCCGGCTGGGTGATCACTGAACGGCAGCAGGAACGCTGGGTGACCGAAGGGGCGCTTGCCGCCCATGTCGCCAAGCAGTGCATCAAGGACGTCATGCGTCCGGACGACATGGTCGGCACGGTGCTGTTCCTGGCCTCGGACGCGTCGCGCATGCTGACGGCGCAAATGCTGATCGTCGACGGAGGCTTCCTGTGAGCCCAGCCAGCAAGGCTCCCGCGGTCGCGGCGCTCGATTGGGGCACGACCCGGCTTCGGGCATGGCTCATTGACGGCAGCGGCAAGGTGCTGGCGGAGCGTCGCGGCGATGATGGCTTGATCACGGCGCGCGAAAAAGGGTTCTCCAACGTCCTCGAGGGTCACCTTGGCGCCATGGGAGCACCGGAAAAATTGCCCGTCATCATCTGCGGCATGGCTGGTTCCCGCCAGGGTTGGATCGAGGCGCCCTATGTGTCCGTGCCGGCGCCGATCGGCGCCATCCTGCGCGGTGCGGTCCGCATCGAGGACGGGCGCCGCGACATCCGCATCGTGCCGGGCCTCGCCCAGCGTCTGGCTGACGCGCCGGATGTCATGCGCGGTGAGGAAACACAGCTTGCCGGCGCTGGTTTGCCGGCAAAGGGGCGGCATCTCGCCTGCATGCCGGGCACGCACTCGAAATGGGTCGTGGTCGAGGACGGCGCGGTCGCCGGCTTCGGCACCTGGCCGACGGGCGAATTGTTCTCGGTACTATCGGCGCATTCCATCCTCAAGCATTCGCTGGGCGAGCATCCGGCTCCGGTGACGGTCGACAACCCATTCTTCCGGCAATGGTGCGAACGGGCGCTTGGGGAGGGCGGCGATGTCACCTCGAAGCTGTTTGCCATCCGTGCCGCCGGGCTCCTTCAGGACCTGCGGTCGCAGGATGCGTCGGCCTGCCTGTCAGGGCTTCTGATCGGCGGCGAGATCGCCTCGGCGAAGCGCCGCTATGGCGCCGGCCATGCGCCGATCGTGCTGATCGCGTCCGGCGTGCTCGCTTCGCTCTATTCGGCAGCGCTCGACCTTGCAGGACTTGCCTTCCGCACGGTCGATGCGGATGAAGCGGTGCGCGCCGGCCTGATCGAGGCCGCGCGCGAGAACGGCATGATCGCCACAACCGGAGCCTTGGCATGACCGAGACCGCAGCCTTTCCGAAACTCAAGCGCGGACTGGTCGCCATCCTGCGCGGCCTGAAGCCCACTGAGGCGATTGCCATGGGGCAGGCGCTGTTCGATGCCGGCATCGAGGCGATCGAGGTGCCGCTGAACTCGCCCGAGCCTTTCTCATCGATCGCCAGGATTGTCGAAATGCTGCCGAAGTCGGCCCTGGTCGGCGCCGGCACGGTTCTGACGGCGGCCGATGTCGACGGCCTGCACCAGGCCGGCGGGCGGCTCCTGGTCAGCCCCAACATCGATGCCGAGGTGATGGCGCGTGCCATGCACTACGGCATGGTGACGATGCCCGGCGTGTTCACGCCCACCGAGGCTTTCCAGGCGATCCGGTTGGGCGCTTCGGCCCTGAAATTCTTCCCGGCGAGCGTGCTCGGGGCGGGCGGTATTTCGGCGATCCGGGCCGTGCTGCCGGCACAGACCCTGGTTGGCGCGGTCGGCGGCGTTTCGGAAAAGGATTTTGCCGGCTACAAGGCGGTCGGGGTCACGGTCTTCGGCCTCGGCTCCAGCCTGTTCAAGCCCGGCATGAGCGTCGACGATGTGGCAGTGCGTGCGCACGCCGCCGTCACGGCCTGGGATGCGGTGTTCGGAGACGCATGATGATTGAGGCGATCGTTTCTGTTTTTTCCGACCATGTATGCCAACTCGGCGAAGGACCAAGCTACGATCCCGCCACCGATGCGCTGTTCTGGTTCGACATCGTCAACGGCCAGCTTCTGGAGAAGCAGCTGTCCGGCGGCGCAACCAAGGTCCATGAACTCGGCCAGATGGCGAGCGCCATTGCCATCATCGACGACAAGCGGCAGTTGATCGCCACCGAGACCGGACTTCATGTCCGCGATGTCACGAGCGGCAAGATGACGCTGCACACGCCGATCGAAGCCGACAATCCGGTCACCCGCTCCAACGATTCGCGCGTCCATCCCTGCGGTGCGCTGTGGACCGGCACGATGGGCAAGGGCGAGGAAAAGGGCGCCGGCTCGATCTACTGGTTCTTCAAGGGCGAACTGCGCCGCCTGTTTTCGGATATCACCGTCTCCAATTCGATCTGCTTTTCCGCCGACGGCGCGCTTGCCTATTATACCGACACATCGACCGGATTGCTGATGCGTGTCGCCTGCGACCCGGCGACCGGCCTGCCGGCGGGCGAGCCGAAGATTTTCGTCGATCACCGTTCTGCCAAGGGCTATATCGACGGTTCGGTGCTCGACCGCGACGGCATCCTGTGGAATGCCGTCTGGGGCGGGAGTGTCATCGAGGCCTATGGACCCGACGGCAAGCTCGTCCGCACGGTCGCCATGCCGGTGACACAGCCATCCTGTCCGGCCTTCGTCGGCAAGAACGCCGATCGCCTGGCGGTCACGTCGGCCTGGTCGGGCAAGAGTGAGAAGCAGCGCCTGCTCGACCTGCAAGGCGGCATGACTTTCCTGCTCGACATTCCCGTCAATGGCCGGTTCGAGCCGCGCGTGCTGATAGCCTGAACCGACTGGACGATCGGCGCTGCTGCCGGCGGTGTTGTCGCGCAGGCGTCCGGCGTGGGTCGGTTTCGCGAAAGCCGTTTGCATTGGCCGTGCGATGGTAGGCGATCGCACCGCCAGAGCCGGGTGATTTCAGGTCGAATCGGCCTGAAATCCGAATCCGGCTATAGATCAAAGAGATAGAGCGTGACGTCGTCCGAAAACCGCTCCACGCTTTTCGGCATCATGCTCCAGGAACCGTTCATCTGATGTCGAGCCACAAGCCAAAGCTGATCCTTGTCTACGAGCCGGAAAAGGCCTGCTTCGACCGATTGATCGCCGACGGCCACCCACCGCAGCGTGCCGCTGAAATCTCGTCCTACCTGGCGCAGTCGACTGATCTTGCCCCCGAATTCGGTGCGCTTGCCGCCGCCTGCGAGGCGCGCGGTCTCGCCTTTAGTCCGGTGGCACTCGACGATGCTGTCCAAGCGCTTGACGGCGGGGATGCGGAGAACACGCTGGTCTGGACGCTGTCGGACGGCGTCGCCTATTTCCGTGGCGGCGCCGCACCCGCGCTGGCCAGGCTCAAGGGATTGAGGACCATCGGCGCCGACGATTCGTTGTTCGCACTCTGCCAGGACAAGTTCCGTTCCGGTGCCGTGCTCGGCGCGCTCGGCCTGCCAGTGCCGCAGGCCGGTCTTGCCCGGGATGGCAAATGGCTGGTCGAGCCGCCGGCATCCGCCGCCGGCTGGTTCGTCAAGCCAAACCGGCTGGGAGCCAAGATCGGCATCTGGCCGGATTCGCGTGCGGCTGATCTCAGTCACGCGCTGGAGCTTAGCCGGCGCGTCTTCGCCGCCTATCGTGACGACGTCGTCGTCCAGCCCTATGTTGCCGGCCGCAACGTGCGCGCCAGCTTCCTCGGCCTGACGCCGGAAACCGGCACCGAAGCGCTCGGCATTGCCTTTGTCGATTCGGGCGGCGATTTCCAGACCATGGCGGACAGTCTGGCGCTCTACGGTGAAACCGGCGAGGCCGCGAAGGCGGCAGGACTCTATGCCGAACCGGAACTGGTTGCCGTCGCCGACCTTCAACCCGTCGCCGACGCCAGGATTCGTGCGATCGCCGGGCGGCTGATCAGCGGGCTTGGTCTGCGCGACGTGTTTTCCGTCGACCTGCGCGTCGAGGCGGACGACACGGTGCATCTGATCGAATTCGAGGTCTGCCCCGGCCTGCCCTGCTTCGATTTCCGCGCCTACTGCCGCCAGCAGTGGGGTCTGGAGCTTGCCGACGCCATGGCCGAAACCGCGGCGAGCCGGCTGATCGGCCAGAAGCGCCTGATTTAGACCGCACCGCCGAAACCGCCGAACTTGACGGCGTGTGGCGCGGGCTGCACGCCTTGACGCGTCCCGCTCTGCCCTTAGTGTCGGCTTGACAACTTACTCTTGCCAAGGTCGCGCGATGAACACCACGCTTGTCATCCCTGAAACCCTGCACCATCACATCAGGCGCATGACCGGCCGCGATCCGCATGAAGGGCATCGTGTCGCCACCCCGCTCGAACTTCTGTTCGATCTGACCTTCGTGACGGCGTTCAGCTTTGCCTCCTCGCAGCTAGCCCACGCACTGGCCGAAGGCCATTACACCTCGGCCTTGCTCGGCTTTGCTTTCGCCAGCTTCGCCATCTGCTGGGCCTGGATCAATTTCTCCTGGTTCTCCTCGGCCTATGACACCGACGACTGGGTTTTCCGCCTCGTCACCATGGTGCAGATGATCGGCGTGCTGGTGCTGGCCGTCGGCCTGCCGCGCATGTTCGCTTCCATCGAGCACGGCGAGCATCTCGACAATTCGGTGATGGTGCTGGGCTATGTGATCATGCGGGTGGCCATGATCTTCCAGTGGTTGCGTGCCGCGAGACAGGATCCCGCCCGGCGCCGCGCCTGCGTTACCTATGCCAAGGCAATCGCGGTTGCCCAGATCGGCTGGGTGGTACAGATCGTTGTCGATTTCCCGGTCGGCACCAGCATCATACTGGCCGTCATCCTCGGCCTCATCGAACTGGCGGGGCCGGTGATTGCCGAACGCAGGGATGGCGGCACGCCGTGGCATGCGCACCACATGGCCGAACGTTACAGCCTGTTCGCCATCATCGCGCTGGGGGAAGGGGTTGTCGGCACGCTCGCGAGCCTGTCGGCCGTGGTTGAGGAACAGGGCTGGTCCCTGGATGCGGCCCTGGTCTGCATCGCCGGCACCGGGCTCACCTTCGGCATGTGGTGGGTCTATTACATGCTGCCCTCCGCGCCGATATTGCACGCCCACCGCAACCGCGCTTTCGTCTGGGGCTATGGCCAGATGCTGATCGTCACCGCCATCGTCGCGACCGGCGCCGGCCTGCATGTCGCGGCCTATTTCATCGAGCACAAGGCGCATGTCGGTCCGCTTGCGACGCTGCTTGCCACCGCTATTCCCGTCAGTGTCTTCCTGGCGGCGATCTATGCGCTCTACACCTATCTCGTCAGGCGCTTCGACCCGTTCCACATCTGGCTGCTGGTCGCAACAGCGGCGGTCGTGGCGCTCGCCATCCTCGCCGCGCTTGCCGGTGTCGATATGGCGGTCTGCCTCGTGATCCTGATGCTGGCGCCGGCCGTCACCGTCGTCGGCTACGAAACGCTCGGGCATCGCCACCAGGCGGAAGCGCTGGCCAGCGACGGGCATTCGACGGTGACTTAGCCGGACTGCACCGGGCTATCCCGTAGGCATTCGCTCGAATGCCTGCAAGGAAGGATCGACGGTATCCCAGCCATGGCCGCGGATCGTGTAGGTGATGGCCTGCGGCTTGAAATCGCCGGGGTCGTCGAGGCTGGCCGCGGGAACGGCGATCAGCTCCGGCATGGCGACGAATGTCAGGTAGACCGGTGTTCCGCAGGTCGGGCAGAAGGCGTGGACCTTTTCGTTGCCGCTGTCAGCGGCCACCCGCCAGGTGCTCGCGTCGCCGGTAATCGCCATATCGGCGCGCCGGCCGAAGGTCAGATAGGACCCGTGGCCCGTGCCCGCGCGCCTCTGGCAATCGCGGCATTGGCAATGGTTCTGGAAGATCGGCTCGCCGCTGGTCTCATAGCGGATGGCGCCGCACGCGCAGCCGCCTCTATAGCGCTTGGTCATTGTCGTTCTCCGTTGGCCTGGTTCCGCGCGATATCGCGGCACGTCAGGCCGATTTCGGCTTGGCGAAAAGGTCGATGCCGCTGCCGGTTTCGAGGAAGGATTTCATGCTGGACAGCACGGCCGGCCAGCCCTGGCTGATGCCTTTCGCCATGCCGCTGCCGGCTTCGAGTTCGTCATGGGTGACGGTCAGCCGCACCATGGTGTCGTATTCCTCGATGCCGAACGTCACCCGGCTGTATTTCGACGGGTCGTCGGCCTGCGAGGCGTTCGCCCAGGTCATCACCAGACGGGTCGGAGGCTCGATTTCGACGACCTTGCCGACCAGTTCGACGGTGCGCTCGTCATTGGCGCGGATATGTTCCCATTTCGATCCCGCCTTCCAGTCGGAGACGTTCTCGTGACCCCAGTAGCGCCGTGCGATGTCGGGCTTGGTTATGGCCTCGAACACTTTTTGCGGCGTCGAGCGGATGTAGGTCACGTAGACAAAACTGGTCGTCTCTCGGGTCATTGGCCCTCTCCTTCAAGTTCTTGCTTCAGGTCGTGCAGCAGGCTGAGCCGCTGCCGTTCGAATTTTCGCACCCAGCGCTCGTAGACTTCGTGCAGCGGCACCGGGTTGATGAAGTGCAGCTTCTCGCGGCCGCGCTTGACCGTGCTCACCAGATTGGCCGCCTCCAGGAGGTCGATGTGCTGGGTGGCGGATTGCCTTGCCATGTCCAGATGTTCGCAAAGCTGGCCGAGCGTCTGCCCGTTCTTCTCGCAGAGAAGGTCAAGCAACCGTCTGCGTGTCGGGTCGCCCAGCGCTTTGAAAACCTTGTCGGCGTCCATCGGTCTCAATCTGTTGTGGGTCACAATATGCAGGTAAATACCTGCATGTCAATCGTCAACCATTCCGCCTCGCCTTGCTCGACGAGGCTATTCGGACGCTGATGTCGATTGCCGGATGGCTAGCGCGCCGTCCTCATTGCCGCCCAACGGCTCCGGCGGGTCGTCGGCCAAGCCGCATGGCTGGCTGACAACGTCAAGGACTACACGTAGGGACACGGAGTGGGTGCTCCGCCCTTGGGCCAAGCACGGGGCTCGCCTTCATGACTTCGCCCGGATCATTCCCGGTTCCCGTTCTGACGGGATGGGGCCTCAGATGCCTTCGACCAGCACGATCTCGCCGTCGGCGACCTTCTGGCGAATGGCGACCGCGCGCTGGTATTCGGGTGAGTGGTAGCAGTCATGCGCGACCGCGAGCGATTCGAATTCGATGATCACGTTGCGTCCGCGCCCTGGCCCTTCGGCCTTTTCATGCGCGCCGCCGCGCGCCAGGAATTTCGCTCCGAACCGGTCGAAGGCCAGCTTTGAAGCGGCGACATAGTCCTTGTAGCCTTCGGCATCGCGCACATCGACGCGGGCGATCCAATATCCCTTGGGCATGCTTTTTCTCCGAGTTTCTGTCCGTCAAGCGAGGACCGGTCTTAAGAATCGCTCCGAGACGGCTCGTGGTATTCTTGGGTCACCGTAGGGTGACAAGCGCAGCGTACCCAAAGCGGGTGAGCATCGGAAGCGCGGAAAACGCCGCCAGAGCGCCGTGGGAGCAGAGTTGGAACTGGTCCTCAGGCCGAGCGCATTTCTTCCAGAATGGCTTCGGCCGCCTCGCGTCGGTTGGCCGCCGCGACGATAGGCCGAGCCACAACAAGATGGCTGGCGCCGTTGCGGATCGCCTGCGCCGGCGTCACCACGCGTTTCTGGTCGCCATGGTCGCTGCCCGCCGGCCGGATGCCGGGCGTCACCACCGCCATGTCGGGTCCGACGATGCGGCGCACGGCTTCGGCTTCGGCGGCCGAGCAGACGATGCCGCCCATGCCGGCGTGCAGCGCCTGTTCAGAGCGCCTGAGCACCAGCGTGTGCGGATCATATTCATAGCCGACATCGATCATGTCCTGCTCGTCCATCGAGGTCAGCACGCTGACGGCGAGCAGGCAAAGGTCGCTGCCGCGTGCCGCCTCCACCGCCGCGCGCATTGCCTTCGGATAGGCGTGGATGGTCAGCATGGTCATGCCCATCTTGACGATGTTCTCGACGCCCTTGGCCACCGTGTGGTCGATGTCGAGCAGCTTCATGTCGAGGAAGATCCTGGTGCCGCCGCTGGCCAGTTCCCTGGCGAAGTCCAATCCGCCGGCGAAGGCCAGCTGATAGCCGATCTTGTAGAAGGAGACGACACCGTCGAGTTCGCGCACCACCTGCTCGGCTTCCCTCACGGTCGGCACGTCGAGACCGACGATCAGTCTTTCCTGCATGGATTTGGCCTGCATGGGTTGGGTCTGCATGGTTGCGGCGATCACGCCTCGATCCGCGTGGACAGCATGCGCGAGGTTTCGATCAGCGTGCGGCATAGATGCTCCATCGATTTGTGCAGTCTCTCGTCACGAAAATTGCCGCCGTCGGCGAAGGCGTCGCCGCCGTCGGGCACCGAGCATTCCGGCGTCACCACCTCCATCTGGCAGCGCACCAGCACGGCGCGCAGATGGTTGATGCAGCGGATGCCAGCGAAGTGTCCGTTGGAGGAGGAGCAGAGGGCCGCCACCTTGCCGGCAAGCGGCCTGACCGGCCGGCCACCATCGCGGCGCACGCGGCTCACCCAATCGATCGTGTTCTTGAGCAGCGGCGGGATCGAGCCGTTATATTCCGGCGTGGCGATCAGCAACCCGTCATGCGCGGCGATCAGACGGCCGAGCTTGACGGCGTTTTCCGGAACGCCCTTTTCCTTCTCAAGGTCCTCGTCGAGGATCGGCAGGGGATAATCGGCGAGCGAAATGCGGGTCACCTCGGCGCCTTGCACCGCAAGTTCCTTCTGTGCCACGTCGGCGGTCCTGCCGCTATAGGCGCCCGTCCGGTTCGAGCCGGCGAAGACGAGGATTCTCGGGATCACTGCCATTGGCCATCCTTGTTCCCGGACAGGTACAGCCAGAGGCCGCCCAAATCAACGGCTGGACGGGGAATAGGGGAGTAAGGGAATAGGCCGGTAGGGAACAGTCCGGAAATTGAATCGTCATTTCCTATTCCCTTACTGCCCTCTCTCTCAATGCGCTTCCCTGCGATAGATCCACAGCTGCGTCGGCGGGATGTTGCGGATGATGAAATCGAAATGCTTGACCGTATAGTCGCCACGGCCGGCCGGGATCGGCGACATCGGGCCATAGGTCAGCTGCACGATGGGACGCCCGGCGGGGATACGGTCAAGCAGGCTCTCTATATAGGCGATGCGCTGGGCGACCGGGAAGTTGAGCAGTGGCACGCCGGAAACGACGGAATCGAAGATCATCCCGCTCCGCTCGCCAAGCGTGGCGTTGAGGTTGAAGGCATCGCCCTCGATGACGTTGACACCGGGATAGAGGCTGCGCAGGTGGCGCACGAAATCCGTGTTGTATTCGACCGCGTAGAGGTTTTCGGGCCGCACGCCCTGGGCGAGGATGGCGCGGGTGATGACACCGGTTCCGGGGCCGACCTCGAGCACCGGCAGGCCGGACCTGGGATTGACGATCGAGGCCATCTTGCGCGCGGTGATCGAGCTGGTTGGAACGATCGAGCCGACCGTCTTCGGTTTGTCGATCCAGCCCTTGAAGAATTTGAGTTCGTCGTCGAACTTCTCGGCAAGCGCCTTCCGCAGTCCGTGACCACGTGTCATGCAAGCTCTCCTCAACGCTCCCCGCAAGCTACTTAACACCTGGTTGACGCAAGGCAAGGCGTCGCGCTTCGGGATTCGGCGCGTTTCATCCGACCACGCGCCATTCCTGCTCTGTCAACGCTCGCCGAAGGATTCGAAGAAATCCTTCATGCGGGCGAAAAACCCGCTCGATTGGGGCGAATTATCCTGCGAGGAGAGCTGTTCGAACTCCTCCAGCAACTCGCGCTGGCGGCGGGTAAGGTTCTGCGGCGTCTCGACCGCGGTCTGGATATAGAGATCCCCGACATTGGGCTGGCGCAGCACCGGCATGCCCTTGCCCTTGAGCCGGAACTGGCGTCCGTTCTGGGTGCCTTCGGGCACTTTCACCTTGGTCTGGCTGCCGTCCAGCGTCGTCACCTCGAAGGAGCCGCCAAGCGCTGCCGTCGTCATCGAGATCGGCACCTTGCAGTAGAGATCGGCGCCATCGCGCTGGAAGAATTCATGCGGCTTCACCGCCAGGAAAATATAGAGGTCGCCCGAAGGCCCGCCGCGCAGGCCGGCCTCGCCCTCATTGGCCAGGCGGATGCGGGTGCCGTCCTCGATGCCGGCCGGAATATTGACCGACAGTGAGCGTTCCTCGGTGACGCGGCCCTGCCCGGCGCATTTCGGGCACGGATCCTTGATGGTCTGGCCGCGGCCCTGGCATTGCGGGCAGGTGCGCTCGATCGAGAAAAAGCCTTGCGTGGCGCGCACCTTGCCGTGGCCGTTGCACATCGAGCAGGTCACCGGCTGGGTGCCCGGCTTGGCGCCGCTGCCTGAGCATTCGGAGCAGGAGATCGAGGCCGGCACGCGAATCTGCGCGGTCTTTCCCGCGAAGGCCTCTTCCAGCGAAATTTCCATGTTGTAGCGCAGGTCGGCGCCGCGCTCGCGGCCACCCGACGAGCGGCGCTGACGCCCGCCCATCATGTCGCCGAAAATATCCTCGAAGATGTCGGCGAAGCCGCCGGCGCCAAAGCCTTGCGCGCCGCCATTCATGCCGCCCTGCTCGAAGGCGGCGTGACCGAAGCGGTCATAGGCCGCGCGCTTCTGCGGGTCCTTCAGCGTCTCGTAGGCTTCGTTGATTTCCTTGAACTTGTGCTCGCAGGAATGGTCGCCGGGATTGCGGTCGGGATGGAACTGCATGGCGAGCTTGCGGAAAGCGCTCTTGAGCTCCTTCTCGTCGGCGCCCTTTTGCACGCCCAGCGTTTCGTAGAAATCAGCTTTCATTTTTTCCCGCTGTCCGGATGCTCAACGTCTTGATGCATTGTTGCGTCGTTTGCCGGCACGTCGTCTCGATTTAGGATCGGTGCCGCCCGGATGCCAGTGCTGGCGTGCGCCTGTCCGGGCTTTTCTGTCGTTTTTTCGGCAAGGCCCCGCACTTTTTCGGCGAGGGTTGCAAAAAAGCCCGGCTTTACGCCGGGCTTTCCGCTTTATTTTGCCGTCGGGCGGCTCAGGCCGACTTCTTCTTGTCGTCGTCCTCGTCGATTTCCTCGAAATCGGCATCGACCACGTCGGAGTCCTTGGCGGCATCCGCCTTGGCGTCGGCTTCCGCCGCTTCCTTCTGCGAGGCCTCGTACATGGCCTGACCAAGCTTCATCGAAGCTTCGGCAAGTGCCTGGCTCTTGGCCTCGATGTCGGCCGCGTCGTCGCCCTCGGCTGCGGTCTTCAGCGCCGCGATCGCATCCGATATCGCCGTGCGTTCGGCTTCCGAGACCTTGTCGCCATATTCCTTCAGCGACTTCTCGGAAGAATGCACCAGCGCCTCGGCCTGGTTGCGGGCCTCGACCACGGCGCGACGCTTCTTGTCCGTCTCGGCATTGGCCTCGGCGTCCTTGACCATCTTCTCGATGTCGGCGTCCGAAAGACCGCCAGAAGCCTGGATGCGGATCTGGTGCTCCTTGCCGGTGCCCTTGTCCTTGGCCGAAACATTGACGATGCCGTTGGCGTCGATGTCGAAGGTGACCTCGATCTGCGGCACGCCGCGCGGCGCCGGCGGAATGCCGACCAGGTCGAACTGGCCAAGCGCCTTGTTGTCGGCCGCCATTTCACGCTCGCCCTGGAAGACCCGGATGGTCACCGCCGACTGCGAATCCTCGGCGGTGGAGAACACCTGGCTCTTCTTGGTCGGGATCGTCGTGTTGCGCTCGATCAGCCGTGTGAACACGCCACCCAGCGTCTCGATGCCCAGCGACAGCGGCGTCACGTCGAGCAGCAGCACGTCCTTGACGTCGCCCTGCAGCACGCCGGCCTGGATGGCGGCGCCGAGTGCGACGACCTCATCCGGGTTGACGCCCTTGTGCGGCTCCTTGCCGAAGAACTGCTTCACGATCTCCTGGATCTTGGGCATGCGGGTCATGCCGCCGACCAGGACCACTTCGTCGATCTCGCCTGCCTTCAGGCCGGCATCCTTGAGCGCCGCCTTGCAGGGTTCGATGGTGCGCTGGACGAGATCCTCGACCAGGCTTTCGAACTTGGCGCGCGTCAGCTTCAGTGTCAGGTGCTTCGGCCCGGTCGCGTCGGCGGTGATGAAGGGCAGGTTGATTTCGGTCTGCGTCGTCGAAGACAGCTCGATCTTGGCCTTTTCAGCCGCCTCCTTGAGGCGCTGGAGGGCCAGCTTGTCGTTCTTCAGGTCGATGCCTTGTTCCTTCTTGAACTCGGCCGCCAGGTACTCGACCAGGCGCATGTCGAAATCCTCGCCGCCGAGGAAGGTGTCGCCATTGGTCGACTTCACCTCGAACACGCCGTCGCCGATTTCGAGCACCGAAATGTCGAACGTGCCGCCGCCAAGGTCATAGACGGCAATGGTCTTGCCGTCCTTCTTGTCGAGGCCGTAGGCGAGCGCTGCCGCCGTCGGCTCGTTGATGATGCGCAGCACCTCGAGGCCGGCGATCTTGCCGGCATCCTTGGTCGCCTGGCGCTGGGCGTCGTTGAAGTAGGCCGGAACGGTGATGACCGCCTTCTCGACCTTTTCGCCGAGATAGGCTTCCGCCGTTTCCTTCATCTTCTGCAGGATCATGGCCGAGATCTGCGAGGGCGACTGCTTCTTGCCGCCGGCCTCGACCCAGGCATCGCCATTGTCGCCCTTGACGATCTTGTAGGGGACAAGCTTCTTGTCCTTCTCCGTCACCGGATCGTCGTAGCGGCGGCCGATCAGGCGCTTGACCGCGAAGATGGTGTTTTCAGGATTGGTGACCGCCTGGCGCTTGGCCGGCTGGCCGACGAGACGTTCGCCGTCGCCCGAGATGGCGACGATGGAAGGCGTCGTGCGCGCGCCTTCCGCATTCTCGATCACCTTCGGCTCCTTGCCATCCATGATGGCTATGCAGGAGTTGGTGGTGCCGAGATCGATACCGATTACTTTTGCCATTTTTTCTCTCCTCTAAGCAGGCTTTCAGGACCCATGAAGGCGTTCCGACGAAAGCCCCTGTTCATAAGAAATCCCGTTCGGCACCGGTGTTCCGCCGCCGCACGGCTTGGCGCGTATATAAGAACAGGCAGCATCGGGCGCAAGCATTCTGCGCAAGGCTTCCATGAACCTTTCCACCTCCGTGCGCGACTGACGTCCAGGTGCCGCATGGTGCGGCCCGGAAAGGAAGTCCCCATGACCAGCAACCCAGAGGCTCCGCGGTCTCCGGGAACAACAGGAGCTCGGCGCGACCACCGCCTTCGGGACGGGGTCGACGCGCTGGGCTTTCCGCTGATTCCGTTGACCCTAGGTAAGAGCAGGCGTATCGTAATGAAGAGGAAAGCAGACAATTCGATCAGGGAAGAACGTGCCGGACCGCCGCGCCCTGCTCTGATTTGCGCGGCACAGCCGGAGATTCCTCCCGTAGACTTCGGGGGGAGTTCTATGTCTTGCGATCACGGCCTGTCAGTGTCTTCTCGCGCCAGCCGTTTGCGCCGCCTGATCAAGACAACCGGCGGCGTTCTTGCATTCGCCCTGACCGCCGGCCTTTGGCTCGGCGGTGCCGCCCGAGCGCAGGACACCCAGATCATCTATCCAGGCTCGATGGCGGTCACCGGCTTTCCCGGCACCGTCATCCCCAATTTCGATGAGGGCTTGCCGCCTGGGGTCGATCCGGTCGACGAAACCTTCATCGACACCACGCGCGCCACCTTGCGTGTGTTCGACGTTTCGCATCTCGGCGGGCCGGCCTCGGGCCAGCTCGTCTTCACGCCGCCGCCTTTCGAGGTGACATCAGGCCAGATCGGCGAGGTGTTCGGCCTCACCTATGATGACGGCGTGCGCGATGGTGTCCCGTCGGGCATTCCCAACCTTTATGCCGCAGCGACGTCGCTGCATGGCATCGAGATCGTCACGCCGGACGCCGACAAGGATGGCAGGCCGGAGCGGCAGCGCCGCGGCACGGCAGGCGCGACCTTCATGGATGGCCAGTTCGGCACCGAAAATGGTGGCGGGCCGGGCACCATCTGGAAGATCGACGGTATCACCGGCCAGGTTGCTAAATTCGCCGACATCGACACCAACAGTGGTCCCGGCATCGGCAATATCACTTTCGATCCCAACCACCGCCAGTTCTTCGCCTCCGACCTCGACACCGGCCTGATCCATCGCATCGATGCCAACGGCGCACTGATCGACACCTTCGATCATGGTGTCGCCGGGCGACCGGCGCATGGCCTGGCTCCCGTCGCCGACGACGGCGCGGTGATGGACATACAGGGCGCGGCCTTCGACACCGAGGACCCCGAGACCTGGGGCTACACCCAGGACGAGCGCCGCGTCTGGGCCGTCTCCTATCATGGCGGCCGTCTCTATTACTCGGTCGGCGAAAAGTCGGAGATCTGGTCGGTCGGCATCGCGCGAGACGGCAGCTTTGCCGGCGACCCGCGCTGGGAGCTGACGGTCAAGGCCGACAAGGACTACGCCGTCACCGACATTGCCTTCGACAACAGCGGCTTCATGTACCTCGCCCAGCGCGGCCCGATCGAGAACCGCTACGACTACAGCCGGTTCGCCGATTCCGGCAAGGGCGAGGTCATCCGCTACTTCAGAGAAAATCCCGACGATCCGGCATCGGAATCGGTCTGGGTGGACGCGCCGCAGGAATACGCGGTCGGCTTCCCGCAGGGCAACCGGCAGTCGGCCGGCGGCCTCGACCTGCAATATGGCTATGACGCCGACGGCAATCTCGACACCTCGGTCTGCACCCAGACTTTGGTCAACACCGGCGACAAATTGCGCGACAATCCAACCCTTGCCGAGCAACTCGCCGCCGGCGGGCCGCTTGCCGTGCATGGCGTGCAGATCACGCCCAAGGATCTGGTCAAGCCGGCCAACGTGCCGCCCTTCGGCTCCTGGTTCGTCGATTTCGACGGCTATTTCGAGGATCCCGAGGTGGAAGGCCATGTCGGCGACGTCGCTGTCTGGCACCCATGCGAGGGCCGCGCCGGCTATTATGAAGAAATCCCGGGCGGCTATCTGCCACCCTTCTACCCGCCGGACTTCCCACCGCCCGGCAACCTGCCTCCCTGTCTCGATGTTGAAGATATCAGGTATTACTGCACGCCTTCGGGCCTCGAGGCCGATCTCTATCTCCATGACCATGCCGGCTTTGGCGGCGATTCGATCAAGGCCCAGCCTTCGAATGAGACAAAGTCCAGGTCGCCCGGCGTCGGGGTGACCACACCCATGTCGCATGTGCCGGGCAAGCCCTACACGATCAACATCACCGGCCATTATCCAGGCGACAGAGTGGATGTTGGACTTTGCTTCTACAGGAAGTCCGACAGGGACAAGGGTGGCTACTACCCTTGCTGCAAGATGACCTTGCCGCTCCGCACCCCAGCCGTCAGCTGCGAACGTTGAGGAGGGGAAGATGAACAATCTCGCAATCTCCCCGCTCGCGCGAAACAACTCAGCCGACAAGCAGTCAACTGTCGTGGAGACGATCATGAAACCCCTGTCATACGCCAGGCGCGGCGCGCGCTGGCTGATGGCGGCCGGTATCGCGGTCGCCGTGCTCACCCCTCTCGCAAGCCACGCGGAAGACGCCGCTCCGATCACACCGGAATTGAGGCTCGACCTCGACAATTCGCGCGTCGTCAATCCGAGGCCGGAACGGGTCGTGCCGTTCTTCACCAAGAAAGGCACCCAGCGAGGCTGCGACTATGTTGTCTACTCCCTGAGCTTCGGCCTGCGCGGTGACCCGCGGGGCTTTGCCGATCCGGGCCTTGTGGACTTGCTGAAGAAACTCAAGGTCGAGTTCAAGGACCAGCTTCCGCACGGCCTTTCGATCGTCAACGTCAACCTGTCCGGCGACGGCACGGATGCCTCCGGCGGGCCACTGCCGGCCGCGACGATCGGCAATACGGCGGGTCCCAATGATACGGCAACGGTGTCCGATTTCCGGCTCTCCGCCGCCGATCTCGACGGCGCCGGGGCCGCCAATGAACGCGTCATCAATTTCCAGATCACGGCCAGGATCGACCATGCGGCGTTTCCCTCGCCGACGATCATCGACAATCAGGGCCTGATCAAGGTGAGCAACGGAGCCGGCACCGGGACCATCATCCCGTCGCAGGATCCGAGCAAGCCTGACGATGGCGACTACAAGACCGGCGCGAAGACCTCGATCAAGATCGATGTCAGCAAGTGCAACCCGCCGCCACCACCTCCCGGCAAGGAATGCTTCAAGGTGGAACGCGGCACGGTCGACTGCGTGCCCGGCGGCGGCGCCTTCATCTACCACATGCCGGTCGGCCCGGAGATGGGCGGCAAGTGGGTGCAGGTGTCGACCACCACGCCCGGCATCACCATCATCCCCGATACCCAGCTGGTGCCGGTGGGCGGCGGCGTGCTCAACTGGAAGATCGTCGGCGCATCGCCCGGCGACGTCATCCACCTCATCGTCACCGGCATCGAGACCTATGCCGGCCCGAAGGAGGGCTGGGGCCTGTGCTGCACGCAGACCATCGACATCGTCATCCCGCGCGACCAGCGGTGCCCGCCCAGGGACAAGGAGCCGGACCTCAAGGTCGAGAAACGTGCCGATGTCGCGCGCTGCACCATGGCCGGCGGCTGCGACTTCACCATCAGGGTCACCAATGTCGGCACCGCGCCCTACAACGGCAAGATCGTGCTCGACGAGGTGACGCTGCCGGTCGGCTCGACGTTGAGTTCAGGGCCCAATCCGCCCTGGGTCTGCGTGCCCGGCACTACCCCGATGACGTGCACCTATCCGGTGACCACGCTCAATCCGGGGGCCTTTGTCGACCTCAAGCTCGGCTTCAAGCCGGCCGGCGGCTGGCAAGGCAGTGCGCTGCGCAACTGCGCCGCCTACAACTATGCCGCCAGCGGCAAGCCGTTGTTCGGCAGCCAGTCGAACGACCGTGGCTGCGCCTCGATCCCGATCTGCCGCCGTGGCGATCGTGACCGCGACTGCCAGCCGCCGGTCGAGAAGAAGGTCGACCTGATCCTGAAGAAGCGTGCCCGCACCGAAATCTGCACGGCCGACGGCGTCTGTTTCTTCGTGATCGACATCATCAACAACGGCACATCGACCTATAACGGGCCGTTGACGGTGATCGACAACTATCCCGGCGGCGCGCCGGTCTCCTCGACTTTCGGGCCGAGCCCGCCCTGGACATGTGGCCCGAATGGCCCCGGCCAGTTCCGCTGCGACAATCCCGGCATCGCGCTGCCCGCGGGCGCCTCGACGCCGATCGTCGTCAAGGCGGTCATGCCGGCCGACTACCGGTCGGACACGGTCGAGAACTGCGCCGAGGTGAAGGCCATTCCCGGTGAGGTCGACCTCACCAACAACAAGGCCTGCGCCAAGGAACGCATCCGTCGTCCCAATGGTGGCCAGCCCGGCCTGCGCATCACCAAGGTGTGCAGCGGTTCGCTGGCCGGTGCCGCGGCCGTCTCTTGCCGCATCACCGTCTCCAACGCCGGCACGGCGGCCCCCGCCGGTCCGGTGCGGGTCAACGATGCCGCCACGCTGGTGTCGGGCGGCGCGCCCGTCCAGATCCAGACCGTCACTCCAGACGGCGCGGAATGGACGTGCGGACCGGTTCCGGCCAACACGCTGTCGTGCCAGATTCCCGGTGCCGTCATGACGCCCGGGATCAGCCGCCACTTCGACGTGACGGTCTCGGCCAATGGCGAGTTCGAGAACTGCGCGCGCGGCTCCTATGGGCCGGCGCAAGGCGACGATGTCGTCTACCCGATTGGCCAGGCCTGCGCCAAGGGCGGTGGCTCCTCGACCATCCGTGTCGAGAAGACCGGCGATCGCGAATGCCGGCTCGGCCAGCCCTGCTCGTTCGACATCACCATATCCAATGACGGGACGAGCCCGTTCTCCGGCCCGGTTCGCATCGGCGATGCGATCGGCGTGGAAGGGCTCGGCCGGCTGGACGGCGTTGCGATCACCTCGATCGACCCGCCCTTCGGCTGCTCGCCCGAACCGGCAAGCCTGCCTCTGTCCTGCATAGCCAACCTGACGCTTGGTGCCGGCGAAAGCCAGTCGCATCATGTCACCGTGGTCATTCCCGACGACGGGCGCCTTGCCAATCTGCAGGGCAACGTCAATGGCCAGAACTGCGTTGGTGTCCTGTCTCCCGACACGCGGGTCCAGGGCGGCGACGTGCTGTCCAAGGATGCGACCAATGTGCAGGGCGATCGCGGCAAGGCCTATGCCTGCCACCCCTTCACCATCACGCATGAGGTGAAGAACCAGTGCTCGCCGGGCTTCGTCATGAACGACGCCGGCCGCTGCGTCTGCCCGGAAGGCACCACCTTCCGCAACGGCCAGTGCACCGGCGGCGGCACCAACATTCTGCCGACACCACCGCCGCCACCGAAGCGCTGCGTGCTGCTCGAAGGCCAGATCCGCACCGAGGACGGGCGCTGCGTCTGCCCGCGCGGCACGGCGCTGGAAAACGGCGCCTGCGTCAGGACCGACAGGCCCGAGCAGTGCACCATTCGTGGCCAGGTCCACGATGCCGATGGCGACTGCGTCTGCCCGCAAGGTACCGAAGTGCGCAACGGCGCCTGCCGCCCGATCCGGCCGAAGCCCGAGCAGTGCACCATCCGTGGCCAGATCCACGATGCCAATGGCGATTGCGTCTGTCCGCAAGGCACGGAGGTGCGCAACGGCGCCTGCCGTCCGGTCCGGCCGAAGCCTCAGCAGTGCCGCATCCCCGGCCAGATCCGCAATGCCGATGGCGATTGCGTCTGTCCGCAAGGCACGGAGGTGCGCAACGGCGCTTGCCGTCCGGTCCGGCCGAAGCCCGACCAGTGCACCATCCGGGGTCAGGTGCACGATGCCAACGGCGATTGCGTCTGCCCGCGGGGTACCGAGGTGCAAGGCAATGCCTGCCGGCGCAAACAGCCGCAGGTGGAGCAGTGCGACATACGCGGCCAGGTCCACAACAAGCGCGGCGAGTGCGTCTGTCCGCGGGGGACCGAGGTGATCGACGGCGCATGCCGCAAATCCAGGCAACAGACGGAATGCGCACCGGGCTCGCAGATGATCAATGGCCAGTGCCAACCGATCTTCAAGAGGCGCTGTCCGGAAGGCACGGTTGGACGCTATCCCAACTGCCGACCGATGCGCGGGCAGCCGTCACTGGAGCTCAACCCGGGCCTGCTGTTGCAGCAGGTCCTGCCACGGCGCCTGCCGCAGGCTGAACAGCAGCAGGATCCGGCACCAAACAGGATCCTGAAGCTCCAGCAGCAGTAGCCGTCCGCTCGACGCCAGACCTGGGACCCGCCGGAGCAATCCGGCGGGTTCTTCGTCATGTCCCGGCAAGCGGAATTTGGCTGGGCGGGATCGGAGACGCCGCAACGCCGTCCAAGCCTGTGGAGCCCACGCGCCTGCACCCTCGACAAGTCACCCGCCGGGCATTAGGCAGTCGATCCAGGGTGAACGGTATGAAAAGGACGCCCGGAAAGGCCGCGAGATGAGCAAGAAGACCTTGATCGCACCATCGGTGCTGGCTTCGGACTTTTCGAAGCTTGGCGACGAGGTCGAAGCCGTCGCGGCTGCTGGTGCCGACTGGATCCATCTCGATGTCATGGATGGCCATTTCGTCCCCAACATCACCTTCGGTCCGCCGGTGATCAAGGCGATCCGCAACCGCACCAAGGCTTTTTTCGACTGCCATCTGATGATCGCGCCGGCCGATCCCTATCTCGCCGCCTTCGCCGAGGCCGGCTGTGACGGCATGACGGTGCATGCGGAGGCCGGGCCGCATCTCGACCGCTCGTTGCAGACCATCAGGAACCTCGGCAAGAAGGCCGGCGTATCGCTCAATCCGGCGACGCCGGAAACGATGATCGAATATGTGCTCGACCGACTCGACCTGATCCTGATCATGACCGTCAATCCGGGGTTCGGCGGCCAGGCCTTCATCCCGGGGATCGTCGAGAAGGTGAGAAGGGTCAAGGCGCTGATCGGCGACCGGCCGATCCGCATCGAGATCGATGGCGGCGTTTCGCCCGAAACGGCCCCTTTGGTCACATCAGCCGGGGCCGATGTGCTGGTGGCCGGTGCGGCGATCTTCAAGGGCGGCAGCGTCGAGGCGTACCGTGCCAACATCGAGGCGATCAGGACAGCGGCCGACAACGCCGCCGGCTAGGGCGGTTGGCCGTTTCGAGGAAACGGTGAACCGCTCTGAATTGCTCGAACGCACCGCGATCATCCCGCTTCGAATCCAACAGGCTGGCTGTCTGACAGCCGTTGAGCGGATACGGTTCTCCAGGAGCCCGCTTCCGTCCGAATCAGATCGGCACAGGAGGTATGAGCCGGCCGAGCCGTGCGTTATTTTGCGCGCGACAGAAAAGATGCTCGCACGGGCACACAAGAAACAGATGATTCTGCGTGCATACAAAACATGTTAAGTTTCCATTGGTTGTAGAGGCGCGCGAATTCCCCCGATCAGGCGGCGGATAACGTCATATTCCTTCGTGCTTAAGTACAAGGATGGCATCTCGTGCTTGAGCCTCTTGACGAAGGCACTGTAGGGTACATGTACGAAGGATTCTTTTCGGACTCGAATTGCCCAGAGAGAAATGGGGACAAGGAGTCGAATTTGACATACGGCGCTGCCAACCTGAACGACGACGGCACAGGATCCAAGAGTACGCTTGCCAGTACGGTCTATCATCAATTGCGGGATGATCTTCTTGGCGGCGCTCTGGAAGCCGAAAGCAAGCTGCGGGTCGAGTGGGTTGTTTCCAAGTATGGCGCCGGTGCCTCCCCTGTCCGTGAAGCCCTTAATCGCCTTGCCTCCGAGGGACTCCTTGGCCGTCACGATCAGCGTGGCTTTTTCATCATGCCGGTCAGTGCGACGGAGCTCGAGGAGCTGACGCGCACCCGCTGCTGGCTCGAGGAACGCGCGCTTCGCGAATCCATTGCGCACCGCACCACCGAGTGGGAAGAACAACTGGTGCTGGCGCTGCATCGCCTGGACCGCGCCTCGCGACGTTCGCCGCAACATCTCTCGTCGCTCGATCCGGACTGGGAGAAATTGCACCGCACCTTCCACCGTGTGCTGATCTCGGCCTGCCGGTCGCACTGGCTGGTGGGTTTCTGCGATCAGCTTTCCGATCACGCCTATCGCTATCGGCAAATGGCCAATGACGGCGAGAACATCCAGCGCGACGATTTCGGGGAACACCGGCGGATTGCCGAATACGCGCTGGACGGCAATGCCGACGGCGCCGTCCAGGCATTGATCGATCATTACCAGCTGACCGCTTCCATATGCATGGAGCGCTTCAAGCAAGGCGAAGTCTCAAAAGCCGCCGCTTCGGCCGAACGCGCTCGGCGGTAACGATCATTTCCTTTTGCCAGAGCTTGTTGCCATCGTTCGCGGCTTTTTCGGCCGATGTGACGCGCCGGACCGCCGTTTGCGGTCTTGACGACATGGTCCGGAAACGCGAACTCTGCGCGCCCCAAGGGCATTGCCGGCGCCGCCATTGCCATCACAGCAGGAAAATTTCATGAGCAATCATCTGTTCGACGCGTTCCGGTCCCGGATGCCGGCGCCCGGGCGCCTGTTGATGGAAACCGATGATGGGCGCTCGCTCAGCTATGGCGACATGCTGGCGCGGTCGGCGCAGCTCGCGCACGCGCTCCTGCAATTGCATGTCGAGCCCGGCGACCGGATCGCCGTCCAGGTCGAAAAGAGCCCGGAGGCGGTGCTGCTCTATCTCGCCTGCGTGCGCGCTGGTGCCGTCTTCCTGCCCCTCAACACGGCCTACACGCCGACCGAGCTTGGATATTTCTTCGAGGATGCAACGCCTCGGGTCATTGTCTGCGATCCGGCGAAATCGGCGGATATCGAGCGGATGGTCGCACCATCCGGTGCCGTCGTGGTCACGCTCGACCGCAATGGCCGGGGATCGCTGACGGACCAGGCATCGCGGCAATCCTCCGATTTCCATGATGTCGAGCGCGGCGAGGATGATCTCGCGGCAATCCTCTACACGTCGGGAACGACCGGCCGCTCGAAAGGCGCCATGCTCAGCCATGGGAACCTGGCATCGAATGCGCGCGTGCTGGTCGACCAATGGCGCTTCACATCAGGCGATGTGCTGATCCATGCGCTGCCGATCTTCCATACTCATGGCCTGTTCGTCGCCACCAACGTCATCCTGATGGCCGGCGCCTCGATGCTGTTCGAGCAGAAATTCGATCCGGCCCGCATCATCTCGCTGCTGCCGCGCGCCACGGCGCTGATGGGCGTGCCGACCTTCTATACCAGGCTGCTGCAGCAGGACGGGCTGGACCGCGAGGCGGCGAGGAACATCCGCCTGTTCGTGTCCGGCTCGGCGCCGCTGCTGGCCGAGACGCACAAGGCCTGGCGCGAGCGCACCGGCCACGCCATCCTCGAGCGCTACGGCATGACCGAGACCAACATGAACACGTCCAACCCCTATGAGGGCGAGCGCCGCGCCGGCACGGTCGGCTTCCCGCTGCCTGGCGTGTCGCTTCGCATCACCGATCCCGATAGCGGCAAGCCGCTGGCCCAGGGCGAGATCGGCATGATCGAGGTCAAGGGTCCGAACGTTTTTGGCGGCTACTGGCGCATGCCGGAAAAGACCAAGGCGGAATTCCGCGCCGACGGCTTCTTCATCACGGGCGATCTCGGCATGGTCGACGCCGACGGTTATGTCCATATCGTCGGCCGCGGCAAGGACCTGATCATCTCGGGCGGCTACAACATCTATCCGAAGGAGCTCGAAAGCGAGATCGACGCGCTTGATGGAGTGAACGAAAGCGCCGTCATCGGCGTCGCCCATCCGGATTTCGGCGAAGGTGTCACGGCGGTCGTCGTGCGGGCGCCGGCATCGCGGATCACCGGTGCCGAAATTCTCAGTGCCATCGCCGGGCGCCTGGCCAGGTACAAGCACCCGAAACAGGTGATCTTCGTCGACGAATTGCCGCGCAACACCATGGGCAAAGTGCAGAAGAACCTGCTGCGCGAGACATACAAGGATCTCTATGCGTCCTAGGTGGCGGGGGGGCGCACCGTTACTTCGTCTTGCGCGGCTTTTCGGTCGTCGTGCCCGAGCCCCACAAGGCGCGCGTGAGCAGGCCGCGTTTGCGGTTGCGCGGCACGAGGTCGATATCCCTGACAAGTTTCGCGCCGCCCTTGTGCCGCTCGAGCGTGATCTTGCGGGTGTGAAAGGCTTCCAGTTCGGTGCGGTGCGCAACGCTGACGATGGTGACCTCGGGCAATTCGCGGATCACCGTTTCCATCATCTGGTCCTGGCTCTTTTCGTCCAGCGCCGAGGTCGCCTCGTCCAGCACGACGATGTCCGGGCGGTGCAGCAATAGGCGCGCGAAGGCGACCCGCTGCTTTTCTCCGCCCGACAAGGTCTGGTCCCAGGGCGCTTCATCCTTGATCCGGCCGGCGAGGTGGCTGAGGCCGACCTTGTCGAGGGCGGCCTTGATCTGGTCGAGCTTCCAGTTGTTGGCCGCCGCGGGATAGGCGACCACCCGGCGCAACGTGCCAGAAGGGATGTAGGGCCGCTGCGGCAGCATGAACAATTGCTTGTCGGGATGGAAATTGACGCCGCCGCTTCCCCATGGCCAGAGGCCGGCGATCGCCCGAACCAGCGTCGACTTGCCCGAGCCGGATTCGCCGGACACAAGCACCCGCTCGCCCGATTCGACCACGACCTCCGTTTCCTTGACCACGGACGTGCCGTCGTCGAGCGTCACGGACAGATCGTCGAGCGAAAGCATCGCGTCGCCCTTGGTCTCGCCATGCTGGATGCGGCCGAGCTCGTCGCTCTGCTCGGCGCGCTCCAGCCCGTCGAGCGACATCATCAGCGAAGCGATACGCCGTGCGGAGGCGTTCCAGTCGGCCAGGCGCGGATAATTGTCGACCAGCCATCCGAAGGCGCCCTGCACGATGGCGAAGGCGGAGGCGGCCTGCATGACCTGGCCGAGCGACATCGACCCTTCGAGAAACTTTGGCGCACACAGCAGTACCGGCACGACAGGCGCGAACAGGCTGGAGCCCTGCGAAACCACCGCCGTGCGCATGTGCTGGCCGGTCAGTTGCGCCCAACGCTTCAGCACGCCGGCAAAGGTCTTGTCGATACCGCTGCGTTCCTCATCCTCACCGCCCAGCAAGGCGATGCTTTCGCCGTTTTCGCGCACGCGCGTCAGCACGTAGCGGAATTCGGCTTCCGCCTGGTTCTTCTCCTCCGACAGCCGCACGAAATCGCGGCCGATCAGGAACATCGATGTGGAGGTGATCGCGGCATAGATTACCGCGGTAATGACGAGGAATCCGGGCACGGTGATGGTCGAGCCCCCCAGAGTGACGCTCAAGGCCCCGCCGATCGTCCACAGCACCACAATGAAGGTCGAGGCTGACAAAAAAGCGGAAATGACCCCGGCGACGAAATCGACGGGGGACTCCGTGGCGACACGCAAATCTTCCGAGAGGCGGGCCTCGGGGTTCTGGTGGTCGCCCTTGACCAGATTCAGCTGGTAATAGCGGCCATTGGCGAGCCAGCGCGCTATCACCGAGGTGGTCAGCCAGGAGCGCCATCGGCGTTGCATGGTCATGCGCAGGTAGACCTGTGCGACGACGAGGCTCATGCTGCCGATCACGAGCGGCACGAACACGGCGCTGAGGAAATACACTGTGTGGGCGTCGCGCTTCTCGATGGCGTCGAATATGGCGCGGTTCCAGACATTGATTCCGTACTGGAAGCCGACATTGATCCCGATCAGGATCAACAGCCCGATCGTCAACGGCCAGCCGAGCTTGTCGCCGTGCCGTCCCCAATAGCCGCGCCCGCTGATCCAGAACCGCTTCAGCAGGTACTTCTTGCGCGCCTCTTCGGCTTGCTTGGGCGTCAGCTCCGGATCGGGTTCGACGGCCTCCGGCGGTGGTGTTTCGTCGACGATCTCGGACGCTGCGGCTTCGACGGTCGACGTGTTCTTCTCGCGTGGCTTCTTTTTGCGTGGAGCCTCGTCGTGCGACCCCTCGTCACGCGGTTTTTGTCGTGGCGGCTTTCCTCGACGCGGCTTCGGGGTGCCGTCGGGCGGTGTTGATTTGGGTTTCGCCTCGGACATGCGCTCCGACAACGACCTCGAAATCAAAAAGTTTCATGACATCAGCCTCAGCGGACGAATTCCCGATGGCAAGCCCGACGACGCCTGCTCTGGCGACGACACAATCGATTGTCTGCATGGCTTCGCTCTCAGCGTGGAGCGCCCGCCTCGAACACCTTGTCGCCGCCGATCCAGACGCGTTCTATGCCAAGATCGTCCGACAGCGCAACGACATCCGCCGCCGTGCCGTTGGCAAGTCGGCCAAGCCGATGCGACTGGCCGATCGCCTGTGCCGGGTAGAGCGAGGCCATGCGCAAGGCTTCCGTGAGTTCGACGCCGACGACGCCGTGCATGAACCGGATCGCCGAGATCATGTCGAGGTCGGCGCCCGCCAGCGTCCCGTCGGCAAGTCGGAGACTCCCGTCCTTGCGGTAGATGGTGCGGCCGTTGAGTGTGAACGAGGTCATGTCGGTGCCGATCGTCGCCATGGCGTCGGTGACCAGCACGATCTTGCCCGGTCCCTGCTTGGCATCGAGCGCGATCCGGATTGTCGCGGGATGAACGTGGATACCGTCGGCGATGAGCCCGGCGGACAAGGTACCGACATCGATCGCCGTGCCCGCCAGTCCAGGCTCGCGGTTGCCGATCTGGCTCATGGCGTTGAACAGGTGGGTGACCACGCTGGCGCCCGCTTCGGCGAAGGTTTTTGCCTTGAGATAGCTGGTATCCGAATGGCCGAGGCTGACGACGACGCCGGCCTTCGCCAATGCGGCGACCCGCGCCGGTTCGACGGATTCTGGCGCGATCGTGGTGAGCAGCACCGGTAGCTTTTGCCGCGCCGCGATCAGCATCGCCTGGTCGGCGTCCGTCATCGGTCGGATCAGCGCCGGATCATGCGCGCCCTTGCGCGCGATCGACAGATGCGGGCCCTCGAGATGCAGGCCGAGGAAACCGGGTACTTTCTGCAGCGCTGCTGCTTCGCCGGCAGCGATGGCGGCAGCGGTAATCGCGGGCGTGTCGGTGATCAGCGTCGCCAGCAGCGCCGTCGTGCCGAACGGCGCGTGCGCCCGGCAGATGGTTTCGATCGAGACGACATCGGGGTGGTCGTTGAGCATGACGCCGCCGCCGCCATTGACCTGGATGTCGACAAAGCCCGGCACCAGCATGCCGCCGCCGGCGTCGACGACACGGACGCCTGGGGGCAGGGCACCTTGGCGCACTATGGCCTCGACAAGACCGTCGCGCACGACGAGCGCCGAGCCTTCGTGCCAGTTGTCGCCGTCGAAAATGCGGGCGCCGGTCAGGGCAAAACGGTCGCTCATACGGTCTCCGTCACCTTGCGAAGGTTGCGCGGCGTGTCGGGATCGAGGCCGCGGTGGCGCGCGAAAGCCTCGACGAACACGTAGAACGAGACGATCAGCGTCAGCGGATCAGTCAGCGGGTGTCCGGTGGCGACATGCGGCAGGCGCGTGGCGCGGTTGGCAAGCGCTGATGTGACGAACACCGGTGCCCCCTTGGCCGCCAGGCCGTCGGCCGCCTCAGCGATGGAGGGTTCTGACGCATCGCGCGCGGCCAGCGCCAGCACCGGAAAGTCGGGGCCGATCAGCGCCAGCGGGCCGTGCATGACTTCGGCCGCACTATAGGCCTCGGCATGCATGCCGCAGGTCTCCTTGAATTTCAGCGCCGCCTCGTTGGCCATCGCCGCCGACGGTCCTCGGCCGAGGATGAACAGCGACTTCTGCTTCTCGATGGTCTCGGCCAGCACGCTCATCCAGTCGCAGGCGATCGCCTTGCCGAAATGCTCGGGCAAGCCGGCAAGTGCCTTGAGAAGCGCCTCGTCGCCGGTGGAATGCGCCATCAAGGCGAGACCTGCGACAGCGGAATTGACGAAGGTCTTGGTTGCCGCGACGCTGCGTTCTGGGCCGGCCAGGATGTCGATTGCATAGTCCGAGGCCCGCGCCAGCGGCGACTCGGCGGTGTTGGTGACGGCGATGGTCAGCGCGCCGCCGGCGCGTGCGGTTTCGGCCATGGCGACGATGTCGGGGCTCATGCCTGACTGCGAGATCGCCAGGCAGGCCGAGCCGCCGAGCCGCAGCTTGCGGCCGTAGATGGAGGCGATGGACGGCCCAACCGAGGCGACGGCAAGGCCTGCGGTCAGTTCGACGGCATATTTCATGAAGGTTGCGGCATGGTCGGACGAACCGCGCGCCACGGTGACGACAAAATGCGGGTCGCGTTCCCGGATGCCGCGCCCGGCCTCGGCGAGCATGGCGCCGGAGCCATCGAGCAGGCGGGCGACGGCCTGCGGGATCTCCTCGATCTCGCGCTGCATATGTGTGGTGTTGGAGATCATGGTCGGCCCTCTTCGCTCGGCCCTGTCAGCCGCAGTTCGGCGACGAAATCATAGGCGTCGCCCCTGTAGATGGAGCGGGTGAACTCGATCACCTTGCCGCTCGCCAGATAGGAAATGCGTTCGATATGCAGGCCGGCGACACCCGGCGGCACTTCCAGCAGGCGCGCATCGCCGTCGCCGAGATTGGCGGCCGAGATGCGTTGCACCGCCCGAACCGGGCGATTGCCGGTCAGTTGCAGCGCCGCGTAGAGCGAGGAGCCGATGCCCGCCGGATCGGGCAGCACGCTGGCCGACAACGAGGCGCGTTCGATCGCCAGTGGCGTGTCGTTGGCGATGCGCAGGCGCGCCACGCGCGCCACCAGTTCGCTCGACGACAGGCCGAGCACCATCATCTCGTCGGGCGAGGGCGCATAGAGGCCGCGGTCGAGCCAGGCCGAGCGCACCGCCATGCCGCGCCGCGCCATGTCCTCCGTGAAGGAGGTCAGCCGCGACAGCGATTGCTCGACACGCTCCATGCGTGGCGCCACGAAAGTGCCGGAGCCATGGCGTTGCACCAGGATGCCGCCCTTGACCAGATCCTGCACCGCCTTGCGCACGGTGACGCGCGAGATGTCGGCCTTGGTGGCGATGTCGCGCTCGGAGGGCAGCGCGTCGCCGGGTCCGATCAGGCCACGGTTGACCGCGTCCTCGATGCTTTTCCTGAGCTGCAGATAGAGCGGCGCGCCGCTTTGCGACGATTGTTTCAGCGTGGCGAAAATCTGGTCGGCGGCATCGCTCATCGGGCCGCCTCCGCGTGTCCGGCGAACAGACGCACCGCCATCTGCACCGCGCCACCCAGCGCATCGTCGAGCGGTGGCTTGAGCAATGCCCGATAACGTGGCGACAGCCGTGGCGCGTAGAGCGGCGCCAGCCCGCCGAGCAGGCAAAGCGGGGCGTCATCGGAGAGGCCGAGCGCGCCGAGCGAAGCCTCGACATCGCCGACCGCCTTGTCGACGATCCAGTTGGCAACGGCATCGCCCTTCTCGGCGTGCTCGAACACTTTGGGCGCGAAGCCGCCGAAATCGCCGGGCTTGGCATTGGTGGTGAATTCCACCACGTCCTCGGGATTGTTGCGGAAGATGGCCATCATCGCGTCGGTCAGTGGCGAGCGCGCGCGCACGCCGTCATGGGCAAGCAGCGTCTGTTCGAGCAGATCGCGGCCGATGCGGGCACCGCTGCCCTGGTCGCCGACCTGGAATCCCCAGCCGCCGATCGCCCGTGACTTGCCGCCCTTGCGGGCCATATAGGCGGTGCCGGTGCCGAGGATAGCCATGGCGCCGTCGCCCGAGCCCACCGCCCCTTCAAGCGCGATTTCGGCGTCGGTCTCGACGCGGCTGGTGCTGAACGGCAGGATCGCTTCGAGCTGCTGCCGGTAGGTGCCGACATTGGCGCCGGCAAGGCCGAGAATGGCCGGTGTTTGAGGGATCAGCTCGGGATCCTGCCCGGCGGCGATGAAAGCCTGCCGCGCGGCGTCGACGATGTTCGACCGCGCCCCGGTGAGGTCGGTGCGAATATTGGCGGCACCACTTTTGGCGCGGCCGACGACCGTACCGTCCGCTGTTGCAAGGGCGGCCCTGCAGCTGGTGCCGCCGCCATCGATACCGAGCACGAAATTCACGCGATTTCTCCTCCGAACCGATAATACCAATAAAATACCAATAGCCAAGACTTAATTTCCGTTTCAAAAAGATTAAGCTGTATTTTATTGAAAAATCTGCACATTTCGTCGGCTCAGCGATTTCGTGTCCGCGAATTCGTTAATGCGTGTGGACAAGTGGTATTTTTTTGGTATTGTTCTGGTATTGGAGGAACACGGATGGCTGAAACGCGCACCGAAGCGCTTCACAGGAATGCCGAGGGGCTGGATATCCAGGCTCCGGAAGTCATCCTTGTTTCGCTGGCCGATGCGCAGATCGAAGCCGCGAAAGCCGTCCGCAACGCCATTCCCGCCATAGCCAAGGCAGCCGAGATCATTGCAGGCCGATTGAGTGGCGGCGGCAAGCTTGCCTATGCCGCGGCCGGCAGTTCCGGCCTGATGGCGCTGGCCGATGCGTTGGAACTGCCGGGCACTTTCGGCATCCCGCGCGACCGCATCGCCATCCTGGTCGCCGGTGGCGACGAAGCTTTCAGGACGCTGGCGGGCGGCCCCGAGGATGATGTCGAGGAGGCCGCGGCGGCTGTCGCCAATGCCGGCATCGGCGCGGGCGATTGCCTGATCGCGCTTTCCGCCAGCGGCACCACACCCTATGCGGTGCGCGCCATCGAAGAAGCCGCCCGTCGTGGCGCGGCCACCATCGGCATCGCCAACAACCGGGACTCGGCCCTGCTTCGCCAAGCCGAAACCGCAATCCTGCTCGAGACGCCGCCGGAAGTGATCGCCGGCTCGACGCGTATGGGCGCCGGTACCGCCCAGAAGATCGCGCTCAACATGCTGTCGACCCTGACCGCCGTCCATCTTGGCCATGTCCATGACGGCTACATGGTCAATCTGATGGCTGACAACATCAAGCTGCGCGACCGCGCCGCGCGCATCGTCGCCGCCATCAGCGGGCGCGGCAAGGACGAAGCGGCCGGGCTGCTCGAGAAAAGCGGCGGCGCGGTCAAGATCGCAATTCTGCTCGCCGCCGGCGCCGACAGCGCCGCCGCGGCGCGGAAGATACTGGAAGAGGCTGGCCAGAAACTGCGGCCGGCCCTTTCCGCGCTGGGGCATGATCCCGAAAAGTGGAAACCGCTTTCCGGAAAAGATCACGCTCGAACAGAGAAATAGAGCCTGTTTGATCCCGATTTCCATCGGGGTGAAACGGGCTTGCGAGGGGAGCAAGGGGTCAAAAGCCCCTGTTCTCATCAAAACCGAACCTGAAAAAGGTCAACAGGGAGACTGAGCATGACAACGAAATTACTGACGGCACTGCTTCTGGGCACCAGCATTCTCGGCTCCGCCGGGTTGGCTCACGCCGAGGACGTAACGCTCAACATCGAAAGCTGGCGCGGCGATGACTTGTCCATCTGGAAGGACAAGCTGATCCCCGCCTTCGAAGCCAAGAACCCCGGCATCAAGGTGGTGTTCGCACCATCGGCTCCGACCGAATATGACGCGGCGCTCGGCGCCAAGCTCGCCGCCGGATCGGCCGGCGACCTGATCACCTGCCGCCCGTTCGACAAGTCGCTCGAACTGTTCAAGAAGGGCAACCTCGCCGACCTCAGCGCGCTGCCCGGCATGGAAAACTTCTCGCCGGTGGCCAAGTCCGCCTGGCAGACCGACGACGGCAAGGCGAGCTTCTGCGTGCCGATGGCCTCGGTCATCCATGGCTTCATCTACAACAAGGATGCCTTCGACAAGCTCGGCATCAAGGTGCCGCAGACCCGCGACGAGTTCTTCGCGGCGCTTGACAAGATCAAGGCCGACGGCACCTACATCCCGATGGCGATGGGCACCAAGGATCTCTGGGAAGCCGCGACCATGGGCTACCAGAACATCGGCCCCAATTACTGGAAGGGCGAGGACGGCCGCGCGGCGCTGATCAAGGGCACGCAGAAGCTGACCGACAAGGATTGGGTCGCACCCTTCGAGGAACTGGCCAAGTGGAAGCCCTATCTGGGCGACGGCTTCGAGGCGCAGACCTATCCGGACAGCCAGAACCTGTTCACGCTCGGCCGCGCCGCCATCTACCCGGCCGGCTCGTGGGAGATCGGCCTGTTCAACACCCAGGCCCAGTTCAAGATGGGCGCCTTCCCGCCGCCGGTCGAGAAGGCCGGTGACACCTGCTACATCTCCGACCATACCGATATCGGCATGGGCCTGAATGCGGCTTCCAAGCATGCGGACGCGGCCAAGACCTTCCTGTCCTGGGTGGCCTCGCCGGATTTCGCCACCATCTACGCCAACGCGCTGCCGGGCTTCTTCAGCCTGAACTCCTCGCCGGTGAAGATGGAAGACCCGCTGGCGCAGGAATTCGTTTCCTGGCGCGGCAAGTGCAAGTCGACGATCCGCTCGACCTACCAGATCCTGTCGCGCGGCACGCCGAACCTCGAGAACGAGACCTGGGTTGAATCGGCCAACGTCATCAACGGCACCGACACCCCTGAAGCCGCGGCCAAGAAGCTGCAGACCGGTCTCGACAGCTGGTACAAGCCAGCAAAGTAAGAGCTCAGGCAACGGAGCCGGCCGGGCGCATGCCTGGCCGGTTCCGAATACCCGGTTTTCACAAGTGCATCCGTCAGATAGCGATTGTCGGCACCGCCTCGCGGCCTTACCCTTGCTGGTCTTGGGGAAGGCTAGCTGATCAGTCGCAGGCCTTTGTTCTTGCCGTACCGGGCAAGGATTTCTGGGCCGTGCATCGAGGCATCATCTAGCATCAACATCGTCTGGAACCGAGAGACGGCGGGGACCGAACTCATGGCCGCAGAAATACGACCGAAAAGACCGTTTCGCTGGCACATCGCCGTCTTCCTGGCGCCGGCCGTGCTCGTCTACACGGCGATAATGATCCTGCCGCTCGCCGGCACGCTGCAGCTGTCGCTGTTCCGCAACATCGAGCAGCACCAGATCTTCGTCGGGCTGGACAATTTCCGCACCTTGTTCGGCGACCCCAACTGGTCGGTGAATTTCTGGAATGCGCTGCGCAACAACGTCTGGTTCTTCATCATCCACATGCTGGTGCAGAATCCGATCGGCGTCATGCTGGCAGCACTTTTGTCCAGCCCGAAGCTCAGGTTCTCGGCCTTCTACCGCACGGCCATCTTCGTTCCGACCATCCTGTCCTTCGTCATCGTCGGCTTCGCCTGGAAGCTGATCCTGTCGCAAATTTGGGGTGTCATACCCAGCTTGATCGGCATTTTTAATTGTCAGATTCCGCGTCTGATCGGCGCCTACATTTTTACGTTCGGCCAGACTTGTGCGCCGATCAAGATGTTGCCTCTCCTTGGGAAAGAGGAATACGCGCTAACCACACTTAGCCTGATCTCGGTCTGGCAGTTCGTCGGCATCCCGATGATGCTGATCTACGCCGCCTTGCTGTCGATTCCCGACGAGGTCATAGAGGCGGCCGAATGCGACGGCATCACCGGCCTGTCGCAGTTCTGGAAGATCAAGCTGCCGTTGATCCTGCCGTCGATCGGCATCATCTCGATCCTCACCTTCGTCGGCAATTTCAACGCCTTCGACCTGATCTACACCGCGCAAGGGGCGCTCGCCGGGCCGAACTATTCGACCGATATTCTCGGCACCTTCCTCTACCGCGCCTTCTTCGGCTTCCAGTTGCAGGTCGGCGACCCCAATATGGGCGCGGCGATCGCCACGATGATGTTCCTGATCATCCTCGGCGGCGTCTGCGTCTACCTCTTCCTCGTCCAGACGCGCCTGCGTCGCTACCAGTTCTGAGGGCCAGGAGATGAGCACCGCCACCCGTTCGCTGCCCCGCACCATCGGCGCCCACGCGATCCTTTTGACCTACACGGCGATCGCGCTGTTTCCTGTGATCCTGGTGATCATGAATTCGTTCAAGTCCCGCGCCGGCATCTTCGGCGCGCCGCTGACGCCGCCGACGCCGAAAACCTTCGACCTGGTCGGCTACACCACCGTCATCGGTCAGGGCGACTTCATCCACTATTTCCAGAACAGCCTCGTCGTCACCGTCGCCTCGCTGTTCTTCGTGCTTCTATTCGGCGCCATGGCAGCCTTCGCCCTGTCGGAATACCGCTTCCGCGGCAATTCGCTGATGGGGCTCTATCTCGCTCTCGGCATCATGATCCCGATCCGGCTCGGCACCGTCGCCATCCTGCAATTGATGGTGGCGAGCGGGCTGGTCAATACGCTGACCGCGCTGATCCTGGTCTACACCGCGCAAGGCCTGCCACTCGCTGTCTTCATCCTGTCGGAATTCATGAAGCAGGTCTCCGACGACCTCAAGAATGCCGGCCGTATCGACGGCCTGTCCGAATACACCATCTTCTTCCGCCTGGTGCTGCCGCTGGTACGGCCGTCCATGGCGACCGTCGCCGTCTTCACCATGATCCCGATCTGGAACGATCTGTGGTTCCCGCTGATCCTGGCGCCGTCGGAGGAGACCAAGACGGTGACGCTCGGCGCGCAGCTCTTCCTCGGCCAGTTCGTCACCAACTGGAACGCCATCCTGGCCGCGCTCTCGCTGGCGATCATGCCGGTGCTGATCCTCTACGTCATCTTCTCGCGTCAGCTGATCCGCGGCATCACGTCGGGAGCCGTCAAGTGAGCGGAGCTCTGCAAGTCTCTGCTGGGGGGACACCCTTTCAAGAAGAAACTGGAATATCTGGAGTACCTAGGTGAGTTCCAAATCGCCCCTTCGTGTCGTCGTCGCCGGGCTCGGCAATATGGGCCGCAGCCATGCGCTGGCCTATCACACCAATCCGGGCTTCGAGATCGCCGCCCTGATCAACCGCTCCGACGTGCCGCTGCCGGACGGGCTGTCGGGCTATGGCATCAGGCGTTCCTTCGACGAGGCGCTGCGTGACGAGAAGCCTGATGTCGCCTGCATCGCCACCTATTCCGACAGCCATGCCGACTATGCGGTGAGGGCTTTCGAGGCCGGCTGCCACGTCTTCGTCGAAAAGCCGCTGGCAACGACGGTGGCCGACGCCAAACGCGTCGTCGCGGCCGCCAAGGCCAATGGCAGGAAACTGGTGATCGGCTATATCCTGCGCCATCACCCGTCCTGGATCAGGCTGATCGCCGAGGCGCGCAAGCTTGGCGGCCCCTACGTGTTCCGTATGAACCTCAACCAGCAGTCTTCGGGCCATACCTGGGAGACGCACAAGCAGCTGATGCAGACGACGTCACCGATCGTCGACTGCGGCGTCCACTATCTCGACGTCATGCTGCAGATCACCGACGCCAGGCCGGTCGAGGTGCGCGGCATGGGTGTGCGGCTGACCGAGGAGGTGGCACCGTCCATGTACAATTACGGCCATCTGCAGGTGCTGTTCGATGATGGCTCGGTCGGCTGGTACGAAGCCGGCTGGGGTCCGATGATTTCGGAGACCGCCTTCTTCGTGAAGGATGTCATTTCGCCGAAGGGCTGTGTGTCGATCGTCATGAAGGAAGGTGTGAAGTCGGACGACATCGACACCCACACCAAGACCTCGACCATCCGCCTGCATAGCGCCGCGACAGGCGCGGACGGCAAGTTCGCCAAAGCCGACGAGATGCTGTCGATGGAAGGCGAACCCGGCCACCAGGACCTCTGCGATCTCGAACAGGCCTTCGTGCTGAAGGCGATCCTCGAGGATCTGGATCTCACCAAACACATGGACGACGCGGTGAAGTCGCTCGCCGTCTGCCTTGCCGCCGACGAGAGCGTGCGCAGCGGCATAGCCGTCAAACTCTAACGACAGGAACGAAGCCGTGGGCTCGCTGAAGATCGAGAATGTGAAGAAGGCCTTCGGGCCGGTCGAGGTGCTGAAGGGCATCGACCTCGAAGTGACCGATGGCGAATTCGTCGTCTTTGTCGGCCCCTCGGGCTGCGGCAAGTCGACCTTGCTTCGGGTCATCGCCGGGCTGGAGGATTCGACTTCCGGCCGGGTGTTGATCGACGGCGAGGATGTATCGGTCACGCCGCCGGCCAAGCGCGGCATCGCCATGGTGTTCCAGACCTATGCGCTCTACCCGCATCTGACGGTGAAGAACAATATGGGCCTTGGCCTCAAGCAGGCCGGCACCCCCGCGGCCGAGATCGACCGCCGCATCGGCATCGCCTCATCGATGCTGTCGCTGGAGCCCTATCTGGAGCGGCGGCCGGCCGAGCTCTCCGGCGGCCAGCGCCAGCGCGTCGCCATCGGTCGCGCCGTGGTGCGCGAGCCCAAGCTGTTCCTCTTCGACGAGCCGCTGTCGAACCTCGATGCCGCCCTGCGCGTCAACACCCGGCTGGAGATCGCGCAGCTTCACCGTCGGCTGAAGGCGACGATGATCTACGTCACCCACGACCAGGTCGAGGCGATGACGTTGGCCGATAAGATCGTGGTGTTGAACGCTGGCAGGATCGAGCAGATCGGTGGCCCGATGGAGCTCTACAATGCGCCGGCAAATGAGTTCGTCGCCGGCTTCATCGGCTCGCCGAAGATGAATTTCATCGACGGCGCCCGCCTCGGCGAAACGGCCAAGACCATCGGTGTTCGGCCGGAGCATCTGACCGTCGATCCGAAATCGGGCGCCTGGAAGGGCACGGTGGTGCATGCCGAGCATCTCGGCGCCGACACCAATCTCTATCTCGATTGCGAGAAGGCCGGGCTGATCACGGTGCGCATTTTCGGCGTCTACGACGCCGAGCCGGGCGCGACGCTCTATGCGACGCCGGATCCTGCGAAGACCTATCGGTTTGGCGTGGATGGGAAGGTGCTGAAGTAGGCAAGGTTGGCGCCGCTCCTCATCCGCCTGCCGGCACCTTCTCCCCGTATGGTGACGGGGAGAAGGAAGAGCTGACCGCTACAAATCGGCCTTGAACGTCTGCTTCTGCTGGCCCAGGCCCTCGATGCCCAGTTCCACCACATCGCCCGCCTTCAGGAACACCGGCGGCTTCATGCCGAGGCCGACGCCGGGCGGCGTGCCTGTCGAAATGATGTCGCCGGGATGCAGCGACATGAACTGGCTGAGGTAGGACACCAGATATTTGACACCATAGACCATGGTCTTGGTGGAGCCGTTCTGCATGGTCTTGCCGTTGACGGTCAGCCACATTTTGAGGTTCTGCGGATCGGCGACTTCGTCCTTGGTTACCAGCCACGGGCCGGTCGGGCCGAACGTGTCGCAGCTCTTGCCCTTGGTCCACTGGCCCTGACGCTCGGCCTGGAAGGCGCGTTCGGAGACGTCGTGGGCGACGCAATAGCCGGCGACATAGTCGAGTGCATCGGCTTCGCTGACATATTTTGCCGTTTTGCCGATGACCACGGCGAGTTCGACTTCCCAGTCGGTCTTCACCGAACCGCGCGGGATCAGCACGTCGTCGTCAGGGCCGACAATGGCAGAGCTTGCCTTCATGAAGATGATCGGTTCCGGCGGTACCGTGGCACCGGTCTCGGCGGCGTGGTCGGAATAGTTGAGGCCGATGCAGATGAACTTGCCGGTGCCGGCGACGCAGGCGCCGAGCCGCGGCTTGCCGGAAACCGCCGGCAGCGACTTCGGATCGAGCTTGCCCAGCATCTCCAGCGAGGCCGGATGCAGCACCGTGCCGGCAATGTCGGCGACATGGGCGGAGAGATCGCGGATCGTCCCATCCGCATCGAGCAGGCCGGGACGTTCGCTCCCTACCTCGCCATAGCGCAGCAGTTTCATCTAAATCCTTCTCCTGGTTGCGGCCTCGCGGCCTTTTGCAAATTCGGGCGGACCCTACCCATCGACCTGATCGCGGGCAAGCGCGGACATTTGTTGAGCAGGTCCGCGAGCCGGATTTTCAGACTTCCCGATCTTCGATAAGCGCCGCGATCTTCCTGTTGGTCCGAGATCCCCCCAGCTTGCCGGCGGTCTCCTTGATTGCGTTAGATCGACCAGCCGCCGTCGATATTGTAGGCCTGCCCGGACGTATAGGTGGCACCGGCCAGGTAGACGGCGAGGTCGGCGATTTCCTCCGGAGTGCCGAGCCGGCCCATCGGCTGGCGGGCGATGAAGGCGGCGCGGGCGGCCTCATAGTCGCCCTGCGCATGCATGCGGTCCTGCAGCGACGGGCTTTCGACAGTGCCGGGGCAGATGGCGTTGCAGCGTATGCCCTTGCCGACATAGTCGGCGGCGACCGCCTTGGTCAGGCCGATCACCGCAGCCTTGCTCAGGCCGTAGACGAACCGGTTCGGCACGCCCTTGGTCGAGCTCGCCAGCGAGGCCATGTTGATGATGGCACCATCGCCGCGCTCCAGCATGCCGGGCAGCACGGCGCGGATGGTGCGAACCATGGCGCGGACATTGAGGTTCAGCGCGAAATCGAGGTCGCCATCCTTCATCTCGAGGATCGATCCGGAATGAACGAAGCCGGCGCAGTTGAACAGCACGTCGACGCGGCCGATCTCGGCAAAGGCCGTATTGACGGCCTCGTCGTTCAGCACATCCAGCTTGCGGGTCTTGATCCCGGACGTCTTGGCGAGTTCGGCGAGCAGCACCTCGTTGATGTCGGTGGCATGGACGGTGGCTCCAGCCTTGGCGAAGGCCAATGCGCTCGCCTTGCCGATGCCTTGCGCCGCCGCCGTGATGACAACGACCTTGCCTGCCAGATCCGCCATGCTTTTCTCCTCGCTCCTCTGGATCATCCGGATTTAACGGCATCCTGCCACGGCGTCGTGTGCCAGTACGGCATCACCATGCAGCCTGGGCCGCCGTCAGTTTACAGATAAAGATGTTTTTTCTCGTTAAAGAACATGTGTCCGGGCGTCAAGCCCGAACACGATCACCATTGCGACAGCCTGGCAATGTCAGTCACCGTAAGGCACCCAGACATTCTTGACCTCGACGGCGCGGCGCAGGAAGGCATCGCCGGCCGCTTCGTCGGATGCCCAGTCGAGGCTGCGGCCATTGCCGCTCCAGACGCGCTTGAGGTTGCCGATGGATTCGGCTTCCGCCTTGGCGCAGGTCTCGGCATCGGCGAATATCCACAGCCCGTCGACATCGTCATGCTTGGCCAGCACGCCGGCAAGCTCCGCCGTGCGGCCAGTGACGATGTTGATGGCGCCGGCCGGAACATCGGAATATTCGATCACCTGATAGAGGTCGGTGGCGAGCAGCGGATAGCGTTCGGACGGCACGGCGACCACGGTGTTGCCCATCGCGAGCGCCGGGGCGATGAGCGAGATCAGGCCAAGCAGCGGCGAGGCATCGGGTGCGACGATGCCGACGACACCGACCGGCTCATGCAGCGCCAGCGTCACGGCACGGGCCGGCGGCTGGTGAACGCGACCCTCGAACTTGTCGGCAAGGCCGGCATAGAGGAACAGCCGTTCGATCGATTGGTCTACCTCTTCCCGCGCGGCCTTGGGCGTTGCGCCGGTCAGTTCGGTCAGGCGGGCGGCAAACTCACCGGCGCGGCCGGAAAGGTTCTCGGCCAGATAGTAAAGCACCTGGGAGCGGTTGTAGGCGGTCGCCTCCGGCCAGCTTTTGCAGCCTCGGGCGGCCGAAACAGCATCACGGATATCCTTGCGGCTGCCGAGCCCGACTTCACCCGCCAGCTTGCCCTTGGCGGTGGCGACCGCCAGCGAATAATTACCGTCCGGGCGCACCTGCTTGCCGCCGATGAACAGTTTTGCCGTGCGATCGATGGCCGAGCCATCGACCTGTTCGACGGGCTGCGCCGAGAGCGTCGCCGGCTTGATGACCGGGCCGAGCGGCAGTTTTGCCGTGAGATATTCGAACATGCCTTCGCGCCCGCCCTCGCGGCCGAAGCCGCTCTCGCGGTAGCCGCCAAAGCCGCATGCGGCGTCAAACATGTTGGTGCCGTTGACCCAGACAACGCCGGCCTTCAACTGCGGCGCGACATGGAGGGCGAGGTTGACGTTCTCACTCCAAACCGAAGCCGCTAGTCCATAGCGCGTATTGTTGGCGAGTTCGATCGCTTCCTCGGTGTTGCGGAAGGTCATGGTCGCCAGAACCGGTCCGAACACCTCTTCTTGCGCAAGGATATTAGCCGGCGAAACACCGGTGGCCAGCGTCGGCAGATGGTAATAGCCGGAGGACGGCAGCGCCGCATCCGGCTGCCAGCAGACGGCGCCCTGTTTCGCGCCTTCGGCCACCAGTCCCTTGACGCGGTGGAGCTGTGTGATGTCGACCAGCGGGCCGATATCGGTGTTCTTGTCGAGCGGACTGCCGACGCGCAACCTGCTCATCCGCGTCTTGACCTTGGCGATCAGGGCTTCGGCAATGCCTTCCTGCACCAGGAGCCGCGAACCGGCGCAGCAGACCTGGCCCTGGTTGAACCAGATGCCGTCGACCAGACCTTCAACGGCGCTGTCGAGATCGGCGTCCTCGAAGACGATGAAGGCCGACTTGCCGCCGAGCTCCAGAGACAGCTTCTTCCCTGACCCGGCGGTGGCTTTCCTGATGATCTTGCCGACCTCCGAGGAGCCGGTGAAGGCGATCTTCTGGATGCCGGGGTGATTGACGATGGCAGCGCCCGCTTCGGGTCCGCCTTGGACGATATTGACGACACCTTTCGGCACGCCGGCGCGTTCGCAGATTTCGGCGAACAGAATGGCGGTGAGCGGCGTGAATTCGGCCGGCTTCAGCACCACGGTGCAGCCGGCGGCAAGCGCCGGCGCGATCTTCCAGGCCAGCATCAGCAGCGGGAAATTCCACGGGATGATCTGGCCGACGACACCGACGCCCCTATGGCCCGGAAAATCCTTGTCCAGCGCCTGCGCCCAACCGGCATGATGGATGAAATGGCGGATCGCCAGCGGCACGTCTATGTCGCGGCTTTCGCGGATCGGCTTGCCATTGTCGATTGTCTCCAGCACCGCGAACAGACGCTGGTGGCGCTGCATGGCGCGGCCGATGGCATAGAGCGCTTTTGCCCTGACATAGCCTGAACTGGCGCTCCATTTGGGCAATGCCTTGGTGGCTGCCGCGACCGCCGCGTCGATATCGGCCACACTTGCGTCCGAAACCTTGGCCAGCAGCTTGCCTGAAGACGGCTCGGTGGTCTCGAAAGTCTTGCCGCCGGATGCGGCCTTCCAGGCACCGTCGATGAACAGCGCCTTGCCGAAATCGCGCGCGGCAAGCCACGCATCGGCCTCGTTTCGGGCTTCCGGCGCCGGGCCGTAGTCCATGGCGTGATAGCGGTCGAGAATGTTCATCGTGTGCCTCGTTCACCGATCGGCAAAGCCGATCAGGGTAGGTGCTCAAGCCATCGCGTGGCGGTGATTGGCCGAATAATGCCCGGTCAAATGATGCTCGAGCTGGCGCTCGATGTCGGTCAGCAGGCTCGACGCGCCGAAGCGGAAGAGCTCGGGTTCGAGCCACGGCCGGCCGAGTTCTTCCTTCATCAGCACCAGCCAGTCGAGCGAGGCTTTCGCGGTGGAGATGCCGCCGGCCGGCTTGAAGCCGATGAGGTAGCCGGTCTCCTCGAAATAGGCCCTGATGGCGCGCACCATGGCCAGCCCGACAGGCAGCGTCGCATTGACGCTTTCCTTGCCGGTCGAGGTCTTGATGAAATCGGCGCCCGCCATCATCGCCACCATCGAGGCCAGCATGACATTGCGCAGCGTGGCGAGGTCGCCGGTGCCGAGAATGACCTTCAGATGCGCATCGCCGCAGGCGGCGCGCATGGACACGATCTCGTTGTAGAGTTCCCGCCACTTGGCGCCGAACACCAGTCCGCGCGGAATGACGACGTCGATCTCGTCGGCGCCGTCGCGCACCGAGGCCTCGATTTCCTGCAGCCGCGTCGACAGCGGCGCAAGGCCATGCGGAAAGGCTGTGGAGACGGCGGCGACATGGATGCCGGTGCCGCGCACGGCGTCGACGGCGGTGGCGACAAAGGGATGGTAGACGCAGACCGCCGCCGGCCGGATGGTTTCGCCCGAAATGCCGAGGCCTTCGACGATGTCGCGGCGCAGCGGGTTGATCGCCTTGGCGCAAAGCCGGCGCACCCGCTCCTCGGTGTCATTGGAATTCAGCGTCGTCAGATCCATGCAGGCAACGGCGCGCAGCAGCCAGGCCGCCTGGTTGTCGGCCTTGATCGAGCGCCGCTTGGTCAGGCTGGCGACACGCCGTTCGAGTGCCGAGCGGTTGACGCTGCGAACCGATTCCATGAAGCCGAGATCGAGCTTCATGCCGGGATTGCGCGCGATGCGATGATCCGACGGTATCGGGGTGTTGGCGGCGGCGCGAGCCGGCAGCGGCGTCACTTTCGACGCGCTGGTGCCGGGCTCGGCTTCGCGGATCGTGTTGCTCATTTCCTGCCCTTTCTCGTTTAGGGCGATACTTACACGATCGTTTGGACCGAGGCCACAAGCTGATGTCGGCCCGCGCGCCGACGCAAGCCTACTCGGCCGCCAGCTTGCGCGCAGCCGCGCCGATTTCAGCCTCGATGCGTTCGGGTTCGCCGTGCTCCGGCTCATGTCTGCGGAATGAGGTGAGCCAATGGGAAAGGTCGTCGAGGTAGAGATAGATCACCGGCGTGGTGAAGAGCGTCAGCGCCTGGCTGACAAGCAGCCCGCCGAACATTGTGTAACCCAACGGCTGACGGATCTCCGCCCCGGTGCCGTTCTCGAGCATCAGCGGCAGTGCGCCCAGCATCGAGACCATGGTGGTCATCATGATCGGCCGGAAGCGCAGCAGGCAGGCCTGGCGGATCGAGTCCAGGGAGCTGAGATTCTGGTCCCTTTCCGCCGCGATGGCGAAGTCCACCATCATGATGCCGTTCTTCTTGACGATGCCGATGAGCAGGATGACGCCGATCAGCCCGATCAGGTTGAACTCCATATGGAAGACGAGCAGCGTGCCCAGCGCGCCAAGCCCGGCGGAGGGCAGAGTGGAGAGAATGGTCAGCGGGTGGACATAGCTTTCATAGAGGATACCGAGAATCAGGTAGACCACCACCAGCGCGCCGAGGATGAGCACCGGCACTGAAGACAGCGACTGCTGGAAGGCCTGTGCCGTTCCCGTGTAGTTGGTCTGGATGGTCGCCGGCAGCCGCATCTCGGCGGCGGCCCTGTCGATCGCGGCAGTGGCCTGGCCGAGCGCGACGTTGGGCGCCAGGTTGAAGCTGATCGTCACCGACGGGAACTGGCCCTCGTGATTGATCACCAGCGGCTGCACCGGTTTCGTCGTCCATTTGGCGATAGCCGAGAGCGGCACCTGCGAACCGCTCGATGTCGTCAGATAGATCTGGTCGAGCGCCTTGAGGTCGCCGCGCACCGACGGCAGCACCTCGAGGATCACGTCATAGGTCGAAAGCTGCGTGAAGTACTGGGCGATCTGGCGCTGTCCGAAGGCGTCGTTGAGCGTGTTGTCGACATCGTTCGCCGTCAAGCCGTAGCGGGCCGCCTGGTCGCGATCGACCTGCAGCGTCAGCGTCGTGCCGGAACTCATCTGGTCGGTCGAGACGTCGCGCAGTTCGGGCAGGCGCTGCAAGGCCGTCAACAGTTTGGGCGCCCAGTCGTCCAGCGTGTCGAGGTCGCTGCTTTCCAGGACATACTGGTATTGCGAGGCCGACAGCTTGCCGCCGACCCGCACGTCCTGCGAGGCCTGCATGAACAGGCGCGCCCCCTGGACGGCCGACAGCTTCGGCTGCAGCCGCCGGATGATCTGGTCGGCCGAAACGTCGCGCTCGTCGCGCGGCTTCAGCTGGATGAACATGCGGCCGGTGTTTTGCGTGTTGCCATTGCCGCCCGTCGATGCCGCGAAATGCGCCACCGCCGGATCCTTGGAGACGATCCCGGCAAATTGCGCCATGTAGGATTGCATCTGGCCGGCGGAGACGTCCTGGCCTGCGATCACCTGGCCGAAAATCAGGCCAGTGTCCTGCTGCGGGAAGAAGCCGCTCGGAACCAGCGTGAAGAAATAGCCGGTAAGGCCCACGCAGGTCAGGAACACCAGCAGCGTGATGAAACGATGCCCGAGCGCCCGGTCGAGGCCGCGCTCATAGGCGCGCAGCATGCCGTCGAAGACGCTTTCGCTCCACCGGTAGAGCCTGCCGTGATGTTCCTCGTTAGCGGGCTTGATGAAACGCGAAGCCAGCATCGGCGTCAGCGTCAGCGAAACGCAGGCCGAGACCAGAATGGTCATGGCCAGCGTCACCGCGAACTCCTTGAACAGGCGGCCGATGATGCCGCTCATCAGGAGCAGCGGGATCAGCACCGCCACCAGCGAAATCGAGATCGACATGATGGTGAAGCCGATCTCGCTGGCGCCGCGGATCGCGGCATCCATCGGTTTCTCGCCATGCTCGATGTAGCGGACGATGTTCTCCAGCATGACGATGGCGTCGTCGACGACAAAGCCGATCGAGATCGTCAACGCCATCAGCGACAGATTGTCGATGCTGTAGCCGGCGGCCCACATCAGGCCGCATGCGCCAAGCAGCGCCAGCGGCACGGTGAAGGCCGGAATGGCCGTCGCCCATATATTGCGCAGGAACAGGAAGATCACCATCACCACCAGCCCGATGGTGAGCATCAGCGTGAACTGCACGTCCGCCACCGAGGCGCGGATGGTCTGGGTGCGGTCGGAAAGCACCTGCAGCTTCAGCGAAGCCGGCATCGAGGCGGTCAGCATCGGCAGCTCCGCCTTGATCTTGTCGACCGTGTCGATGATATTGGCGCCGGGTTCCTTGAAGATGACGAGCACGACGCCGCGTGTCGTGTCGGTCCAGCCCGCCTGGGTGTAGTCCTGCGCGTCGAGCACGGCCCGGCCGACATCCTTGACCCGCACCGGCGCCCCGTCGCGATAGGCGATGATGGCGTTGTTCCAGTCATCGGCAGCGGTCATCTGGTCGTTGGAGAAGATGGTGAAGGAGCGCACTTCGCCCTGGATGTTGCCCTTGGGCAGGTCCACCGTGCCGATCGACAGCGGCGTGCGCACCGCTTCCAGCGACAGGCCCCTTGCCGCGAGCTTGGCGGGATCGAGCTGGACACGGATCGAAGGTGTCTGCTGGCCGCCGACCAGCACCTGGCCGACGCCGTCGACATGGCTGATCACCTGCGCCAGCTTGGTGTAGACGTCATCGCTCAACGTCGTCAGCGGCAAGTCGGTCGAGCTCGCCCCAATCAGCATGATCGGCGAGTCGGTAGGATTGACTTCCCTGTAGGTGGGCGGATTGGGGAGGTTCTTCGGCAGCTGTCCGCCGGCGGCATTGATGGCCGACTGCACCAGCCCGGCGGCCGATGCGATATCGACGTCGAGAGCGAATTGCAGGGTGACCTGGCTGGAACCGGACAGGCTGCTCGATGTCATTTCGGCAATGCCCGGGATCTGCGCGAACTGCGTCTCGAGCGGCTGGGTCACCGACGATGCGATCGTGATCGGGTCGGCGCCCGGCAGGCTGGTAGACACCTGGATCGTCGGGAAGTCGACGTTCGGCATCGCCGCGACCGGCAGGTTGAGATAGGCGACCACGCCGACGAACAGCACGCCGATCATCAACAGCGACGTGGCGACGGGATAGCGGATGAAAGGCGTGGAAACACCGATCTGTGCCATCAGCTTGCACCTCCGGCAGCGCCGTTCTGCGCTTGTCCGGCGCCTGGAGCCGGCGTTGGATCGACGCTTGCACCATCAACCACCCGGTATTGGCCGGCAACCACGACACGCTGTCCGGCAGCAAGGCCGTCGGTGACGACCGTTTCGCCGCCGTCCGAAGGACCCGTCTTCACGGTCTGCCGATGGACCTTGCCGTCGTCGCCGACGACATAGGCGAAGAGCCCGTCAGGGCCATGCTGGACGGCTTCGTCCGGCACCACGATCGCACCCGCCATCGCGCCTATGCGTATGCGCGTGTTGACGGACAGGCCCGGCCACAGCGCATTGTCCTGGTTCGTGAATGTCGCCTTGAGCGAAATCGTGCCGGAAGCCTGGTCGACCGCGTTCTGGATCGCCTCCAGCCTGCCGCTCGCCAGCACGGTCTTCATATCCGCGCCAAGCGTGTCGATCGAAACCGGGCCAGAAGCGAAAACCTTGTTGATGGTCGAAACCTCGTCCTGCGGCTGCGTGAACGACACGTAGATGGGCTGAAGCTGCACGACCGTGAAAAGCCCGGGGCTCTGGCCGGCCTGCACGATGTTTCCCGGATCGATGGTGCGGAAGCTTGTCTTGCCGGTCAGCGGCGCCGTGATCCGGGTGAAATCGAGGTTGAGCTGCGCCGCCTCGATCGCGGCCTTGTCGCCTTCGATCGTGGCGGCGGCAGTCGTGACCACCGCCTGCTGGTTGTCGACATCCTGCTGGGTTTCGAACGTCTTTTTCAGGAGCGTGGACAGGCGATCGAGGACGACCTGGGCATTCTTGAGCGTCGCTTCGTCCTCCGCCTCCTTGGCCTTCGCCTGGTCGAGCACCGCCTGATAGGGGCGAGGGTCGATCTCGGCGAGCAGGTCGCCCTGCTTGACCATCTGTCCCTGCTCGACCGGAACCTGGTTGACGACACCGGCGACGCGGCTCGAGATGCTGACGCTGTTCAGCGGTGTCACCGTGCCGAGCCCGTAGAGGTAAAGCGGGAAATCGGTCTTTTGCACGGTGGCCACGGTGACCGGGACCTTGGGTGCGGGCTGCGCCGTTTGGGTGGCTGCTTTTGCCACGCCGTCGGCGTGGTTGCGCCATAGGTCGTAGCCGCCGAGCAGGAGGAGTGTGGTCAACAGGACGATGCTCCGGGAGCGCTTCGGCCGTTTTCGACTGGTTTGCTGTGTTGATGAAATGCTCATGGTGCCGTCCACCTGGCTGGCAAGAATATCAAGCCTTTTCAGGATGGTTAGGTGGTTAGGGCCGACTGCGTCGATCACCGGGACAGTAGTCCCGATGGCCCGCCCCTGTCAGGTTACAAGTCGGTCATGTTGCGCTGCGGCATTCAAGGATGCGTGAGGCCGCCTTGAATGCTGCATCGCAATAAAGTGACTTCTATGGTCCGTCCGCGTCAGGGTTCGAGGAGCATCTCAACCGCCCACGGCCATACCCGCCCGGCAGACGTTGTCGGCGCCGTTCCAGGCACAACCGTGCCTGGCATGAAATCAGATATGCCGGTATGCGCTGACAGGCGCGCTTGCAGTGCTTCCGGTCGGAATGGAGCGGCCCGACCCATTCCAGCAGGCTGTCCGATATCAGGCGTTCGCCTGGAGGGCAGCATGTCCACAGGGTGGGTAGCAGGCCTCAGCCGACGAAGGCGCGCTCGACGACGAAAGTCGCGGGATGGCTGAGTGAACCTTCCTGGAAGCCGAGGCTTTCGGCAAGTTCCTTGACGTCCTTTAGCATATGCATCGAGCCGCAGATCATGATGCGGTCAGTCTCGGGATTGAGCTTCTCGATGCCGAGGTCGGCGTAGAATTTGCCGGAGCCGATCAGCGCGGTGATGCGGCCCATGCAGGCCGACTCTTCGCGGGTCGTCGAATTGTAGAGCGTCACGCGCCCGCCGGTCAGTTCGCCGATCAGCGGGTCGCTTTCCAGCGCCGCCACCAATTCCTGGCCGTAGGTGAGTTCGGCATTGTCGCGGCAGGTGTGGGTCAGGATCAGCTGGTCGAATTTCTCATAGGTGTCGGGATCGCGCAGCAGGCTGGCGAACGGTGCGATGCCGGTGCCGGTCGAGATCATGAATAGCCGCTTGGCCGGTGTCAGCGCATCGATCACCAGCGTGCCGGTCGATTTCTGGCGCATGATGACGGTGTCGCCGACCTGGATCTTCTGCAGTTCCGAGGTCAGCGGGCCGTCCGGCACCTTGATCGAGAAGAATTCCAGCTCTTCGTCCCAGGCCGGGCTTGCCACGGAATAGGCGCGGAACACCGGCTTCTCGGCATTGGGCAGGCCGATCATGACGAACTCGCCGGAGCGGAAGCGCAGCGATTGCGGACGGGTGATGCGGAACGAGAACAGCCGGTCGGTATAGTGTTTCACCGAGACGACGGTTTCAGCATAGACATTGGCCGGAATCGGAAACTGCAGCGGGCGGGCGCCGGCGGTGTTGAAGGCGGATGTGGTGTTCATCAAATCCAACTTTCTGGCCCAACCGGGGACGCGGGCGCCAAACCTTTTCCTGCACGCCCGAACCGTTCAGGTTCCGGCGTGCTGCTCGCACACTCCAAGGCGGTAAGCTCTTGTGTCCGGAATTTATTAGTATACAAACGATATTTGCGTCAAGATACCGTCGCGAAACACCTTTCCAAACTGTGCCGTATCCGTAGTCCCAGCATTTCGGGTTTCGACAATGAAAGAGAATTTTTCGGTGCAGCCGCCGGATTCCCTGGGCAGCGTCGTGGCCGGCATCGATGTCGGCGGAACCTTCACCGACCTGCTTCTGATCGACGGCAAGCACGGCGGCAAGGTGCACATCGCCAAGACCCCGACGACGGTCGACAACCAGGCGTTCGGCGTGGTTTCGGCACTCGGCGCCACCGGATTTCCGATCGACGGCATCGACCTCATCGTGCATGGCACCACCACCACGACCAATGCGGTGCTCGAGCGCCGGCTGGCCAGGACCGGCATGATCACCACACGCGGTTTTCGCGACGTGATCGAGCTTGGCCGGCGCACACGGCCGCAACCCTACGGCATGACCGGCACCTTCGTTCCCGTCATCCCGCGCAATCTCAGGCTCGAAGTGTCGGAGCGCGTCGAGGCTTCAGGTGCGGTGCGCACGCCGCTCGATGAAGCCGGGATGCGTGAAGCGGTGAAGACGCTGATCGCGGCCGGCTGCGAATCCCTCGTCATCCATTTCCTGCACTCCTACGCCAACCCTTCGCACGAGCGGCGCGCCGCCGAGATCGCCGCCGAGCTCTGGCCGAACGGCTACATCACCACGGGCCATGCGCTGCTGTCGGAAGCGCGCGAATTCGAACGCGGCGTCACCGCTTCGGTCAACGCTTCGGTGCAGCCGATCCTCGAGCGCTATGTCGAGCGGCTGCGCAAGGAGTTGGCCGCGGAAGGCTATGCCCGCGACTTCCTGATCATGAACGGCAATGGCGGCATGATCTCGGCCCGCTTCGTCACACGTGAATCTGCCAAGACCGTCATGTCAGGTCCGGCCTCCGGGGTGATTGCCGCCGCCTATACGGGCAAGCGCGCCGGCTTCGAAAACCTCGTCACTTACGACATGGGCGGCACCTCGACCGACGTGGCGCTGATCCGTAACGCCGAGCCGGCGGTCTCGAACGAGATCGAGATCGAATATGCCATGCCGATCCATGTGCCGATGGTGGCGGTGCACACGGTCGGCGCCGGCGGGGGCTCGATCGCCCGCGTCGACGCGGCCGGTCTGATCCAGATCGGTCCGGAAAGTGCCGGCGCCAATCCCGGCCCGATCTGCTATGGCCGCGGCGGCCTGGAGCCGACCATCACCGACGCCAATCTCGTGCTTGGCCGGCTGGCGCCGAAGAAGCTGCTGGCCGTCGAAAACCCGGTCACCGTGGAGCGCGTCACCGGCATCTTCGAAGACAGGATCGGCAAGGCGACCGGCCTGTCCGGCGTCGAGGCGGCGGGCGCGGTGCTCAGGCTCGGCAACATGAAGATGGCCGGCGCCATCCGCATGGTGTCGGTGTCGCGCGGCCATGACCCGCGCGATTTCGCGCTGTTCGCTTTCGGCGGCGCCGGACCGCTGCATGCCACCGCGCTGGCGCGCGAACTCGGCCTGCCCAAGGTGCTGGTGCCGGCGCGCCCCGGCATCACCAACGCGCTCGGCTGCGTCGTCGCTGACCTGCGCCACGACTTCGTCAACACCGTCAACCAGCCGGTCGCCATACTCGATGAAACCCAGCTTCACCAAATATTGGAACGGCACCGAAACGAAGGCGAGGAGCTGATCGGCAAGGAGGCGGTGAAGCCGGAGACGATCCGCGTCACCCACTCCGCCGACATGCAGTTCGTCGGCCAGACCCACATCATCAACGTGCCGCTGCCGTCCTCGGCAGTGAGCCGCAACGAGCTGCAGGACCTGTTCGAAAAAGCCTATTTCGCCCGCTTCAAGGTCGAGTTGCCGGAGATCCGCGCCAACCTCGTCAATCTCAACACCTCGGTGACAGGCGTGCGGCAGGCGATCGACCTGTCGCGGCTTATCGATCCGGCGGGGCGCGCGAAAACGCTGGACGAGGCGCGGCGTGAGATCCGCCCGGTCTGGTATGCCGGGCGCTGGCACGACACGCCGGTCTATATCAGGGAAAAACTGCCGCTCGATGCGGTCATCCAGGGCCCGGCGATCCTCGAACAGATGGACGCCACGACCGTGCTCGAACCCGGCGACCGCGCCCGTTCGGATGCCGACGGCAACATCATCATCGACATTGGCGAGGCCTGAGATGCCTGACATTGATATGGCAAAGCTCGACGCCATCACGCTCTCGGTTCTCCAGGCAGCCTTGCAGCAGGTCTGCGACGAGATGGACCTGACTTTTTCCCGCGCCGCCTTCTCGCCGGTCATCGCCGAGGCCAATGACCGCTCCGACGGCATCTATTCGGCCGTAGACGGTTCGCTGATCGCACAAGGCAGCCAGGGCCTGCCGGTGTTCGTCGGCGTCATGCAGTATTCGACCAAAACGGTGATCGAGATGATCGCCAATGGCCGCTGCCTGGCTCCGGAGCCAGGCGACATCTACATCGTCAACGATCCCTATCTCGGCGGCACGCATCTGATGGATGTGCGCTTCGTCATGCCGGTCTACCGAGGCGGGAAAATCTTCTGCTGGCTGTCCAACACCGGCCACTGGCCCGATATTGGCGGCTCGGTGCCGGGCGGCTTCTCGGCTTCTGCCACCGCGGTCGAGCAGGAAGGCCTGCGGCTGCCGCCGGTAAAACTGTTCAAGAAGGGCGTGCTCGATCCCGAAATCTACGCCATCATCTGCTCCAACATCCGTGTCGCCGACCAGCGCATTGGCGACATCAGGGCCCAAGCCGCGGCGCTGCTGATCGGCCAGGACAGGCTCAATGGAATCCTGGATCGTTACGGTGACGAAACCGTTGTCGAGGCCATCGCCGAACTGCGCCGCCGCGCCGGCGAGCAGATGCGCGCCAACATCGCGGCCATCCCCGACGGCACCTACCGCTCGGAAGCCTTCGTCGATTCCGACGGGGTGGTCAACGAACCGCTGACCATCGCGCTCGCCGTCGAAAAGCAGGGCGATACGCTGACCTTCGATTTTAGCGGTTCGTCGAAACCCTGCGCCGGACCGATGAACAGCGTACTGGCGACGACCCTGTCCTCGGTCTATCTCGCCATGCGCCACATCTTCCCGGATGTGCCGATCAGCGCCGGGGCCTTCGAACCCTTGATCGTCAAGCGGCCGGAAGGCACGTTCCTTGATGCCAAATATCCGCGCCCTGTCTCTGGCTGTGCGGCGGAAGTCTCACAGCGGATCGCCGAGGCGGTGTTCGCGGCCATGGTGCAGGCGCTGCCGGACAAGGTGACGGCGGCCCCCGCCGGCTCCAGCGGCAATTTCGCGCTCGGCGGCAACGATCCCGTGCGTGGCCGCGATTACGTCATGTACCAGATCTCCGGCGGCGGCTATGGCGGCAATGCGGGCCATGACGGCCTGACCAATGGCTGTTCGACCATCGGCATTTCCAAATCGCCGCCGGTCGAGATCATGGAGCAGGCCTTTCCCGTGCTCTATCGCCACTATGCCTTGCGTGAAGGCTCGGGCGGCGCCGGCAAGCATCGCGGCGGTTTCGGCCTCGCCTATGAGGTCGAGATCCTGCGCGGCGATGCCCGCGCCTCCTTCGTCATGGATCACGGCCGTTTCGGCCCGCAAGGCGCGCTCGGCGGCAGCGATGGCGCCGTCAACACGGTGACCGTCTTCCGCAATGGCGAAGAACATGTGCCGCCGCATCTCTCCAAGGAGCAGGACATCCCGCTCAAGGCCGGTGACCGCGTGCGCGTCGGCACCCCGGGCGGCGGCGGTTATGGCGATCCGCGCGAGCGTGACGCCGATCAGGTACAGCGCGACGTGGCGCTGGGGTACTACACGTCTGAGGAAGCTGCCCAAAAATTCGGCGTGGTCCTGGCGGCGGACGGTCTCACGATTGACCGCAAGGCGACGGACAGGCAGCGCGCCGGCTAAACACCGCCACGCGCCATGGCGGAGACCGGTCACAGCGCCGTGATCGCCGCAGCACATGTCGTTTCCGTCACCGCCGGTGGCACGAAAGCCCGTAGACTTCTGCGGTCAACGGAGATCTGGAACATGCGTCTTTTCGGTCGTTTCGTGCTTGCCGCTTCCGTCGCCCTTACCCTTGCCGCTGGTGCTGCGTCCGCCCAGGACAAGAAGCTCAGGATCGGCACCGAGGGTGCTTATCCGCCCTTCAACTACGCCAGCGCCGACGGCACGCTGGGCGGCTTCGACATCGATCTCGGCAAGGCGCTGTGCGCCGAGATGAAGGCCGAATGCGAATTCATCGTGCAGGATTTCGACGGCTCGATCCCGGCGCTGCAGGCCGGCAAGTTCGATGCCATCATCAACATCACCATCACGCCGGAGCGGGCCGAGAAGGTCGAGTTCACCCACAAATACTACCAGACGCCGCCGGCCATCGCCGTACCGAAGGATTCGACCATCGTGGGCACCTCGCCGGACGATTTGAAAGGCAAGGCGCTTGGCGTGCAGACCGCCACCATCCACCAGAAATTCGCCGAGCAGAAATATGCGGGCTCGACCGTCAAGGCCTATCCCACGGGCGACGACGCCCGCACCGACATGGCCAATGGCCGTCTCGACGCGATGATGGATGGCTCGATCATCCTCACCGAATGGCTGAAGAAGCCCGACGGCGCCTGCTGCAAGCTGCTCGGCACGCTGACCGCCGATCCGGCCATTCACGGCCCCGGCGTCGGCATCGCGCTGCAGAAAGGCAACAAGGAGCTGACCGACAAGTTCAATGCCGCCATCGATGCCCTGCGCGCCAACGGCAAGTACAAGGAAATCAACGACAAGTACTTTGCCTTCGACGTCTACGGCAGCTGAGACCGACGACAACGCCTTACGGCAGCGCCGATCGGCGCTGCCGTTTTCATGAATGATGGAGACCTTCTTGGCTGAGCGGCGTTCCCCCTTCTACAGCAGCATCGTCGGACTGGGCGCGACCATGGGTCGGGTTGGCGGCGATTTCATCTCGGCCAAATACTATTCCGGCATCGCCGACGAGCACCTGAACACCCGCGCAAATGTCGGCGTGCAGGATCTTAGCACCATGGGCAAGATGGACATCAAGGGCCCGGACGCCGAGGCGCTGGTCAATCATGTCATCGTCAACGACGCGGCTGCGATGAAGCCGGGCCAGGTCCGTTATTCCACCATCTGCCGCGAGGATGGCGGCATCATGGACGACCTCACCGTGTTCCGGCTGGCGCCGGAGCATTTCATGCTGGTGACAGGCTCGGTCAACCGCCTGAAGATGCTGCCCTGGCTGCAGCACCATGCCCAGGGCCGCAAGGTCTACGTCACCGACATCACCGCGGCAATTGCTTTTCCGACCATCCAGGGCCCGCGCTCACGCGAATTGTTGAAGGCCATGATCGGCGATGCCGATCTCGACGGGTTGAAGCGCTGGGCGTTCACTTCGGGCCATGTCAACGGCACGCGCGTCCTGATCTCGCGCACCGGCGTCACCGGCGAACTCGGCTTCGAACTGTTCGTGCCGGCCGACGAGGCAGCCTCCGTCTGGGACGTCCTGATGCGTGCAGGGGCGGACTTCGGCCTGAAACCCTATGGCGTGCTGGCGATGTTCACACTCGGCCTGGAAAAGGCTTATCCGGCGCATGGCATCGACATGGATGAGAGCCGCACGCCGTTCCATGTCGGCCTCGACCGCTGGATCAAGTTCGACAAGGGCGATTTCATCGGCCGCGAAGCGCTGCTCAAGATCCGCGACAAGGGCCTCGGCGAGCGCTGGACCGGCCTGGTCCTTGACGGCGACAAACCAGCGGCTACGGATGCGAGGGTTGTGGCGGATGGCGAAGATGCCGGCATCGTCACCTACAGCGACCACGGCTATTCCCTCGGCAAAGTGCTGGCGACCGCGCATCTGCGGCTGCCATTTACGGCTGTCGGCACCGAACTCAGCATCGCTATCGATGGCAAGCCGACGCGTGCGGTCGTGGCTGCGATGCCGTTCTTTGATCCGGAAGGGGTAAGGTTGCGAGGTTAGCCGGAACGCCCGTCGCTTCGTCATCCACGGGCGGAGCAAGGAGCGTAGCGACGCAGCGCAGACCCGAGGATCCATGCCGGGACTCCAATGCGTCACCAACGGTGCCGAATTCCGCCCCGCTGCACCCTGCGTCTCCGGTCGCGGCATGGATCCTCGGGTCTCCGCGACGCCGCTTCGCGGCTGCTCCGCCCGTGGATGACGAAGTCGGGAAGCCTCTGCCCATTCCGCGCGAGCCTACCGGGCTCATCACCCCCGCCGGTCCAGCCGCGCCACCAGCCGGTCACCCGCCCACTGAATCCCACAGACCAGAATGATCAGCACGATCACCACAGCCACCATCACCGAGGTCTCGAAGCGCTGATAGCCGTAGCGGATGGCGAGATCACCCAAACCACCGGCGCCGATAGCACCGGCCATGGCCGAGGCGCCGATCAGCGTCACCAGCGTCACCGTGAAGCCGGCGACGATGCCGGGCAGCGCCTCGGGCACCAGCACCTCGCGGATGATCGTCCAGCGGTTGCCGCCCATGGCGCGGGCCGCTTCGATCAGGCCATGGTCGACCTCGCGCAGCGACACTTCGGCGATGCGCGCGTAGTAGGGCGTGGCGGCGATCGACAGCGGCACGATGGCCGCCCAGGTGCCGATCGAGGTGCCCACGATCAGCCGCGTCAGCGGGATCAGCGCCACCAGAAGGATGATGAACGGCACCGAGCGGAAGCCGTTGATGACGGCGCCGAGCACGCGGTTGACCCACAGGTTTTCGGCAATGCCGCCGCGTTCGGTTGATATCAAGGCCAAACCAAGCGGCAGGCCGAAGACCAGCGAGATCAGACCGGAGGCGGCCGTCATCAGCACCGTCTCCCAGATCGACCGCAGCAGAAGCTCAAACAGGATTGGCGACATGGCCAAGCACCTCCACCCGCGCCTGGCGGGCCTTCAGGAATGTAATCACTTCGGCGAGATGGCTTGCATCGTTGCCGGGAACGGAGAGAAACAGCGTGCCGACAGGCTGCTGCTGGATATGGTCGATGCCGCCATGGACGAGGCGGAAGGAGCCCGGAACAGAAGTGGCAAGGTCGGACAGCAATGGTCCACGCGCGACCTCGCCAGCCACATCGACACGCAGGATCGTCTCGGCGCCGGCCGCGGGCAGCAGGCGCGCCGACAACTCGGCCGGCAATTGCGGCCGGATGGCGCCAAGCAGGCTGCCTGTGACATTGGACTGCGGCTCGGCGAACACCGACCACACCGGCCCGTCCTCGACGATGCGCCCGGCATCGATCACCGCCACGCGGTCGGCGATGGAGCGGATCACCTCCATCTCGTGGGTGATCAACAAGATGGTCAGGCCAAGCTTCCGGTTGATGTCTTTCAACAGCGCGAGAATGGAGCGCGTCGTCTCCGGGTCGAGGGCCGAGGTCGCTTCATCCGACAACAACAGCGCCGGCCGCGCCGCCAGCGCCCGGGCAATGCCGACGCGCTGCTTCTGGCCGCCCGACAGCGACGCTGGATGGGCCTTGGCCTTATCCAACAGGCCGACGAGTTCAAGCAACTCCGCCGCCCGTGCCAGACGCTCGGCCTTCGGCCGGCCCTCGATCTTCAGCGGCAGCGCGACATTGTCCTCCACTGTCTTGGCCGACAGCAGGTTGAAATGCTGGAAGATCATGCCGATGCGCCGCCGCAGCGGCTGCAGGTCGCGCTCGCCGAGCCGGCTGATCTCGCGGCCCTCGATGAACACCTCGCCGGAATCCGGCCGCTCCAGCCCGTTCAGGCAGCGGATCAGCGTCGATTTGCCGGCGCCGCTGCGGCCGATAATGCCTAGGATTTCGCCCTTGCGCACCGTCAGCGAGATGCCGTCGAGCGCCGCGGTCGCGCCAAAGCGGCGCTTCAAATCGACAAGGCGCACCACGTCCTGTGGTGCGTCGGGTCGAGCGTGGGTCGGACCGGCGATCTCCCCGGATGCCGTGATATGCTGGTTCATGCGGTTCCCTATTCTCGCCATCGCAAAACGCAATTGCGGCCCGCGCTCGAGCGCGGACCGCTTTTGCTCCCGAACGAGGTCCGGCGATCAATAGGCGCTGAGGCCGGTGCCCTTGTAGACCTTGTCGAATTCGGCCTTGACCGCGTCGTTCTGGTAGGAAGCCACCAGTGTCTTCACCCAGGCTTCGTTTTCATTGCCGACCTTGACCGCGATGAAGTTGCGGTACGGATTGTCGGATATCGGCTCCTGGGCGATGCGGTTCTCTGACGTCAGGCCGCTTTTCAGCGCCCAGTCGGTGTTGACCACGGCGGCATCGAGATCCTCGACCGAGCGGCCGACGATGCCGGCGTCAAGCTCCTTGATCTCGACCTTCTTGGGGTTTTCCGCGATGTCGGCGGTGGTGGCCAGGATGCCGGTGCCGTCCTTCAGCTTGATCACACCTTCATTCTGCAGCACGCGTAGCGCCCGGCCTTCATTTGACGGGTCGTTGGGCACGCCGATGACCGCGCCCTCGGGCAGGTCGGCGACTTTCGTGTATTTCTTCGAATAGAGGCCGATCGGCCAGACGCCGGTATAGCCGACACGCACGATATGATAGCCTTGCGTCTTGATCTGGTTGTCGAGATAGGGCTGGTGCTGGAAGGCGTTGGCGTCGATTTCGCCGCGCTCCAGCGCTTCGTTGGGCTGGGTGTAGTCGTTGAACACCACGGTCTCGACGGTCAAGCCCTTTTCGGCGGCCTGGGCGACCACGACGCGCCAGACATCCTCATCCTCGCCGCTGATGATGCCGACCTTGATCGACTTCTTGTCCTCGGCGAAGGACGCATGCGGCGCCATCAGGCTGCCGACCGCGACGGCCGATGCGAACAGCAGAGCCAGGCCGCCACGCCGGTTGATGATTGACCAAAGGGAAGATGGCAAAGTGTTGTTGACGTCGGACATGATTGATCTCTGCGGTTATGAAGTCATCGTGCCAAGGCGGACTGCCTAGGCTTGGTGACATCGTCAGAGATTCTATCGATTTTATAAAAGGACGTGTTTCGCTGTTCTCGGCAAAGCCGGGAATATTCTCTCAAAGATTCCAGGGAAGGGAGCACAGGACACCACTGGACCGACCGCGGCGGCACTGCGCTGCGATCCGGCAGGCATAGGTGTTGATGTAAACGACGCCGGCGCAAGGAACAGAGCTTCACTTGCTGCAATTAACGCATCAAGTGCGAATAATGTCGCCGAAGTCAGGCCTTGCATCCCGCCAGAGGCGACGATACGGGATGACGGTGACGGGCTTTGAGAACCAGCCTGCTGGCAAAGCCTGCCGCTGGTCGCATTCAGCACTGGAGAAAACGTCACTTGCTGCCGGAAAACTCCCGTCGTTCCCTGCCTATGGCGCTTCTGCACGCCCGCGAAGCGGTGATGGCGCGGTTTCGTCCAATGCTTACGGCGCATGACGTGACCGAACAGCAGTGGCGCGTGCTGTGCGTGCTGAGCGAGGCCGGCCCGGTGGAGGCGACGGAGCTTGCCGATCGCGCGTCGGTGCTGCCGCCCAGCCTGACCCGCATCATCAAGACGCTCGAAGGCCGAAAATTCATTACCCGCAACAAGGCTGAGGGCGATGGCCGCCGCGTGGTGCTGACCATCGCCCCGGCCGGTTCCGCCCTGATCCGCGCTCTGTCGCCCGAGCGCCGCGTCATCTACGACGACATCGAGCGCCGCTTCGGCCACGAGCGTCTGGAGCAGTTGCTTGATCTGCTGGAGAGCCTCATCGAGGGTGAGATCTGACCGCTCCTCCACGCGGGTTGGCGCCGCAAGCGTTGCAGGAGGACAACTTTCCCGCTTGACTGACCAGCCGGACCGAATACCCTAGGCCAAAATACCGGCTCTGATCGCCGGGCGGCAAGAATGCCTCGTATGCCTCGCCCTTGTGGCGCTGGCTGCGGGGCATTGTCATTTCTGGGGTCCTGTTTGAAACGGCGCATCGAGATCGGTATCCTCTATTCCCGCTCGGGGAGCTATCAGCTCGTCTCCGACGCGTGCCGCATGGGCGCCATGCGCGCCATCGCCGACATCAATGCCGACCGTGGCTCAGGCATCGAGCTGGTGCCGGTCGAGCGCGATCCGCAAAGCAATGCCGACCGCTACGCGACGCTTTGCGAGGACATCTTCAAGACCAGCAGCGCACGCCATGTCGTCGGCTGCGTCACATCCTGGAGCCGCAAGGAGACGATCCCGGTGCTGGAGAAGGCCGGCGGCATGCTCTGGTACGCCTGCCCCTATGAAGGCTTCGAGGCCAACGAGCATGTCGTCTACATGCACGCCTGCCCCAACCAGCACCTGGTGCCGCTGATGGCCCATGTCGTGCCGCGCTTCGGCGCCAACGGCTTTCTGCTCGGCTCGAACTATATCTGGGGCTGGGAGATGAACCGTGTCGCGCGCGACCTGATCGCGGACGCCGGCGGCAAGGTGCTGGGCGAACGCTATCTGCGCATCGGCGAGACCGACGTGTCGCGCCTGATCGCCGAGATCCGGGCGACGCGGCCGAACTTCATCCTCAACAACCTGATCGGCACCTCGTCCTACGCCTTCCTGGCCGCCTATCGCGATTTGGGCGATGAGGATCCTGCCTTCAGCCCGGAAACCTGCCCGGTCATCTCCTGCAACCTCACCGAGGGTGAGCTGCCGGCGATCGGCGAAACGGGCAAGGGACATCTATCGGTCGGACCTTATTTCGCACCACGGCCTGCGGCTTTCGCCTCGTCCTTCGAGGCCTCCGCCTATGCCTCGGTTCAGGTGATGGCCGATGTGTTGTCGCGCGATCCCGACGCCGGTCCGGCGGAATTCTCGAAAGCCTTCGCCGCAACGCGCTTCTCCACCCGGCTGGGGCCGATCGCCATCGACGCCCACACCCAGCACGCGACGCTGCCGGTCATCATCGGCCGGATCGCCGACGGCCATTTCGAGGTCGTCAGCCGGCAGCACGAGGTCGCGCCGGATCCCTATCTGTCGCGCTACGACCCCGCCAAGACGTTCGGCCGTCCGCGCCTGAGGGTGGTGTCGTGACCCGAACCCCGCGCATCCCCAATCTCGGCGGCGCCAGGGCCTTCATCCTGCATCGCCCGCATCCGACGGTGCAGGCCATCACAAGACAATTGTCGGCCATCGGCCTCGTCACGCTCGACTGCTGGCCGGAACTGCCGCCAGAGGCGCTCGCCGCCGATTTCGTCTTCTTCGACACCGATCTCGGTTTCGACGAGCAATTCCCCTGGAAGCCGGGCGAGGCGCCGATGCCGCTGGTGGCGTTGATCGGTTCGGAGGCGCCAGGCCGCATCGAATGGGCATTGTCGCACAAGGCCGACGCCCAGCTTTTGAAGCCGGTCGGCACCGCCGGCGTCTACAGCGCGCTGCTGATCGCACGGCAGAGTTTCGAGGCTCGCAAGAACTTAGCCGGCGAAATTTCCTCGCTGCGCCAGCGCGTCGCCGAGCGCCAGACGATCGTGCGCGCGGTGGCGGCACTGTCGAAAGGCACCGATGACGAGCGCGCCTATGCGCAACTGCGCTCGCTGGCGATGAGCTGGCAGATCAGCGTCGAGGATGCCGCACGCCGAATCGTGGCCATGACGTGCGAGGAAGTAACGAACGAGGAAGGCGGCGATGACCAGTCCCATCGCGCCTGACCTCATCGCGCCGACGCGCATGCCGGCCAGGCCGCGCGCCGGCGTCTGGCGCCGGCTGGTCAAGCGCCGTCTGGCGATGCTCGGCTTGGTCATCGTCGCCATCGTGGTCGCTGGCGCCGTGCTGGCGCCATGGCTGACCGGCTATGATCCCAACGAACAGATGTTCGACGGCCTGACCATCGAGGGCTCGCCCTTGCCGCCGGATGCCAAATTCTGGCTGGGGACCGACCTGCTTGGCCGCGACCTGCTGACCCGCATTCTCTACGGCGCCCGCACCTCGCTGATCATCGGCATCGTTGCCAATGGCGTGGCGCTGTTCATCGGCACGCTGGTCGGCGTCACCGCCGGCTATTTCCGCGGCTGGATCGGCAGCGCGCTGATGCGCTTCACCGATCTGATGATGGCGTTCCCGGCGCTGCTGCTCGCCATTTGCCTGGCGGCGGTGTTCGAGCCCAGCCTGTGGATCGTCGCCATGGTGATCGCACTGGTCAACTGGGTGCAGACCGCCCGTGTCATCTACACTGAAACCTCCTCGCTCGCCGAACGCGAGTTCATCGACGCCGAACGCACCATCGGCGCCGGCGCGCCGCGCATCCTGTTTCGCCACATCCTGCCGCATCTCCTGCCGACCATCATAGTCTGGGGCACGCTCGGCATTTCGACCACGGTGCTGCTGGAGGCGACACTCTCCTTCCTCGGCATCGGCGTGCAGCCGCCGACCGCATCCTGGGGCAACATCATCTTCGAGAACCAGACCTATTTCCAGGCGGCACCCTGGCTGGTGTTCTTCCCCGGCGCTGCGATCCTGGCGCTGGCGCTGGCCTTCAACCTGATCGGCGACGCGCTGCGCGACATCCTCGATCCGACGCAAAGGGGTCGGGCATGATCGCCTATCTCGGCCGCCGGCTGATCCAGTCGCTGCTCATCCTGCTCGGCGTCTCGCTGATCACCTTCGCGCTGCTCTATCTGTTGCCGGCTGATCCGGTACGCCAGATCGCCGGGCGCAGCGCCACGCCACAGACGGTCGAGAACATCCGCCAGCAGCTCGGCCTCGACCAGCCCTTCGTCGTCCAGTACTGGCACTATCTGGCCAGGCTCGTCAGCGGCGATCTCGGCCGCTCCTACATCCAGCGCTCCGAGGTTACCGAGCTGATCGTCTCGCGGTTGCCGGCGAGCCTGCTATTGATGGTCGGCGCCATCCTGTGCGAGCTGCTGATCGGCCTTTCCATGGGCCTGATCGCCGCCGTCAAACGCGGCACCGCGACCGACCAGACATTGATGGTCGCGTCCTTCGTCGGCGTCTCGGCGCCGCAATTCGTCGTCGGTCTCTTGCTGCTCTACGTCTTTGCCGTGCGGCTGAGCTGGTTTCCGATCGGCGGCTACGGCACCTGGCGCCATCTCGTGCTGCCGTCGCTCACCATGGGCATCCTCGGCGCCGGCTGGTATGCGCGCATGATGCGCTCGTCGATGATCGACGTGCTGCGCCAGGATTACGTCCGCACCGCGCGTGCGAAAGGCCTGGCGCGCGGTGCCATCATCTTCCGCCATGCACTGCCCAACGCCATCCTGCCGGTCATCGCCATGATCGGCATCGACATCGGCATCTTCATGGGCGGCATCGTCGTCGTCGAAAGCGTGTTCGGCTGGCCCGGCATTGGCCAGCTGGCATGGCAGGCCATCCAGCGCGTCGACATCCCGATCATCATGGGCGTCACGCTGGTCTCGGCCTTCGCCATCGTGCTCGGCAATCTGCTTGCCGACATCATCGCGCCCTTCATCGACCCCCGTATCAAACTCAGATGAGCATCAAACTCAGATGAAACCAAGAAAACAAACAGAGAAAGGGAACACGAAATGAAAAAATTCCTCGCCTCCACAGTCGCGGCATCGGCGCTGGCTCTGATGCTCGGCATGACGAGTGCTCGCGCCGAAGACACAATCGATCCCAACGCCAAGCAGGGCGGAGAAATCATCGCCACCTACAAGGACGACGTCACCACGCTCGACCCTGCCATCGGCTATGACTGGCAGAACTGGTCGATGATCAAGAGCCTGTTCGACGGGTTGATGGATTACGAGCCGGGCACGACCAAGCTGAAGCCCGACCTTGCCGAAAGCTACGAGATTTCGCCCGACGGCAAGACCTTCACCTTCAAGCTGCGCCACGGCGTCAAATTCCACAATGGCCGCGAGATGACCGCGGACGACGTGAAATATTCGCTCGACCGCGTCACCAACCCGAAGACGCAGAGCCCGGGTGCCGGCTTCTTCGGTTCGATCAAGGGCTATGACGATGTCGCGGCCGGCAAGGCGGACAGCCTCGCGGGTGTCACCGTCGTCGACCCCTACACCGTCAAGTTCGAACTAAGCCGGCCCGACGCCACCTTCCTGCATGTCATGGCCATCAATTTCTCGCATGTCGTGCCGAAGGAAGAGGTGGAGAAGTATGGCGCCGATTTCGGCAAGCACCCCGTCGGCACCGGCGCCTTCAAGCTCGCCGAATGGACGCTCGGCCAGCGCATCGTCTTCGTGCGCAATCCGGACTATTGGCACAAGGGCCTGCCGCATCTCGACAAGATCACCTTCGAGGTCGGCCAGGAGCCGATCGTGGCGCTGCTGCGCCTGCAGAAGGGCGAAATCGACCTGCCCCTCGACGGCATTCCGCCAGCAAAATTCCAGGAGGTGATGTCCGATCCCGAACAAAAGGCGCGCGTCGTCGAGGGCGGCCAACTGCACACCGGCTACATCACCATGAACACCACCATGGCGCCTTTCGACAATGTGAAGGTGCGCCAGGCCGTCAACATGGCGATCAACAAGGCGCGCATTATCCAGATCATCAATGGCCGTGCCGTGCCGGCCAACCAGCCGCTGCCGCCGTCGATGCCGGCCTACGACAAGGAATACAAGGGCTATCCCTATGACGTTGCCAAGGCCAAGGCGCTGCTTGCCGAGGCCGGCCATCCCGATGGCTTCGACACGCAATTGTTCGCCATGAACACCGATCCCAACCCGCGCATTGCCCAGGCGATCCAGCAGGACCTGGCGGCGATCGGTATCAAGGCCAGCATTCAGGCGCTCGCACAGGCCAACGTCATCGCCGCCGGCGGCGACAAGGCCGGCGCACCGATGATCTGGTCCGGCGGCATGGGCTGGATCGCGGATTTCCCCGATCCCTCGAACTTCTACGGTCCGATCCTTGGCTGCGCTGGCGCGGTGCCGGGCGGCTGGAACTGGTCGTGGTATTGCAACAAGGATCTCGATGCCAAGGCCGCCGAAGCCGACTCGATCGTTGATCCGGCGAAGTCGGATGAGCGCTACAAAATGTGGAGCGACATCTACGCCAAGATCATGGCGGACGCGCCCTGGGCGCCGGTCTTCAACGAGCAGCGCTTCACCATGAAATCCGCGCGCATGGGCGGCGCCGACAACCTCTATGTCGACCCGGTCCACGTTCCGATCAACTATGACAATGTGTACGTAAAAGATGTGCAATAACTGCGACTACACCATCCATGGCCGCCATCACCATTTCGGCTGGGACAATTCCTTTGCCCCGGCCGAACGTGTGGCGCCCGGCTCGACCATCGAGTTCCAGTGCCTCGATTCCTCCGGCGGTCAGCTGAAACCCGATAGCACGGTCGGCGATATCGCCAAGCTCGACTTTGCTACGATCAACCCGGTGACCGGGCCGATCTTCGTCGAGGGCGCCGAACCGGGTGACGCGCTGAAGGTGACGATCGAGATGTTCAAACCGTCCGGCTTCGGCTGGACGGCGAACATTCCGGGCTTTGGGCTGCTCGCCGACGATTTCATGGAGCCGGCGCTGAACATCTGGAAATATGACGCAGCCTCGCTCGAGCCGGCGCTGTTCGGCAAAAATGCGCGTGTGCCGCTGAAACCTTTCGCCGGCACCATTGGCAACGCCCCGGCTGAGATGGGCCATCACTCGGTGGTTCCGCCCAGGCGCGTCGGCGGCAATCTCGACATCCGCGATCTCGCCGCCGGCACCACGCTCTATCTGCCGGTGGAGGTGGCTGGTGCGTTGTTCTCGGTCGGCGATACCCATGCCGCGCAAGGCGACGGCGAGGTCTGCGGCACGGCGATCGAAAGCCCGATGGACGTCGTGCTCAAGCTCGACCTGGTCAAGGACGCCAGGCTGAAGACGCCGCGCTTCACCACGCCGGGGCCGGTGACGCGCCATCTTGACGCCAAGGGCTATGAGGTGACGACCGGCATCGGGCCGGACCTGATGACGGGCGCGAAGGAGGCCGTTGCGCAGATGGTCGACCTGCTCGCCGGGCGCTACAAGCTCGATCCGGTCGAGGCTTACATGCTGGCCTCGGTGTGCGGCGACCTGCGCATCAGCGAGATCGTCGACATGCCGAACTGGGTGGTCTCGTTCTACTTTCCGCGCTGCGTCTTCGAATGAACGCTGGCGTGGGCAAAAAGCGGACCGGGGTTGCCGCTCCGGTGACGGCGGGGCCGGTGCTCGATATCGCCGGCCTGTCGGTCAGCGTGCGCGGCGAGGATGGCGAGCGCGAGGTTGTTTCCGACCTGTCGCTCACGCTTGCACGCGGCGAAACGCTCTGCATCGCCGGCGAGTCCGGCTCCGGAAAATCGATGACGGCGCTGGCGATCATGCAATTGCTGCCGCAGCCCGCAGCCCGCATATCCTCAGGCACCATCCGTCTCGGTGATTCTGAGCTGACTGATCTCGACGAGCGCCAGATGCGGCGCATTCGCGGCGACCGCATCGCCATGATCTTCCAGGAGCCGATGACCTCGCTGAACCCTGTGCTGTCGATCGGTCGCCAACTCACCGAATCCATCGAGGCGCATACCAGCCTGTCGCAAGCCGAGGCCCGCCAGCGAGCCATCGAGGCGCTGAAGGCGGTGCGCATTTCGGAAGCCGAAAGCCGGCTAAAGCAGTTTCCGCACGAACTCTCCGGCGGTATGCGCCAGCGGGTGATGATCGCCATGGCGCTGGCGCTCAAGCCCGACGTGCTGATCGCCGACGAGCCGACGACGGCGCTCGACGTCACCGTGCAGGGGGAGGTGCTGGAACTGCTGCGCGACCTGCAGCGCCAGCATGGCACCAGCGTCATCCTCATTACCCACGACATGGGCGTGGTCGCGGAGATGGCCGATCGCGTCATCATCATGCGGCATGGCCGCATGGTCGAGGAGGGCAAGGCATCGGACATTTTTGCCCGGCCGCGGGCCGACTACACCCGCGAACTGCTGGCCGCCGTGCCGCGCATCGGCAGCGGCGTCGTGCGGCAAAAATCCAGGGACGCACAGACGCTAACGCCGGCCAATGTCGCCGAGGTCAAAGAGCTGCATGTCCGCTTCGACCTGCGCGGCGGCGTCTTCGGCAGGGTCAACCGCCGCGTTCACGCCGTCGAAGGTGTCAGCTTCTCGATCGCGCCCAACGAGACGCTGGCGCTGGTCGGCGAGTCCGGCTGCGGCAAGTCGACCACCGCCAAGGCGCTGGCCGGGCTGGTGCCGTACAGCGGCGACATCGTTGTCGGTGGGCGCAATCTGTCGGGCCTGGGCCGCGACGAACGCAAGGCGGTGCGTCGCGACGTGCAGATGATTTTCCAGGATCCCTTCGCCTCGCTCGACCCGCGCATGCGCGTCGGTGACCTCGTTGCCGAGCCGCTGGTGATCCACGGCATTGCCTCGAAGGATGAGCGGCGGGAGCGTGTGGCGGCATTGTTCGACCGTGTCGGCCTGTCGGCCGACCAGATGGAGCTCTATCCGCACGAATTCTCCGGCGGCCAGCGCCAGCGTGTCTGCATTGCGCGCGCGCTGGCGCTGCGGCCAAAACTGATCATCGCGGATGAAAGCGTGTCGGCGCTTGACGTCTCGGTGCAGGCGCGCGTCCTCGACCTGTTGAAGGAACTGCAGCGCGAATTCGGCGTCGCCTACCTCTTCATCTCGCACGACATGGCGGTGGTCGAGAACATTTCCGACCGCGTCGCCGTCATGTATCTCGGCCAGATCGTCGAGATGGGCACGCGCGACCAGGTCTTTTCCAACCCGCGTCATCCCTACACGAAACGGCTGATCGAGGCCGTGCCGGTGCCTGATCCGGCCAGGCGCAGAAGCCGCTTTGCCCGGTTCGATCAGGAGATCCCGAGCGCGACCCGCAAGATCGGCGAGGCGCCGCTAAAGCTGGCCTTGCAAGATGTCGGCAACGGCCATCTCGTCGCTGCCGGTAACTAGAGCAATTCCAGGAAAAGTGTGTAGCGGGTTCCCGTGCGGAATTGCGTCAAAACAGAGTTGGAGCAGGTCACCGTTTCCGTGAAACGGCTACGGCTCGAGAGCAATCTCTGGGATCCGCGGGCTTCGCGCAGGGAATTCGCCCAATTTGGTTAGCGAATACAGGCTTTCCATCTCGCCGGCCGGGCGCCCGGGAAAGAGCTGGTTCCAGAGTTGCAGGACATGTTCGGCCATTTTCGGCTTGATGGCCAAATCCGTTGGGTATGTCCGCAGCACATGCTGATGGATCATCTGCCGCGTGCGCAGCAGTGCCTCTGAATGGGAAGCCGTGATGATGCTGGTCACGCTGTCGTCGTGCCGGCGGTGATGGTTGAGCAATGCAGCCTCATAGGCGACGGAGCCATTGCGTATTGCCTCGAGGATAAAGTACCAGTCGCCGCTCGTCGGCAGGGACAGGACATGCCCGACGAAGTCGGGCGTGATGTCGAATTTCCGGAAAACCGCAGCGCTGATGTTGATGACCGTGTTCTTGACACCCAGCCCTTCGTTGACTTCCTGCGCCGCCGAAACCTGGTAGCTGCGCCTCCATTTGAAATTGGAGAGATCGGTGAGGTACGGGCTGGACAGATAGTCGCCGACCGTCTCGCTTCGATCATTGATGATCTTCGATGCGCAAAAGGCAAACTTCACGCCTGGATCGCGGAACAAGGGCACCAGTGTTTCGAGGAAACTCGGGTCTGATACGTCATCGGCTTCGGCGATCCAGATCAAGTCGGCCCTTGCAAGCGCCATGCCCTTGAACCACTGGGGGTAAGGCGCCCCGGAATTCCTGTCATTGACGATGACACGGGTGCCATGGACACCGGCGTAATAATTCAGGATCGATTGGCTGCCGTCTGTCGAGGCATCGTCCAGGATGATGAGCTCAAAATCCTGGAACGACTGCCCCAGAATACTATCCATACGCTCCCGCAGATAGCGGGCGTAATTGTAGTTCGGCACGATGATCGATACCGCCGGCGGCTTGTCCGCGACCTTTCGCATGGCCGACAGCAGGCGCGGAAAGACCCGATCGGTGGAAAAATGTAGCCTTGCCTTGGCGCTCGCCTGCCTGCCAAGCTGCATCCGCAAGGACTTGTCCCGGATCAGGTTCAGCGTCGCATCGGCCATAGCTACGGGATCAGCCCATCCGACGATGATGCCGGCATCGTCTTCGACGAAATCCGGAGCCCCACCGCTCTCGGCGAAGCAGATCACCGGTAATTCGGCGTGCGCCGCCTCCAGGATAACGCGGCCAAACGGCTCTTCGCGTGAGGTCAGAAGGAACAGATCAGCACCCCGCAGATGGCGGCGCACATCGTCGACATTGCCCAGAAATGTGATCGTTTCGTCCAACCCATCCGCCCGCATCGCATCGAGTTGCTGCGACCAGGTACCGAGAGTCACGTCCCGCTCCCTCAACGGAAATGCGCCAAGCCAATAGAAATGAAAGTCTTCAGCCCCGCGGCTTCGAAGGATTCGGGCCACCTCGATAAATAGATCGGCTCCCTTGCGGAATGGCACTCCGACGCCGGCTCCCACGACGATGGTCTTGTCCATCGGCCAGCCGGCCACTCGGCGGCTTTCGGCGCGTTGAATTTCCGTACGGATGCGATCGGCGCCGGGCTGCGGAACCGCACTTGGAATGACGTCTATGGCATTTTTTTGAATGCTAAACTCGGCCACTAGATAGTCCCGAACACTTCGAGAACACGCTACGTATCTCTGCGTGTTGGAAACGACATCCTTCATGTCGTCTTTGGCGTGGCGGGCGACGCTCGTTGCCAATTCCCTGGCATGCGTCAGGATGGGTACACCCAGTTCACCAAGCAGAGCGTGCACGCGGCCGGTTGCTAGGCTGTTGCAATAGATGAGGTCTGGCCTGCCGCCGCACCAGTCCGTGATACGGGTCAGCTTTGCTGCGGTGGTCTCGTCCTTCGAAATCAGCTCGTCCAGAAGGACCGTATCGGCGATACGTCGAAATTGTTCGAGCCGCTGACCGCCGCCCAAGCACAGCACCTTGATCTCCAGGTTCGTGTGCACCTGGAACCACTGCATCATGTCGATCAACGATGATTGCGCTCCACCGACAGCCGCATCGTGCGATACGAACAAAACGCGCCAGGACGGATCCCTGGGCAATTTACCGGCCGCTGGGGCCGACAGCGCGTCCCGTGTCTCCTGCAGATAGGCAAAGCCATAGCGGGCATCAGGTTCGAGATAGGCTCCCTCCGCCCACTCGTTCCAGGCATTGACGAAGATCAACCGACTGTCGAAATCGGCAAAACGGTCGCATGTATCGACGATCGCATTGGCGAGCCATTCTCCGTAGCGGGCCGGCGACGCGTTCACCAGAACGCTGGCTGCTTCCGCTCTCCGTGCCGTATTGTCCCAGGAAGGGCAAAGTCCGCGAAACAGCGTGTAGGGGACCTCAGGGTAGGCGCGACTGCGACCGGCAAGCTCCGTCCAGTCGTAGACCTTTCCCGTGAAGCTGCCCTTGAGCGTTGGAATGGAGGCGTTGATCTCAGGACTTGTTCCGAGATCTGGCGGAAACTCGACAGCGGCATCAAATCCGAATTCGGCGGGATCGCCCATGTCGGACGATTGCGGACAGGCAAGAAAAATCTCGCCGATGCCGGCTTCCCGGCAGTAGGCTCTCCAGCGCTGTGCCGTTTCCCTCGCGGACGGAAACAATCCGGGCCGGTAAATCATGAGGAATGGCTTGCCGCCGACGCGGATGTATCGCCGGTCGCGGAAATAGCCGGCTACATATTCGATGAACGCCAGGTCGTCCTCGGGGGAGTGCGATTGCAGGATCAGCATCTCCTGACGGCGCCCATCCCAGCGGCGGCTCCAGTGTTCGTTTACCCAATTGATGCAGAAGCCCAATTCGTGTGCGTCGTTTTCGACGAATTGGGTGATAGGCATCTCCAGCGGGCGTCTGCCGTTGAACCAGTAGAAATGAAAACAGAATGCCGAAATGCCATATTGCATGGCGATCGCGATCTGCTGCTTCTGGATGTCTTTCACCCGCAAGTCGTAGAAGCCAAGATCCGCCGGCAGCCGGGGCTGGTAGTGACCGTCGAACTGTGGTGTCGCGCGTGTCACATCCGCCCATTCCGTGAAGCCCTTTCCCCAGAAGGCATCATTTTCGGGAATAGGATGAAACTGCGGCAGGTAGAATGCAATGAGGCGCGCCCTCAAAGCGGCAGGTCGACCCTCGCTGGATCGCGGCATATTTGTTGCCGGAACGCGCCGGGTATCGCGGTTTTCGTTCTTGCCAACGAGAATGAAGTGATCCAATGGATTGATTGCCGCGAGAGCGACGTCGGGATATCTGGCTAGATAAAACTCGGTGTCGAAATCCCGATTTGGGTTTCGGTGTTCAGCTGCGCCATGATCGATATAGTGCAGGATCGGGTCGGTCCCGCTCGCGGCTACATCCAGATTTTGAGCCAGATACCATGGTTCGTCGAACAGTCCGCTGGCGCGAATTCGTTGCCAAATCCGAAATCTCTTCCACCGCCTTCTGCTGGTGCTCGACCTTATGAAGGCCATCAAGTCGGATCTATTCAATCGGGTCTGCCTCGCGGATCAGGCTGTATTTTCATCGTCCCAGGCAGTTCCGGAGATCTTCGTGCAGATCATTCCGAGTATCCGCTCGAGCGCGTGGTGTAATGTGCCGTCTTGTTGGCCTGTCTCGTCGGGAAATGATGCCAGCGACAGATCAAGCTGCTTGAGGGGCCGCAGTGCGCTGCGGCGAACCCAGAACATCGTTCCGGCAAAGAAGTCGAGGGGAGAGTCAGGCGCCATCCCCATCGTTTCCAGCAGGTTGAGGATCATCGCTCTGTTGTTTTCGCCCCAAGCAGCCTTCTCCCCCTTCCATTCGTTGGGCAACCGAAAGCGTCTGGATCCGATCATCTGAGTGTCGGGCGAACGCTCGAACTCGGCGATGATGCGATCAACCACATCGCGAGATCCGATCAGGTCGAAGGCACTCGCCCGGCGCCAAACCTCACCGAGGATCTTCCGCGGGCCACTCAGATCCGACTTCTTGCCATGCAGTTTGCAAATGAGATCGAAAGGATCGAACTTTCCTTCGCGGAGCAATTGGACGAAGGGGCCGACGTCGCGACCGCGATTGTCATAGACAATGATCTCGGCGTTCCGAAATCGTGCTTGGACGCGTTGCGCGAGTGCCACATCGGGTCGGGTCAGCGTGAGGATGAGATGGAACGGACGGCCGATCGCCTCCAGCAACACCTCGAATTCGGGCCAAAGTTCGGGATAGTGCAGATGCAGCGCAACGGCGATCTTCGGCTCGGCGATGGGCGCCCGATCTGGAGGTCGGATGGAGGGGCCGTCAAAGTGCCGCGACAGGGTCCCCTGCAGATTGGCACTTGCCACCCCAAAGCCCCAAGCGGCGAGGCTTTTGAGCGAATGGGTCAAATCGCGCCCTTCCGATCCCGCAATATGCAGGAGAGGACGCAGGACAATGCCTTGGCCCAGGAACAGTTCAAAATGCTTTTGGCGGCGGCGACACCGCAACACGGTATTAAGATCGTTGATCCTCAGGCGTCGGATGGTTGAGGCAACGACGTCTCTTTTTTCAAACTGCAGCACCACGCCGCGTTCGGTGCTTTTAAGCAGATAGGACGTCTGTCCGGTAACCGGCACATAGACGACCCTGTCCGGATGTCCCGGGCGGCGAACATTGAGCCGGAGAAACGGCATCCGCCTCTCTGTTGGCGAAAGCTCGACGATGTAGCGTCCCGGCGTGTGAATGTGGATTTCGCTCAGCGCACCGCTTCGGCCGACGCCATATGCGTCGCCTTTTCGCGGTTCGCAGGGCAGGACATCAGGCGGAACAAGTCTCGTGTCGATAGCGTCAGGCGACATAGCCGCTGTTCCGATTCGCGTGCGATCGGTCAAGGATGCTGTCAAATATGCCGATCAGCCGGCCCAGGGAATTGATCAGTCTATTTCGATTAAGCGTAAGACAGTAGAAGCCTATCTTCGTCAGATAGCGGAGTATGTCCACAAATGGGCTATAGGCTATGCCGTATTTTCTGCGCAAATGGATCTCCGATCGCATCTTGGACCGATACCGGAAGATCCGTGACCGGGTTGATTGTGCAACCGAAGTGCCAACGTCGTGGACAGCATGCGCGCTACTGACAAGGATCATGGGTTCGTCACGCTGCAGCAGTCGATAAGAGAGATCGTCATCCTCGAAATACAGGAAGATATCCTCGTCGAAGCCTCCTGTATCGAGGAACAGTGTTCTTCTGATCATGAACACGCCGCCATTGACGAAGCGCACGCAACAGTCCCCCCAGACCTGCCGGATACGTGTGGGCAGCGACACGCCGGAAAGGCGATCGATTTCGCTCTGCTCGCGAAACCACAGGCGCCCATCCACCGTGTTTGTGCGCGGCACGAAGACGCCGCAATTCGGGTAGCGTTCAGCCGCCTGCATGAGCGCGTCGACGGCGTCCGCGCCAAGGCGCACATCGGGGTTGACGAACAGCAAATACTCTCCCGATGCCGCCGCCGCCCCGATGTTGCAGGCACGCCCAAAGCCGAGGTTTTCAGGATTATCGATGCGATGAACGGCAAAACCGGATAGCGCGGCGGAAAGATCGTCGGTGCTTGCATTGTCGACGCACACGATCTCGATGCCCGGGGGCAGGCAAGCGAGCGCGCCGCGCACGGTATGCGCGCTGTTGTGCGTCACGGTAACGGCGGTTATCGATCTATTCATTACCAAAGCCATCCTGATATCTCAGTTGGCTTCCCCCTGGAGCCTAGCGATCCATACCGCAATCTAAGCGTTACGGCTCTGGCGGTCGAGTCCATTCCCCTGACTAAGAATGGGATGATGTGTGCGCTGATTCCGCCATGCCGCCGGTCACGCCTCACATGGCCGTGCCGCTTCCCGAGCTTCCGGCTGACATGATCTGGCCGATCGGCCTTGCTGCCACCCCGGCGGCGGCGGCAGGCTCGGAAAGCCGTCCGGCGAGCAAGAGCCTGCCAGGCTTCGAACGTGAAATCCGCAAGCCGCCCCTTGCCGTTCCTCCTCATCTTGCACATGTTCAATACCGCTTGCTGGTGATCGTTTGGGGGGACGGTCGGATTCATGATGGGAGGAAGTACATATGAAGGCATGCTGTTTCGTTTCGGCCGCGCTCCTCGCCGCGACCGCGATCCCCGCCTCGGCCGCCGAAATTTCCGATGGGAAAGTCAAGATCGGCATCCTCAATGACCAATCCGGCGTCTATGCCGATTTCGGCGGCAAATGGTCGGTCGAGGCGGCCAAGATGGCGGTCGAGGATTTCGGCGGCAAGGTGCAGGGCGCGCCGATCGAGATCATCAGCGCTGACCACCAGAACAAGCCCGACATCGCCTCCAACATCGCACGGCAGTGGTACGACACCGAACAGGTCGACGCCATCATGGAACTGACGACCTCATCGGTCGCGCTCGCCGTCCAGGGGATTTCCAAGGAAAAGAAGAAGATAGACATCGTTACGGGTGCCGCGACCACCGACCTTACCGGCAAGCAGTGCTCGCCCTACGGCTTCCACTGGGCCTATGACACCCATTCGCAGGCGGTGGGAACCGGCGGCTCCCTCGTGCAGCAGGGCGGCGACAGCTGGTTCTTCGTCACCGTCGACTATGCGTTCGGCTATTCGCTCAAGGAGCAGACCGCCAAATTCGTCGAGAGCCATGGCGGCAAGGTGCTGGGCGAGGTGCGTTATCCCCTCGGGTCGACCGATTACTCATCCTTCCTGCTGCAGGCGCAGTCTTCGGGCGCCAAGGTCATCGGGCTGGCGAATGCCGGCCTCGACACGTCCAATTCCATCAAGCAGGCGGCCGAATTCGGCATCGTCCAGGGCGGCCAGCGTCTCGCGGCGCTTCTGTTCACACTGGCCGAGGTGCATGGGCTCGGTCTCCAGGCGGCGCAAGGCGTCGTGCTGACCGAGGGCTATTACTGGGATCGCGACGACAAGAGCCGCGAATTCGGACAGCGCTTTTTCAAGCGCACCAACCGCATGCCGAACATGATCCAGGCCGCGACCTATTCGGCGGTGACGCAGTATCTGAAAGCGATCGACAAGGCCGGCACCGACGAGACTGAGGCCGTCGCCAAGCAATTGCATTCGCTGCCGGTGGACGACGCCGTGATTACCAACGGCAAGGTGCAGGCGGACGGCAACATGGTCCACGACATGTATCTCTACCAGGTCAAGGCGCCCAGCGAGAGCACCAAGGATTGGGACTACTACAAATATCTCGCCACCATCCCCGGCAAGGAGGCTTTCCTGAGCGAGAAGGAGAGCGGCTGCCCAACGGCGGCCCAGTGATCGGCGCGGCCGATGGCGCCGCCTGACCTCGACGGGAGCGAACCGCTTGTGGTGCTGTCCGCCCGCGGGCTGCGGCGCGACTTCGCCGGCTTCGTCGCCGTCAGGAATGTCGACCTCGATGTCCGCCATCGCAACATCCATGCCCTGATCGGGCCCAACGGCGCCGGCAAGACGACCGTTTTCAACCTGCTCACCAAGTTCCTGGCGCCGACCAGCGGCAGGATCGAACTGCTCGGCCACGACATCACCCGCACCTCGCCGGCGAAGGTGGCGCGGATGGGGCTGGTGCGCTCGTTCCAGATATCGGCGATCTTTCCGCACCTCAGCGTGCTCGACAATGTGCGCGTCGCGCTGCAGCGGCCGGCTGGCCTCGGCGTCCAGTTCTGGCGTTCGCTCACGGCACTCGATCGGTTGACGCCGCGCGCCGTGGAGTTGCTGCGCTCCGTCGGCCTCGACGATGCCAGGAACAGGCTGGCCGGCGATCTTTCCTATGGCAGGAAACGCGTGCTCGAGATCGCCACCACATTGGCGCTCGATCCGAAAGTGCTGCTGCTGGACGAGCCGATGGCCGGCATGGGGCATGAGGACGTGGCCACGGTTTCGGCCATCATTCGCTCGGTGGCCAGCGACCGCGCAGTTTTGATGGTCGAGCACAATCTGACGGTTGTCGCAGATCTCTGCGACTGGATCACGGTCATGCAGCGCGGCGAGGTGCTTGCGGCCGGCGACTACGCCACAGTCAGCCGCGACGAACGCGTCAAGGTCGCCTATATGGGCACCGCCGATGACTGATGCCGCGCCCCTGCTGGTGGTCCGCGGTCTCAACGCCTGGTATGGCGAGGGCCATGCGCTGCACGGCGTCGACCTGGAAGTACTTCGCGGCGAAACGGTCACGCTGCTCGGCCGCAACGGCGTCGGCAAGACGACGACGCTGCGGGCCATCATGGGGCTGATCCGCAAGCGAACGGGCGAGGTCGTTTTCGACGGCACGGACCTGATGCGTCTGCCGCTGCACCGCACCGCGCACCAAGGCATCGGCTTCGTGCCTGAGGAGCGCGGCATCTTCGCGACGCTGACCGTCGAAGAGAACCTGGTCCTGCCGCCGGTCGTCGCCGAAGGCGGCATGAGCGTCGCGGAAATATTCGATCTCTTCCCCAATCTGAAGGAGCGGCGCAACAGCCCTGGCACAAGGCTGTCGGGCGGCGAACAGCAGATGCTGGCGATCGCGCGCATGCTCAGGACCGGTGTGAAGATGCTGCTTCTCGACGAGCCGACCGAGGGCCTCGCTCCCGTCATCGTGCAACGCATCGGCGAGTTGCTGGTGACGTTGAAGAAGCGCGGTATGACGATCCTGCTGGTCGAGCAGAATTTCCGCTTCGCCAGCCGTGTCGCCGACCGTTTCTATCTGATGGAGCACGGCAAGGTCGTCGCCGGATTTCCGACCGGCGAACTGGCGGACCGCATGACGCAGCTCCACGAAATTCTGGGTGTATGATGACGCCATGACGATGATCTTCGGCATCCCCGTCCAGGCCTTCCTCGGCCAGTTGCTGGTCGGCCTGATCAACGGCTCTTTCTACGCCATGCTGAGCCTGGGCCTGGCCGTCATCTTCGGCCTGCTGCGTGTCATCAATTTCGCCCATGGCGCCCAGTATATGCTCGGCGCCTTCACAGGTTATCTCCTGCTCACCTATCTCGGCATCGGCTATTGGCCGGCTCTGATCCTTGCGCCGCTGATCGTCGGCCTCTTCGGCATCGTGGTCGAGCGCCTGGCGCTGTCACGGCTTTACGACACCGATCCACTCTACGGCCTGCTCTTCACCTTCGGCCTCGCGCTCGTGCTCGAAGGCATATTCCGCTACTCTTACGGTGTGTCGGGAAATCCCTACGCCGTGCCGCCGCTGCTTTCGGGCGGCACCAATCTCGGCTTCATGTTCCTGCCCAATTATCGCGGCTGGGTCGTGGTCGCCTCGCTGATCGTCTGTTTCGGAACCTGGGCATTGATCGAGAAGACCAGGCTCGGTTCCTATCTGCGCGCGGCAACCGAGAATCCCCGTCTCGTCCAGGCCTTCGGCGTCAATGTGCCGTTGCTGCTGACGCTGACCTACGGCCTCGGCTCCGCCCTTGCCGGGCTGGCCGGAATTCTGGCGGCACCCGTCTATCAGGTGAGCCCGCTGATGGGATCGGATCTCATCATCGTCGTCTTCGCGGTCGTCGTGGTCGGCGGCATGGGATCGATCCTCGGCGCGATCGTCACTGGCTACATGCTTGGCCTCGCCGAGGGCCTGACCAAGGTCTTCTACCCCGAGGCCTCCAACCTCGTGGTCTTCGTCATCATGGCGATCGTGCTTCTGGTCCGGCCGGCCGGCCTGTTCGGAAGGGACGCCTGACATGGCGCAAGGGACACCCGACATGGCCGAGCTGACGCTTCGCGAGACATCAGCCAGAACCCCGGCATGGCTCGAATGGACGCTGGTCGGGCTCGGCATATTGGCGCTGCTGGTGGCGCCCTTCCTGGTCTATCCGATCTTCCTGATGAAGATGTTGTGTTTCGCGCTGTTCGCCTGCGCGTTCAATCTCCTGCTCGGCTATACCGGCCTGCTGTCGTTCGGCCACGCCACCTTCTTTGGCGGCGCCGCCTACTTCACCGCGCACGCCGTCAAGGTCTGGGGCTGGCCGCCGGAAGCCGGCATCCTGCTCGGCATGGCGGGGGCCGCCCTGCTCGGCCTTGTCATGGGCTTCTTCGCCATTCGCCGGCAGGGCATCTATTTCGCCATGATCACGCTGGCGCTGTCGCAAATGTTTTTCTTCTTCTGCGTCCAGGCGCCCTTCACCGAGGGCGAGGACGGCATTCAGGGCGTGCCGCGCGGCATGCTGCTTGGCGTCCTCGACCTGAACGTCTCGCTGAACATGTATTATTTCGTGCTTGGCGTGTTCCTGGTCGGCGTCTTCGCCATCTGGCGCATCGTCAATTCGCCCTTCGGCATGATCCTGCGCTCGATCCGCGAAAACGAGAACCGCGCCATTTCGCTGGGCTATTCCGTCGCCAACTACAAGCTCGGCGCCTTCGTCATGTCGGCGGCGCTGGCCGGGCTGGCAGGCTCCCTCAAGGCGATCGTCTTCCAGTTCGCCACGCTCACCGACGTCACCTGGCAGATGTCGGGGGAGGTGATCCTGATGACGCTGCTCGGCGGCATCGGCACGATGGTCGGGCCGATCGTCGGCGCCAGCCTCGTCGTCGGGCTGGAAAACACGCTCGCCACCTCCGGTTTCCCGGTGACCATCGCCACCGGGCTCATCTTCATGGTGTGCGTGCTGGTCTTCCGCCGCGGCATCGTCGGCGAGCTTTACGCGCGGGTGCTCGGGCGGGTGGGCGGAGGCTGATCCGCTCCGGATTGATTCGACGCGATGAGCGGATCCGCCTGTCGGGTAATCCCCGTCACCAGATTCTTATGATCTTTGGAATTTCAGGATGAAGCGGTCCCAAAGCGCGGCAGTGTGAGGTAGCCCACCACGGCCAGCAGCACTAGCGCACCGCCGATCAGGGCTGGAATCCCTGGCGTCTCTGCAAAGACAAGCCACACCCAAAGAGGGCCCAGCACCACGTCGAGCAAGGCAATCAGTCCCGCCTCCGATGAGGGCACATGGCGGCTACCCAGTAGGAAGAAGAGGTAGCTGAGGCTCTGCGTGGCTAGGCTAAAGAGGAAGAGGATGCCGAATTGCCGCACGGTCGGCACCGGCAGGGCTGGCAGCGTGGCAAGGACTACGGCGAAGCAGGCCAGCGCACACAGGCCACTCGCTAGCCCCGTCACCAGCACTGCGTCGTAGCTGGTCCAGCGTCGGGCGACGACGACGGAGGCGGCGAAGCCTATTGTCATCAACAGCGCGAAGCCGTTGCCCGCAAGGTCCGCCGTTGCGGTGACCGAGCCGGCCATGATCATCACCCCGATAAAGGCCACACTGGCGGCGCAGAGCGCGCGCAGGCCGGGCCGTTCACGTAGCAGTAGGAAGGCCAGGGCGGCGGCCAGGAAGGGCACAGTTGCATAGACGACCATGACATTGGCCACGCTGGTCAACTTCAACGCCGCGACGTAGCTGAACATGGCTATCGCCATTATGGGTATCGCTACCAGTCCGCCCAGCCCGACACTCTGCCACAGCCGGAAGAGCGCCCGCCCGCGCAGCATGAAAGCCAGTGGCAGCAGTAAGAGGCAGGCGAAAAGCGAGCGCCAGGCCGTCATGGTCCAGAGATCCAGGTCAAGCGTGCGGACGAAAAAGCCGGCGCTGCTCCACATCAGGGTCGACGCCATGACCAGCAGCACCCGTACAGCCGTTGCTCCTTGTGCCTTTTAGAAACCACGCCTGTGTCGATCAGGCCTTCTTGCACGCTGCTGACCATGCCGCTCTCCAGCCGGTCGCGCTGGGTCTTGACTGTACTAGACGACCGGTCTACTTGTAGCTCTATGGCAGAAAGTGCGACACGTAAAGAGCTGATCAGGGTGGGGTTGAAGGCCTTGCTGACGAATGGCTACGACGGTGTCGGAGTCGGCCCGATTCTGGCCGAGGCCGGCGTGCCCAAGGGTTCCTTCTATCACTTCTTTCCCAGCAAAGAGGTCTTCGCCTGCGCCGTACTGGAAGCCTATGGTGAGCACTACCGTCAGAATCTGGCCGTGCTGCTGACCGATCCGACGCAGAGCCCGCAGCAGCGCTTGGAGACCTACTTCGCCGCGCTGGAGCAAGAATTGCGCGGCGAGCAGCCGCTCGGTGGCTGCCTCTACGGCGTCGTGGCACAGACCCTGGCCACCCGCAGCCCGGCGCTCCGCAAAACACTGCAGCAGTGCTTCGCCCTCTGGGAGTTCAACCTGCGCGATGCCCTGCGGGAGGCGGATGCCGCTGGTGCCCTAGCCCCCGGCGTCGCCGCCGACGCGGCCGCCGCTTTTCTGATCGAAGCCTACGAAGGCGCCCTGGTCCGTATGAAGGCAGAGGACAGCTTTGCGCCATATGAGAGGTTCAAAGAGTATGGTCTGCGGCGACTGTTCCGGTAAGTAGTGGTGCTCGGCGATGCCGTGGAGGCCGGGCCGACGATATGTTGGGCAGGGTACGAGCAGGTCAAGGCTCAGCCTTCCCCCTCACCCGTAACACCCGCGCTCCACCGCCAGCCGCCGCACCAGCGCCGACACCGCGTCAATTGCCGGCGTCGGCTTGTCCGTTAGCCGGCCAAGTTCCTGTACCGCTGTTACCAGCGCGTCGATCTCCATCGGGCGACCGCGCTCCAAATCCTGCAGCATCGAGGTCTTGTGCTCGCCGACATCGCCGGCGCCCTTGATGCGGCGGTCGACCCCGATCGGAAAACGCACGCCCAGGCTTTCGCCGATCGCTTGCGCCTCCAGCATCATGGTGCGGGCCAGCGTGCGGGTGCCTTCGTCGGCGACGATTCCCGCCAGCGTGGAGCCGGTCAGAGCCGAGATCGGGTTGAAGGACAGGTTGCCCCACAGCTTCACCCAGATTTCGCTGCGGATATCCTCACGCACCGGCGCCTGCAGGCCGGCCTTGACCATTTCCTCGGCCAGACGCGTGACCCGTTCGCTGCGCTCGCCCGAGGGTTCCCCGAGCGAGAAGCGCTTGCCCTCGACATGGCGGATAAGGCCGGGTGCGCCGACCTCGACGGCGGGATAGACGACCGAGCCGATGACGCGCTCCGGCCCTATCCGCTGCCAGATCGCGCCGCCGGGATCGACCGCGTTCAGCCTGGTGCCTTCGAGCGGCCCGCCCACGCCATGGAAATACCACCACGGCACGCCGTTCTGCATGGTGACGACCGATGTGTGGTCTCCAAACAGCGGCGCGATCTGGTCCAGCGCGGGGTTGAGCGAATGGGCCTTTAGCGCCAGCACGACAGTGTCCTGCACGCCGAGGTCCTCGGCGCTGGCGGCGGCCCGGACGGGAGCGACCGATTCCTGGCCGTCCTCGATCAGGCGCAGTCCATTTGCCCTGATCGCTTCGAGGTGGGCGCCGCGCGCGACGATCGACAGATCCGTGCGGCCGGCGATCGCCAGCTTGGCGGCGAGATAGCCGCCGATCGCGCCGGCGCCGAAAATGGTGATCTTCATCGTCAAAGTCCGAGTTTGGCGGCAAGCCCGATGCGCTGCAGCTTGCCCGTCGCGCCCTTGGGGATTTCGTCCAGGATCAGCACCTTGCGCGGCACCTTGAAGTCGGCGAGCCGCGTCGCGGCGTGAGCGCGTATATCGCTTTCGGTGGCGCTCATGCCTTCGCGCAGCACCACGGCCGCCGCCACCTCTTCGCCGAGCTTGTCATGCGGCATGGCGAAGGTGACCACCTGCGCCACCGCCGGATGGTCCATCAGCACGTCGTCGACCTCGAGCGGCGAGATCTTTTCGCCGCCGCGGTTGATGATCTCCTTGAGCCGGCCGGTGACCCTGAGATAACCGTCCTCGTCGAGCACGCCCTGGTCGCCGGTGTGGAACCAGCCATGCGCGAAGGCCGCGGCGTTGGCGTCCGGGTTCTTCTCATAGCCCGCCGTGACATTGGGGCCGCGAATGACGATCTCGCCGGTCTCGCCGGCTGTCAGCAGCCGCCCGTCGGGCGCCATCACCGACACCTCGGGGCCGGCGGAAGCCCCTACGCTGCCCGGCTTGCGCAGGCCCGGCGGCAGCCGGTTCGAAGCCATCTGGTGCGCCGCCTCGGTCATCCCGTAGGATTCGATCACCGGACAGCCGAAGGTCGCCTCGAGCTCGGCCATCACTTGCGCCGGCAGCGACGCCGAGGACGAGCGGATGAAGCGCAGACGCGCTGCCGCCAGCACCTCTGGATTGCGGGCTGCCCGGGACAGGATGGCTTGATGCATGGTCGGTACCGCCGTGTACCAGCTCGGTTGTGCCTCGCTCAGCCATTGGAAGAAGCGCAAGGCGTTGAAGCCCGGCGTACAGTAGATGCTGCCGCCGGCTGCCAGCGACGACAGCACCGCCGCGATCAGGCCATGGATGTGGAACAGCGGCATGATGTTGAGGCAGCGGTCGTCGGCGGTCAGGCCGAGCGTCGCGCCGATATGGCGAGCGGAGGCGGCGATGTTGGCATGGCTGAGCGGCACCAGTTTTGGACGCGATGTCGTACCCGACGTGTGCAGCAAAAGCGCGATGTCGCCATCCCCTGCCATGTCGGGCGCTGCTCGCGGACCGACCGCCGCGCCCTCGATGGTGAAGCTGCCGGCAGGTGCATCGGGCTGCACGATGAGCCTCAACACGCCGATGCCGAGGCGTTCGGCCACCGTCACCGCCGGCCCGGTCTCGTTCTCCGCGACAAGGATCGCCTTGGCGCCGATGTCGGTGAGGTAGAAATCGAGCTCGTCGGCCCGGTAGGCCGGATTGAGCGGCGCCGTCGACGCGGCCGCCGCTACCGTCACGAAGGCGGTGGCCATCTCGGGCCCGTTCGGCAGCACGATCGCCACCCGGTCGCCGCGACCGATGCCGAGCTTGTGCAGCTGCTCGGCCGTGGCCTGGATCAGGCTCCGCAGCCCGCCATGGGTGAGTGTGGCTCTCTCGGGTGCCAGGATTGCCGGAGCGTCGTCGGCGCCGGCGGCGAGACGATGGGAAAGGTTTTCTGAATTCGTGCTCATGGTCACCGACTATGTTTCAAACGACTGCTTCTAGAAAGCCCTGGGGATAAGCACCGCCTCCTTCTCTCCGTTTGTGGGGAGTTGAGGAGTGGACCGCGCAGCAGATGAAAAGCCAATTGCTTGGCTTTTCGAACGACGAACGCCCGAAGGGCGGATGAAGGGGCGATGCCACCGTCCGGAAATTCCTCCAACCGCCTCAATACCCCAGCGCCATCCCGTCCTTGCGCGGATCGGAGGCACCGGTGAGCGTGCCTTTCTCCCAGTCGATCAGCACCGCCTGCCCGCCGCCGAGCGGATGCTGCGGTTCGGCGACGCGATGGGCGCGCTTGCGCAGGCCTTCGAGCGCCTCGGCGGGAACGCTGCGCTCGGCCTCCACAACGCCGTCATTGTAGAACACGCGCGGCGCGTCCAGCGCCTGCTGCGGGTCCATGCCGAAGTCGATCATGTTGGTCAAAAGGTGGACATGGCCGAAAGGCTGGTAGCCGCCGCCCATGACGCCGAACGGCATCACCGCGCGGCCGTTCTTCGTCGCCATGCCGGGCATGATGGTGTGCATAGGCCGCTTGCCGGGCGCGATCGCGTTCGGGTGCGCCGGGTCGAGGCGGAAGCTCGAGCCGCGGTTCTGCAGCACGACGCCGGTCTTCGGACCGACGACACCGCTGCCGAACGAATAATAGGTCGAGTTGATGAAAGAGACCGCGTTGCGGTCGCGGTCGACGATCGAGATGTAGACCGTGTCGCTGCCGGGCAGGTCCAGGCGCGGCAGATGCGTCATGGCGCGGTCGCGATGAATCTCGGCGCGCAGCCGGTCGGCATAGGCGCTGGACAGAAGCTCTCTCACCGGCACCGAGACATGGTCCTGGTCGCCGAGGTATCGGTCGCGGTCCTGGTAGGCGAGGCGTCCGGCCTCGATTTCGAGATGCAGGCGCTCGGCGCCGTTGGGGTCGAGCCCGCCGAGTTTGAAGCCCGACAGCACGTTCAGCATCAACAGCGCCGTCAGCCCCTGGTTGTTCGGCGGCATCTGGTGGATGTCATGGCCGCCATAAGAGGTGCTGACCGGCGCCACATAGTCGCCCTTGGTCGCTGCGAAATCATCGTGCGAATGCAGCCCGCCGAGTTCATTGAGCCGGCGCACCATGTCGTCGGCGACAGCACCTTCGTAAAACCCTGCGCGGCCCTGCTTTGCGACTATCCGCAAGGTGGCGGCGAGTTCCGGCTGGCGGTGGATGTCGCCGGCCTTCGGCGCCTGGCCGCCCGGCAGGAAGATGCGCGCGGCATGCTCGTCGGCCGACAGGTCGGTCTCCGGCTCGGCCCAGTCGAAGGCGACGCGGTCATGCACGACATAGCCGTTCTCGGCGTAGTGGATGGCCGGAACCAGCACCTCGGCCAGGCTCTTGCGGCCATGATCTTCCAGCAGCCGGCACCAGGCATCGATGGCGCCTGGCACGGTCACCGCGTGCGGCCCCTGTTTGGGAAGCTCGCTGAAACCCTTGTCGAGGTACCAGTCGACGGTGGCGCCCGCGGGCGCTCGGCCAGAACCGTTGAAGGCCAGCACGTCGCCTTGTCCCTTCGGACAGTAAAGGACAAAGCAATCGCCACCAATGCCGGTCGATTGCGGCTCGACGACGCCTTGCACGGCGGCGGCGCAGACTGCGGCGTCCATCGCGTTGCCGCCGGCGCGCAGCATGTCGATCGCGGCAAGGGTGGCGAGCGGATGCGATGTCGCGGCAACCGCTTCCGTGGCACGAACCGGCGAGCGGCCGGGAAACTGGAAATCACGCATTCTGTCTGGATATCCCATGGTCACTTCAGCGAATTGGTCTGGTGGAAATCAATGCCGCCGCCCGAAGATCTGCGCCACCGACAGGAGCAGAACGGAAAGCACGATCAGGCAGGTCGAGATGGCGGCGATGGTCGGATCGATCTGGTCGCGCAGCGCGTTGAACATGCGGCGCGTCAGTGTCGTCGTCTCTCCGCCCGAGATGAACAGCGAAACCACCACCTCGTCGAAGGAAGTGATGAAGGCGAACAGCGCGCCCGAGACGATCGAGAAGCGGATCTGCGGCATCGTCACTTGCCAGAAGGCGGCGACGCGGCCGGCACCTAGGCTGCGCGCCACGCGCTCCTGGTTCATGTCGTAGGAGCGCAGGCCCGACAGCACGGTCAGCACCACCAGGGGCAGCGCCTGCACCGTATGGGCGATGACCAGGCCGGTCAGCGTGTTGTTGAGGCCGATACGGGCATAGAGGAAGAAGGTGCCGATGCCGATCAGGATCACCGGGATGATCAGCGAAGCCGTCAACAGCGCGTTGATGGTGCCGTTGAAGCGCAACGTACCCCGGTTGATCGCATAGGCGGCGGCGGTGCCGAGCGGCGTCGCCACCAGTACGGTCATGACAGCCACCTTGACCGATACGATGGTCGCATCGCGCCATTCCAGCGACTGGAAGTAGCTCTGGTACCAGCGCAGCGACCATTGCTGTGGTGGGAACTGCAGCAGCGTCGAATCCGAAAACGACATGATGACGATGATGACCGATGGCGCGATCAGGAACAACAGCACCAGGCCGCCCAGCGCGTAGAGCCACAGACGTTGCCGGTGCGAGATCGGCAGGCCGACGTCCCCGCTCATCGCGAACTCCACACACCGGTGGCGCGCGCGCCGAGCAGCCATTGGAAGAGACCGAGAAGCGCCAGCGTGACCAACAGCAGCACCACGCCAAGCGCCGCGCCCGCACCCCAGTTGGAATAGAGGCTGGTGGTCTGCTCCATGCGCATCGCCCACATGATCACCTTGCCGCCGCCCATCAGCGCAGGCGTGACGAAGAAGCCGAGGCAGAGCACGAAGACGATGACCACGCCCGAGGCGAGGCCGGGCAGCGACAGTGGAAAGAAGATCTGCCGGAAGGTGGCGACCGGACCGGCGCCAAGGTTCATGCCGGCGCGCAGGCAGTCGGTGTCGATGGTCTTCATCGAGGCGTAGAGCGGCAGCACCAGGAAGGGCAGCAATATATGCGTCATGCCGATGACGACGCCGGACAGATTGTTGGCGAGCGACAGCGGCTGGCTGATCACGCCAAGGTCGATCAGCCAGCTGTTGATCAGGCCCTTGCGCTGCAGGATCACCAGCCAGGCATAGGTGCGCACCAGCACCGATGTCCAGAACGGCAGGATGACGAAGATCAGGCAGATCGACGCCGCCCGGCGCGGCAGCTGCGACAGCATGTAGGCCAGGGGATAGCCGAGCAGCACGCAGGCGCCGGTGACGATGAAGGCTACCTTGAAGGTGGTGATGAAGGTCTTGATGTAGGAGGCCTGCTCGAAGAAGCGCGCATAGTTGGACGCGCTGAAGGCGCCGGCCTCGTCGAACAGAGAAAGCCAGAACAGCCAGCCGATCGGCACGATGATGATGGCGAAGACGAGGAACAGGCTGGGCGATAAGAGCGCCAGTAGCCTGAGCTGCTCGCGCCGGGCATCGGCGCGCAGCGCCCGCGCGTTGAGGTCCCGACCCGCGCTGGCTGCCTCTTGGAGGAGGGCGGATGGCGCGCTCATCCCTCTGCCTCCACGAGGATCGTGTCCTGCGCATCGAGGCCAAGCCTGACCGGCTGGCCGGGGGCCGGCAGCCTGGACAGCACGTCGCTGCGGCAATAGTCGCGCAACGTCAGCTGGCGGCCGTCGCGCAGCGAGGCGTAACAGACGAAGCTGTCGCCCTGGTAGATGATGTCACTGAGCGTGGCGTCGAGCACGTTGATGCCGTTCGACGGCTCGGCCGCCGTGACCAGCCGCAACTTCTCCGGCCGCACCACCATCAGATGCCGGCCGGCGGCCGGCGGCGCCCCTGCCGTCTGGATCCGCCTGTCCTCATACCAGACTGACCCGTTGCGGCATTCGACCGGAATGAAATTCGATTCGCCGATGAAGCCGGCCACGAATTGCGTCCTGGGCGCGGCGTAGAGCGTTTCCGGCTTGTCGAGTTGCTCGATGCGCCCGGCATTCATCACCGCGATGCGGTCCGACATGGTGATGGCTTCGCGCTGGTCGTGGGTGACATAGACCGTCGTCATGCCAAGCCGCCGGTGCAGGGCGCGCAGCTCGATCTGCATGTGTTCGCGCAGGCCCTTGTCGAGCGCCGACAGCGGTTCGTCCATCAGCACGATACGCGGCTCGAAGACGATGGCGCGCGCCAGGGCCACGCGCTGGCGCTGGCCCCCGGAAAGCTGGTCGACCCGGCGCTCGCCCAACCCCTTGAGCTTCACCAGCTCCAGCGCCTTTTCGACACGCGCCGCCGTTTCCGTGGCCGGCACGCCGCGTTGCTTCAGCGGGAAGGCGATGTTGTGAAAGACGTTCATATGTGGAAACAGCGCGTAGTTCTGGAACACCATGCCGATGTTGCGCTTGTGCGGCGGCGTGGTGATGATCTCGTCACCGCCGACCCTGATCGAGCCGCCATTGGCCCTGACGAAACCGGCCAGGATCATCAGCAGCGTCGTCTTTCCGGAGCCGGAGGGCCCGAGCAGCGTCAGGAACTCGCCGGCCTCGACATCGAGGTTCAGGTCGCGCAGCACTGACACGCTGCCAAATCGTTTCTCGATCCGGCGCATGCTGATCGGCAGCGCGGATGGCGCAATGGACAAGATCATCGTCTCCTGGTGAAGGGGCGGCGGGAGCAGGGCGGGTTCCGTTCCAGCGTGCGCCGCCCTGCCGTGGTTTGGGTCCGGCCGCGGCCTATTGCTGGATCAGATTGTTGAACTTCTCCGTCGCCTCCACCAGATTGTCACGCCAGAACTCGGCGTCCTGCAGCACCTGTTTCTTGACGTTTTCGGGCGACGAGTTGATGTCCTTGATCCGCTCCGGTGGGATCTTGCCGGTCTCGAAAGCCTTCTCGTTCACCGGCCCGTTGTCGACATAGAGCGGCAGATTGGCCTGCAATTGCGGGCTGACGAACATCGCCAGCGCCTTCATGGCGGCTTCCTTGTTCTTGGCGCCCTTGGGAATGACCATGCAGTCGGCGGTGAGCACGCCCTGGTCGAAGGAGAAGCTGACCGGCGCCCCTTCCTTCTTCAGCGTGCCGGCGCGGCCGTTCCAGATGCTCGCCATGTCGACTTCGCCGTCCTTGACCAGCTGCATCGCCTGCGCGCCTGATGTCCACCAGGCATCGACATGGCCACGGATCTTGTCGACGGATTTCAGCGCGCTGTCGATGTCGACCGGATAGACCTTGTCGATAGGCAGGCCCGAGGCGAGTGCGGCGACGCTCAGCGTCTCGGTCGACTGGCTGCCGCTCAGCGCTCGCCGCCCCGGAAATTTCTCCACGTTCCAGAAGTCGGCCCAGGTCTTCGGACCCTTGTCGCCGAAGACGTCGGTCCGGTAGATGAGGACGACGGAGGTGTAGGAAATGCCGACCCAGTCGTCATGCACCAGCTTCGGGTTGATGCCGCTCTTGTCGATGATGCCGTAGTCGAGCTTCTCGAACAGGCCTTCCTTCGAGCCGCGCGCGCATTCGTCGGCGCCGAGTTCGGTTATATCCCATTTCACCGCATTGCCGGTCACCTGCAGGCGCACATCGTCGAGGCCATTGGTGGTGTCCTGCTTGATGGTGATGCCGAGCGCGTCGGCGGTCGGATTGAAGAAGGCCTTGGTCTGCGCCTCCTGATAGGTGCCGCCCCATGAGGCGACGGTGATGGTATCGCCCGCCAGGGCGGGGGCCGCGACGGCCGCCATGAGGGCGGCAACCGCAACAACGCTAACGCTTCTGATCCTGTTCATTTTTCGGCTCTCCAACCGGTGTTCCCATTATTTTTGATTTCGCATGCTATTTTGTATACAATTTTGAGTGTAGCTTGGGGATCGGCGATGTCAACAGCGCGCGGCATTGCCAGGAGCCTTGATGGGTCGTGGGAGGACGCGGTGCCAGGGCGTGGCAAATCGAGCCGACTTTGAATACAGCTATGAGAACACATCGGCTTCCGGCCGAAAGACCGGAGAACTGGAAACGGACTTGGCCAAGGAAACCAAAAACACGCTGCGCGACTCTGTCTATTCCTCGCTCAAGGCGATGATCGTGACCGGTCAGATTCCACCGGGCTCGCGCGTGACCGAGAACGATATCGCGGTCAGGCTCAATGTCAGCCGCACGCCGGTGCGCGAGGCCTTCAACCGCCTCGAACGCGACGGCCTCGTCACCGGCCGACCGCGCCAGGGCTATGTCGTCACCGAGTTCGACATCAACATGTTCCGCGAGGCCTTCGACATCCGCGAACTCCTCGACGGCCATGCGACCGAGCTGGCGGCTGCCGCCGCGACCGAGAAGGACAAGGCCCGGCTCCGCGCCATGCTGGCTGAATGCGAGCGGCTGGCCGCCATTCCCGACCGCACCACCAGGGAAAAATTCCAGGAACTCGAAGTCGGCATCGACCTGCACCGCGTCATTGCCGAGATCAGCGGCAACGCCATGCTGCACGGCATGCTGTGCGGCATCCTCGACAAGTGCCAGCACTATGTCTGGACCGAATTGTTGTGGCTCGACGAATGGAAGATCGCCCGCGAGGAGCATGCCGAGATTGTCGAGGCGATCTGCGCAGGCGACACCGCTCGGGCCGGTGCCCTGGCCCGAGCCCATGTGCGGGGATCACGCGAGAATGTGCTTCGCCTGCTGCAGGCCAAGTCGGATTACCAGAGTTTCCTAGCCAAGGCGTCCTGAGGGCGACTTGGATTGCAAGCGAGCTTTTCGCATCCCTCTGGGAACAGCCAGCGGTGGCGATGCTACTGATGCGCGCCGCGCGCCGGAGCGGTCGCTTCAGCCAACACCGCCAGCGCCTGTTCGACACTCTGCGCCTGGGCATCGGTGCGCTCGATATGCTTCACCATCAGTTTCCGCAGCATGGCGAGCTTTGCGGCGCGATATACGGCGCTCTTTTCGGGAGAGGGCATCATGGTCATGGCATAATCAGTGTGTGGTCGGATCGATTTGGCGGAGGCGAGAGCGCGCTTCAGCCACACGTTTCTGCTCGGATCTGATCCGGCAGCAAAGGGCAAGGCTGATGCCGACGCCACGCTCCTCGTCCAGCATTGCATTCGCTCGCGTGAGAAAGGATTCCGCACGCTTGACGCGCTGCCTGGCTCTCGCCAGTTCCAGTTCCAGATGGTCGTACATTGTTCCGCACCCTTGAGGTCTGCGGTCCCTTCGAGGGGAAAACCGCCGCCGGGCGGTTTGGTTCCCACCGCCTGGCGCAAGGGCACCAGGGCCGGCAGACCTTCAGCCCTTGTGTTCCTGGAGGCTGTTGCCGCCATCGACCACCAAAAGAGCGCCGTTGACATAGCTGGCGCCTTCGGAAGCCAGGAACACGACCGCCGCCGCCACTTCATCCGGCCGGCCCGCCCGCGCCGGCGGCGTATGCAAGGCCGCCATCCGTTCCATCTCGCTCGACGCGCCCGTCTCGATCCAGCCGGGAGCCACGGCATTGACCGTCACGCCGCTCCTGGCCACTTCGAGTGCCAGCGTGCGCGTCAGGCCGACCATGCCGGCCTTGGCGGCCGAATAGGCTGAGGTACCCTCGAAAGACACCAGCGGTCCGGTGACCGACGCCACATTGACGATGCGCCCATAGCCCGCTTCGATCATCGCCGGCAGGAACGCATGGGTGACGAGGAACGCCGTCTTCAGGCTGACGTCGATGCCTCGATCCCAGTCGGCCTCGCTCATGGCGAGAAACGCCTTGTCGGCCGAGGGTGATGCCAGCGAACCCATGCCGGCATTGTTGACCAGTATGTCGATGGCGCCGGCATCTCCCCGCAGCCGCGCGACATCGGCGGCCTTGGTGAGATCGGCGACCATGGCCCCGGCATCGATGCCCTCGGCACGAAGTTCGGTGGCGCGGTCAAGCACGCGCGCGCTGGCGCCAGTGAGGAACACGGCGTGGCCGGTGTGACCAAGCTGGCGGGCAACGGCGAAGCCGATGCCGTCGACGGCACCGGCACCGGTGACCAAGGCGCGTTTGATGCTCGGAAGGGTCATGGTCGGTCTACTCCAAAGGCTGTGCCCGCCGCACGCAAACGGACAGTGTCGGCTGCATCAGCAGAACCACACAATCCATCGCACGGCGGGATCCTGTAGAAATCCACTTCCGTATCGACGATCTCGTCAAGGCTTGGTCCGGGATAATGTGCCTTGATTTTTGCCAGGACGTCTTGCGCCTGCCTGGTTTCGCCGAGTTCGGAATGGCAGATGACAAGACGAACGAGTGACCATGGCGGTACGGCTGCCATTTTCGCGTAGCAGGCCGTTGCCTCGCGGTATCGTCCAGCCGTGGTCAGCAGAACGCCGCGAAAGTCGCGATACTATCTCACGGCGTAGGGGTCGCGGCGCTGGGGATGCCGTCGTTGCCTTTGCTTCGATCCAATGATGCGGCCTGCCGTTGGCTGGGAGGAGCTCGAAGGCGTTTCCTGCGCCGGCTGGGGATATCTGGCTGGGCTACTATAAGGCCGTGTCCAAATACCGCTGGACCATATGGCGCCGGCGTCTGGACCATGCCTCCCATGATCCGCCATTCACCAAGGGCAAGGTCCACGCAAACGAGGAAGAGGCCGGGCGGCGCTAATGGAAATCCGTCGCGCCCTGCACCATGGCCAGTATCACCACAAGATACTCTTCCCTGAAATTGGGATTGAGAAACTGCCCGAATTTCGAGCTTCCTGATGGATCCTGTCACCGGGCGATGGTTCTGCCCACACAACCTCAGCAGCATGAGGCCGGCCGGCAGCTATACTATAGTTAGTCCAATGCAAGTGTTGCTCATGTATAGGGTCTGGAACCGGCAGAACGCGGGCCGGCATCGACTTGTATGTGGTTGTGGCAAAAAGGTCACACACTTTTAACAACTTCCCCGCTATTAACTTGCGCGAGGGATTATTTGGGTTGGGAGAAATACGTGAATAAGTTCTTTGCAGTTCTGGCCGTTGCCGCCCTCTCGGCAAGCAGTGCCTCGGCAGCCGACATGGTGGCGCCTATCGCCGGTTCGACCTATGACTGGAGCGGTTTCTACGTCGGCGGCCATGTCGGCTTTGCCAATGGCGACATCACGGCAACGGACGTAACGGATCCGAACGGTGGGTTTTTCACCGACGACGTTCCGGCTGGCACCGAGGGCTTCGATTTCAACAAGGGCGCCGTGGCTGGCGGTATTCATGCCGGCGCGCAGTGGCAGTGGGGCCAATGGGTTCTGGGCGGCGAGGCTACCTGGACGGCGACGGGCATAAAGAAGACCATCACCAGCCCCTACTTCCCGGACACCGACACCGAGACCGCCAAAATCTCGAACTACGCCACGGTCGTCGGCCGGGTCGGTTACGCCTTCGATCGCGTGCTGATCTACGCCAAGGCAGGTTACGCCGGCGGCAAGGTGGATTTCCGCGCCCGAGACAACGACGCCCTCGTGACCTACGAGAAGAATGAGTGGCAGAACGGCTATGCGCTCGGCGCCGGCATCGACTATGCCCTCACCAACAACCTCTCGCTGGGCGTGGACTACACCCACGTTGACCTCGGCCATAAGACGAGCACGGGCAGCAACGTGTTCGATAACGGAAACCTCGGTTCTAATCCCGAGACCTACCGCACCAAGGCAAAGGTCGACGCCGTCATGGCCCGGCTGACCTACAAGTTCGGCATGGGTCAGTAGCTACAGGCTCCAGCAGATCAAAGTTAGGCGCCACAGGGGAGCTCTAGCTCCCCTGTTTGCGTGAGGAAAAACCTTCTCGCAGCTCTGTGGCCGAGTTCTTTCACAACGAGGCGGCTTTCCGCGCCGACACCCGGGCATTGCGCCTATGGAACACAGCAAGCGATTGCGGGGTGACCATTTTGTGAAGCTAAGCCGACGCAAGGCCGACCTGCTCGCCGAGAAATACCCCGACTTCCCGGCCGCCTGTGAGGAGATGAAGCGCCAATGAGCAATACTGATCCTGACCGGAAGTCGAAGGAGACCCCAGCAAGATTCTCCTAGTGTAATCGGCGTGATGAAGGTGCTGCTCTATATCCACTATTCGAAGACCTGTCCCATGCACCAGAGCGGCTACGAAGCCTGCCTGGAGGCATCCTCGCACGGGTTCGGCAAGACTGAATAGTCGGCCTTGAGACCCACCCCTGCCTATCGGAGAGGCTGAAGGCCAGATACCGCGAAGTCACCATCGAGCTCGAAGCCTGTGACCGCAAACAGCCGTGACATCATCACACAACCTAACGGACAGGGGGCTGGGCTTATTGCTGGGCGGCGTGGTCTTCCGGCACTCACTCTCAGAACTTGTAGATAAGTCCCAGTCTGACGGCGTTTTCCTTAATGTCGACGCTCGTCTGGCCTTGGGTAACGGCCGGCGTGTTGAATGGCGAGCTTCCGAAATCTGAATAGCGATAGTCAAAATTAGCAACCAGTTTGTCGGTAATGGCGTAACCGAGGCGCTCAAACTTCAGGATGCGCTTCCAGAGGTTTCAGCCCTGTCCCTAGCTGACATCTTGGCCAAGTTGGAAGTGATTGTCGGAGCGGACCGGGATATCGGCGATCCGACCGATTTCCCTTGGCCACACATCGCTTCCGTATTTCGCGATCTGAAAGCTATCCCGGTGATTTGCCGCCATATGAGTCTGACCGCTCCACGACCCGCGCTGATGTAGCGAGGCACCTGAAGCAGGCAACACAGTTCATAGAGGCTTTGGACACGGAAGAGGCTGCGGAGCATATACGCCAAACTGCGAAATCGTTCGCGGAAACATCCGTTTTTCCAAAACCGGCTGAATTTTAGAGATCAAGCCGGTGCCGTCCCGCTTGAAGCGCCAAAAAGCTTATAAAATCAATTGGATGGAATGGCGCGCCCGAAGAGATTCGAACTCCTGACCCCCAGATTCGTAGTCTGGTGCTCTATCCAGCTGAGCTACGGGCGCGCATCAGGCCATGTTTTCAACGGCCCCGCGATCCGATCCCAGGGACCGGCCGCGAATGTGTGCAGTTCCCTAGCGACTGAATTTGGGAAAAGCAAGCCGATCCGGCAAAAGTTTTGTCGTGAGTGTGTCATCTGGCCATGAGAGCCCGCCCCGGAGGCTTGAAGCGGCCGACGAGCCGGTCTGATTTCAAGCTGGGCGGGAAAGTCGCGGGGAAGGCCATCAAAAGCGTCAGGCCCGAAAGGCGAGAGCCTTGGGAAAGCACCACCGAGGCCGTCACGCCGGACGGCGCAGGCTGCCGCGCGCCTGGTCGAGCCGCACCGGTTGGTCGGGGATAGTGACCGCGAAAGTGGTGCGCCCGCCAATCGATTCGACCAGTTCCACCGTGCCGCCATGCGCACGGATCAGTTCGTGCGCGATCGCCAGGCCAAGACCGGTGCCGCCGCTGCGCGCCGAGCCGCGGAACGCCGCGAACAGGTTCTCGCGCGCCTTCGGTGGCAGGCCGGGACCGGTATCGGTGACGGCGATGCGGCTGACACTGCCCATGCGCTCGGCCGAGACCGCGAGCCGCCGCACCACCGCGCTCTCGGTGTCCGCCGCCATCGCCTGCACCGAGTTGCGGCACAGATTGGTGAGCACCCGGAACAGCTGATCGGAATCGGCATCCACCTCGAAAGCAGCCTCGACCGCGTTGATGAACTCGATGCCCTCCTCGATGTCGAGCAGCCCGTGCACGTCCTCGACCAACTGGCGCAGCCGCACCCTGCGGCGCGAAGGCGGCGGCTCCTGCGTGCGGCCGTAGTGAAGCACGCCTTCCGAATAGGAGACGGCCCGGTCGAGCGCGCGCAAAAGCTTCGGCGCGAAGGCTTGCACGGTTGGATCCCTGACCTGGCGCAGACGGTCCGACATCAGCTGTGCGGAGGCCAGGATGTTGCGCATGTCGTGGTTGATCTTCGAGACCGCCAGGCCGAGGTCGGCAAGGTGCTTCTGCTCGGAGAGCATCTTTTGCAGCCGCTCCTGCATCTGCGACAATTCGCGTTCGGCAACGCCGATCTCGTCGGCGCGGGCGGCGGGATGGATGATGCGCCCGGGATCGTCCGGGGCCTCGGAGAAGGACAGCATCGAGCGCGTCATGGTACGGATCGGCCCGATCATGATCAGATCGATCGCGGCATAGACCAGCATGGCGGTGAACAGCGAGATCAGCAGCGAGACGAAGGCGACGTTGCGCGAATAGATGAGCATCGCCTTGCGCAGGGAGTAGTCCGGCATGATCAGCTCGAATTCCTTGTCGCTGTCGCCGACCGGTCCGAAAACGCGCAGCATCCGGTCGCCGCCGAAGAACAGCGTGTCGAGCGCGCCGGTCATGCCCTTGATCATGCCGACGCTGGCGAGGTCGATGTGCTCGTCGACCTGTGGCGGCATGTCCGCCACCACCAGAAGCCGCGAGACGCCGCCGTCGCGCACCGCGATCGCCTTGGCGCCGATCGCCATCAGCACGTCGTTCTGGGCCGTGCGCGACAATGAGGTGGACTCGCCCTGCACCAGCACGATCGAAACGGCGGCGGCCGTGCTCAGCCGCTCCTTGAGCCAGCTCAGCCGGTAACTGGCGATCCAGGGCAGGAAGATGAGCACTTCAGCCAAAAGCACGAAAACGATGGTCAACAGCAGCAGTTTTGTCGACAGGCCGCGTGACAAGGGTACCGTGCGGACGGCGGCTGGCGCCGTGCCGATCCCTTCCCCTGCTTGGTTGGCTTCGCTCATGCGACTCTGTCTTCACAATCACTTGATCGGCCAAGATTAGGCGATTACGCCTTTTTTGCCAATTTCATCCTTTGGTCCGAACATTAAATTACCGTCATAAACCTGCGTCCACGTCGCGAAGACGCCGGATTGACTTCCAAAACCCTTCTTTCTATAAGCCCGCTCACGCTCGGGCCATTCGTCCCGGCGCGGTTTCGATCGCGCCAAAACAGGCCCGGCAAAGCTCCTGTTACAAAGTGACAGAATCAAGAAGGGCCGCACCCCGCGGTATTAAAACAAATGAAGCGTACCTACCAACCGTCCAAACTCGTCCGCAAACGCCGGCATGGTTTCCGTGCCCGCATGGCCACCAAGGGTGGTCGTGGCGTCGTCGCAGCTCGCCGCAACCGCGGCCGCAAGCGGCTCAGCGCCTAAGCGAGACGAGATCGTTGCCCGCAACCGGCAAGCCAGTGGGGCAAAATCCCAAGCGGCTTCTGAAACGCGCGGAATTCCTGGCCGTCCGTCGTGGTGAGAAGCGACGCGGGCGGTTTTTCCTCGTCGAGGTCCTTGACCGCGGCGATGGCGGCGTGCCGCGTGTCGGCTACACCGTTACCAAGAAGGTCGGCAACGCTGTTGTGCGCAACCGCGTCAGGCGGCGGCTGAGAGAAGCCGTCCGCACCCATGCCGCAGATGACATGGCGCCCGGCAATGATTATGTCATCGTCGGGCGCGATGATGCGCTGCGCGCCCCCTTCGGCCAGTTGAAGGCCGAACTCTCCCGCCGACTTCGCGGAACACGATAGGCCAAGGGCTCTCGATGGAAAACAACCGGAACTTCTTCATCACCATCGCGCTGTCGGTGCTGATCCTGACTTTGTGGCAGGTTTTCTACATGAACCCGCGTGTCGAGGCGCAGCGCGAGGCCGCGCGCGTCGAGCAACAGCGTGTGGAAGAGCAGAAGAAGGCGGCCGAGGCCGCCAATCCGGGTGCTGGAACACCGGCGCCGGCGCCGGGCGCCATTCCCAACGCGCCGGGCGGCGATACCGTCACCGCCGCCGGCCGTGATCAGGCGCTTGCCGCTTCGAAGCGCGTCAAGATCGACACGCCGAGCCTCGAGGGCTCGATCAACCTGACCGGCGCGCGCCTCGACGACCTCAAGCTCAAGCACTACACCGAGACCGTCGACAAGAATTCGCCCGAGATCGAACTGCTCAACCCGTCGACGCTGCCCACCGGCTATTTCGCCGAGATCGGCTTCGTCGGCAATGACAAGACCGGCACGGTACCGGGTGCGGACACGGTGTGGAGCATTGAAGGCAACCCGACGCTGACCCCGTCGACGCCGGTAACGCTGACCTACACCAACGACAAGGGGCTGACCTTCAAGCGCACCTTCTCTGTCGACGGCGACTACATGTTCACGGTCTCGGACACGGTGCAGAATGCCGGTTCCAGCGCGGTTTCGCTGTCGAACTACGGCCGTGTCACCCGCTACGACAAGCCGGCTGTCGCCAGCACCTACGTGCTGCATGAGGGCCTGATCGGTTTCACCGGAGCGGAAGGCCTGCAGGAACACAAATACGCGTCCATCGAGAAGGACAAGGAAGTCAAGCCGGGCAAGTCGACCGACGGCTGGCTTGGCATCACCGACAAATACTGGGCGGTGACGGTGGTTCCGAGCGAGAAGCAGCCGTTCCAGCCGCGCTTCGGCTATTTCGTGGACGGCCGCCACCGCTATCAGTCCGACTTCCTGACCGATCCGATCAATGTCGATGCCGGCCAGTCGGCGACCGTGGAGACCGAGGTCTTCGCCGGCGCCAAGGAAGTCGCCAAGATCAACGCCTATGCCGAAGACCGCCACATCAAGCGGTTCGACCTTCTGATCGACTGGGGCTGGTTCCACTTTATCACCAAGCCGATGTTCTGGCTGATCGACACGCTCTACAAGTTCCTCGGCAATTTCGGCCTGGCGATCCTCGCCACCACCGTCATCGTCAAGGCCATCTTCTTCCCGCTCGCCAACAAGTCCTACGCGTCGATGGCGAACATGAAGAAGGTGCAGCCCAAGATGCTGGAGATCCGCGAGAAATACGCGGACGACAAGATGAAGCAGCAGCAGGCGATGATGGAGTTGTACAAGACCGAGAAAATCAATCCGCTTGCCGGCTGCTGGCCGGTGGCGCTGCAGATTCCGGTCTTCTTCTCGCTCTACAAGGTGCTCTACATCACCATCGAGATGCGCCACGCGCCGTTCTTCGGCTGGATCCAGGATCTGGCGGCGCCCGACCCGACGTCGCTGTTCAACCTGTTCGGCCTGATCCCGGTCACGCTGCCGCATATGCTGATGATTGGTGTCTGGCCGCTGATCATGGGCGTCACCATGTTCCTGCAGATGCGCATGAACCCGACGCCGCCGGATCCGACGCAGGCCGCGATCTTCACCTGGATGCCGATCATCTTCACCTTCATGATGGCGGGTTTCCCGGCCGGCCTCGTCATCTACTGGGCCTGGAACAACACGCTCTCGATCCTCCAGCAGGGCGTGATCATGAAGCGCCAGGGCGCCAAGATCGAACTGTGGGACAATCTGGTCGCGCTGTTTCGAAAGAAACCGTCGCCGGCGGAGTAGCCGCCCTTCTTCTGCAAAAAGCGGAATAGAAGCTCTCTTCTGAAAAAGCCCGGTTTGTCCGGGCTTTTTCTTTGGCAAAACGTCCGTTCACGTTCCCGTGATCGATGAAACTGCAAGCGGTCGCCGGACGTGACTGCGTGTGCGTTTCCAAAGGCTATCAATTCCGATCAGCCCTCACCCGGAGGAAGACCACATGTGCTTGCCATCATTCAGGACCATCGCCATTTCGGCCCTTGTCGCCAGCGTGGCGATTGCCGCTCCTGCCTATGCCAAGAACCCGAATGTCGGCGGCGCGCCGATGTACACCACCAAGAACATCGTCGAGAACGCCGTCAATTCGAAGGACCACACGACGCTGGTCGCCGCCGTCAAGGCGGCCGGCCTGGTCGATACCTTGCAGGGCGCCGGACCGTTCACCGTCTTTGCGCCCACCAACGAAGCCTTCGCGGCATTGCCGAAGGGCACCGTCGATACACTGCTGAAGCCTGAAAACAAGGACCAGCTCACCAAGGTTCTGACCGCGCATGTGGTGGCCGGCAAGATTTCGGGCGCCGAGATGATGAAGAAGGCCAAGGCGATGGGCGGCAAATATGAGATGAAGGCCGTCTCCGGCGACACGCTCACCGCCGAGGTCAAGAAGGGCAAGCTCTACATCATGGACGAATCCGGGGGCGAGGCGAAGGTGACCATCGCCGACGTCAACCAGTCGAACGGCGTCATCCATGTCGTCAACAAGGTGCTCTTGCCGAAGTAGCGGCTTCCGGCGAAAGGGGCAGCGGCAGGCCGTTGGGGCTTTCTCGGCCTGCCGTCCCCGCCTCATGTCGAGGTGCCAGGTTTCTTGGGAAGCCGTGTCGGCGAGGCCGGGGTCCTGTCGTCCCTCACAGGACCCCGGTTTCTCTTTGTGATATGTGCGTGGCTGGCCCCGGGCGCGATCAGCCGGGCCCCGGCCTCACTCCATGACGGCGCTATGGTCGACCTTGGCCGGCGTGCCCGGCTTGCGCAGCAAGAGCACCAGGGGGATGGCCGCCAGCGACAGGATCATCATCAGCTTGAAGTCGTTCATGTAGCTAATGATCGTCGCCTGCAGCGTCACCACGCCGTCCAGCGCGGCCCGGCCGGCGGCGGTGTAGGGGTTCATCGCCTGCGCGATCGCCGGGTTGCTGAACGCCTGGTTGAAGGGCGTCACATAGGTGGCGATGTTGGCATGGTTGATCTGCACGTTCTGCGTCAAGAGCGCGGTGACCACCGATATGCCGACGCTCGAGCCGATGTTTCGCGACAGGTTGTAAAGCCCGGTGCCTTCCGCGCGCCGCTCCGGCGCCAGCGTGGCGAAGGTGATGGTGGTCAACGGCACGAACAGGAAGCCCAGGCCAGCGCCCTGGACGAAGCCGGTGCTGATGATCGTCCATTGCGAGACGTCGGGCGTCCAACCGGTCATGTCGTACATCGCCCAGGCGGTGACCAGTAGGCCGGTCAGCAGCAGCCATCGCGTATCCACCTTGCCGATCAGCCTGCCGACCAGGAACATGCATGCCATCGTGCCGAGGCCGCGCGGGCCCATGACGATGCCAGCCGTCACCACCGGATAGCCCATGAGCGTCTGCAGATAGGGCGTCATCAGCGCCAGCGAGGCGAGATAGGTGATGCCGATGATGAAGATGAAGACCATGCCGACGGCGAAATTCCTGTCCAGGAAGAGCCTCGGATTCACGAAGGTGTTCTTGGCGGTGAAGGTATGGACGAGGAAGATGTAGAAGGCCGACGCGCAGATCAGCGCCTCGACGATGATCTCGGACGAGGAGAACCAGTTGAGCTGCTCGCCGCGATCGAGAAACATCTGCAAAGCCGCGATGGTGATGCTGAGCATGCCGAAACCCAGCCAGTCCAGCCTTGCCTTGATGTCCAGCTTGGTTTCCAGGACGAACAGGGACACGCCCGCGAAAGCCAGCGCGCCGATCGGCACGTTGATGTAGAACACCCAGCGCCAGGAGACATTCTCGGTCAGCCAGCCGCCGATGACCGGGCCCAGCACCGGCCCGACCATCACCGAAACGCCGAACAGCGCCATCGCCGAGCCGCGCTCCTCGACGCTGTAAATGTCAAGCAGGATGCTCTGCGACAGCGGCACCAGGGCCGCGCCGAACAGGCCCTGCAGCAGGCGGAAGCCGACGATCTGCGGCAGCGACTGCGCGAAGCCGCACAGGACCGAGGCGACCACGAAGCCGGTGATCGAGGTCAGAAGGATGCGCTTGCGGCCGAAGCGGTTGGCGAGGTAGCCCGAAGGCGGTGTCATCACCGCCGCCGCGACGATGTAGGAGGTCAGCACCCAATTGATCTGGTCGGCACTGGCCGACACGCTGCCCTGGATGTAGGGCAGTGCTACATTGGCGATGGTCGTGTCCAGCGCCTGCATGATGACGGCCAGGATCACGCAAGCTGTGATGGCGCCGCGATTGGCGACCACCGGTGTGGCACCTGCCGCGGACGCGTTGCTCATGATTTCTGTCCGAACCGGTTCAGGAGGTTGGTGACGAAGTCCGGCAGGCCGCGCGCATGGCCGGTCTCGACGTCGACCACGGCGCTCATGCCGCCGCGCAACGGGGGCTTGCCCTCGGGATCGTCAACCGTCACGCGCATCGGGATGCGCTGCACGACCTTGACCCAGTTGCCGGTGGTGTTCTGGGCCGGCAGCAGCGAGAAGCTCGACGACGAGGCGGGGCTGATCGAGGCGACCGTGCCGTGCCAGACGGCGCCCGGATAGGTGTCGACGCTGATCGTCGCCGTCTGTCCCGGCCGCACATAGGTCAGCTCGGTTTCCTTCGGCTCCGCCTCGATCCACAGATCGGTCGACGAAACCAGGCTGAAGGCCGGCTGTGAAGCCGGCAGATACTTGCCGACCTGAAGCGCGTCGACATTGGTGACGATGCCGTCGAACGGCGCCTTGACCACCGAATCGCCGAGGTTGCGCTGCGCGTCATCGACGCCCGACTGGGCCTGCAGGTAGAAGGGGTTCTTTTCCACCGGCTGGCTGGCATCGCCGCCCAGCTGGGCAAGCATGGCCTGCGCCTGCGCCTTGGCGACGGACACTTTCTGGCGCGCTGCGACGAGGTCGTGCTGGGCGCTGTCGAAAGACGCCTTGGAGGCGGTCGAGGTCTTGAGCAGATCCTGCTGCCGCTGGAAGGCGGCCTCGTAATAGGGAATGTCGGCCTCGGCCTGCTCGATCTGCGACAGCGATTGCTGGTAGCTGGCCTGCAGGGTTAGAACCTGGTTGCGCACGGTCCCGAGCTGGGCCTGGGCGGCTGCAAGAGCGGTTTCGAAAGAGGCCGGCCGCAGGCGGAAGAGTACGTCGCCCTTCTTTACAGCCTGGTTCTCGTGCACGTCGATCTCCTGCACGGTGCCGGAGACGTCGGTGGACACGCCGAGCGACTGCGCCTGGATATAGGCATTGTCGGTCGTCATCACCTGGCCCCCGGTGACGTAATAATAGCCGCCGACGGCCAGCGCGACGGGAAGCAGGGCAAAAAGCACCGGCCGCGTCAGGCCGCGCTTCGGCTTGGCCGGGGCAGGAGCAGGAGGGGCAAGGGCGGCAGGGGCCTGCTGAGGCTGCGGCTCCTTGGCCGGAGCCTCGAGTGCCGCGGGCTCCAGCGCAACCGGAGCTTCCAGCTCGTCATTGTCGATGACGACATTGGCGCGCCTCTGTTCGCGCTCACTGTCCAGCCGGATGATCTGGTCGCCGGCGCGACCCTTTGAAGAGTCATCCTCGGCAGGCTTCTTTGGGGATGTTGATTCAACCATGTACGTTCTCCCGGTCGACGGCTGGCTGGGTGCAAGCCGCGAGCAGATTGGATTTGATCAAGCTTAGGGTTTGCAGCAGATGCTGCTGTGTTTCAGACGAAAGGCCGGCGAAGGCCTCGTCTCTTGTTTTCTGGCCGTTGCCGCGCATGGTCTCGAGCAGCGGATGGGCCCGCGGGGTCAGGTAAAGCAGCCAGGCCCTGCGGTCGGTGGGGTCGGGCCGGCGCTCGATGAAGCCGCGCGCCTCCATCTTGTCGAGCAGCCGCGCAAGCGTGATCGGCATGATCTCTATGAGGTCGGCGAGCTTGTTCTGGTGAATGCCTTCATGCAGCGAAAGATAGGCCAGCACCTGCCATTGGGCGCGGGTCAGTCCCGATGTCCGTGAACGCTGCTCGAACCGCTTCCGAAGCAAGCGCGCAACGTCGTGCAGCACGAAGCTGATATTTGGCGAGGGAGACATGGGAGGAGGTCAGGATCTATGGACAACTTTTCGTGAGCATGCTTATTATCATCATGCACATAATCCTGCTGGACGGCGCGCGCAAGACGCACTAAGCCGCGCGGAAGAAAAATTTCATGGGCCACGGTGCGGAGAAGGCGCCTCGCGGCGCGAATTTTCCGGCAAGGATTTCGACGATGAATTGGATCAGGATCGCAGCCGTGACGGCGCTTGTCGGATGCCCGGGCGCGGCGGTTGCGAAGGATGCGGTCAGTTGCGGTGGCGCCGCGATGCTGGGCGGCGCGCAACTGAACTGCAGCCACGTGGAACCCAAGGCACCGCCGCAATTCTGCACGTTTAGCTGGGCTCTTCACATGGCATCAGGCGATCAGAAAGTCGTCGAAGGCACCTTCCTGCTGCCGCCCGGAGCCTCGAATGTCACTGTCTATCAGGGCAGCGGTTTCGACAGCGCGCTGTCCAATCCGATCGTGATCTGCCGCGGCAACAAATGAGCTTGCTCGCCACGGGAGACTGGCTCCCCGGCCGATTGGTGCTATAGGGCGGATCACGTTATTTTGACCAGGCGCCTCCGGCTGCGGATGCGCCTGCCTGCCAATTCCCGGACGAACCCGACATGGACGGACCCAACCCCGACATCAAGCATCCGATCCCGATGCACACGCGTGTCGGCTTCCTGAAGCCGCTGGTGACGGAGCCGAACATCGAGATCGGCGACTTCACCTACTATGACGACCCGGACGGGCCTGACAAATTCGCGCGGAAATGCGTGCTGCACCACTATCCCTTCATCGGTGACAAGCTCATCATCGGCAAGTTCTGCGCCATCGCCGAAGGCACGCGCTTCATCATGAACGGCGCCAACCACGCAATGTCCGGCTTTTCGACCTATCCGTTCAACATTTTCGGTCATGGCTGGGAAAAGGGCTTTGACCCGGCGACATGGTCGAGGGAGGTGCGCGGCGACACGGTGGTCGGCAGCGATGTCTGGATCGGCATGGAAGCGGTGATCCTGCCCGGCGTGAAAATCGGCCATGGCGCCATCATCGCCGCCAAATCCGTGGTGACGCATGATGTGGCGCCCTATGCGATTGTTGCCGGCAACGCGGCCAAGATGGTGAAGATGCGTTTCGACGACAGGACGATCAGGCGGCTGCTGGCATTGGCATGGTGGGATTGGCCGGTGGACAAGATCGGCCGCAACCTCGATGCCATCAGGGGCGCCGATATCTCTCTTCTGGAGGCAGCAGCTTGAACGCTCAAAACAGCACCGTGATCGGCACCGACCTGTTCACGCGCGGGTGGATTTTCATCCGCGGCGTGCCGGCCATGAAATTCCTACCGCCGGAAGGGCCGCCGGAAATCGCCTTCGCCGGCCGCTCGAATGTCGGTAAATCCTCGCTGATCAACGCTCTGGTCAACCAGAAGGGGCTGGCGCGCACCTCCAACACCCCGGGGCGCACGCAGGAACTCAACTATTTCGTGCCGGACGGATTTTCGGGCGAAGGCGCTGACCTGCCGCCGATGGCGCTGGTCGACATGCCGGGCTACGGCTACGCCACCGCGCCCAAGGAGAAGGTCGACGAATGGACCAAACTGGTCTTCGACTATCTCAAGGGCCGCGTCACGCTGAAGCGGGTCTATGTGCTGATCGATGCCCGCCACGGCATCAAGGCCAAGGACGACGAAGTGCTGTCGCTGCTCGACAAGGCGGCGGTGTCCTACCAGATCGTGCTGACCAAGACCGACAAGATCAAGGTCGCCGGCGTGCCGCGGCTGATCGAGGAGACGCTGCAGAAGATCAAGAAGCGTCCTGCGGCGTTTCCGTTCGTCCTGGCGACGTCATCGGAAAAGGGCGAAGGCCTGGAGGAATTGCAGGCCGCGATCGTGCTTGCCGCCAATGGCGGCTAGGGCAGGGAGATAGGGCCGGTCCCGATGAACCCGGCTGGCCTTAGGCCTTTGCCTCCAGGGCAATCATCTGGTGGCTTTCCTCCTCGGCGAGCCTTTCGGTGCCGTAGGCCTTCAGGAACATGTTTACTCCCGACCGGACGATGTGGTCGATCTCATCCTGGTTCGGCGCCTTGGTCCGGTAGGCGAAGATGCACTGCCGGAAAAGGCCGGCCAGGCAAAGTTCGGTGAATTGGTAGGCGGCGAGATCGACATCGTCGATCTCGAGCAGGCCGCGTTCGATGGCGGCATTGAGGAACTCCACCACCTTGTCATGGCCGCGTTTGGGGCCGCGTTCGTAAAAGCGCGCGCCCATGTCGGGGATCCTGTCGGAGGCGCCGATCACCGTGCGTTGCGCCTGGATGACCTTGGCCGAGGTGATCTTCATGGACAGCACCTTGCCAAACTTCACCAGCGTCTGGCGCAGGTCGTCGGCGCGGTCGAGCATGTCGTACATGTTCTTGAAGATGGTGCCGCGCTCTTCCTCGATCAGCGCCTCGAACAGCTCTTCCTTGTTGGCGAAATAGACATAGATGGTGCCTTTCGACACGCCGGCTTCGCGCGTGATGTCATTCATCGAGGCGGCTTCGAAGCCCTTGTCTATGAAGACACGGCGGGCGCCATCGATGATCTGGCTGCGCTTGACCGGATCCTGTCCGGCCGCCGGACGTCCGCGGCGCAGGCTGTCCAGCAGGTCGCACTCTTCCTTTTCAATACTGGCTGAGGTTTCGGCTTTGGTTTCGGCCATGGGGTGACACCTCGAAATAATTCGAACCGACCGGTTCGATTGCCTCTTGATATGGTCTTCTTTTCACGCTATGTCAACGGCCAGATCGAACCGAACGGTTCAGTATTATTACTTTAGAGAGATGTGATGTCCTCGAACGCACCCACCACCGCCGAAGTCCGCCCTTTCCCCAACGCCAAGGTCGCTCCGGCGACGGAAGCACCGGAGATTCCGGTCCAGCCGGTCGCACCGCCGCCGGCGGCTGAAGCTCCGGCCAGGAAGAAGCGCTCGGTGCGCTCCTTCCTGCTGCCGATCATCGGCCTTGCCCTGCTGAGCGGCGGCGCCTGGTACGGCTACGACTACTGGACCACGGGCCGTTTCATGATCTCGACCGACGACGCTTATGTCCAGGCCGACATGGCGTTCGTCTCGCCGAAGATTTCCGGCTATGTCGACCAGGTCAAGGTGAGCGAGAACCAGCTGGTCAAGGCTGGAGATCCGCTGCTGACCATCGACGATGGCGACTACAAGATCGCTGTCGCCCAGGCCGAGGCGCAGATCGCCACGCTGTCGAAGACGCTCGACCGCATCGACGCCCAGACCAAGGCCGCGCAGGCCTCCCTGCAGCAGGCGCAGGCGCAGAAGGTCGCCGATCAGGCCGCGGCCGACAACGCCGCCCGTGCCCAGCAGCGCGCCGCGCAGCTGGTCAAGACGCATGTCGGCACGCAGGCACAGTTGGATGACGCCCAGACCGCGCTCGACCAGGCCAATGCCGCTCTTGTCGGTGCCGACGCCCAGATCGCCGCCGCACAGGCCAATATCGGGGTGCTCGAGGCGCAGCGCGCCGAGTCGGCGAGCACGCTCGCCTCCCTGCAGCTCAACCGCGACAAGGCCGCGCGCGACCTGTCCTTCACCGTGCTCAAGGCGCCTTATGACGGCGTCGTCGGCAACCGCTCGGTCGAGCAGGGCGATCTCGTCAGCCCCGGCCAGAAACTCGCCGTCGTCGTGCCGATGGACAAGCTCTACATCGTCGCCAACTTCAAGGAGACCCAGCTTGCCCGGCTGGTTCCCGGCGAAAAGGTCAACATCTCGGTCGACGCCATCGACGGCCAGCCCATCCAGGGAACCGTTTCGTCACTGGCTCCGGCTTCGGGAGCGGTCTTCTCGCTGCTGCCGCCGGAAAACGCCACCGGCAACTTCACCAAGGTCGTGCAGCGCGTCCCGGTGCGCATTGACGTCCCGGCCGATGCCCTGAAGACCGGCAAGCTGCGCGCTGGCTTGAGCGTTGTCGTCAACGTTGACAGCCGCACCGCACCTGCCGCCACGACCAACTAAGCGCTTTCGGAGGGCGGCTCGGTGGCTGATTGAGCACTGAGCCGCCCGGCCTGCCTCAAGGAGGCTCACGCAATGGCAACCGCAACAATCACCGCAGGAGCGCCGCCGGCACGGCCGGCGGTCCCCGACACCATTTCCACACGCCGCATCATCGCCTTCCTGGCGATGGTGTTCGGCATGTTCATGGCGATCCTGGACATCCAGATCGTCTCGGCTTCGCTGTCCGAGATCCAGGCGGGCCTCAGCGCCAGCTCCGACGAAATCCCGTGGGTTCAGACGGCCTATCTGATCGCCGAGGTGGTCATGATCCCGCTGTCGGGCTTCCTCAGCCGCATGCTGTCGACGCGCGTGCTGTTCACCATCGCCGCCGCCGGCTTCACCGCCGCCAGCGCCCTTGCCGCGACCGCCACCAACATCGACCAGATGATCGTCTACCGCGCCGTGCAAGGCTTCATCGGCGGCGGCATGATCCCGAGCGTCTTTGCCGCGGCCTTCACCATCTTCCCGCCCTCGCGTCGCGCCATCGTCTCGCCGATGATCGGCCTGGTGGCGACGCTGGCGCCGACCATCGGTCCGACCGTTGGCGGCTATATCAGTCACGCCTTTTCATGGCACTGGCTGTTCCTGGTCAATGTCGTGCCCGGCATCCTGGTGGCGACCGCCGCCTGGTCGTTGATCGATTTCGACAAGCCCAATCTCAAGCTGTTCAACAAGTTCGACTGGTGGGGCCTCGCCGGCATGGCGGCCTTCCTGGGTTGCATGGAATATGTGCTTGAGGAAGGCCCGAACAATGATTGGCTGCAGGACCAAGGGGTGTTCATCTGCGCCATCGTCATGACTGTCGGCGCGGTGATCTTCTTCTGGCGGGTCTTCACCGCCGAGGAACCCATCGTCGACCTCAAGGCGTTCAGCAACATCAACTTCGCCTTCGGCTCGCTGTTCTCCTTCGTCATCGGCATCGGCCTCTACGGCCTGACCTATCTCTATCCGGTCTTCCTTGGCCGTATCCGGGGTTACGATTCGATGATGATCGGTGAAGCGCTGTTCGTCAGCGGCCTGGCGATGTTCGTCACCGCGCCGATCTCCGGCATCCTGTCGAGCAAGATGGATTTGCGGCTGATGATGATGATCGGCTTCTTCGGCTTCGCCACCGGAACCTGGTGGATGACGCATCTGACCGCCGACTGGGATTTCTACGAGCTGCTCATCCCGCAGATCCTGCGCGGTTGTTCGATGATGCTGTGCATGGTGCCAATCAACAACATCGCGCTCGGCACCTTGCCGCCGGACCGGCTGAAGAATGCGTCCGGCCTGTTCAACCTCACCCGCAATCTGGGCGGTGCCGTTGGCCTCGCCCTCATCAACACCGTGCTGATCGATCGCAACGCCTTCCACTATGCGAGGCTCTCCGAGCATGTGCAGTGGGGCAGTGCGGCCGCGCAGACCAAGCTGCAGAACATGACGCTCAATTTCGAGCAGACCACCGGCCTCGATGCGGCCAGCGCGGCGATCTCCAAGCTGTCTGGCATGGTCCAGCAGCAGGCGGCGCTGCTGTCCTTCATGGACGTGTTCTACATGCTGACCGTGCTGTTTGCGACGCTCGGCCTGTTCACCATGCTGATCAAGAAGCCGGCTGCGCCCGGTGGCGGTGGCGGCGGCGGGCATTGAATAAGAGATCATCCGCCGGCAGCGGTTTCGGGAAGCTCCTCCAGTCCACGCCCGAAGCCCTGACAGCGCAAAAAAACTCCGGGCCGCAAGACCCGGAGTTTTTTGCATTCATAGCCCTGTTCAGGCCGTGGCGGGCTTGAAGGTCAGCGCCACGCCGTTGATGCAATGGCGCAGGCCGGTCGGCGCCGGGCCATCGTCGAAGACATGGCCGAGATGGCCACCGCAGCGCCGGCAATGCACCTCGGTGCGGGTCATGCCGAGCGACCGGTCCTCGGTCTTGCCGATGCCGTTGGCGATCTCCTGCCAGAAGCTCGGCCAGCCGGTGCCGGAATCGAATTTCGTTTCCGAGGGATAGACCGGCAGGTCGCAGCCGGCGCAGGCGAAAATGCCCTTGCGGTGTTCGTTGAGCAGCGGGCTGGTGCCGGGATATTCGGTGCCTTGCTTGCGCAGCACGTCGAAGGCGGCCGGCGACAGGATGGCTTTCCACTCATCGTCGGTCTTGGTGACCTCGAATTTCTCGGCGGCCTGCGCGGCTTGCGGGCTGCTCATGCGCAGCAGGGTTGCCGCGGCACCAACGACGCCCAGGACGGCGGCACCGCTCAAAAGAAGATCGCGACGGTTCATGACCAGTTCCTCCGGTTGTTCTTTTGCCAAACTATACCGCCACGCGAAAATCAAAAGCCGGTGACGGTTGCCCTCAACGAAACTCCGCGCCGGTCCACGGTTGACCGTGGGCGGCGCGGAGCACGCGTGTCGTTTGCAGGTCACGGGAGTGAGACTATGCAGTCGACGGAGGGCTCTTGCTGCAGGTTCGTCGCGGCAAGCCCTTTGTTACATTTTCGGGCCGATCACATCTTCGGGAGCAAAACCTTGTCGATGACGTGGATGACGCCATTGGACTGCTCGACATCGGCGATCGTCACATTGGCGACATTGCCATTCTCGTCGGTGACGGTGACCTTGCCGCCATCGGCCTTGAGCGACAGTTCGCAACCGCCGACCGTCTTGACCTTGTGCGTACCGCCGTCAGCCTTGGCCATCGACGCCACGTCCGCCGCCATCGCCTTGGCGCCGATGACATGGCAGGTCAGGATCTTGACGAGCTTGTCCTTGTTCTCGGGCTTGAGCAGCGTGTCGACCGTGCCTGCCGGCAGCGCGGCGAAGGCCTCGTTGGTCGGCGCGAACACGGTGAACGGACCGGCGCCCTGCAGGGTCTCGACCAGGCCGGCTGCCTTGACGGCGGCGACCAGCGTCGTGTGATCCTTCGAATTGACGGCATTCTCGACGATGGTCTTGTTGGCATACATGGCGGCGCCGCCGACCATCGGGTTTTCGGCATGGGCAGCGGTGGCAAGCGCGGAGACAGCGATCATACCGGCGAGCAAAAGGGTGGCGAATCTACGCATGATGTTAAAACTCCTCGGGTTTCTCTTCCCATTCTTGGGGACGCGAGGAGATACGGAACACAAACGCGGGAGTTTCAGAATATTTTTGAATTTCTAATTTATTCGTCCGGGCGAAGAGATTTGTTCCGCGCAACAGTTTGCCGGCACACATGCCTATTTAAGCACGTGGGACATGAGATGAATTTGGAATAGTCTGGCGACGGCTTCGCTACGAGGAGAAGCCGGTCAGATGCTCTTCAAGTCGCCCGCGGCAACCACCGGGCCGGTGGGCTGCCCGGTCGGCGAGCCGCCGGCCGGCTCAAGGCTGACAGCCAGCACCGCGCCTTGCGCCAGTTTCTGCTGCGTGGCGGGCGAGACCCCGATATGCGCTGTCGCACCGGCCGGGATGACGCCCATCGAGACCGGGGCGTTCTTGCCCTCGATCATCCAAAGCTCGAAGTCCTTGCCGGAAGCGAGCGTGCCGGAAACATGCGAAAGGCTGACCTCATGCCGCTCGGAATCATAGACCGCGAGATATTTTACGTCGCTGCCATCGGCGGCCAGCGAGGCGACAAGCCGCGCCTGCGGCTGTTCAGCCGGGCGATTGACGTAGGGCACGGCCACATAGAGGGCCAGGGCGGCAACCGCCGCCACGGCAAGGCCGCGCCAGAAGGCAAGGCTGGACCACAGGCCGGCGCCTGCCTCGGGTTGTATTGCAGCCGTCGACGCAAAAAGCCGGCGGTCGATCGCCGGCTTCATCGAAGCCGGCGGCTCAACCTCCGGATACGCTGCGCTCAGCGGCGAGAGATGAACCTCCCAGCCATCGACGAGCCGTGCGAATTCGGCTTCGGTATCGATGCGCCTGATCGCGATCTGCCGCTCTTCCGCCGGCAGAACGCCAAGAACGTATTCGGCGGCGAACAGGTCGTCGCCTCCACGTTCCGGTCCATTGTCCTCTGCCAGCGTCATCTTTCCAGACATTCTCTGAGTTTCATCAGGCTGCGGCGCAGCCAGGTACGCATCGTGTTCAGCGGCACGCCGTGGCGTTCCGCCAGTTCGGCATAGCTTTCACCCTTGAGATAAGCACCCCGGACAGCCGCCGCCCGGTCCTTTTCCAGCTCATCGAGACAATGATGGATGCGTCCGGATTCATCGCCCGCCACCACCATCGCTTCAGGTCCCGGTGCCGGATCGGCCACGTCGAGCGCGGCATCGATATCGGCGGCAGGCCTGCGCCGCGCCCTGATGCGATCGATCGCGTGGTTGCGTGCGATTGCCACCAGCCAGGAGATCGGGCTCAGGTCGGAGACAGCAAAACGATCCGCCTTCGTCCATATCTTGACGAAGACTTCCTGCAACGCTTCTTCCGCATCTCCCCGATCGTTCAATACACGAAGGCAGACGCCGAAAAGTTTCGCACTGGTCTGCCGGTAGAGCAGATCGAACGCAGCCCGATCCTTCATCGAAGTCCGGACGATCAGCTTCGAGATATCCTGCGGCGTCATGCGAGCCAAATTAGGTGATTGCGTTGTATTTGCAACGCCGGAAATATTCTGTGCACCCTGAAGCTCCGGCGTTCGGTAGCGGCTTCGATTGCCAAGGGAATCGCCGCTGGCTAGCTTGGCCAAAATTGGGGAGCGCTGATGTCGGTCGAACGGACCCTGTGGGAAGAAGACGCAACCGGCCTCGCCGGTCTGGTGCGCAAGGGCGAGCTGTCCGCGATCGAGCTGACCGAAGCGGCGATCGCGCGCGCCGAGGCCACGCGGCCTGAAATCAATGCCACGGCCGAACCGCTCTACGAGGCCGCGCGGGCGCGGGCCAGGACCATCGACCGCTCGCTGCCGCTGGCCGGCGTGCCCTTTGCCATCAAGGACCTCGGCATCGCCATCAAGGGCGTGCCGTCGCATGGCGGCAGTCGCATTCCGGCCTCGGTGCCCGATATCAATTCGGTGATGACCGAGCGCTACCTCGCCGCCGGGCTGATCCCGATCGTCACCTCGACATCGCCGGAGCACGGCCTGCGGCTGATGACCGAATCAAAAGCCTTCGGCATCACCCGCAATCCCTGGAACACCGGCCATACCAGCGGCGGCTCGTCGGGTGGTGCGGCAGCCCTCGTCGCCGCCGGCGTGGTGCCGGTGGCGCATGCCTCCGATGGCGGCGGCTCGATCCGGGTGCCTTCCGCCTGCACGGGCCTGGTCGGCCTCAAGACCTCGCGCGGCCGTATCCCGCTGACGCCGCTGGTGAGCGAAAGCTGGTACGGCATGGTGGTCGACCACGCCGTCACCCGCTCGGTGCGCGACACCGCACTGCTGCTCGACCTCACCCATGGTCCGGACTCCTTGTCGCCCTATGCCGCGCTGCCGCCGAAGGGTACGTTCGCCGCAGCCGCCGCGCGCGATCCGGGCCAGCTGAGGCTGGCCGTCTATCGCAAGTCGCCGCTTGGCCTGCCGATCTCGGCTGAAACAATGAAAGCGCTCGACATGGCGGTGGCGCTTGCGGGCGAGGGCGGCCACACAGTCGAGGACATCGACCTGCCCTTCATCGGTCGCGATTTCATGGCCGACTTCTGCAGGACGGTTGCTTCCGCAGTCGCCGGCATGCTGCGGGCGGAAGCGCTGCGCGTCGGCCGTTCCGTTACCGGCGACATCGAGCGTGCCACGCGGGTGCTGGGCCGGTTGGGCGAAATGGTCTCGGGCGGCGAGATCTATGCCAGCCTGCAGCGGCTGCATGCCGCCTCGCGGCGGATGATCGAGGAAACCGCGCAGTATGATGCCGTGCTGATGCCCATCATCGCCCACCCGCCGCTCGCCTGCGGCGCCATGGATCCGCAGGGCGCCGATGAGCTGATCGAGAACCTGCTCGACAAACTTCACCTGACGCCCTTGCTGAAGCTGAAACCACTTTTCGGCCAGTTGATGGACAAGAGCCTTCTGTTCACCCATTGGCCGGCGATCCACAATGTCAGCGGCCAGCCGTCGATCGCGCTGCCGGTCCATGTCACCGAGGCCGGCCTGCCGCTCGGCATCCAGGCCGCCGGCCGCCCGGGCGACGAAGAGACGCTTTTGTCCTTCGCCGCGCAGATGGAGAAAATCTCGGGTTGGCTGGGCCGCAGGGCGCCGTTGATGGTCCCTTCGCGATGACGACGTCGTGAGACGTCGAATATGACAGCAATGCCATTTGCCCCCTGCGCCAATTCCCGCTAAGACGCCGCCGTCCTTACCCATATCCAGGAACCATGCCGATGACGGAGATAACCGCCACCGCCGAAATGCAGGCCGCCCTGCTGTCACGGGCGCTGCCCTATATGCAGCGCTACGAACACAAGACAGTCGTGGTGAAATATGGCGGCCACGCGATGGGCGATATCGAACTCGGCAAGGCTTTCGCCCGCGACATCGCGCTGCTCAAGCAATCCGGCGTCAACCCGATCGTCGTCCATGGCGGCGGGCCGCAGATCGGCGCCATGCTGACCAAGATGGGCATTGAATCCAAATTCGAGGGTGGGCTGCGCGTCACCGACCAGAAGACGGTCGAGATCGTCGAGATGGTGCTGGCCGGCTCGATCAACAAGGAGATCGTCGCGCTGATCAACGCCGAGGGCGAATGGGCGATCGGCCTGTGCGGCAAGGACGGCAACATGGTCTTCGCCGAAAAGGCGCGCAAGACCATGATCGACCCCGATTCCAACATCGAGCGCGTGCTCGATCTCGGCTTTGTCGGCGAGCCGGTCGAGGTCGACCGCACGCTGCTCGACCTCCTGGCGCGCTCCGAGATGATCCCGGTGCTGGCGCCGGTGGCGCCCGGCCGCGACGGCCACACCTACAACATCAACGCCGACACCTTTGCTGGCGCCATTGCGGGGGCCTGCCAGGCGACACGGCTGCTGTTCCTCACCGACGTGCCGGGTGTGCTCGACAAGAACAAGAAGCTGATCGACGAGCTGACCGTCGCCGAGGCCAAGGCACTGATCAAGGACGGTACGGTCTCGGGCGGCATGATCCCCAAGGTCGAGACCTGCATCGAGGCGATCGAGCGCGGCGTCGAAGGCGTCGTCATCCTCAACGGCAAGACGCCGCATGCGGTGCTGCTCGAGCTGTTCACCGAACACGGCGCCGGCACGCTGATTGTACCCTAGCAAAATATCAGCCGGCTAATCTTTTCTCCGGCAGTTCGAGATCTGCGGTGGAAAGCGCCGGTTTCGGCGCCGCGCGCCGAACGGTCATCGATTCTTCCTGGGCGTCCTGCGGCGCGCCCCAGAATTCGGCAAGCGTCGGGCCGTCCTTCACCCTGCCGTCGCGGGCGAGAAAGCCCCAGACCTCGCGGAACCAGACGCGGCGGCCCATCTTCGTGTACCAGCGCATCGAATGCCGTTGCTCGGGGTCGGGGTGGAACAGGATGCGCGCCAGCGCCTTCGGCCTGGACTGCACGGCAAGTTCGATCAGCTTGACGCTGAAGAACAGCATCCATGGCTTCAGCCGGGTCATGTGCAGCACCTGGTGCTTGTAGTCCCACAGCCGGGCATCTTTTTGGATGACCTTGCGATTGCGTGCGATGCGGAAGAACGGCGTCCAGCGATGCGGCGTCACATAGAGCGCCTGGATCTGGTCGGGGTCATAGGCGATGAGCTGGCGAAAGCCGCGCCACAGGTCGCGAAACCCCTCATCCTCGAAGCCGGCCACCCAGGTCGCCATCGACAGGATGCCGTGCTGGCGCAGCAGCCTGATCGCCTCGCGGTCGGATGAGGTGCTGCCGCCCTTGCGGATCAATTGAAGCGTCTGCTCGTCGGTGTTTTCCATGCCGAGCAGCCAGCGGATGACACCGGCCTTGCGGTAGAGATGCAGTATGTCGGCGTCGCGCACGATGTCGTCGGCGCGCGTCGAGCCGACGATCAGAACCGGCACGTTCTCGGCGATCAGCGCATCCAGGAACGCGCGCCAGGCCTTCTTGGAAACCGTCGGGTTCTCGTCGGCGAGATTGACCAGCTCGACGCCGTGTTCGCGATGCAGCCAGGCGATCTCCCGCGCGAATTTCTTGGGGTCGCGATGCCGCCAGCGGGTCCAGAAGCCGCGCTGGCCGCAATAGTTGCACAGATGCGGGCAGCCGCGCGAAAACTGCATCACCACCGCGCGCTTGCCGCCCCAATAGCTGTACCTGTCATGGTCGATCAGCTCCCAGCCGACACGGTAGGCGTCGAGCTCGGCAATGGTCATCGCCGCCTGCGTGGCGAAGGGCCGGCGCAGATCGTCACGAAAGGCTATGCCGGCGACGCTCGCCGGCGGCTGGTGCATCTCCAGTGCCTCGACCAGCGCCACCACGGTCGCCTCGCCTTCGCCGCGCACGATGAAATCGAAGAGATCCGTCGCAGCCAGTATGTCGTGCCAGTGATAGGTCGGGAAGACGCCGCCATAGATGATGATGGTCGCCGGCTCGCGCTGCTTGATCATCTTGGCGATCAGCAAGGCGGTCGGATGCGCCGAGGTCGAGCCGGAATGGCCGATCAGGACGAAGTCCGGGAAGTCATGCAGAGCGTCGCCCACCACCTTCTCGAGGGGCATCGGCCCGAATTCGGCATCGACAAGCCGCACGTCGTGACCGGCATCGATCAGCGGGCCGCCGATCGCCAGCAGGCCGAGCGGCGGCAGATGGTCGTCGGGTACGCGGCTGCCGATGGCGGTGTGCGGCGGATTGATCAGGACGATTTTCATGGCGGACCTCATGGAGAGATGGTCCGCGTATGCTGATCCGGGATGTGGACCCCGGATTGGCCTGTTTCAGCAGTTTGCGTGCAGCTTTTCCCCAGGGAACGAGGAAGGCTGGCGCCGTCATCGCCTGAGATGCGCGAGCGGCACGTGGCCTGGCCCCTTGATGTTCTGCAGCACCAGTTGGGTATGGACGTCGCGCACGCCGTCGAGCCGCATCAGCCGGTGCATGACGAAGGCGTTGAGCTCGTCGACCGACGGCACCATGACATGCAGCAGGAAATCGTGGTCGCCGGTCATCGTCCAGCACGAGGACACCTCGTCCATGCGCTGTACGGCGGCAATGAAGCTCTCGGGCGAGCCGTCGCTGTGGCTGACAAGGCGCACCTGGATGAAAACCTCGACCATAAGACCGACCGCGCGGCGGCTGATCACCGCGGCGAAACCCTTGATGATGCCGGCGTCCTGCAGCGCCTCGAAGCGCCGCGCGCATGGCGTCGTCGACAGGCCGATCTCTTGCGCCAGCTCGGAGACCGGCTTGCGGCCATCACGTTGCAGGACATCGAGCATCTTGATCTCAAAATCATCGAATTGAGGCATATTCACTCCTCCAATGCGCATTGTGAGTGAATGTTATCTCGAATATCGCCGACGAACCATCATCAAAACCAAATTGCCTCGGCAAGTCGGGCTAGTCTTTGGTCAGGTCAGCGTTGATGATTTGCGAGGAGAAAACCATGACGACCTTGAGCGTTGCCGAATATGCCCGCGACTGTGCGGCGCAGGGGTTGCGCGGTGACTATTCGGTCTGCCGTTCCGATTTCACCGTGGCGCAGGGGTATGACTACAGCGCCGAGGAGCAGGCGGTGTGGCGCACGCTGTGCGACCGCCAGACCAAGCTGACGCGCAAGCTCGCCCACCACTCCTATCTCGACGGTGTCGAAAAACTCGGCCTGCTCGACCGCATTCCCGATTTCGAGGATGTCAGCGCCAAGCTGCGCAAGCTGACCGGCTGGGAGATCGTCGCCGTGCCGGGTCTCATTCCCGCCGCCCCCTTCTTCGATCATCTGGCCAACCGCCGCTTCCCGGTCACCAACTGGCTGCGCACCAGGCAGGAGCTCGACTACATCGTCGAACCCGACATGTTCCACGACTTCTTCGGCCACGTGCCGGTGCTGTCGCAGCCGGTATTCGCCGATTTCATGCAGATGTATGGCAAGAAGGCCGGCGACATCATCGCGCTCGGCGGTGATGAGATGATCACAAGGCTCTACTGGTACACGGCCGAATATGGCCTCATGCAGGAGGCTGGCCAGCCGTTGAAAGCCTTTGGCGCCGGCCTGATGTCGTCCTTCACCGAACTGCAGTTCGCCGTCGAGAGCAAGGACGCTCATCACGTGCCCTTCGACCTTGAAACGGTGATGCGCACCGGCTACGAGATCGACAAGTTCCAGCGCGCCTATTTCGTGCTGCCGTCCTTCGATGCCTTGCGCGATGCCTTCCAGGCCGCCGATTTCGAGGCGATCGTCGCCCGCCGCAAGGGCCAGCCGGCGCTCGACCCGGCCACGGTCTAGTGGATCTCGCCCAAAGACCTGAAGCCATGTTCACGGGAAGCAACCGGCGCTCCAAGGCCGAACTGGAACGGCACGCGGATGCCTCGGTGGAGGCGTTTCTTGTCACCTATGGGGTCAAGCCGAAATAGTCTCGGTCCCTGCCGACATTTGCGGTGACGCCGCGAACACAACGGCGCTCCGCCTCGCGATCTACGGCCTTTGAGAGCCATGCCGGGCTCCCGCCGGTGCCGTTATCGGCGCCGGCAGCGGGGCGAATGGGCTCGCGGCGCAACCGTCAGACCGCGACCACCTTGCTCAGATGGTCCCCCAGCCGACAGGCCAGCGCGGTGATCGTCGTCGTCGGGTTGGCTTGACCCGAGGTGCAGAACACCGAGGAGCCGCCGACATAGAGATTGTCCATGCCGTGCACCTTGCAGTTGGCGTCCACCACGCTCCTGGTGATGTCGGTGCCCATGCGCGTGCCGCCCATGTGATGGTGTCCCGCGGTCTCCTCGTTGGTCGGGTAGTCCTCGGCGTTGGCAATCCAGTCCATTAAGCGAACACGGCCGAGATCCTTCTCGATGAGCGTCGTGCCGAACAGTTTCAGGCCTTCGACAAGCGTGCGGCGTTCCAGCTCGGATTTCTTCCAGTGCAACTCGATGCGCGGCACGCCGGCATGGTCGACATCGGTCTTCGACAGTTCGACCTGGTTGGAGGCCAGCGGTGCTTGTTCCCAGGCGACGTAGAGCTGGGCAGCGCAGCGCAGGTTCTGGCTGAGCTGATAGGCGACCCATTCGGCCATGTCGGGTGCCGTGCAGGCGAGGTCGGCAATCACATGCTTGATGCCGGCATAGGGCGTCTCGATCAGCCTGATGCCGAAATTCAAGATCCGCAGGCGTTCCATCGCGGCGAGCGTCGGCGAGAAGAAGGCTTCGTTGACGGCATCGACCTCGAACTCGCTGTAGTCGGCCAGGATGGCATTGCCGCCCTCGAAGGTCGGATGTTCCATCCAGTAGCGGCCGAGCGCCGTGGCGTTTGGGACCACGCCGCCGTTGGAACGTTGGTTCGACCACAGAAGCAGCCGCGAATTCTCCAGTCCGCCGGTGCAGACGATGAAATAGTCGGCGCTGAATGTGCCGGCATCCTGGCCGTTGGACCACAGTTTGGCGCCGGTCACCCGTTTGCCGTCGCCGGCAAGTTCGGTGGCGTAGGTGTTGAGCACGACGGCGATGTTGGGGCTCTTGTCGAGTTCGTCGGCGAATTTCTCGCCGAAGCGCACCGCCGGGCTCTTGATCAGCTGCACCCAGCGTATGTCGTCCGAGATCGGCACGTCAGGCCGGAAATCGGGAAGTTCGAGGATATCGTGCACCTCGGGCAAATAGGGCTCGATGTCGGCGCGGCGGATTGGCCAGCCGGTGTCGGGTGCCCAGGCCTTCGGCTCGAAATCCTGCTTGTCGAGCACGCGGCACCAGCCGGCCCAGTGGTTGGAGCTGCCGCCCATATACCGCAGCCGGGTGATGTCGAGATCGAAATAGAAGTCGCCGACCGTGGTGCCGCGGTAGAAATCCTGCGACTCGTCGCTGAACTCGCGCGCGCCGGCCTCCAGCACGACGACCTGGATGCCGGCGGCACCCAGCTTGCGGGCGATGGTGGTGCCGGCCGGACCGGAACCGAGAATGCAGACCTTGGGCTTGAAGGTGGCGGCGCGGTACGCCTCGTAGCTGTCGAAGATCATGCCAGGTCGCTCCGCTTCAGGATCCAGCCATTGACCTCGACGATCTCGTTCGGGTCGGCCTGGGCTCGACTGGCATGGGTGGCGCCGGCCTCGGGCAGCTTGCGGAACAAGGACAGGGCAGGCAGTGCGATCATCGCCCGCACGAGTGTGCGGCGTGACATTTTTTTGAAGAAACTCATGACAGGTCTCTCGCATGGGGGCTTCGATGCGCATGACATTCCCCGAACGGCACACGCATCGTCACAGAAGCCAGTATCGTGCCAAGTCAGGCCGCAAGGCAGCGAAAAGGCGGGCAAACGGCACAACCGAATGCAAACAGAGTTAGAAATTTCTTAACAGGCGGGTGTACTGGGCCGACCGCCTCAGGCGGCCGCGGAAATATCGGTATCGAGGATCGACAGATTGCGGCCGGCATGCTTGGCCTGATAGAGCCGCTGGTCGGCGGCACGCATCAGCTCCGAGACGTTTGCCTCTTCTCCGCAGACGGTGCCGCCGATGCTGACGGTCAGCGGAATGGTCCGCTCGTCGACGGGCCGGAAGCGGATCAACTCGACCTCGCGGCGAATGCGCTCGGCAACACGCTTGGCTTCTTTTTCCGTGGCTCCGACCAGAAACGCGCCGAACTCCTCGCCGCCAATGCGCCCGAGCACGTCGCCGCTGCGCACGCCGCGCTCGATGGCGCTGGCGATCAACAGCAACGCGTCGTCGCCGGTCAGGTGGCCGAAACTGTCATTGATCTTCTTGAAATGATCGGCGTCGATGATCAGCAGTGCACCGCGGTCGGACTTGCGCCGGGAGCCGTCCAGCGCGGCGAAGAAACTTTCCCGGTTGAGCATGCCGGTCATGTCGTCGCGGCTCGCCTTTTCCGACAGGCGGCGGTGCGCCGCGGCGAGCTGGGCGTGCGCCCGGGCCAGTTCGCGGTGCGCGTTTTTCAGCCTGTCGCTCTGCCAGAAGGTGCTGATGCAGGCGACCCATGCAAGGACCAGCGGGCAGAGCGTCGAGGTCAGCCAGATCGTCCGGTTGATCGGAAATCCCATGGCCGGAACGATGATCAGCGTGAGAAGAAGGGAGGCGGCGACGGAGGCAAAAGCGATAGCGGCGGATTTCAGAATGATGCTGTTCATCGCGGGCTCCCACAGGACTGTCTCTGTGCCAGCAAGCCCTGAAGGCCACCTTTCCCGGTTGCTTAAAATTTGAATCGTGAGGTCATTTCCGCCACTAAAAGCGCGTGGAAGTTGTGGATAAAGTCCCTTTCAGAATCCCCGTTTCATGCCATAAGGAGCGCATGACCACGCTGCCTGATCCCGCCCGCTTCGCCCATGTCACCGACTGGGTGTTCGACCTCGACAACACGCTCTATCCGCATCATTCGAATCTGTTCTCGCAGATCGACGTCAAGATGACGGCCTATGTCGGGGAGCTGCTGGCGTTGCCACGCGACGAGGCGCGCAAGCTGCAGAAGGAGCTTTATCTCGAATACGGCACGACGCTGAACGGGCTGATGACGCGCCACGGCATCGATCCCGACGATTTCCTCGAGAAGGTGCATGACATCGACTATTCATGGCTGGTGCCCGACCCAGTTCTCGGCACCGCCATCCGCCAGCTTCCCGGCCGCAAGTTCATTTTCACCAATGGCGACCGCAAGCACGCCGAGCGCACCGCGCGCCAGCTTGGCATCCTCGATCATTTCGACGACATCTTCGATATCGTCGCCGCCGGCCTCAATCCCAAGCCCGCGCGCCAGACCTATGAGAAGTTCGCCGAACTGCACGCGGTCACCGGCCACAATGCGGTGATGTTCGAGGATCTCGCCCGCAACCTGGAGGTGCCCAAGGCGCTGGGCATGACCACCGTACTGGTGGTGCCACGCAATTTTGAGCCGACCTTTGCCGAGATCTGGGAACGCGACCCCGCGCAGGAGGACGACGTCGATTTCGTCACCGACGATCTGGCGGGGTTCCTGACTGCGATTGTGGAGAGGGAGTAGGTGAAGGGGAATTGGAGAACTGAGGAATTGAAGAACTGGAGAACGATCCGGCCCTTTTTTCCTCAATTCCTCAATTCTCCAGCTCCCAGCCCTACTCCCCTAATTTGTAGAACCGGCTGATAATGCCCCAGGCCTCGTCGGCGGTGTCGACGAAATCGATGATGTCCTGGTCGCCGGGGCTGATCGTGCCCTGTTCGGCGAGGAAGTCGAGGTCGATAGCCCTTTTCCAGAAGGATTTGCCGAACAGGATCACCGGCACGCGCTCCATGCGTCCGGTCTGGATCAAGGTCAGCGTCTCGAAGAACTCGTCCATCGTGCCGAAGCCGCCGGGAAACACTGCCACCGCCTTGGCGCGCATGACGAAATGCATCTTGCGGATGGCGAAATAGTGGAAGTTGAAACAGAGCTCCGGCGTCACATAGGCGTTCGGCGCCTGCTCGTGCGGCAGCACGATGTTGAGTCCGATCGACGGCGCCCCAACGTCATCGGCGCCGCGATTGCCAGCTTCCATCACGCCAGGGCCGCCGCCGGTCACCACCACATATTCGCGGTAGTATGACGCCGCCGACTGCTGCGAGCACAGACGGGCGAATTTGCGCGCCTCCTCGTAATATTTGCTGTTTTCCTCGAGGTTCTTCTTCTGCGTCTCGTTCTTGGCCGCCCAGGCTTCGCCGCCTGGTTCCGGCAGGCGCGCGCCGCCAAACAGGATCACCGTCGAACGGATGCCGCGCTCGGCCAGGATCATTTCCGGTTTCAGAAGCTCGAGCTGCAGCCTGACCGCCCGCAATTCGCGCCGTGTCATGAAGTCGGGGTCGTTCCAGGCAAGCCGGTAGGTCTCGGCCCGCGTCTGCGGCGTGTCCGGCACGCCTTTCGACCGCTCCAGATCCTCGTCCGAATGCGGCAGCGGCGTCCATCCCGCCTTTTCCATGGGAGTCATCGAATCCACCCGTCCAATTCCTTTACTTGCGTCGTCCCGTGACGCAGCCACGATTGACCCCCATTGAGGCTTAACATAAGCAGGTTCCGCAAAGTGTCCGGCGGTTTTGCGACAAGAACCTGCTACATGCAAAGACCCAAGCATGCAAAGCATGCCTGGGGGGCCGCGCGACTCTCAAAACAGGTTAAGGCGCAGGCCCTTAACAGCTTGGTAATGGAGCAAATTCATGTCGAAGCCCGATCTGGCGAGCCTCGAAAAGACCATCGAGAAGGCCTTCGAGGAGCGCGACTCCATTTCGACCGCGACACGCGGCGAGACGCGCGACGCCATCCAGTCGGCGCTGGACCTGCTCGATCGCGGTAGCGCCCGCGTCGCCGAGCGGCAGGCCGACGGCAAGTGGCACGTCAACCAGTGGCTTAAGAAGGCCGTTCTGCTCTCTTTCCGGCTCAACCCGATGGAGATCATCAAGGGTGGTCCGGGTCAGGCCGTCTGGTGGGACAAGGTACCGTCCAAGTTCGATGGCTGGAGCGCCGTCGATTTCGAGAAGGCGGGTTTTCGCGCGGTGCCGTCGTCGATCGTGCGCCGCTCGGCCTATGTCGCGCCGGGCGCCGTGCTGATGCCGTCCTTCGTCAATGTCGGCGCCTTTGTCGATAGCGGCACCATGGTCGACACCTGGGCCTCGGTCGGCTCCTGCGCCCAGATCGGCAAGAACGTCCACCTGTCGGGCGGCGTTGGCATTGGCGGCGTGCTGGAGCCGATGCAGGCCGGTCCCACCATCATCGAGGACAATTGCTTCATCGGCGCGCGTTCGGAAGTCGTCGAGGGCTGCATCGTGCGCGAGGGCTCGGTGCTCGGCATGGGCGTCTTCATCGGCCAGTCGACCAAGATCGTCGACCGCGCCACCGGCGAGATCTTCTACGGCGAGGTGCCGCCAAATTCCGTCGTCGTCGCCGGCTCGCTGCCCGGCAAGCCTTTTCCAAACAACGAGCCCGGCCCCAGCCTTTACTGTGCCGTCATCGTCAAGCGCGTCGACGCCAAGACCCGCTCCAAGACTTCGATCAACGAATTGCTGCGCGATTGATCTTTCCACCGGGCTGGCGCACCTTCCGCCGGCGCGACAATCGGTCGCGCTGGTTCAACATGGAGGGGTGACATGGACTGGAAGTATCTGCTGACCAGCTATGAGGGTCGCATCAACCGCGCAAAGTTCTGGGCTTGCGTGGGCGTGATTTTCGTTGGCGCGGTGATCGCCATGATTCTGGACAACATACTGGGTACGACATTCAACCACATGCCGTACGGCTTTATCTATTTGCTCTATGCGTTGGCCATGCTCTATTCGGTCTTCGCCGTCTATGCCAAGCGCTGGCATGACCGAGGCAAGTCCGGCTGGTGGAGCCTGATCATCCTGGTGCCTTTCATCGGCGCGATCTGGTTTCTGGTGGAATGCGGCATTCTCGAAGGCGCCAAGGGTGCCAATCAATACGGATCGGACCCGCTTGCCTGACAGTTCAAATCTCACCTGGCTTTTCTTCAAGACATCGGGCCGCGTCAGTCGCGCGGTCTATTTTCTTGGTGGCTTGCTGGTCGCCATCATCCAGGCGTTCCCGCTCTATCGCTTCACGCTGGTGCCGGAAGGCTCGGCCGAGAGCAATATGTGGTCGTTCATCTTCTTCATCGCCTTCATTGCCTCGCTATGGTCGAACATCGCGCTGGCGGTGAAGCGGCTGCACGACCTCGACAAGCCGGGCATAGCCGCGCTGATCCTGTTCGTGCCGGTCGTCTCGATCGTCGCCTTTCTTGTACTGTGCTTGTTTCCAGGCCAGCCTGGACCTAACCGCTATGGCCGACGCACCAACGAGCCGGCACAACCCTAGAGCCGGATGATCTCAGGTCGAATCGACCTGAAATCATCCGGCTCTAAATCAAAGAGATAGAGCATGATGTCCTCCGAAAACCGCTTCACACTTTTCGGCATCATGCTCTGAGGACCGATCGGACATGCGCTACCGTACGCTTGATCCGAAACTGATCATCGAGACCGCCGAACGGCTTGAGGGTCGCGTTGCAGAACGTTTTCCCAAGGCCGGACTGCGTGGCGTCGCTGCCGAACTGGTATCGCTGTCGCGCGATCTGGCCAAGGCGGCGAAAGGGCTCGAGGAGCCGATCTGGTGGCTGCGCGGCCTCATCGTCGCGACCTTCATCACCGGGGTGCTGATCTTCCTGTTCGTCGGCACCATCCTGCCGCTCGACCGCATTTCCGGAACCGACGATGCCGTGCAATCGGTGCAAGGCATCGAGGCTTCGATCAACACCGTCATCCTCGCCGTGCTTGGCTTTCTGGCACTGATCCGCACCGAGGAGCGCATCAAGCGCAAGAGGGTCTTTCGCCAGCTTCATGGCCTGCGCTCGCTGATCCATGTCATCGACATGCATCAGCTGACCAAGGATCCGGCGACGCTTTCGGCCAGTTTCAAGCCGACGGCGCAGTCGCCTGCCCGCATCACCAATGCCGCCGACCTGGCGCGCTATCTCGACTATTGCTCCGAAATGCTGTCGATCACCGGCAAGATCGCCGCTCTGTTCGCCCAGTCGGTCAATGACGACGTGGTCATCGACGGCGTCAACGACATCGAGAATCTGAGTTCCAACCTGTCGCGCAAGATCTGGCAAAAGATCACCCTGATCGAGAGCCACCCGGCGGCATTACCTGTTCCGGCGCCAGGCCCGGCGAGCCAAGCCGCGCCGCTTCCGCCGCGCGCACCAAAGCGGTAACGTTTTTCAAGAGCGGCGCCGGCGTGCCCGTTCTTTCAGCGAGGCTGAGCACCGCCCCTTGCAGCTCGCCGATCTCCGTCGGCCGGCCGCGCTGCAGATCGTCCCACATCGAAGAGCGTGCCTCGGGATCGATCGCCAGCATGCGCCGCGCCAGCCGTTTGAACAGCCAGTCCGGCAACCGAAGCACCCTCGGCAGCAATGCCGGCCGCAGGCCGGCGATCCGCGCCGGCGCGATGCCGGAGGCCTTCATCGCCCGCAGCGCCTCGTCGATCTGTCCGGCCAGGATCAGCCGCCAGCGCCGATCGGCGAGTTCGCTCGCCAGCGGCAGGCCCGACAGCGCCACCAGGGCGTTGTTCAGGTTCATCAACAGCTTGCCCCACAGCACGGCCTTCATGTCGCCATTCGTCTCGACCGCCAGCCCCCCGACATTAAGAAGACCGGCGACATCAAGAAGACTGGCGACATCGAGAAGGCCGGCGAGGCCGCCATCTCCGATCATCACCTTGCCCTCGCTGGCGCGGTGGACGCGCAGAGGCAGCTCGCCCTCAGGTGATTGCACCACGTTGAACGGCACCATGCCGGCCAGCACGGTTCGCTGGCCTAGCCCGGCGCGCAGCCTGTCGGCATTGTCGACGCCGTTCTGCAGGCTCACCACCACGGCATCGGGGCGGGCATGGGTATTGATGAGCGCCGCCATCTCCTGCGTCGCGCCGCTCTTGACGGTGACCAGGATCACATCCGCCCCGGGCAAGGCAGCGGCCGGATCCACGGTGATCCCGAGCGCGTCGTTCTTGATCAGGCGATCGCGGCCTTCAAGGTCGCTGATGCGCAGTCCGCCCTGCCGCATGGCTGCCTCTATGCGTGGCCGGGCCAGCAGAATCACCTGCCTGCCGGCGAGCGCCAGGCAGCCGCCGACATAGCAGCCGATGCTGCCCGCGCCGGCTATGACGATCCTTTTTTGCCCGTTTGCCATACTGCCGTTCCGCACCGGCCCGACTATACGACATGAAAACCATAATGTCGGCGGCATCGTCTGCCATTGGGCTGGCCTCCATGTCTGGCCGTGACAGGCCCTCAGCTTTCGATTATCGCTTTTGCCATGACGCTGCCGACCGACCCCGCCGCAAATCTCGCCGCCCTTATCCGTTGCGCCTCGGTGACGCCAGCCGAAGGCGGCGCGCTGAGCGCGCTGGAAACGATGCTGAAACCGCTCGGCTTCCTGGTCGATCGGCCGGTGTTCTCGGAGGACGGCACGCCCGACATCGAGAACCTCTATGCAAGGCGGTCCGGCAACGGCCCGCATCTGATGTTCGCCGGCCATACCGATGTCGTGCCGGTCGGCGACGAGGCCGCCTGGACGCATCCGCCCTTCGCCGCCGAGATCGCCAATGGCGAGATGTACGGCCGTGGCGCGGTCGACATGAAGGGCGGCATCGCCTGCTTCATCGCCGCCGTGGCACGCCATGTCGAGGCGAATGGCGGTCCCAAGGGCTCGGTCTCTCTGCTGATCACCGGCGACGAGGAAGGCCCGGCCATCAACGGCACGGTCAAGCTGCTCGAATGGGCCGCTTCCAGGGGCGAGAAATGGGATGCCTCGATCGTCGGCGAGCCGACCAATCCCGATGCGCTCGGCGACATGATCAAGATCGGCCGCCGCGGCTCGATGTCCGGTTCGGTCACCGTCAATGGCCGCCAGGGCCATGCCGCCTATCCGCAGCTTGCCGATAATCCGGTGCGCGGCCTGATGAGCCTGGTCGACGCCTTGCTGCATCCCGTCTTCGACAAGGGCACGAAGGATTTCCAGCCGACCAATCTGGAGGTGACCTCCATCGATGTCGGCAACCCGGCCACCAATGTCATTCCGGCCAAGGCCACCGCGACCTTCAACATCCGCTTCAACGACACCTGGACGGCCGAGACCGTTCAGGCCGAAATCCACAACCGGCTCGACCAGGCGGCCAAGCGCAAGAAGTACCGGCCAGGTAAAAAAATGCCGGTAGACTACGACCTCGTCTGGCGCGACCGGCCGAGCCATGTCTTCCTGACCCGTGACGACAAGCTCATCGACACGCTTGCCGGCTCGATCAAGGCGGCGGTCGGCAAGGAACCGACGCTGTCCACCTCGGGCGGCACATCGGATGCGCGCTTCATCAAGGACTACTGCCCGGTGGTCGAGTTCGGCCTGGTCGGCAAGACCATGCATATGGTCGACGAGCGCGTCGCAGTCGCCGATCTCGAAACGCTGACGCGGATCTACCAGCGCTTCATCGAAGACTGGTTCGGACAGGGCTGAGCAGCATGCTTACGGCGGACGAAACTCAAGCTTCGCTGACCGGCGCCTGGCGGCTGATGCTCGGCAAGGTCGATGGCCTGCGCCTGCTCGACCTGTCGGCCGACGGTTTCTGGAATTCTTTCTTCGCCATCATCGTTGCCGCGCCGCCGCTGATCGTCGGCTGGGTCGGCATCGCCAACGAGATCGGTGATCCCGATGCTTTCGTGGGCCGCTTCAGCATGCTGTTGCGCCTGGCCACGGTCGACATCGGCTCCTGGGTGCTGCCGCTGATCGCGCTCGCCCTGGTCGCGCCGCGCGCCGGCATTGGCGGCCGCTTCGTCCACTACGTCGTCGCCAGCAACTGGGCCTCGGCCATCACCGCCTGGCTGATGCTGCCCTCGGCGCTGGTCAGGCTTTTCCTGTCGTCGGCAAGCCAGGTCTCGAGCCTTCTGTCGCTGTTGTTGTTTGCCCTGTCGATGGTGCTGACTTGGCGCATGACCACTGCGACGATCGGCAAGGGCGCGGCGGTTGGAACCGCCGTTTTCGTCGGCATGTTCATCGCTTCGCTGCTGGTGTTGTTCGCGCTGCAGATGCTGCTTGGCATCACCGTGCCGGACGATATCGGGGCTCAGAGCCTTTCCGGGCTCTCTCCCGGGTAAGGGCCTGCCGGGCCCTATTCGGGAAGAGCCTGCAGGCTCATCCGGGATAATCGACGCCAATGAGAAAAAGTCCGTCGGGCGGTGCCACCTGGCCACAGGCGGCGCGGTCGCGCGCTTCGAGCGCCGCCTTGAGGTCGGCCTCGGTCCAGCCGCCGTCGCCGACGCGTTTCAGCGAGCCGACCATCGAGCGTACCTGGTTGTGCAGGAAGGAACGCGCCGAGGCTCTTACCTCGATCATGTCACCCGTCCGGCTGACATCGAGCCGCTCCAACGTCCGGATCGGGCTGTTGGCCTGGCACTGCGTCGAGCGGAAGGTGGTGAAGTCGTGCCGGCCGAGCAGGACTTTCGCCGCCTCGTGCATGGCGACGGCGTCGAGTCGCTTCGGCACCCACCACACCTTGCCCTTTTCCAGCGCCGAAGGCGCACGGCGGTTGAGGATGCGGTAGAGATAGTGACGGCCGGTGGCCGAGAAGCGCGCGTCGAAATCGTCAGGGACAACCATCGCCTTCAGGATGGCCACATGTGCGCCGGCCGCCTGCAGATGGGCGTTGATGGCATCGCGTACCTTGTCTTCGGGCCATGCCTTGGCGAGGTCGACATGCGCCACCTGGGCCGTTGCATGCACGCCGGCATCGGTGCGGCCGGCGGCACGCAGCCGCACCGCCTCGCCGCTGAACTTCTCGATCGCCTGCTCGATCGCCTGCTGCACCGAAGGCTGGTCGGCCTGGTGCTGCCAGCCGGCGAAAAGGCTGCCGTCATATTCGATGTCGAGGCGAAAACGCGGCATGCCGGGCGGCTATACGCTCTTGCCTAAGCGGCGAGAGCGGTGAAGGCCGAAGCGTAGACCAGCCTGCCGGCCTCCGGAGCGTCGCCCCAGGCCAGCGCCTGCAGCGCCTCGCCCTGGTATTCGCTCTCGAATTTTCCGGCCCTAGCGTGGCTATAGCCGAAACGGCCGTAGTAGGCCGGGTCGCCCAGCACAACGGCAAGCCGCTCGCCGGCATCCCTGAGACGGATATGCGCCTCGCGGATCAGCGCGCCGCCAATGCCGCTGCCATGGAACGAAGGTTCTACCGCCAGCGGCGCCAGCGCCACGGCCGCAAAGCTCTTGCCCCCATTCTGGACGAACAGCCGCGAAAACAGGATATGGCCGAGCACCTGGCCGTCTTCTTCCGCCACCAGTTCGACCACGGCGTCGCCGCCTGTGACCAGTGCGTCGACCAGCCCGGCCTCCGCCTGCTGGCCGAAAGCGTGTTCCTCGACGAGGCGGATGGCCTCGCGATCCCGCGGCGTCGCCGCGCGTATCGACATCATACTCATGAGAACTTCATTCCTTTTACGATCTTGGCTCCGCGCAGGAATTCCGACGCGGCGGCGGGCTTTCCGCCCGCACGTTGAACTTCGACCAGCCTGATCGCGCCTGCCCCGCAGGCGACCGTCAGCCGGTCATCGAGAATTCCTCCCGACTCACCCAGATCTTCCGAAACCGACAGGCCTTCGGACAGCGTCGAGCGAAGCAGTTTCAGCCGTTCCATGCGGCCGCCAATGTCAATTTCGGACCAGGCGCCGGGAAAGGGCGACAGGCCACGAAGGTGGTTGTGGACCTCGGCCGCAGGCCGCGTCCAGTCCACACGCGTCTCGGATTTATCGATTTTTCTGGCGTAAGTCACCCCTTCCGCCGCTTGCGCGGTAAATGTCAGGGTGTTCTCTTCCAGCCGCGCCAGCGCTTCCACCATCAGGGCCGCGCCGACACTCATCAACCGATCATGCAGATCGCCGGCTGTCATATCGGGCTCGATGGCGCATTTTTCAAGCAATCCCACCGGGCCGGTGTCCAAACCCTCTTCCATGCGCATCACCATCATGCCGCTTTCCAGGTCTCCCGCCATGATGGCGCGCTGGATGGGAGCAGCACCGCGCCAGCGCGGCAAGAGCGATGCATGGCCGTTGATGCAGCCAAGTCGGGGGGCGTCGAGAACAGCCTTTGGCAGCAGCAATCCATAGGCGACGACCACGGCGATATCCGCCCGCAAGTCACGGAAAGCGGTCTGTTCGGCCTCGGCCTTGAGGGAGGTCGGCGTACGCACCTCGATGCCAAGCCGCTCCGCCTCGCGCTGCACCGGCGACGGCGTCAGCTCCAGCCCGCGCCGGCCGGCGGCGCGCGGCGGCTGCGTGTAGACGGCGGAAATCTCGTGTCCGGCCTCGGCGATCGCGCGCAACGTCGGCACCGAAAATTCCGGCGTGCCCATGAAGATGACGCGAAGGGGCATTCCCCTATCCCACCAGTTTGCCCGGCGCCTTGTCCTTGGCGAGCTTCTTGAATTTCTTCACCACCATGTCGCGCTTCAGCTTCGAGATGTGGTCGATGAACAGCACGCCGTTGAGATGGTCGATCTCGTGCTGCAGGCAGGTCGCCATCAGCCCTTCGGCCGCCATCTCCTGCAGCTTGCCGTCGCGGTCGAGATATTTCACCCGAACGGAAGCCGGGCGTTCGACCTCGGCGTAATAGTCGGGGATGGACAGGCAGCCTTCCTCGTAGACGGAGCGCTGATCGGCGCTTTCGAGGATCTCCGGATTGATGAAGACATGCGGCGCCGGCGTTTCATCTTCCTTGGCGAGGTCGATCACCAGCATGCGCAACGGCTCGCCGATCTGGATTGCCGCCAGCCCGATGCCGGGTGCGTCATACATGGTCGCAAGCATGTCGTCGGCCAGTTTGCGCAAGGGCGCGTCGACGCGCTCCACCGGCTTGGAAAGCTGGCGCAGGATGGGATCGGGAAGGATGATGAGCGGCTTGATCGGCATGGCGTCCCACGTAAGACGTCCAGCGAAAAGCGTCAACCGGGGCATCCAAGCCGTGTTCTTGTTTTGATCTGTGCGATCAGGCCGAATCGGCTATGCTGTCCACATGAATGATCTGAGTAGCATCCTTTCGCAGCCCATCGCACGGCTTGGCGCGTCGACAATCACGCTCGGCCACGCGCTGGCCTTCGGCGTCTTGCTGTTTCTCGGTCTGTTCGTGGCGCTGGTCGTCGCGCTGTGGCGGTCGGCCAAGGCGCGCGCGGTCGCTGCCGCGGAAGCCGCCGACCATGCCCGCGACGCCGAGGCACGGATGGCCGGCATACTGCAGAGCCAGGCCGAGATGCAGGGCCGCATGGGCGCCATCGCCGAAGTGTTCGGCGCGCGCCAGGCGGAGCTGACGCAGTCGATCGGCCAGCGGCTCGACGCCATGACCGGCCGCCTCGGCCAGACCATGACCGAGCAGACCAAATCCACGCATGAGAGCCTGGCCAAACTGCAGGAGCGGCTGGCGGTCATCGATACTGCGCAAGGCAACATCCAGTCGCTTGCCGGCCAGGTGGTGCAGTTGCAGGCCATCCTCTCCAACAAGCAGACCCGCGGCGCCTTCGGCCAGTCGCGCATGGAGGCGATCGTTGCCGACGGCCTGCCGATGGGCGCGTATGAATTCCAGGCGACGCTGTCGAACGGCAGCCGGCCCGATTGCCTGGTCAAGATGCCGAACGGCGCGCCATCGCTGGCCATCGATGCCAAGTTTCCCCTGGAGGCGTGGAATGCCATCCGCGCCGCCGATGGCGCCGACCTGCAGAAGGTCGCGTCGCAGGCCTTCCGCCGCGACATCGAGATCCACGTCCGCGATATCTCCGAGAAGTATCTGATCCAGGGCGAGACGCAGGACACCGCCTTCATGTTCGTGCCGTCGGAATCGGTGTTCGCCGAGATTCACGAGAATTTCGAGGCGATCGTCCACAAGGCGCACCGCGCCCGCGTCGTCATCGTCTCGCCGTCGCTGCTGATGCTGTCGATCCAGGTCATCCAGGCGATCCTCAAGGATGCCCGCATGCGCGAACAGGCGCATCTGATCCAGGGCGAGGTGATCCGGCTGATGGAAGATGTCGCGCGTGTCGACGAGCGCGTGCGCAAGCTGCAGGTACATTTCGGCCAGTCGGCCAAGGACATCGACGATATCCTCGTCTCGACATCGAAGGTGACCAAGCGTGGCCAGAAGATCGAGGCGCTGGAGTTCGGCGTGCAGCCCGATGGCGATGCCGCCCTGGAGGCGCCGTCCCGGGCACCGGCCGCGAAACTCGACCCCGGCCCGCGCGTTGCCGATTCAAAGACCGGGCAGCTCAGGCTGCGGGTCGTCGAAGGCGACGACTGAGCGATACTCTTTGATTTTGACGCAATTCCGATGGGAAAGCGCTACGCGCTTTTCCCAAGAAAACCGCCCACACTTTTCCTGGAATTGCGTTAGGCCACGGCGACGATGACGTGTGCCTGGATCTTGGCGGCAACCGCGTCGCTGCCATGCCTGGCCGCAATCGCGGCTGCGGCATAATCCGTTGCAGCATCGAGTTTGCCCGGATCCCGGGCCTCGATTTCGGTGCGAAGGACGGTTCCCTGGCAATAGGCAACGGCCGGAATGCGCGGTGAGGGGGCACGGCTCTGTTCGGCTCTTGTTTCGACCGCCACACCGGAGAAACCGGCCTCTGCCAACTCGCTGCGGATCAGTGCCGTATCGTGGTAGCCATGCGGCGTGCGGGCCAGAAAGCGTGGCGGGTCGTTCGGAAAAATCCTGGCCAGGGCATTCGTCACATCATCGGCAAACACATTCTCTTCGATGCGATCCCATACGTTGAACAGAAAATGGCCGCCGGGCTTCAGCACTCGCCTTGCTTCGCGGTAGGCGGAAGGGCGGCTCGGAAAGAACATCGCACCGAACTGGCAGCAAACGAGATCGAAGGCCGCATCTTCAAACGGCAGCGCCAGGGCATCGGCCTGGCGCCATTGGATACGATTGTCGGGCGCTTGACGCGAAGCGGCATAGTCGAGCATGGGCTGGTTGAGGTCGGTCACGACATAGCTCGCGCCAGGCGAAAGTCTTGGCGCCAAGGCGCGGGTGACGACCCCAGTTCCCGCGGCGACTTCCAGGACGGCGCTGGGCGAGAAGGACGCGGCCCGCCGTGCAAGGTCCGCGGCGAACGGCTCGAAAATCAGCGGCACCATATAGCGGTCGTAATTTTCCGGGATCGAGCCGGCAAACAACTTGTCCGTTTCCAACATGACTATCACCCGCCCGTTTGATGGCGAGCCAGGCTAGCACAGAATTGTTGTCTTGGGCGGCTTCGGCCGAGGGGCAGGTGCTACTGCTCTTCCACGATGCTTATGCCATCGAATTCCGGAAGCCAGTGCAGGGCCGATCGATGCCATTTCTGTTGTGTCGGGACCAGATCCTCGCGTTGCCGCGCGGTCCCCGCCCGGATCCCATAGACCTTCGGGCCGTCGCCGACAGACGTCGCATAAAGATGCGAACCGCAATCGCCGCAAAATGCCTGGGCGCGCTTGGCGCCGCTCGATCCGGTCTTGATATAGATCCTTGGCGCACCCTTGGTGATCCGGTAGTGATCCTCGGGCGCGGGAACGGTGACGCGAAAGGCCGTCCCAGTCAGCTGCTGGCAGTCCGTGCAATGGCAAATCGAGGTCTTTGCCGGGTCGACCTCCGCTTCATAGGTGATGGCACCGCAATGGCACCCGCCGTCGATCTTCATGGTCGTTCCTCCGAAATCCGTCGCCAGATCTTAACAAGGCAATGCGACGGGGCAACGGTGCAGTGCTGGTCCACGACTAGTTCGATGCGGGCTCGATCAGCTTGCGTCGCTGCTCCCACGTGCCCGTGGTCTGCGGCTTGACGAACAGCCGCGTGATCTCCGGCATCTCCTTCTTCAGCCGGGTCTCGATGCGCTGGACACAGGCTTCGATTTCCGGCGCAGTAAGATGATCCTCGAATTCGATGCTCAACCCCGCGACGATCTCTTGCGGTCCCATGTGAACGGTCAGGACGCCGTTCGCCTGCTGCACCGCCGGATCCTGCTGGGCGATTGCCAGCACTTTTCTTTGCACATCGAGGGATGCCGGCTCGCCGATGAGCAGGCCCTTGCTTTCGCGTGCGAGGAAAATCGCCGTCGCGCCGAGGATGAGCGCGATGCCGATCGAGGCGGCGCCGTCGAGCTCCGGCATCTCCAGCAACTCCGCTGCCAATATGCCGGCAAAGGCGACGATCAGGCCAAGAAGCGCCGCACTATCCTCGAACAGCACCGTATAGACGCTCGGATCCTTGCTCGATTGCACGGCTTGCAGCCAGCCCTGCTTGCCCTTCTCTCGGCGAAATTCCTTCAGCGCCACCAGCCAGGAGCTGCCTTCGAACAGGAAGGAGAGGCCCAGAACGACATAGTTCACCTTGACATTGGCGACAGGCTCCGGGGCCATGATATGGACAATGCCCTCGTAGAACGACACGCCGGCGCCCAGCGCGAAAACCAGAAGCGCGACGATGAAGCTCCAGAAATAGAGCTCGCGGGCGTGGCCGAGCGGATGCGCGCGATCGGCCGGGCGCGCGGCCCGGTGCATGCCGTAGATCAGCAGCCCGCCATTTCCGGTATCGACCAGCGAATGGACGCCTTCCGACAGCATCGCGGAGCTGCCGGTGAAGAAGGCGGCGGCGAATTTGGTCAGCGCGATAGCCAGATTGCCGGCGAGCGCCGCATAGATGACCGTTTTGGAGCCGCCATGCCCGGCCATGCAGTTTGGTCCTCGTTTAACGCACCCAGCCTAACGGCCGGACGGCCGAAGCTCCACCACAACGCGCCAACTGCCGGGTCGTTCAAGACGCGATTTGCCTCTGACCGGCGGGGACGGTGACTATTCGACGATTTCGTCGGTCCACACCTTGAAGCCGGCCAGTGTCCCCGGTCCGAAAATATGGGTCAGCGGCACATCCGCCGCGTCGCGTCCGGAGGCGATCAGGATGCGTCCGATGCGCGGCGCGTTGTTGCGCGGATCGAAGACGTGCCAGCGGCCGCCGAGATAGACTTCCATCCAGGCGGCGAAATCCATGCTCGACCACGGTTTCGGCATGCCGATATCGCTGATGTAGCCGGTGCAGTAGCGCGTCGGGATGTTGAGCGCCCGGCAGAAGGTGACGGCGAGGTGTGCGAAGTCGCGGCACACGCCGCTCTGCTCGCGATAGGCTTCCGCCGCGGTGCGCGTCGGCCGCGCGTTGCCGTAGTTGAAGACGATGTGGTTGTGGACGAAATCACACACCGCCTGAACGCGCGGGATGCCGAGCGGCGTATGGCCGAACAGCCGCCATGCCTCGCTGGCCAAAAGGTCGCTCTCGCAAAACCGGCTGGGCAGCAGGAACAGCAGAGTTTCCGCCGGCAGGTCGCGCACCTCGTGCTGCCAGGCCATCAGTTCCCTCATCTCGAATGTGCCGGGCGCGCGGATGACGGCATCGGTGCCGAATGTGAACCGTCCGGGCGGAGCCACGAAGCGGTTGCACCAATTGCCGAAACTGTCGCGATAGCTCTCGATCGGCACCGGCGGGTTCGATGTCAAGAAATCCGGGCGCTCGAGATCGGAAGCGCGGGAATAGTGGACATTGAGCATCGCGATAAGCGGCGTTTCCTGCGGGAAGTCGAAACTCATCTCGCAGCCGATATGGATCCGCATTGTCGTCCTGACCGGCCTGCCTGACGATCACCCGGCGAATGCGCGGGTCGATGCTGCAGTGCGAAGATGAGAATGGCACGGACCGCCGTGGTTTACGAGTAAATTAGAAACCGGTTGAAAGCAGTCGGCCGACGGTCGCGACAGGCGCTGCCCCCTTGCAGCGAAGCGTTTCTCTTGTTTCACTTCACCCCCCGCAATTGGAGGAACGAATCATGGCTAAAGGTGCGATGAAGGCAGGCAAGGAAGCCCGCAAGCCGAAGAAGGACGCCAAGAAGCCGGCAGCCGCTCCCGTCCTGAAGGCGCCGCCGGTCAAGGCGATGCGCATCAAGGAGAAGTAGGCCTCGACAAATCCGGCGAGGTGGGATCTCACCGGCGGCGTCAGACAATGCCGCCGGCGGGTGTTGATAGGCTTTTGGACAACCCTATATCCCCGGCGCGGGGACGACCCCGCGCTTCTCCGAAAAACCAGGTCGGGACGACCCGCCCATTGTTGATCTGAGGATCGGATTCTATTTCCGATCCGATGCTGGATGGAGCGTTCCCGATGTCTTGGATTTTTCTGTTTTTCGCCGGCCTGTTCGAAATCGGCTGGGCAATCGGCCTCAAATACACTGATGGGTTCACCAGGCTCGTTCCGACCGTGCTCACGGTCGCGTCGATGATCATCAGTCTCACCTTGCTCGGAATGGCGCTGAAGGCGCTTCCCGTCGGCACCGCTTATGCGGTGTGGACCGGCATCGGCACAGTCGGCACGGCGCTGCTTGGCATCTGGCTGCTCGGCGAACCCGCCACGGCGATCCGGCTTGCCTGCATCGCGCTGATTGTCTGCGGCATTATGGGGCTGAAGTTCGCGGCTTGAACGCACGTCGCCCAAAGGCGCAAAGCGGCTTTGGGACAACGATACGCATCCCCGAAGGTCAAAGCGCTACTTTCGCACAAACACAATCAGGGCCGCTGCAAGGCGACCCTGATTCAATACTCAAACTTGGCTGCGCCGAAGCTGCTAGCGGGCGGAGAAGCCGGGAGGCGCTCTGCCGGTACGCGCCTTGCGGGCCGCATAGCGTGCGTCGCGCTTGGCCTTGCGCTCGGCCTCGTCGGCGAGCAGACGGGCAATGCGCTCGGTCTCTTCGGCTTCCCGAATTTTGGCTTCGGCCTGGGCTGCCTCCTCGGCGGCAATGCGTGCCGCCTCGGCTGCTGCCTCGCGCTCAGCCTTCTCAGCTGCTTCGCGTGCCAGCTTTTCCTGCTTCAGCCTGGCCTTTTCAGCCTCGCGTATCGCGCGAGCCTCGAGGATTGCCTTGCGTTCGGCCTGCCGCGCCAGCACCGCAGGATCATCTGCCGCCGGCTTTGACTTGAAACGCTCCAGAAGCGCCTTCTTTGCCTCGTTCGCGGCGTTGCGCCGCTCGAAAATGTCTTTTTCCCTGTAGATAGCCAAGTCCACTTCCCTGAAGTCAATTCGCGAGGCTTACATACGCGCGAATGCCGAGAGTTCAAGCGCCAAAACGGTATGCCAGCCATGAAATTCCGCGATGTTGCAGCCGGGAGACGCCTTTTCCCACCCAAACCGACATGCACTGTTCACCGTCAGCCTCTCTGGCGGCGAGGCGATACGATCGCTACGTCAGCGGTTCACCTTTCGGTGAACCGCTCTTTCTCTTTGACGCAATTCCGGACGGAAAACCGTTTCATACTTTTCCTGGAATTGCTTTATCGACAAAACCCAACACCAGGATGACATCGCATGGAACTCGGTCTCTACACTTTCGCCGACGTCAGCCCACAGCCTGGCCCAGGTGCAATCGGGCCGCATGAGCGGCTGCGCAACCTGATCGAGGAGGTCGAATTGGCCGACCAAGTCGGCCTCGACGTCTTTGGCCTGGGCGAACATCACCGGCCCGATTATGCCGCCTCCGCGCCGGTAGTGGCCCTGGCCGCCGCGGCCGAGCACTCGAAGCGCATCAAGCTGACCAGCGCGGTTACCGTACTCTCCTCGGACGATCCGGTGCGTGTCTTCCAGCAGTTCGCCACGCTCGATCTTCTGTCGGGCGGCCGCGCGGAGATCATGGCCGGGCGCGGCTCGTTCATCGAATCCTTTCCGCTGTTCGGCTACAATCTCGAGGATTATGACGAGCTCTTCGCCGAAAAGCTCGATCTGCTGCTTGCCATCCGCGATCAGGTGAAGGTCACCTGGTCCGGCAATCTGCGCGCGGCGATCAACGATCGCGGCGTATACCCCCGTCCGTTCCAGGACAGGCTTCCGATCTGGATTGCGATTGGCGGGACACCACAGTCCGCCGCCCGCGCCGGCGCGCTCGGCCTGCCGCTGGCGCTTGCCATCATCGGCGGCGAGCCGGCGCGCTTCGCACCGCTGTTCGACCTCTACCGCGAGGCCGCCAAGCGGGCCGGCAGTGACCCAGCCGGTCTCGCCACCAGCATCAACGTGCATGGCTTCATCGCCGACACGACCGAGCAGGCGGCCAACGATTTCTACGGCCCGCAGGCCGAGGTGATGAACCGCATCGGCCGCGAGCGCGGCTGGGGTCCGACATCGCGGGCGCATTTCGACCAGGCGCGCGGCACCAATGGCGCCCTGTTCGTCGGCAGCCCCGAGCAGGTGGCCGAAAAGATCGTCGCCCAGCACAGGATATTCAACAATGACCGCTTCCTGCTGCAGATGGCGATCGGCACCATGCCGCATGCCAAGATCATGAAGGCGATCGAGCTCTACGGCACCAAGGTGGCGCCGATCGTGCGCAAGGAGACGGTGAAATCCGCGCCGGCTGTGGCAGCTCCGGTGGCGTAAGCTGACGGCAGGGTCGGCTTCTCAGGCTCTGCCGGCTAACGGAACCTTGAAGCCGCGCTAGCGTTTTCGGTCGATGGACTGCACCAATTGCGGTGCACCGCTGAGGGACCGAGATGAAAGCCGAACCCGACGCGCTGGGCGCGGGCGTTGCCGAAGCGGCCGAAGCGCGCGCCGTGGCGCGTGCCGATACGCATCTGATGCGCACGCTGCTGGTCGGCATCTTCATTTTCATGACCGTCTATGCGCTCTACTTCGGCCGTGCCTTCTTCATGCCGGTCATCCTGGCGTTCCTGCTGGCGCTGACACTGACACCGATCGTCCGGCTGCTGCGCAAGCGCGGCATTCCCGAAGTGGTTTCGGCGACCCTTCTGGTGCTGCTGTCGATCTGCGTTTTCGCCAGCGCCGGCTACCTGCTCAGCGGCCCGGTCATCGACCTCCTCAACAACACCTCGTCGATCGGCCAGCAGCTTACCGACCGGCTGGCGCAATTGCGGCGTCCACTGGAAAGGATCATGCAGGTCTCGCATCAGATCGAACAACTGACCCAGACCTCACAGGAGCCGGGCATTCAGAAAGTCGCGGTCGCCCAGTCGGGCATCCTGTCATCCGCCGCCAGCAACATCCTGGCGGCGGGAACCAGCCTCACCATCATCTTCGTGCTGTCGCTGTTCCTGCTCGCCTCGGGCACGATGTTCTACGAGAAGATCATCCAGTCCTTCGCCAGCCTCACGGAAAAGAAGCGGGCGCTGCGTGTCGTCTATGACGTCGAGCGCGAGATCTCGCACTATTTGCTCACCGTCACCATCATCAATGCCGGTCTCGGCACGGTCATCGGCCTTGGCCTTTGGGCGCTCGGCATGCCCAACCCGCTGGTCTGGGGCGTGGCCGCCGCGCTGCTCAACTTCCTGCCCTATGTCGGCGCGCTGCTGACCATCGTGCTGGTCGCGGTAATGGCGCTGATCAGCTTCGACACAATTTCATACGCGCTTCTGGCACCGGCCTTCGTGCTGCTCTGCGATGTCGTCGAAGGCCAGTTCGTGACGCCGATGGTGGTCGGCAGGCGCCTGGAGATCAACGCCGTGGCGATCTTCATCGCCATTGCCTTCTGGTCGTGGCTGTGGGGTTTCGTCGGCGCCTTGATGGCGGTGCCGCTGCTGGTCGTTATCAAGGTGTTCTGCGACCATTTCGAGGGGCTCGGCCATGTCGGCAATTTTCTCGCCGCGCAGCAGACCGGCATGGTGGGGGACGATGATGCCGCCAACACCGAGCCCGCGAAGGGCTGAATATTTTTGAATTTGCGGCGTCGCCACGCGCATCCTACATGCGGTTTCTACACAGGATCCCAACGCATGACCGAACTGTCCGTTCTCGACCTGTCGCCGATCGTCGAAGGCAGCAATGCCTCGCAGTCGCTGGCCAACTCGCTCGATCTTGCCCGCCATGCCGAGCGGCTGGGCTACAAGCGCTACTGGCTGGCCGAGCATCACAACATGCCGGGTATCGCCAGCGCCGCCACATCGGTGGTCATCGCCCATGTCGCCGGCGGTACCAAAACCATTCGCGTCGGGGCCGGCGGCATTATGTTGCCCAACCATGCGCCGCTGGTGATTGCCGAGCAGTTCGGCACGCTGGCAGCCCTGTTTCCCGGCCGCATCGATCTGGGGCTCGGCCGAGCCCCCGGCACCGACATGAACACCGCGCGCGCTTTGCGCCGCAACCTGGAGGCCGGCGTCGACAATTTTCCGCAGGATGTCGTCGAGCTGATGGGCTATTTCCTCCCCGCGGAGGAAGGCCAGCGCCTGCGCGCCGTGCCGGGCGAAGGCCAGACCGTGCCGATCTGGATTCTCGGCTCAAGCCTCTATGGCGCGCAGCTCGCCGCCATGCTCGGTCTGCCCTACGCCTTTGCTTCGCATTTCGCGCCGGCGGAGCTCGATCATGCGCTGGACATCTACCGCTCTCGCTTCCAGCCGTCGGAGCAACTCGACAAGCCGCATGTCATGCTCGGCCTCAATGTCTTTGCGGCACCTACCGATGCCGAGGCGCGTCTGCTGTTCACCTCGCTGCAGCAGGCCTTCGTCAACCTGCGCACCGGCAAGCCGGGAAGATTGCCGCCGCCCGTCGAGAACTATGACCGCGATCTCGACCCGATGGCCAAGACCATGCTCGGCCAGGCGCTGTCCTGCGCCGTCGTCGGCTCTCCCGAAACGGTCCGGCAAGGCATCGATGCCTTCGTGCGCCGCACCGGTGCCGACGAGCTGATGGTCACCGCGCAGATATTTGATCATGCGGCGCGGGTGCGCTCCTTCGAGATTTTGGCTGAGGCTCACAAGTCGCTTTTGCAGGCGGCGTGATCTTCTAGGCAGACTCCGCCGGCTTCGCCAACGCGTCGTCTGCTTAAGTTTCTTTGTTTGCCGCAGGTTCTTGCCGCAAACCGCGGGACACTTTTACGGAACCTGCTTGGCAGGCACTGTTGCGGGCACCGCCGTTTTGCTATGGGCGGGTTTCTTCCACGGATCGGAAACTTCCCTTGAAAAACGACCATGAAACGCGCGAGCGGTTTGCCATCGATCTGGCGCGGCGCGCCGGTGACCTCGGGCTCGGATATTTCCGCGATCTGGAGAGCCTGACCATCGAGAGCAAGGGCCATCAGGACCTGGTCTCGCAAGCCGACCGCGAGGTCGAGCTGTTCATCCGCGCTGCAATCGCCGCCGACTATCCGCAAGACGGCATCGTCGGCGAGGAACATGCCTCCGTTGCCGGCTCGACAGGCCATGTCTGGGTCATCGATCCCATCGACGGCACCGCCAATTTCGTGCGCGGCATTCCGGCCTGGTGCGTTGTGATCGCTTGCGCCCGGGACGGGGAGACGGTCGTCGGCGTCATCCACGAGCCGTCGACCGGCGAGACGTTTCACGGCAGGCTCGATGGCGGCGCCTTCGTCAACGGCCGGCCGATCAAGGCAAGCGCGGCGACCAGCCTGGAAGAAGGGTCGGTGGGGACCGGATTCTCGAACCGGGCCGAGGCCGAGAACATCGCCGTGCTGATCAAGAAGATCCTCGCCGAAGGCGGTGTCTTCTTCCGCAACGCGTCTGGCGCCCTGATGCTGGCCTATGTGGCCTCGGGCCGGCTGCTTGGTTATGTGGAAGAGCACATGAACGCCTGGGACTGCCTGGCCGGCATGCTGTTGATCGAGGAGGCCGGCGGTACCGTTCTGAAGGCGGATCGCAAGACTGTGCTGCAAAGCGGGACACAGGTCATATCAGGCGGCAAGGGCGTCTTTTCGAAACTGCAGGCGCTTTGTTCGGGAGTGTTCAAGCCCTGATCCAACACGCGTCGTTCAGGCGCTCACGCTCTGCGCGATTGCTCCGAGCGGCCGGCACGAATTGCGGATCATCAGCCGGCCCTTGAGCACCAGCTTGCGCGGTGGCGCGTCCCGGTTGCCGGCAAGGCGGTCGAGCAACAGATTGGCCGCCTGTTCGCCGATCGCCTGCACCGGTTGCGCCACCGTGGTCAGTTGCGGCTGGAACACGTCGGACCACGGAAAATCGTCGAAACAGGCGACCGAAATATCCTCCGGGCAGGACAGGCCGATGTCGCGTATCGCCTTCATGGTGCCGATCACCATCGGGTTGTTGGCCGAGAAGATCGCGCTTGGCCGATTGTGCAGCGACAGCAGCTGCATGGTCGCGTTGTAGCCGTCGATCTCATGGAAATTGCCGGAGCGAACCAGTTCCTCGACCACCGGCAGGCCGGCCGCCCTAAGCGCCTCGCGGTATCCGGTCATACGGTCGTGCATGGGCGAAATATCGGACGTGCCGGTGATGTAGCCGATGCGCCGGTGGCCGAGATTGATCAGGTAGGTGATGGCGTCGAACACGGCGCGCTGGTTGTCGAGCACCACCGCATCGGTATCGACGCCCTCGCAGATGCGGTCCAGCAGCACGACGGGCACATTGGCGTCGTCGACGATCCCCTTGAGGATCGCGCCGTCGCCGACACGCGCCACGATCAGCCCGTCGACCATGCGGTCGAGCAAGAGCCTGATCTGGTCGTCCTGGGTGTTCAGATCCTCGTCCGTGCAGCAAAGCATGACGGCATAGCCGGCGCGGTCGAAGGCCTGCTGGATGACCGAGACGACATCGGTGAAGAACGGATTGGTGATGTGTGGCACGGTCAGGCCGATGGTGCGCGTCGTGCCCATTTTCAGGCTGCGGGCGATCGCATTGCGCTTGTAGCCGATATCGCGGATCGCCTGCTCGATGCGCTGGCTGAGTTCAGGGCTGACGGTCGCCGTGCCGTTGATCAGCGCCGACACGGTGGCGACCGAGACACGCGCCGCTTCCGCCACATGCAGCATGGTCGGCGCCGTCGATTTTCGCTGTCTCGTCCGCTTGGATGCTGCCATTTTCGAAACGTTTCGCCGGTGTCTATTCGCTATACCTACGGAATATCAAGGTTTTTCGCAAGAATTGAAAAGGGTCAATCCTGCGTTATCAGATAGCGGCTTGACAGTATCGAAACGTTTAGAATAGCGTTTGGATGAGATTGACGAGGACGGAAGGGAGGCCGCCATTGTCATGGAGCACAGAGGTTCCATCGCCCATGGGCATGCCGCGGCGGCGGACCATTCCAATGTCGTCCTGAGCGCCGAGCGCATTTCCAAGAGCTTCGGCGGCATCGCCGCCCTGGTCGATGTCGGCTTCGAATTGCGGCGTGGCGAGGTCCATGCCCTGATGGGCGAGAACGGCGCCGGCAAGTCGACGCTGATGAAGATCCTCTCCGGCGTCTATACCGGCTACGAAGGCACGGTCAGCGTCGATGGAAGGCCGGTCAGCTTCGCCGGCGTGCGCGACGCCGAGGATGCCGGCATCGCCATCATCCACCAGGAGCTTAACCTGGTGCCGGAACTCAGTGTCGCCGACAACATCTTCCTCGGCCGCGAAAAACTGATCGCCGGGCTGATCGTCGACCGCAAGGCGAGCAGCCGTGCGGCGGCCGCCCTCCTGCAGCGGCTTGGCATCGAACTCGACCCGGAAGCGCGCGTCGGCGCCCTGCGCGTCGGCGAACAACAACTGGTCGAAATCGCCAAGGCGCTGTCGATGTCGGCGCGCATCCTGATCATGGACGAGCCGACCTCGGCGCTTTCGCCCGCCGAATGCCAGCGGCTGTTCCGCATCATCCGCCAGCTTGCCGAAGGCGGCGTCGCCATCGTCTACATCTCGCACCGCATCGACGAGGTGATGCATCTGGCCGGCCGCGTCACGGTATTCCGTGACGGGCGCCATGTGCTGACGCGGCCGATGGCCGAGCTTGACGAGAATGCCATCATTTCGGCGATGGTCGGACGGAACCTGCTCGCATCCTCCCAAGAAGAGCGGAATCCCGGCGGCCGAACCGTGCTTTCGGTCGGCAATCTGTCGCTGTCGAAGCCCGACCGCCAGGGCTGGCGCCAGGTGATCGACGGCGTCAGCTTCGATCTGGCCGCCGGCGAAATCCTCGGCATAGGCGGCCTTCTAGGCTCGGGCCGCACCGAGATCATGGAAGCGATCTTCGGCTCGGGCGATGGCCGTGCCGGCGGCGAGATTCAACTCGACGGCCGGTCCGTGAACATCCGCTCGCCGCGCGACGCCAGGCGGCTGGGCATCGCGCTGGTCACCGAGGACCGCAAGACGCAAGGCCTGCACCTGCAGGCCTCGATCACGGACAATGTCGCGCTGCCGCTGGTCGGGTCGCTGGCACGCTTCGGCATCCGCTCGCTGGCCGGCGAGCAGGGGCTGGCGCGGCAGGCGGTCAAGGCACTCGGCATACGCTGCCAGGACATCGATCAGCCCGCCGGCACGCTGTCGGGCGGCAACCAGCAGAAGGTCGTCATCGGCAAGTGGCTGGCGACCAGGCCGCGCGTGCTTTTGCTGGACGAGCCGACGCGCGGCATCGATGTCGGCGCCAAGCGCGAGATCTACGACCTCATCTTCCAGTTGGCGCGCGATGGCCTGGCCATCGCGGTCATCAGTTCCGAATTGCCGGAATTGCTGCATCTCTCGGATCGTATCCTGGTGATGGCCGACGGCCGCCAGACCGGCATTCTTTCCCGCGACGCGGCAAGCGAAGAGGCCATCATGCGCCTCGCCGCACCCCGCCGGACCCTATCGAGACCAGCCGCATGACTGCCCTGAAACTCCTGTCCCGCACCAAGCTCTATTGGGGCCTGATCGCCATATTCCTGATCGGCGTGCTCGGCTCGCCGGTGAGTTCCAAGGGCAACAACATCTTCCTGTCCTACGGCAATCTGCTCGACGTGCTGCGCCAGGTGTCGACCACCGGACTGATCGCCACCGGCATGACGGCGGTGATCATCACCGGCGGTATCGATCTTTCCGTCGGCTCGCTGATGGCCATCTGCTCGGTGGTCTGCGCCATGCTGCTGACGGTACCGGGTGTTACGCCGGGTGTCGTGCTGGGCGTGCCGACCGTCGCGCTGGTGGCGCTTTGCCTTGGCTTCGTCGTCACTCGCTTCATTTTCCTCAACGTGGAAAAATCCCGTGCCGGTCCGGATGCCGCCGCGCGGGATGTGAGGCTGGACAGCGTTCGCGGCCTGGTCACGCCGGCAATTGTCGGCGTGGTCCTGTGCTGCCTGTCGCTATGGTACCTGCTGCCGCAGATCGAGCCCAAATTCGGCGTGCTCGGTGTGCTTTTGGTGGCGCCCTGCGTCGGCCTGCTGTTCGGCGCCATCAACGGCTTCATCATCGTTGCCGGGCGGCTGCAGCCCTTCATCGTCACGCTGGCGATGATGGTCACGGCGCTCGGTATCGCCCGGCTCACCGCCGGCCAGAACAATGCCGTGCTGCCGGTCTATACCGGCTCGAACGCCACCGCCGATTTCGAGATGCTGCGCTCGCTGGTGTTCGGCGTCATCCCGATGCCCGGCCTGTTCTTCCTCGGCGCCATCCTGATCTATGGCGCCGTGCTGCGCTTCACGCCGTTCGGCCGCTATGTCTATGCCATCGGCGGCAATGAGGAGGCGGCACGGCTTTCCGGCATCGCCGCCGGCCGCGTCAAGATCGCGACCTATGCCGTCTCCGGCCTGCTCGCCGGCATCGCCGCGGTGCTCTATGTCGCGCAGTACCGGCAAGGCAAGCCCGATGCCGGCGCCGGGCTGGAGCTCGACGCAATCGCCGCCGTGGTCATCGGCGGCACCAGCCTGATGGGCGGACGCGGCAGCCTGATCGGCACGTTCTGCGGCGTGCTGATCTTCGGGCTGCTCTCCAACATACTGCAGCTCCACAACATCAATTCGAATCTACAGCTGGTGCTGAAGGGGATGATCATCATCGGCACCGTGCTCGTGCAGGAGCGCAATGCCGGCGATCTCCTGGCCTATCTGCGCCTGCCCGGCGGGCAACCGGCGCGCAAGGAAACGGCCGCAGCCAAGCGGCCGCCACAAGAGACCCCGTCTCTCAATCTCGGAGGAAACAAGAAATGAAACGACGTGACATGCTGAAGCTTGCCGCACTCGGCGCGGCATTGCTGACCACCACCGCGCTGCTTTCGACCGGCAATGCCTTCGCCCAGGACAAGAAGTGGAAGATCGGCTTCTCGCAGGTGACGACCATCGAGCCCTGGCGCGCCCAGTTCAACAAGGACATCATTGCCGAAGCCGCCAAGCATCCCGAGGTCGAGCTGATCATCACCGATGGCGAGGACAAGACCGAGAAGCAGGTCGCCGACGTCGAGAACCTGATCCGTCAGGAGGTCGACGCGCTGTTGGTGTCGCCGAAGGAATCCGCGGGCCTGACCGGCGTCGTGCAGCAGGCCATCGACGCCAAGATTCCGGTCTTCGTGCTCGACCGCAACGTCGATACCAAGGACTACACGCAGTTCGTCGGTGGCGATAACAAGCTGATCGGGCGCGCGGCAGGCGAGTATGCGGTCGAACTGCTCGGCGGCAAGGGCAAGGCGGCCGGCAATGTCGTCGAGATCTGGGGTGGCATGGGCACCCAGCCGGCGCATGACCGCCATGACGGCTTCCATGAATTCACCGACAAGGAGCCGGGCATCAAGTATCTGCTCGACCAGCAGTCGGGCGACTGGAAGCAGGACCAGGCCTACAATCTGATGGCCAACGCGCTGAAAACCAACGAGAAGATCGATCTCGTTTACGGCCACAACGATCCGATGGCCTACGGCGCCTATCTCGCCGCCAAGGATGTCGGCCGCGAGAAGGACATCAAGTTCATCGGCATTGACGGCCTGCCCAATGAAGGCGTGCAAATGGTGAACAAGGGCGAGCTGACGGCGACTTTCACCTACGTTACCCCCGGTGCCGAAGGCCTGCGCCAGGCGATCAAGTTCCTCAACGGCGAGAAGGTCGAAAAGACCATCACGCTGCCAACCGAGAAGATCACCAAGGAAAACGCCGCTCAGGTGCTGAAGGACAACGGACTCTGAGGCGATACGCTTCTGCCGGGCGCTGATTGGCGTCCGGCAGGACCAGCCTACGCCAGCTTCGCCAGCAGCTTTGTGAACGTGGCGATCTCCTTGGCCGAGAGCGGCGCCAGTGTTTCCCTGGTGATCTCGCGGGCGAGCGGGATCAGCCGTTCGATCGCATCGCGACCCTCGGCGGTCAGATTGACCAGCAACCGCCTTTTGTCGACCTCATGCCTGGAGAGTTCCACCAGGCCGCGCGCCTTCAGGCGGTCGATCACGCCCTTCACGGTCGCCGCGTCCATCGCGATCAGCGTGCCGAGCTGGTTCTGCGAGGTCTCGCCGACATCGCGCAGCTTGGCCAGTGCCGCGAATTGTGGCGGCGTCAGGTCGCCTATATGCGCGGCGAAGATAGACACATGACGCTGGTGCGCCTTGCGCAGGATGAAGCCGACCTGTTCCTGGAGGAGGTAGTCATGTTCCCCAGGCTCTTCGGCCTCGACCAGCTTGAGCAGATTGTCCTCGCCGTTCACCGCAACCCGTCCCAGGCCTTGATGTCGTCGGCCGCAAGGCCACCCATGCGGTTATGGACGCGCGGGCCGCAGGTCATGGCGAGGCAGAACAGGATCTCGTCGGGACGCGGGCCGTCGCTGATGCCGACTTCCATGGCGTCGAAATGGCTGCGCACATAGGCGGCGTTGATGTGGCCGAGCGGTACGTCGAGCTTCGAGCCGAAGGCGCCGACTTTCTTCGCTGATGGCACGATCGCCTTGGCGTCGCCGAGCCGCTCGCGCATCGCGTAGCCGCCGGGCACATGCCAGAGCGCGCCGTGTTCCAGTTCGCCCGCCGTGCCGACGATGGCGCCCTTGCCGTAGCCGTCGATCTGCTTGATGTCGCCGCCGAGCGCCGCGATCAGCCGGTCGCAGAGCAGCAGGCCGAGTGGCTTCAGATCGTCCATGGCACTCTGCAGATCCTCGACATAGCGCCCGGCGAACGGGTTCTTGACCACGGCCATGGCCGCCGCTCGCCGGCGCGGTACGTCCGCGACCGGTCCGCCCTCGTGAAAAATCTCTTCGCTCAGCACCGCGACCTTGCGGATCGGAAACTCAGGCATGGGCAACTTCCTCCCTCGGATTTTTATTGGGCGCGGAAAGTGCAACCGAGCCACTGATGCGGGCCTCACCGCCAAGAAACAGCGCCGATGCGGCAATCAGCCCGCGCCGGCGAAAATCTTCGGCAACGGCAAGGCCATTGTCCAGCGCTTGCGCCACTTCGCCAAATGCCAGCGTGCCGACGGCTTGTGTCACCAGCCGCGCGCCGAGATCGCTGTCGGGCGACAGCTCCTGTGCCGGAATGCGCTTGATGGCGGGATTGCCGGGCAGATCGACCGCGTTGGCGATGAGCGTCGCCGCCGCATCGGCCTCGGCGCCGGTGCGCGCCAGCACGGTGACGGCGTCGGCAATGCCAAGCGAGAACGAGCGGCCGCGCCAGCCGCTGGTGGCAACGCCGCGAACGCCATCTTCCGCGCGGATCGTGATCCGGTCGGCCATGCCGTTGCCGGTGCCGGCGACCGCCAGACCGATCGACCGGCCCGTGCCGATGTAAAGAGCGCTGTCGCCGCCATTGTTGACATAGGCGCGATCGAGCCTGCGGCCGGCAAGCAACGCGGCGAGCATTTCGTCGGCTACCGATCCCGCAACGGCCGCCATCGGTGTTATGAAGCATTCCGCCAAGGGCATGACGGCGGCTTCCATGCGGCGCGCCGTCGCGCCGTCAAAGGCGCGCGGCCGCAGGAAAAATGCCGGGAGTCGCAATTCGGGAAGCTCCCTGACCAACTCGATCAGGATTGTCTGGAAGCGCGCGACAGCCTGGGCGTAGGCGGCACGGCATTCGTCCGCCTCGCCAAAGGCTTCGACGATCAGGTCGATCGGCCCGTGGTTGAGGTGCAGCCGCTTGCCGTCCTGCAGCCAGTGGACTTGCGGGCCGTCCATCATCCGGCTCCGTTCGAGGCGGCACGCCGCAATTGCGCGAGCGGCGGCCATGGATTGTCGGACGGCGCGCCGGTTCCGCGACGCGGGTTGAGGTACTCGCCGCCCTTGGCGACGATGTCCTCGACGCTGCGGATTTCGGCCTCGTAGCCGCCGAGCCTGATATAGTCGTCGCGGCGCAGCGTGAATTCGATCGGCGCCACCAGCGCTGGTGTCGGCACATAGCCGAAAGCGCCTTCCGGCACCCGCGTCACGTCGACCATCAGCGTGATGCCGCCGCCCGGCCAGACATAGACCGGCGCGCCGCCGACCGTCACATAGGTCTTCAGGCCTTGCACCGACCGGGTGAGATTGACCGGGTTTTCGGTGACGCCGGCACGCAGCGAACCGCCGGCGCCGCCGATGAACAGAACGGTGCACAGCGCCGGCTCGCAATTGTCCTCTATCAGATTGACGGACTTCCGCAGCCGTTCGGGAAACGGTTTTTCGACAGGTTTCAATTCGTCGTCGAGTTCGTAGTAGGCGAATTGTTCGCCTGTGGTCGAAACCATCAGCAACGACAGGCCTGGCCGCGCGCCCTTCTTGGCGTTCCAGTCGCCAAGGATCGACAGCGGGTCGGAAATCGAGGTGCCGCCCCAGCCGAGGCCAGGCTCGGAGACCTTGAAATAGCGGCCTGGCGTCGAGCGGCGGCCGATGATCTTGATCCCCGTATCTTGCCAGCCCAGCACCTTGCCGGCCTGATGCTCGGAAACGACGCCGGTGATGTGGTCGTCGACCACCACCACCTCGTCGACCAGCCCGCGCCATTGCGTGGCGAACATGCCGATCGTCGCCGAGCCGCAGCCGACGCGCATGCGGTGCTCCTGCTTGCCGTCGATGACGGGTGGTTTGCCGGCTTCGACGATGATGGTGGCGCCGCCATCGATGGTCAGTTCCACCGGCTTGCGGTTGCACAGATTGAGCAGCGCATCGCAGGTGGCGCGGCCTTCGGCCTTGGAGCCGCCGGTGAGGTGATGCACGCCGCCCAGCGACAGCATCTGCGAGCCATATTCGCCTGTCGTGACATGGCCGATCGCCTCGCCCTCGGCCCGAACAACAGCCGTTTCCGGTCCGATATGACGGTCGGTATCGATCTTCACCTTGACGCCGCAATACGAAAAGATGCCTTCGGTGACGACCGTGACGAGATCGACGCCCTCGACCTCCTGGCTGACGATGAACGGCGCCGGCTTGTAGTCGGGATAGGTGGTGCCGGCGCCTATTGCCGTGACGAAGCGGCGCCCGGCGTTGACCAGTTCGCCGTCCCAGGCCTCGCCGTCGGCGACGAAAGGTACGATCGCCGCGCCGGTCTCGGCCGCGTGGTCGAGGATGGCCAGCGGGTCCATGCGTACGATCCGGCCGCCGGTATTGCCGTAGCGGTCGCAGGCGCCGGTGCGGCCATCGGCGATGTAGCACATGACCGGACAGGCATCGCAGCGGATCTTCTCCGCCACCAGCTTCTCGCCGGGATCATGTGTTTCGAAGCGCTCGGCAAGCTCGCTCATGGGCGTGCTTCCTTTTCGCGGACGCCATCTTTTTCACGAATGCCAGCGCGCAGACGCGTCGGCGTCGCCGGAATCTTGGTGACCAGAACGCCGGTGGCATGGCGGATGGCGTTGAGGATCGCGGGTGCGGTCGGGATCAGCACATGCTCGCCCAGGCCCTTGGCGCCGAACGGGCCCTCCGGATCGGGAACCTCGATCAGGATGGTCTCGATCGGCGGCACGTCGCCTATGGTCGGGATGAGATAGTCGTGCAAATTCTCCGTGCGACCGGGGATATATTCTTCCATCAGCGCCATGCCGATGCCTTGCGCGATGCCGCCCTCGATCTGGCCTTCGACCAGCAGTGGGTTGATCGCCTTGCCGACATCGTGCGCGGCGGTGATTTTCAGCAGCTTCACCGTGCCGAGCTTGAGATCGACCTCGAGTTCGGCGATCTGCGCACCGAAGCCGTACACAGCGTAGGGCTTGCCCTGGCCCTTGGCATCGAGCAGGAGTGTCGGTGGGTCGTAGGTCTCCTCGGCGCGGAAGACGAAGCCATCGGCATCGACGTCGAGCGAGGCGAGATCGATGCGGCGTGTGGCCTCGCCCTCGCGGATTACGATTGCCACACCATCCAACTGGAGGGATGCCTTTTCCGAGACATTGGCAAAGCGCAGGATCTTCTCGCGCAACGCGCGGCCGGCCTTCTCGGCCGCCTTGCCGGTCACGAAAGTCTGGCGCGAGGCGGAAGTCTTGCCGGCATCGGGGCTGATCGCCGTGTCGGCGCTCTTCAGCCGGAATTTCTCCAGCGGCAGGCCGAGCGCGTCGGCGCAGATCTGGCTGATGACGGTGTTGGAGCCCTGGCCGATATCGACGGCGCCCTGGTGCAGGATGACCGTGCCGTCAGCTGCTATGCCGACCCGGATGGTCGATGGATTGGGCAGCGAGGTGTTACCGCAGCCATACCAGCAGGATGCCACGCCGACACCGCGCTTTTTGTCCGCGTGGGCATGGTTGAACGCGTCCGCGTCGGCTGTCGCGCGCGCCCAATGCGGCCGCAGCGCCTCAAGGCACTCGGCAATGCCGACGCCGGACTCCAGACGTTGGCCGGTAACCGTTTCGGAGCCGTTCCGAAGGCAGTTTTTCAGGCGAAAGTCGAGGCGGTCGATACCAAGCTTGCCGGCCAGCTCGTCATAGAGCGTCTCCTGCATGATCGTCGCCTGGGGCACGCCGAAGCCGCGGAAGGCGCCGGAAATCGGACCATGCGTATGGATGGCGCGGCCCTCGGCGCGATAGTTGGGCGTCGCATAGGGTCCGGAAGCATGCACCGGCACTCGGTTGGCAACGGTCGGGCCCCAGCTTGCATAGGCGCCGGTGTTGAAATCGCCGGCAAAGGTCATGCCGGTGACATGGCCTTCAGCGTCCACGCCGATGGTCGCCCTCATCTCAGCCGGATGGCGCTTGGTGGTCGATGTCATCGATTCGTTGCGGGTGTAGGCCAGCGCCGCCGGTCGGCCGGTTTTCAGCGCCACGAGGCCGATCAGCGGCTGCAGTGAAACGTCGAGTTTCGAGCCGAAACCGCCGCCGGTCGCGGTCGGCACGATGCGCACCTTGTCGACGGCAAGGCCAAGCACCTTCGCCGTCTCGTCGCGGTCCATGTAGGGCGCCTGCGTGCAGGCGACGACAACTAGCGTGTCGCCATCCAGATAGGCATAGCCGGCTTCCGGTTCGATGTAGGCGTGCTCGACATAGGATGTTTCGATGGCGCCGCTTACGGTGACGGCGGCATTGGCGAGCGCCGCCTCAGGATCGCCGCGCTCGACAAGGCCCTTGGTCAGAAGGTTGGCCGGGCGGTTGTCATGGACCCGTGCCGCGCCTTCGGCCTGCGCTTCGCAAGGTTGCAGGAAATGCGGCAATTCGGTCCAGCGGACCGGGAAATCCGACAGGTCGAGATCGAGGATCGCCTCGCGCTCGCCAGCGACCAGCGCCACCGCCTCGCCGCGCAGCCGCGCAAATCCTTCGGCCAGTGCCGGCTGATCGGCGAACGGGCCGATCGCACCGAAGCAGTTCTTTCCCGGAATGTCGGCCGCCGTGAAGACACCGGCGATGCCGGGGTGTCTCTTAGCCCAGTCATCGAGATCGTCGAAGGCAAAGCCGGCGTGATAATGCGGCGAGCGGACCACCAGCACGGCGAGCGCATCGGCCGGGAAGGAATCGCCGCCGAATTTCTCAGCCCCGGTCACCTTTGGCACGCCATCGAGCCTGACAGGGGACGCGCCGATGGCATGCCCGGACCGAGGCAGACGGAAATCCAGGCTCGCTGTCTGAAGGGACGCCTCCATCACCGCCGCGATGATCTTCCGGTAGCCGGTGCAACGACACAGAATCCCGCCCAGTGCATCCTGCACCTCGGTCTCGGTCGGCCTGGGTGTCGTGTCCAGGAGCGCTGTCGCCGCGACCAGCAGTGCCGGCGTGCAGATGCCGCATTGCGCAGCGCCATGGGCGAGAAACGAGGCCTGCAGTGCCGAGAGCCGGCCATTGGCAAGTCCCTCGACTGTTGTCACTGCCGCCCCTGCTACGGAAGCCGCCGGCATCAGGCAGGCGCAGACGGGAGCGCCGTCGACCAGCACCGTGCAGGCGCCGCAATCGCCGGCATCGCAGCCGACCTTGGTGCCGGTTAGCCGCAATTCGTCGCGCAGCACCTGGGACAGCCGGCGCAGCGGCGGCACATTGACCAGGACGGCGTCGCCATTGACCGCGAAGGCTATGTCGGCGCGTTCAGGGCCGAGGCCGGGCGTGCCTCCGCCCAGATCGGGCAGGGCTTCAGTCACTTCAGGCAGAAGCTGGTTCATGCCGCCACCATGTGGTCGTTCGTTGGACCGGCGGCCGTCAGCACGGCGCGGGCGACAATCTCGCGCACAGCATCGAGCCGGTATTCCGCGCTGCCGCGCACGTCGGCGATCGGCAACAGTTCCGTGATCGATGCGGACTGGACCGCATCAGCGAGCCGGTGATCCACAGGCAATCCGAGCAGCGCCGCCTCGACGCCGGCAAGGCGCCTGGCGACGGCCGAGCACGACCCGACGGCGATGGCCGCTTCGGTCACTGTGCCGTTCTCGACGATCAGACGCGCCGCCACCATGGCGATGGAAATGACGAGATAGCGCCGCGCGCCGAGCTTGACGAAAGCCGACGTGCCCGTTGCAGCGGGCTTCGGCACGCGGATGGCGCTGACCATCTCCCCCGCTCGCAAGGCCGTTTGGCGGTTGCCGAGAATGAAATCCGGCAGGGGCAGGTAGCGCGTCACTGTAGCTGAACGCAGTTCGACTTCGGCATCAAGCACGAGCAGGCCCGGCACGCCATCGGCGGCCGGCGAGGCGTTGCAGAGATTGCCCGCGACCGAGGCGACGTTCTGGATTTGCGGCGAGCCGACCTCGCGCGCGGCCTGTTTCAGCGCATCGAAGGCGGGCGGCAAGGGATGGCGGATGATGTCGGTCCATGTCGTGCGTGCACCGATGACAAAGTGGTCATCCGTCTCGGCGATGCCGCTCAGCGCAGTGAGGCCATTGATGTCGAGGACATTGTCGCGGAACGGCTTCGTGCCTTGTGCCGGATAGAAATCCGTACCGCCGGCGAGGATGCGCCAGGCGCCCTCGCCAAGCAGCGCGAGCGCCTCATCGACCGTGGTGGGTTTCGCGTAACGGATCACGCTTTGCCTTCCCAGAGAGTGGGCCTTCCCCGAATTTGGCCCTCCCAAGGATTTTCCCCTGGGATCATGTTGCCGGTTTCGAACCGGAAATTCATTCGTATGCAAATGATATCAAGCCGGTGGAAATTGTCAAAGCCAGAGTTTGAGGTGTCGCACCTGACGGGCCGCATGCAACGAGATTGTTACGCCTTCGGAGGTTGACGTGCGCGGCCATCTGGTCAAGTTTCTGCCTCCGGTCGCAACAGCGGCATCGAGACAGAGGGAAGGAAGCCGCATGGCCGACGAAGCGCTTGTTGTCATCGACCTGCAGAACGACTTTTGCCCGGGCGGCGCGTTGGCCGTGACCGGGGGTGACGAGATCGTGCCGCTGGTCAACGATATGATCCGGCGGACCGACCATGTCGTGTTGACGCAGGACTGGCACCCCGCCGGCCATTCGAGCTTTGCCTCCAGCCATCCGGGCGCGCAGCCTTTCACCATGATCGAGATGCCCTATGGCCAGCAGACGCTGTGGCCGGACCATTGCATCCAGGGCAGCCTCGGCTCGGATTTCCATTCCGGCCTTGCCTGGACCAAGGCCGAGCTCGTCATCCGCAAGGGGTTTCGCCCAGCGATCGACAGCTATTCGGCGTTCTTCGAGAACGACCACACGACGCCGACGGGTCTCGCCGGCTATCTCAGGGAGCGCGGCATCGACAGTCTGACCCTGGTCGGCCTGGCGACCGATTTCTGCGTCGGCTTTTCAGCGCTGGACGCTGTCAGCCAGGGGTTCAACACCACCGTCCGGCTCGACGCCTGCCGCGGCATCGACCTCAACGGCTCGCTCAATGCCATGCTGCGTCGCATGCGCGATGCCGGCGTGACGCTTGAAGACCATTTGTCGGACTGAACGGACGGTGGGGCATCAGGGGGACCTTTCGCGGATCACCGCAGGCGCAATGACGGGTGCCGCCATCGCCGTCGCGATGCTGTTCCCGGAAGCGGCTTTAGCGGCCGAGGAACACGCGTTGCCCGGCGCCTCGATGTCGCTGTGGTGGGCACTTCCCTTTGCCGGCCTGCTGCTGTCGATTGCCACCGGCCCGCTGCTGTTCCACCATGTTTGGGAGCACCACTACGGCAAGATCGCGGCGCTTTGGGCCGCATTTGTGGTGGTGCCTTTGGCTCTTGCCTTCGGTCTGCCTTCGGCGACCGAGGCGGTGCTGCATGCGCTGCTTACCGAATACATGTCCTTCATCATCCTGCTGTTTGCGCTGTTCACCATTTCGGGCGGCATTCTGGTCGCCGGCAACATCCACGGCACGCCGCTGGTCAATGCCGGGCTGCTGCTGGTCGGCGCGCTGCTCGCCTCGGTCATAGGCACGACGGGCGCCTCGATGATCCTGATCCGGCCGATCATCCGCGCCAACGACAACAGGCCGTTCAATGCCCATGTCGTCGTCTTCTTCATCTTCCTGGTGTCCAATATCGGCGGCTCGCTGACGCCGCTCGGCGATCCGCCGCTGTTCGTTGGCTTCCTGCGTGGCATCGACTTCTTCTGGACGACCACGAACCTCTATCGGGAAACGCTGTTCGTCGGCGGCCTGGTGCTGGCGGCGTTCCTGGCGATCGACATCATCCTGCACCGGCGCGAGGCAGGCGCGCCGAAGATCAAGGACCCGACACCGGATTCGAAGATACGCATTCGAGGCCTGCCAAACATTCCGCTGCTGGCCGGGGTCATCGGCGCCATCCTGCTGTCGGCGACATGGAAGCCTGAGATCAGCGTCTCCATTCAAGGCGTGACGCTGGAACTGCAGAACCTGGTGCGCGACGGCGTCATCCTGGCGCTCGCCTTCGTCTCGCTGGCGGTTTCGCGCAAGGAATACCGCGAGGCGAACGGCTTCAACTGGGGACCGATCGCGGAAGTGGCAAAACTGTTTGCCGGCATCTTCATCTGCATCGTGCCGGTCATTGCCATTTTGAGAGCCGGCCATGAGGGCGCGCTGGCGCCGCTGGTCGCGCTCGTCACCTCGGCGCAAGGCACGCCCAACGACCTCGCCTATTTCTGGCTGACCGGAGCGCTGTCGTCCTTCCTCGACAATGCGCCGACCTACCTGGTGTTCTTCGAGCTTGCCGGCGGCGATCCACGCCATCTGATGACCGAATTCGCCTCGACGCTTGCGGCGATCTCGGCGGGTGCGGTGTTCATGGGCGCCAACACCTATATCGGCAATGCGCCCAACTTCATGGTCTATGCCATCGCCAGGCAGCGCGGCGTCGGGATGCCGGGCTTCTTCGGCTACATGCTGTGGTCCGGGCTGGTGCTGATCCCGACTTTCTTGATCGCGGGCTTTGTGTTTTTCGGCTGATCAACCAACGCCGACATAGCGCCTGACCGCCGATGGATCGGCACGCAGTTCCTCGACATCGACCGTCTCGCGGTTGCGGCCATTCTCGATGAACGAGACGCGGTCGGCGACCGACAGCACCGCGTCGACCCGCTGCTCGACCAGGATGGTCGAGACACCCATGTCGCGCAGCGTCGAAACCGTCTCGCGGATCTTGGCGATCATCGACGGCATCAGACCTTCGGTCGGCTCGTCGAGCAAGAGCACCTGCGGCTCGAGGCAGAGCGCGCGCGCCATCGCCAGCATCTGCTGCTCACCGCCCGACAAGGTGCCCGACCGTTGCCGCAACCGCTGGCGCAGCAGCGGGAAGAGGTCGAGCACGTTTTCGCGCACGGCTTTGCCCTTGCTGCGTGCCATCAGGCCGATCTCGATGTTTTCCGCCACCGTCATCTCGGCGAACAGCCGCCGGCCCTGCGGCACATAGGCGACGCCGGCCTTCGGCACCTCATGCGCCGGCAGGCCGGTCAATTCCCGGCCGTCGAGCCTGATCGAGCCGGCGCTTGACGGAACCAGTCCCATGATCGCCTTCAGCGTCGTCGTCTTGCCGGCGCCGTTGCGGCCGAACAGGCACAGCACCTCGCCCTTGTTCAGCACGAGGTCGAGACCGTAGAGCACCTGGACCTCCCCATAGAAGCAGTCCAGTCCCGAGATCACCAGCGCTTCAGACTTTGTCTCCGCCTTGTTCGTTTCGGTCATGGGGCGGTCCCCAGATAGGCCTCCTGCACCGCTGCGTTCTCGCGGATCGCTTCCGGCGTGCCTTCGGCCAGGATCTTGCCGGCGTTGAAGACGGTGATGCGGCCGGCCAGATGCATGACCACAGGCATGTTATGTTCGATCAGCAGCACGGTGGCGTTTTTGGCGATCTCGCGCACCAGGGTGATGAAATTGTCGATCTCGCCGTCGGCCAGCCCTTGCGTCGGCTCGTCGAGGATCAGCAGGCGCGGCTTCAGTGCAAGGCCCATCGCCACTTCCAGCAGGCGCTGATGGCCATAGGATAATTGTCCGGCCGGCATGGCGGCTTGGTCGGCAAGGCCGGTGCGTTCGAGCGCCGCCATGACGGCGGCCTGTATCGCGCTCTTGGAAGGGCCATGCCGCAGTGTCAGTTGCGCGGGCAGCGCGACGTTGGCGTAAACGGACAGGTTGGCATAGACGCTGGTGATCTGGAACGTGTAGGCGATGCCTTGGCGGACCCGGACGTAGGCCGGCTGGCTGGTGATGTCGACGCCGTCGAAGACGATCATGCCGGAAGAGGGCTGGATACGGCCGCTGACCAGGCTGACGAAGGTGGTCTTGCCGGCGCCGTTGGGGCCGATGACGGCGCGGATCTCGCCCGGCATCAAGGTGAAATCGACATTGTCGACGGCGCGCAGGCCGCCGAAATTGCGCGACAGGCCCTTGGTGATCAAAAGTGGTGTCATGGCAGCCACCCGAGCCAGCGCTGACGGATGCTGCCGAGAATGCCCTTGGGGAAAAACAGCACCAGCAGGATCAGTGCGATGCCGACGATCAGCAGATAGGCGGAGGTGTAGCCGCTGGTGATGTCGATGACATAGTACATGAAGACCGTGCCGATCAGCGGCCCGAGCGTGGTGGCGCCGCCGCCGAGCAGCACCCACAGCAACGGCAGGATCGAGTATTGCACCGAGGCGAAGCTCGATCCGACATAGCCGAACAGCAGCGCGTAGGCAGCGCCCGAGGCGGCGCAGATAGTGCCGGAGACGACGACTGCCGCGAGCTTGTTGGAGAAGGTGTCGTAGCCGAGCATCTTCGTGCGTTCCTCGTTCTCGCGGATGGCGACCAACACCCGGCCATAGCGGGAGCGGACGATGGCCAGCGTGATCAGCAGCACGAGCGAGAACAGCGCCAGCGCCGTCATATAGCGCACGGTCGGGTTGGTGAGGTCAAGCGCGGTCGCGCCGAAAGTGAGGACACGCGCCGGCTGCGGCACGACCATGCCCTGGTCGCCACCGGTCCACGCCGCGAAGTAGAGGATGAGGAGGTAAAAGACCTGCGCGAACATCATGGTGACGATCATGAAGGCGACGCCCGTGGTGCGCAGTGCAAGAAGGCCGATCATCAGCGCCAGCACCGCGCCGCAGGCAATCCCGCTGAGGAAGGCCAGTGGCACGTCCCAGCCGAGCTGGATGACGGCAAGGCCGGCGCCGTAAAGCCCGGCGCCGAAGAACATGGCATGGCCGAGGCTGAGCAGGCCGACATAGCCGAACAGCATGTTGTAGCCCATGGCGAACACCGCCAGCACCATGATGCGGGCGAGAAGGCCGTGATAGTACTCAGGCAGCACGAAGCTCAGCACGAAGAGCAGGATGATGACGCCGAGATGCAGCGCATAGGCCTTTGCCGGCGAAGCTTCGCTCATCGCGATGCCGTTCCGAACAGGCCTTGCGGCCGGAACACCAGCACCATGGCGACCAGCAGCGTGGCGATGATCTTGGCCAGGGTCGGCGAGAAGAACATCGAGATGATGCCATCGGACAGGCCGATCAGCACGGCGGCGACGACGGTGCCGCGCAGCGAGCCGAGGCCGCCGATGATGACGACGATGAAGGAAAGCAGCAGCGGGTCCTGTCCCATCAGATAATGCGCCTGGCTGATCGGCACGATCAGCACCGCGGCGATCGCCGCCAGCATGGCGCCGAGCGCGAAGACGCCACCGTAGACACGGTCGACCGGGATGCCGAACGCTTGCGCCGTCTCGCTGTCATACTGCGTGGCGCGCATGATGAGGCCGATTTTGGTGCGTGTCAGCACCAGCCATGTGGCGATCAAGAGAAGAGCGGAAGCTGCGATGATGGACAGTTTGTAGCCGGAGTAGCCGAACCACGGCAAAAGGATGCGGTAGCTGAACGGCGGCTCCACCGGCCGCGCCTCCGGACCATAGAAGGTCAGCGCCAGCTGCTGGATGATGTAGAGCATGCCGATGGTGGCGACGATGGTGGCTTCCGGATTGTAGTTGAGCCGGCGCAGCACCAGCTGTTCGGCGATCAGGGCAATGGTGCCGACGATCAGCGGCGCAATCACCAGTGCCGCCAGGAAGCCGAGCGCCGGGTGGCCGCCGATCGCCGTGGAGATCGCCCAGGCGAGCACCGCGCCCAGCATGAAGAACTCGCCATGCGCGACATTGACCACCCGCATCACGCCGAACACCAGCGACAGCCCAAGCGCCGTCAGCGCCAGCACGGCGGAGGTGACGAGGCCTTCGAGGGCGGCAAGGAGGAGATGGGGTCCGAAGTGCATTCAGGGCGCCCTTAACCCTCCCCCTTGTGGGGAGGGTGACCGCCAAGCGGTCGGGTGGGGGGGTGGGGCTTGGGCCGTCGCGACCCCAACCCCGTCTCATAGGCTTCGCAAGAACGCGAACCCTATTCGCCGACCCTCCCCACAAGGGGGGAGGGTAAGGCGCCTCAAAGCGCCTGCGTCGTATAATCCCCTTCGGCCTCGTAGAGCCCGTCCTCGATCTTGGTCTTGTGCACGACCTTCAGCTTGCCGCCTTCGACCTTGGAGATGTTCTGGATCCCAAAACACTGGTGGATCTTGCCATTGAAGGTCTTCGGCCCCTGCGGATGCTCCGGGCCTTCGGCGAAGGCGGTCAGCGCCTCGGTTGCCTCGACCAGCTTGGCGCGGTCTTCCGGCCCTTTGTAGCCGGCATCCTCCATCGCCTTCTTGACGACGTAGAGCGTTTCCCAGCAGCCGAACATGTGCGCGGCGGTGGAGACATCCTTGGGGTCGCCGACGGCGGCGCCATTGTCGTCGATGCCGACGGCGGCGCGATAGGCTTTCTGCGCCTCTGTATCATCGGCCTGGGCATAGCGCGGCGAGCCTTCCCAGAAATGGCTGCCGTCGAGGAATTCCAGCCCCGGGCTGTTGATGTCTACGGCTTCGAGCGAATCGATGAAGCCGAACAGCTGCGGCCGGTTGGAGCCGTAGAACTCGCCGAGTTCCTTGACGAAGGTGAGCACCGCCGGACCGACCATCACGTGGTAGATCACCTCGGTCTCGGCCGGGATCTGCGGGAAATACTTGGTGAAGGACGATTCCGTCGGCGGGATGGCGATCTGCGCAATGACATCGGCGCCCTGCGCCTTCAGCGCCGGCGGCAGATAGTCGCGATGATCGTAGCCGAAAGCGAAATCGGGGAAGATCTGCGTCACCTTCTTGCCGGCATTGGCCGCGATCCACGGCGCCATCGACTGGATCTGGCTCTTCACATCGGTGATGCCGGGCTGGAAGACGTAGCGGTTGAGCTTGGTCGAAGCGACGTGGTGGCCTTCGCTGACGACGAAATAGGGCATCTTGTTTTCGCCGGCGGCGGGCGCCGAGCCGATGACGACATGCGAAAACAGCGTGCCGAAGACGATGTCGGTCTTGTGCTGCGTGGCGAACTTGCCGACTACCTCGGCGCCACGGCCGGGATCGGTGCCGTCATCCTCGATGATGACCTCGACCTGACGGCCATTGATGCCTCCGGCGGCGTTGATCGCCTTCACCGCGGCGGCGGTGGTCTTCTCATACCAGCGGCCATAGGCGGCACCGATGCCGGTCCGGTGCGACTGGAAGCCGATCTTGATTGGCGCCGAACTCTGCGCCTGGGAATAGCGGACGAAGCCGGGCGCCATGGCGAGGCCCGCGCCCGCTGCCAGGCCCTTCAGCGCCGTGCGGCGGGTGAGACCGGTTTTCGGGAGGTTGAAGGTCTTGCTCTTGTCCATATGCCGTTCCCCTTGTTCAGCGTTAGGAGCGCAAAGTCCGCTCATGTCCGGAAGTCGAAAAATTGCATGTGTACAAACTAAATCACCAAAGTCCGGACACGGCAATGCTGGTTCCCTAAGGGAATCCCGGTTTATTTTCCAGCGCAAATGCCTCAGCCGACCGTCGGGGTGGCGAGCAGCCAGAGACCGAAGACCGTGTAGGCGATCATCAGCAGGGTGAGCGGAAACTGGCTGAGCGCGGCGCGGGCGGGCTGCGGATGCAGGCGCCAGGCGAAGCCGTGGGCGACGAGGACGGCGAGCACATGGCCAAGGATGATGGCACCGGCCTGGATGTTCCACAGCCACCAGGCGGACGCCGCGCCGGCGACGATGCCGGCCTCGACCTGCATGTCGGCGGTGCCGAACAGGTTCCAGCCCAGCGCGAACGGGTCGGACAGGGCGGCTAGCGCATACTGGCCGTCGACCAGCAGCGCCGTCATATAGTGCGCGACATGATAGGCGAGCGCGATCGGCACGATCGACCAGACCAGCAGCCCGGCTGCCTGGGCGAGCGGCGGTCCGCTGCCGGCAAGACGTTGGCCGAGCACAACGGCCAAAAGGAACACCGCCGCCAGCAGGACGAATGTCAGAACGAGCCCGAGACTGCCGCTGCCGATCACCGCCGTGCGGCCTGGGAATTCGAGCGGATTGATGCCGAAGAGGCCAAGCCAGAAGAAGGTCTTCGACAGGCCGTCGAAGGAGACCGAGGACAAGGTCAGCAGCAGGAAGGCGATGCCGCTGGGCGGTAACGGATCCGCCGCCAGCAGCTTGGCGCCTGGCCAGCACAGCGCAAGCCGGCCTCTCTCGTCGCGCTCGACAGGCGCGAAACGCGCCACCATGGAGAAGAAGATGGTCAGGAACTCACCGCTGCGGCTCCAGCCGCGATAGCCGAACATCAGCATGGCAAGGAAGGTGAGCAGCCAGTAGAAGCCGGCGGCAAGGGCAAGCCGTGCCGGGTCGTCAGGCGCCGGATCGATGAGCTCGAACCAGGCAAAGGCGAAGAACAGTATGACGGCCGGCCAGCAGCCGATCCATCGGGGAAGGCGCCACAGCCCCTCATCGCTTGCGCCGCGCAGGCGTGAGGCGAGGCGCCACGGTCCATACCAAGGGTTGAGCCATGACCAGATGTCGCCGAGAGCGCCTTGCAGCAGCGTGAGGCCGGCCCACAACAGCGTCCAGATCACAAGCGGCAGTGGATTGGAGAGCGGGTCGCGGCTGCCGAAAAGGCCGGCGGCGATGAGAGTTGCAAAGCCGGCAAAGGATATCAGGCTGAGGGAAGTGCGGGCGGTATCGCCGAAGGTGAAAAGCGGCAGCCGCTGGCGCCAGAAACGATCGATGGAAGCCGCCGGCAGCAGCGCCAGCACGAGAAAGCTGACGGCCACGGCGAATGCGCCGCCGACAAGGTAGTAGCCGGTCGGGAGAAGCAGGACGTGGCCTCGGTCGGAGGCATGGGCGAAGGCGGGAGTGGGGAGGGCTAGAAGAGCGATGGCGCAGGCCAATCCGTGATGACGGCACTCTACGGCGCCCCCCTCTGTCCTGTCGGACAACTCCCCCACGACAGAGGGGGGCGTGAAGGAGCTCGAACTATCCATGAGTCCGATCTCGACTCACACCTTGACCAGTTGCTCCACGCGGTCCTTCTCGCCGAAAATCCGCAAATACCGCTGGATCTCCTTCTCGTCGCCGGTCGCCTTGGCTGGATTGTCGGAAAGCTTCACCGCCGGCCGGCCATTGGCCTCGGTGACCTTGCAGACCAGCGATATGGCGTCCAGGCTGTTGGTCTCCGTCGGCGCGCAGCCCTCGAAATCATTGGTGAGGTTGGTGCCCCAGCCGAAGGACATGCGCACCTTGCCCTCGAAGTGGCGGTAGGTTTCCTCGATCGTTTCCACCTCCAGGCCGTCGGAGAAGATCAGCAGTTTCTGCTTGGGATCCTTGCCCTTCTCGCGCCACCAGGACAGGATTTTTTCGCCGCCCTCGATTGGCGGGGCGCTGTCGGGGCGAAAACCGGTCCAGTCGGCCACCCAGTCCGGCGCGTCGCGCAGGAAGGAGGCGGTGCCGAAAGCGTCGGGCAGCACGATCAGCAGATTGCCGCCATAGTAGCGCTGCCAGTCCTGCAGCACCTTGTAGGGGGCCTGTTTCAGCTCCTTCTCCGAATTGGCAAGTGCCGCGAACACCATCGGCAATTCGTGTGCGTTGGTGCCGAGCGCTTCGAGGTCGTTGTCCATCGCAAGCAGCACGTTGGAGGTGCCGGTGAAGGCCTCGCCGATACCTTCCTTGAGCGCCTCGACACACCAGCGCTGCCAAAGGAAGGAATGCCGCCGGCGCGTGCCGAAGTCGGAAATGCGGATGCCGGGCAGTGCCTTCAGTCGTTCGGTCTTGGCCCACATCTTGGCCTTGGCGCGGGCATAGAGCACATCGAGCGCGAAGGGCCCGAAGGCCCGCATCGCCGCGCGGGATCGCAGCTCGTTGATGATGGCGAGCCCCGGGATTTCCCACAGCGTGGTATACATCCACGGCCCGCTGAAGGAGAGCTCATACTGCCCGTCGCGCCTGGACAGTTCGTAGTCGGGCAGCCGGAAACCTTCCAGCCAGGCCAGGAATTCCGGCTCGAATATCTGCTTGCGGCCATAGAAATTGTTGCCGCCGAGCCAGATCATCTCCTTCTTGGAGAAGCGCAAGGTGCGGGCATGGTCGAGTTGTTCGCGCAGCTCGCCTTCATCGATATCGTCGGCCAGCCGCACCGAAGTGGTGCGGTTGATCAGCGAGAAGGTGGCCTCGACCTTGGGGTACATGCCCCAGATCATCTGCAGCATCAGAAGCTTGTAGAAATCCGTGTCGAGCAGACTGCGCACGATCGGATCGAGCTTCCAGGTGTGGTTGTAGACGCGCCGCGCAATATCGGTCTTAGCCATGTTTCAACGCCGCCTTCGCTGCCTGCAATCCACAACCGCGAGAGGCCTCATAGCATCGAATTGACCAAAACGCTGCCCGCTTTCAGGCTGGCCCGACAAAAAGAACTGCCTGCGTCTGGCCATGCTCAGCCGGCGGTCTTTGCGCCGATGACCTTAAGCTGCGGACGCTTGCGGCGGCTGATGATGCGGCCCGCGACCGGAGCGTCGGCACGGCCGTCATCCCCGGCCTTCTCGGCGAACAGCCAGTCGATGAACACCTGCACGATCGGCGCCGTGCGCATTTCGTTGCGGCAGACGATGTAGAATTCATCGACCGCTGGCACCGACAGGCTGAACGGCGCGATCAGCATGCCCCTGGCCAGCAGCGCGCTTGCCGTCACGGAATCGCCCAGCGCCACGCCATGGCCGTGCACCGCGGCCTCGGTCGCCATGCGGGCATCGCCAAGATGATGGCGGCGGCCGCGCTCGAGGTCCAGCGCATCGGCGGCCGCCAGCCAGGTATGCCATTCGCGGCCGTCGTCGCCATGCAGGAACACATGGTCGGCGAGATCCCTGACGCTGCGGATCGGGCGGTTGTTGATCAAGGTCGGGCTCACCACGGGAAACAGTTCCAGCCCCGACCATTTGCGCATCCAGCAATCGGCCCAGCTGCCGTTGCCATAGTGGACGCAGACATCGATATGCGGCGCCCTTATATCCCTGGGGTCGTTGGAGGGAATGAGCGTCAGCTGGATGTCGGGATATTGCGCGGTGAAGCTGCCGAGCCTCGGTGTCATCCACAAAAGCAGCAATGCCGGCACGCAGGACACCGAAAGCGCGCCGCTGCTGGCTGGGCGCGTCAGCCGCTGCGTGGCGGCGGCGATGCCGTCGAACGCGGTCGATACAGCCGGCAAAAGTTCGGCGCCATGCGGCGTCAACTTGACCCGCTGGCCGACACGCTCGAACAGCTTGACCCCGAGCGACTGCTCCAGCGCCTTGATCTGGTGGCTGATGGCGCCATGCGTGACGTTCAGCTCACTTGCCGCCTTGGTGAGCGAGCCATGGCGCGCCGTCGCCTCGAAGGCACGCAGTGGGTTCAAGGGCGGCAGGCGTTTGGCCATCAGGGACTCGACAGTTTGTGAGATTTTCTCACAGAAAACACCCTAACAATATCAATTGATTTTTCAATGCGGCTGCCGGACACTTCGGCCCTGAACAACTTCAAGACGAGAAATCTGCAGGCAGCCAGCGGGACAAGCGACCCGGCCGGACGGCGGTCAATTCGCCTGAGGTCACCACTGGTCAAGCTGCACCAATCGAGGAGGAACCGATATGGGCTACGATCGCGGCAAGCTTGACGCGCTGCGTCGCAAATATGGCGAGAGCCATGGCGGCGAAATGTTCGACCCCAAGTTCCGCAAGGTCGCCGACAAGATCTTCTCCAAGAGCGGCACCAGGCTGGCGCCCTATTCCGGCATCCCGACCTTCCTCGCCGCGCCCTACCGCGAAATCGCCGCGGAGAACCCGGATTTCGGCGACCTGCAGGTGGCCATGATCGGCGTGCCGATGGACCTCGGCGTCACCAACCGGCCGGGCTCGCGCTTCGGGCCGAGGGCGCTGCGCGCCATCGAGCGCATCGGCCCCTACAACCACGTGCTGGAATGCGCCCCCACGCATGAGTTGAGGGTGGCCGACATCGGCGACACGCCATTCCGCAGCCGCTACCGTCTGGAGATCAGCCATGAGGATATCGAGCGCCGCACCAACCAGATCGTCGATGCCGGCGTCATTCCGCTGTCTGTCGGCGGCGACCACTCGATCAGCCATCCGATCCTCAAGGCCGTCGGCAAGAAGGCGCCGGTCGGCCTGATCCACATCGACGCTCATTGCGACACCAGTGGCCTGTTCGACATGACCAAGTTCCACCACGGCGGGCCGTTCCGCAACGCGGTGCTCGACGGCGTGCTGGATCCGACGCGCACCATCCAGATCGGCATCCGCGGCTCGGCCGAATATCTGTGGGAGTTCACCTATGAGTCCGGCATGACCGTGGTCCACGCCGAGGAGGTGACCGGGCTCGGTATCCCCGCGATCATCGAAAAGGCCCGCAAGATCGTCGGCGACGGCCCGACCTATGTTTCCTTCGACATCGATAGCGTCGATCCGGCCTTCGCGCCGGGCACCGGCACGCCGGAAGTCGGCGGGCTGACGACGCGCGAGGTGCTTGAACTGCTGCGCGGCCTCAAAGGCCTCAACATCGTCGGCGGCGACGTCGTCGAGGTGGCGCCGCAATATGACGCCACCACCAACACGGCGCATGCCGGCGCCCAGGTGCTGTTCGAGATACTGAGCCTGATGGTGTTCAGCCCGGCCATCACGGGCAAGGGGGCCTGACGGACTTCACGAAAAGGCGGCCGCCGCGCTGGAGCCGGCGGCTGACCCAACAATCAAAAAGCTTCCAGAAGGGGAATGACAATGACAATGACAATCCACTCGACACTGAAATCATCCATCGCCGCCGCGCTGATGCTGGGTGCTGCCGGTCTCGGCATTGCCACGCAGGCGGCCAACGCCGACGCGCTGGCTGACATCACCAAGGCCGGCACCATCAATGTCGGCGTCTTCGCGGACTTCCCGCCCTTCTCCTCGGCCAGCGCCGATATGAGCCTCAAGGGCTATGACATGGATGTGGCTCAATACATCGCCGACACGCTCAAGGTGAAGCTCAATCCGGTCGCTGTCACCGGCCAGAACCGCATCCCCTATCTGAACGACCATCGCGTCGACATCCTGATGAGCGTCGGCTACTCGAAGGAGCGTGAGCAGGTCATCGATTTCGCCGCCGCCTACGCGCCCTATTACATCGCGGTGATCGGTCCGGCTGCGATGACGGTCAAGGGCAAGGAAGACCTTGCCGACAAGTCGATCGCCGTCAATCGCGGCACGCTCGAGGACACTTCGCTCACCGAGGCCGCGCCCGCCTCGGCCGACATCAAGCGCTTCGACAACTACAATTCGGTGATCCAGGCCTTCATCTCGGGCCAGACACAGCTGATGGTCGTCGGCAACGATGTCGGCGCGCAGGTGCTGGCCAAGCAGGATGCGCTGAAGCCGGAGCAGAAGTTCCAGCTTCTGACCTCGCCATCGCATATCGGCCTCAACAAGAACGAGGACGGGTTGAAGAAGGCGGTCAACGACGCCATCGCCAAGATGCTGGCCGACGGCAAGCTGGACGAAAGCTCGAAGGCCTGGCTGAAGACGCCGCTCAACCCCGACAAACTCAAGGATTGAGTTCCCGTGGCCTTCGGCTGGCTTCCAGGTGCCGTGGGCGACATCGCGCACGGCGCGGCCACGACGATCCTGCTGATCGTGGTGACCACGCTGGCGGGAACGCTGCTCAGCATCCTGGGTGCCGCGGGACGGCGAAACGGCCCCGCGCTGCTTCGCCGGGCCATCGCCTGGTACGTGGAAGTGATGCGCAACACGCCGTTCCTGGTGCAGCTGTTCTTCATCTTCTTCGGGCTGCCGAGTCTCGGGATCCGGCTCGACCCGATCCTGGCCGCCATGCTGGCGATGACGCTCAACATGGCGGCCTACACGATCGAGATCGTCGGCGCCGGGCTTGACGCCGTGCCGCTCGGGCAGACGGAAGCAGCGCTGGCCCTGGGGCTCAGGCCCCGTCAGGTGTTCATCAAGATCGTGCTGCCACAGGCGCTCAAGGTGATCTATCCGGCACTCACCAGCCAGATCGTCATCATGATGCTGGAGTCGGCCGTGGTGTCGCAGATCGCGGTGCGCGAGCTGACCTATGAAGCCGACATGCTGCAGGCGCGAACCTTCCGGTCCTTCGAGACCTATTTCGTCGTGACATTGGTCTATCTCGCTTTGTCCATGGCCTTGCGCCGGCTCCTGGTCACCGGCGGGCGCCGCGCTCTCGGAGCTGGCGTGTCATGATCGAGTTCACCTTCTGGGACATCGTGCGCAATCTTCTGCTGGCCGCACGCTGGACGGTGCTGCTGTCGCTGGCCGCCTTCGTGGGCGGCGCGCTGGTCGGAATGGTCGTGCTGTTCTTCAGGATATCCAAGAATACATGGAGCCGGCGCCTCGCCTCCGGCTACATCGCCCTTTTCCAGGGAACGCCGCTCCTGATGCAGCTGTTCCTGATGTTCTTCGGCCTGCCGATGCTCGGCCTGCGCATCGAGCCATGGACCGCAGCGGTGCTCGGCCTCACCTTCTTCGCCAGCGCATATCTGGCCGAGATCTGGCGCTCCGGGGTGGACGCGCTGCCATTGGGCCAATGGGATGCCGGCGCCAGCCTCGGCCTGCACTATCTGCAGCAACTCAGGCTGATCATTCTGCCGCAAGCCTTCTCGATCACCCGCGCGCCGACGGTCGGCTTCCTGGTGCAGCTGATCAAGTCGACGGCACTGACCTCGATCATCGGCTTCGAGGAACTGGTGCGGACCTCCAACGCCATCAACAACGCGACTTTCGAACCGTTCAAGGTCTATGGCCTGGTGGCGCTGATCTTCTTCGTCATGTGCTTTCCGCTGACGCAATATGCCCGGTCGCTCGAAAGGCGGGCGGCGGGACACTGAGCCAGCGAAGCGATACATGCAAAAACGCCGCCGGGCAGCCGGCAACCGTCCCGTTCAATGCCCGAAGGCAAGCGGCGGCGCGATCCGATCGCGGCGCAGCCAGCGCGCCAGGAGCAGCGCCGCCACCACGGCCAACCCTGTCGAGAGACCGATCCAGATGCCGACGCCGTGCAAACCGAAATGGAAGGCGAGCAGCACGCCGAGCGGCAGGCCGACGCCCCAATAGCCGATCGCGGCATAGATCATCGGCACCTTGGTGTCGTGCAGGCCGCGCAGCATGCCGGCGGCAACCGCCTGCGCACCATCGAAAACCTGGAACAGTGCGGCAAACACCAGGAAGGACACGGCGAGCGCGATCACCCTGGCATTGGCCGGGTTGGCGAGATCGATGAAGGCGCTAATCAAGAGATGCGGCCAAAGGACCATCACCAGCCCCATCAGTGCCATGAACGAGACGCCGATGACAAAGGCCGTCCAGCCAGCGCGCGACACGCCTTCCGGATTGCCGGCGCCATGCGCAAGCCCGACGCGGACCGTCACCGCCTGGTTGAGGCCGAGCGGCACCATGAAGGAGATCGAGGCGATCTGGATGGCGATGGCGTGCGCGGCGAGCGAATCCGCATCGATCAGGCCCATCAGCAAGGCGGCCGCGTTGAAGATGGTCACCTCGAAAGCCAGGATGCCGGCGATCGGCAGGCCAAGCCGCAGCAGCCCCTTGAAGCGCGGCCAGTCGGATCGCCAGAAGCGGCCGAAGAGATGATAGCGCCGGAACTTCTTCTCCAGCATCACCACGACAGACATGCCGACGAACATCAGCGTGCTGGAAAGCGAGGTCGCAAGGCCCGAGCCGGAGATGCCCATGGCCGGTACGCCGAGATTGCCGAACATGAACACCCAGTTGAAGAACACGTTGCAGGCAACGGCGACGAAGACGATGACCAGCGCCCAGCCCGGCCGTTCCAGCGCCGAGATGAACGAGCGCAGCACGATATAGCCGTAGAAAGGCAGCACCGCCCATTCAAGCCAGCGCAGATAGATGCCGGCCTGATGCGCCAGCGCCGGCTCCTGGCCCATCGCCAGCAGAATGGCCTCACCGTGCCAAAGCACGAGCCATATCGGGATCGAGATCAGGATTGCCAGCCACAGGCCCTGGCGCACGGTGCGGCGCAGGTCGCGCACCGAATGGCGGCGGCGGCCAAGCTCGGTCGCGATCATCGGCGAGGTCGCCAGCATCAGGCCAAGGCCGAAGATCAGCGGCATGAAATAGAGGTTGGCGCCAAGCGCGCCGCTGGCCAGCGTATCCGCTCCAAGACGTCCCATCATCATGACGTCGGTGGCCGTCATCGCCGTTTGGCCGAGATTGGTCAGCACCATCGGCCAGGCCAGCGCCAGCGTCGCCTTGATTTCCTGACGCCAAAGATTTTCCGGCGCGCGAGCGCCGGCTTCGATCGCAGACATTGTTCCGCTCTTTCCAGGCGCGGCACGTCGGCAAAAGAAGCCGGAAGCCGCATGTCAAACGGCAAAACCAACGGTTTCGCGGCGTTTGCGCCGTCTATTGAACGAAATGCGACATGAAGGCAAGGGAGGAGGAGCGGGTACCGATTGAGCCAGCGCCATTCCCCGGGTGCGGTTGCGTCGTTCCCTTGCTGGCTGCGGGCTGTTACGGATTGCCTCGGAGATCGGCAGCCAGCGAACCGCCTGGGAGGAACGATGGCGTTCAGACAGCGAAAAAACCCTGTTGCCACGCTTCGGACTGCGCCGGCCTTCGAACATATCGTCACCGAGGCGAGCGACAGTTTCCTGTGGAGGCTCGACGACTACCCCTGGGAGCGCAATGTCTGGAACTTTCATCCGGAATACGAAATCCATCTGCTCAGGAAATCCTCCGGCGTGGTCTTGGTTGGCGATCACATTGGCGAGTTCGGGCCTGGCTACCTCACCATCGTCGGCGGCGGCCTGCCGCATGACTGGGTGACGGCGGTGCAGCCGGGCGAGCTGATCGAAGGCCGCGACATCGTCCTGCAATTCGATGCGCAGAGGCTGCGCGGCTCGGCGGGCCTGTTGCCCGAACTGCGCGAACTGGAGCCGTTCCTCGAACGGTCGCTGCGCGGCATGGTCTTTCACGGTCGCACGGCGCTGGAGGGCGCCGAACTGATGGAGCGGATGGGAACGGTGCATGGGCTCGCCCGCCTCTGCCTGTTCCTCGAACTGGTCGACCTCCTGGCCAGGACCGACGAGTACGAACTCTTGTCTTCGCCGGATTTCTCGCCGGTTCTCGATGCCGCGTCGCTCGACATCATCCAGCGCACGCTGACCTATCTGTTCCAGCATTTCGCCGAGGATCTGAAGTTGCCCGACGTGGCCGAACTCGGGGGAATGACGGAGAGCACATTTTCACGCTTCTTCCAGAAGAACACCGGCAACTCCTTCAGCGACCACCTTGCCAAGCTCAGGCTCTGGCAGGCCTGCAAGCTGCTGGCGGATACCGATGTTGCCATCACCGACATCTGTTTCCAGGTCGGCTACATGAACATCTCGAACTTCAACCGCGCCTTCCTGCGCAAGCACAAGATGACGCCGTCGTCCTACCGCAAGCTGTCGCGGCAACGGCTGACGATGCGCGCATAAGCACGACTTAAATCAACGGCTTGGACGCGATCGATACTCGTGTGACGGACTTTGTTCCGAGGTGCCGTTTTTTGCGCTGCACAATGCATAAAAGTACATGTTTGCTGCAACGGGGCTTCTAGCTTGGTCCGGTTGAACTCCTCATTTTGGCGACGGGTCGCTTGTCGCTCGGGCGATGGTGAGGATCGCAGACCCCGAGGATGTCCGCTTCCCGCGAGTGTTCCTGGAGGAGAAAATCAATGAAACCAATTCGGCTCGCTGCGGGCTTGGGCGCAGCTTTCATGCTTTCCGCTACCGTATCAACCATCGCGCTGGCGCAGGCGCCGGTCTGCTCGGCGCCGGTCAAGGTGCTGGCGCAGCCAAGAGACGGCCTGACGCTTCTGGAGGATTCCAAGGCCGAGTTCGAGAAGCTTGCCGGCGCCGGCTTCCAGATCGACTATCTGAACGAGAACGACCGCCGCGCGAAATCGCGCGCCGATGCGTCCACCGTCGGCAACTACAACGTCTACTATGTCGACGAAGCCAATGTCGCTCTGTTCGCCTCATCGAAATGGATCGTGCCGCTGACCGATTATTATCCGGCTGACTACGATTATGCCGACTTCGATCCCGGCCGCCAGAAGGTCGCGACCTATGACGGCAAGGTCTGGTTCGCGCCGCTGACCGGCGGCGGCGACCTGATGGTCTACCGCAAGGACGTGCTCGAGGCCGCCGGCATCAAGCCGCCGAAGACACTCGACGAACTGATCGCCGATGTGCCGAAGCTCACCAATCCGGACAAGGGCATGTATGGCATCGCGCTGCGCGGCGCACGCGGTTCGGGCGCCAATGTCTGGCGCTGGATGCCCTTCTTCAAGGCCTATGGCGGTCAGTGGTTTGATGGCGACAAGCCGGTCTTCAATTCGGACGCCGCCGTCAAGGCGACCGAAACCTATCTGAAACTCTTCAAGGATTCGGCCCCCGGCACGCAGACCGGCAGCTGGGATGAATCGACCGGCGCCTTCCTCTCCGGCCAGGTCGCCATCCTCGTCGAATCGACGCCGCTGTCGGGCATGGCGGTAGATCCGAAGACCTCGCAGGTGGTCGGCAAGATCGGCTTCCTGCCGCCGCCCTCGCCACTGCCCGGCGGCGGTTACGGCCATGGCCTTGCCATCGCGGCGAAGGCCAATGCCGATGATGCCTCGAAGAAATGCGCCGGCCTGTTCATCGCCTGGGCGACGTCGAAGGAAAACGAGAAGCGCAGGCTCGATGCCCACCAGTTCGGCGAGCTGAACCGCACCAGCATCCTGTCCAGCAAGGAATTCGCCGATATCTATGGCGCCGATCTCGGTCAGGCGCTGGCCGAGACCGGCAAGGTCACGGCGGTGAACTTCTGGCAGGATCCGCGCTGGCCGGATCTCGGCGACCGTTGGGGCATCATCCTCGAGGAGCTGGTCACCGGCACCCGCACCGACATCAAGGGCGGCCTCAACGAGCTCGAGGCCTATGCCAACGATCTGGCGAAGAAGAAATAGAGCCATCCTCCCGCCCGTGGCGCGCGGTCCGCGACATTGTCCGCAATGCCGGGACCCGCGCGCCGCGGGAACTTTGCCCAACGAGTAAGTCATGCCGACACGATCGAGACGCAAGCGAGGATAGATGCCAATGGCCCGACGCACGTCGCTCCCTGTCACCTTCGTCGTTCCGACCATCGCCATCCTTCTGGTGCTGTCGATGGTGCCGACGCTCTACGCCATCGTCATCGCCTTGCAGAATCGCGAGTTGAGCACGCCCGATTATTCCTGGGTCTGGCTTTCGAACTTTTATGACCTGTTCTTCGACCGCCGCTTTCTCAACGCCGTCTGGGTGTCGGTGAAATGGGAGATCGTCACCGTTGTCGCGACGATGGTGGTGGCGATCGGGCTCGGCGTGCTGATGTTCGAGGTCGCCAGCCCACGGCTGCGCAATGTCTACTGCCTGCTGTTCATCGTCCCGGTGCTGTTGCCGCGCGTCTCTGCCGCCTTCGTCTGGAAGTTCGCCTACCATCCGCTCTACGGCATCGCCACCTACCCCTACAGGCTCATCACCGGCGGGCTGATCTTCGACCCGCTGTCGAAGCCGGCGACGGCGTTGTTCGCCGTTGCGTCGGTCGATGTCTGGCAATGGGGCCTGTTCTTCGCCGTCATCGTGCTGAAGCTGCTCGAAACCCTGCCGCCGCAGCCGATCGAGGCTGCACGGCTCGACCATGCCAGGCGCTGGCAGATCCACGCCTATGTGACCTTGCCGATGCTGAAGGCACCATTGATCAGCCTGATGTTCGTCAAGATGATCGAATCGCTGCGCTCCTTCGACCTGATCTATGTGATGACCCGCGGCGGGCCCGGCGTGGCCACCGAAACGCTCGACATGTACGCCTTTTCGCAAGGCTTCATCGAGTCCGGCAAGGTCTCCTACGCCTCGGCCATGGCCGTGCTGATGATGATCGCCACCGTCATCACCTTCACCATGCTGTGGAAGCGGGTGCAGGCATGAAGCCCGGCAGGCTGATCGGCAAGGCGATATTGGTCCTGGCTGGATTCCTGGCCGTGTTTCCGCTGCTGTGGACGGCGCTCAACGCGCTCAAGAACAATGTCGACATCATCACCCGCGTGCCGCGCCTGGTGTTCACGCCGACATGGGCCAACATCAGCTACATCCTTGGCCGCGACAGCGTGCTCACAGGGCTCTACAACTCGGTCGTCGCCTGCGGCTCGGCCGTGCTGATCGGCGTCGTGCTCGGCCTGCCGGCGGCCTATGCGGTGGCGCGCTATCCCAACCGATGGGCCGGCGATATCCAGTTCTTCGTGCTGTCGCTGCGCTTCCTGCCGCCGGTCGCGGTGGCCATCCCGCTGATGGTGATCTGGCTGCAGGTCGGCCTCTACGATACTTTGCCGGCGCTGATCATCACCTATTGCCTGCTCACCATCTCGGTGATCATGTGGCTCGCCATCCCCGCCTTCCAAGGCGTGCCGAAGGAGATCGAGGAAGCAGCGTTCGTCGACGGCTACGGTGCCTATTCGGTGTTCTGGCGCATCGCGCTGCCCGTCGCCGCCCGCTCCCTGGCAGGGGCGGTCGCCTTCAGCTTCGTGCTGGTCTGGAACGAATTCCTGATCGCGCTGATGCTGTCGAGTTCCAACGCCAAGACCTTGCCGATCGTCGCTTCGGAACTCTCCCAGCAGGGCATGAATGTGCCGTGGGGCATTCTGAACGCCTCGGTCGTGCTCTTGTCGCTGCCGCCGCTGCTGTTCCTCGGCGTGCTCAGCGGCTTCCTGAATTCCGTTTTCCGGCAAAAAAAGACTTGATGTGAGGATTTCCCGATGCGGGCACTGGTGCTTGAGAAAAAAGGCGAATTGTCGCTGCGCGAGATCGCGTTGCCGCTCGATGTCGGGCCGGACGACGTCAGGATAGCCATCCACACGGTCGGCGTCTGCGGCAGCGACGTGCACTATTACACGCATGGCGCCATCGGCAGCTATGTGGTGCGCGCGCCGATGGTGCTCGGCCACGAAGCCGCGGGGACGATTGTCGAGATCGGCGCCAATGTCGAGACGTTCAAGGTAGGCGACCGCGTCTGCATGGAACCGGGCGTGCCGAACCTGTCGTCACGCGCGACCAAGCTCGGCATCTACAATGTCGATCCGGACGTACGCTTCTGGGCGACGCCGCCGGTGCATGGCGTGCTCGCGCCCTACGCCGTGCACCCGGCCGCCTTCACCTACAAACTGCCCGACAATGTCTCTTTCGCCGAGGGTGCGATGGTCGAACCCTTCGCCATCGGCATGCAGGCGGCAAGCCGTGCCCGGATCGTTCCGGGCGATGTTGCCGTCGTCGTCGGCTGCGGCCCGATCGGCATCATGATCGCGCTTGCCGCTCTTGCCGGCGGCTGTTCGAAGGTGCTGATCTCCGACTTCTCCGCGCCCAAGCTGGCGATTGCCGCGCAATATGCCGGCATCGTGCCGGTCAATATCGGCGAGCAGTCGCTGGCCGATGCCGTTGCCGCCGCGACCGGCAATTGGGGTGCCGACATCGTCTTCGAGGCCAGCGGCAGCCCGAAGGCCTTCGCGGGCCTGTTCGATATCGTGCGGCCGGGCGGTGCGGTGGTGCTGGTCGGCCTGCCGGTGGAGCCGGTCGCCCTCAACGTGCCGGCTGCGATCTCCAAGGAGGTGCGCATCGAGACGGTGTTCCGCTATGCCAACATCTTCGACCGCGCCTTGCAACTGATCGCTTCCGGCAAGGTCGACCTCAAGCCGCTGATCACCGGCACCTATGATTTCTCCGACAGCATCAAGGCATTCGAGCGGGCTGCCGAAGGCAACCCGCAGGACGTCAAGCTGCAGATCCTGCTCAGCGGCGAGAAGGGCTGACCATGTCCGCGATCGTTTGCTCCCATGTCGACAAGGCCTATGGCGCCACCACGGTGATCCGCGACCTCAATCTCAGCATTGAAGAGCACGAATTCGTTGTGTTTCTCGGCCCGTCCGGCTGCGGCAAGTCGACCTTGCTGCGCATGCTGGCGGGGCTGGAGGACATCAGCGGCGGCGAGGTCTCGATCGGCGGCAAGGTGGTCAACGATCTCGATCCGGGCGACCGCGGCATCGCCATGGTGTTCCAGAACTACGCGCTCTATCCGCACATGACGATCTTCGACAACATCGCCTTCGGGTTGCGGCGCCAGAAGGTGCCGGCGGCCGATATTCGCAAGCGGGTCGAAGCGGTCTCGAGGACGCTTGGGCTCGAACCCTATCTCGGCCGCAAGCCGGCTGAGCTTTCCGGCGGCCAGCAGCAGCGCGTGGCGATTGCGCGGGCCATGATCAAGACACCAAAAGTGTTCCTGTTCGACGAGCCGCTTTCCAATCTCGACGCCAAGCTGCGCAACCATATGCGCGTCGAGATCGCGCGCCTGCACCAGTCGTTGAAGACCACCACCGTCTACGTCACCCATGACCAGCTGGAGGCGATGACGCTGGCCGACCGCATCGTGCTGCTCAAGGACGGCGTCATCGAGCAGATCGGTTCTCCGGCGGAAATCTATCGGCGGCCCGGCAACATGTTCGTCGCCGGGTTCATCGGCACGCCGAACATGAATTTCATCGAGGTAACGGTCGGCCGCTCAGGCAATGGCTGGATATTGACCGGTGCCGGAACGGTTCTTTCGGTCGAGGGCCGGGGGTTTCATCTGCGGCATGGCGACCGCGCCGTGCTGGGCATCCGGCCTCCGGACCTGAAGACGGCCGGTGCCGGTGACGCCGGCATATTGCAAGGCACGGCCGATCTCATCGAATTCCACGGCAATGACGCGCTAGTGACATTCGGTTCCGGTGGCAAGGAGATCAGCGCGCTGGTTCCGGCACGTGAATGCCCGGTGCTGAACGCCCCTGTGCGCTACACATTCGAGGAAGAAAGCATCCATCTGTTCGACGCGGCGTCGGGCGCCTCGCTGCGCAAGCAGTAGTGCAAAGCCTACCGTATCGCGTCGAGCGCCTGCCGCTGCCGGTGCATTTCCAGGAATATCCGGTAGTCGCGATCGAAGCGGGCGCCGGCGACCGGGTTGGCGGCACGCCTCTTGCCGCCCTGCTGCATGGCAAGGCAGGCGGCGTTGAGGTCGGGAAACAGCCCGGCGGCGGTGGCGGCGACCATGCCGGTGCCGAGCAGTACCGCCTCGTCGGCCAGCGGTTCGACCACCGTGCAACCGGTGGCATCGGCGTAGAGCTCCATCAGCAGCGGGTTCTTGGTGTGACCGCCGGTGACATGCAGCGTGTCGATCAGATAGCCGTTCTCGTTCAGCGCCTCCAGCACATGACGCACGCCGAGCGCGATGCCGACGGCGGTGCGCCAGTAAAGCTTGCACAGGCTATCGAAGGAGGAATCCAGCGTCAGCCCGCTGACGACGCCGACGGCATGCGGATCGGCCAGCGGCGAGCGGTTGCCGTGGAAGTCCGGCAGCACATGCAGCCGCGCGGCGAGGTTCTCCCCTTCGGCGGCGCGCAGTTCGGTGACACGCCTGGCAATTTTGGCGTGCATCGCGGCGTCGGGCTCGCCGCCGGCGCCGTGCCAGCGGATGATGTGGTCAAGCAGGGCGCCGGTGGCCGACTGGCCGCCTTCCGACAGCCACAGCTTCGGCAGCGCCGCGCCGTAATAGGGACCCCAGACACCGGCGAAAGGCTGCGGATCGGGCGACATCGCCATGACGCAGCTCGACGTGCCGGCGATCAGCGCCAGGTGACGGCCGATATCCTGTTCATCGCCGGCAAAGCCGCCAAGCACGCCAAGCGCGCCGGCATAGGCGTCGATGACCCCGGCGCCGACCCGGCAGCTTTCCGTCAGGCCGAGCTCCGCCGCCGCTTGCGCCGTCAGCGGACCAATGTCGGCGCCGACCGGACTGGCGCGCTCCGGCAGATTGCCGTGCTCGAAAAGGTCATCCAGGCCGACGATTTCGAAGAAATCGCGCTGCCATGCGCGTTCCTCATGCGCCAGATAGGTCCACTTCGCCGTCAGCGTGCATTGCGAGCGGGCCAGCGAGCCGGTCGCCTGCCAGGTCAGGAAGTCGGCCAGGTCGAATAGATAGCCGGCTTCATTCCAGGTCCTTGGCAGGTTGCGCTTCAGCCACATCAGCTTCGGCGTTGCCATTTCCGGCGACATCACGCCGCCAATATAGTTGAGCACCTCGTGGCTGCTCGCCGTGCATTCGTCGGCCTCGGCAATGGCGCGGTGGTCGAGCCAGACGATGGTGTCCCAACGCTTGTCGCCGGTGGTCGAAACGCTGAGCTGATCGCCCTGCCGGTCGCGCACCACAAGAGAACAGGTGGCATCGAAGGAGATGCCGACAATTTCTTGCGCCGCGACACCGGCTTTTTCGCGGGCGGCACGCACGGCGGCGCAGACGGCCGACCAGATATCGCGCGAATCATGCTCGGCATGATCGGGTTTTGGCTGGTTCATGGCGATCGGCCGATCGGCACGGCCGAGCAAGGTACCACTGGCGTCGAGAATGCCCGCGCGAGCGCTCCCGGTGCCGACATCGACCGCGCAAACAAACTGTTTCGTCAAGATGCTCTAACTCTCGCTCCCATGCCTGCAATCAGATCGGGCAATTGCAGCATGTCAGCGAATATAAAGTCCGGTTCACTCGACGCAAGCCGCGCTTTCAAGGCGGGGTTGCCGGCATGCGAGCCGCCGGTGAAGGCGAAGACGCGCATGCCGGCCGCGCGCGCCGCCGCGACGCCGGCCGGACTGTCCTCGATGACGAGGCATTTGCGCGGATGGGCCCGCATGCTGGCCGCGGCATGCAGGAAAAGATCGGGCGCCGGTTTTCCCTTGGCGACCATGGTGGCGCTGAACAGATGCGGCTCCATCAGCCCGAGCAGGCCGGTCACGTCGAGCGCGTATCGAATGCGTTCCAGCGTGCCGGAAGAGGCGACGCAGAACGGCAGGCCAAGCCTGGGCAACATCTCCTTGATGCCTAGGATCGGCTGCAGTTCCTCACGGAACTTTCGCATCAGGTCGACGCGCATGGCGGTAAGGTGCTGGTCGGTGATCTCCAGGCCGAAATCGCGGCCAAGCATTTCGCGCACGCTTTTCATGCTCTTGCCGAGGAAGTGTTCGTAGGCGGCATCCACGCCGATATTGCCGCCGGCGAGTTCGATCATGCCAAGCAGAGCCGAGACGGAGAGCGCTTCGCTGTCGACCAGCACGCCATCGCAGTCGAAGATGACCAGTTCAGGCGTCATGATATCGAATGGCTTTCAGAGATTGCCGGCGAGATAGCGCGTCAGCGTGGCGCGGGCGCCATTGGCCCACAGGACGCCGAGCGCGTGACCGAAGGCCTCGACGAATGCCGTGGCGCGGCCGACATCGCCATAGATGTCCTCCATCGCCAGCCAGGCGGCGGGCGCATCCTTTGCCGCCTTTGCCGTCGCCTGCAGCCGGTCCCAGCTCGGGTCGTTGGGTTCGATGATGGCGCCGCTGTCGGTCGTGCCGAAGCAGTAGCGGCACCAGAGGGCTGATTCCAGCGCCAGCCCGGCAACGCCTTTGCCGGCCTTGAGTCGGTCGGCAATGGTCGGGATGATGAATTTCGGCTGACGATTGGAGCCGTCGAGGCAGAGCCGGCGCACCGTGTCGCCGATCTTGGGATTGGAGAAGCGCTTCTCGATGAGTTGGTAATAGTCCTCCAGCACCGTGTCCGGCACCGGCGGCACCGTCGGAATGATCTCGTCATGCTCGAGCTTGTCGAGAAAGCCGCGCACCAGCGGCTCCTGCATCGCCTCATGGACGAAATGGATGTCCATCAGCCCGGCGGGATAGGCAATGGTGGCATGGCCGCCGTTGAGGATACGGATCTTCATCAGTTCGTAAGGCGACACATCCTTGACGAACTGGACACCGACCTTCTCCAGGGCCGGCCGGCCGGCCGTGAAGTGATCCTCCAACACCCATTGCTTGAAGGGCTCGCAGAACACCGGCCAATTGTCTTCCAGGCCGAAATCGTCGGCCAGAATCTTGCGCTCGCGGTCGGTGGTCGCCGGCGTGATTCGGTCAACCATGGCGTTTGGGAAAGCGACCTTGTCGCCCACCCATCCGGCAAGCTCTTCGTCGATCAGGCGGGCTAGCCCAATGACGCCGTCCGAGGTGACGTGGCCGTTATGGGGAATGTTGTCGCAGGACATGACGGTGAACGGCACGATGCCGTCAGCGCGCCGCCGCACCAGTCCGGCAAGGATGATGCCGAACACGGTTTTCGGGGTCGCGCCCGGTTGGGCGTCGGCGACGATGTCCGGATGAGCCGGGTTGAACTTGCCGGAGGCCGGATCGATGAAGTAGCCACCTTCGGTGATGGTCAGCGACACGATCTTGATCGCCGGATCGGCCAGCCTGTCTATGATGCCGGCGGCATCGCCCGGCGTCAGGAAGTCAACCATGGCGCCGGTGACGCGGGCGCTCATATGGCCGTCATCCTGCTCGACGACCGTGGTCAGCCAGTCCTGCTCCTGGAGCTTGCCGCGACCGATCTTCTCGCCCTCGAACACACCGGCGCCGACCAGGGCCCAGTCATGGCCGACACCTGAATTGAACAGATCGTCGAGATAGACGGCCTGGTGCGAGCGGTGAAAATTGCCGACACCGAAATGGACGATGCCGGCCTTCAGCTTGGCACGGTCGTATTTCGGACCCGCAACCTTGGCGGGAAGGTTCGCGAGATTGGCGGAAGAGAGTTTCACGGTCATCTGTTTTACCCTTTGGCCGGCTCCGGCCTCGTTACTCCGCCTCTCCCCGTCCAGCCGGGAGAGGATAAGGGGCGGCATGCCCGCGAGGGCCGATGCAACCTCCGATGTTGGCCTCTGCGCCTCGCGGAGGACGAGAAACAGAGGCCGCTCCCCTCAACTCATCCACTGGCCGCCATCGACATTGTAGGTCTGGGCGACGATGTATTCGGCATCGGCGCTGGCGAGGAAGACCGCCATCCCGGTAAGGTCCTGGGCCGTGCCCATGCGACCGTATGGCACCGCCTCGCCGACCAGTTTCTTCTTCTCGCCCCTAGGGCGGTTCTCGTATTTGGCGAACAGCGAATCGACATGATCCCAGTGCTCGCCATCGACCACGCCGGGCGCGATGGCGTTGACGTTGATGCGATGCTTGATCAGGTCGAGCCCCGCCGACTGGGTCAGCGAGATGACGGCGGCCTTGGTGGCGCAGTAGACGCCGACCAGTGCCTCGCCGCGCCGTCCGGCCTGGCTTGCCATGTTGATGATCCTGCCGCCCTTGCCCTGCGCGATCATCGAGCGCGCAGCCGCCTGCAGCATGAACAAAGTGCCGGCGACATTGACGGAGAACAGTTTCTCGTAGCTCGCCCTGGAGATGTCGACGATCGGCGCAAGGTCGAACAAGGCGGCGTTGTTGATCAATATGTCGAGGCCGCCGGTCCGGCTCTCCACCGCCTTCACCGCGGCGTCGATCGATGCCTGATCCGTGACATCGAGCTTGACCGCATAGGCCTTGTCGCCGATCTCGGCGGCGGATTTCTGCGCCGCTTCGAAGTTGATGTCGGCAATCGCCACCGTGGCGCCCTCGCGCGCATAGGCTTCGGCGAAGGCCCTGCCGATGCCCCGCGCCGATCCGGTGACCAGCGCCGATTTGTCCTTCAGCCTCACTTCGCCATCGCCTTGCCGTCAGGGCCGAAGCGATGCAGCTTGGCCTTGTCGGGGGTGAGATAAATCGTGTCGCCGTGATGGACGGCCAGCTCGCCGTCGGCGCGCACCGTCAGCGGACCAACGCCCTCGGCCTGGACATGCAGGAAAGTGTCGGAGCCCAGATGCTCGGCAACGCCGACGGTGGCCTTCCATTCGCCCGCCGTGGTCGAGATCTGCATGTGCTCGGGCCTGATGCCTATGGTCTTGGCGCCATATTTGGCCGCCGGCGCGCCCTCTATGAGGTTCATCTTCGGTGAGCCGATGAAGCCGGCGACGAACAAATTGTTCGGGGTCTTGTAGAGCTCCATCGGTGAGCCGACCTGCTCGATATTGCCTGCGTTCAGCACGACGATCTTGTCGGCCATGGTCATGGCTTCGACCTGGTCGTGGGTGACATAGATCATGGTGGTCTTCAACTGATGGTGCAGTTCGCTGATCTCCAGGCGCATGGTGCCGCGCAACGCGGCATCGAGGTTGGAGAGCGGCTCGTCGAACAGGAAGGCCGAAGGCTGGCGCACGATGGCGCGGCCGATGGCGACGCGCTGGCGCTGGCCGCCTGAGAGCTGGCCCGGCCGGCGTTCGAGGTAGTTGGTGAGGTTGAGGACGCGTGCCGCGTCCTTCACCTTCTTGTCGATGGTGGCCTGGTCCTCGCCCGCCATCTTTAGCGGGAAAGCGATGTTCTTGGCCACCGTCATATGCGGATAGAGCGCGTAGGACTGGAACACCATGGCCAGCTTGCGCTTGGCCGGCGCCTCGCCGGTGACGTCACGGCCGTCGATGTTGATGGTGCCGCCGCTGGTATCCTCCAGCCCGGCGATCAGCCGCAGCAGCGTTGACTTGCCGCAACCCGACGGGCCGACGAAGACGACGAACTCGCCATTCTCGATCACCAGGTCGAGGCCGGGGATGATTGACGTCGCCCCGAAGGACTTGGAGACGTTCTTGAGCGTGATGTTTCCCATGGTTTCCTCCCCGAGGGGTTATTGTCCGTCGTCTGTTGCGTGCGGCGGTATTATTTCTCGGCGCCGCCCGCTATTTGACCGCGCCAAAGGTCAAGCCGCGCACCAGCTGCTTCTGGCTGAACCAGCCCATGATCAGGATCGGCGCGATCGCCAATGTCGAGGCGGCCGAAAGCTTGGCCCAGAACAGGCCTTGCGGGCTGGAGAAGGAACTGATGAAGGCGGTCAGCGGAGCAGCATCCGTGGTGGTCAGGCGGATCGTCCAGAACGCCTCGTTCCAGGCCAGGATGATGTTCAGGAGCATGGTCGAGGCAATGCCGGGCACCGCCATTGGGGTCAGCACATAGACGATCTCGTTCCACAGCGATGCGCCGTCCATGCGGGCCGCTTCCAGGATTTCGCCCGGGATCTCGCGGAAGTAGGTGTAGAGCATCCACACCACGATCGGCAGGTTGATCAGCATCAGCATGACCGTCAGGCCGATGCGGCTGTCGAGCAGTCCGAGGTTGCGGAAAATCAGGTAGATCGGGAACAGCACGGCGACCGCGGGCATCATCTTGGTGGACAGCATCCACATCAGGATGTCCTTGGTCCGCTTGGTTGGCGAGAAAGCCATCGACCATGCCGCCGGAATGGCGACCAGCAGGGCCAGGATGGTCGAGCCGACCGAGAGCAGCACCGAATTGAAGAAGAACTTGAAGTAGCCGCTTTGCGCCTGAACCTCGGTATAGCTCTCGAACGTTCCCGACGGGATCAGGTTGAAGCCCTGGATCGCCTCCTGTTCCGACTTGAACGAGGTGATGATCGTGTAGAGGATCGGGAAGAAGATCAGCAGGGCCACGATCCAGGCGGCAACGGTCGCGATCGTCTTGTGCTGGGTGGTGACTGCACGGGCCATCTTGTCCTCCCTTACTTGTCGAGGTTCTTGCCGACCGCGCGCATGGCGAAGAAGGCGACGATGTTAGCGAGAATGACGGCAATCACGCCGCCCGCGGATGCCTGGCCGATTTTGAACTCCAGCAACGCCTTCTGGTAGACGAGGAAGGGCAGGTTGGTGGAGGCGTAGCCGGGACCGCCGTTGGTGGTGACGAGGATCTCGGCATAGACCGAGAGCAGGAAGATCGTCTGGATCAGGATGACCACGGTGATGGCGCGCGACATATGCGGCAGCGTCAGGTAGATGAAGCGGCTGATGAAGCCGGCGCCGTCCATTTCGGCGGCTTCCTTCTGCTCGCCGTCGAGAGACTGCAGCGCGGTCAACAGGATCAGTGTCGCGAAAGGCAGCCACTGCCAGGCGACGATGATGATGATCGCCGTCAGCGGGTGCTGCCCGAACCAGTCGATCGGTTGCATCCCGAAGAAGCGCGCTATGTCGGCGAACACCCCATATTGCGGGTGCATGATCATGTTCTTCCAGACCAGTGCGGCCACCGGCGGCATGACGAAGAACGGCGAAATGACGAGGATGCGCACGATCCCCTGTCCCCACATCGGCTGGTCGATCAATAGCGCCAGCAGGATGCCGCCGATCACCGTGATCAACAGAACACTGACCACCAGGATCAGGGTGTTGAGGATCGACTGCAGGAAGGCGGGGTTGGAATAGAACAGCGCGTAGTTGGAGAAACCGACGAATCCGTCGCGGATCGGGTTGAGCGGATTGTACTGCTGGAAGGAGAACCACAGCGTGAGTGCCAGCGGCACGATCATCCAGACGAACAGCAGCACAACGGATGGCGCCATCATGAAACGGGCAAGCGAACGGGTCTGCTGAGTAGCCATGACGGTCACCCTTCAATGGTCAGACTGAATTTTCACAGGCGTTGAAGGCGGCCGCCCGAGCTGGGAACTCGGGCGGCCGTTGCCGGTCGAGGAGGCAACCGGCATTCGGCACCGGGAGGAGCCTTACTTGATATACCCGCCCTCGGTCATCGCCGCGGTGGCGGCGTCCTGGGCCTGCTTCAGCGCATCGTCGACGCTCGACTGGCCGGCAAGAGCCGCCGAGAAGAGCTGGCCTACAGTGGTGCCAAGGCCCTGGAATTCAGGGATGGCGACGAACTGGACGCCGACATAGGGCACCGGCTTGACGGTCGGATGCGTCGGGTCGGCGGCGTTGATGGAGTCCAGCGTCATCTTGGCGAACGGAGCCGCCTTCTGGTACTCGGCATTGGCATAGAGCGAGGAGCGCGTGCCCGGAGGAACGTTGGCCCAGCCTTCCTTCGAAGCGACCAGTTCGGCATAGTGCTTGCTGGTCGCCCAGGACACGAATTTCTCGGCGGCATCGGCCTTCTTGGTGCCGGCGGGGATGGCCAGCGACCATGCCCACAGCCAGTTGCCGCGCTTGCCGAGGCCATTGTCGGGCGCCAGCGCATAACCGACCTTGTCGGCGACGGTCGAGTTCTTCGGATCGGAGACGAAGGACGCCGCGACGGTGGCATCGATCCACATGCCGCACTTGCCCTGCTGGAAGAGCGCCAGGTTTTCGTTGAAGCCGTTGGAGGACGCGCCCTCGGGGCCATCGGCCTTCATCAGGTCGACATAGAACTGCAGTGTGTTCTTCCATTCGGGCTGGTCGAATTGCGGCTTCCAGTTCTCGTCGAACCAGCGGGCGCCGAAGGAGTTCGACATGGCGGTCAGGAAGGCCATGTTCTCGCCCCAGCCGGCCTTGCCGCGCAGGCACACGCCGTTCACGCCATTGGCGCGGTCGGTCATCTTGTCCGCGGCCTGCTTGATGAAGTCCCAGGTCGGTGCGTCGGGCATCTTCAGCCCGGCCTTCTCCATCAGGTCCTTGCGGTACATGACGAAGGAGCTTTCGCCGTAGAAGGGCGCGGCATAGAGCTTGCCGTCGACCGAAAGACCGCCGGCGATGGCCGGAATGATGTCCTTGGCGTCATAGTCGTCGCCGAGCTTGTCGAGCGGCAGCAGCCAGCTCTGCTTGGCCCAGATCGGAACCTCGTAGGTGCCGATGGTCATCACGTCATACTGGCCGCCCTTGGTGGCGATGTCGGTGGTGACGCGCTCGCGCAGCACGTTTTCTTCAAGCGTGACCCAGTTGAGCTGGATATCGGGGTTAGCCTTGGTGAAGTCGTCGGTCAGCTTCTGCATGCGGACCATATCGCCATTGTTGACGGTGGCGATGGTGATGGATTCGGCGTGTGCGGCGAAGGCGAGGGCGCTGGCCGACAACAAGCCCAGGGTGAGCGTGCGAAGTTTCATCAAATTCCTCCCATGAACCAAGATGAGCATTTGCCTTGGCTGTGAGCAATTACTCACTAAGTCTTAATTATGTCAAGCCGGATTCGATGCTGCGGCGCAGCACTCGACAGGTCGGATTCATAAGGGACTCATGGAAATTGGGGCGACGAACCGCGCCCTGTGCCGGGATATCAGGCGACGGGACAGGAAGGTCTGGAGGCTCGGGGCGGGTGCGAAGCGCCTGTCAGCAGGCGATCTCGGCAAGCAGCCAGTCGCGAAAGGCGCGGATCTTCGGCACGTTGCGGCGGGCCTCGGGATAGACCAGCCAGTAGGCGTGGCCATCGTCGCCGACCAGGTCGAAGGGCTGGATCAGGCGGCCGTCGGCAAGTTCGGCCTTGAACAGCGCCCGGGTCAGGATCGCCACACCATGGCCGGCGATGGCCGCGTTGGCCTCATATGCCTGCGCGCCCATGCTGCTGCCGGGCCGCTTGGCAAGGTCGTGCGAGTGCACGCCCGCGGTCTCGAACCACTGTGTCCACCAGATGTCGCCGGGATCGAGGATCGGCAGCCGCAGCAGGTCCGCCGGCTCCTTGACGCCGCCGATGCTCGCCGCGAGTTTCGGGCTTAGCATCGGCGTGAAATCGGCATCGAGCAGCTTGTGGGCCTCCAGGCCCGGCCATTTGCCGCCGCCCGAACGGATGGCGAGGTCGACATCCTCGCGGGCGAAATCCGTCAGCCGGCTCGATGTTTCGAGCCGCACGGCAAGGGCTGGATGGGCCATCTGGAACGAACCCAGATGGTGCGCCAACCAGCTCGAGGCAAAGGTCAGCACGGTGGTGACGCACAGCAAGCCATCCGCGCCGCCACGTGCCGCCGCATAGGCCTGGCCAAGGATAGCGAAGGCCTCGCTGACGGCCGGCGCCAGGCGCTGGCCGGCTTCGGTCAGCTCGATCTGTCGCGGTCGGCGCAGGAACAGCGGTGCACCGACGCGCTCTTCCAGCACCTTGATCTGATAGCTGACGGCAGCTTGCGTCATGGCGAGTTCCCCGGCTGCCTTGGTGAAGGAAAGATGCCGCGCCACCGCTTCGAACACCCGGATCGCCTGTAGCGGCGGGAGTTGCGAAATCTGTCGCGAGCCAAGGTCCGGCATAAAGCCTCCTTATGGGTTCTTATCGACGTTCGATTGGCAAAGGCGGCCGGCAAGACCGACATTCAGCGTCAACCGGTCATTCGGGATCAGGATAGCGAAGGTTGACGATCATGACCATGGCGCAACAAAAATGCACTCCCGCTTCAGATCATCGCTGGATTTCGTGGCTCACGGACGGATTCGGCTGGTTCGCGGTCAGAAAGAAGGCGCATCTCGACATCAGGGACCTGTCGCCGCATCTGCAGCGTGACCTCGGGTTCCTCGATGGAAACGACCCTTTCGGGCGGCACAGATAGCCTTGTTGGCTTTATCGCAAAGCGGTCGCCCTGGCCGCACCCGGCAAGCGGCAGCGTGCCCCCGAGGTCAGATACCGGCCAGCAGGGCGGTCGCCGTCCGCTCGTCGGTGATGAGCCCATTGACCAGCCGGCGGTTCACGGCCGCCAGGATACCCGGCAGTTTCCGCTCGCCCATGGCCAGCGCGATGACCAGCGATTTTTCGCGTGACGGCAGCGAGGCCGACGACACCCGGTCGTTGGTAATGCCCTCGATCATGCGGCCTTCCCTGTCGAACACCCAGCCGACGATCTCGGCGATGCCGCCAGCCTTCTGCAGGGCCTTCAACTCGCTTTCGGAAATGAAGCCGTCCTCGTAAAGCGGCGCCTTGGGGCCGAGGTCGCCAATACCGATGAAGGTGACGTCGGCTTCCGCCGCAAGCGCCAGTGTCGGCTGGATCATCGGCTGGTTAAGCAGCATCTCGCGCTCCTGCGGCGAGGAGGCGATGACCGGCAGCGGCATCGGGAAGGAGCGCGCCTTGACCCTGTCGGCCATGGTGAAGATGACGTTGTAGAAGGCTGCCGAGCCGTCAGGCGAGATGTTGCCGGTCAAGGACACCACCTTGTGCTGCGGGCATTCCATGGGCGGCAATTGCTCGATCGCCGCCTTCAGCGTGCGTCCGGTGCCGATCCCCATGACGATCGGTGTCGGTGACCGCAGCCGCCGCTCGATCTCGGCGGCCGCCGCCTCGGCGATGCCGATGGTTGTGGAGGACGAATTGGGATCGCTCGGCACCACCTCGACCAGATCGAGCGCGAAGCGGGATCTCAGCCGTGCGGCGAGGTCCAGGCAGTTGGCGATCGGATGATCGACGCGAACCTTGATCAAGCCTTCCGACACCGCCAGCGACACCAGCCGCTGCGCCGTCTGCCGCGAAATGCCGAGCGTGGCGGCAATCTGGTCCTGTGTGTTGCCGGCGACATAATAGAGCCAACCGGCGCGCGCCGCGTCGTCCAGCCTGTTGCTGCCACCATCCTGCCGGCTATTCACGTCCTGCCTCCCGAAACCGCTGCTCACAGGAGCGGTCCGCTCCCAGTTTCGCAGGGAACGGCTTCCTGCGCAATTGTCAATCGCAAGGGCAATTGCCTGCCCTTGCGCGACAGGGATTTTCCCGTCGGCGATGTTGCGATGCGGAAAGCAGGGTGGCGTCGGGTCCGGTCGCGGCCAGCTTCTGTGATCCCGAAGGTTTATCTCTCGGCGCAAACCCTTTAAGGGGATCGCAAAAGGAGCTCTGCATGACACCGAAGGCGGTTTTCTGGGACATGGATGGCACGCTGGTCGACAGCGAGCCGCTGCACGAGGCAGCCCTTGTGGCGGCAATGCGCAATGTCGGCCTCACGCCGCCATCCGACCTGCATGAGCGTGTCCTCGGCGTTGCCGCCTGGCCGGTCTATGAAATGATGCGCGACGAGTTCGGCCTGGACTTGGCCTTCGACGACTGGATCGTGCGTAAATACGACCATTACCTGCCGCTGGTCGAGGGCTTGCGGCCGCGCCCCGGCGCGATCGAAGTCTTCAATGAATTGCGGGCGCTTGGCGTTCAGCAAGCGGTGGTCTCCAATTCCGACAGGCTGATCGTCGATGCCAACCTGCGCGCCGTCGGCCTCTTCTATCCCGGCATGAAGACGATCAGCCGCAACGACGTGCGCGAAGGCAAGCCGCATGCCGAACCCTTCCTGCGCGCGGCCTATCTGGCCGATGTCGATCCCGCTCACGCGGTCGCGGTCGACGACAGCTGGCCGGGCACCATGGCGGGGCTGGCGGCGGGCATGAAGACGATCTTCTGGCCGGAAAAGCCGATGGAAGGACCGCCCGGCGCCATCGTCATCAATAGCGCCGAGGAATTGCGGGCTCAGCTCGGGCTCTAATTCCGGTAAACCGGCTCTTCCTCGTCGAGGATCGCCTTCAACTCGCTGAGATGGCGCTCGGCCTGGCCGGGATAATCATCCATCTCGCTGGCCGCCTTCTCGGCGATGGCGTCGGACAGCGTGCGCAGCGGGCGGCCGGTCCACAGCGCCTTGATATAGGTCTCGGCGGCGCGTTCGAAATAGAACATGCGGTTGAAGGCGTCGGCGACCGTGTCACCGATCACCAGCACGCCGTGATTGCCCATCACCATCACCTTGACCTTGGGATCGGTGAGAAGCTGCGAGCAGCGCTCGCCCTCTTCCTCGAAGGCCAAGCCGCCATAATGCGCATCGACGACATGGCGGTTGAAGAACATCGCCGAATTCTGGTCGATCGGCGGCAATGTCGAATCGGCCAGCGAGGCCAGCACCGTGGCATGGATCGAATGGACATGCATGACGCAGCGCGCATGCGGCACGTTGCGGTGGATGGCGCCGTGCAGGCCCCAGGCCGTCGGATCCGGTGCATTGGGGCCTGACAACGTGTTCGGATCGTTGGCGTCGATCATCAACAGGTCGCTCGCCTTGATGCGCGAGAAATGCACCTGGTTGGGGTTCATCAGGAACTGCGTGCCGTTCTCGTTGACCGCCAGCGAGAAATGATTGGCCACCGCCTCATGCATGTTGAGCCGCGCCGTCCAGCGAAAGGCACAGGCGAGATCCACGCGCTCCTCATAGAAGGGCAGGTTGGTCAGCGTTTCCTTCTGCAGGCGGGCGATGCTCATCGAAAATCCTCCGGTTTTGGCCAGAATGCCGTGATCGACGGCTGCTCGCAACGGGTTTTGGTTGGTGCAGGGAGAGGCGGATAGCTGTCAGGCCGCTGTGCTGGCGGCGGTGCCGGTCCTCAGCCCGCCATGCTCGACGATGAAATCGATGACCTCCTGCAACCCCTTGCCGCGTGACAGGTCGGTGAAGCCGAACGGACGCTTGCCGCGCATGCGGCCGGCGTCGCTCTCCATGACGTCGAGGTTGACGTTCACATAGGGCGCCAGATCGCTCTTGTTGATGATCAGGAAGTCCGAGCGGGTGATCGCCGGTCCGCCCTTGCGCGGAATTTCCTCGCCCTGGCAGACCGAGATGACATAGAGCGTCAGGTCCGCGAGGTCCGGCGAGAAGGTGGCGGCAAGGTTGTCGCCGCCGGATTCGATGAAGATGATGTCGAGATCTGGGAATTTGCGGTTGAGCTCGGCGATGGCCTGCAAATTGATCGATGCGTCCTCGCGAATGGCGGTATGCGGGCAGCCGCCGGTCTCGACGCCGACGATGCGCTCCTCGGGCAGCGCCTGCAGCCGGGCCAGCATCATGGCATCTTCCCTGGTGTAGATGTCATTGGTGACCACGGCGATGGAGAATTCGTCGCGCAGCGCCTTGCAGAGTTTTTCGGTGAGCGTCGTCTTGCCGGAGCCGACGGGGCCGCCAATGCCGATGCGAAGAGGACCGTTGGCTTGAGTCATGTCGGGAACTCCATGATGGCAAGGATGGCGAAGCCAAGCCCGATCAACAGGCAAAGCGGCGAATAGTACTGGACATCGAGCCGGGCGAAAGGCTGCTCGGGCGCCAGCCGCCGCCACCACGGCGTGAAGCCGGCAATGCCGCGACCCAGGAACACCAGGCCGATGAGCAGCGAAGTGGCGGCGAGGCCCTCTTTCGGGAAGGGCGAGGCAAAGAAGCCGATCAGCGCCAGCGGCCAGAGCGTCGCCAGGCCGAGACAGGCGGCAACGGCGAAACTGGCGAAGGGCGTGGGCATTTCGTCGACACCGCGAAAGCCAACGACGGCGCGGGCGCAGGAGGCTGCGTCTCTGCCCGGCCAGACGCCGCCAATGCCCCAATAGACATGCAGCGCCGTGATCAGCAGCAGGACGAAGGACAGCGCGAAGGCAAGCACGATCATGAGCGGAACAGCCGCGAATACTGGGTTTCGTGCTTCATCGCCATGACGTCGGAGACGAAGGCGCAGCCGCCGAGATCATCCAATGTCGAGCGCGACGCGCGGCCGGCGGTCGCGAGCGCCAGCGGCTCGAAGCCGGCCAACAGCGTGGTGGCCTCGCTCTGGCCGACGACACCGAGCCTGATCGCCGCCTGGACAAGATTGGAGAAGAAGGCCTGCAGGAAGGCGGACAGCGCATCCTGCAGCGCAATGCCATTGCCGCCGGCAATGGCGCCGACTGCGACACAGTAGGCGCATTCGGCCGGCAAGCGCCCCAGCACCGGATTGGGCCATGCGGCGGCGGCCTTGAGGAAGGCGGCACCCTGCAGCATGGTCTCGGTGTGGCGTTCCCGCGAGCCGGCGAGCGCCTCGGCCAGTGCAGCCACTTCGCCGAAATCGCCTGCCTTGCGGGCGCGGCGCCAGCTCTCGGAAAACAGCACGGCATCGTTCCAGCCCGAGCCCATCTCGATCAGTGTTTCCAGGCAGCCGGCAAGGCCGGCGGCATCGGCAACCAGGCCATCATGCACCGCGCGCTCGAGACCATGGCTGTAGGCAAAGCCGCCAACCGGAAAGGCCGGCGACAGCCACGCCATCAGCCGCAGCAAGGCGATGTTCGAAGGTTGGTCAGTCATGGTCGTGGTGATGACCGTCGTGGGAATGGCCGTGCGAATGGGAATGCGTGTCGCCATGTGAATGGGAATGCGCTTCCGCATGGCTGTGGGCATGTGCATGGCCGTGATCGTGACTGTGCACGCCGCCATGGCCCGAATAGGCGCCGCGAACCGGCTTGAACGGCTCGGAAACCTCGCGCACCGTGGCGCCAAGCCCTTCAAGCATCGCCTTGATGACATGGTCGCGCAGGATGACGATGCGATCCGCCTCGATGCCCGCCGCGAGATGGCGGTTGCCGATGTGCCAGGCAAGCTCGGTCAGATGCACACCGTCGCGGGCGCGGATGTCATAGACCTCTTCCGGTGCGGCAACGATCTCGACATGGCGGCCATCCTCGAGCACCAGCCGGTCGCCATCGTTCAGGGCAACCGGCTCGGGCAGGTCGACCAGCACCTTGCTACCATCGGACAGTTCGATGGCGCGGCGGCGCAGATGCCGTTCGTCATGGGCAAGAACCGTACGGCCGGACGGCGCTGTGGTCCCGGCCTCACCGGCGCGCACCACCGAGACGGCACGCGGGAATTTGGTGAAATCGGTGTTGAGGTTGAGCTTCATTTCATGGCTCCGCCATTGGCTTGCGCCCGCGCGCGGGCAGGGCGCGAAAGCACCCGGTTGAAATAGGCGTTGACGCGCTCGGACTCGATCGGGAATTTTCCAGCCCGGGCCCAGCCGCCCATATCACCGAGCAGCACGTCGACGGCGGAAAATCGGTCGCCGAGCGCAAACGTTTTGTCGCCAAGCCGGCGGTCCAGCGCCTTGGCTTCCGAGGCGAAATCATAGGCCGCGGCGGGGCCGACATCGACCCGTACTTCCCTGGGCAGCAGGAAGCGGTGGCGCAATTTGTTCCACAGCGGCGCCTCGAACTCGCTCTGGGCAAAATGCATCCAGGAATCCATCTCGGCACGGCCGGCGACACCTGGATTGGCGCCCATGCCCTTGTCGGCGTGCTTGTCGGCCAGGTAGACGCAGATCGCCGCCGAATCCGTCACTGTCAGCTCGCCGTCGATGAGGACCGGCACCTTGCCCGACGGGTTGAGCGCATAGGCTTCCGGCGAGCGCAATTTGACCTCGACGAATTCATAGGGCTGCCCGAGTTCCTCGAGCATCCAGAGGACGCGGCTGACCCGGGATCCGCGCGATCCGACGGCCTTGTACATGAGAAACCTGCCTTTCCCAGCAAGCCTAGAGCATTCGCAGTCGTCATACGATCGTGTCGAAGAGCCGCAGGATGAACGATATCTGATAGATCAGCGCCGCCGCGACAAAGGCGGTGTGAAAGCGACGGTCGCGCAGCAGGATCGCGGCAATGCAAAGTGCGACGAAGATCGGCGTGCGGAACAGATATTCATTGCCGAAATGGGCGAAATGCTCCGGCCCTTTCAGCAACGTGTCGATCACGTCCAGCAGATAGGTCGCGGCCAGCAGGCCGAAGAACCAGGCGCGGCGCGAATAGAAGAAATCCTCGTAGCTTGTGTAGTCCAGCATCGAATCCGGAAACAGCAGCGCGCAGAGCAGGAACAGCGTGATCGCGTAGAAGATGATGAAAAGGTATTTGCCGAAGGTCCATGCCTCGATGGCGTAGAGGCCGAACTCCCACCACCAGAAATGCACCAGCATCAGAAGCACCGAGGCGACCCAAGCCAGATGCACGGGATAGAGCCGGTACTGGCCGGGGTGCTGGATAATACGGGCCACCCCCGACAGCAGGCGGGTGACACCAAGTCCGATCACCATGCCCATGACGATGCGGATGTGCGGGAAGATGTCGTGGGCGGAGGCTATTTCGGTGGCCATGGCAAGTCATGCGGTTTCATTGAGCCGCATATTGCGGTGTCACGGCACGTGCCGCAATGGGTTTCCCGCCAGTCGGCCCGGTCGCCGATCTAGCATCAGAACAGGAAATACCGTTGCGCCATCGGCAGCACCGTTGCCGGCTCGCAAGTGAGCAATTCGCCGTCGGCGCGGACCTCGTAGGTTTCGGGGTCGACCTCGACGTGCGGCGTGGCGTCGTTGAGCACCATCGAGTGCTTGCCGATGCCGCCGCGGGTGTTTTCCACGGCGACGAACTGCTTGTCGACGCCAAGCCTGCCATGCAGGCCGGACTCGAGTGCGGCTTTCGAAACGAAGGTCACGGACGAGTTGGTCCTGGCCTTGCCATAGGCGCCGAACATCGGCCGGTAGTGCATCGGTTGCGGTGTCGGGATCGAGGCGTTGGGGTCGCCCATCGGGGCTGCGGCGATCATGCCGCCGATCAGCACCATGTCCGGCTTGACGCCGAAGAAGGCTGGGTTCCACAGCACAAGGTCGGCGCGTTTGCCGACGGCGATCGAGCCGATCTCTTTCGACAGCCCATGCGCGATGGCCGGGTTGATCGTGTATTTGGCGATGTAGCGGCGGACGCGGAAATTGTCGTTGTTGCCGGTCTCTTGCGGCAGCGAACCGCGCTGCCTCTTCATCTTGTCGGCGGTCTGCCAGGTGCGGATCGCCACTTCGCCGACGCGGCCCATGGCCTGGCTGTCGGACGAGATGATCGAGAAGGCGCCGATATCGTGCAGGATGTCCTCGGCCGCGATCGTCTCCTTGCGGATGCGGCTTTCGGCAAAGGCGATGTCCTCGGGGATCGACGGCGACAGATGATGGCAGACCATCAGCATGTCGAGATGCTCGGCCAGCGTGTTGACGGTGTAAGGCCTGGTCGGGTTGGTCGAGGACGGGATCACGTTGGGCAGGCCGCAGACCTTGATGATGTCGGGTGCATGGCCGCCGCCGGCACCCTCGGTGTGGAAGGCGTGGATGGTGCGGCCCTTGATCGCCGCGACCGTGTTCTCGACGAAGCCGGATTCGTTGAGCGTGTCGGTGTGGATCATCACCTGCACGTCGTGCTCGTCGGCGACCGACAGGCAACAGTCGATCGCCGCCGGCGTCGTGCCCCAGTCTTCATGCAGCTTCAGCGAGCAGGCGCCGCCCAGCACCATTTCCTCCAATGCCGCCGGCAACGACGCGTTGCCCTTGCCAGACAGGCCGATATTCATCGGGAATGCATCGAAAGACTGGATCATGCGCGCCATGTGCCACGGCCCCGGCGTGCAGGTGGTGGCCAGCGTGCCATGCGCCGGGCCGGTGCCGCCGCCGAGCATGGTGGTGATGCCGCTCATCAGCGCTTCCTCGATCTGCTGCGGACAGATGAAGTGGATATGCGCGTCGAAGCCGCCCGGTGTCAGGATCTTGCCCTCGCCGGCGATGATTTCCGTGCCCGGGCCGATGATGATGGTGACGCCATCCTGCGTGTCCGGATTGCCGGCCTTGCCGATCGCGGCGATGCGGCCGTCTTTCAGGCCGATATCGGCCTTGAGGATGCCGGCGCTGGCATCGACCACCAAGGCGTTGGTGATGACGGTGTCGACCGCGCCCTGCGCCCGCGACACCTGGCTCTGGCCCATGCCGTCGCGAATGACCTTGCCGCCGCCGAATTTTACTTCTTCACCGTGAATGGTGAGGTCCTTTTCAACCTCGATGAAGAGTTCGGTGTCGGCCAGCCTGACCCTGTCGCCGACGGTCGGGCCATACATCTGGGCATAGGTGGAACGCGAGATTCTAGCCATCAGAGATTGCTCCCGAAATGCGGAATGGTTGGGGCCGGGTGCACATTGACGCCGTCCAATGGTCACGCAATGACCCGCTGGGCGACACCTTCTGATCCCATTTGGCGGTTGAGGTGAGCGGGTCACCCCAAAACGACCGTTTGCCAAATCGATGGAAGGAAAATCCATGCGCAAAACGATAGTTCTTGCAGCCGCCGCCAGCCTGATGCTGGCCGGTGCCGCCAGTGCCCAGCAGCAACCCGCGCAACAGCCCGCTCCAGCCACGCCTGCCCCCAAGGCGACCACTCCCGCCCCCGGCGGTCAGCAGGCCGCGCCGGCGATCCAGAGCGTCAACATCGTCGACATTACCGAACTGCCGAAGGACGCCCAGACGCAGGTCAATCAGGTGATCGCCCAGCGCGGCGATGCCGGCCTGCAGAAACTGCGCAGCTCGATCGACGCCACACCCAAGGTGAAGTCCGCCCTCCAAGCAAAGGGAATGACCTCGGCGCAGGTGGTCGCGGCCAGCATGGAGCCCAACGGCGCGCTGACCCTGATTACCAAGAAGGCCAGCTGACGGCCTGGCTCGGCGGGCCGACATTCGGTCCGCCGGCCGCATCATGAGGGGAACCCTGGCAGGGCTGGAGTCGTTTCGTTTCCTGAGTGCTGGAACAAACTGCGAAAGCGAACGATGACCGTCACCACCTTGCCCGATGGCCGATGGCTGTATGCCGTAGCGGCGACTGCGTTTCTGGCAGCGAGCTTTCCTCAGTCCGCGCTGAACGCGCAGGGTCTCGAAAGCCCGGAGACCGTCGATCGGATCGTCGGCTCGCAAGTCAGCGCGGAAGAGGCCAACACCACCGCTGAAATCGGCAAAGTCACCTCGGCGATCGACCGCACGCGTGAAAACATCAGCACGGTGCGCAAGACCTCCAAGCTCGACAAGGTCGATATCGTGTTCCTGACCGACGCGGCACGCAGCGAAGGCGGCCCGCCGGCGGTTATCGAGAACAAGGTCCGGCAGCATCGAGACGATGTCGCGGAACTGCGCAAGGAGATCGAGGCCAACGCTTTGCTCTACAACGCCATCGATTCGCGGCGCGTGCTCACGCAGGACATTCTGGCCGTCGAGTTCGACAATCCAGGAAAGATCGTCATCTATGCGGCTGCCAAGCCGTCGGACTAGAGCAATTCCAGGAAAAGTGTGAAGCGGTTTTCCCGGGAAAAGCGCATGGCGCTTCCCCTTGGGACTCTGTGCGCGCCGCGCGTGAGACGCCACAAAACTCACAGCTTGCCCATCACCTTCTGCTGGAATCCATAGACCTCGCGTTTGCCGCCAAGCGGCACCAGCGTGACGTCACGCTCCTGGCCTGGCTCGAAGCGCATGGCGGTGCCGGCGGCAATGTCGAGACGCATGCCGCGCGCCTGTTCGCGGTCGAATTTCAGCCCTTCATTGGTTTCGAAGAAATGATAGTGGCTGCCGACCTGGATCGGCCGGTCGCCAGCGTTGGCGACTTTCAAGGTGACGGTCGGCAGACCCTTGTTGAGCTCGATGTCGCCTTGGGCGGGGATGATTTCGCCAGGGATCATTGGACTTCACACGACGCCGAAGGCGAGGCCGACGCCGATCGCCGCGCAGGCAGCGCCCGCGACGCGGGCCAGACCGCGGAACCTCAGGCCAAGGCTCAGACCGGCGGCGATGCCGACGGCATGGAGCATCACGGTGGCGATGGCAAAGCCGGCCATGTACTCGAGCCCGCCGGCATTTTCAGGCACTTCCGTGCCATGAGCGTGGCCGTGGAACAGCGCGAACAGGCCGATAATGGCGACGCCCGCCGAGACGGGCAGATCGACCGCCAGCGCCACCAGCAGTCCGAGCGCCACGACGGAGGCCAGTATGCCCGGCTCGACGAAGGGCATCGGCACATGCGCCATGCCAAGGGCGGCGCCGCTCAGCATGACGCCGACAAAGGCGGCCGGCCACGCCCAGATCGCTCTGCCGCCCTTGAGTGCCGCCCACAGGCCAACGGCGATCATCACGGTCATGTGGTCGAGGCCGGACAAGGGATGCCCGAAGCCTGCCGTGAAGGACGACGTCGTACCGACGCCGACATGGGCGTAGGCGGGCATTGCCGCCGCCAGAAACAGGATCGCCGAGAGGGACAGTCGTTTTGCAGGGATCATTTCGATTTGCCTTCCGTTTCCAGGGTCGAGGTGTTCACGCCGCCTTGCGAGGACCGCAGCCCTCGGCCTTGAGGACGCGTTTGGCGGAAGCCGGGTATTTCTTCAGCATCGCCGTCGGGCGGATCGGCCGCGCCGAAAAATTGCCGCTGCAATTGGGGCAGACGCCACCCAGCACGGTTTCCACGCAATCGGCACAGAAGGTGCATTCGAAGGTGCAGATCAGCGCATCCTCGGCTTCGGGCGGCAGGTCCTTGTCGCAGCACTCGCAGTTTGGGCGCAGTTCAAGCATCCCGGTTTCCTCTCCTCACCTGATGGGCTCGTGCACGGTCACCAGCTTGGTGCCGTCGGGAAAGGTCGCTTCCACCTGCACGTCGTGGATCATCTCGGCGATGCCCTCCATCACCTGCGCGCGGGTGACGATATGGGCGCCGGCCTCCATCAATTCGGCGACCGGGCGGCCGTCGCGGGCGCCTTCGACGACGAAGTCGGTGATCAGCGCGATCGCTTCCGGGTGGTTCAGCTTCACGCCGCGCTCCAGCCGCTTGCGTGCCACGATCGCTGCCATGGCGATCAGCAGCTTGTCCTTTTCCCTCGGCGTCAGGTTCATGCAGGTTTCCGAATCACAGTGACCATAATTTGGGCAGCCCCGCCCGTCCGTTGAGCAATCCGACAAGCGGAACCAGCCGCTGGCGCAGTTGGTAGCCGTCCCCGGCGTAAAGCCTCGCAAGAAGCTTGCCAGATGCCTTTACGCTCCAGACACTGGCGCCGCCCTGGTCTCCGACGATCTCGCGGACCGGGTCGAGCAAAGCCTCCGCGCGTGGCGACACCAGCAGCAGCGTTGCCACGGCGATCGCGCCACCTGCAGCCGCCGGACGGGCGAGCGTGGCCGCGATGTCAGGCCCGACGCGGAAATCCTCGCCATGGATGAGAAAGCCATCCTGGCGAACACGCCAGCGGTCACGAAAAATACCCTGCGCGGCGCGTTCGTCCATGGCCAGGCGACCGAAGACGGTGGCCTCCAGCAGCAGCGCCTCCGCCCCGGCGGCAAGCTCGACATCCAACGTGCGGGCGAAGGCTGCCCGGTCGAAGACGATGGTTTCCTGCGGCAGCCAGGCGATGCGGCCGTTTTCGCCGACCGTCAGCTTGACCCGTACCTCTGCATGGTCGGATGCGGCGCGATAGACCTTCTCGCAGGCCTGGGTCGTTATCGACGCCGAGGCAGCCGCGCCGACATCCACATCCCAGCCGATGCGGTCGCCGCCGGTCAGTCCGCCGGCGGTGTTGATCAGCACCGCCTCCAGCGGATCGGCCGAAACGGCCGGCAGCCTTATCTTGGCGGAGCCGTCCTGATAGAGGCGCCGCAGCCGCGTGCGGCCATCGGCGCTGGCGCAGCCCAGTTGTGCCAGGCCGGCGGCGCGCTGGGCCAAAAGGGGCGAAAACTTCGTATATTCGATCGTATCCACGCCGTCAGGTTAAGCACTGCGGCGGTTTTGTCGATATATAGCTTGTTGCTTGATGGCGTTTCCGTTTCTATAGAGGGAGCCACCTCGGTACGGTCAAGCGATGCTTGGCGGGGGTATAAGGCGACGATCGCGGCCTGATATCGAGGACAAGAAGGCGCTGTTCAGTTGGCGTCGGGAAACGACAAAGTGGGGAAGAAACCGAATGGCTGACCAACTGGCAACGGATATCATCGAAAAGATCAAGGCCCATGCCGAGCCTGGCGGCGAGGAAATCACCACCAACACCGAATTGACGGCGCTCGGCATCCATTCGCTGGAGCTGACCGAGATCATCTTCGACCTTGAGGAGGAATATGGCATCGAGATCGAGATGAACACGGTCGATGCCTGGAGCAATCTGAAGAATGTTGGCGACATGGTCGAGGCCGTTCGCGCGCTGATCGCGAAAAAAGCCTAACCGAATGCTGAGACGCGTCGTCATCACCGGCCTTGGCGGGATATGCGGGCTCGGCACCGATGTGCCGGCGATCTGGGGCGAGATGCGCGCCGGCCGCTCGGCGATAGGTCCGATCGACAATCCCTTCCTGCACGACCTGAAGGTGAAAACCGGCTGTGAGATCAAGGCGCTGCCCGATCACGGCATCGAGCGCAAGCAGCTGGTGTCGATGGACCGCTTCAGCCTGCTGGCGGTGCTGGCCGCCCGCGAAGCCCTGAAACAGTCGGGATTGGCTACGCATGCCGACAACACCTATCGCATGGGAACCATTGTCGGTGTCGGCGTCTGCGGCTTCGAGACGGTTGAGGAAAACTATCGCGCCATCCTGATCGAGGGCAAGAATCGCGCCGGCATCTTCACCGTGCCCAGGGTCATGCCGGGCGCGGCCGCGGGCCAGGTCAGCATGCACCTTGGCCTGCGCGGGCCGGTCTTCGGCGTCACTTCGGCCTGTTCGTCGGCCAATCACGCCATCGCCTCGGCGGTCGACCAGATCAGGCTCGGTCGCGCCGACGTCATGGTGGCCGGCGGCACTGATGCGCCGCTGGTCTGGGGCGTGCTCAAGGGCTGGGAGGCATTGCGCGTGCTGTCGCCCGATACCTGCCGGCCGTTTTCGGCCGATCGCCAGGGCTTGGTGCTCGGTGAGGGCGCCGGCATGGCGGTTCTGGAAAGCTACGATCACGCCATGGCGCGCGGCGCGACCATCCTCGCTGAAATCGCGGGCGCCGGTCTGTCCGCCGATGCCTCGGACATCGTTGCTCCAACCATTGAGGGACCGGAAGCGGCAATGCGTTTCTGCCTGGCCGATGCCGGGCTCAATCCCGAGGACATCGACTATCTCAACGCGCACGGCACCGGCACCAAGGCCAACGACCAGATCGAGACCAACGCGATCAAGCGCGTCTTTGGCGAGCATGCGCGCTCGCTGTCGGTCTCATCGACCAAGTCGATGCATGCCCATTGCCTGGGCGCATCGGGCGGACTGGAAATGATCGCCTGCGTCATGGCTATCCGCGAGGGCGTGGTGCCGCCGACCGCGAATTACCGCGAACCCGATCCCGATTGCGATCTCGACGTGACGCCCAATGTCGCGCGCGAGCGCAAGGTGCGCGTCGCGATCAGCAACGGCTTTGCTTTCGGCGGCACCAACGCGGTGCTGGCGTTCAAGGCCATCTGATCCCGGGCGGGTCAGTGCCTGCCCAGGGGGGTGCGCCTTGGCGGCCGATTCGGTTGACTGTCCGTGCATGGCGAAACTGTCTCCGCCATATTGATCCCGCCTGGCCGTGCGCCTAATTCTTGGCCACCCGCCAACGCCGTGCGCCTTTGGCGCAAATCCCCGCTCAGGAGTTTCTCGATGGCCGACCTGTCCGCCTTTCCGATCGCAACCCGTTGGCCGGCCAAGCATCCGGACCGGATCCAGCTTTATTCGGCGACAACGCCGAACGGGGTGAAGGTCTCGATCGCCCTGGAAGAGATCGGCCTGCCCTACGAGCCGCATCTGATCAACATCGGCAAGAACGAAAGCTGGACGCCGGAATTCCTGTCGCTCAATCCCAATGGCAAGATCCCGGCGATCATCGATCCCGACGGTCCGGACGGCAAGCCGATCGGCCTGTTCGAATCCGGCGCCATCCTGCTCTATCTCGCCGAGAAGACCGGCCTGCTCATACCGGCGGACGCAGCGCGACGCTACGAGACGATCCAGTGGGTCTTCTTCCAGATGGCCTCGGTCGGACCGATGTTCGGCCAGGTCGGCTTCTTCCACAAATTCGCCGGCCGCGAGATCGCCGACAAGCGCCCGCTGGAGCGCTACCGCGACGAATCGCGGCGGCTGATCGGTGTGCTCGACGGCCGGCTCAAGGGCCGCAAATGGATCATGGGCAACGACTACACGATCGCCGACATCTCGCTGCTCGGCTGGGTTCGCAACCTGATAGGCTTCTATGACGCGCGCGAACTCGTCGGTTTTGACGATTTCGCCAATGTGGCGGCCTGGCTGGAGCGCGGCCTTGCCCGGCCGGCGGTGCAGAAGGGCCTGACCATTCCCGCAAAGGACTGAAACTGGCCTACAGGGCGATCGCCTTGGCCGCCCGGCGACGCAGTATCTGCTACTTCGCCTTGGCCTTCGAACCGCCCTTGCCGATCACGGAGGCTGCCAGCGAGACGGCACCGCGTGCGGTGGCCACCACCGCACCGGCCGCCACGCTCGCCACGGTCCGGACGGCACTTTGTTTGCCCTTCGCCGCTTTGCGCGGGCTTGGCGTCTTGGTCGCGGCAGGCACGACCTTCCTCGGTGCGGCCTTGCCGAAGGAGGGTTTCGCGTCTTTCGAGCGCTCGGCGATCGCCGCGCCGGCACCGGTTTTCGCTGGGCCGTCCTTTGCCGTCCTGGTCTTGGCGGCTGCGGGTTTTCTTGCCTTGGTTGCCATCGGAAAATCCCTTACGCCCGACAAATGGGTTCCCGGACATAACGGCGCGCAACCCTTAAGGTTCCCGTCCAGAAATACCGAAAATTAAGCGTGTTAACCAATAACCAGATCGGCGGCCCGGCGCCGGGCCAACACGCGTTCGATGTTGGGCATGTCGTTGGAGGCGATCCAGGCGCGCGCATCCTCGTCGGAGCGGCCATGGCCGTGCCAGCGCTCCACCAGGCGCCGCTCGAGTTCATTGCGCGGCACCTCGACGAAGATCGAGAAATCGAACAGCGGCGCCAGCCGTGACCACGGCTCTTCGTCGAGCAGAAGATAGTTGCCTTCGACCAGGATGAATTTCGTCTCGGTACCGACGATCGCCGCCGCGGCGCGCGACAATTCCATGTTGCGGTCGAAGACGGGAATCGCGATGTCGGGTTCGCCGGCCCGGATACGCTTCAGCAGGGCTTCGAAGCCGGAAAAGTCGAATGTTTCCGGCGCCCCCTTTCGCGCACGCAGGCCGCGCGCATTGAGCACGATGTCGTCATAATGGAAGCCATCCATCGGGACGACTTCCACCGCCCCCTCCGGCAACAGGTCATGCAGGCCGGCCGACAATGTGGACTTGCCAGCCCCGGGCGGCCCGGCGATGGCGACGATGAAGCGCTTTGCCTTGCCGGCGCGCTTGAAGATGGTGGCGGCGAGGTGCGCGATTTCGGACATGGGAAGCCTCACTTGCCTGGATGATCGGCACGATGTTTTCCGCCGCATCTTGGCGGCAGTTCACGGAAATTTCAAATCCCGTGATCGCGCGATCCCTGCTCAGGCAGGGACGGGCCGGCCGATGCGCAGGAAATCGCTGTCGAAGGGCACGTTCCAGCTCGATCCGCCCGCGGCAAGCCGCATGCGACCCTCGGCGGCGGTGATCTCCCCTGGCGGGGTGCCGCTGGACAGGGGCATGGCGCCGATGACATGGCGGAACGAAAAGCTTCGACCCTCGCCGAGCGCAAAGGCGGTCGCCACGCCCTCGCGCTTCAGCCAATTGTCGCCAATCGAGGCGGCGTGGCCGACGGCCGTGCGGCCGTCCTCGATGCCGAGCACGCCCAGATGGCGCCCGCTCCAGGGCGCGTAGTCGCGCCCGCCATTGCTGAGCCACAGCATGGTGACCGGCAGTTCGGCCGGGTTCTTCAGCACCAGCACGAGGTCGCCCTCGGCCTGGCGCGCCAGCGCCGTCCAGCCCGGCCCGCCATGATCGGCTTCGACCAGGGTGACGAAATCCTCGCGCCGGTCATCCATGCGGTATTCCGTCAGGTCGAGCGTACCGCCGCCGGCGGCGGGAAACCGGCCGAGCTCGGCCGACCGCGCCGGATAGGCCAGCATGTAGCGGCCGCGCGCGGGATCGGGCTCCAGCGGATCGGCTAATGTCGCGGCAAAGCGCTTCGGCGAAAAGGCCAGCCGTCCGCCGCCTTTCATCACCGTCATCGGGTGATGGGCGACGGAAATCGCGCCGGAGCCGCCGGAAAACACATGTTCCTGGTAGAGGAAGGGATGGCCGTCGATGAGTGTAAAAATCTTGTCGACGCTGGCGCCCATGACCTTGTGCCGCAGCCGGAAGACGGCGCGCCAGCCGTCCTGCGTGGCGTTGCTGTCCACGACATCCCAGGCGCTGTTGGCCGGCCAGCCATGCAGTGGCGCCTCTTCGACATCGCTGCGCGAAAACGGCGCGCAGAGGAAGTCGCCGGACAGGCGAACCGTGCCTTGCGGCAGGTCCTTGGGCAGCGCCTCGCCCGCGTCGACCCAAGGGGCGCGGTGCAGTGGCCGAAGCTGCCTTCCGGCGCTCTCGACGATCATGTCGGCGATGTGGCCGACAGTCAGATCGAGCGAAACCGAAATACCTTTGGCCTTGATCGTGCTGATGGTCATTGCGCTCTCACCGAATCCGAAGCCGCGAACAGAACCCTTTCGGCGCGCGTTGCGCAAGCACTGCGGTCGGCATTTCGCATCAGCTACTGCCGCTTGTACTCCCGCACCGGCGATTTCGTCCCGTCGGTATAGGTCACCTGCACCGACATCGACTTCACACTGTCGGCAACCTTGAAATAGCTCTTGGCGTCGTAGGGGATGGCGTAGGGATCCTTCTTGTCGCAAGGCGGTATCTCGAGCGACTTGTCGAGCGCGGCGCCGTTGAGGCTGTAATGCACCTCCTTGATGGCGCAGCGGTAGGACAGCATCTGGGTGAAATAGACCAGGCCGTGATTGCCGCCGGAGTCGAAGGCGATCCACGACGTCCAGAACTGGTCGAGGATCTGCTTGTCACCTTGCTGCAGTGCCGTGTCCGGGTCGAAGCGGATGTCGAACGGGCCGGTCTCGCGGCCCCTGATGTCGAGATATCTTATCGCGATCGTGGTCGCCGCGGTGCTGTCGGGCAGTTCGAAGCTCGGATTGGCCCCGGCTTGCCGGTGGTCTGGTCGTTCATTGCCAGGAAGCCGGTGTCGGTGAAGGGACCGCTGGTGCCGAGCCGCCAGGAAATCGCGGTCGCCGGCTCGGGCAGCGAAATGGTCATCGACCAGCCCTGATTCGAGCGCATCGGCGTCAGCGAAGGCGCAAAGCGCGTGGGGTCGAGCACGTCGCCTAGTGCCGCCAGCCGGCTGCGGCCGCGGTCCAGCCAGTCGGCCAACTGGGTCTGGTCGACGAAATATTTGAGCAGTCCGCCATCCCTTTCGTAGGAGACGAATTTGGTCAGCGCCTGGGCTTCGCTGCGTTTGTCGGCCAGCGTCTGGCTGCCGAGGCGGTCTTCCGAAAACTCCTGCGCCTTGAGGAAATAGGCCGGCGCGTAGTCGGGATTGGCCGCGATGAAGGCGTTGAGCTTATCGAGGCGCTGGGCATCGTCGAACTGCAATATATGCACCAGCTTGATCGACAGCGCCTTGCCCTTGTCGGCAAGCTGCCCGAACACCTCGCGGGCACCCGCCTTGCCGTCTTGCACCCGAAGCAGCGTGGCAAAGCGCGTATAGGGGTCGATGGCGTCGACGTCGTAGCCGGCAAAGGCGAGGTAGGAGCGCCGGGCATTGAGCATGTCGCCGGACAATTCGTAGACGCGGGCATTGTGGTAGAATTCATCCGGCCGCTTCGGCTCGGCGATCGCCCCGCCTTGCGCCGCCAACTGGGCAAACCCCTTGGCGATGGTGTCGATCGAAGCGGCGATCTGCTCGGTCGTCGCCTGCAGCTTTTCCGCCTGGGCCTGTTGCTGTTGCTGGCCGGCGGCGAGCGCCTCGGTGGTCTGTTTGACCGCTTCGACGGTCTTTTGCGTCTCGGCGCCCTGCTGGGTCTGCTGCTGCTGGGCGGACGCGATCTGGTTGGTCCTCTGTGCAACCGTGTCGGTCGATTTCTTGACCTCTTCGACGGTCTTTTGCGTCTGCGTGACCGTCTGCTCGATCTTCGCCACCTTTTCGGAGACGATGCCCATCGACTGCTGCAGCCGCGAGATCGCCGGCACCAGGCCGGCGATGACGCCGTTCTGCGAATTGGTCTGCTGCTGCACGGCATAGACGCCGCCGGCTACCGCCGCCGCACTGGTGGCGAACACCAGCGCCGGCAGCGCCCTGGCCGCCAGCACCAGCCTGAGCACAATGGCGATGGCGATGATGACCGCCGCGATCGAGGCGACCAGCGCGATATAGGCTGCGAACGGCGCCAGCGGATTGAGGATGTCGGAAACCGCGCCGCCGACAAAGGCGATGCTTCCGGCCCATTTGCCGGTGCGGCTGAGCGATGCCTTGATAAGCGAGGGCGCCGCGCCCCCGGCCCCGATGTTCGTCATGCCACCCCCCAAGCCAGCCGATGCCCACGCCCCTTCCCACGGGAAGCGCGGCGTTGGCAAGGAGAGACAGGAAACGGGCGATTTCGGGGCGGCAGGCCGAACTCGACAATCCTGGGACTATCAGCCATTAACCAAATGGACGCACCAATCGCGTTACGTTAGCTTCGCCTCATCTCAGCAACAGCATCGCCAGAACGTCTTGCCCTTGTCCAAACTGCGTCCCTTTCCGCTCCTCCAGAGACTCTTCGTCGCCCTTGGCCTGTTGCTGATGGTCGCCGGCTGCTCGACCACGACGCCGCCGGATTCCGTGCTGGCCGTGCCCGCGCCGCCGCAGAAATATGCCGCGATCGTCGTCGACGCAAAGACCGGCAAGCAGATGTTCGAGGTCAACTCGACGGCGCAGCGCTATCCGGCTTCGCTGACCAAGATGATGACGCTCTACCTCCTGTTCGAGGCAATGGAATCCGGCCGCGTCACCAAGGAGACGCAGATCCCGGTTTCCGATCATGCCGCCTCGCAGCCGCCGACCAAGATGCGCTTCCGGCGCGGCGAGAGCATCGATGTCGATTCCGCCATCCGCGCCATCGTCGTCAAATCCGCCAATGACGTGGCGGTGGCGGTCGGCGAATATCTTGGCGGCTCGGAGGACCAGTTCGCCGCCATGATGACCTCCAAGGCGCGTTCGCTCGGCATGTCCAGCACCACCTTCCGCAACGCGTCGGGCCTGCCCGACGACGGCCAGATGACGACGGCGCGCGACATGGCGGTGCTGGGCATGGCGCTGCGCCAGCGCTTCCCCCAGCATTTCCACTATTTCTCCGAAAGCGATTTCATGTTCCGCGGCAAGCTCGTGCGCGGCCACAACGACATGCTCGGCCGGGTGCGCGGCGTCGATGGCATCAAGACTGGCTATATCAGGGCTTCCGGCTTCAACATCGTCACCTCCTACAATGCCGACGGCCGCCAGCTGATCGTGGTGGTGATGGGCGCCGACTCAGCTCGCCAGCGCAACGACCATGTCGAGGCGCTTATCCAGCGCAGCCTGTCGCCAACGATGGATTCCACCAAGACCAGGCTGATGTTCGCCGAGCAGCAGTAGGCTAGGAGTGGTCTGGGCGGCGGACGAAAGGCCAATTGCCTGGCTTTTCGAAGGACGAACGCCCGAGCCCGCGAAGTTCCGTCCGCCCCCCGACTTCGTCATCCTCGGGTCTTCGCGACGCCACTCCGCGGCTTCGCCCGTGAATGACGAAGTCGTGAAGCGCCTCGGCCCAGCGAAGGGGCGGCGGCCGCCGCGAAGAACAGCCGCCAAAAACCCGCAGCCGGCTATTGTTGTCACACTGTCATGCAATCGTCTGGAAGCCATGGCATAGGCAGCGCAATCCGACAGTGGATATGCCCCGCCACCTCGGCGTATCTTCCCCATCAGCGCCACAGCAGGAGCCAGCACCATGAGCACCGTTCCCAAGGCATCCGAGCAGAAGGCGCCGGACAATGAGAACGACAGCGGCGGCGAATATTTCGAGGCGCCGATCACGACGGGGGATCTGCACGAGGTTTCGGACGATCATTTCGACACGCCCGAAGTGCCGGACTCCGAACCCGCCGGCCCCGGCTCCTCACGCATAAAGCCGAAGCGGAAGCCGTCGGCGATCTCGGGCCGCAAATTCCGCAAGCGCGACCTGGTGCGCATCGACGATCTGCGCCCGAGCTTGGCCGACCGCATCCGTTCCGACCACCCGGACCTGCCCAAGGGGGCCCGCATCAGCCGCGAGGAGCTCGGCCGCTACCGCATGCGCTACATGGAGGAACTGCTGCAGCAGGAGCACGGCGAATTCTCCGAGCTCGACCGCCAGGTGGTGGAATCGATCGCCAGGCAGGACACGATTTCCGAAAACTCGGAGGAGGAGTTCGAGGAGCATCGCTCTTTTGCCGATCGCGTTTCCGACAACATGGCGGCCTTCGGCGGCAGCTGGTGGTTCCTGATCTCCTTCGCCAGCGTGCTCTTGATCTGGATCGGCATTAACCTGTTCGAGGGCGCCGTCGGCGCCTTCGACCCTTATCCCTTCATCCTGCTCAACCTTCTGCTCTCCTGCATCGCCGCCATCCAGGCGCCCATCATCATGATGAGCCAGAAGCGACAGGAGACCAAGGATCGGCTGCGCTCCTTCAACGACTACCGCGTCAACCTCAAGGCCGAGCTCGAAGTGCGCCACCTGCACGAAAAACTCGACTACCTCATCTCGCGCCAATGGACGCGGCTCGCCGAAATGCAGCAGATGCAGCTCGACGCCATGCACGAACTGACCGGCGCCAAGAAGGCGAAACGGGCCGTGCGCGGGGTGAGACGGCGGACGGCGAAGGGTGAGGCGGGACAGTAGCATTGTCCCGCAGCGGGCGAAAAGCCTTCGCCTCTTCGACTGACCAACGATGGACTCGGATCTAAAGCCCAGTGGACATTTTGAAGGCGATGAACGCCCAAAGGGCAGCGAGCCTGCGAATGACCTGACAGTGCGCGAGCCTGGTCGGCATGTCCAACGCTCGATCTTCGGCGTACCGCCCAATTGGCAATTGCCCGTTGAAGCTCGCGCCGGCTTCCGCTAAGAAGCCGTGACTTGCCGGTTCACCGGTTGGTTCGTTTTCCGGATCACCGGGAAGCACCCGTAGCTCAGCTGGATAGAGCGCTGCCCTCCGAAGGCAGAGGTCACAGGTTCGAATCCTGTCGGGTGCGCCACTTTTATACTGCAAAAACATGTAGTTAGCAAGACCATTTCTCGACAGGAAGAGGTCGGGAAAAACGTCGCGGAAGCACAACGGAAGCAGTCGGCAGGATATTCAGATTAGCTATAGGCCAGACGCTGTCCAGTCAGGCGCCCGTTTCCCGTCAAACAAACTACCGATTGCGGCAATAGCTACTTATGGCCGTGACGATGCTTGGACAACGGCCAGTTTCTATGGGGTTCGAGTCGGGAGAGCGCTACCGCCTTTCCCCCCACTCGGAGAGCATGCGATATCTTCCACAGTGTCGGGCGTGATGGGCGTGTCTCGGTGCTGCACAGACCGACAGGGAATGGGAGAGTCTGGCCCGAAAAGCTATCACGACGCGAACGGCCGCTATGCGCCTCATTTCGGAGGTTCAAGGGCCGAACCCTCATCTCCCAAAAGCTGCCATAGCACTAAGCGAAGTCAATGGCCGAGATTGGTGGGAAATTGACCGTCTGCTTTTGTCAGCACGCCTTGAGAAGCAGACATTTACTCGGGACTGCGAAACGCCTTGCTGGCATTCCGTCTGACAACTGCCGTAGTTGGAGGTTGCAGCCTACCTGGGCTGGTCGCTTTTTGTCATGATATCGCCTGCCCAATGCCTTGGCGTCACGACTACTGTTTGCATGTGGGAGCCTGAGAATGCAATCGACCCGAAGCGACATTGAGGGCAAGCGTCGCTCCGGGCCTGACAAGGGCGCTTGCCCCGTTCTGTCAAACTTGCGCCTGACCACCGTCGACGAAGAACTCGACGCCGTTCACGAAGCTTGCCTCATCCGAAGCGAGGAAAAGAACGGACCTTGCAATCTCCTCGGGTTCACCGACACGCCCGAGCGGGATTCGCGAGCCCAGGAAATTAAGAAGCTCCGTTTGCTTCTCAGCATCGTCACCGGCGAGACCGACGAGACCGGGCGTGCGCGTCGCGCCGGGGCTGACGACGTTGACGCGAATGCGGCGCTCCTTGAGGTCGAGGATCCAGTTGCGGGCAAAGTTGCGCACCGCCGCCTTGCTGGCAGAATAGACACTGAAGGCTGGCGTTCCTTCACTGCCGGCAGTCGAGCCTGTCAGCACGATGGCGCCGCCGTCTTTCAGCAGCGGCAAGGCCTTCTGGACAGTAAAGAGCGTGCCCTTCACGTTCGTGTCGAAGGTGGAGTCGAACTGCTCTTCGGTGATCGCGCCCAGCGGGGCAAACTCGCCGCCACCTGCATTGGCGAAGACGACATCGATCTGCGCGTGGTGCTGCTGCACGGTGTCGTAGAGTCGATCGATGTCCGCAAAGTTTGCCATATCGCCCCGTACACCTGTCGCCTGACCGCCGATCGCCTTGACCGCCGCGTCCAGCGCGTCCTCACGGCGCCCGGTGATGAAGACCGATGCACCCTCTTGCGAGAAGGCCTTGGCAGCCGCGAGACCGATGCCGCTCGTCGCGCCCGTTACCACTACGACTTTGTTCTGGAACCTGTTCGTCATCTTCGTTCTCCATCTCTCGGCGACCTGCTCGCCATTGCCTGGAGAGATAATTCGACAACGATGATGCTTATAGACGGCGGATGTGGCACGTAGCGTTCCATTGGAGGAACGATAATGCGCCACGACCTCAACGACTACGTCTACTTCGCAGAAGTGGTTGCCCATGGCGGGTTCGCAGCTGCTGGCCGGGCGTTACGCGAGCCTAAGTCGAAACTCAGCCGGAGGATCTCAGCGTTGGAGGTCCGCCTCGGCGTGCGCCTGATCGAGCGGTCCAGCCGACGCTTCCGGGTCACCGAAGTGGGGCAAACCTTCTACGAGCGCTGCCGTGTCATGATGCTGGAGGCAGCGCGGGCAGAAGCGCTCGTCGCGGAGGCAAAAGCCGAGCCGCACGGGCGCATCCGCATGAGCTGTCCGCTCAATCTGGTAGAGAAAGTATCCGCCATTGCCAGCGACTTCCTTGCCCAGTTCCCGAAGGTCCAACTACAACTGGTCGTGACGGACAGAGCCATCGACCTTATCGAAGAGCGTGTAGACTTGGCATTGCGCGTCCGCCGCGAACTGACAAGCGACGCTTCCCTCACCATGCGCTCACTCGGCCGCTCACGCTGGATCCTCGTCGCCAGCCCGCAGATGGCGAGCCAGCTCGGTACTGACATCGCCGATCTTGCCTCCATCGCAACGCTCGGCACGAGTGATGCTGAAGGGGAGATCACATGGACGCTCGAGCGTGACGACGGGGCAACTCATGTGCTGCGCCACGAGCCACGCATGACCTGCGCTGACTACGCCGTTGTCTGCGACGCAGCCGCGAGCGGACTGGGAGTCGCTTTTCTGCCGGACCACGCCTGCGCGGCGCAGGTTGCCGCAGGCAAGCTGGTTCGCGTCTTTCGGGACTGGCGGAGCGAGGACGGTATTGTCCATCTCGTCTTCACAACTCGTCGCGGCCTGCCTCCAGCCGTGCGCGCTCTCATAGACCATATGGCGAGAAAGTTTCCCGATCTGCAGGCGCGGGAGGTACCGCAGGCGCTGGGGCGATGAATGTCCGCTTTCAGGATTGGTAAATGATAGTGCGAACGACCGAAATGGGGTCGCATGGAGAACGGCAGCTTATCTCGAATGCCTGCCGAAACCCGACCATCCGGTATCGGCCCCAGAGCTGCCGGGCCACAACGCGCCTGATGTCGGCCGCCGTCTATTATCTTGCCCTTCCTTAAAGCTGACACCTACTTGACAGCATCCGCAACTCAAGCCGATTCCGGCATCGAGTAGCGCGGCATCGGCAGGGATGATCACGGTGCTTTTTGATCTCGTGGCAGCAGGTCTGTAGCACTTAGCGCAAAGCGGCATGAGACCCGACATTCAGTATGTCTGCAAACCTGGCTTCATCTACGGCGAGACTTCACAATGCGGCCGATCTGGACCAGATTCAGAATCACAAAGAAAACGTTCCAGCCGACGACGTTCATGAGTGGCGCCGGCTGGCCATAGAAATACACGGCGAGGCAGGTTGCAGCCGCTGTGGTGAGAATCCTCAGCCGCAAGATGTCCAGCGTGAAGTAGGCGATCACATACATGACGTTCGCCACGTTTATCAGAAGTTCCATTTCCCTGGTTTCCAATTGGTCTGGGCACTCAGACGAGACGGTCCTTGAAGTGTTCCCGAACAGCATGTGCGATCGCACCGCGGCGAATGCCTATGTCCTTCAGGATGTGGTCAGGCAGTTCGTGCAAAGCCCTCTCGGCCCTGCGTGCTCTCAGACCGATCGAAACGCGCTTCAGGTAGTGAAACATTGGTTTTCTCCATTCGGAATCGCGGCACCGGAATGGGGCATGCCGTCCAAGCGCCGTCTGTTCATTGTTTGCTGATTGGATGACGCTGCCCCGCTTTGATCGGGCGAGGCAGCGACTGGCGGTCTCAGGCGGCCGCTGTCATCGGATCATTGCGAATGATGACCGTGTCGGCGACCGGGTAAAATTCCTCACCGGGCATGCCAACGCGCTTGGCGTGATCGCGGATGGCCTCGCCGTCTTTGGCCTCGTAGATGCAGAAGGTGCCGATGCGGCCATCGGGTTCGTGCACGACATAGCTGCGGATCCAGCTGACCGTACCCGACATCTGTTCCTTGGCGACCTTTGCCGATTTGGCGCCGGCGGCTTCGAGTTCCTGCAGTGATGCCCAAGCGCTGGGGCGGCGGATAACAAACAGGTTCATGATCTTTCCCTTTCGATTTCGCGCCAACCCTTCGCGGCGCTGCCTATTGCCAGGCGTGTCTGCTTGGCTGGGGAAAGATTACCTTCAGGGAGGACTGATCATCCTTATCGGGACCTGATCTCTGGCTGATCTTTCGCCAGCACCGCCGATAAGCTCGATCGGCGGCTCGTCCTAAAAAGGAGGGCGGATTGGATCAGCGGGTGAGTTCTTGCATGGAACGATCGCCAACCGGCTGGCTTTCGCGCGAAAAATCATGGCGAAGCGTTGCGGCTTCCTGTTCCAGGCGCCGTGATCCCAAATGGCGGGCCGATCTCTCCGCCGCAGTGATTTCCACTTTCGCTCCGCTGATGTCGCCCGAACGCAACAGGGCACTGGCGAGTTGCAGCCGAACCCTTGCCGCGTGATAATCGACGCCTGCACTGGTCCAGAGCTGCCGGGCCAATAGCAGAAGCCGATTTCCGTTTGGGTCGCCTGGCTCGCAAAGTGCTGCCTTGGTTTCGGCTATCAATGCCTGCGTTGCCGGTTGCCGCCAGCGTTCTGGCTGCGCATCGATTTCTTTGAGATAGATTGACGCCTGGTCAGAGCGCCCGCCGCGTGCTGCAATGCAGGCCGCGTTCACCAACAGGTTTCCGCGTCGCTGCAGATGGAACCACGACGTCCCCTGCAGAGCCCGGTCGATTGCGGCAAGCGCCCCGTCCAGATCGCCGGTTTCGAATAGAAGCACAGCATTGCCCGGCTCCGCATCCCAGCCGAGCGCATAAGCCTGATCGTAGTCGGCGCGCGCTGATCTAAGGTCGCCGATCATGGCGAAGATATCGCCGCGGACACGGAAGCCTTCGCCGAGCGACCAGGATTCCTCCAAGGAGAGCTTGGGCAGCGCTTCGTTTATGCAAGTCAGGGCTTCCGGCAATACCTGCTGCGCCGCGACCACTTCAGCACGATGAAGGTCACACGCACCCGAGGTCTGCGCAAAACTTACGGTGCACCAACTTTCAAAGCCTTCGCTCCACTGGCGGGCACGAGGCCAATCGGCATATGTCCTGCAGCTCCAGAGGATATTGCAATAAACAAGGCTACCGGTGATCGGGTCAACCTGGCTCGACAAGGCGATCGCCGCCGCATGATTCTGCTGCTCGCTGCCCTCCGCGATCTTGCCGAGGGCGAGATTGAAAAATCCCTTATACGTCAAAGTCAGAGCCCGCAGGCCGGGATCGTCGCAATTCTCGGCTATCGCGTGAGCGGCTGATGCCAGTCTCAGCGCTTCCTCAGGCCGGCCGCCGGAAGATGCCAGGCGTGACCTCATCCACAGCAGATATGCCTGCGTGCTATCGTCTTTTGACTGGGAAAGGAGCGACGCTGCACGTTCCAGCCATCCCTCGGCTACGGCACCTGATCCGCGCTCGGCCTGGATCTTTGCGAGTGTGATAGCGGACCTGGCGGCGCGGGCGAAGTCGCCAGCCTCGACATGAGCTGTCACCGCGCGGTTCAGCACGGGGATCGCCTCGGTTGGCCGCCCGCCACATTCGACGACCAGCGCCCAGAGATCGACGTCAGCAGGAGAGAGACCTTCATCGTCCGCCAAATTCGCAAAAAGTCTTGCAGCCGCGCCCCAATCGCGCAAGGCTGCCAGCTTGCGCGCCTTGGCAAGCGTGTCGTCCCCTCGCAGAGAGGCAGGCCGCGCGTAGCCCAGTCCCGGATCGTCGATGGCGAAGCGGTAGCCGTGGCGAACGTAGCTGTGAATCGCGTCCTGCAGGCCGCCTGCCGCAAGCGCCTTGCGGGCGAGGCTGACCACGCGCTGAAGCGATGCTTCAGTCACGATGACATCCGGCCAGAGAGCGTCCATCAACTCGTCCTTGGGTACGACCCTGCCGGCGTTGCGCACCAAGTACACCAGCAAATCATAGACAAGCGGCTGGATTTTCTGCCCAACGCCGCTTAGCGACAGCTTGCGGGCAGCTTCATCAAGTTCGAATTGTCCGAATGCGTGATGCATCGACCCTTTCCAATGCAACAATGTACCTTATCAGTTTTGACTATGGGAGAGGCCTGGGCCGAAAGGTGGCAAGGCTTAAGCTGGGTCGGTAGCCAACGCAACTTTAGCCATAGCCCACCGAAAACTGGACAGTCCGCTCCCGGCCCCTAATCGGTCATTGAACCTATCCGATGCCGGCGATGCCTGACGACCGATTGCGGCTAGTCGCTATTGTTTTGCCGCGTCCTGACGCACCACATAACTGGATCGTCAACCCACCGATTAACTTCTGATTCCCGCCAGCCGGCCCCGTTGACACTGATCTTGACCTGAGCCGGGAACGTGCCTTCGGCGATCTTGCGATAGATGGTTGAGCGAGACAGCCCGGTCCGGGCAAGGACGGTTTTGAGGCGAACGATACGATCCGGCTCGGACATAGCTTGCCTGCACCTCACTGGTTGTTGCTGATTGCTGCTGGGACAGACAGGACGAACCCATGCCGGAGGCAATCAGGTTTGTCGTCTCAGCCACGCGCTCGCGGAACGTGATACCGCGCCGCTCGGCATAGCTCTGCGCCGGGTCGATTTGCTCGTAATCCGACGCCATGTCCTTGGCGCGGGCCCGTGACAGCGTTCGGACCAGCCGCTCCCGCGCACTGAAGTCGTCGCCGCCATAATGCAGGTCCATCCTGTCTCGATGCCGCGACAGGGCGACGTAGCTGCCATGCGCATCCATGCCGGCGTGGCGAGCACATGGGTCCGGTCAGCGGTCATGCCCTGGGCCTTGTGAATGGTCGCGGCATAGCCGTGGTCGATGTGGGCATAGTCTTTCAGGTCAAAGCGCACGGAACGGCCGTCGTCGGTTTGAACCGTCATGCTTCGTGTGGGGACTTCCTCCACGATGCCGAGCGTGCCGTTCTTGACGCCAAGCCCGCGCTCGTTGCGCAGGAACATGACTCGGTCGCCGCTGGCGAAGGCCCTTGCGCCGCGTTCGACATTCACCTGAACCTCGTCGCCGAGATCGCCGGCAACGCGCATGCGCTCGCGTGCTGCCTAGTTCAGGGCGCTCACCTCGTCGTTTGTGTGGGTGAGGATGATCCGGCTTGCCTCTGGATGCGCCTGCCTCGGTCGGACGACGCTCAAGATTTGCGTCCCGATTGCCCGCGAGCGTGAACGCCGCGAAGCGCCCAAAACCGCCGCGTATAGGAACAGTGGCGCCACTGTGAATCCGAATTTGGCGGCCTCAGCGAAAAAGCGCTGCTGCCGGTGCTGATGGCAGTTGCAGAGTCCGGCGATCCCACTGAAACAACCGTTGCGATGATCGAGCCGTCTCAACGATGGGGTCTATAACCTCGTATCGTCGCTCGACACACAGCTGTGCCTATGGCTACCTAGGAAGCCTCGCGCGGTGCTTCTGTAGGCTTCGGAACCATCGACATGACCGCTCTTCCGCAACTTAGCCGCAGTTCGTTCGGCGCACGCTCATCCCGGCGAGAATTCGAACGGTCCGTTGGAGGTATTCGATCGAACCCGCTGTGTCGGCAAGCGCACAGCAACCGACCAACGTATCTATGATCGCCAGTTGCGCGATGCGGCTGCTCATTGCCTCAGGCCGATATCGGGTCACTTGGCGATCGCGCGCTTCCGAAATTCTGGGTACCCTTAGGCATTTTCTTTTAAGCGCGACGGTGAAAGCCTTTTGGGCCAGCGCCTTGGCGACTGCATGGCCTCTCAGATCAGGCTTTTCTTCGGGTTGAACCGCGCGGCACCAGTGTGCCTTCGAACTGGGTTGATTGGTCCGTCCCTGTCTCCCGTCCCATCAACAGTGCAATCAGGGCGTCGGCCATGGCCTCCAGAGGCTGCAGGACGGTGGTCAGGTCGTACTGGGCCGTCCGTGCCATCCAGATGTCGTCGACGCCGATCACCCCAAGGTCTTCCGGTACGGACAGACCGAGAAATCTAGCGGCGTCGATCACGCCAACAGCGACCTGGTCATTGACGCAGAAGACCGAGTCCGGCCGGGTGGGTCCCTCAAGCAGGGCTTTGCCGGCTGCAAGTCCCCGGTCGTAGGTATTGTCGCCTGCGTATTCGACCGCGACCACGCGAAGCCCCTCTTCCGCAAGGTGATCGCGGAAGCCTGCGTGCCGGTCCAGCGATACCGAAACACCGGGAAACCCGCCTATGAAGGCCGGAGCGCGATACCCTTGTTCCAGAAGGTGCCGTGCCGCCATCCGTCCGGCGTGGAATTCGTCAAGGGAGACGCTGAGCGTGTTTTCGATCCTTCTGTCGCTGCGTGCAAAAGCGACAACTGGAATGTTCATCTGCGCGCACTCGTATTCGATCTTCAGAGGCATGTCGGACGAGACGATCAGACCGTCTATCCGGTACTGCATAACGAGCTCCATGGCCTCGGAAAGGCTATGATCCTTCGAGGCGTTGACCGTTATGGCGTGCAGGCCATGTTCCTGGAGCTTTGCGGTGATGAGTTCGAGAATCCGCAGGAAAATCGGATTCGTGAACTCCTCCAGGAGAATGCCCACCAGGTTCGAGCGGGTCGTTCGCAGGCTCCGGGCCATGGCATTGGGACGGTATCCCAATTGCCGGGCGGCCTCGATGATGCGCTGCTTCTTAAGGGCATTGATGCTGCTGTCTTCGGTAAAGGCGCGCGAGACCGTCGACTTTGATACCCCGGCCAGTCTCGCCACATCGACGGCGTTGGGCCTCCGGTTTGGTTGTTTCATCTGATCCCCTAGGTCTGCAGCTCGAAAGCTCTAGCATCATGCTGCGGAATTGTCGCGCCCTTGACGGATCGAAAGGAAATTGGTATCGATCCCAAAAATAACGACATCCCACTGTGATTTATAATATAAATCGATTGGGAATAATCTCAAGAGTGAGGAAGCATGCAGTCGTTCCGCGGCAAGGCCGTCGTCATTACCGGAGGCACCCAGGGCGTCGGGCTGGCCACCGCCCGTCTGCTGGTCCAACGGGGGGCCTCGTCCGTAACGATCTGTGGACGCAACACGGTCAATGGCAAGGCGGCAGAAGAGGAACTGCGTGGGCTTGGCGCCAGCGCCCTGTTCGTCCAAGCGGATCTTTCCCGGCCAGACGATTGCTTCAAGGTAATCGATCAGTCCGAAGCGGCATTCGGCCGGCTTGACACGCTCATCAACTGTTGCGGCGCCACGACCCGGGGCACGCTGGAGTCGACCACGCCCGATCTATGGGACTATCTGTTTGCGGTGAACGTGAGAGCCCCGTTCCTGCTCATACAGCGCAGCGTTCCGATAATGCGTCGCGGCGGCAGGGGCGGCGCCATCGCCAACATTGGCTCGATCGCGGCCTATGGCGGTCAGCCATACATAACAGCATACTGCGCAGCCAAGGCCGCGCTGCTCATCTTGACCAAGAACCTCGCCAATTCGCTGCGGTGGGACCGTATCCGGGTCAACGCTCTCAACATCGGCTGGACCGCAACGCCCACCGAACATGAGCTACAGGCAAATTTCCATGGACTTGGGGAGGATTGGCTGGAGCGTGTCTCGGCAGCGCAGCCATTTGGCCGGCTGCTTTCACCGGAGGATGTCGCGAAGGCTCTTGCGTTCCTGGCCTCCGACGAGTCCGGCCTGATGACCGGATCCATAGTCGACTTCGATCAGAGGGTGATCGGGGCTACAGACGACAACCCTATCGGTGCGGACCGTCCGGAGCACGGCAATGATGTCGCCAGCGCACACGTCGCATAGCCCGGCCTACGCCCTGAGGGGCATGGGCAAAAGCTTCGGCGGAATATTCGCCTGTCGCGGCGTCGATATCGAGGTGAACCCAAGTGAGGTGATCGCGATCGCCGGAGAGAATGGCGCGGGCAAGAGCACGACGGTCAAGTGTCTCTATGGTCTCTACGCGCCGGATGAAGGTTTTGTCGAGATTGCGGGGCAGCGGGTGCGGATGAGCAGCCCCCGTGAGGGAGAGGCTCACGGCATCTCGATGATACCGCAGGAACTCGACCTTTTCCCCGAACTGTCGATCGTCGAAAATCTCTTCGTCGGTCGTGATCGCCCGCGCACGTTCTGGGGCGGCTTTGACTGGGCCGCCATGCGAAGGCGTGCCAGCGAAATCCTAGCCAGCCTGGGGGTCAGTTTCGATGTGACCCTTCCGGTCAGGGCGCTTTCGGCTGCCAACGGCAAACTGGTGGAGGTCGCCCGGGCGCTCAACCGCGAGGCACGGCTCATCATCATGGACGAGCCGACCGCCGCACTCACGGAGCGCGAGGCCGATCGGCTGTTTTCCGTGGTCAGGGGACTGACGGCAAAAGGTGTCTCCGTCATCTACATCACGCACCGGCTCGACGAGATATTCCAGATCAGCGACCGGATCGTCGTGCTGCGCGATGGTGGAATGGTCACCAGCGGTCCGACCCGGGACTTCACCGTCGCCAGCCTGGTCCAGGCCATGGTCGGCCGATCGCTCGACCAGCTCTATGCGCGCCGGTACCACGTCATCGGTGCCGATATCCTCTCGGTCGAGGGACTTTCTCGGACTGGCAGCTTTCGCGATATATCATTCACCCTGCGCGGCGGCGAAATCCTTGGTATTTCCGGCCTTATCGGTGCGGGACGCAGCGAATTGGCCCGCGCGATCTATGGATTTGACCCGGCGGATTCGGGAACGATCCTCGTTGACGGCAAGCCGGTGAGGATCCGCTCGGTCAAAGGGGCGCTTGCACAGGGGATCGCCTATCTGCCTGAGGAGCGGCGATCGCAGGGATTGATCCTGCCGATGTCGATCGCGGGGAATATCAGCTTCGCAATCCTCGGTCGTCTTTCGAGACTGGGCTTTGTCGCCAGACGCCGGGAGCGCGCATTCGCCCTGGAATCGTCACGGCGCTTCCGAATTGTCGGCGCTGAACTGGAGGCGCCGGTCGAGGTTCTCTCGGGGGGCAACCAGCAGAAGGTCCTGCTGGCCAAGACCCTGGCATCCGATCCGCGGATCATCATCCTCGACGAGCCGGCGCGCGGCGTCGACATCGGTGCAAAGGCCGAGATCTATGCGTTGATCGAAGGGTTGGCCCAGGCCGGAAAGGGCGTGGTGCTGATCTCATCGGAGATGAACGAGGTGCTCTCGCTTTCCGATCGCATCCTGGTGATGCACGAAGGATCCATCACCGGTGCATTCGATCGCGACCAATTCTCCGCCGAAGCCATCGGGGCCGCAGCCGCGGGTCAGGAATATTCCCATGTCGCGTAGCGCCGTGTCATACGCTGCGGATAGCAGCACACGTATCCGCCATGTCCTGGCTGACGCATGGCAGTCCGTCTCGCGGAGGCCCGAGGCGCCATCAGCCGCCTTTCTTCTGGTGCTGGTCGTGGTGCTTTCGATCGCGACGCCCGGCTTTCTTTCGGCTGCCAACCTGCGCGGCATCGTCGAACAGGTAGCGGTTGTTTCCATCGTCGCACTCGCCGTCAACCAGGTCATCCTGGCCGGGGAGATCGATGTTTCGACCGGCTCGGTCGTCGCCGTCTGTGCGTTCGTGTACGGTAATATCGCGGAGATGTCCGGCGGATCGCTGGTTCCATTCCTGGGCGCGCTGGCCACAGGTCTTCTCCTGGGTCTCATCAACGGCGTTGTCTCCACCTACGGACGAGTACCGTCGATCATCACCACGCTGGGCGCCCTCTTCGTCTATCGTGGGCTGGTGCTGCTTCTTGCGGGCGCCCAGGTTCTCAACCTCGCCGCAGACTCCCGCGGTTTTGGCCAGGGCAGCCTGCTCGCAATCCCGGTCGCAATCCCGGTCGCGATCGTGGTCCTGATCGGCCTTTGCCTGGCAATGGATATTCTTGCCCGCCATACAACGCTCGGCAGGAACGTGTACGCGGTCGGGGGCAATCCGCGTGCCGCACGCATGATCGGCCTGCCGGTCAGTCTCGTGCGCACGGCCACCTTCGCGCTGACCGGACTCTGCTGCGGCCTGGCGGCATCCGTCATGATCGGCCAGATCGGCCAGTTGCAGGCGACCGCGGCGACGGGCCTCGAACTGAAGGTCGTGGCTGCGGTGGTTCTTGGCGGAACCAGCATCGCGGGTGGCAAGGGCTCGACATTCGCCCCCGTGATCGGAGCCCTTCTGGTTGGCGTCATCCTCAACGCGATGACCCTCAATCGTGTGCCCGGCACATTTGAACTGCTGGTGCTTGGAGCCCTCATCCTGCTTGCCGTCAGCGTAGAAGGCATTCGTTCGCGCTTGCGCGAGAGGAGGCCGACCGAATGACGACTGTCTCTCCGGCGAACCCTGCACGCGTGAAACGGTGGCAGATCAACCGTGTGGCAGGCCTATTCCTCTTCTTTGTCGCCCAGATTGCCATAACCAGTGCGCTTTCCCCCGGATATTTCAGCATCGACGGCATGCTGGATGTGACGCGCCAGTTCAGTGAATCCGGCATCGTCGCGCTTGGCCTGACGCTTGTGATCATCACCGGCGGCATCGACATTTCCGTCGGCGCCCTGCTTTCGCTGGTCTCGGTCACCATTGGCTTCAGCTATCAGGCGGGCTTTCCGCTCTGGGCCGCGATCGCGTCTGGCATTGCCGTTGGCACGCTCGGCGGGCTGTTCAACGGGGTGCTGGTTACAGCGTTGCGCCTGCATCCCCTCGTCGTCACGCTTGGCACCTTCGCGCTCTTTCGCGGCATTGCGTTTGCGGTCTCGGATGCCCGTGCCGTGTCGAGCTTCCCGTCCTGGTTCGCCATGTTCGGGCAAAGCTGGATCGCCGGTATCGTGCCTGTCCAGCTGATCGTGTTCATCGTGCTGATCTGTGCGGTCGGGATCGTTCTGGCTCGCAGCACCTTTGGCCGTTACGTCTATGCCGTGGGCAACAACGAGCTTGCTGCCCGGTTTTCGGGTGTGAATGTCAGCGCCGTCAAGATCGCCGTCTATACCCTGACCGGGTTCCTGGTCGGGATTGCCGGCCTCATCCAGACATCAAGGCTTTCGACGGCACGCGGCAACGCCGGATACGGACTGGAATTGATCGTCATTGCCATGGTCGTTCTCGGCGGCACCAGGATCACTGGCGGCTCCGGCACCATCGCCGGCACGGTCATGGGTGTCCTTATCCTGTCCTATCTGCAGGACGGCCTGGTTTTCGCAGGCATCCGAGGCGATGCCGGTCTGATCGTCATCGGCCTGTGTCTGGTGACAGGCGTATTCCTCAACGAGTTCTTCAGAAAAGACCGCGTCTGAGCGAAGGGCTCACGTCAACAAGGGAGGAGGCGCCGGAACAGAAACAGGAAAACCTGAGGGAGGGAGGCAGGCCGGTCGTTCCGGCATTCTGATCAACGTTGCGGCCGGCATACCGTGTGAAAGCCTGCCAGCCGCGCCACGTCGTATGCATAGCCTATCAACGCAATGGGAGGTTTAACCGTGAATCGTTCTTCAATTCAAACAGTTTCGCTCGCGCGCCGCAAAGTGCTTCTCGGCCTGGCTGCCTGCACTGCCATGATGTTTTCGTTGGCCGGCACGGGATCCGCATCGGCGAACGACACTGTCATCGCCATGATGCCGAAGTTCACCAGCGATCCCTACTTCGTGGCCGCCAACAAGGGGGCGCAGGAAGCCGCCGCCGAGTTGGGCATCAAGGTGGAGTTCAATGGTCCGGTCGATGCCAATGTCGCCGCCCAGTCCGACCTCATCGACAGCTGGGTCCGGCGCAAGGTCTCTGCAATTGCCGTCTCGGCCAATGACCCCGATGCACTTGTCCCGGCGATGAAACGTGCCCAGGACGCCGGCATCAAGACGATGACCTGGGATGCCGACGTCGGCGCAGCGGGCCGCAGCGTCTTTCTCAACCAGGCGACATTCCCCGATATGGGCCGCACCATGGTCGAAATGATGGTCCGGGATGCGGGGACGTCCGAAGGTGATTTTCTGATCATCACGGCGGTGCTGACGTCGCCGAACCAGAACCGCTGGATCGAGGAGATGAAGAAGTACGCGGCGGAAAAATACCCCGGCATGAAGTTCGCCGCGGTTCTTCCCGGCGACGAGGATCTGGAAAAAAGCAAGAACGTCGCGCTCAACTACCTGCAGGCCAATCCCGGCACGAAGGGCGTGTTCTGCGTTACCGGCATCGCCACACCGGGTGTGCTGGAAGCGGTCAAGCAGCTTGGTCTTGTCGGCAAGGTCACCGTGACCGGCCTCGGCGTTCCGAGCCTCATCAAGCCGTATCTGAAGGACGGCTCGCTGAAGGAAGCGGCGCTCTGGAATCCCATCGATATCGGCTATGGCGCCATCTACATCACCAAGGCGCTGCTGGATGGGACGCTGGACCCCGCCTCGGGGGTGGTCGAGGCCGGCCGGCTGGGCAAGCTGAAGTTCATCTCAAAGGACACGGTGCTGCTCGGCGACCCTTACATTTTCACCAAGGACAACGTCGACAAGTTCGACTTCTGAGGTGCGGCGGCGGCCTCCCGCGCAAGCGGGAGGCCTCTTCCCTGGCAAAGGATTTTCGATCGATGGTTGAGCTCCTCGAGCAATTTGGTCGCCGGCTCCGCATAGGTCTGGTGGGCGGTGGCGTGGACTCGGTCATCGGCCGGACGCATCTCGTAGCCATGCGCGTCGATGGATTTTATGATCTGGTCGCGGGAGCGATGTCGGTCGATCCCGCGATCGCCCGCAGATCGGGTGCTGCCGTTCTTCTGGATGCCGACCGTGTCTACACCGATTACCGGCAAATGGCCGAGGCGGAATCGCAAATTCCCGATGGCATCGACGTCGTGGCGATCGCCACACCGCCCCAGCTTCATTTCGATGTGGCGAAGACATTCCTCGAAAAAGGCATCGACGTCATCTGCGAGAAGCCGGTGACGGCGAGCCTGGCGCAGGCCATGGACCTGGCTGCCGTCGTGCGTAAGCATGACCGGCTTTTTTGCCTGACCCACTGCTACACCGGCTATCCCATGGTCAGGCAGGCGCGCGCAATGGTTGCCGCGGGCGAGCTCGGTCGGCTACGCCTCGTCGAGGCGGAGCTCTGCGCCGGCGATCCAGACGTCAGCGTCGAGCCTCTTGACCCCTCGCAGAGACATTGGCGGTTCCGGGCGGCCTCGATGGGAAAAGGGGCGATCCTGGGAGAGGTCGCCTCACACGCCCACAATATAGCGACGTTTGTCACGGGTCTCGAAATTACAGAAGTGTCCGCCGAGTTGTCGACCTTCGTCGAACGCCGGGAAGTCTTTGACAATTCATATGTCACTGCCCGTTTCGACAATGGCGCGCGCGGCCGCATCTGGGGCAGCTATGTCGCCGCTGGCAATGATCATGGACTGTCCTTCCGTGTCTTCGGCGAGAAGGGAGGGCTGACATGGGTGCAGGAAGATCCCGAGGTGCTGTGGTTCAAGCCCATAGGGAAGCCGGCGATCAGGCTCGCGCGTGGATATGACGGCCTCTCCCCGGAGGCTGGAGAGGCAACGCGATTCCGGCCGGGCCATCCCGAGGGATATGCCCTGGCCTTTGCCAACCTCTATTCCGATTTTGCCCGCGCGATCATGGCAAGGCGTCTCGGCCATCCGCATCAGCACTATTCTTCGACCCTGCCGGGCATCGACGATGGAATTGCAGTCATGGCGCTGATCGAGGCGGCCATGGCTTCCCAGCAGGACGGCGGAGCCTGGAAGCCAGTCGCCCGTTGAAAAAAATAATCAGCACGAGGAAAACATGAAATTCTCTGTCTTTGGCGCCGGCCGCATGGGCGAACGCCACATAGTAAATCTTGCGGCCAGCAACAGGGCCGAGTTGGCTTACGTCGTCGATCCCGATCTCGATCGCGCCACCGCGCTTGCAACAAAGTTCGGCGCCAAGGCCTCAACCCGCCCTGACGGCCCGCTCAGCGATCCGGCTGTTGATGCCGTCATTATCTCGTCGGCGACGAATACGCATGTCGATCTGATCATCGCCTCGGCCAAGGCCGGCAAGGCAGTCCTGTGCGAGAAGCCTATCGACCTCGACATGGCACGTGTGGATCACTGCGCCAAGGCGATCAAGGGGTGCGACGTGCCGATCATGATCGGCTTCCAGCGTCGTTTCGATCCGACCCATCGCGCCGTCCATGCGGCTGTTGCGGGCGGTGAGGTTGGTAAGGTCGAGGTGATCTCGATCGTCAGCAGGGATCCGGGACCGCCGCCCTATTCCTATATCGCCGTCTCGGGCGGGCAGTTTCATGACCAGATGATCCATGACTTCGATCTTGCGCTCTGGCTCTCCGGCGCGTCCGGTCAGACGGAGGTCTTCGCCATGGGCTCCACTCTGGTCGATACGGAAATTGGCCGCCACGGCGATACCGACACGGCGCAGGTCCTGATGCGGTTCGAAAACGGTGCCTTCTGCAAGATCGACTGCTCCCGAAGAGCCGTCTATGGCTACGATCAGCGGGTCGAGGTGTTCGGGTCGCTCGGATTGGTCTCGTCGGGGAACCTGCACCGCACCGCGATCGAGCGGACCACGGCTGCAGGTGTGACCGCGAAGGACCTGCTGGCACCGGATTTCCTGGCCCGCTATCTGCCGACCTATGCATTGGAGCTCGACGCATTCATCGATGCTGTCGAGAAGGGGACGCAACCCCAGCCGGACTTTGCGGCCGGACGCAGGGCGCTCGCGCTTGCCGATGCGGCGCGTCAATCCCATCGGGAAGGTCGCGCCGTTACGGCCTCGATCTGACCTTTCCAGGCGTAGGCGAGGGCGGCTCATATCACGCACAACCGCGGAACCGTTCCCGGCGTTGATATTTTGGCTTCGAACCGACCTCCGGCCTTGGGCATTCGAGAAGTTCGCATTGAGCAGCCAAGAGCCGATAGCATTTCGGTCGGTGTGATTAGCGAGACGAAGGCCCGAGGAAGATCAAGGCAGGGTTAGGAAGCTTCGATAAGAAATGAGGTTCATAGGGTTGCCCATCCTCTTTCTTGGAAGTCGCGAAAGATACCTTCGACGTCCCGAGCAGCTTCACGAAGCCGGGGAAGAACATTGTTCGTCAGATCCTCGGGTGACTGTCTGTCTCTGTGTGATGCGACGCTCATGGCGGCGACGACGCGACCGCTCCTTTCGCGCAGAGGTACGGCGATCGAGATCGTGCCGTTCTCCATTTCGTCGATCGCCCTTGCAAAGTCCGCCTGCCGGGTTTCGTCCAGCCTGGTCTTCAGGTCACCGATATCCGTCACTGACGCCGGGCCCTGCTTTGCCAGCACGATCCCGTCAAGGCGCCTGTCGAGCTCCGCGACAGGAAGGGACGCAAGGAGCATCTTGCCGCTGGCAGAACAATAGGCGGGCAACCGGTCGCCGACACCAAGGCGCGACGTGTAGATACGTCGGGTCGAGTCCCGGCTGACAAACATGATGTCCAGTCCTTCGAGAACCGAGATCGAGCACGGCTCATTGACCTGGTCCGCCAGCGTCACCACAATGGACGCTGCGGCATTCCAGACGCTCGTTCGTCCCAGGACGCCGCGTCCGAGAGAGAGCACCTTCGGCGTACCTCCATAAACCCCGCGCTCCTCCCTGACGTAGCCGAGACTCTCAAGGGTAAGCAGTATTCTCCGGGCCGCGGCGCGGCTGACGTCCATTGCATGCGCAACCTGGGTGCACGTCAACGGGGTGTCGGCCTCGGCAAGGCGTTCGAGGCAGGCAAGCCCCCGCGCAAGGGTCTGGGCAAAGTCGCGCTTCTGAATTTCGGCATCCATGAGGGCGATAAATCTCACAAAAGGCCCGACTCGTCAATGTGCGTTTATCGCGCATCTGCGCGACATGTTGACAGCGCTAGGGGAATATGGGAAATGGATCTCGCCAGACGGCAAACACGAGCGACATGCGCACGCGATCGATTTACGAACGCAACGCCGCCGTCGCGAGCGGTTGTCCAGGAGGATCCGCGGAGGAAATGATGAGTGTGGTTCGGCTGACGCTTGCGCAGGCCATCGTGCGGTTTCTGATCGCGCAGAAGATTGAGGACGAAGGTGCGGTTCTGCCGCTTTTCTCAGGCGTGCACGCGATCTTCGGTCACGGCAACGTCACCTGCCTGGGTTCGGCTCTGGAAGAGGTCCAGGACCAGCTTCCGACCTATCGCGGGCAGAACGAACAGTCGATGGCGCTTGCCGCGGTCGCCTATGCCCGCGCCCGGCGCCGCAAACAGATCCACGTCTGCTCGGCCTCGGTCGGCCCGGGCTCGTCGAACATGGTCACGGCCGCCGGCGTGGCGATGTCCGACCGCCTTCCCGTGCTCTTCCTGTGCGGCGACAACTTCGCTTCTCGCCTTCCCGACCCTGTCCTGCAGCAGGTCGAGCATTTCCACGACATGTCGCTGACAGCGAACGATGCCTTTCGAGCCGTGTCATCGTTTTTCGATCGCATCACCCGGCCGGAGCAGATCCTCACCTCGCTGCCGCAGGCCGTGGCGCTGATGCTCGATCCGGCGGCTTGTGGTCCCGCGACCATCTCGCTGGCGCAGGACGTACAAGGTGAAGCATTCGACTACCCGGAAGCCTTCTTCGTCGAGCGTGTTCACCGGATACCCCGATATCCCGCCGACGAAGATCAGATCGCGATGGCGATCCGCATGATCCGCTCGGCGAAGCGGCCGCTCATAATCGCCGGCGGGGGCGTCCACTACTCGGGTGCCACGGGCGAGCTGGCTGAGTTCAGCGACCGCTTCGGGATCCCGGTCGCCGAAACCATTATGGGACGTTCGGCGCTGTTGCACGAACACCGGCTCAACCTCGCTTCGATTGGGGTCATGGGCGGCTCCGCGGCCAACGCCATCGCTGGCAAGGCCGACCTGGTAATTTCGATCGGCACGCGGATGGCCGACATGATCACTGGCTCATGGAGCGTTTTTCGCGATCCGGATGTGAGATTCCTCGCGCTCAACGCCAACCGCTTCGACGCCAACAAGCACATGGCACAGCCGGTGATCGGCGACGCGAAGCTCTCGCTCGCTGCCATCGCGGCGCGGCTGGGCGACTGGTCCGCCCCGGCCAGCTGGGCCGACGAGGCGATCCGGGAGAAAGCTGTCTGGGACGAGGTCATCGAGAAACGGACGAGGCCGACAGACCAGGAGGTGCCGAGCTACCCGCAGGTTATCGGCGCGCTGCAGCGGAACGCCAGGGTCGACGATGTCATAGTTACCGCAGGAGGCGGCCTGCCCGGCGAGCTCTACTGCACCTGGAAGTCGATCGGGATCGGGAGCTTCGAGTCAGAATACGGTTTCTCCTGCATGGGTTACGAAATTGCCGGCGCGTACGGCCAGAAGATTGCCAACCCGGGCCGGGAAATCTTCGCCCTGCTGGGCGATGGCTCCTACATGATGCTGAACTCGGACATCTATTCCTCCGTGCTCACCGGGAACAAGATCATCTGCATCGTCTGCGACAATGGAGGGTTCGCGGTCATCAACCGGCTGCAGGTTGGCAAGGGAGGCGCCGAGTTCAACAACCTGTTCGCCTCCTCGAAGCGCAGCGGAGAGGTTCCCCGCATCGACTTCGCGATGCATGCCCGCTCGATGGGTGCCGGGTCCGAAACGGTTGCTACAATCGAGGAGCTCGAGGCCGCGATAGGCCGTGCGCGTGCCAGCGACCGGACCTACGTCATCGCCATGCGCACTCATCCCTACGAGTGGATGGACGGTGGTTCGTGGTGGGACGTGGGTATGCCCGAAGTAACTGAACGTGCAACGATCGCAACTGCGCGGGACGCGCAGGAGGATCAGCGCAGGTTTCAGCGCATGGGCGTGTGATGGACGCTCTCCTCCCGCGCTGGCGCGTCCTCCTGACGGGCGCCACCGGCAACCTCGGCCAAAAGGCAGCGGCGGCGCTTCAGGCGGTCAATGGCCTGGAATTGACCCGCATCGGTCGCAACGGCGCCAGCGACCCGGCGGTCGTGACCGCCGACCTGGAAACCTATGACGACGGTTGGGCGAGGCATTTCGAAGGTATCGACACCGTGCTCCATCTCGCCGCGGATCCCCGCGCGGCCGGCGGCTGGGATACGGTCTCACGCCTCAACATTGACCTCGCGCTCAATGTCATCCGGGCGGCCCGGCACGGCGGCGTAAAGCGCTTCGTGTTCGCCAGTTCCAACTGGGTTCTCGGAGGGTATCGCTTCGGAGGCGAGACGCTGACGCAGGCCCTGCCACCGTGGCCGGTCAACCCTTACGGGGCGTCGAAGCTCTTTGTCGAGCGGTACGGACGACTGGTCAGCGACGATACCGGGATGGCGTTCCTCTCGCTGCGGATAGGCTACTGCCAGCCGGGCGAGAACATACCTGGACCTCACATGGCATTCGGCCTTTGGGGCCAGCAGATGTGGCTCGGCAACGAAGACTGGGCCCAGGCCGTTGCGAAATCCGCGACCGCAGAGTTTTCCGGCTTCCATGCAATCAACGTGGTCTCGGCAAACGACGGCATGCGGTGGAGTCTGGCCGAGGGGCGGGACGCCATCGCTTACGCGCCCGTGCAGAGGCATCAGCCGACCATGACGCTGCCGGTCCGGTTCAGTGACGCGGCCGCGCGCTTCCGCGAAAGCTTCTTTCCGTCCGGCGCCGCGACGCCGGTATTCGGCAGCCGCTGGTGAGATCGAAAGCCATGATGAAAATCCTTGTCATCCAGCCGCTGCGCGCCGAAGCACTCGCGCTCTTCGAGGAGCGTAGCGACGTCTCCTACGAGGTCGTGACAGATTTCTCGAAGGAGAACCTGGTCGCCCGCGTTGCGGAGGCGGTAGCTATAACCGTCCGAGACGCGCCGTTGCCCATAGAGGTTCTCGCCGCGGCCCCGAACCTTCGGATCGTGTCGCGCCACGGTGTCGGTTACGACAACATCCCGGTAGACTACTGCACCGGACGGGGCGTGCCGGTTACGGTCGTGGGCGACGTCAACGCAATCTCTGTCGCCGAACAGACGATGTTCCTGATGCTGGCCGCCGCGCGGGGCGGCATCCGGCTGGACGCGGCCATCCGGGCCGGAGACTTCGGCGCCCGGTCGCGGCTTATCGGTGTCGAGCTCCGGGGCCGCACGCTGCTCATCGTTGGCTTCGGCCGGATCGGTCGCGAAGTCGCCAGGCGAGCGACTGCCTTCGGGATGCATATCCTGGTGCATGACCCGTTCGCCTCGCGAGCCGATCCCGCCGGCGCGCGCTTTGTCGAGCGGCTTGAGGATGGCCTCGCCACCGCAGATATTCTGACCCTTCATGTCCCCCTGTCGAAAGCCACCCGCCACCTAATCAGCGCCGCGGCCCTGAAGGCGCTGAGACCCGGCGCGATCGTCATCAATGCCGCGCGTGGCGGCATCATCGACGAGGCGGCCCTGGTCGAGGCGCTGGAAACTGGCCATGTCCGTTCGGCAGGACTGGACACGTTTGAGGTCGAGCCCCTCCCTGCTACTCACCCGCTGGTCGCTGACCGGCGGGTCGTCCTCAGCCCGCATTCCGCGGCCCTCACGGAAGAATCTCTCCTGGCGATGGGAATTATGACCGCCCGTAATGCGCTGGCAGGCATTGACGGTGTTCTCGATCCGACCCTCGTCGTCAACCCCTCCGTCCTGAAGGTCGCGACCGATGCGCAGTAACAACATCCGCGACGCATGGGCCAGCGGCGGCGCGGCAGTCTGCGCGTGGCTATCGATCGGCAACAGCTACACGGCGGAGATCGCCGGATGGGCTGGCTATGACTGCGTCCTGGTGGATCTCCAGCACGGGATGACGGGGGTAGAGACCATGATCTCTATGCTACAGGCGATTTCAGCGACCCCGGCCACCCCGATCGTGCGTGTCCCCTCCTGCGAGCCCGCCTTGATCATGAAGGCGCTCGACGCCGGTGCGTTCGGCATCATCTGCCCGATGATCGACAGTGCCCGTGATGCCCGGACCTTCGTGGCGGCAACGCGTTATCCGCCGCTTGGGAACCGAAGCTTCGGCCCTGCACGCGGTCTGCTCTACGGCGGCGCGTCCTACCCTACTTATGCCGACGCCTCGATCGTGCGGCTTGGCATGATTGAGACCCTAAAGGGGCTGGAGGCCCTCGACGAGATCTGCGCGGTAGAAGGTCTGGACGGGATTTTCGTGGGTCCCAACGACCTTGGGCTCGCGATGGGCAAGGGCACCTTGGGGGACCCGACGGACGAGGCGGTAAGGGCAGCTATCCTGCTTTGCCTCTCCTCGGCCAAGGCACACGGCAAGCATGCAGGAATCTTCTGCCCGTCCAGCGCGGTTGCTGCTCGGCGCAGCGGTGAGGGGTTCGATTTCGTCGTTCCCAACAGTGAAGCAAACCTTCTGAAGTCGTCGCTGGCCGCGGAAGCACGCGCGGCACGGGAAACTGTCCGCAATTAACAACGGGAAAACCCATGGTGCGCATCGCACCATGTGGCTCCCTCCTGGAGAAGCCAAAGTGACTGTAATCAAAGTAGGCCTTATCGGCGCAGGCTGGATGGGACGGGCCCATGCGGCCGCCTTCGAAGGTGTGCCCCGGATTTTCGGCACCGGGCCCGCGACGCTGAAGATCGTGGCGGTGGCCGACGTAAGCGAAGAGGCGGCGAAGGATTTCGCGCAGCGCTTCGGCGTCGGGTCCTTCACTACCAACTGGCGCGACATCATCAACGATCCCGACATCGACGTGGTCGACATCACGACGCCCAATGACGTCCACCCCGAGATTGCGCTCGCAGCGATAGCCGCCGGCAAGCATGTCTACTGCGAAAAGCCGATGGCCAACACGGCGCGCGAAGCGCGGGCAATGCACGAGGCCGCGCGAGATGCCGGTGTCGTGACACTGGTGGGCTTCAACTACCTGTGCAGTCCGATCCAGGCATATGCCCGGCAGCTCATCGAGACCGGTGAACTCGGCGAGATCTTCCACTTCCGCGGAACCTTCGACAACGACTACATGGTTGAGGAGAGTTTCCCGTTCACCTGGCGAACCGATGCGCAGGCCGCTGGCAGGGCAGGCGCGCTCGGCGACATGGCGAGCCACGTGCTCAGCCTCGCGCACTATCTGGTCGGCGAGGTCACCGAAGTCTGCGGCACGCGGCAGATCCTGCATGCCAGGCGCAGGGACGCGAAGGGAAACGAGCGGACCGTCGAGAATGACGACCTTGCCCATTTCCTGTGCCGTTTCAGAAACGGGGCATCGGGATACCTCGAGGCGAGCCGCATCGGCACCGGACGCAAGCTCTATCTGTCTTACGAAATACAGGGCACCAAAGGCGCCCTGCTGTTCGATCAGGAGCGGATGAACGAGCTCAATCTCTACCGGGTATCCGACAAACCGGCCGAGCGTGGCTACAAACGCATTCTCGCTGCGCCACAGCACCCGGACTATGCGGCCTTCTTCGGGCTTCAGGGCAATCCGCTTGGCTACAACGACCTGAAGATCATCGAGGCACGCCGGCTGATCGAGGCCGTCGCCTCGGGCAAACCCTGGGTCGCGGACTTCGAGTTTGGCTACGTGGTGGACCGCGTTGTCGAGGCGGTTCTGGTGTCCGCAGAGGAACACCGTTGGGTCAAGACTGAGGAGATTGCCCGATGACGGCTTCTTATCGACTGGCAAATGCCCCCTGCTCCTGGGGCGTCGATTTCGCCGACCGGCCGGAGAACCCTGCCTGGATGCGGGTTCTCGACGAGGCGGCAGCCGCGGGCTTCGCGGCGATCGACCTCGGGCCAGTGGGCTTCTTCCCGACCGATAGCGCGCGCCTCGCCGACGAACTGGCGAGCCGAAACCTGACCCTGTCCGCGGGCGGGCTCTTCGACCCGCTGACGGATCCAGGCGCCTTCGCCAATGTAGTCGACAAAACCCGGCGCACCTGCACCATACTCAGGGAACTGGCGGCGCCGCGGCTCGTCATCATCGACTGCGTGTCCGACGGGCGTGGCATGTTCGCCGGTCGTCCGGAGCAGGCGCCGCGCCTTGGCGCCGGGGACTGGAAGGCGATGATGAGCCGCATCGTCGAACTGGCGAAGATCGCGCGCGACGATTACGGCGTTACATCCTACCTGCACGCGCATGCCGGCTGCTACATCGAATACGGGGACGAGCTGGACCGCGCCATGGCCGACCTGCCTGATGATCTGGTCGGGCTCTGTGTCGACACAGGCCACTCGGCCTACGCGGGCATCGACCCGATCAGCCTGATCAGGCGCTATGAGGGCCGGGTAGGCCACATGCACCTGAAGAACATCGACAAAGGGGTGCACGCAGCCTGTGTCGCCGAAGGCATCGGCTTCTTCGACGCGATCGCCAGGGGCATTTTCTGCCCGCTGGGCAAGGGCGTCGTTGATTTCGTCGCAGTCCGCGACGCGCTCACGGACATAGGGTACAGCGGCGTGGCTGTGGTCGAGCAGGACGTGGACCCGACGGGCGATGCCTCGCCGCTCGACAACGCGCGGGAAAGCTTCACCTATCTCGCCTCGATCGGGATGGCTGCGCCGGTAGGGGCAGGGGCGTGACCGCGACCTGCGTTGTCGACTGCAGAAACACCCTCGGCGAAGGCTGCGTCTGGGACCCCCGGGATGGCCGGCTGTACTGGACCGACATCGCCGAGAGCCGGATCTACCGTCTGGATGCTGACGGCGCCGTGACCGTGTTTCCCCTGCCCGAACGCGCGGGTTTCATTCTGCCGCGCAGTCGACCGGGCTTCGTCATGGGCCTGGCGAGCCGCATCGCGATTTGCGACCCAGCTTTCCAGGTCTTCGAAACGGTCGCCCTGATCGAGGAGGACCTGCCGCAGACACGGGTCAACGACGCTGCCGTCGATCCCTTCGGCGGGGTCGTCTTCGGGACTTTCGACGAGCGCGGTCGCAAGCCCGTGGCGGCGCTTTACCGCTGCTCGCCCGAAGGCGCCATCAGCCAGCTGCTGTCCGGCGTCACGATCAGCAACGCCATCGCCTTCTCGCCGGGCGGAGATATGATGTACTTCGCCGACACGCCTGAGGGAACGATCCGGCGGTTTCACATCGGATCCCTGTCATGGGAAAACCTGACCGAGGTGGCCCCGCTGGCGGGTCCGGAGGTCGCCGCCGGGCGGCCGGACGGTGCGGTTGTCGACGCCGAAGGTGGTTACTGGAACGCCCGGGTCTGGGGAGGCTGCCTCGTTCGCATTGCCCCGGACGGAACCGTCGCCGAAACCATTGGGCTTCCCACCAAGGGACCAACCTGCGTGACGCTCGGCGGCAGAGATGGCCGGACGCTCTACGCCACAACATTGCGGGTCATGCATACTGACGACGAGCTGCGGGCAGCGCCCTTCGCGGGGGGACTCTTCGCCGCCCGGGTAAAGGTGCCGGGAGTACCCCAGCGCCTCGCCACGCTCTGATCGAGAAGCAAGGTGAGGCCAACGCATATTCAGGTGCGAGTGAGCCAGTCTTAACGACCACAGGAGAAACCCGATCCATGACCATCCGCCATCTCAAGACCGGGAAGCCTGCTGCCGACCGGGCAGAAGACGACGCCAGGGTGCGCGCCGTCGTCGAGGCTACCCTGAAGGACATCGAGGCTCGGGGCGACGCCGCGGTGCGCGAGCTGTCCGAGAGGTTCGACAGGTTCTCGCCACCGTCCTTTCTCCTGTCGCAGTCGGAAATCGAGGCCGCACTCGCGAAAGTGTCGGCGCGTGACATGGCCGACATCGAATTCGCACAGACGCAGATCCGCACTTTCGCCCAGATCCAGCGCGCGTCGATGAGGGATGTCGAGGTCGAGACCTACCCCGGTGTCATCCTCGGCCATCGCAACATTCCGGTGCAGTCGGTCGGCTGCTATGTGCCAGGAGGCAAGTTCCCCATGGTGGCTTCCGCACACATGTCGGTGCTGACCGCCTCGGTGGCCGGCGTCCCGCGTATCGTCGCAGCCGCGCCGGCGCAGAAGGGCGAGCCGCACCCGGCCATCGTTGCCGCGATGCACAAGGGCGGTGCGCATGAGATCTATGTCCTTGGCGGCATGCAGGCGATCGGCGCGATGGCGCTCGGAACCGAGACGATCAGGCCCGTCGACATGCTGGTGGGCCCGGGAAACGCCTTCGTCGCCGAAGCGAAGCGGCAGCTTTACGGACGGGTTGGCATCGACCTGTTCGCCGGCCCGACGGAAACGATGGTGGTTGCCGACGATACCGTCGATTCCGAACTCGTAGCCACCGACCTGCTGGGGCAGGCGGAGCACGGTTACAACTCGCCTGCCATCCTTGTCACGAACTCGGAGATGCTCGCCCGCGACACCCTCGCTAAGGTCGCCCGCCTGCTGAAGATATTGCCGACGGCGGAAACCGCGAGCGCTTCGTGGCGCGACTACGGGGAGGTCATCGTCTGCGACAGTTATGAGGAAATGCTCGAGGTCGCCAACGAGATCGCCTCGGAGCACGTCCAGATCATGACCGACCGCGACGACTGGTTTCTGGAGAAAATGCACTCCTATGGCGCCCTGTTCCTCGGGCCACGTACCAATGTTGCAAACGGCGACAAGGTCATTGGCACGAATCATACGCTGCCGACGAAGAAGGCCGGCCGCTACACTGGCGGCCTATGGGTGGGCAAGTTCCTTAAAACGCATTCCTACCAGAAGATCGTCACGGACCAGGCGGCCGCGGAGATCGGAGAATACTGCTCGCGCCTGTGCATGCTCGAAGGTTTCGTCGGCCACGCGGAACAGGCAAACGTTCGCGTGCGGCGCTACGGCGGCCGCAACATCGCCTATGGGACTGCGGCCGAATGAAGGTGACCGACCAGACGGTCGCAAGGAGGTCAGTTTGAGCATGTCGCTTCCCAGGACTCCGTCGTTCCGGCTGGATGGGCGAAAGGCCCTCGTGGTCGGTGCGTCCTCCGGGATCGGGCTCGCCGCGGCCATGGCCCTTGCCGAAGCCGGCGCTGCCGTTTCGCTGGCGGCGCGTCCTTCGGCGCGGCTGGACGAGGCGGCGAAGGCTATTGCCGCCGAAGGGCTGGTCGCTCAGGCCCTCGGCCTCGACGTGCAGGACGTCGAGGGGATGAGGGTGACCGTCGCAGAGAGCGGTCCCTTCGACGTTCTGGTCAATAGCGCAGGCATCGCCCGCCACGGGCGCGCTCTCGACACGACCGCCGATGATTTCGACGCCGCATTTGCCGTCAACGTCAAGGGTGCATTCTTCGTGGCACAGGCTGTCGCCAGGGGCCTGATCGCGGCCGCCAGGCCGGGCTCGATCATCACAATCTCGTCGCAGATGGCGCATGTCGGTGGAATTGATCGTGCCGTCTATTGTGCGACGAAACATGCGGTGGAGGGGTTCACCAGGTCCATGGCAATCGAGTGGGGAAGTTCCGGCATCAGGGTCAACACAATCTGCCCCACTTTCATTCGCACCGGTCTGACCGAGAAGACGTTCGCGAGCCCGGAGCGGATGAAATGGATCACGGAAAAAATCAAACTAGGCCGTATCGGCAAGGTCGAAGATATTATGGCTGCAGTGACCTACCTTGCGTCGGACGCTGCTGCCTTGGTGACAGGGTCGTCCCTTATGGTTGACGGTGGTTGGACTGCCGATTGAACGGGCGATTTAGGCATCGCACTCAGTACAGAGCGGAAGCTCTCATGTCCGACTCCTGTCGTAATCGAAATAATGATTGAAAGACGGGAGTATTGTTCTCGACCTTAAGTCGCGGAATCCGCCAGACCGTCGGTCCAGTGCGGGGTGGCGATTAGACCCAGAAGGTGCATTAACATGACGATAGGCTTCGGGATTGTAGGCGCTGGGCGCATGGGCCAAGTGCACACCGGCAATGTGCGGATGCGCACCGATGCGACTGTGCGTGCGGTTTTCGATGAATGGCGGGAGGCTGCGGAGCGGCTCTCGGGCGATGCGGCAGTGATGCGGTCCGTAGAGGAACTCGTCAGCCGCAGGGACGTCGACGTCGTTGTCGTTGCGACACCGGCGGAAACGCACGCGGCTGTCGTCGACATGGCAATCGAGGCCGGCAAGGCAATCCTCTGCGAGAAACCGTTCGAGCGTGATCTCGTCGCTGCTCGACAAAGCGCGGAACGTGTCCGGAAAAAGTCAATTGCCTGCATGCTTGCGTTTAACAGGCGGTTCGATGCGAGCTTCTCGGCCCTCCACAGGCAGCTGCAACAGGGTGAGATCGGAGCACCGGAGCTTGTCTTTCTGACCAGCCGCGATCCCGGAGTTCCGCCGCTCGACTATGTTGCCCGGTCGGGCGGGCTGTTTCGCGACATGATGGTGCATGATTTCGATGTGGCCAGATGGCTCATCGGCGAGGAGTTTGAGGAGGTCTATGCTACGGGTGCCTGCTATGCCGAGCCGGAAATCGCGGCGCTTGGCTTCGTTGATACAGCACTCGTCGTCCTGAAGTCGGTTTCGGGCGTGACCGTGACCGTCAACAATGCGATGCGAGCAACCTACGGATACGACCAGCGCGTCGAGGTGCACGGCGCCGCTGGCAAACTGGAACTGGGAAATCGATTCGATACCTCGGTTTCCAGGGCAGATGGCGACGGGATCCGCCGTGAGCCGCCCCAGGGCTTCTTCATTGAGCGCTATCGCGAAGCCTATGTCGCCGAACTCGCCTATTTCATCCAGTGCCTTGTGAAGGGAGAGCTGCCTGCTCCTGGTGCCGACGACGGGGTTCAGGCCTTGCGGTTGGGAGAGGCTGCGCAGGAGTCGTACGAAACGGGTCTGCCGGTGAAGGTTTCCCGCATCTGAGGCGGAGCTGAATGAGCAGCACCTCGCTGGGTGCCGCTGGTGCGGTTCGGCCTGCGCGTTTCCAGATTGATACAATGACAGTTGGGAGCGATCCTCCGTCGGGCGGGCAGTGTGGGGCTACAACGCGGCCAGGCGTGTTGTGACCAGTGTCTGGACGGCATCGGCTTCATTGTCACGGCTGATTGCTGCCGCCGCGCGATAGCTCTGTCTGGCGGCGGCAGCACCGGGTGGCCCGCGCCGTGCTGGCGACCGGTCACGCCGCCTAGGCTTCGCATGTCGCACGGTCAGAGGTCCAAGGGGCGCCGATTTTGTCGCGGCTGGAAGTCGACGGCGTCGATCACGGCAATTCGAGGCCCAATGCTTTCGTCGCCAGTGCCGGTGTCCGGGGTATCTTGGAGGTGTGCGATTATCGCACATAAGTGCGGTATGTTGACAGGTGTGGCGATTCCGGATAGAGACGGACTTGGGAGGGAACCAGCTTGCGGGCGCATCAAACATGCATCCCGCACGCGAAGGATCGCCATCAGTCGTGCCTTGACTGAACGTGGATGCGCCCCTGGAGGGCGTTTGGAGGAGAACAAAATGAGAAAGCTTCTGGCATCGGCCGCACTCATCATCTCGATGGCAAGTGCGGCATCTGCCGAGACCATCGCCGTATCGATGGCGCGGTTTGACGACAACTTCGGGACAGTCATCAGGAACGCAATGGTGGCCTATGCAAAGTCCATTAACGGCGTGACAATTCAGGTTGAAGACGCGCAGGGCGATGTCGCCAAGCAGCTGGACCAGATCAAGAACTTCGCTGCCAACAAGGTCGACGCAATCATCGTCCAGCCGCAGGATACGTCGGCCACCCAGGCGATGACGGATGCTGCTGCTGCGGCCGGCGTTCCGCTGGTCTATCTCAACCGCGAGCCGATCAACATCGATACCCTTCCCGCCAACCAGGCCTTGGTCGCCTCCAACGAACGCGATTCCGGCACCCTCGAGACAAAGGAAGTCTGCCGGCTCTTCAAGAAGGCCGGCAAGACCGAGGCAAGCGTTTACGTCATCATGGGCGAGCTCTCGAACCAGGCCGCTGTCCAGCGAACCCAGGATATTCTCGACGTGATCGGCGGCCCCGACTGCGGCGTCAAGATCAACATCATCGACAGGCAGACCTCGAACTGGCAGCGGGAGCAGGCGCAGAACCTGATGACCAACTGGCTCTCGACCGGCACCCCGTTCGACGGCGTGATTGCGAATAATGATGAAAGCGCCATCGGCGCGATCCAGGGGATCCGGGCGTCTGGAGCCGATGTAAAGCCCTATCTCATCGCCGGCATCGACGCCAGCCAGGATGGTATGCAGGCGATGCAGGCAGGCGATCTGGACGTGACCGTCTTCCAGGACGCCGCCGGACAGGGAAAGGGCGCTGTAGACGCGGCACTGGCCCTGGCTCACGGGAAGAAAGTCGACCGAAGGGTCTTCGTCCCGTTCCAACTGGTGACACCCGACAACATCGGCGACTACCTGAAGAAGAACTGAGCCGTCGCAACCCGGGCCTCCGCGAAAACAGTGGCCCGGATCCCGCAGTGTGAGGTGCGGGACCAATTGGACGCGGCACAGGGAATCACTATGGCGAAAAACATCCAAGGGGTCGGCAGGCTCAACTCCGATGCGTCAAAGCGGCAACGCCCGCCAGAATTCAACATCTTCATTGCCCTTGTCCTGATAGTATTTGTGTTCGAGGCGCTAGGCTGGCTCATCTATCACGACTCATTCTTGTTCAATACTCGGCCGAACGCCGCCTCAATTTTTAACACCGCCCGCCTGAGTGTCATCATCCTGCAAGTCTCGATCGTCGGCATCATCGCCATCGGCGTGACCCAGGTCATCCTCGTCGGCGGCATCGACCTCAGCTCGGGCTCGGTCGTTGGGGCAACCTCAATGATCGCCGTAAGCTTTGCGCAAGTCTTGACGGTCAACGGCCAGCTGAATCCGAAGTTGTATCTGCCGGTCGGCTGGCAGGAACTTCCGGTAATCGTGCCCATTGTCGTGGGTCTATCGTGTGGCTTGATCGCCGGACTGATCAACGGCGCGCTGGTCGCCTACACCAAGATCCCACCATTCATCGCCACCCTTGGCATGATGGTGACGGCTCGCGGCGTCGCGAAGTGGTGGTCCAGGGGCGAGCCGATCAGTTTCCCGACCGAGAGCTACGCAGCAATCGGCAAGGGTATGATGCCGGTTTTCGTTTACGTCGCTTTGGCAATTCTGTTCCACCTCGTACTGCGATACACCCTCTACGGCAAACACATATATGCCATCGGCTCCAACGAGGCGGCGGCTCGAATGTCAGGGGTCAAAGTCGACCGCCACAAAGTGGTTGTCTACACGCTCGCCGCCATCCTCGCCTCAGTTGCGGCGATCGTGGTCTCATCCAAAAATCTGACTGCCCAAGCCAGTATGGGCCTCGGGTATGAACTCGACGCCATAGCAATGGCCGTTATCGGCGGCGTCAGCTTGTCGGGCGGTCGCGGATCGATCCTCGGAACCGTGCTTGGCTCGTTGATCTTTGGCGTGATCATCTCAGGCTTCACATTCTTGAAGCTCGACGCTTACTACCAGGAGATGGTCAAGGGCGGGATCATCGTCGGGGCCGTCGTTCTCGATCAGTGGCGCCAGCGCCGCGCCTCTGCCCGTCTGTAGGAGGATTTGATGAGCGACATTCAGGCAACACTTTCCGGCAAGGACGCTCCACATTCAAAGGCGCCGTTCAGCGAGGTAATCCTTAGGACCGAGGGGCTGACCAAGCACTATGGCGGTGTTCACGCGCTGATCGATTGCAACTTTGAGATCCGCAAGGGCGAGCACGTCGCGATCATGGGCGATAATGGCGCCGGGAAATCCACCTTTGTTCGTCAGATCACAGCGGTCGAGCAGCGAACCTCCGGCAAGGTCTGGTTCTGCGGTAAGGAGGTGGATTTCCAAGGTCCGCTTGAGGCGCGCGAGGCAGGCATCGAAACGGTCTTTCAAAGTCTCGCCCTTGCTGACCATTTGGATGTTCCCGACAACATTTTTCTCGGCCGTGAAATGATCCGCTTCAATCTCGGACTGTTCTCGATCCTCGACTACAAGGCGATGCGGGAGGCGACCGTTGCTGCCTTGAAAAAGACTGGCGTGAAGATTCCGAACATCGCGAACACGATCCAGAATATGTCCGGCGGCCAGCGTCAGTGTGTGGCGATCGCGCGGACCGCCACCTTCCATTCCAAGCTTACAATCATGGACGAACCCACAGCCGCCCTCGGCGTACAGGAGACCATGCAGGTCGAGAATATTGTCCGCGCGCTCAAGGAGGCGGGTGAGCCCCTGATCCTGATCAGCCACAATATGCGCCAAGTGATGGACCTATGCGATCGCATCGTCGTCTGGCGGCGCGGCCGCATATGCGCCAACTTGAAAAAGGAGGAAACTGACGGCCAGGACGTTGTCGCCTATATCACCGGCGCCAAGACCCATCCCGAATACGCGAGCGCTGCGTGATCTTCGTCGTCCGCGACTCCGTACGGCGCTGGCCCAACCAGTCAGACAGAGAGGATTTGCTTGCACCTCTATTAGGCCTCTGCGAAGCCTTTACCGATCGCGATGCCGATAGCATGAATTATCAGTTCCCGTTACCAGGAAATCCGAGTGCCTGATAGCAGATGCCGTCCCAATCCGGATTGACTTTAGCTGAGTAGCCGGACGACTTTCGACGGACACGTCATGGGACCATCCGCTCGGTAGACTCCACAGCCGCCGTCAAGAATTTCCGCATTGCATCCTTACGCGCTGTGATCCAGCGCATAATTTGCGCGCTCGAACTTCACTCCATCAAGCAAGGCCTGAATGTAGCTAGCGACTGTATCGCCTGCCATTACGAGCGCGGTGTCTACTGTGTGAATGTAGCGACTCGTGATCGTTCCACGAGAATGTCCCACCAAGGCAGCTATCGTCGACTCGGTAAACCCGAGATCGTTTGCAACGCTCGCGAAGCTGTGACGAAGCACGTGCGGTGTAACGCTCTCAAGTGGTGTGTCTTTGACGAGCTTTTCCCACTGCGGCTCGTCAGCGGCGTCTGCGAGAATCTTGCCCAACACCCGATACTCACGCTCGGTCAGACGACGGTCTCGAACGCGATCCTTTGGTTTGCGAAAGCCATGAACCGGATTCTTTTCGATGATCCCGTCCCGTATGGCGTACGTGAAGATTCCGCCGAGAAGACCTACACCGCGCGAGCCTGTGCCAATACCTCCGCGCACGATCGCTCGCCCTCGCTTTTTCGTTTTGACGTCGGCTCGGGTCTTGCCGTTGGCAACGTCGCGCAGAAACTTGGCAACATCTGCCGACGTGATCTCGGTCGGGATGCCATTTCAGGTCTGGAGCTTTTGCTGCCTGGTGGCGGAAGAGCCCTCCACATCGATAGTCAACTTCGGGCAACGGCGGCCTTTGAATTCACGCCCTCAAGCAAGGCGAGCAGGCCCTTCAGAATTTCGATGGGCGGTGGCGGGCAGCCTGGAATGTGCAGATCGACAGGCAACGCCTCCGACACTCCGCCCACCACGGCGTAGCTGCCGGCGAAACAGCCGCCGTTCTGGGCACAATCGCCGAGCGCGACCACCCATTTGGGGTTGGGAGTTGCGTCATAGGTCCGCTGCAATGCCTCGCGCATGTTCTTGGTCACCGGCCCGGTGACAAGCAGGACATCGGCATGGCGCGGCGATGCGACGAACCGGATTCCAAAACGCTCGATATCGTAGAAAGCGTTGTTGAGCGCGTGCATCTCGAGTTCGCAGCCGTTGCAGGAACCGGCATCGACTGCCCGGATCGACAGGCTTCGCCCCAATCTTCGATGAGCAACCCCGTTGAGGGCGCGTGCGAGTTCGTCAACCGCCGCGTCGCTCACTCGCGGCGGACGCTCGGTCAGCGGCGGGCGTATCAGGCTTTCGAAGAGGAGCTTGCGCATGATGGCTTGCCTTGGACCCTTAGAGGTCGTGTCCCGAATACGAGCAGTTGAACGATTTGTTGCATAGCGGGAAGTCGGCGACGATGTTGCCTTCGATGGCCGCTTCCAGCAGCGGCCATTGAAACCATGACGGATCGCGCAGGTGACAGCGCTCGACCAGGCCGCTTTCACCAATGCGCAGCCAGGCCAGAATGTCGCCCCGGAAACCCTCGACGAGCGCCATGCCTTCATGCGGGCCGCCTGTCCGTGCAAAGTCGACACGGATCGGTCCGCCCGGCAGCTGGCGCAGGATTTGCTCGACCAGGGACAAGCTCTGTTCGACCTCGTGAATGCGAATCCAGACACGGGCGTTCACGTCGCCTTCCTGGAGGAGAGGCACATTGAAGTTGAGCGCGTCATAGGGAGGATAGGCCAGACTGCGTCGCGCATCGAATTCTTGGCCGGAGGCCCGGCCGACATACCCTCCGGCGCGGTATTGTCGAGCGAGCTCCACCTTCAGCCGCCCAGTTGCGACCGTCCGATCCTGCAGCGACGCGGTGTTGTCGTAGAGTTCCACAAGCGCCGGAAACCGCTGCCTGATCTCCGCGATCAGGGACCAGATCGCTGTCGTCCCCTCGTCGTTCAGGTAGGTCGACGCTCCTCCGGGCACGACGCGGTCGCGCATCAAACGATGGCCGAAGGCGGCATCGCTTGCCCGCAATACGCGCTCGCGCAGCACGCCGCAGTGGGCATGCATGAGTGCGAAGGCGGCGTCGTTGCAGATGGCGCCGATGTCGCCCAGATGGTTGGCCACACGCTCCAGCTCGGCCATGAGCGCTCGCAGCCAGACCGCGCGCGGAGGAACCTCGATACCCAGGGCCGCTTCGACCGCGCGGGAAAAAGCAAGGGCGTATGCCACGGTACTGTCGCCAGAGGTTCTGCCCGCCAGCTTGGCGGCATGGTCGATGTCGGACCCCGCCATCAAGCCCTCTATGCCCTTGTGCGTGTACCCCAGGCGTTCCTCCAGCCGGACGACCGTTTCGCCGCTCGCTGTAAATCGAAAATGCCCTGGCTCGATGATGCCGGCATGCACGGGCCCGACCGGGATCTGATGCAGGCTTTCCCCCTCGGCAGGCAGGAATTGGTAGGGGGGCGCCGCCGCAACAGAAGTCCGGACGCGGGCACTCAACGGAAAGCTGATGCCCCAGTGGCCATGGTCAAGCCACCGTCGTGTATCGGGCGCGCCCTGTGGCAAGAGCCCGAATAGGTCCGCCGCCGCACGTTCAAGGCGCAATGCGGGCGGGTGCAGCAGGCCGACCGACGGGTAGCGGCCATCCGGACACAGCAGGCTGACAACGCCGATGTCCCCGGCGGTCTCGTCGAACAGTGCCATGTGGACGGTGCCTGGCTCGCCCCAAAAACCGAGCAGGCTCCAGTGGCCCTCGGCCAGTTGCCCGACGGCAAAGCTCCATTCTTTCGAAGTCACCACCGCGCGCGACCAGGGGAAATGGTTGTCGACACCCTTGCCGGCAAGGATGAGGTCGCTCAGTGCGGGCATGTCTTTTCTCCCGTCCGCTTCATCCCAGAAGGTTGGCGACATGCTGGAACCATATGACCAGCGGTGGTGGCAGATAGATGCCGGCGGCAAACACAAGCGCCAGGTGGGAATACATCGGAACGTAGGACGCCTCGGCGGGCGCGGTGCTGCCTCGCGGTTCGCCGAAAGCAACGCCGGTCAACCGAAGCAGCAGGGCGCCGAAAGCGAGCAGAATCCCGAACACCAGAGGAATCGCCAGAAGGGGGTGCCTTGCGAATGTCGAACTCACGACCAGGAATTCGCTCATGAAGATGCCGAGCGGAGGCAGGCCTGCAATGGCAACGACGCCGATGACGAGCGCCCAGCCAAGCCCCGGATGCGTTTCCGTCAGCCCCCGGATCTCGGCAATGTTCTGTGTTCCCTTGATCTGGGCGATGTGGCCGACCGTGAAAAAGATCGCCGACTTGGTCAGGCTGTGCATGACCATGTGCAGCAGTCCGGCAAAATTGGCGAGCGGGCCACCCATGCCGAAAGCGAACACGATGATGCCCATGTGCTCGATGGAGGAGTATGCGAACAGACGTTTGATGTCGCGGCGGCGGTAGAGCATGAAGGCCGCGAAGATGAGGGAGGTGAGCCCCATCGTGATCATCAGTGGCCCAGGCGCGATCGCGTCCGGGCTGGCCGCGAGCAGCAGCTTGAAGCGAAGCACCGCATAGAGCGCGACGTTGAGGAGCAGTCCCGACAACACCGCTGAAATCGGCGTCGGGCCTTCCGCGTGCGCATCGGGCAGCCAGGCATGCAAAGGCGCAAGACCAACCTTCGTCCCATAGCCGAGCAGCAGGAAGACGAAGGCGACGTTGAGCAACGCCGGGTCGAAGCGCGCCGCGTGCTCGATAAGCACTGTCCAGACCATGGCATTCGTGCCTTCGCCGACAATCGGCTGCGCGGCCATGTAGACGAGGATGGTGCCGAAGAGGGCAAGCGCTATGCCGACACTGCCGAGTATGAAATACTTCCAGGCCGCCTCCAGCGCCTCGTGCGTGCGGTAGATGCCGACCATGAGCACGGTGGTCAGCGTGGCAAGTTCCACCGCCACCCACATCAAGCCGATATTGTTCGACACGAACGCCAGATTCATGCCGAACATCATGATCTGGTACATTGCGTGATAAAATCGCAAATTCGTCGCCGTCAGCCGTCCCGTATCCAGTTCGTGCGCAATGTAGGAGGCGCTGAACACACTGGTCGTGAAGCCGACGAACGTGTTGAGCACGATGAAAACGATATTGAGATCGTCGATGAGCAGGTATTGACCGGGCGGTGGCCGAACCGTGACGAAAAGCGATATTGCGGCGAGCAAGGTCAGCAAGCTCGCGGCGACATTGAGGCCAGCCGCCAGCCGATAATTCGGCAGCGCCGCCAGAAGCGCGGCCGCGACGACTGGTATCAGCAAAATGGCGGCCACCGCATCGAGGGAAAACGCGGTCAACGATGTTCTCCCCTGTAGTCGTCGAGCGCGCCGACATCGACCGAGTCGAACCTCTCGCGGATGCGGAACAGGAAGACACCGATGACGATGAAGGCGATGAGGATCGAGAAGGCGACACTGATCTCGACGACCAGCGGCATGCCCTTGGCCCCCGTGGCGGCAAGGACCAGGCCGTTCTCGAGCGACATGAATCCCACCACCTGGCTGACGGCATTCCGCCGGGTGACCATCACCAGGAGTCCCAGCAGTATTATGGACAGCGCGAAGGCCAGGTCCTCGCGGGCGAGGGGGGCGGCGTAGGGGGTGACCCTCAGCATCAGGACCATGGACAGGGTCACCAGCCCTATTCCCGCGAGCATGGTCGAACCGATCCCGACCGCCGTTTCTATATCGCGATGGATGCCGAGCCGCTGAATGATGCGATGAAGCCCGACGGGAATGATGATCGCCTTGAAAATGAGGGCAATCGCCGCCGTGACGTAGAGATGATGCGCGTCCTGTATGTAGGCCTGCCAAGCCACCGACAGGGCGAGGACGATGGCATGAACCGCAAAAACGTTGATCAGTGCAAAGAGGCGATCCTGGTACAGCATCATGAAACTGACCAGCACCAGGCCACCGGCCAGCAGATGAGCGATGTCGAAGGTGAGGCCGTTCATCAGAGGCTCCTCGAGACGAACCGCAGGAGCGTGGCAAGCAGGGCCAGCATGAGCGCTGCCCCGAGGAAATCCGGGACGCGGAAGACACGCATCTTGGCGATGGCAGTCTCGAACAAGGCGAGGAGAACGCCGCTCGCGGCAAGCTTGCAGATGTAGAAAATGACGCCCAGAACATAGGCCCAGGGCCCGGCCCCGGTGGTCACGAGCCCCCAGGGAACGAAGACACAGGAAATCAGCGAGACGTAGAGCAGAAGCTTCAGGAAGGCCGCGAAATCGATCATCGCCAGATGGCGACCGGAATATTCCAGGACCATCGCCTCGTGGATCATGGTCAGCTCCAGATGCGTCGCCGGGTTGTCCACCGGTACACGGGCATTTTCCGCGATTGCCACCATGACGAGAGCGATCAGTGACATTCCGAGCGATACCCGCAGGCCAACCTGCGGCGAGCCCATGAAAGCCGCCACCGTGGACAGTTGCGTCGCTCCGGCAACGAGTGCCAGGCTGAACACGATCAGGAGCATGGCGGGCTCGGCCAGGGACGCGATCATCACCTCGCGGCTGGCGCCGATGCCGCCAAAGCTCGTGCCGACGTCCATCGCCGCCAGCGCAAGGAAGAACCGTGCGCTTCCAAGCAGCGCCACGATCGCTATGAGATCGGCGGTCCAACTGAACTCGAGACCGGTGGCGAATGTCGGTATGAGCGCGGCGGCGACCCAGGTGAAGGCGAAGATCAGGTAGGGTATGACGCGAAACAGCCAGGATGCATTGTCGGCCAGAACGACCTCCTTGCGCATGAGCCGCAAGAGATCGCGATAGGGCTGGATGAGAGGAGGGCCCTGGCGCCGCAACAGCCTTGCCTTCACCTTGCGGACGAAGCCGGTCAGGAGCGGTGCCAGCAAAAGCACCAGCAACATCTGCGCGCCCTGAACGGCCAACTCAAGGATCAGGGCCATAGTGCGAGCACCAAAAGCAGGACAATGAGAAAGAGAAATACAAGGGTCAGGTAGCGCCTGATCGTCAGGAACTGCAGATGGTTCAGGTGGTCGGTCGCAAAGTCGAGGGCCTTGCCTATGGGCAGATACAGCGTCTCCCAGATCACGTCATGGATTTCCAGATTGAAGCGGGCCGGACCGGTATCGCCGGGTGTCGGCATTTCGACCCTTTCAGTCGCGCGGAACACGAATGTGCCGAAGACCCGGCGGATAGGCTGTGCGAAGCTGACGCTCGTGTACTGCGAGCCCGGGACGGCATCGGCGAAGCCACAACCCCAGGCGGGACCGCGACGGAGTGCGTGCGAGGCGAAGCGATGGATGACATAGACCGCGGCGGATGCGGAAATGGCGATGAATACAAACACCAGCAGGCCGTTGTAGGAACTGCGGCTCTCGGCGATTGGCGCGATCGAAAACCAAGGTTGCGCCATCTGCACCGGCATGCGGCTGCCGATGAGCGAAAGCGTCACGGGGGAAAGGCCATCTATGACAAAGCCCGGCAGAATGCCGGCAAGCAGACAGAGCGCGGCAAGGATGAACATTGCCGCCAACGAGTAGCGGTCGGCTTCGTGCGCTTGTTCCACCGCCGAGGTCCGTGGTCGGCCCAGAAACGTAATTCCGAAGGCCTTTACGAAGCAGGCCGCGGCCAGCGCCGCCGACAGCGCCAGCAGGCCGCCGACCGCGGGCACCATCACCTTCAGGGCCCATTGCGGCAGATCCGGGCTTTGCAAGACAGCCTGGAAAGCCAGCCATTCGGAGACGAAGCCGTTGAAGGGCGGAAGCGAGGAGATCGCCACGCAGCCAACGAGAAAGACGAAGCTGGTCTGCGGCATCTTATGGATAAGGCCGCCCAGCTTCTCCATGTCCCGTTCGCCGGTTGCGGTGAGCACGGCGCCGGCGCCGAAGAAAAGCAGGCTTTTGAAGAATGAATGGTTGAGAGCGTGGAACAGCGCGGCGGTAAGCGCCAGCGCGGCGGCTGATGGCATGGCGTTCGCCTTGAAGGCGAGCGCGAGACCAAGGCTTACGAAGATGACGCCGATGTTTTCGATGGTGCTGTAGGCAAGCAGCCGCTTGAGGTCCTTTTCCATCAACGCGTAAAGGATTCCCAAGACAGCGGTGAGTCCTCCGAAGAAAAGGACGATGATGCTCGACCACCATGTCGGTTCACCGAGCAGGTCGAAGATAACGCGGATGAAGCCATACACGGCGACCTTGGTCATGACGCCGCTCATGAGTGCTGAGACATGGCTTGGCGCGGCCGGATGAGCGAGTGGAAGCCAAACGTGTAGCGGAACGAGACCAGCCTTGGAGCCGGCGCCGAGCAACATGAGAGCTAGGACGAAAGTGGCGACGAGCGGGGTGGCCCCCGCGGCACGCATCGCTTCGAACGTGTAGTTTCCGCCCGGCCCGGACAACAAGCCGAACGCAAGCAGCAGCGCGAGCGTGCCGAAACTCGCCATCACGAGATAAATGTAACCGGCCCGTGCATTTTCCCGTTCGCGATGGTGGACGATGACCAGCGCCCAGGAAGAGAGCGACATGAATTCCCAGGAGAACAGGAAGATGAAGGCGTCGTCCGCGAGCACGACCAGATTCATTCCGGCGAGGAAGGCGGGGAAGAACGGCAGCACCCTGTGCGGCGAGGGCTCGTGGCTGCCATGGCCGAGACCGTAAAGGCTGGCCATGGCGCCGCCGAAATTGATGACGACGAGGAAGAAAGTCGAGAGCGCATCCAGGCGGAAATGAGCCCCAATCCAGGGCAGCCCGAGCGGCAATACGGCAGTCGACGGCGTGAGGGGGTCTTCGAGAATGCGGCCAGCGAGGACCAAGAGCGCGGCGACCGAAACACAGAGCGTCAAGCCGTAGACAAGGCGTGTTCCCGAGCCCGGTGTGCGGCTCAACGCAATCGCAAGCACCGCTGTCCCCAGGAGCGATGCAACGCCCCATAGGAGGACCGCGGCGTCCGAAGTCACGCCACGCTCCTCGCAGTGAATTTGGTGCCTGCATCGACACCGCCCAGCACTTTGGCGGGGTCGAAATCCGCTTTAAGCCGCACGCCACGTCCACCGATCTGGCTGGAGGCGCCCTCGGCGATTAGCTCGACGCCCGCAAGGTCAAGGGCCCCAATCAACTTCATCAGGGAATCGACGTTGCCCCGGATAATCGACTCGCTGGCTTCCATGCGCTGAATGGTCGGCACCGACAGGCCGGACAATTCGGCCAGCCTGCGCTGGTCAACGCCGAGGAGCGCCCTCGCGGCACGCAACTGTGGAGCAGTTATCACGGGTTGCATCTCTCATTGTTAGCTTTGAGATATTGTCCCTGCGGGTTGCAGCATATATTAAAATGCGGTGCATTCAATAAATGATGCGTGACACATCTATCTCTGCGCCATGGGAAACCGCGCGACAGGAGCCGGGATTGGGCGCTCCCCGGTGCCCGGCAAATGCAAAACGGGCCTGCCATGACGGAGGCCGCGAAACGCCTTGGCGAAAGGCCGTTCGAGAGACGAGTTGAGCGGCGGACTTAGGAGTTTGGCTGTGGTGACCAGGTCATGATCCGGGTTGCGAAATATCATACCGATTTCGGCAACATCGAGGTTCTGCGGGCCAAGGACTCCGGTTCGTTCATCTATCGCCAAGGTGGCTGCTATCAAAGCGAGTGCGATCCGAATGGCGTCAGCGTCGTGCCCTATATACACGCCATCTTTGGTCTCCTCGCACAGGCGCGGGTGTCCGATGTCCTGATGATCGGTTGTGGCGGTGGCAGCCTGGGCACGATGCTGGATAGGGCTGGTGTGCGTGTTACGGTCGTCGACATCAATCCAAAGGCTTTCCAGATCGCCCGGAAATACTTTGGGTTACCTTATGGGGTTCACTGCTGCATCTCCGACGGGCGGGATTTTTTGCGCGCCGGCCGTCACCGCTACGATGCTATCGTTCTGGACGCATATTCCGGGCGGCGCATCCCGGATCACCTGTGCGCCGAGACATTCTTCGGCTTAGCGCAGACGCGTCTCAAGAATTCTTCCGGTATTCTGATCGGCAACGTTCATGCCCGTCACGACCTCGACATCATGCCGGATCGCGTTGCCGTAAAGTTCGCCAATATCTGGGCGGATGTCAGACTGCTCGATATCCGCGGCGCTCAGGATCGCAACGCACTCGTCATGGCAGGCAAGGTACGGGATCTCGTCCAACCGGTGATGCTGATGCCGCCGTCGGTCGGAGCCGAGGAGATCGAACGGGAGCTTGGCCTCCTGGCGTTCAGGCCTTGGCATGTGCCACGACGAACCGCCTAGAGCGTCAAAGCCCTGTCGAGCTACTGCCAGAGCCGCTTCATGCGGATGGACACATCTTCCAGGACTGGCATGGAGGCCAGCACAAGGAGAATGGCGGCGAGAAACAATGTCGCCGCAAAGCCGATGTGTTTGAAACCCACAGCGCCGATGACGCCGCCGATAAAGAACAATGCCACGAGCGAAGCAAGCAGTCTCAGCTTTCTCCGGTCTGCTTTCACGAACAGTCTGTCCGAGTCATTGCCTGAGATGTTCCAGTAAAGCAGCTTGCCGAGTTCGATGCCCATATCCGTCACCAGGCCCGTGACATGCGTCGTCCGGATTCTGGCTTCCGATAGCTTGGTGATGATGGCGTTCTGCAACCCCATGATGAAACAAAGCAGCATCACCGTCATTGGCACGAACAGCGCTTCATGACGCGCAAGATGGCCGCCGAGCAGACCGAAACAGATCAGCAGGATAGCTTCCAGGACAAGCGGGAATGCGTATTCGCCCTGTAGGCCCTGCCGCCTTCCCCAGTTGACCAGGATAGCCGAACAGGCGGCGCCTGTGACAAACGACAACAAGGCCCCCAACCCGGAAAGCGCCAGTCCGACATCGCCGAGTGCCAGATGGTCCGCCATCGACGAAACGATGCCGGACATGTGGGACGTGTACTGCTGAACCGCCAGGAAGCCGCCAGCGTTGGCGGCTCCCGCGATGAACGTCAGGAAACGGGCGAGATGCCGATCGGATCTTTCGCTTCGTTCCTTTCCGGTCAGCCGACGCAGATACAGGATCATGATCGAACCTTGTCTTTCCATGCGGAAAAGCAGGACCGCAAGCTGATGTGGCGGGAAAGGCTCATTGAATGTTTCTGGAGAAGGAAAGACAAAGGGGCGGTGAATGCGTGGCGTCGACGCTGTGCTTTGTAGGGCCTAGTTTGGCTTGCCCGGCGGTATGTCCGGATGGCGGAACCTGACACCACGGCCGCCATCGTCGCTACGCACATGTTCGCTGAGAAGCTCGACGCCAGCGCGGTTGAGCGCGTTGATCACCTTCATCAAGCTATCGACAACGCCTCGCACATTGCCTTGGCTGGCTTCCATTCGTTGGATCGTCGGCAGCGAGACGCTCGCCATTTCCGCCAGGGTTTTCTGGTCGATGTTGAGAAGGGCGCGGGCAGCACGAAGCTGGGAAGCCGTGATCATGGGGGCATCAGCGTCTGAATATGAGAAATGATATCCATAATGGTATCATTGACGTATTAAACATCAATACAAAGCGAAAAATATTAATCGGCCCTTGGCACGACGGGGCTCGGCAATTATCGTATCCGCATGACTCAGCGCTACGAACCTTTTCAGGAGCCGACCGGCACCTGGACCGTCAACGATGCTTGGACCGGACGGCCCGCCGAGATGGGCAGCCGAACCATCGTTGGAATGAACCAGCACGATGCCGAGGAACTCGCCGATCTCCTCAACGGATTGAATGCACAAAGGCAGGAAGCGAAATCATGAAGGTCAAGGACAGCAACGGCACTCCGCTGAGCGAAGGAGATTCCGTCACGCTCATCAAGGATCTCAAGGTCAAGGGAACGTCCGTCACCCTGAAACGGGGAACGCTGATCAAGAACATCCATCTCACGGGCAACGAGGATGAGGTCGAGTGTCGGGCCGAGAAGGTCAAGAACCTGGTTCTGCGGACAGAGTTCCTGAAAAAGGCGTAGGGAGCGGAGACGCATTCGTACGTTGCAGGGTTGCCGATGCAGGTCTGGAGTGAGGTCCATCCTAAAGTCCTGCTGATTACCGGCCGCTATCCCGCATTCGATGCATTCGGCATTCGGCTTGGCTGAACCTTGGCTCCGTTTCGTGGGTGCGTATGCGCCACAGGGAACGCGCGCGTGATGACAAGGTTTCGAAAACCACGCGCTGCGCTTTGACGACCGGCACCGCGTCCGTTTTCCAAGGAGCTAGAAGGGCGTCGAATTTTGTGCCTTGGCACGAAAATTGGCGACATGGGCGCGGTTGCCGCAGGTCTTGACGTCGCAATAGACCTTCGAGGCATTCCGTGTCGTGTCGACAAAGACGTTGCCGCAGGTCTCGGCCTTGCAGGTCTTCAGCCGTCCAGCTTCGCCATGGATGATCAGCGACATGATCGACATGGCGGTGTTGGATCGGATGCGCTCATCGAAGGAGAAATCGTCGTAGTAGTGGATGTGCCACCCAGACCCGCCATGGTTCATGATGCGTGGCGAAAATCGTGTCTTCTCGAGCACGGCGTTGGAGAAGTTGGCGAGCTCGTCTTGCGGCATCGAGAAGATGACGCGGAATTCCTTGGCGATCTCATGCAGCCTGTCCCGGTCGCGCTCGGTGATGTCGCGCTCGGTGATGGCGCGCGGATAAGTCATCCCGTAGCGATCGATCAAATCGTTGATCCAGGAGACGCTCACCTTCCGGCGTCTCGCCGGCGAAACAGCGACATATTCATTGAAGAGATTGCGTCTCGGGTTGATCGAATGACGGTGCAGGAAATTCGCTTCGCGCTTGGTGAAGCAAAAACCAATCTGCGCATTCTTGCCGAAATCGTGAGTTTGCTACGGTATCCCGTGCCAAAGGCCGATGCCGATTTCAATGAAGAAATGGCGTCTCGGATACGCTCGCGCATGTAGCATTGGCCTTCCGCTTTGCCCCGTCGGCCCAAGCGAAACGTTCGCGCATATCGCTAACTCCCCGCCACCGCCCGCACGCTCTCCCGCTCCACCAGCGGGCACTCCAGCTTGGTGATGGGATAGCGCCCCTGCCCGGGGGGCAAGGGTGCTTCCAGCTGTTCGATCGCCCACTGGCCCATCGCCATGTGCGGCAGGATCGATGTGGTCAGCGGCGGGAAAAGGTGCCGGGCGATTTCCTCGTCGTCGTAGCCGACCACGGAAATATCCCCGGGAATGTGCAGGCCAGCTTCCTTCAGCGCCTCGTAGCAGCCGATCGCGGTGCGGTCGTTCTGGCAGAAGATGGCAGTCGGGCGGTCCTTCAGCGCCAAAAGTTTCACCGTTGCGGCATAACCGGCGCTTGCCGACCAGTCGCCCTCGACCACCAGCTCCGGGTCGAACGGGATGTCGGCGGTGGCGAGCGCGCGGCGGTAGCCCTTCAGCCGGTCCTGTGCGGCCTGCATCCACGGCTCACCGGTGATGGTGGCGATGCGGCGGTGGCCATGGCTGATCAGATGCCGGGTCGAGCTCTGGCCGCCGGCGATCTCGGAAGGCACCACGGCGGGGAAGGCATAGTCCGACGTGTAGCAGTTGAGCAGGATCACCGGGATATCGAGGCTGTAGAGGTAGTCGGGCGCGGTGATCTCACGGGTGAAGATGGTCATGTAAATCAGCGCCGAAATGCCCCGCCTGGTCAGCGCCTGTATGGCGCGCGGTTCCATCACGGCGTCGCCCATGGTCTGTGCCACCAGCAGCACGTTGCCGGCATTCCACGAGGCCTGGCGCGCGCCCTCGATGGCGACCACCGCCTCCGGGCTGGTGGCGAGCTGGTCGACGGCAAAGCCGATCACCCCGTCAAGCCCGTCGAAGGCGGCAACAGGCTTGCGCAGTGCCGAAAAAGCGGGGGCGCTGTAGCCCAGCGCCCGGGCGGCCTCGATCACCCGCTCGCGGGTTTGCTGCGACAGCCTGATACCGGGTGAATTATTGAGCACGAAGGAAACGGTCGCCTGCGAACAGCCGGCGGCCCTGGCAATGTCGGTCATGGTGACCCGCCCCTTGGGCTTTGCCGGCGCCTTGCGGCGTCTCGCCGTCTCGCTGACCGGATCCGTCGTCTCGCTCATTGGTGTCCCCAATCCCCAGTCCTGTCTAGCGGCAGCCTGCCTGGCCGACAAGACGGCGCTGCAGTGTCGATTTATAGAAATCGTCACGATGGTTATATCTATTAGTAGCCGCGTGGTCCATCGGTCATCAGGTTCCGGCTATCCGGGGAAAGCTAGGGTTGTAAGGCTTATGCCGCCATGTCGCCCAGGGTGTAGGCTCGCGGCACGTCGTCTGGAATGTCGATGAGGCGTACCGAATGTTAGCTCAAAACTAATAGTATTTACTAATACAAAAATGCGCTGTAACGTCAATCCGTCGCGTCCGGCCCCGTTGGGTTCCGGCGCGGCGGAAAAGCGTGCGTGACTGGCCCGATGGCGAGCGGACATTGCCTCCGCAACCCCTGTCTCGGACATGTGATATGTCAGACAAATCGGACTATTTACGAATGATGGATGAGTCTCTAAAGTCCGTTGTCGTGGCTGGAACGACGCCATTCTCGTGAGTGCCGGGAACCCCTGAGGAGGAGGGGCGTCCAAGCCGCAAACGGCAAATTCAGGTGAGCAATGCAATTCTAGTGAGCAAGACCGGTCAGCCGAATGGCTGGACCAAAACGGGAGGTTGAACATGAAATCCTTGATACGCAATGCATCCGTGGCCGCCGCGGCCCTGGTTGTCGGCCTGACGGCGACAGCCATCGCGCGCGCCGACGACAAGCCGACGCTGGCCTTCGTCGTCAACGGCGCTTCCGATTTCTGGAAAGCGGCCGAAGCCGGCGTCAAGAAGGCGCAAGGCGAACTGCCCGACTACACGCTTGAGCTGAAATATCCCGAGCAGTCCTCGGTCGCCATCCAGCAGCGCCTGATGGACGATCTGGTGACGGCCGGCGTCAAGGGCATCATGGTTTCGGCGGTTGACCCCAAGACCTCGACCGATGGCTTGAACAAGATCGCCTCGCAAACAGCGCTGTTCACCACCGACAGCGACGCTCCGCAGACCAAGCGTGTCGCCTATATCGGCTCGTCCAACGTCGACGCCGGCAAGCAGGCCGCCGATATCGCCAAGAAGGCGATGCCCAATGGCGGCAAGTGCCTCGGCTTCGTCGGCCTGCTCGGTGCCGACAATGCCAAGGAACGCATCCAGGGCTTCAAGGATGGGCTGGCCGGCACCAAGATCACGCTTGACGACGTGCGTGGCGACGATATCGACCAGGCCCGCGCCAAGAAGAATGTCGAGGACGCGCTGGTCGCCAGCCCCGACGTGACCTGCATGGTCGGGTTCTATTCCTACAACACGCCGCGCATCTATGAAGCGCTGCGCGACGCCGGCAAGCTCGGCCAGATCACGGTCGTCGGTTTCGATGACGATCCGATCACGCTGGGCGGCGTCAAGGAAGGCACCATTGCCGCCACCGTCGTGCAGCAGCCTTTCGAATGGGCCTATCAGGGCATGAAGCTGATGGCGGCCTATCTCAAGGGCGACAAGTCGGGCATCCCGGCCAATGCGCTGATCATCATCCCGACCAAGATCATCGGCAAGGATGATGTCGACGCCTATGCCGCCAACCTGAAGGCGATGGCTGGAAACTAAGGCCAGGAAGCAGTTCGGCCGGCTCAGCTTCGCTTGAGCCGGCCGCCCGCATTGACGAACCCGGCCGGGATCGTCAGTCTGCTGAGAGGTCGGCCCGCCAATCGCTGTCAGGCATGATGAATTATTCCGACACATCCATCGCGGCAATCACCCCGTTCCTCAGTCTCGAGAACGTGCGCAAGACCTATCCGGGCGTCGTCGCGCTCGATGGCTTCTCGATGGAGGTCAGGCCGGGCGAGGTTATCGGCCTCGTCGGCGAGAACGGCGCCGGCAAGTCGACCTTGATGAAGATCCTCGGTGGCGTCACCACGCCCGACACCGGCACCATCACGGTCGATGGCACCGCCCACAAGGGACTGACGGTTGAAGGCAGCCTGGGCTCCGGCATCGCCTTCGTCCACCAGGAACTCAACCTGTTCGAAAACCTCGATGTCGCCGCCAACATCTTCTTTGGCCGTGAACCGCTGCGCGCCGGACCGCTCAAGCTCGTCGACCGCGCCAGATTGCGCGCCATGGTGGCGCCGCTGCTCAAGCGCGTCGGCGCCAATTTTTCCGCCGACACGCAGGTCGCCGACCTGTCGCTTGCGCAACAGCAGATGGTCGAGATCGCCAAGGCGCTGTCGATCAAGGCAAGGCTGGTCATCCTCGACGAGCCGACATCGAGCCTGCCGATCGCCGAAACCGACAAACTGCTCGACGTCATCAAGGCGCTGAAGGCCGATGGCATCAGCGTCATCTTCATTTCGCACCGCCTGCACGAGGTCGAGCGCGTCGCCGACCGCGTCGTCGTGCTGCGCGACGGCATGTTGGCCGGCACGCTGGGCAAGCGCGACATCAACCACGACCAGATGGTCAAGCTGATGATCGGCCGCATGCTGAAGGAGCGCGAGAAGGCATCCGAGGCCGCGCGTGCGCCCGGCGCCGTCGCCCTCGCTGCCAAGGCCGTCCGCACTCCCACCTACCCCGGCCGCCCGGTCGACCTCGATGTCAGGCGCGGCGAGATCCTCGGCCTTGCCGGCCTGGTCGGCTCCGGCCGTACCGAGCTGGCACGCGTGTTCTTCGGTATTGACGGCAGCCTTGGCGGCGCGTTGGAGCTCGACGGAAAGCCGCTTGTGCTCGGCTCCGCGGCCGACGCCGTCGCGCACGGCATTTTCCTGGTGCCGGAAGACCGCAAGCTGACCGGCATCCTGCTCGACCTGTCGATCGCGCAGAACATTTCGCTACCCAATCTGCCGGCGCATGCCAGGCGCTCGCTGGTGTCGGCCAGTGCGGAGAACGCTACCGCCGAGAAGCAGAAGAAGGATCTCGGCATCAAGGCGCCATCGGTGCAGACACGCACCGGCACGCTGTCGGGCGGCAACCAGCAGAAGGTCGTGCTCGGCAAGTGGCTGGCCATGAACCCGAAGGTGATGATCCTCGATGAACCGACGCGTGGCATCGACATCGGCGCCAAGGCGGAAATCTACGGGCTGATGCGGGCGCTCGCCGATGCCGGCGTCGCCGTGCTGATGATCTCCAGCGACATGGAAGAGGTGATCGGCGTGTCCGACCGCATCGCCGTCATGCATGAGGGCCAGATCTCGGGCATTCTCGACAAGGACCAGTTCAGTCAGGAAAACGTGCTGCTGCTGGCTGTGGGCAAGCCGGCAAACTAATGCTGTCGCGCAGAAGTGACCTCGGGTTCGCGACAACGACATGCATACACCAAGGAGCCGGAGCGCGCGACGCGCTTAGGCCGTAAGCGGAGACGACGATGAGCAAGAAAGATCTCGGCCTGCTGATCCTGATCCTGGTGGTCGGGGCGATCGTCGCCATCATCAATCCGCGCTTTCTGTTGCCGATCAACCTTGCCAACACCTCGAACCTGATCGGCCTGTTCGGTATCCTCTCGATCGGCCAGGCCTTCGTCATCATCACCGGCGGCATCGAACTGTCGGTCGGCTCGCTGGTCGCGCTGCTGGGCACGCTGTTCATCGACTTCATCGCCGTGCGCGGCATGGGATGGCCTGTTGCCTTCATGCTCATCCTTGTGCTTGGCGCGATCATCGGGCTGGCGCATGGCTGGCTGATCACGCGGCTGAAATTGCAACCCTTTGTCGTGACGCTGTGCGGCTTGCTGATCTATCGCGGCGTCGCGCGCTTCTACACCGCCGACGGCACGGCCGGCTTCGCCTTCGGCCAGAATTTTCCTGACCTCGAATTTCTCACCGCTGGCCGCTCCTGGGGCGTGCCGAACTCCTTCTTCGCCCTGATCATCATCGCCATCGTCATGTGGGTGGTGCTGCACCGCTCGGTGTTCGGCCGCTATCTCTATGCCATCGGCAAGAACGAGGAGGCGGCGAAATATTCGGGCATCCGCACCGGCCGGATCGTCATGGCCGCCTATGTCATCTGCGGCGTGCTGACCGCCTTGTCTGCGATCTACTTCGCCATGTACACGCGCTCGATTTCACCCGCCAGCCATGGCCAGTTCTACGAACTCTACGCCATTGCCGCTGCTGTGCTTGGCGGTTTCTCGCTGCGTGGCGGCGAGGGCTCGCTGATCGGCGTCGTGCTTGGCACCGTGCTGCTGCAGGAGCTGCAGAACCTTGTCAATCTGCTCGGCATCCCGTCTTCCCTCAACTTCGCGGTGATGGGAGGGGTCATCCTCATCGGCGTGCTGGTCGACCAGCAATGGGGCGTGTTCCGCGCACGGCGGCTGATGGTGGATGCCGCTCGCAAGAATGTCGCTGGTGCGCCCGCGGAATAAGCACTTGCCCATGACTCAACCGCTTGTCCGCGCTTTGCGAATATTATAATAGCATAACCCGATATTGCTCGGGGGGTGGACGGGACATGCGCTGCGATTTGCGAGGCAAGGTAGCGTTGGTCACCGGGGCCGCGGGCGCTATCGGCAGTTCCATCGCCGAACGCCTGTCCGACAATGGTGCTGCCGTCGTCGTCGCCGACATCAACGGCGAGGGCGCGAGCCAGGTCGCGGCCGGTCTGAGCAACGCCATGGCCTGCGCCACCGACATCCGTGATGCCGCCTCGGTCGACAGTGCGATCGCCGCGATCATGCAGCGCTACGGCCGCCTCGACATCCTCATCAACAATGCCGGCGTCAACACGCTGGCGCACCGCGTCACCCTGGACGAATTCCCGCCCGAGGAATGGGACCGCATCACCGGCATCGACCTTGACGGCCTCTATATCATGAGCCGGGCGGCGCTCGGACCCATGCTCGCCGCCGGCAACGGCGGGCGTATCGTCAATATCGCCTCGGTTGTCGGGCTTGCCGCCATGCGCCTGCAGAGCCCGTTCGTCGCCGCCAAGGCCGGCATCGTCCATCTGACACGTTCGATGGCGATCGAACTTGGCGCCAGGGGCATCCTGACCAACGCCGTCGCCCCGGGGTCGGTGATGACGGCGCTGACGGCCAAGCTGTTTTACGGCGACGACGGCAAGTTCGCCGGCCGCACGCAGGAGTTCCTCGCCCATGTCCCGCTCGGCCGCCCGGCTGAACCGCAAGAGATCGCCGAGGCGGTGCTGTTCCTGGCCTCGCCCGCCGCCAGCTACGTCAACGGCCAGGTCCTGGCCGTCGATGGCGGCTGGACGGCGGGATACATGATGTGAGTGACGCGATGGAAATCGATCTCGTCGGCGCGACGATAGCGCTGGAAGGCCCAGGCAATCCGCTTGTCGAAGCGGCACTTGCCGCCTTGCGTGCCAATGGCGGCCGCATTGTCGAGGGGGTGCGGGCACGGCCCGCTGGCATGCTGCCCCCCGACATCTTGCTTGTATCCTGCCCGTTGCGTCCGGGAACGACGGCCGAAGATTCCCCCACCTTGTATGCCGATGCCCGCAAGGCCGCCGTGGCCATGACCGAGCGCGGCCGCGGGCGCATTGTCTTCCTGATCTCGGCCACCGCCGGCATGCCGATGCGTCGCCATCCGCGCTTCTCCATGGAGAATGCCTCGATCCTGGCCGGCATGCGTACGCTGGCCATGGAGTTCGGGCCGAAGGTGCTGGTCAATGCCGTCGGCTTCGGCGCGGTCGAGGGTGAAACCATGGTTTCGGGCGACAAGGCGATGCTTAGCCACACACCGGTCGGCCGCGCCGGCCGCATCGAGGAAGCGGTCGCGGCGGTGTTGTTCTTCTGCGATCCGCTCAACACCTACACGACGGGCCAGATGCTGGGCGTCGACGGTGGGTGGACGGCGGGCTATGGGCGTAATTTCTGAATTGCTGAGCATCGGATCGGGAGCTCTCCAAGTCGCGTTGGTGCCGCGGATCGGCGGCTCCGTCAGTTCGCTGCGCTGGCGGGGCATCGACCTCATGCGCCGGCTTTCGGATGCGGATCTTGACGCCGGCAATGTGCTTGGCGTCGCCATGTTTCCGATGACGCCCTTTGCCAACCGCATCGCCGGAAACGCCTTCGAGTTCGCGGCACGGCGCTGGCGGGTCCAGCCCAACAATCCGCCCGAAAAATTCAACGTCCATGGCAGCGGCTGGCAACATGCCTGGACGGTCACCGAAATGGGAGTGACCAGCGCAACGCTGTCATTGGATATTGCTTGCGGAGACGAACCCTATTCCTATCACGCGACGCAAACCTTCGTGGTTTCCGACGAAAGGCTGTCGGTGACGATGACGCTGGCCAACACCGGCCCGGCTGCCTTGCCGTTCGGTTTTGGCCTGCATCCCTGGTTTGATCGCGACCCCGACGTGACGGTGCAGTTCAAGGCTAGGCGCTTCTACCTCGAAGAGCCCGATGGCGTGTCGGGCGATTCCATCACCTTGCCGCCCGAACTCGACTTTGCTGGGGGCCGGCCCTTGCCGGGCGGCTGGCGCAACAATGACTATGGCGGCTGGGACGGCGAAGCGACGATCCGCTTTCCGGCACGCGGCGCGGGATTGCGGATCACTGCCGACCCTGTCTTCAAGCATCTGATGCTCTATGCCGACCCCTCAAAGCCGTATTTCTGCGTCGAACCGCAGACCAACGCCTCGGGCGCCTTCAACAGGGGCCGATGGGATGATCCGGGAGAGGGCGTGATCGTGCTCGCCGCAGGTGAAAGTGCTGCTGGCACGGTTTCGTTCACGCCCTTCGCGCTTGAGACCTAAAGCAGCCGGGCCAGGAGCCCGCCATCGACTTGCATGGCGCTGCCGGTGACGAAGGATGCGGCATCCGAGATCAGGAAGCCGATTGCCGTGGCGATTTCCGAGGGGTTGGCGATGCGCGCGACCCGGTTGGGCTCGAACGACAGGCCGAGCGCCTCGGCGCCGCCGGCCGCTTCCAGCCCGTCCAGCGTCATCCGGGTGGCGACCGAGCCGACCAGCACTGCGTTGACGCGGATGCGGTCGACGGCATAGTCGAGCGCCATCTGTCGCGACAGGCCGACAACCGCTGCCTTGGTCGCGGCGTAGGCGGGCACGCCGGGAACCGTGGCGTCGGCGTGCACGGAGGCGATGTTGACGATCGAGCCGCCGCCGGCCGCACGCAGCAGCGGCAAGGTCGCCCGGCAGACGCGGAAGATGGCCGTCAGATTGACGGCGACGGTCCTGTCCCAGTCCTCGTCGGAAACCTCTTCAAGCCGCTTGCCGGTCGGATAGATACCGGCACAGTTGACGACTGCGTCGAGCCCACTGAAACGCTCGACCGCTGCGGCCACGGCTGCCTGGACGTCCGCTTCGCGGGTGAGGTCACTTTCGCGGAAGATCAACTGGCTTTCCGTGTGACGGTTGGCCAACGCCCTTCCTTCTTCGCCATCCAGCCCGGCGCCGAAGACCTTGGCGCCCTCCGCGACAAGGTATTCCGCTGTCGCCCGGCCGATGCCTGTCGCGGCTCCCGTGATAAAAATACGTTTGCCGGCGAACATCATGACGAAACCCGCCCAGCCATTGCGTGGCGTTCCGCTTGCGCTGATGTCACCGAGCGCAGCACGCGATCCTCGCCGCCTTCGCCGCGGTTGAATTCGTCGACGATGCGGCCGTCGGCGACGACGAGGCAACGGTCGCAAAGGCCGATCAGTTCCTCGAGTTCCGATGCGACGATCAGCAAGCCCACGCCTTTCTCGGCCAGTTCGACGACAAGCCGGTAGATTTCGTGGCGGGTCGCCGCGTCGACGCCCTTGGTCGGCTCGTCGAGCAGAAGCACTTTCGGTGCCCGCATCAGCACGCGGGCAAACAGCAGTTTCTGCTGGTTGCCGCCCGACAAATGGGTGACCGCCGCCCGCGGTGACGATGCCTTGACGTTGAGCGCACGCATGGCGGCGAGGATCGAGTTGCGCTCCAGCCGCCCGCGCACCATGCCGTGCCGCGACAAGGGCGCCAGATTGCCGATGGTGATGTTGGCCCCGACCGGCAGGTTGAACAGCAGGCCGTCGCGCTTGCGGTCCTCGGTCAGCAAAGCGATGCCGGCCGCGCGGGCCTCGGCTGGCGATCTGACCGCTACAGGCTGGCCCATGACACGGATTTCGCCTTCGGCAGCGACGCGACCATAGATGCCGTGCAGGATCTCGCTGCGGCCGGAACCAAGCAAACCCGCCAGCCCGACAATCTCGCCAGCGGTCACGGAGAGGCTGATGTCCCTTGCGCCATGAACAGCGCCGCTGTGGCCAGCGACCGTGAGATGGCGAACCTCCAACGCGGTCGGCGCATCAACAGGTGCGGCGTGCTCCGGAAACAGCCGCTGCAGCCTTTGGCCGGACATGGAGAAGATGAAGGTCTCGGCATCAAAATCCTCGCGCGCGATCCGCACCGCCACCTTGCCGTCACGCAGCACGGTGGCGCGGTCGCAGATGGCGAGCACTTCGGGCAGGCGGTGCGTGATGTAGATCATGGCCACGCCTTGCGCCTTCAGGCGGCGCAGCACGCTGAACAGGGCATCGACTTCGGTTCCGGAAAGCGAGGCGGTTGGCTCGTCCAGCATCAGCACGCGCGGCTTCATGACGATGGCACGCGCGATCATAACAAGATGGCGCTGTGCCGAGGTCAGTGACGCGACATAGGCCCTGGGATTGATGTCGATGCCGAGGTCGGCGAAGATCTCGCCGGCGCGCTGCTCGAGTTTCCGCTGATGCACCAGCATGCCGGCGCCGAGCCCTGTGCGGCCGGCAAAGACATTCTCGGCCACCGAAAGCTGTTCCAGCACCTCGATTTCCTGCGGCACATAGCCGACGCCGCTCGAGCGCGCACCGGCGGGCGAGGTGAAATTGACGGGCCGGCCGTCGAGTTGGATCGTGCCGCTGTAGGAGCCGGCCGGATGCACGCCGTTGAGGATCTTGACCAGCGTCGACTTGCCGGCGCCGTTCTGGCCAAGCAGAGCGTGGATCTCGCCCGGGATCACATCGAAGTCGACACCGCGCAGCGCCTGCACGCCGCCAAAATTCTTGGCGATTGCAGTGGCTGAAAACAGGGGCTTTTGATTGATGTCGGACACGATGATCCCTTGGAAAGGAGCCGGATCCGCGAGATGCGGACCCGGCAGTGCGGTCGTTACTGTCCGGCGCCGTCCAGCATCTTGTAGTACGGGGCGAGATCGGCTGCTGTGATCACCTTGGCCGGCAACGGATTGCTGTAGGGCACGGTCTTGCCCTGGGCGAGATCGCCCAGCAGTTCGGCCACCTTGGCGCTCTCTTCATAGAGCGGTTGCGCGACGATGCCGTAGGCGGCGCCCGACTTCACCAGATCAAGGTTCTGCCTGATGTAGTCCATGCCGATGATGACGACATCGCGTCCGGCCTTGCGGGCCGCGCCAGACCAGGTCTGGATCGAGTTGCCCGTGGTGCCGAAGGCTGCGGTCACGTCAGGATTGCCCTGCAGGATCGCCACCGCCTTGGCTTCCGCCGCCGATGGCTCGAAGCCCTCCATCTGTGTGTCGAGCACCTTGATGTTGGGGTACTTCGCCGCGATGGTCTTGCGGAAGGCATCCGACATGGCGTTCTCGGTGTCGTTGGAAGCGCCTTGCGTTAGCGCCACGGTGCCCTTGCCGCCCAGCTTGTCGCCGATGGCGATGGCCGCATTGGCGCCGACCTCGGCGATGTTTTCGCCCGTCGCTGCCTTCAAGCCTTTGACGGTGCCTTCCGGCGGCAGGACATGCCAGGTGACGATCGGAAAGCCTTCCTTGGCCAGCTTGGTGATGTAGGAAAAGATCGCCGGATCGACGCCATAGACGCCGATGGCATCATATTTGGTGCGGGCAAGGGCGGCTTCGGCCAGCGGCAGCGTCGCCGGAATGTCCCAGTTGGTTGCACTCGGGTCGCCGACGACCTCGCAGGTGTAGCCGAGCTCCTTGCATTTATTGAGGAAGCCGGCCTGCATCAGCCGGTGCACGGGGTGGTCTTTCATCGCCTGCACCCAGAGCAGATGGACGTCGGCTGCTTTGGCAAGACTGGCCGAGCCCAGCGATGTGGCAATCACCGCCGCCGAAAACGCGGCGCGGACCAGCCGCTTCGTCAAATGAATTTTCATGCTTTACCTCCCTTGGTTCGCCGGCCTTTTGCCGGCGCAATATCGCTGTCTCTGGCTGGCTTTTCAGGCGCCGGCGATGAAATAGCGGCGGCGCACGATGTCGAGGCCGACGGCCATCACCATGATCACGCCGACCGCGATCTGCTGCCAGTTGGAGTTGACGCCGATGACGACGAGGCCGCTCTGCACGATTTTCAGCAAAAGGATGCCGACAACGCCGCCAGCCACCGTGCCGGCGCCGCCGAACAGGCTGACGCCGCCGACCACGACACCGGCGATGACAGTCAGTTCCCAGCCGCTGCCGATCGAGGTGCCGCCGCTGCCGAGGTCGGCCATGACGAACATGCCGGCGATCGCCGACAGCGCGCCGACGGTGATGAAGGCGCCGATCTTGTAGGCATTGGTGTTGATGCCGACGAGGTGCGCCACCTCCTTGTTGCCGCCGGTGGCATACATGTTGCGCCCGAGCACGGTTCGCCGCAGCACGAAGTCGGCAATGATGGCGGCGATGATGAAGAAGGCAAAGCTCCAACCGAGACCGAAGACGAGATCGGTGCCGCCAATATCATTGATCGCATCCGGCAGCGGATACACGGGGTAACCACCCGTCACCACCTGGATCAGCCCCTGGCCGATGAACAGCATGCCGAGTGTCTGGATGAAGGCAGGAATGCCCAGCCTGACGACGATCAGCCCATTGAGGAGACCAATCAGGGCGCCGACGCCGATGCCGCCGAGAATGGCTGCTGTCACCGGCAAGGCCGCCGCCGTCATCAGCTTGCCGGCGACCACGGCGGACAGGCCGGCAACCGAGCCGACCGACAGGTCGAACTCGCCGGCGACCAGCAGGATGGTCTGGCCGATGGCGATGATGCCGACAAAGGACACGACGTTGAGAATGGCGCGGATGTTGCGCTCCGACAGGAAGGCCGGTTCGAGCAGCCAGAAGAAGGCGATCAGTAGCGCCATGGCCGCCAACACGCCGACTTCGCCGACAGCAATGAAGCCGATCAATCGCCGCCGGAACGATTGCGCGTCCCGGGGCGGCGAGTTCACCTCGGCCGCGCTGTTCATCCTGACCTCCCTGACGGCGCCTGTTGCCGGCTCTTGCTGCCGGCCCATTCGCCAGCGCCGATGTCGGCGCACTCCTCGTCATTATTAAGATTATAATATTATAACTTGTCAACGCGAAATTTCCTGACGTTGCGTAGCCGGGCCGATCGCTGGAAAGCATTCGCCGCAACCGCTAAGAATGAGCGGTTACTGCGTGATCCCCTTGGCGGATTCCGCCTGCTTTGGAGCCATTCGAGATGACCGATAGGCCAGGGGACGGCCCGGGCGGAAGAAAACCGCAACGCCTTGGCGTCCGCGAGATCGCCAAGCGTGTCGGCGTCGCGCCGATGACGGTGTCGCGCGCGCTGTCCAATCCCGACATGGTGTCGCCGGAGACACGCATCAGAGTGCTCGAAGCGATCGAGCAGGCCGGCTTCGTGCCCAACCGGCTGGCCTCAAGCATGCGCGGCAATGGCCGCATGATCGGCACGGTGGTGCCGCCGCTGATCAATTCGGGTATCGCCGAACAGGTGCAAGGCATGTCCGACGAATGCCACGAGAGCGGCTATTCGATGCTTCTGGTGCAGGGTGAATTCACGCAGGAAGCGGAGGAAAAATCGATCCGCAATCTGCTCGGCTGGCGACCGGTCGGCATGATCCTGCAGAGCTTCGTGCAAAGCGAGGCGGCACGCGCGCTTCTGAAGAGCAGCGGCGCACCGGTGGTCGAAATATCCGAGATCAAGGGCCGCAAGCCGATAGACATGGTGGTCGGAGTCTCCAATTTCGAGACCGCCTATGCCATGACCATGCATCTGGCGGCCAAGGGCTACAAGCGCATCGGCTTCGTCTCGACGCCGATCCATGGCAATGATCGTTTGCAGCAGCGCCGCACCGGCTATCATGCCGCACTCACCGAACTTGGTTTCAAGAACCATGCCGACATGGAGGTCGAAGTGCCGATCACCGCGCAGGGCGGTGCCGAGGCATTGGTGACGCTGACCTCCAGGCACAGGGATATCGATGCCATCTTCTTTTCCAGCGACACGCTGGCTGTCGGCGCCGTCCAGGAATGCCACCGCCGCCGCTGGGCGGTGCCCGGCAGGATCGCGATCGCCGGCTATGGCGACATGGATCTGGCCGCGCAGCTTTATCCGCCCCTGACCACGGTGAAGGTCAACCGCTACGAGATGGGCCGCCGCGCGGTGCGGCAATTGCTGGCGAGGCTCGGCGGCGACACCAAGGTGCCGACCATCATCAGCCTCGGCTTCGAGATCGTCGACCGCGAAAGCGCGTGATCAGGATTTCCTTGCGGGTTGCTCGCGCCGCCCGAGGCGCTTTTCCCAGCCTTCGGCATGGACGTTGAGATAGGCGTTGGGATCGTAGGGGTGATCCTTGATCGCCTCGATGTCGAGATCGATGCCGAGCCCCGGCGCGTCCGGCAGCGACAGGTGGCCGTTGTCCGGATTGACCGTCGGATGCCAGGTCACCAGCTCGCGCGTCCACGGGTCGTTGAAGGCGTCGAAATGCTCCTGGATGAGGAAATTCGGCACCGCCGCCGCCAGTTGCAGGCACACCGCCGTCGCCACCGGTCCGCCGCTCTGGTGCGGCGCGATGTGGCTGCCATGCGCGAAAGCCAGATTGGCCACCTGCATCGATGGCGCAATGCCGCCGAGCGACATTGGTTCGGGCTGGAAGATGTTGACACCACCGCCAGCGGCCAGCGTGTAGAACTGCCCGACCGTGTCGTACATCTCGCCGGTCGCAACCGGGATCGGCGAGCGATGCGCCACTTCGTGCACGGTCTCCTGCCGGTCGCGCGAGGTCGGCTCCTCCCACCAGTAGATGTCCAGGTCAGCGAACTTCCGCGCCGCCTGCAGTGCCGCGATCTCGGTGAAGCGTGCATGCACGTCGATCAGAATTCCCGTGTCCTTGGGCAGGCGATCACGCAGCGTTCGGCAAATGGCGTAAGAGAGGTCCAGTTCCTCGCGCGAGATAAAGCCCTGCGCGGTGCCGAACGGGTCGAGCTTGAACGCCTTGAAGCCCTTGGCCAGCACCGCCTTGGCGGCTTCCAGAAAGGCCTCCGGCGTACGCTCGGTGCGGTACCAGCCATTGGCGTAGCCGAGCACGCTGTCGCGCACCTGGCCGCCGAGCAACTGGTGGATCGGCACGCCGAGGCTCTTGCCCAGAATGTCCCAGCAGGCGACCTCGACCGCCGCGATCACCGTGCGGTGGATATGGCCGCCGTCTAGCGAGACGCTATCCAGCATGCGCTTGGCCAGCGCGTTGATGCGGCGCGGATCCTGGCCGATGGCGAGGTGCTTGAGTTCGTGCACACCGGCTTCGGTGGTCTTGATGAAGCCGTTCAGCGTGCCTTCGCCGATGCCATGGATGCCCTTGTCCGTGTGCACCTTGACGAAGAGCCAGTTCTTCCAGCCGGCGCCGACGGCAAAGGTCTCGATGTCGGTGATCTTCATGCGGCAGTCCTAGTTCAACGCGGCAATTGTTGCGACGATGGCGTCGGTCGTCAGCCCGTATTTCGCCTGCAAGGTCGGCACCGCGCCGCATTCGATATAGCGGTCGGGCAGGCCGATGCGCGTCACTCTCCTAGCAATGCCGGCCTCGAACAAGGTCTCCACCACAAGGCTCGCCAGCCCGCCGACCACGACATGGTTTTCCGCCGTGACGATATGGTTGAAGCCAGCGGCAAATTCGGCCACCGCCCCGGCGTCGAACGGCTTTATCGTCGGCATATGCAGCACGCCGGCCGAGATGCCTTGTTTGCCCAACGCATCCGCCGCATCCAGCGCCCGCTCGGTCATGAAGCCGGTCGAGATGATGCCGACATCGGAACCTTGGCGAAGGCGGCGCGCCTTGCCGATCTCGAAGATGTAGCCGGGCTCGAACACTACCGGCACGCTGCCACGCAACAGCCGCATGTAACACGGACCCCTATGCTCCGCGAGCGCTTCGGTGGCTGCTTCGATCTCGGTCGCGTCGCAAGGGTCGATGATGGTCAGGCCGGGGATCATGCGCATCAAGGCCAGGTCCTCGATCGCCTGATGCGTGCCGCCATAGCCGGTGGTCAGTCCCGGCAGGCCGGCGACGATCTTGACGTCGAGGTTGGAGTGGGCGAGCGCGATGGCGACGAAATCATACGCGCGCCGCGTCGCGAACACGCCATAGGTGGTGGCGAACGGCACCTTGCCCGTGCGCGCCAGCCCGGCGGCCACCGCGACCAGGTTCTGCTCGGCCATGCCGACATTGAAGAAGCGGTCCGGGAAGGCGTCGCGGAACGGCAAGATATCGGTGTATTTGCCGAGATCGGCGGTCAGTCCGACAATGTCTGGACGGCTCTGGCCAAGCCGCGCCAAAGCCTTGCCGAAAGGCGCCTCCACGCTCCGCCGCCCGCCGCCAACCGCTTCGTCCTGGCCCATGGCCAGCGTACGCCCGGCCTCCATTGCCGCGCCGCTCATTGGGCTGCCTCCACGGTCTTTTCGAACTCGGCGATGATGCCGTCCCATTGCGCCACGTCGATGCGGAAGAAGTGCGATTTCTCGGAGGTTTCGATGCGCGGCACGCCCTTGCCCGGAAGCGTGCGCAGCACGATCGCCTTCGGCTTGCCGTTGCGGTTCCTCGCATCCGCCAGCGCATCGACTATCATCCTCATGTCGTTGCCGTCGATCTCCGATGTCTGCCAGCCGAAGGCGCGCCATTTGTCGGCCACCGGCTCCATGTCGAGCACCACCGGGCCATCGGCCTGGATACCGTTGCAGTCGACCAGCGCCACCAGCCCCTCGAGCCTGAAATGGCTGGCCGACATCGCCGCTTCCCAGGTCGAGCCTTCCTGCATCTCGCCGTCGGAAAGCTCGACGAAGACGCGTGCGTCGGAGCGGCCCACGCGCAGGCCCAGCGCCTGGCCGACGCCTTGTCCCAGGCCATGGCCGAGCGAGCCGCCGATCACTTCGACACCGGGCGTGGTGTCGAGCGTCGACATCTCCAGCCGGCTGTTGTCGGCGCCATAGGTGATCAATTCGTCGACGGGAATGATGCCGGCCTCGGCCAGTGCGGCCCACAGGGCGATGGAATAATGCCCGGTCGAGAGCAGGAAGCGGTCGCGATCGGGCCATGCCGGATTGTGCGGATCGTAGCGCAGTTCGTGGAAATACAGCGCGGCCAGCATATCGGCGATGCCGAGGCCCTGGCCGATATAGCCCTGGCCCTGGCCGCGCGCCATGGTCAGCATGTGCTGGCGCAGCCGTATCGCCTTGCGTTCGAGCGCGCCGATGTCGGCGCTGCTGGGAGGGGAGTTTCGCAGCATGTGATCAGTCCTTGTCGAGCCCGCCCGACATGTTGAGCCGCTCGGCGGTCATGTATCTGGGCGAATCGAGGCAGAGCCAGACGACGGCCTCGGCGACCTCGGAAATCTCGGCGCGGCGGCCAAGCGGGATGCGGCGCGTGCGTTCGTCGAGAAAGGCCTCCAGGTCGTTACGGCCATTGGCGCGAGCGAGGTCGATTTCGGTCGAGCGCTGCATCTCGGTGTCCATCATGCCGGGCGCCAGGCTGTTGACCAGCACGCCGTAGGGCGCGAGCGCAACCGCGGCGGCCCGCGTGACGGAATCGACGCCGGCCTTGCTTGCCGTGTAGGCGGTGTAGTCGGGCAGCGCCATGCGCGAACCCGGCGAGGTGATGTTGATGATGCGTCCTGAACGCTGCTCGCGCATCACCCGGCCCGCCGCCTTGCACGCCATGGCGAGTGCCGTGACGTTGAGCGCCAGCGTACGCGTCCAGGCCCTGTAGGTGGCGTCGAGAAACGGTTCGATCACGCCGTAGCCGGCATTGTTGACGAGGATATCGATGCCGCCCCAGCGCGCGACCACTTTTTCGACCGCTGCTTCCGGCGCGCCTTCCCCGGTGAAATCGCTGACGATGCTTTCGGCGTCCGCGCCGGCCTCGCCGATCAGCCTGGAGGTCTCGGCAAGCCCTTCGCCATTGATGTCGGTAACCCCAACGACACAGCCGCGCCGAGCCAACTGGATCGCCACCTCGCGGCCGAGGCCGCCCGCGGCACCGGTGACCAGGGCTCTGCTGGACGTCGTGTTCTGATTTTCGGCAGGCAAGCGAGCACCCTCCCCGGTGACCATCTTGACGCATCTGATACCGGTACCATAAATGGCTGTCAACGAGGATATGCTACTGTCCTGTCAGCCGCTCGGTCCGTTGGAAGGGGGAGACAAAGATGAAAATCGTCGCGCTCGAAACGCTGCAGCTGGCCGAGTTTCCATTCCTGTTCTGGCTGCGCGTCCACACCGATGCCGGTCTCATCGGCACCGGCGAGACCTTCTGGGCGCCGGGGCCGGTCGCGGCCTACATCCACGACAATGTCGCCGCCTATCTCCTGGGCAAGGATCCGCGCGACATCGAGCTGCATGACCGCATGCTTGGCAGCGTCTATGTCGGCGCGCGGGATTCCGGCGCCGAGGTGCGCGGCAATTCCGCCGTCAACATCGCGCTCTGGGATATCTATGGCCAAGCGCTCGGCGAACCGGTCTGGCGGCTGCTTGGCGGCCGCACCCACAAGACCGTGCCGATCTACAACACTTGCGCCGGCTACAAACATGTCCGCGCCACCAGGAAGAACGCTCTGTTCGAGCGCGGCGAGGACTGGTCTCTGAAGGCGGGCGATTCGAACGAGGGCCCGTACGAAGACCTGCTCGCCTGGCGCTACAATGCCGGCGATCTCGCCAGGAGCCTGAAATCCGAAGGCATTGGCGCGATGAAGATATGGCCGTTCGACATCGCCGCGGAGGTATCGAACGGCACCCGCATTTCGCTCCCCGATCTCGACAAGGCGCTGGAGCCGTTCCAGAAGATCCGCGACGCTGTCGGCCGCGACATGGAAATCATGGTCGAGCTGCACGGGCTGTGGACCTTGCCGCCCGTGCTGCGCATCGCGGAGGCGCTGAAAGCGTATGACGTCGCCTGGCTGGAGGAACCGATCCGCTACAATGAGCTCGACGCCATGGCCGAGCTGGCCCGTCACACCTCCATCCCGATCGCCGCCAGCGAGCGGCTGGCCTCGCGGCAGATGTTCAGGCAGGTGATCGACAAGCGCGCGGCCAGCGTCATCATGATCGACCTCGCCTGGTGCGGCGGGCTCTCCGAAGCACGCAAGATCGCCAACATGGCCGAGGCCAGTGAACTGCCTGTCACCTTGCACGATTGCACCGGGCCGATCGTCTATGCCGCCAGCTGCGCGCTGTCGGCCACCTTGCCGAACATCAACTACCAGGAAGCGGTGCGCGCCTATTTCACCGGCTGGTACACCGAAATCGTCGCCGACATTCCGCCGGTCAAGGACGGCCATGTCGCGCCGCTCGATGGGCCCGGGCTCGGTCTCAGCCTGCGTCCGGAACTGTTCCAGCGCCCGGATGCCACGGTGCGCATGACGAGAATCTAGCTCTTCATGCGGCTTTGCCTGGAGCCAGTAGACATTATGCTATTATAATCTATGATGCGCCGAAGCGGGCGGCAAACAAGCCCGCTGCCGGCGCTCTGCCGCCCGGCGTCAGATGGATTCAGGGAGGCTTTGGTGGCAATGTCTGCGGCGCGCGCACGCGAGGAGTCGAGGGGTGCGCCAAACCTCCCCGACCGGAAGATCCTGCTCGATCTGTTCGAACGCATGGTGCTGTTGCGCCGTTTCGAAAGCATCGCCCAGATCGCTTGCCGCAAGGGCGAAACGCCGGGCTTCCTGCATCTCTATATCGGCGAGGAGGCGACCGGCGTCGGCGTCTGCGCCCACCTCAGGCCAACCGACTGGGTCACATCGACTCATCGCGGCCATGGTCATGCTCTGGCCAAGGGCGCCGATCCCGGCCGCGTCATGGCCGAACTGTTCGGCAAGGTCGATGGCATTTGCGGCGGCCGCGGCGGCACCATGCATCTTTACGACCGCTCGGTCGGCCTGTTCGGCACCAACGGCATCGTCGCCGCCGGCATTGGCCATGCCGTCGGCATCGGCATGAGCGCGCGCAAGCAGGGCCGTGACGATATCGGCGTCGCCTTCTTCGGCGACGGCGCCGCCAACCATGGCGGCTTCCACGAGGCGCTCAATTTCGCCGCCGTGCAGCGGGCGCCGGCTGTCTTCATCTGCGAGAACAATCTCTACGCCACGGCGACGCCGCTCAACTCCATCACGCTCAATCCTGAGATCGCCACCAAGGCCGCTTCCTATGGCATGCCCGGCGTGGCTGTCGACGGCAATGATGTCTTCGCCGTCTGGCTGGCGATGAAGGAGGCCACCGATCGCGCCCGTTCGGGCAAGGGCCCGACGCTGATCGAGGCCAAGACCTACCGCACCGTCGGCCATCACGAAGGCGATCCGGTCATCGGCACTTACCGGACGCAAGAGGAACTCGACGCCTGGATCAAGCGCGATCCGATCGACATGTTCCGCAGGAAACTGGTCGAGGAGTACGGCATCGCCGATGCCGAGGCGCTGGCCGCCATCGAGGCGCGGATCGAGAAGGTGGTCGAAGAAGCGCTGAACTTCGCCCGCAACTCGCCCGAGCCCGATCCGGCTACGGTGCGCCTGCATGTCTTTGCCGATCCGATCAACCCGCCCGCCGCCCTGCAGCCGCGCGCCCTTGGCGAGACCCGCACGCAAGGCTGGCTTGAGGCCGTGCGCGACGGCATCGCCGAGGAGATGCGCGCCGATCCGGCGATCCTCTATTTCGGCGAAGGCACCGGCGAGCGTGGCGGCAGTTTTGCCCACACCAAAAACCTCTGGCAGGAATTCGGCGCCGATCGCATGGTCGACACGCCGATCTCTGAACAGGGTTTCACCGCTGCCGCCGTCGGCGCCTCCGCCACCGGCGCCCGCACAGTCTCCGACCTGATGTTCGCCGACTTCGCTTTCGAGACCGCCGGCCAGATCTTTTTGCAGGCGGCGAAGTTGCGCTACATGACCAGCGGCTTGATGAGCGCGCCGATGGTGGTGCGCGTCGGCGCCGGCGCGCTGCGCAGTTCAGGCCCGCATCACAGCGGCATCTATCATCCGGTCTTTGCCCATATGCCGGGCCTCATCGTCTGCGTGCCCTCGACACCGGCCGACGCCAAGGGTCTGATGAAGACGGCGCTCAGAGCCGGCGACCCGGTCATCATGCTGGAACCCAAGGCGCTGTTCGCCTCAAAGGGCGAGGTGCCGGTCGGCGAGCATTTTGTCCCGTTCGGCGTCGCGCGCATCGCCCGGGCCGGCACCGACATCACCATCGTTGCCGCCGGCCAGATGGTGCAGCGCGCGCTCGAGGCAGCGGAAGCGCTGGCCGCCGAAGGCATGGAGGTCGAGGTGATCGACCCGCGCACCATCATGCCACTCGATATCGACACCATTGTCGCCAGTATTAGGAAAACCCATCGCCTGCTCATCGTCGATGAGGCCTGGGCGATGTGCGGCCTTGGCGGCGAGATCGCTCAGGCCATCAACGAGCTCGCCTTCGACGAACTCGACGCACCGCCCGGCAGGCTGCACACGGCGCCGACCTCGCATCCCTTCGCGCCGGTTCTGGAGCGCGCCATGCTGGTCGACACCGCCCGGATTGTCCAGGGCGCTCGCGATGTCATTGCCGGCAAGCCGCCGGTGCCGGATCACTGGTACACGGTCGGTCTGAAAAGCGCTGCGCCGGCTAAGTCGGTACCTGCCCCGGTGAAGCCGCAGCCCGCCGCGCCGGCAGTTGCGGCAACGGCTGCTCCCGGCGACGACGAACCGATAACGATGCCGTTCGGCGACCTCACCGTCAGCGAAGGCACGGTCGTCAAATGGCTGAAGGCGGTTGGCGAAACGGTCAAGGAGGGCGAACTGATCGCCGAGATCGAGACCGACAAGGCCGTGGTCGAGATCGAGGCACCGATCAGCGGAACGCTTGCCGCAATCGATCAGCCGGTCGGCGCCGTGGTGCCGATGGGCGGCCGCATCGGCGGCATCAAGAAATAGACCTCTACCCAGACATGAAATCCGAAGGGCAAGCATGAAGATCCTGTGCGCCAACTGGCAAGCCGCCGACGAAGCCGAACTCGAGCGCGAGCATTATCCCGACATCGAGTTCATCCTCGCCCGCTCGACCAACGACAAGGCGGCCACGCTGGACCCGGCCGTCTGCCAGACGGTCGACGCCGTCATCAACTATTCGCCGACCCACAATGTCGCCGCCGCGCCATCGGCCTTTCCCAAGGCACGCATCGCGGTGCGCTCCGGCGTCGGCTTCGACAACATCGACACGGTGGGTTGGGGGACGCGCAAGATCCCCGCCTGCAATGTGCCGGACTATGGCACGACCGAAGTCGCCGATCACGCCATTGGCCTGATGCTGGCGCTGACGCGCGGCACCTCTGCCTATGGCGCCGAGCTTGCCGGCAATGGCGCCGAAGGCTGGCATTTCTCCAAGGCGCCGCTGGTGCGCCGGCACAAGGGTGCCACCTTCGGCATCGTCGGTCTCGGCCGCATCGGGCTCGCCACCGCGCGCCGCGCTGCGGCTTTCGACATGAAGGTGGTGTTTTACGACCCGCATCTCCTGTCCGGCGTCGACCTGTCAACCGGTTACGAGCGTGTCCATTCGCTGGGCGAATTGATGGCGCGCGCGGATGTGGTGAGCGTCCACGCGCCGCTGAGCGAGGAAACCCGCAAGCTTCTCGGCGCGGCCGCCTTCGCCGCCGCCAAGCCCGGTCTTGTCCTGGTCAACACGGCGCGCGGCCCGATCGTCGATCTCGACGCGCTTGAAGCCGCCATGCGCAGGGGCACGGTCGCCGGCGCGGGACTGGACGTCTTGCCGAACGAACCCGGCGATCTCGACCATCCGCTGCTGGTGGCCTGGTGTCGCCGCGAAGCGTGGATCGCCAATCGCCTCATCGTCACTCCGCATGCCGCCTTCTACAGTCCGGCATCGATGCGCGACCTCCGGCTGAAATCGATCGAGGTGGTGCACGCCTATCTCGCCGAGGGACGGCTGACCAACTGCGTGAATTCAGAGTATCTGAAATGAACATCGCGGTGGCGCAATCCGGACGTCTGGCTGCTTCGCCCTATGCCCGCCGGCTGGCGCGCGAACGAAGCCTGTCGCTGGAAACGCTCCGCGGCAGCGGTCCGGGCGGACGCATCCTGGCCGCCGATGTGTTGGGCTTCGTTTCGGCTGGCGCGCCGGCCGCTTCGCCCGGGGCCGCCCTGCCTGTGGCAGCGCCCCAAATCGCCGTGCCCCGTGTCGCCGCTTTCGCAACCTCCATTGCGCTCGGCACCCTGCAAGATCTGTTGGCGGCGCTGAAGAATTCGGGACGTACATTCGATGTCGACGACGTGCTGTTGCGCGCGGCCGGTCGAGCATTTCTCGAAATACCGGACGCCTGCGGCGTCGGCGATGCGGCCGTGGCGCTGGAACTGGCTGGCGGACAGGCGGTATTCGCCGTGGTCCCCGAGATGCCGCTGACATCGCTGCGCGCCATGCGGCTCGCCGCCTTGGCCGACAGCCGTGACGAAGCGGACAAACCGGCGGCTCTGTCTCTGCGGCTGCTCCCGGAGAGCGACGTCAGGCCGGTGATGATACCGCTCGTGGCCGGCCGTGCCATGCGCCTCACTGTCTCGGTCAATACGTCAGGCGATCATGCCGAATGCCTGCTGACGGTGGATGCGGCAAGCGTTGATGAGGCCACCGCTGCCACGTGGCTCGCGATCCTGAAATCGGCGATCGAACAGCCGCTTCGGCTCTTTGTCTGAGACGGCTGATCGTCAACAGCCTTGCCTAGCCTCCGGGTGAGGAAGCTATTATAAAAGCTTCGACATTAGAGCAATTCCAGGAAAAGTGCGAAGCGGTTTTCCGTCCGGAATTGCGTCAAACAAGAGATAGAGCGTTTCGCCGTTTCCGTGAAACGGTGAAACGCTCTAGGCGCGACGAGGCTCATGGATCATTCCGCTCCCACCATCGACAGTCTTCCCAGGCGGACACTCGGCCGCGCCAATGGGCCGCTTTACCGCCAGCTTGCCGACATATTGCGCGAACCGATCGGCAACGGCACCTTCCCGGTCGGCGGCGAACTGCCGAAGGAAGCGACCATTGCCGAGCATTTCGGCGTCAGCCTGATCACGGTTCGCCAGGCGCTGCGCGATCTTGAGGCCGACGGGCTGATCCGGAAACGCTCAGCCAAGCCGGCGGTGGTCGCGGCCCGCAATCCGTCGGTCAATCTGAGCTGGAAGTTCAAGAACTTTGCCGACATGGCGGCCTTCACCAAGGATGCGAAACTGACGGTGAAATCCTATCGCAAGGAGGTTTCGCCCGTGCTCCAGCGCCATTTCGGCATGGGCAAGGACGAGGCGGGCTACTGCTTGCGCAGCGTGCTGTCGATCGGCGAACAGCGCAAGGCGCAGATCACCACCTATTTCCCGCCCGACATCGGCGCGCGCCTGAAGCGGGAAGACTTTTCCGACGTGCTGATCTTCCGTTCGGTGCAGAAACATCTCGGCCTGCGGCTCGACGTGGCGCATGTCACGGTGCGCGCCGAGATCGCCGACGAGGTGGTTGCCGCCGACCTCGGCATCACGCTCGGCAGCCCGGTGCTGACGGTGGAGATGCTCTACCAGTCGGCGGATCAGCGCAGCATCGAATTCTCCGTTGCCCGCCATCCCGCGGACATTTTCAGCATCACCTACGACGCACCCAACGATCTGTCCTGAAGCGCGCCGGAGGCCGTATTTTCTGCCGGGATCGCATAGACAGGCTCGTAAAATTATAATAGCATGATAGCTAGGCTGAAGTGCCGGCCACGAGAGAAGTCGCAAGGGAGGAAATCTGGCGAATTCGGCTCGCGGACGCAGCCTCGGGGAAGTCTGGTCAAATTGACATTCGCAATTGGTACCGGTATCAATTTTTCATCTTCATCCGATCAAGATGGCGCAGTCCATCACCGGCTGGACAGGAAACACTGGGAGGAAGACCATGAAATTGAGGAGCTTGAGCGCCTGCTTCGCGGCGCTGGCCGGGTTCGCAGTCTCGATGGGCGCTATGCCCGGCCATACCGCAACCCAAAAGCCTTACGTCATCTATCTCTCGAACAATTTCGTTGGCAATGACTGGCGCCAGCAGATGGAGCGCGTCGCCAATGTCGCCGTCAACAAGGGGCCGTTGAAGGGCCGGGTCGACCTCAAGATCGAAAACGCCGAGAACACCGTTCAGGCGCAGATCAATTCGCTGAACAACATTATCCGCCAGAAACCAGCCGCCATCCTCATCGATGCGTCCTCAGCCGAGGCGCTCAATCCCACCATCAAGAAGGCCTGCGACGCGGGCATCATTGTCGTCAGCTTCGACCAGACCGTTTCGGCCGAATGCGCCTACAAGCTGCATTCCGATTTCGATATCATGGCCAACAACCAGGCCGAATGGATGGCCTCCATCCTGGGCGGCAAGGGCAAGGTTCTCATGGATCGCGGCCTCGCCGGCGCGCCGATCTCGGAACAGTTCGAGAAGAATTTTGGTACCGTGCTGAAGAAGTATCCCGGCATCGAGATCGTCGGTTACTTCAACGGCAATTATGCCGCGGGGCCCGAACAGGAGGGCGTCGCCAGCCTGCTCGCCGCCCATCCGAAAGTCGACGGTATCTTTTCGCAGGGCTACGGCACCGGCGCGATCAAGGCGCTGCAGAATGCCGACCGGCCGATGGTGCCCGTCGTCGCCGCCGCCTTCAACGGTACCGGCGTGACGTGCGCCGAGACCAAGGGCGCCAAATGCTGGCTGGGCGCCAATCCGCCCTCGCTATCGGCCGAGGCAATCAAGCTCGCGGTCGACATTCTCGACACCGGCAAGAAGCCGGCCGACACCACCGTACTATTCAACTCACCCGGCCTGACCACGGATATGGTCGATGCCAAATACGCCCCGAATTCCTCGGCGGTGAAGATCGAGCTCGGCAAGACCGTGTTTCCGGATCTGGCGCCGGGACTGTCCTTGCCGGTGTCGCCGAGCTGGGTCGAGATCACGCCCAAGGAGGCTTCGGGAACCTGACGTGGATGCAAGGCGCCACTTTAGGCGTCGCGATTTCGCAACGAAAAATGGGAGGAGAAAATCATGAAATCACCAAGCCGTAACATCGGCCTTGCAGCGCTTGCCGTCACCATGATGGCCGCGGGCACACAGGCCGGCCACGCCGAGGACAAGAAGCCCTACACCATCTATCTCTCGAACAATTTCGTCGGCAATGATTGGCGCCAGCAGATGGAGCGTGTCGCCACCGTGTCGGTCAACAAGGGGCCGCTCAAGGGCCGCGTCGACCTCAAGATCGAGAATGTCGAGAACACCGTCCAGGCGCAGATCAATTCGCTGAACAACATCATCCGCCAGAAGCCGGATGCCATCCTCGTCGACGCCGGCTCGGACTCGGCCTTGAACCCGACCATCAAGAAGGCCTGCGATGCCGGCATCGTCGTCATCTCCTTCGACCAGGTGGTGACCGAGCCCTGCGCGCTCGCCGTCGCTTCCGACTGGGATCGCATCCCCTCTGTCATGGCCGAATGGATGGCCGCGCAGCTTGGCGGTAAGGGCAACATCATCCTCGACCGCGGCCTCGCCGGTGCGCCTATCTCGGCGCAGCTGCAGCAAGGCTATGAGAAGGTTCTGGCCAAATATCCCGACATCAAGGTCGTCGGCTATTACAACGGCAATTATGCGCTTGGACCGGAACAGTCCGGCGTCGCGGCCCTGCTTGCCGCCAATCCGAAGATCGACGGCATCATGACGCAAGGCTATGGCTCCGGCGCCATCCAGGCGTTGAAGGATGCCGGCCGGCCGATCGTCCCGGTCGTCGGCTTCTCCTACAATGTCGCCGCCGTCACCTGCGCGCAGACGCAAGGCGCCAAGTGCATCCTGGGCTCCAACCCGGCCTATCTGTCCTCCGAAGCGATCAAGCTCGCGGTCGATATTCTCGACACCGGCAAGAAGCCGGCCGAGCGTTCCGTCTCGGTCAAGGGTGACTTCGTCACCACCGACCCCTTCGAGTCCAAGCTTTATCCCGGCACCAAGATGATCAAGATCGCGATTGGCGAAAATGCGTTCCCCGACCAGGCGCCCGGCCTGACGTTGCCGATCACGCCCGACTGGGTCGAGATCACCGCCGCGGAAGCTGCCGGTACCAAGTAACATCCCGTGACCACGACCCTGTCTCCCGGCATCGCAAGATGTCGGGAGAGCTTTTCGAAGGCGCATTCATGGACCTCGTCACCGTCAACGGCCTGTCCAAACGCTATGGCGGCATCGTCGCGCTGAGCGAGGCGACATTCAGCGCCCGCGCCGGCGAGGTGCACGCGCTGCTCGGTGAGAACGGCGCGGGCAAAAGCACCTTCATCCAGATCCTGTCGGGCGCCGTACGGCACGATGGCGGCTCGATCCTGGTCGATGGCCAGGATTATCGTCCCGCTGATCCGGATGCCGCACGGGCACTCGGCATTGCCGCCGTCTTCCAGGAATTGTCGCTGATCCCCGATCTCAGCGTGGAACAGAACATCTGGTTCCGCCACGAGCCAAGAACGCTGCTGCGCACGGTCAACCGCGCGGAGATGCGCCGCAAGACGTTGGCGCTGCTGGAAAAATACAATTTCCCAACACTCCGCCCCGACCAGGAGTTGCGGCGGCTGACGCTGGCCGAACGACAGATCGTCGAGATCGCCAAGGGCCTGGCCAAGGCCCCGCGCATCCTGATCCTCGACGAGGCGACCTCGGCTTTGCCGGCGCGTGAAGCCGAATGGCTGCTGAAGCTCACCCGGCAACTGGCCGCCGAAGGCCGGCTGGTCATCTTCATCTCGCATCGCATGGCCGAGGTACGCGCCATCGCCGACCGGCTGACCATCTTCCGCAATGGCAGCACAGTGGCCGCGCATGAAGCCAATGCCGTCTCCGACAACGAGATCGTCACCCAGATGATCGGTCGGCATCTCGACCGGCTCTATCCCGAGCGCATTGCCACCGCCACCGACCGTATTGCGCTGAAGGTCAGGAATTTCTCCAGTGGCGGGCGGCTTTCCGGAGTCGATTTCGCATTGCGTGAGGGCGAAGTTCTCGGCGTCGGTGGCTTGCAGGGCCACGGCCAGCGCGAGCTGTTCCAGGCACTGTTCGGAGCCACAAGAGCGAGCGGCACGGTCGAGCTTTGGGGCAAGCGCGCCTCGATCGGCAATCCACGCCAGGCGCTGACCGGCAAGGACGGCATCGCGCTGGTGCCGGAGGATCGGCGCGGGCAGGGCCTGCTCCTGACCAAGAGCGTGCGCGAAAATTTGACACTGTCGGTGATCAAGCGCTTTACCGAGAACGGCTTGCTCAGCCGGCAAAAGGAAGCCGCCCTGGTCAAGGAAATGGTCGATTTCCTGCGCATCAAGGCCGGCACGCCGGAGCAACTCGCCGGCACCTTGTCCGGTGGCAACCAGCAGAAGGTGATCTTCGGCAAGATGCTGCTCACACAGGCGCGCGTGCTGTTGCTCTACGATCCGACGCGCGGCGTCGATGTCGGCACCAAGGGCGAGATTTTTCAGCTGATGCGCGACCTCGCGGCCAAGGGCTACGCGATCCTGTTCCATTCCAGCGACATGCCGGAACTCGTCCATGTCGCCGACCGCGTGCTGGTCATGCGCAATGGCCGCATTGCCGCGACGCTGGAGGGGGACCAGATCTCGGAGGAGCAGATTTTGCGCGCCGCCATGCTTGAAACAAGGGCGGCCTGAGGCATGGTGATGTCCGCGGAGCACCCTATGGAGATGGCGCAAAGGCCGGCCGAAATCAAACCTGCCAAGCCCGGCATCGACTGGCGCGGCCGGTTGCTCGACCGCGCGCCGTTCCTGGTCGCCTGCCTGATGCTGGCCTTGATCATCGGTATCTACGGCAGCCTGCAGTCCGGCGTCTTTTCGCTCGATGAGCTCAACCTCGACACGGCGGCGGCAATGACGCTGATGCTGGCGGCCACCGGCCAGACCATCGTGCTGGTGCGTGGTGGCATCGATCTGTCGATCGGCGGCATGATCAGCCTTGGCACGGTGATCGCGGCAACGCGCTTCACCGACGATCCGTCGACCACGGCACTTTGGACACTGATCATCCTGGCGCTCGGCTTCGTCATCGGCGCGCTCAACGGCCTGCTGATCTCGCTGCTCAGGCTGCAGCCGTTCCTGGTGACGCTCGCCACCTGGTCGATCCTCAACGGCGTTGCCATGATCATCCTGCCGACCGATGGCGGCAGCATTCCCTCGTGGTGGGTCGGCTTCGCGTCCGCACAGCTCATCGGCCTGACCAGCCCTGTCTGGATGCTGCTGGCGTTGCTCGTCTTCTGGTGGTGGTTTCGCGCGACGCGGGTCGGCATCGCCATCCAGGCGACCGGCTCCAACGAGAAATCGGCCTTCCTGTCCGGCGTCTCGATCACAAGGGTCAACCTCGTCACCTACGGCCTGTCGGGCCTGTTCGCGGCCGGCGCGGCGCTGTTCCTGGTGACGCAGACCGGCGCCGGTTCGCCGACCATCGGCAAGGACTATATCCTGCCTTCGGTGGCGGCGGCGGTCATCGGCGGCGTCAGCCTGTTTGGCGGTCGTGGCCATCTTGCCGGCACGCTGATCGGCGCCTTTGTGCTGACCCTGATCGGCAATCTGGTCTTCGTCCTGCATGTGTCGAGCTACTGGCAGCCGGTCGCGTCGGGCGTCATCCTGCTGCTCTCGGTGCTCGCCAGTTCCGTCGCCGAAAAAGCTGCGAGGAGCCGCATCCAATGAGCGCCTTCCTTGCCCGCAACCGGCTGATCGTGCTCGCCTATGCCGGCATGGTCGTGCTGCTTCTGGTCACGGCCCTGTTTTCGCCGGGCTTCCTGTCGATTTCCAACATACGCTCGACTGTCGTGCTCGCCGCCTTCGTCGGCATCGTCGCGCTCGGCCAGACCTTCGTCATCATCGGCGGCGGCATCGACCTGTCGGTACCCTGGGTGCTCAATTCGGCCGCCATCCTCATGGCGCTGCTATGCGGCGGCCAGGACCTGCCGCTGGTCTGGGTGATGCCGCTGCTGCTTGGCGGCGGCGCGTTCATCGGCTTGATAAACGGCCTCGGCGTCGCCCAGTTCGGCGTGCCGCCGATCATCATGACGCTGGCCACCAATGTCATTTTGCAAGGCTTGATCCTGGTGTTGACCGGCGGCTCGCCGACGCCCTCGGCGCCGGCCCTGATCCAGTTCCTCTCGGTCGGCCGCATCGGCGGCTTTCCGGTCATTGCGCTGATCTGGCTGGCATTGACGCTGGTTGCGACGCTGCTGCTCTCCAAGGCGGCGTTCGGCCGCCATCTCTATGCCTTGGGCACCAGCGCCACTGTGGCGGAATTCTCTGGCGTGCCGACAGCGCGCACCACCATCCTCACCTATGTCATATCAGGCCTCACCGCCGCCTTCGCCGGCATGCTTTTGACCGGTTATTCCGGCCAGGCCTATCTCGGCATGGGTGACGCCTATCTGTTCACGTCCATAGCCGCGGTCGCCATCGGCGGCGCCTCGATCCTCGGGGGCAGCGGCCACTATCTCGGCACTGTCGCCGGTGCCATGGTGCTCACCATCCTCACCGGGCTGCTGCCGGCGCTGAACCTGTCGAGCGGAGCGCTGCTTATCGTATATGGCGCGGTGATCCTGCTCACCGTGTCGATCGGCAGCGAAACCTTCGCTGGGCTTGGCGGCAAGCTGCGCAGAAAAGAGGGCTGACCGTGGTCGAAATTTCTTGTGTCGTCGACGCCAGGGCCGAGCTCGGCGAAGGGACGCTCTGGGACCCCCAGGCCGGCGTGCTGTGGTGGATCGACATCTGGAAGAAGCTGATCCACCGCTACGATCCGTCGAGCGGCAAGGACGAGACCTTCGAGACACCGGAATATCTCGGCTGCCTCGGCCTGCGCGAGAAAGGCGGCCTGGTGCTGACCATGACCAACGGTTTTCATTTCTTCGACCCAGTGGCCGGCGGGTTCGAGGCGATCGTCGATCCGGAAGCGCATATGCCGAAGACCCGCTTCAACGACGGCAAGCCGGACCGCCAGGGCCGCTTCTGGTCTGGCTCGATGTTCGAGGTGCCGGGCCAGCCGATCGAATTCATAGGTGCACTCTACAGGCTCGATCCCGATCTCTCGGTGCACAAGATGATCGACCGCATCGGCTGCTCCAACGGGCTCGCCTGGAGCCCGGATTCAAAGACCATGTACTTCTCCGACAGCCATGCCGGCGCGGTCTGGGCCTATGATTTCGATCCCGCCACCGGCGATATCGAGAACCGTCGCACCTTCATCGACATGACGGTGACTGGCGGCGTTGCCGACGGCGCCACGGTTGACGCCGAAGGCTGCTACTGGGTGACCATTCCGGTGACCAGCAAGATCTGCCGCTACGACCCCGACGGCCGGCTGATGCAGACGGTGCTGCTGCCGACCGATCTGCCGACCTGCTGCGAATTCGGCGGCAAGGACCTCGACATCCTCTATGTCACCTCGGCCGTGCTGAAGCGTCCCAACAGCCACTTCATCGGCCAGAAGAACCCTGGCGGATTGTTCGCGCTCGATGTCGGCGTCAAGGGCCTGACCTTGCCGGCCTTCAAGGGCTGACGTCCACACTCAAGCCGCCGACATCACCAGCGGTGTCTCGGCCTTCTTTGTCATTCCGGTAGCGAAACGACGCTCGAGATAGCTGGCATAGAGCGATAGCGGCCAGCACAGCGCGAAGTAGATGATCGACACCGTGCCGAACACCAATACCGGCTGGAAAGTCACGGTGTTGACCTGCGTGGCGGCGCGGGCGAGCTCGGTCAGCCCGATCAGCGAGGCGATCGACGTCGTCTTGACGATCTGCACCATGAAGCCGACCGTCGGCGGCAGCATCAGCCGTACCGCCTGGGGAATGATCACCAGCCGCAGCGTCCTGACAAAACGGAAGCCGAGCGCTGTCGCAGCCTCCCATTGTCCCTTGGGGATAGCCTCGATGGCGCCGCGGAAGATCTCGCCGAAGAAGGCGCCGCCATTGAGCGAGAAGGTCACCGCGGCAGCCGCCCACGGGTCTGGCCTGTAGCCCAGGAAGGATGATCCGTAATAGGCCATGAACAGCTGGATCAGGATCGGCGTGCCCATGAAGAACTGAATGTAGCCGGCAGCCAGCCAGCGCAGCGGCCGCGCCGGCGCCACCCGGATGGCCGCCACCACGAGGCCGATCAGGCCGCCGCCGGCAAAGGCGATCAGCGCCAGAAGGATCGTCCAGCGTGTCGCCAAGAGCAGGAACATCAGTTCGTTGGGGCCGAAATCGCGCAGGCTCATGGCTCAGACCCTCCAGCGGAACACGAGCTTGCCGATGCCGGCGAAAAGCAGGCTGGCGGCCTGCACCAGCACGAAATAGATGATGGCGATGATGATGTAGACCTCGAAGCTCCTGAAGGTCTGCATGACAAGGTTGTTGGCGACCGCCGTCAGTTCTTCCGCCGCGATCGCGCCGACGATCGAGGTGCCCATGATCTGCAGGATGAACTGCGCCGAAAGCGACGGGTAGACCGCGCGCGCCGCTGGCACAAGCACGACATGGCGGATGATGCGGTAGCGGCTGAGGCCGAGCGACTTGGCCGCCTCGATCTGCCCCTCCGGGATGGCTTCGATGCCGGCGCGCAATATTTCGGTCGCATAGGCGCCGAGATGGATCGACAGCGCGACGACGGCGGCCGTGTTGCTCGACAGCTTGAAGCCGAACAGCGGCAGCGAGAAGAAGACGAAATAGAGCTGGATCAGAAGCGGCGTGTTGCGGATCAGTTCGACATAGGCAGCGATGAGCCACGACACAAAGCGCGGCCCGAAGCCGCGGCCGACGGAACCGAGCACGCCGATGGCGGTGCCGAACAGGATCGACAGTGCCGCCAGCTGGACGGTCTTTTCCAGGCCGCGCAGCAGCAAGTCGAGATGGACAAGGATCGGGCCGAATTGCAGGGCGGTTTGCATGGCATCCCGTCACGAGGTCAAGGAAGCGGGGACCGATCCAATGCCGGTCCCGCGCGGGAGCGAAGGATCAGAAGACCGGCAGCACCGGCAGTGGCTGGTTGCGGTATTTCATGGATAGCGCGTCGAGCGTGCCATCCGCCTTCAAGGTGAACAGCCAGGTGTTGATCCATTGCCGCAGATTGTCGTTGCCCTTGGCGACGCCGATGCCGAAGTAGAAGGTCTTCAGCACGTATTTCTGCTCGAAGGCGTCGCCGTCTTGCGCTTTCTTCAGATAGATTTCGCCATAGTCGCCGCCGCCCATGGCGTCGATCTGGCCGGAAATCATGGCCTGCATCAGCGCCGGCTGGTCGTCGAAACGCAGGATTTCGATGCCCGGATTGGCCGCTGCCGCGGCGGTCAGCAATCCGTCCGGCGCGGTGCCGCGGGTCAGCCCCACCTTCTTGCCGACCAGATCGGCACTGCCTTTGATCGCCATGCGCTTCGGCGCGATGACCACCGCCGATTGCCCGGCATAAGGGATCGAGAAGTCGATCTGGATGGCGCGTTCCGGTGTTATCGAGAAGATCGAGATTACGGCATCGACCTGCTTGGTCAGCAGCGCCGGGATGCGGCCGGGCGAGGTGACGGTAACGAATTCGACCGGCACGCCGAGCGCCTCGCCCATCTTGTTGGCGACGTCGATATCGAATCCGGCCGGCTTCAGATTGGCATCCAGAAAGGCATAGGGCGGCGTGGTCGTATCGATGGCGACGACCAGCTTGCCGCGCGCGATGATCTCGTCGACCGATTGCGCCAAAGCGGTCGACGGCAACAGCGCCGACAGCGCCAGAACCAGGCCGGCCAGCAAGGCGCCAACCCCCTTCAAGACATTCCGCATGTTTTCCTCCCAGGCATTTTGTGTACGCACCTCCCATCAGCTTCGTCGGCGGCGAGGCGCAAACAGCCCGACGATGCACGGCAAGACCTCATGTCTTGCCTGTTGGGCTCCTCCCAATATAATTATAATATTATAATCTTTGGTGATTGTCTATGCGCTGAAGCATGGGCGAGCCAATTGGTCGTGGCGGGACCCAACGAGGCCCCCACCATCTGGAGGTGTCGATCAGAAAACCGGCAGTACCGGCAGCGGCTGGTTGCGGTACTTCATCGACAGCGCATCCAGCGTTCCGTCGGTCTTCATGGTGAACAGCCAGGTGTTGATCCACTGCCGCAGATTGTCGTTGCCCTTGGCGACGCCGATGCCGAAATAGAAGGTCTTCAGCACGTATTTCTGCTCGAAGGCGTCACCATTCTGCGCCTTCTTCAGATAGATCTCGCCATAGTCGCCGCCGCCCATGGCATCGATCTGGCCCGACACCATCGCTTGCAGCAGCGAGGAATAGTCGTCGAAGCGCAGGATCTCGATGCCCGGATTGGCTTCGGCGGCCTTGGTCAGCAACCCGTCCTCGCCGGTGCCGCGCGTCAGGCCAACCTTCTTGCCGACCAGGTCGGCGACACCCTTGATGCCGGTGCTTTTCGGGGCGATCACCACCGCCGACTGGCCGGCATAGGGGATCGAATAGTCGATCTGGATGGCGCGCGCCGGGGTGATCGAGAAGATCGAGATCACCGCGTCGACCTGCTTGGTCAGCAAGGCCGGGATGCGGCCGGGCGAAGTGACGGTGACGAATTCGACCGGCACGCCGAGCGCTTCGCCCATCTTGTTGGCGACCTCGACGTCGAAGCCGGTTGGCTTCAGATTGGCGTCGAGAAAGCCGTAGGGCGGCGTCGTGGTGTCGATGGCGACGACCAGTTTGCCGCGCGCGATAATATCCTCGACCGACTGTGCCGAAGCGATCGATGGCAACAGCGCCGCAATCGCCAGCACGATGCCGGCCAGCAAGGCACCGGCCCCTCTCAGGAAAGTCCGCATGTTTTCCTCCCATGCATTTTTCTGGCGCCTTGCGTCGATATCGTTCGAGCGGGGCGCACTCGCCGCCCGAGGATTTGAAACAGATCGATCTCGCTGCCGACATCCCTTGCAAACCGGGGACGCAGCGTTCCTCCGCGAGTTATAATGGTATGCTATTATAATGTTATTCGCCTGTCCATGAGTGTTCAGGCAGCCTTTTTCATCGCCTTAATAACCGTAAGTGCTGGCAGAAACGTGCCTCTCTCGGCGCGCCTCTTGGGCACGGCTACCGATCATCTGAATCATGAGCGCTGTTGATGCCTGCAAGGCATCGAGCCGCATGGTCGCCGCCGTTATCGACCGGTCTGGCGGGCCGCGCGGCGAACGCTTTGCAGCAGGATGGCGAGGCAGCCGACCAGCAGCAGCGCGCCGCCGATGAGCGGCGGCAATGCCAGCAGCTTCACCGCCGCCACGATGGCGGCCACCAGCACCAGCGCCAGCAGCGCCAGATTGCCGTCATCGACGAACATGCCGAAGAATTCCCTGGCGACAAGACGAATGGCATTCATCGGGCGAGCCCTCCAGCGGCCGCGGGGTAGGTGCTGCGCAGCCAGCGCACCATGGCAAAGGACGCCAGCGCGACGATGGCGAAGATGGCGAGCAGGGCGATATCTGCGCCCGGCCAGTCGGCACCGATGCCCTCGCCGGTCCAGAAGATGCCGAAGCTGGTCAGCATCAGCCCGACCACGAATTTCAGCGCATTCTCCGGCACACGCGCCAGCGGCCTGTGGACCGCCAGGCCGACGAGCATGACCAGGACGAAGGCCGCCAGCGCGCCCAGGCTGGCGTAAAGCGTTTGCCCGTGAGCCGCGCCGACGGCAATGACGATGAACACCACCTCGACGCCCTCGAGCAGCACCGCCTTGAACGAGGCCAGTCCGGCGAGGTAGTCGGCACGACGGTCGTTGGCCTGCTGGTGCAGCGCGGCGGTCTCCTTGGAGAAGGCCGCCGCCTCGTCATGCAGGGCGATGACGCCGACGCTGCGCAGGATGGCCTTTCTTAGCCAGCGCATGCCGAACAGGATGAGCAGGACGCCGACAACGAACTGCAATGTGGTGATCGGCACCAGTGCGAGCAGCGGTCCGAACGCCAGCACCAGGGCCGCCAGCACCGCCAGCGCCAGGGCGGCGCCGGTCAATGCCGGGCGCCAGCTGCGCGTCACGCCGACCGCAAGCACGATGGTGAAGGCTTCGACGACCTCGACGAAGGAGGCGAGAAATGCCGCCGTGACTGTCGAGAGTATGGGTGTCAGCGTCTGCATCAGGGCTTCCTGTCCTGTCTCGTCCGGCCCGAAGCTTCCGGGCGGAATCCCGGGAAGGGAGGCCCGAAATCACATATATGGTCCGCACCACATAGCGCTCCGGGAGCCGCGGGAAAGCAAGTGAGCGCCACTGGGCGGCGCTTCGAGACAATCGAGCCGCACACCGCGGCTGCAGGATGCGCGCTTAGATCATGCCTGACATGTCGGAGAAGGCCATTGCCTTGCGCAGCAGCTCGGCGAAACGTTCGCCGGCAATCTCGCGTTGGCCGCTGTTGTCGATCGAGGTGACGCCGGGGCCGGACAGGGTGACGTTGGCGCTGCGCGCCAGGCGTGCCAGCACTTCGCCGCGCGACTCACGGCCACGCATCGCCAGCCGCTCGGCCAGCACATCAGGCGAGGCGGTGATCTCGACAACGGCCAGATTGGCATAGCGCTCGCGCAAGGTGGGGATGATCGCGCGTGACACATTGGCGACGGCGACATGGCCATTGGCGACCGACCAGTCGACATCGGCAGGCAGACCATAGCGCAAGCCGTGCGCTTCCCACGAGATGGCGAAGGCGCCGTCGGCCTCGGCCTCGACAAAGGCCGCGTCGGCCAGCGTGTCGTGATCCTCGCTCGCGGCATCGCTCGGCCTGGTGATGACGCGGCGGACGAACTCCAGCCGGCTCTCTTCGGCGAAGAGCGCGCGGGCGTAGCCGATCACCGTGTCCTTGCCGGCGCCACTAGGCCCCACGACAGCGACAAAGACGCCGTGGCGGATCGGAAACGTCTCGGCGGACAGCTCACGCTCGATCAAGGCCGACACCATCATGCGACCCGGCGTCCCTGCCGCCAGACGGTGCGCACGACCGGAACATGGTCGTCGACACGCACGCGCACCAGGTCGGCGCGGCGGCCCTGTTCGATGATGCCGCGGTCGGTGAGGCCAACGGCTTCCGCCGGGTTCTTCGAAACCATGGCGACCGCCTGCGGCAGCGAAATGCCTTCGACCATATCGCCGAGGAAGAAGGCCGACTGGATCAGGCTGAACGGAATATAGTCGGATGACAGGATGTCGAGCAGGCCGTCGCTGGCCAGCGTGCGCGCAGAGACATTGCCCGAATGCGAAGCGCCGCGCATGACGTTGGGCGCGCCCATCAGCACGCCGAGCCCCGCGGCCTTCGAAGCGCGCGCCGCTTCCTCGGTGGTTGGGAACTCGGCGACGCGCACACCTTGCTCGATCGCCTCGTCGACATGGCCCGACGTGGCGTCGTCATGGCTGGCGAGCACGATCCCGCGCTCCTGGCAGGCAGCGGCGATCACCGCGCGGTTCGGCGCCGAATAGCGCGCCGATTCCGCCATCCGCTTCTCGCAGAACAATTTGAAATCGCGGTCGGTCAGCTTCAGCTTGCGCTGGTAGTAGTAGGCATAGGTTTCGAGATTGACGAACTGACGCTGGCCGGGCGCATGGTCCATCAGCGAGGCCAACTTGACCCGGTCGTCCTGATCGAAATTGGCGAATGCCTGCAGGCAGTCCGGCGCCGAAACCTCGCAACGCAGATGCAGGAAATGATCGGCGCGCAGACGGTCCTGCGCGACGCTGTCCTCGATTGCGTCGGCCAGCTTGCGGATATCGGCCAAGGTGAGATCGGCGTCCTCGTCCATGCCGACGCGCAAGGCGTCGAGCACGGTGGTGATGCCGGCCGTCGCCACCTGCGCATCATGGGCAAGCACCGCGGCGATCGGGTTCCAGCGTACCTTCGGCCGTGGTGCGTAATGCCCCTCGAGATGGTCGGTGTGCAGTTCGACCAGCCCTGGAATGACATAGTCGCCGCCCATGTCCTCGCCGGTGCGGGCAGCACCGGCATCGATGCCGGCGATGAAGCCGTCGCGCAGCACCAGCGACCCCTCGACGATCTCGTCGGCAAGCACGATACGGGCGTTGGAAAGAACGGTCTCGGCGGTCATTTTGGGCAGTCCTTGATCATCTGGGGCCGGAATTGTTCAGGCGATTTTTCTGGCCGGTCGGCGTCCCAGTGCGTGCTGGGAAAGCACCATGAACGGCGCCCCGGGTTCGGTTTCGACAAACAGCGTCAGCGCGTCCACCAGCACAGGTTGTTGCAGCACTTCGGCGAACAGGCTGTCGATTGCTAGGCGAAGACGGGGGCTTTCCTGTGGCCCGACCCGACCCGACAGCGTCATGTGGAAGCGAAAGGTCTCGAAGACATAGGGGTAGCCCCACTGGCAGAGATTGCGGAACTCGGTCGGCTTCAGCGAATCGGGGCTGCGCCGCTCGATCTCGGCCTCGGTCAGTGGCGCGCGAAAGCGGTCGAAGTCGCGCACGACCTCGTCGGCGAAGCGGTTGAGCGAAGGCAACGGTCCCTCAGGAACCAGCGCGAAGAAGCTGTCGATCTGACTGACGACGAGCCGCGGTATCGTCACCACCGGCGTCGCCTCGGCAAAATGGTCGAGCCCCGCGCGCAGCGAGGTCTCGCTCTCGTTGGCCGCAAGGCGGAAGGGCGCTTTCAGCGTCGCGTGGAAGCCATAGCGGCGGGCCGAAGCGGTGTGGAAGGCAACTTCCGCCGCCGCCAGATCAGCCACGGCCTCAACCGGCCTTGTCGCCGCGCCGAACGGGTCGCGGCCCAGCCAATTGGCGGCAATCCGCGCCAGCGGTTCGTCCTGCCGGGGAGTGAAATAGATGGCATAACGCATGGGAAGTCCTCGTCAGATCCGTTGCCATAGGTGATTTCCATGACGGATTGACGAAGCTTTGAAGGGTTTTCGAAGGCAAATCGAGCCAGGCGGTCCTTAGCCGACGATTTTTTCAAGCTGGACCAACAACTTCAGCCGGCGCCACCGCAACGATCAGGTCTTCATCAACCATTCGTGCTCCGGGGCATTGTGGAATTTCCACGTCCGCTTCGGCCCGGCCATGACGTTGAGATAGTAGAGATCGTAGCCATGGCAGGCGGCGCAGGGGTGATAACCCTTGGGCACCAGCACGACATCGCCATCCTCGATCGCCATGGCTTCGTCCAGCGCGCGATGGCCGTTCTTGTCGGCGTCGGTGTAGACGCGCTGGAAGGCAAAGCCCTGTGGCGGGTTGAGGCGGTGATAGTAGGTTTCCTCGAGATAGGATTCATCAGGCAGATTGTCCTGGTCGTGCTTGTGCGGCGGGTAGCTCGACGTATGGCCGCCGGGCGTGATGACCTCGACCACCAGCAGCGAGTCCGCCGGCTTGCCTTCCGGCAGGATGTTGGTGACGTAACGCGTGTTGGTGCCCTTGCCGCGCACCTCCTGGCCGAGATCGTCCGGCCCGATCACCCGAACCGGCAGGCCGCCACCAAGGCCGGGCGCCGAGCACACCGCGAGTTCCAATTCGGTATCGGCCGTTACCGACCAGTCCGATCCCTCGGGAATATAGACCGACCACGGCTTGCCTTCGAAGGGTGACATGCGTTCCCCGAGCAGGCCAAGATCCTTGCCGCCGGCTTTCGCGGCACCCTTGCCGGTGACGAACACCAGGCAGACCTCGCGATCGTCCGTCTTTCCCGAGGCGCTTTTGCCTGGTTTCATCCGATGCAGGTCGAAGCCGACATAGGTCCAGCCAGCGCTTTTCGGCGTCACATGGGCGATGCGGCCATGGCCCTTGTCCGCCTTCACGAGCAGCTTCGACATGCCTTACTCCTTCGGTTCGGGCTCGGCCGTCGCCTTGTTCTCCTCGGCCGGCTTGTACAGATAAAAAAACTGCCAGACGCCATAGCCGGCGAAGCCGAGCGCGAGGACGCCCCAGAACGGCGTGCCGGTGGCGAACTCGATGATCGACCAGATGACGCAGACCGCGACGACGGCAACACGCCGCCACAAGGGCCGGAAGAAGGGGTGCTCGGAATCTTTCATCGGGCCAATCTACAGCAACCTGGCTCGCCGTGAACCCATCGCGTCAGGCATTCGGAAAACCCTGGGTCTCCACCGTGTAGCCGGCGGCCGTCATCACCCGCATCAGCTCCTTGTGGCCGACCTGCGCCATCTTGAGCGGCGGGTTCTTCTTCGGGTCCTGCTCGGCCTCGACCACGAACCAGCCCTCATAGCCATGGTCGGCGAAGCGCTGCACGATGGCGCCGAAATCGAGCGAGCCATCGCCCGGCACGGTGAAGGCGCCGAGCGCCACGGCGTCTAGGAAGGACTGTTTCGTGCGGTCGAGCTTGTCGATCACGTCCATGCGCACATCCTTCACATGGACATGGCTGATGCGCTTGTGGTGGTTGTCGATGGCGCGCAGCACGTCGCCGCCGGCAAAGGCCAGATGTCCCGCATCCAGCAACAGCGGAATGCCTTCGCCGGAATGGCGCATGAAGGCATCGAGTTCCGGCTCGGTCTCGACCACCGCCGCCATGTGGTGGTGATAGGAAAGCGGCATGCCTTGCTCGGCGCACCATTCGCCGAATTCGGTCAGGCGCCTTCCATAGGCCTTCATTTCGTCACTGGTGAGTTTCGGCTTGGTGGCGAGCGGCTTCGAACGGTCGCCCTGGATCGAGCGGCCGACCTCGCCATAGACGATGCAAGGCGCATTGACCGCCTTGAACAGGTCGATCATCGGCTGGATGCGGTCCTTGTTCTTGCCCATCTCCTCATCGACCAGCGTTCCGGAAAACCAGCCGCCGCACAGCGTCACGTCGGCTGCCTTCAGGATCGGCAGCATGACGGCGGGGTCGTTGGGAAAACGCCGGCCCATTTCCATGCCGGTGAAGCCGGCCGAACGCGACTGGCGCAGGCACTCCTCCAGCGACACGTCATCACTCAGTTCCGCAAGATCGTCGTTCCACCACGCGATGGGGGACATGCCCAGTTTGGCTTTCAAGTCGTCACTCCAGATTGGAACAGTTCATTCTTTGGCCGCTGGCGCCGCCCCTCATCCGCCTGCCGGCACCTTCTCCCGTATAGGGACGGGGAGAAGGGAGCTCGCATCAATCGCCGACGCTCTGCATCCGGCGCTTCTCGTCATAGGCCTTGCGCGCCGCGTTGACCTGCGGCCGCGCCGAGACTTCCGGCACCGCCACGTCCCACCAATGGCCGCCGGCATCGGTGGAAACCAGCGGATCGGTGTCGATGACCACAACGGTGGTGCGGTCGTTCCTCTTGGCCTTCTGCAGCGCGTTTTCGAGCCCGGCGATCGAGGGCACTTTCTCCGATATCGCGCCCAGGCTCGCCGCATGGGCGGCGAAGTCGACATCGGGTAGGATCTCGTGGCGCGCGTCCTTCAGGAGATTGTTGAAGTTGGCGCCGCCGGTCGCCATCTGCAACCGGTTGATGCAGCCATAGCCACGGTTGTCGAGCAGCACGATGGTCAGCTTCAAACCAAGCATCACCGAGGTTGCGATCTCGGAATTCATCATCAGGTAGGAGCCGTCGCCGATCATGACGACGACCTCCTGGTCGGGCTTGGCCATCTTGGCGCCGAGCCCGCCGGCGATCTCGTAACCCATGGTGGAGAACCCGTATTCGCCATGGTACGAGCCGGGCGCGCCCGCCTGCCAGAGCTTATGCAGTTCGCCCGGCAGGCCGCCCGATGCATTCAGCAGCGTCACGCCGGAGCCCATGGCCCGCTGCACGGCACCGATCACCTGTGCGTCGGACGGGAAAGCGGCATTGGTCGACGCTGTCACCTTGGCCGCCTCGGCCTGCCAGGCCTTCTTGCCGGTGGCCGCATTGTCGGTCCAGGCGGCAGGCGCCTTCCACCCCTTCAGCGCGGCACCGAGTTCAGCGAGCCCCTCGGCCGCATCGGCGACCAGCGGCAGCGCCCGGTGCTTGCCGGCATCGAAAGGCTGGACGTTCAGCCCAATGATGGTCTTGCCGGAATTCTTGAACAGCGCCCACGAGCCGGTGGTGAAATCCTGCAGGCGCGTGCCGATGGCGAGCACCACATCGGCTTCTTCCGCCAGCCGGTTGGCCGCCGAAGTGCCGGTGACGCCGACCGCCGCCATGTTGAGCGGATGATCGTCCGGCAGCGAGGATTTGCCGCCTTGCGTCTCGCAGACCGGAATGCCGGCGCCTTCGATGAATTTCGCTAGCTCGTCCGAAGCCTGCGAATACAGCACGCCGCCGCCGGCGATGATCAGCGGTTTCTTCGCACCCTTGAGCGCTGCCGCAGCAGCGGCAAGCTCGTGGCGATCCGGGCGCGGCCGGCGCTGGTGCCAGACCCGTTCGGCAAAGAAGCTCTCGGGATAATCATAGGCCTCGGCCTGCACATCCTGGCAAAGCGACAGCGTCACCGGCCCGCAATCGGCCGGATCGGTCAGCACCTGCATGGTACGGCTAAGTGCCGGGATGATCTGCTCAGGCCGGGTGATGCGGTCGAAATAGCGTGACACCGGGCGGAAGCAGTCATTGACCGTTGCCGTGCCGTCGGAAAAATCCTCGGCCTGCTGCAGAACCGGGTCGGGGATGCGGTTGGCAAAGACGTCGCCGGGCAAAAACAGGACAGGCAACCGGTTTACATGGGCGAGGGCTGCCGCCGTCACCATGTTGAGCGCGCCGGGTCCGATCGAAGAGGTTGCGGCCATGAAGCGGCGGCGGAAATTGGCTTTGGCATAGGCGATCGCCGCATGCGCCATCGCCTGTTCGTTGTGGGCGCGGAAGGTCGGCAATTCGTCGCGCACCTGGTAGAGCGCCTCGCCGATGCCGGCGACATTGCCATGGCCGAAGATCGCCCAGACACCACCGAAGATCGGCACCTTTTTTCCGTCGATCTCGGTCATCTGGCGGGACAGGAAGCGGGTCAGCGCCTGCGCCATCGTCAGACGGATTGTCTTGCTCATTGTGTTTCCTCCGCAGTCCTTGTGCCGCCTTCTTATGCCGCCTTGCGTCCGCGCGCGGCAAGCCACGCCTCGGTCAGCTGTTCGAAGCGCGACGCCATGTCGGCGACAGCCTCGTCATCCGACATCCTGCCGGCGAGCCACTCCTCGGCCGCGTGGACGAATATGGTGCGGCCGACGGCAAAGCCCTTGACGATGGGCGCCTTGGCGGTGGCGGCGAAAGCCGCTTCCAGCTCGTCCTGCGGCGCTTCCAGGCCAAGCAGCACGATGCCGCGGCACCACGGATCATGCTTCAGGATCACCGCTTCGATCCTCGCCCAGGCGCCGCTCGATGCCTGCGGCTCCAGCTTCCACCAGTCGGGCTTGATGCCAAGCGCATAGAGTTCCTCCAGCGCGCGCGGAATGGTCGTGTCGTCGAGCTTGCCGTGCTTGCCGGCGATGATCTCGATGAGAAGTTCCCGGCCGACTTTCCGTGCCGCCTCGAACAGCGCGCGCAGTTTCTGCTGCTGTTCTTCCTTGAGTGCCGCCGGATCGTCGGGATGATAGAAGCACAGGCATTTGATGCAGTGATCGACCGGCCATTCCACCAGTTGCGAGCCGATGTCCTGCGAGAACTCGAAGCGCAGCGGCCTTGAGCCCGGCAACTCGACGGGACGGCCAAGCCAGGCGAAGGGGTGCCTGGCGAATTCAAACATCGCCTCGCGGCCATGTTTCTCGTCGATCAGCATGCCGTAGCCGTCACGGCCTGCGGCGACCTTGGCCGCCGCCTTGACCGCCAGAACCTTGAAATCGCGGATGCGCGCGAGATCGGCGCCGGCCTTGGCCGCCACGTCCTCGAGCTGCACACGGTGGTCGCAGGCGAGCGCCATCAGCGAGGGGATGTCGCGCCGGCGGGTCGTTGCCCAATGGATGTGGTTGATCGCCTCGTCCTTGCGCAAGGCCCGGTGTTTGCTGCCGTTCTTGAGAAAGAACTGCAGCTCCTCGAAGGTCGGATATTCCGGCGCGCACAGCAGCCGCGACACCGCGAACGCGCCGCAGGCATTGGCCCAGGTCGCCGCTGTCGCATGGTCTTCCCCACCCAGCCAGCCGCGCAGGAAGCCGGACATGAAGGCGTCGCCTGCACCCAGCACATTGTAGATCTCGATCGGGAAACCCTTGCCGACGATGCCATCTTCCAGATCGTCGCTGATCGGTCCGTCATAGACGATGCAGCCCATGGCGCCGCGCTTGAGCACGATGGTGGCCGAGGACAGCGCGCGGATCGTCTTCAGCGCGCTCAGGCAGTCGTCTGCGCCCGAGGCGATCATGATCTCTTCCTCGGTGCCGACGATGAGGTCGCAATCGGGCAGCACCGTTTTCAGCTGGGCCGAGACGCGGTCCGACTTGACATAGCGCTCGAAGCCTTCGGCATGGCCGGCAAGGCCCCACAAATTGGGCCGATAGTCGATATCGAAGACAACCTTGCCGCCCTTGGCCTTCATGACGCGGATCGCCTTGCGCTGGGCGGCGTCGCTGTTGGGGCGGGAAAAATGCGTGCCGGTGACGACGATCGAACGCGCCGAAGAGATAAACGCTTCGTCTATATCCTCTGGCGCCAGCGCCATGTCGGCGCAGTCGCTGCGATAAAAGATCATCGGCGAGACGCCTTCGCTCTCGACCGAGAGCAGCACCAGAGCCGTCAGGCGCTCCTTGTCCGTCTTCAGGCCGTCGGTGCTGACGCCTTCGCGCTTGAGCTGTTCGCGGATGAAGCGGCCCATCTGCTCGTCGCCGACGCGCGTCAGCAGCGCTGAGCGCAGGCCGAGCCTGGCCGTGCCGACCGAGATGTTGGCCGGGCAGCCGCCGACCGACTTGGCAAAGGAGGTGATGTCCTCCAGCCGCGAGCCGATCTGCTGGCCATAGAGGTCGACGGAAGCGCGACCGATGGTGATGACGTCGAGCGGCGCCTGTTTTAAATCCACGGCTTCGCTCATTGGAACCTCCCGTCGGTCTTGTTGTCAGGAACAACATTTGTTTGGGTAACACGCGCGAGCGGCAGCGTGGTGCCAGGAATATGAAATAATAATTCCAATCCATAGTCAATATGGAATGAGCATTCCCGGACCGAAAAGTACGGAATCATGATCCCCGGTGGAGGCATGGGAAGCAAGAGCCAGCGCCCGATCTTGAGACTGGCCCGAGTCCAGCGAAGACAGGCTCAGGCCTTGCGCTTGCGGCTTGCGTCGCGCCGTTTCTCACCAACGCCGACGGTCAGCGCCATGGCCAGCGCCATCGTCGCCGACAGCGAACGGAAGCCGGCGAAGTCCGCCTCGGCAACCTCGAACCAGACCTTGGCGAACTGGGCAAGCGGTGAGAACGAGCTGTCGGTGATGGCAACGATCGGCACGCCCTGTTCGGAGATGGTGCGTGCTTCCTCGATGGTGGCCGGCGCATAGGGCGAGAAGGAGATGGCGATGACGGCGTCCGCCGGCGTCGCGAAGCCGACCATTTCGGCATTCAGGCCGGCGGCCGATTCGATCAGCTGGTTGCGGATCTTCAGCTTGCCCAGCGCATAGGCGATGTAGGTCGCCACCGGGTAGGAGCGGCGCTTGGCCAGCACGTAGATGGTCTGCGCTTTTGCCAGCAGCGAAATCGCGTCTTCCAGATGCGCGTCATCCAGCGTGCGGGAAATGTCGTTGAGCGAGGTGCTGGCGGCGGCGACGAATCCGTCGAAGATCGCGCGGTGGCCGGCGCCGCCCTCGGCCTTGGCGCGCAAGGCCTGCAACCGTTCATCGTAGGACGAGTTGCGCTCACGCAGCCGCTCGCGGAACACCTGCTGCAGGCTGGTGAAGCCGTCGAAGCCAAGCTGCTGCGCGAACCGGATCAGGGTCGATGGCTGCACACCGGCCGAAGCGGCGATGCTGGCGGCGGTGCCGAAGGCGATATCGTCGGGATTGTCGAGCGCATAAGCGGCGATCTGCGCGATGCGTTTCGGCAGGGTTTCGCGACGATCGAGGATCGTGTCGCGCAGCGTCTCGAAGTCGCGAGGTACCCGTTCGTCCATCGTCGGCCCGTCCAAGCTTGTCCAAGGCGCGTCAACGCGCGTTAGACCGTTTGATTCCATACATGTCGGTGTCCCAAAACCGCTGCGCACTTTTGGGCGACATGCATTGGAAGTGTCCTCTCTGCCCCATCATAGCGAGCCTGCGCAAGAACGCCATAAAAAATGAGGCAGACATTCCATTCCAAGAAAAAATGGATTAATTCATCCACGCAGTGCTTCAGGCAGCGGAGAAACGGAAAATGGTTGGCGTCGGTCTCATCGGCACGGGCTTCATGGGCAAATGCCATGCCATCGCATGGAGTGCCGTCGGCGCCGTCTTTCCGGACGTGGCCAAGCCCAGGCTTGTCCATCTTGGTGAGGTCAATGAGGAGTTGGCCCAGCGCAAGGCCAGGGAGTTCGGCTTTAACAAGGCCTCAGGCGACTGGCGCGCCGTCGTCAACGACCCGGAGGTCGACATCGTCTCGCTGACCACGCCCAACCAGTTCCATCCGGAAATGGCTATCGCCATTCTCCAAGCCGGCAAGCATTTGTGGTGCGAAAAACCAATGGCGCCAAGCTTTGCCGAGGCAGAGGCGATGGCGGCCGCGGCGAAGACATCAGGCAAGATCGCGGCCCTAGGCTACAATTACATCCAGAGCCCGGCCATCCGTCACATCGGCGCGCTGCTCGACGAGAAGATCATCGGCGAGGTCAACCATCTGCGCATCGAGATGGACGAGGATTTCATGGCCGATCCCGAAGCGCTCTTCTTCTGGAAGCACGAGGCCGCCTCAGGTTATGGCGCGCTCGACGATTTCGCTGTGCATCCGCTGTCGCTCGTCTCGGCCTTGTTCGGCCGCGTCTCCAGCGTCATCTGCGACATGGCCAAGCCCTATGCCGACCGCAAGCTGGCAACAGGCGGACGCCGCGCGGTCGAGACCTATGATATCGCCAGCGTCTTGATGCATTTGGAAAACGGCATCGCCGGCACGCTTCAGGTCAACCGCTCGGCCTGGGGCCGCAAGGGCCGCATCGCCATCCAGATTTTCGGCTCCAAGGGGTCGATCCTGTTCGACCAGGAGCGGATGAACGAAATCCAGCTCTATGTCACGTCAGATCGCCCGACCGAACAGGGCTACCGCACCATCCTGATGGCGCCGCACCACAAGCCCTACGACGCCTTCCTGCCGGCACCCGGGCACGGTCTCGGTTTCAACGACCTCAAGATCATCGAGTGTCACGAATTGCTGACGCGGCTAGCCGGCAGACCGGCGCGGCTCGTCGAGTTCGCCGAAGGTCTGGAAATCGAGCGCACCGTGCACGCCATGGCGCGCTCCTTCCAGGAAAAGCGCTGGGTGGATGTGCGGTAATGCAAGCGCGCCTCAGCCGCCGACGGCCGGGGTTTCCCAGCCGTCGACCCAGATCTGCCGCAAGCGGTCGCCTTCGCCCTTGAAGCGCAGCCCGGTCGGCTGGCAATCCTCGATCCGGTCGCTGCGGAAATTGCGGATCGCCTGACGCAACTCGCACCAGGCGACGATGTTGGCGGTCTCGGCATAATAGATGAGCGCGATCGGGCGGACGAGGCGCTCGGAGGCGCGGCCCATTTCGTCGCGATAGGAGAGATCAAGCTTCTCCTCGTCGCGGATGGCGCGGCGCACCAGCGCCAGGTCGATCGTGCCGGCCGACGGCGCGGCGAAACCCCAGGCATGCAGCGCATTGGCGTCGAAGGTCTGGCGCAGCGGCGGCGGCACCGCGCCGGCGATCTTGGCGCTGACACGTTTGGCCGCCTGTTTGAGCTCGTCGTCCCCCGTGCGCTCCAGCAGGGCCAGCGACAGGACGATCGCCTCCATCTCCTCGATCGAAAACATCAGCGGCGGCAGGTCGAAACCGGGGCGCAGGATATAACCGATGCCGCGCCCGCCCTCGATCGGCACGCGCATCCCCTGCAGGGCCGCGATGTCGCGATAGATCGAACGTACAGTCACTTCCAACTGCTCGGCAATCATTGCCGCCGTCACCGGCTGCCTTGCCAGCCGCAGGATCTGGATGATCTCGAACAGGCGTGACGCCTTGCGCATTTTCCTCACCCGGCTTCGATTCCAACTGACACACCATTGTCAGTTGGGTCGACCTATAGGACTGCCTATCGAATTGAAAATCAACAGGTTCCGCTGCGGCTTGGCGGAACGAGGCGGCAGGCAACTGACATGGGTTACGCGGAAAATCTCTGGCTTTTCTTTATTCTCCTGTTCGGCATCATCATCGTTCCGGGCATGGACATGCTGTTCGTGCTGGCCAATGCGTTGACCGGCGGCCGCGACAGGGGTTTGGCCGCGACCGGCGGCATCATGGTCGGCGGCATGGTGCACACGCTGAACGGCGCGATCGGCGTCGGGCTGCTGATGCATTTCGTGCCGGTCCTGTTCAAGCCGCTGCTGATCGCTGGCGCCGCCTACATGGCCTTCATAGGCATCTCGTTGATGCGCAGCTCCATCACCGTCGGTCAGGACGGGCCTGCCGGCAGCCGCTCTGCATGGAAGGCGTTTCGGCAGGGGCTGGTGACCTGCCTTGTCAATCCGAAGGCGTATCTGTTCGTGCTTGCCGTCTACCCGCAGTTCCTGAAGCCGGACTACGGCCCGATCTGGATACAGGCAACGGTGATGGGGCTGATGACGGTGCTGACCCAGGCCGCGATCTATGGCGGGCTCGCGATCACGGCTGGCCGCAGCCGCAACCTTCTGATCGCCAATCCACGGGCGACCACTCTTGCGGGCCGGGCGGCCGGCCTGTTGCTCTTCGCGGTCTCGGTCTTCACCGCTTGGGAAGGGCTGAGGGCGGCGTGATCCCCGGCTGAAACGGGAACCGCCGCCCTGCCTTGTCTCTGGCCAGATCAGGCGGCTCCCTGACGGTTCTCCAGCATGGCACGGCGAGCCGAGCGGCGCCATTCGACGGCACCGGCCAGGCCGTGCAGCACGGTCTCGGTGGTCGCCCAGTCGATACAGCCATCGGTGATGCTCTGGCCGTAGACGAGAGGCTTGCCAGGCACGACGTCCTGCCGTCCGGCGACGAGATTGCTCTCGATCATCAAGCCGATGATGCGCTCGTCGCCCGCCGCGACCTGGCCTGCCACGTCGGCCGCCACCTTGGGCTGGTTCTCCGGTTTTTTGCTCGAGTTGGCGTGGCTGACATCGATCATCAGCCTTGGCGCGACGCCGATGCGGGCGAGTTCGACCGAGGCCGCCTCGACGCTCGCCGCGTCATAATTGGGCTGGACGCCGCCGCGCAGGATGACATGGCAGTCCTCATTGCCGGTGGTGGTCGCGATGCCGCTGCGTCCGCCCTTGGTGACCGCCATGAAATGGTGCGGCTGGGCAGCGGATTTCACCGCCTCGCCGGCGATCCTGAGATTGCCGTCGGTGCCGTTCTTGAACCCGACCGGGCAGGACAGGCCCGACGCCAGCTCACGATGGATCTGGCTCTCGGTCGTGCGCGCGCCGATCGCGCCCCAGGCGACGAGGTCGGCAATGTATTGCGGGGTGGTCATGTCGAGGAATTCGGTCGCCGCGGGCAGGCCGAGATTGTTGACGGCCGAGAGCACATTGCGCGCCATCCGCAGCCCCTTGTCGATGTTGAAGCTGCCGTCGAGGTCGGGATCGTTGATCAGCCCTTTCCAGCCGACCGTGGTACGCGGCTTCTCGAAGTAGACCCGCATGACGATCTCGAGCCGGTCGGCCAGGGTCTCGCGCAGCGCCGCCAGACGGCTGGCATAGTCAACGGCCGCGACCGGATCGTGGATCGAACAGGGGCCGACGACGACAAGCAACCGGTCGTCGGACCCGTTCAAGATGGCGTGGATCGCATTGCGTGATGCGCTGACGGTGCGCGTCGCCGTCAGCGTGCGCGGGATCTCCCGCATCACCTGGTCCGGCGTGCTCAGTTCTCGGATTTCCTTGACCCGAAGGTCGTCTGTGGTGGTCAACACGGCTTTCTGCTCCTGTTAGGAGACCTGCCGGCTGAAACAAAAAAGCCGCCAGGTCTGGCGGCTGTTCGGATGTTGTTGCTGCAATCTTCAGATCGAGCGCAATCCTCCCGCCGCCAGCGAGCTCCTAAAGTACCAATACGTGGCGGACAGGTTGATCATGCGGCTCATATAGTCGATGCGGAGGCGTTTGTCACGTGCCTGATGGCTGTCAATTCCGGTAGGCCGAACCCTCGCGATTTCGCCATCCCTGGGCGAAGCAGGAGCGAAGCTCCGTCGCGGAGACCCTGGGATCCATTCCGCGACCTCAGTCGAAGGGTGCAGCGGAGCAGAATTCTGCACCGCGGCGGCGCTCAGGAGTCCCGGCATGGATCCCTTGGGCTGCGGAGCAGCTCCAGGGGTCTGCGCCGTGTCGCTGCGCTCCTTGCTCCGCCCGTGGATGACGAAGTGATCGGCGTTTCCGCCGGACCGTCGGCCCTACTCCGGTGACGACCCCGCAACGCTCTGGTCGTAGTCGACCAGCGATCCGGTCATGACCCCCGATTGCGGGCTGACCATGTAGCTGATCAGCCGGGCGAGCTGGTCCGGCTTCACCAACTGGCCCATCGGCTGCGCGGCTTCGGCCTTCGCCAGCCAGTCGTCCGGGGCGTCATGCCATTTCTTCTGCACGATATCCTCGCCCTCGGTGTCCATCCAGCCCGGCAGCACCGCGTTGCAGCGGATGCGGTTGAAACGATAGGCGTTGGCGACGTTCTTGGTCAGCGTCATCAGCGCGCCCTTGCTGGTCGAATAGGGCGTCAGGAAGGACTGGCCGGTATGTGCCGACATCGAGAGCACGTTGACGATCGAACCGGGAGCCTTCTTCTCCAGGAGATGCGCCACCACGCCCTGCATCAGGAAGAACGGACCGCGCACATTGGTGTCGAAGATCGTGTCGAACAGCTCTTGCGATGTTTCGACGAGCGAGCCGCGCGCCGACGTCGCAGCGGCATTGACCAGCGCGTTGATGGTGCCGAAATGCGAGAGCGCGGTCGCCACCGCGCGCTTGCAGTCGGCCACCTTGGAAACGTCGGCGCTGATGAAGATGGCGTCGACGCCCGACTTCTTGAGGGTGGCGACGGCCTTGTCGCCCTTCTCCTGAGAGCGGCCGATAAGCGCCAGTGCCCGGCAGCCCTCGTCGGCGAGTGCCTCGGCGACGGCGAAGCCGATGCCTTGCGCGCCGCCGGTGACGATGGCGCGTGTTTTCGAATTGCGATCGGCGGATGTGCTCATCGCCCTGCTCCTGTAGTTGGGATCCGAATTCCGGTACTTACTTGTCGAGGCGGACGGTCTTGCCCGTCGTCGCCGATTTCAGCGCCGCGTCCGCCAGCTTCAGCGCCACCAGGCCATCGGCGCCGCTTGGCGCTGCCTTCTTGCCCTTCGTCGCGGCCGTGATGAAGGCGGCTATCTCGTTGGCATAGGCGTCGAGATAGCGGGTCATGAAGAAGTCGTGCAAAGGCGGGCGGGTATAGCCCTTCTCGTTGGCCAGTTCGATCGACACCGGGCGCTGGTTCTCGGCCGCTATCATGCCTTTCGAGCCATGCACCTCGATGCGCTGGTCGTAGCCATAGGTGGCGCGGCGCGAGTTCGAAATGATTGCCTGCTTGCCGGACGCGGTCTCCAGGATGACGCTGACGCTATCGAAATCGCCGGCCTCGCCAATTTTCTTGTCGACGAGCACCGAGGCGTGCGCGCTGACCGCCACCGGCTCCTCGCCGAGCAGGAAGCGCGCCATGTCGAAATCATGAATGGTCATGTCGCGGAAAATGCCGCCCGAACGCTTGATGTAGTCGACTGGCGGCGGGCCGGGATCGCGCGACGTGATGGTGACCATCTCGACCGTGCCGATGGCGCCGTCGTCGATGGCCTTGCGCACGGCGGCGAAATGCGGATCGAAGCGCCTGTTGAAACCGACCATCAGCGTCGCCTTGGCCTTCTCGACCACGGCCAGGCACTTCTCCACCCGCTTGACGTTCAGGTCGATCGGCTTCTCGCAGAAGATCGCCTTGCCGGCCTTGGCGAAACGCTCGATCAGATCGGCATGGGTGTCGGTCGGCGTGCAGATCACGACGGCGTCGATGTCTTTGGATGTCTCGATCGCATCGATGGTGCGCACCTCGGCGCCATAGGCGCTCGCCAGCTCTTTAGCCGCCTTCTCGAAGGCATCGGCCACGGCCACCAGTTTGGCCTGCGGGTTGGAGCCGACGGCACGGGCATGGACCTTGCCGATGCGGCCGGCACCGAGGAGGGCGAAGCGAACAGTCATGGATATTTCCTCTAGGGGTGGGTTCGAGAGAGTTGTGTCCCGACCTTTCTTGTCGGGAAAGGTGGCAAGGCTATTTTCCTGGCGCGGCGGATCGTCCCGGAACCGGGAGACCACGCCCGGCCTCAAGCCGCGAGTTCCGCCTCTCCGGTCTTGGCGCCGGTGATGTAGGAGACGATGTCCTGGCCGTCGGTGTTCTCCTTGCGCAGATTGGCGACGATGCGGCCGCGCCGGAAGACGACGATGCGGTCGCACAGGTCGAACACCTGGCGCATATTGTGGCTGATCAGGATCAGCGGCTCGCCATTGTCCTTCAGCGTACGGATGATGTTTTCGACCTGCGCCGTCTCCTGCACGCCGAGAGCCGCCGTCGGTTCGTCCATGATGATCAGCTTGGAGGCGAAGGTCGCCGTCCTGGCGATCGCCACGCACTGGCGCTGGCCGCCCGACATGTGGCGGATGGTGTTGGAGAGATTGGGGATCTTCACCGCGGTGCGGATCAGTGCAGCCTCGGTTGCCTTGCGCATGTATTTGCGGTCGAGGATCGAGAACGGCCCGAGATTGAACAGCACCTTTTCGCGGCCAAGGAACAGGTTCGACGGCACGTCGAGATCATCGGCCAATGCCAGGTTCTGGAACACGGTCTCGATGCCCGCCGTGCGCGCTTCGATCGGCCCGGCAAAATTCACTTCCTTGCCATCGAACCAGATCTGGCCGCTGGTGCGCTGCTCGACCGCGGTGATCTGGCGCACGAAGGTCGATTTGCCGGCGCCATTGTCACCCATGATGGCGACATGCTCGCCCTTGCGCAGCTCGAAGTTGGCGCCCTCGAGCGCATGCACGCCGCCATAGCGTTTGGTGAGGTTTTCGGTCTTCAGGACGATGTCTGACATGGTCAAGCCCTCAATGCCCGCAGGCGTTGGCGCCACTGGTCGAGAACGACCGCGCCGACGATGATCACGCCCTTGACCATCTCCTGGTAGTAGGCGTCGAGGCGCAGGAAGGTGAAGCCGGAGATGATGACGCCGAAGATCAGCGAACCGATCACCGTGCCGATGATCGAGCCGCGGCCGCCCGACAGGGAGACGCCGCCGATGACCGCCATGGCGATGGCGTCGAGTTCGTACATCACGCCCATGCCGGCCTGGGCGGTGAGGTTCTTGGAGGAGAGCACCACGGCGGCGAGCGAGGCGAGAATGCCGGCGATGACGTAGACCAGGATCTTGTGGTTGGCGATCTTGATGCCGGACATGCGCGCGGCGTCCTCATTGGAGCCGATCGCATAGCAGTGCTTGCCGTAGCGGGTGTAGGTCAGGATCAGTTGGAACAGCACCGCCAGCGACAGGAAGATGATGACAGGCATCAGACCCTTGCCGATCGCGGCGAAGCTGTCGGTGGGAAACGAGATCGGTTGGCCCTTGGACCACCATTTGGCGATGCCGCGCGCGGTCACCATCATGCCGAGCGTGGCGATGAAGGGCGGAATGCGCGTGTAGGCGATCAAGGCGCCGTTGACGAGGCCGGCCAGCAGGCCGCAGCCGATCGCGACCAGCAGCGGCACGATCACAGGCAGGTCGGTCCAGCCTTGCGCCAGGAACATCGCCTTGGGATTTGGGTTGCCGTTGACGGTTGCCACCTGGGCGAAACTCATGGCGATCATGGCGGTGGCGCCGACAATCGAACCCGAGGACAGGTCGATACCTCCGGTGATGATCACCTGCGTCACGCCGATGGCGATGATGCCGACGATCGACACCTGCAGGATGATGATCTGCAGGCGCGCCTCGTTGAAGATGCCGCCGACGTCGCTGCGGGTGTTGAACAGGAAACTGTCGCCGAGAAAGACCCGGCCGATCACTTCAAAGGCGACGACGAGGATGACAAGCGCCAGGAAAACATTGAGCTCGGCCGGCCATGCGCGCTTCTTCGCATCGTAGGTGAGCCCTCCGACGCCATGGGATGTCTGTGACAATCTTCTATCCTCCGTCAGCCGCGGTCGTTCCTCGATCGCCTTCAGGCGCTGAGGGAAAGAGGAGCGGCGCCTTCTTTGGCGCGAAAGCGCCGCTCCGTATGCCCGTGGCTCAGTTCTTCTTCAGGAACTTGTCGATGTTGGCTGGGGTGACGAGCTGGAACGGCACGTAGACCTTGTGCTCGACCTTTTCACCTTTGGACAGCTTGAGCGCCGCATCCAGCGCGCCGGCACCCTGGCCGGCCGCGTCCTGGAACACGGTTGCGTCAAGGTCGCCCGCCTGCATCGCCGCCAGCGCGTCCTGGGTGGCGTCGACGCCGCCGACGACAACCGACTTCATGTCGATGTTGGCGGCCTTCATCGCCTGGATGGCGCCGATGGCGCTTTCGTCATTGTTGGCGATGACGCCATCGAACGGCTTGCCGGTCGACAGCCAGTTGGTCATCAGGTTCTGTGCCTCGTCGCGGTTCCAGTTCGAGGTCTGCTTGTCGATGATCTTGATGAAGCTGCAGTCCGGCGTGGCGATCACCTCTTCGATGTCCTTGGTGCGCTGCACGGCGGCCTGGTTGGAAAGCTCGCCCATGATCACATAGACATTGGCTTCCTTCTTGCCGGCCTCCTTGAACAGGCGGCAGACTTCCTTGGTCTCGAGCGTGCCGGAATCGGCTTCGTTCGAGGCGACGAAGGCCTGGTTGTCCGGCAGCGAGTTCACATTGACCGGCTCGCGGTTGACGTAGACCAGCGGGATCTTGGCGGCTGCGGCGGCGTCCGACATCGCCTGCGTGGCCGAGGTGTCGACAGGGTTGACAATGATGGCGTCGACGCCCGAAGCGGCGAAGTTCTTGATCTGGTCGAGCTGCTTGGCGACGTCGTTCTGTGCGTCCTCGACCTGCAGCTCGACGCCGCTCATGCCCTTGGCCTGCGCGATCATGCCGTTGCGCAGCACGGTGAGGAAGTTGTCGTCGAACTTGGCCATCGATACGCCGATCTTGGCGGCCATGGCCGATGAACTCATCAGCGCCGCGAAGGCGACGCCCAAAAGCAGTTTCTTCATTGTATCTCTCCTCCACTTTTGGTGTCCGGTTGCACCGATCTATCCGGAATCCCCGATCTCCCCGGGGAATCTCTCCCTGATATCGTTTCGTTCCGCGCTGCATTCCCCGCATCGGCTGGAACGCCAAACTCTCCGTTTGAAACAGACGTTCCGGAACGAAAGAACCAAAATATACAGTTGGTGAAATATTTATTCCATTTTGCCACAAGGCGTCAAGGGCGATTCCAGAACCGGATGCGCGATTTTGGCCGATGCGGGAAAGCGGCGTCGATGCGGGCTGGGCGAGCGTGCTCGATGCGAGGGCTGACCCAAGCCGGGGCAAGTCCGGGGGTATAAGTGAGGGGCCCGTGATGGGCTGCGGCGATTGGCCTAGAAGTGCCAGATGTCCCGCAGCATCAACAAGTCGAGCGGAGCCCGCCACACCCGGTATCTTCCCGCGGACTCTATCTGTTGACTTACGGTAAGATGATTGGCGCGCTCGAAAAAGGCTTCAATGCGCTGCCTGGCAAATAGCTTTCGACCTCTGGTGTTATAGTTCCGCAGGGGCAGCCAGTGTCCGCTTATGGAGCGACCGTGCTGCGATAACGCCACACCAATGCAGAACTGTTCGGACGTGTGTGCTCTGACCACGCCGATCATTTGCTCGATGGCCTGGTAAGCTTCAGCCAGCGCCGGAAGATTGGAATTGTGGACACCTACGACGCCGCTATTCCACATCGGCTCGCGTCCGGACAGCCGCTGGTCCCCAAGCAAAAATCCCTTATCCGCGATTGCCTGATAGGCGGCGGCCTTTGGCGTCCCTTCGCATTTTCTCATGATCGAGTGCGAGGCGGAGATTTTTCCGAAGCATCTCGATACATTGCCAACGGGGTAGAGGTCGGTATCCATGAAAAACAGGCGATCGCAACGCCGCAATAGCTCAATGATGCCGGCAGCCTTGATGCCAAATTTGTACCGATTGCCAAAAGACATTTCGGTCATTTTCTCGGCCGTAAGCTCTATCGCTTCGATGGGATATCCGTCGAAAACAGCGGGCCTGTCGGTCAGGACCGTGATCTTTGCGTCCGGGCAGTGGTGCAACAGCCGAAGGGCGCTGAAGAGTGCCCCGCGCGCATAGAGCTCGTCCTTGCCAAACGCGATGTACCCAAACCCGTCCATGCCCATTAGCGGATCATAATATGTTGGCGGTCGAATTTTCAACTCCGCTTCGCGCTTCGGCTACGGCCGGTAGCGCTCAAAGGAGAAAGAATGTTGCTAGATATTCTCGGGCAGGTAGATCTCGAACGGCAGAAAAGTCTGTCCCGGCGCATTCGCGGCGCCCGTCTCGATGGCATGCGCCATCAGGTCCAGCAGCTCGCGGCAAAGTGCCGGCAGCGGCGTCGAGATCACCATCGTCAGGATGCCGTCGGCCAGGGCCGAACGCGAGACCGCCGTGATCTCGTTGCAGACGACCGCCGGCATCTCCGCCGGCCTCGCCTGCCTCAGCGCCGCGACCGCGCCTTCCATGCCGCCGCCGGCGACATAGCAGCCGACCAGATCGGGATGGCGGGCGAGAACATCGAGCAGCGTATCCTGCGTGATCTGGTTGGCCTCGAGATTGACCAGCGTTTCAAGCAAGGTGAAGTCCGGCGCCTGTTCGCGGAAGAAGGAGCGGAAGCCGATCTCGCGCAACTCATGCCCGTGGAAGCGGTGGCTGCCGACGAACAGCGCGACCTTGCCAGGCCGTTTCGCCGCTTTCGAGATCATCCAGGCCGCGGTGCGGCCGACCTTGCGGTTGTCGAGGCCGACATAGCCTTCGCGAATGCCGGCCGCGAAGTCGGACAGCAACGAAAACACCGGCAACCCCTTGGCCTTCATCTCCTCGACGACGACCGTCAGCGTCGGGTGATCCGGCCCGACCAGCGCGACGGCCCTGCATCTGGCCGCCAGCTTGCGCGTGCGCTCGACGATTTCGTCCGGCGTCAGCGAACTGGCGAAATCGATGATCGCGACGCCGCGGAAGCGCTGTGATTGCGAGACCGCGAGCTCGAGCTGCCGCGCGAACTCCGAATAGAACACGTCATTGCCTCGCAACAGCAGGAAGCCGAGCCCGTACTCCGGCAGCTCATGGCGCATCCGCTGCTTGATCAGGCCGGCGGCGTGATAGCCGATCTCGGTCGCGGTCTCGTAGACGCGGCGGGCGGTTTCCTCGCGCACTGGCAGGCGGTTGTTGAGCACCCGGTCCACCGTGGCAACGCTGACGCCGGAAATGCGTGCCAGATCGGTGATGGTCGGCCGTTTCGCCATGATCGCCCTCGTTCGAGTCCCCAAGCATGGATACATCATTCTGATAGGAAATGATAGAAACTATCTTTATGATATTGAGTCTATCATGGCTCGGCGATATTTTCAGGCTCGAAGCCAATGGATAAGCGGCATTCGCCTGGGCGGGTGCCTTGCCGAGGGAGGCAATCATGACGACAGCGCCGTCCCGGCGTGACTACAGCCTGATCGGGCGCGACGCCAAGCTCGCCGTGGAAAACGGCCTGTCGGCGGCCGAGTGGTATCACACGGACATTCCGCGCAAGCAGATGAAGGAGCTGATGCAACGCTCCGACGGGCCGGCGATCCGCGACACCGCGATCTGGCTCGCCGCCCTCATTGTCAGCGGTGCGGGTGGCGCCTGGTTCTGGGGCACCTGGTGGTGTGTACCGTTCTTCTTCGTCTATGGCGTCCTCTACGGTTCATCCACCGATTCACGCTGGCACGAATGCGGCCACGGCACGGCTTTCCGGACGCAGTGGATGAATGATGTGATCTATCAGATCGCCTGCTTCATGATCATGCGCAACCCGGTGACCTGGCGCTGGAGCCATACGCGCCACCACACCGACACCATCATCGTCGGCCGCGACCCGGAAATCTCGGTCATGCGGCCGCCGGACCTGGTGCGCGCCATCCTCGGCTTTGTCGGCGTGCTCGATGCCTGGCGTGCGATGTCGGACATGCTGCGCAACGCGGCCGGCAACATCAGCGCGGCCGAAAAGACCTTCATTCCCGAGCAGGAGCAGGGCAAGGCGATCCGCATTGCCCGTATCTGGACCGCGATCTATGCCGCAACCATCGTGCTGGCGCTCCACACCGGATCGTTCCTGCCCTTGATGCTGGTCGGCCTGCCCAGGCTCTATGGCGCCTGGCATCACGTCATGGTCGGCCTGCTGCAGCATGGCGGCCTCGCCGACAATGTCATCGACCACCGGCTCAACAGCCGTACCGTCTACATGAACCCGATCAGCCGCTTCATCTACTGGAACATGAACTATCATGTGGAGCATCACATGTTCCCGATGGTGCCTTACCATGCCCTGCCCAAGCTGCATGCGCTGATCAAGCATGATCTGCCGGCGCCGACGCCATCGATCCTGGCCGGCTACCGCGAGATGATCCCGGTCTTCCTGCGCCAGCTGCGCAACGAGGATTATTTCCTCAAGCGCGAACTGCCGCCGACCGCCAAGCCGTACCGCGAGGAATTCCATGGCGATGTCATCGCCGCCGCGGCGGAATGATCGTGGCATCCGATCTACACTCTTTGTTTCAACGCAATTCCCTGGGGAAAGCGCCAAGCGCTTTTCCCGGGAAAACCGCTACGCATTTTTTCCGGGAATTGCTTTTGCGGAGGACTGAATGAGCGACTGGGTCGAGGCCTGTGCTGCCGATGACATTGATGAAGAGGATGTGATGCGCTTCGATCATGGCGGGCGCACCTTCGCCATCTATCGCAGCCCGGACGATGAATACTTCGCCACGGACGGGCTCTGCACACATGAAAAGGTGCATCTTGCCGACGGTCTGGTGATGGACGACATCATCGAATGCCCCAAGCACAATGGTCGCTTCAACTACAAGACCGGCGCGGCCAGGGGCGCGCCGGTCTGCGTCAACCTCAGGACCTATCCGGTCAGGGTCGACGCCGGCAAAGTCCTCGTGCAGATCGGGTAACGGAGATGGCGCGCGGAATGGTCATCATCGGGGCCGGCGAATGCGGGGGGCGCACAGCGCTCACGCTGCGCGATCTCGGCTATGACGGGCCGGTGACGCTGGTCGGCGACGAGCCGCACCTGCCGTACGAACGGCCGCCTTTGTCCAAGGACGCGATGGCCGGCGACGCGCCGGAAATCAAGGCGATCGCCAGCGACGCGATCCTGGCCGAGAAATCGATCCGGCATATCCGTTCCGTCCGGGCCGTCGCGATCGATCGCGCGGCGCATACGGTGCGCCTGTCGGACGGTTCGGTCCTGCCCTACGACAAGTTGCTGCTGGCCACCGGCTCGACCCCGCGCAAACTGCAGATGCCTGGCCTCGGCAAGCGCTGCGTTTATCTCAGGACATTCGGCGATGCGCTGGCCATTCGCGCCCACCTCCGTGCGGGCAACCGCATCGCCGTCATCGGCGGCGGCTTCATCGGCCTCGAACTCGCCGCCGCGGCCCGCAAGCTCGGCGCTGCGGTCACTGTCGTGGAGGCACAACCGCGCATCCTGATGCGCGGCGTACCGGCCGAGATCGCCGAAATCATTCATGCCGCGCATGTCGCCGAAGGCGTCGACATCCTGTGCGGTGAAGGCCTTGCGTCCATCGCCGACGACGGCGAGCATGTGCGTATCGCGCTCGGCGGCGGACGCGAAATCACAGCCGACCTCGCTATCATCGGCATCGGCGCCGTGCCGGTGACCGGGCTCGCGGCCGAGGCCGGCCTGGCCATCGACAATGGCATCGCGGTCGATGCCGAGCTGCGCAGCAGCGATCCCGATGTCTTTGCCGCCGGCGACTGCTGTTCGTTCCCGCTTGCCGTCTATGGCGGCCGCCGCGTGCGGCTCGAAGCCTGGCGCAATGCGCAGGAACAGGGCGCGCTGGCGGCGAAAAATATGCTCGGAGCCGGCGAAGCGCATGCGGCGGTGCCGTGGTTCTGGTCGGATCAGTATGGGCTCACCCTGCAGATATCCGGCCTTGCCGACGAAGGGCGCGGCACCGTGCGACGCGATCTCGATGATGGCGCCTTCATCATCTTCCACCTGGCCGAGGACGGCAGGCTGGTGGCGGCCAACGGCATCGGTCCCGGCAACGCTGTCGCCCGTGACATCAGGCTGGCCGAAGTGCTGATCGGCAAGCAGGCCAGGCCGGCGCCGGAGGCGCTGGGATCACAGGCCGTAAAGCTGAAATCGTTGCTGGCCGCTTGAGCCGTGCTAGCCTGCGCAGGTTGCTCTAGGTTACCGGCTCATGCCCTATTCGATCCTCTACGGCATTTCGGTCGCGCAGATCAGGGACGATTTTGCCGCTGCGAAAGAGGCTGTAGCGCGTCTCGAAGCACTGCGGCGCGCCAAGGCCGTGGGTATCATCATTCTGGACAAGAACGGCGCGGAGATCAGCGAAGCGCAGCTGAATGCACTTGCCAAGATCGAAGACGGCGACAGGCAGACGTAGGGTTCTGCGGGTTCCCTGAAGCGATCTAGAAAAGCGCCTTGAGTTCCGGCAGCTTGTCGTTGACCAGCCAGCCGTAATAATTCTCTTCCGGCAGCTTCACCTGTTCACCGGCGGCGCGACGCTTGTCGTTCTCCGCCTTCAGCGCATAGGCACGCTGCTCCGGATTGCCGACATTGTAGAGCGTGGCGGTCAGTCCCGGATTTCCCGAAATGTCGAAGCCGGCGATGCTCTTGTAGGCATCGATCGATTTCCTGATCGTAGCGGCGACATAGGGCAGCGTCAGGTCGGGATCCATGATGGTCTTGTAGACCGAATTGGGGTCCCCGACGTCGAGCCTCGGCAGGCCGGAGACCTTGTGCACGAGATCGCTCATCTGCAGCGCCGTCAAAGGGTTGAGCTGGCCAAGGCCGAAGGTCTGGCCGGCATAGTAGGGCTGGAAGAAAGTGGCGCCGAAGCGGTCATCGGGAAAGCTTGTCCCTCCGACCGATTTGCCGCGAAACGAATGGTTCCAGACCTGCTCGCGGCATTCCCAAAGGTCGTAGCTGTCCGACATCGCGGCGCATTTCTTGAATTCCGGCCGCTGCACGAAATCGGTGATGTCCTCGCCGTCATAGGCGAAGGACAGCTTGCTGGAGAGATAGGAGATCGCCTTGACGTAGTATGTCTGCAGCCGGTCATAGGCGTCGACATTGTAGGTGTGCTCGCCGACGATGGCGCCGACGATGTGCAGGGGATCAATGCCGTATGCGGAAGCGGCCTTCTTGATCTTGGCGCGCAGATCGGCGTCGTTCTGCAGCAGGGCATAGACCTTCCGGTATTTCGCCTGGAAGGTGGTGTTGGTCGCCTGCGTGCGCCGGCTCGAGGCGCCGGGAATGTCGGGCTGCTCGGCATTGCGGTTTCCCGGCGGCACCAATGTCGCCGCATCAGCGACGAACAGCGTCGCCGCCAGCGTTAAGCCCAGAATGATTGGCCTGAGAATGATTGGGATGAGTTTTTTCATGCGCCGCCGCCCTGAGGTATTGCCGCGCAAACTAGGGTAATGCTCTGGGTTGAGTCGAGAGCGCCCTTTCCGCCGGCAAGACGAAAGGTGGCCAGATGGTACCGTCTGGCCACACATGACTTCCGCCGGAGGTGTTGCCTGTTCCGGCGCCGGAACCTTCCAGAGCTGTCGGTTAGAGAATGAATCGCGACAAATCTGTGTTTCTGGAGAGATCGCCGACATGCTTTTCCACATAGGCGGCGTCGATGGTGACGCTCGTGCCGTTGCGGTCGGGCGCGTCGTAGGAGATCTCGTCCAGCACCCGTTCCATCACCGTCTGCAGCCGCCTGGCGCCGATATTCTCGACGCTGGCGTTGAGATCGACAGCGATGCCGGCGAGCGAATCGATGGCGTCGTCGGTGAAGGTCAGGTCGACGCCCTCGGTCTTCATCAGCGCGATATACTGCTTGATCAGGCTCGCTTCCGTCTCGGTCAGGATGCGGACGAAATCCTCCTTCTCGAGCGCGCGCAGCTCGACCCGGATCGGCAGGCGGCCCTGCAATTCCGGCAACAGGTCGGACGGCTTCGAGACGTGGAAGGCGCCCGATGCGATGAACAGGATGTGGTCCGTCTTCAGCGGGCCGTATTTGGTCGCCACCGTGGTGCCTTCGACCAGCGGCAGCAGGTCGCGCTGCACGCCTTCGCGCGAAGGCCCGCCCGAAATGTCCGATCTGGCCGCGATCTTGTCGATCTCGTCGAGGAAGACGATACCGTCATTTTCCGCGGCATCCAGCGCCCGGCGCACCACCTCGTCCTGGTCGAGCAGCTTATCGGACTCGTCACCGACCAGCAGATCGTAGGATTCCTTCACCGTCGTCTTGCGCAGCTTGGTCTTCTTGCCGCCCATCGCCTTGGACAGCATGTCGTTGATGTTGAGCACGCCGATATTGGCACCCGGCATGCCGGGGATCTCGAAACCGGGCATGCCGCCATTGCCGGTATCGGCCACTTCGATCTCGATCTCCTTGTCGTCGAGTTCGCCGTCGCGCAGCTTCTTGCGGAAGCTGTCGCGCGTCGCCGGGCTCGCCGTCTTGCCGACCAGCGCTTCCAGAACGCGTTCCTCGGCATTGATGTGGGCGCGCGCCTTGACGTCCTCGCGCATCTTCTCGCGCACCAGGCCGATGGCGATCTCGACGAGATCGCGGATGATCTGCTCGACGTCACGGCCGACATAGCCGACTTCGGTGAACTTGGTTGCCTCGACCTTGACGAAAGGCGCACCGGCCAGACGCGCCAGGCGGCGCGAGATCTCGGTCTTGCCGACGCCGGTCGGCCCGATCATCAGGATGTTCTTCGGCATCACCTCTTCGCGCATCTGGCCTTCCAGCTGCTGGCGGCGCCAGCGGTTGCGCAAGGCGATGGCCACGGCGCGCTTGGCGTCCTTCTGGCCGATGATGAAGCGGTCGAGTTCCGAAACGATTTCGCGGGGAGAAAATGTGCTCATATCACTAGATTCCACTTTGCCACTGCTTGATGGCCTCGAACGGATGCAGCAGCATGATCACGTTGAGTGTCAGATTGTCCCGGATGAGGTAGCCGGTACCCAGTTCGAAAAGGATGGCGAGGCTGACGATCACCCATATAGGTAGCCTTCGCGCCATCACAAATCCCAGCACCATGGCCAGTGTGTCGGACACCGAATTGATGATGCTGTCGCCGTAATAGTCGAGCGAGATGGTGCCGGCACGGTAGCGGTCGATGATGAACGGGCTGTTCTCGAGCAATTCCCAGCCGCCTTCGATGAGAACGGCGAACGCCAGCCTCAGGCCGATCGGCGAGCGTGGGAACAGGAACCGTGCCAGCGCGTAGAACAGGAAGCCGTGGATGATGTGCGAGAAGGTGTACCAGTCCGAAATGTGCTGGGAATTCTCGGAACTGTTCACCACGCCATGCCAGAGTTTGACGTAGCCGCATGTACAGATCGGCGTCCGGCCCATCAGATAGAGCGTGACGGCCTGGACGATGACAAGCCCGGCAACGATCAGCAACCCCATCCGCCAGCTGTTTTCGTAGGCCGAGAGGTTCTTCTCCTCGCCGGATGCATTCATGCCCTATAGCCCCTCTTCCCCGTCGCCTTCTTCGGCATCGCCTTCTTCAGCGTCGCCCTCTTCAGCGTCGCCCTCTTCAGCATCGATAGCCATCAGCACCACGTTGCCATAGACCGATTGCCTGCGATCAATGGTCCGGAATCCGGCTTTTTCATAGGCACGGATGGCCCTGATATTGACCGGGTCCGGATCGATGATGACGCGCGGTACGCCTTCCCTGAACAGCTCTTCGACGAATTGGCGCACGATCGCGGAGCCATGGCCGATGCCAATCAGTTCAGGCCGGCCGATCGACAGGTCGATGCCGAGCGTGCCGAACGGCTGGTCGGCATAGGGATGGTCGTCTTCCAAATGCGGATCGTAGCTCTGCAGATAGGCGATCGGCTTGCCGCCGAGTTCAACGATCAGCGGCTCGACCGAAATCGAGTCGATATGATCGCGGATCTCGGCGATTTCCGCCTCCGGATCGTTCCACCACTGAGCGACTTCAGGCTCGGCGAGCCAGCCGGCGATCATCGGCAGGTCCTCTTCAGTCACCGGCCGAAAATCATAGCTACCTTCTTGTTTGGCCATGATCTTTTCCGAAAACCGGTTCCCACTTTTCGGGATCAAGGCCCACCTTCTCAGGCGGCATCGAGCTTTTCGATGACGAAATTGTTGTTGGTGTAGACGCAGATATCGGAGGCGATCTGCATCGCCTTGCGGGCGATCTCCTCGGCATCCTTGTCGGTGTCCATCAGCGCACGTGCCGCCGCCAGTGCGTAATTGCCGCCCGACCCGATGGCCATGACGCCAAATTCGGGTTCGAGCACGTCGCCGGTGCCGGTCAGCGCCAGCGAGACCGACTTGTCGGCCACCAGCATCATCGCCTCGAGCCGGCGCAGATAGCGGTCGGTGCGCCAGTCCTTGGCGAGTTCGACGCAGGCGCGCGTCAGCTGGTCGGGATACTGCTCGAGCTTGGCTTCCAGCCGCTCAAGCAGCGTGAAGGCATCGGCGGTGGCGCCGGCGAAACCGGCAATCACATTGCCGCCCTTGCCGATGCGGCGCACTTTACGGGCATTGCCCTTCATGATGGTCTGGCCAAGGCTGACCTGGCCGTCGCCAGCGATCACCACCTTGTTGCCCTTGCGCACCGTCACGATGGTCGTGGCGTGCATGGTCAGATTATCAGACATTTCCTGGCTCCGATTCGCGCGATCCCAAAAGGCGATTGGCGCGGTACGAGTGATTTTTATCGGCCATATGTATGCACGGGACCAATGATTGCAAATCGCCTCTCCGGCAAGGCCCGATACCTCTGTCCGAGGCAACTGGCAATCGCCGGATCATGCTGATAGAAGGCATTCGTTTTCAAGCCCGCGAGCGCTTGGAGCCTGTGAACCGGTTTACCATGTGAACCCGGTTTACCACGTGAACCGCTGGGACAAGGATAGAGTGATGGCGCCCCGTTCCGCCGAAGCCAGCCGCAAGACCAAGGAGACCGACATCTTGGTGTCGGTCCATGTCGACGGCTCGGGTAAATCCGATATCGCCACGGGCGTCGGCTTCTTCGACCACATGCTGGACCAGCTCTCGCGCCATTCCCTGATCGACATGACGGTCAGGGCGACGGGCGACCTCCATATTGACGACCATCACACGGTCGAGGACACGGGCATCGCGCTCGGCCAGGCGCTGACCAAGGCGCTGGGTGAACGGCGCGGCATCATGCGCTATGCCTCGATCGACCTTGCCATGGACGAGACGCTGACGCGTGCGGCGATCGACGTGTCGGGCCGGCCGTTCCTGGTCTGGAACGTGTCCTTCTCGTCACCCAAGATCGGCACGTTCGACACCGAACTGGTGAGGGAATTCTTCCAGGCGCTGGCGCAGAATGCCGGCATCACGCTGCATGTCACCAACCATTATGGCGCCAACAACCACCACATCGCCGAGACCTGCTTCAAGGCGGTGGCGCGCGCGCTGCGCACGGCACTCGAGCCGGACCCGCGCCAGCCGGATGCGGTTCCCTCCACCAAGGGATCTTTGAAGGGATAGCGCCATGGCCGCCTATGTCGTGATGGAACCGCCCGGCCGCAGCGAGAAGGTCGACACCACGGCCTTTGTCCGCGACGGCTTCACCTGGCTCGGCCTCTTGGTGCCGCCGTTATGGCTCGCCTGGCATCGGCTGTGGATCGAAGCCGGGCTTGCCTTCGTCGTCATGGGCCTGCTTTCGATGGCTGGGCAAAATCTTGGCCTTGGATTGGCAAGTTCGCTGCTGTCGCTGCTCGTCTCGTTCTATGTCGGCCTGGAGGGGCAGGGGTTGCGCATCGCGGCCCTTCGCCGGCGCGGCTGGCATGAATGGGGCGTGGTTCACGCCGGCCGGCTCGACGACGCCGACATCCGCTATGCGCTTGAGGCCGAAGGGCACGCGGAGGAAACCATTCCCGCGCCACGCATGGTTCCGGATGCCGCCCTGGCCCGCCCGGCGCAGCCCGGCATGGCGCTGGGCCTGACCCACATCCCGGGACGGCCCTGACATGCGGGTAGCAATCATCGACTATGGGTCGGGCAATCTGCGCTCGGCCACCAAGGCCTTCGAGCGCGCCGCGCGCGAAGCCGGCATATCGGCCGAGATCGAGCTGACGGCCGATGCCGACCGGGTGCGTAGCGCCGACCGCATCGTCCTGCCCGGCGTCGGCGCCTATGCCGACTGCGCGGCGGGCCTGCGTGCCGTCGAGGGCATGTGGGAAGCGGTCGAGGACGTCGCGATCGCCAAGGGTCGGCCTTTCCTCGGCATCTGCGTCGGCATGCAGCTGATGTCCGAGCGCGGCTTGGAAAAAACCGTCACCAAAGGCTTTGGCTGGATATCAGGCGACGTCAAGGAGATCACGCCGGCCGATCCAACGCTGAAGATCCCGCAGATCGGCTGGAACACGATCGAGCTTCGGCGCCAACATCCGCTGTTTGCCGGCATTCCAACCGGAACCGCGGGACTGCACGCCTATTTCGTCCACTCCTATCATCTCGACGCGCGCAAGGCGGACGAGGTTCTGGCGGTCGCCGACTATGGCGGCCCGGTGACGGCCACCGTCGCCCGCGACAATCTCGTCGGCACGCAGTTCCATCCGGAGAAGAGCCAGGCGCTGGGGCTGGCGCTGATCACCAATTTCCTGAAGTGGAGGCCCTGAAACATGAGCAGGAAGGGCTATTGGATGGCGATGATCGATGTTCGCGATCCCGAGGTCTACAAGCACTATATCGAGGCGAATGCTGTTGCCTTTGACAAGTACGGCGCCAAATTCATCGTGCGGGCGGGCCGCCACGAGAACCCGGAACAGCCGACAGGCAATCGCCATGTCGTGATCGAGTTCGAATCCTACGACAAGGCAGTGGAATGCTATCATTCGCCCGAATATCAGCATGCCTCGAAATTCAGGCTGGCCGCATCGACGGGCCATTTCGTCATCGTTGAAGGCGCCTGAATCGTGATCCTGTTTCCTGCCATCGACCTCAAGGACGGCCAATGCGTGCGGCTGAAGCACGGCGACATGGCGACCGCCACCATCTACAACGATGATCCCGCCGCGCAGGCAAAAGCCTTCGAGGACCAGGGCTTCGAATGGCTGCATGTCGTCGACCTCAACGGCGCCTTCAAGGGCCAGAGCGTCAACAGCGCGGCGGTCGGCGCCATCCTCAAGGCGACGAAGAACCCGGTGCAGCTCGGCGGCGGCATCCGCACGATTGCGCAGATCGAGGACTGGCTCGCTCGCGGTCTCGCTCGCGTCATTCTCGGCACGGTGGCGGTGCGCGATCCCGATCTGGTCCGGCAGGCCTGCAAGGCTTTCCCTGGCAAGGTCGCGGTCGGCATCGATGCCAAGGGCGGCAAGGTCGCCGTCGAGGGCTGGGCCGAAGCGTCGAGCCTTGGCGTCATCGAACTGGCGAAGAAGTTCGAAGGCGCCGGCGTTGCCGCCATCATCTACACCGACATCGATCGCGACGGCGTGCTGACCGGCATCAACTGGGATGCCACCATCGACCTCGCCGACGCCGTATCGATCCCGGTCATCGCTTCGGGGGGGCTGGCCTCGATCGCCGACATCGTGCGCATGACCATGCCGGACGCACAAAAGCTCGAAGGTGCCATCTCGGGCCGCGCGCTCTATGACGGCCGCATCGATCCGGCCGAGGCGCTGGCGATCCTGCAGGGCCGGCCGGTGGCGGAGGCGAAATCGTGAAGATCACCATCATCCTCGCCTCCTATGACAGCGGCCACTACCATGGCGGCATGGGCCAGGGGCCGGACGCGCTGATTGCGGGCGGTCTCGTCGATGCCCTGACCATGGCTGGCCACGACGTCGCGGTCGAGGATATCGGCAGGGTCGGCGGCGACCAGGAGCGGGAGATCGCCACCGGCTTTGCCGTCTGCAACGCCGTCTCGGGTGAGGTCCGCATTGCCATCGACAGGGGACGGTTTCCTATCGTGCTCGCCGGAAACTGCCTGACCAGTGCTGGCGCGGTCGCCGGCGAAGGCGCCGATGCGATCATCTGGGCCGACCAGCATGGCGACCTCAACACGCCCGAGACCTCCGTATACGGCTTCCTTGACGGCATGGCGCTGGCGACCGTGCTCGGTCTGTGCTGGCGCCCGATGGCATCAGCCATTCCCGGCTTCCAGCCGATCGATCCCTCGCGCTGCGTGCTCGTCAACGCCCGCGATCTCGATCCGGCCGAGCAGCAACTCCTCAAGACTTTGCCGGTGATCCGCACTGAATGCCCCGGCGTGGCGCAAGCGACCGAAAGGCTGAAAGCCGCCGGCGCCAAAAGCGTGCACATGCATCTCGATCTCGACGTGCACGACCCGAAGGAACTGCAGGCCAACCGCTATGTCACACCTGGCGGGCCGAGCCCCGAACAGTTGCGCGACGCGGCCTGCGCCATGGCGCTTGCTGTACCGGTCGTCGGCATCACCGTTTCCGCCTACGATCCGGCCTTCGATGCCCAGGCTGACGTGCCGCCGCTGGTCGGCCAGTTGCTCAATGACCTTATCGCCACGATAGAGAGCCGCTGATGCTGAAAGCCCGCGTCATCCCGTGTCTCGACGTCAAGGACGGTCGTGTCGTCAAGGGCGTCAATTTCGTCGATCTCATCGACGCCGGCGACCCGGTCGAGGCAGCCAAGGCCTATGACGCCGCCGGCGCCGACGAACTGTGTTTTCTCGACATCACCGCTTCGTCCGACAACCGGGAAACCATCTTCGATGTCATTGCCCGCACCGCCGAACAGTGCTTCATGCCGCTGACCGTCGGCGGCGGCGTGCGCCAGGTCGCCGACATCAGGAAGCTGCTTTTGGCCGGCGCCGACAAGGTGTCGATCAACACGGCTGCTGTGAAGAACCCGGATTTCGTCGCCGAAGCAGCCGACAAGTTCGGCAATCAGTGCATCGTCGTCGCCATCGACGCCAAGAAGGTTTCCGGCGCCGGCGAGGTCGATCGTTGGGAGATATTCACCCATGGCGGACGCGAGAAGACCGGCATCGACGCGGTCGAATTCGCCCGGAAAATGGTCGATCGTGGCGCTGGCGAGATCCTGTTGACCTCGATGGACCGCGACGGCACCAAGGCCGGCTACGACATCGCGCTGACGCGTGCGATTGCTGATGCGGTGCGCGCGCCAGTCATCGCATCGGGCGGGGTCGGCACGCTGGACCATCTGGTCGAAGGCATTCGCGATGGCCATGCCGGCGCGGTTCTGGCGGCCTCGATTTTCCATTTCGGCACCTACACCATAGCGCAGGCCAAGGCGCATATGGCCGAGGCCGGGCTGCCGATGCGGCTGGACTCCTCGGTCTATCGGTCCTAGAGGCTTTCCGGCTAAGAAAGGCTCTCGGCGCCATGGCTGAATTTTCGCTGTCCGATCTGGAAAAAATCGTCCATGAGCGCGCCCATTCCGGCGATGCGGACTCGTGGACGGCCAAGCTGTTTTCGCGCGGCATCGACAAGGCGGCGCAGAAGCTTGGCGAAGAGGCGGTCGAGACCGTGATTGCCGCCGTCAAGGGCGACAGACAAGGCCTCGTTTCCGAAAGTGCCGATCTTATATATCATTGGCTCGTCGTTCTCGGCATTTCGGGTGTTCCGTTGCGCGACGTGCTCCAGGAGCTCGAAAGCCGCACCGCGCGTTCGGGCATCGCCGAGAAGGCGTCGCGGCCCAAGGGCTGAGCACGAGGAGGGCAGGTATCTCGATGGATCAGCTCGCGCCAACCGAGAAATATTCCCCGTTTCGTTTCTTCTCCGCCGAGCAATGGTCGCAATTCCGAGCCGACACGCCACTGACACTGAGCGAGGACGAGTTCCGCCGGCTGCGTTCGCTCAACGACCCGGTCGACCTCGAAGAGGTCAAGCGCATCTATCTGTCGCTGTCGCGGCTTCTATCCGCGCATGTCGAGGCCAGCCAATTGCTGTTCAGGCAGCGCCAGGCCTTCTTCAACGCCGTCGATATCGTCAAGACGCCGTTCATCATCGGCATCGCCGGCTCGGTAGCGGTCGGCAAATCGACCACGGCCCGCGTGCTGAAGGAATTGCTGGCGCGCTGGCCGTCGAGCCCCAAGGTCGATCTCATCACCACCGACGGCTTCCTGCTGCCCAACGAGGTCCTGCGTCGCGAAAACCTGATGGAACGCAAGGGCTTTCCCGACAGCTACGATGTCGGCGCGCTGCTGCGTTTCCTCTCGGGCATCAAGTCGGCGCTGCCCAATGTGCGCGCGCCGGTCTATTCGCATCTCACCTACGACGTCATTCCCGGCGAATTCGTCACCATCGACCGGCCGGACATCCTGATCTTCGAAGGCATCAATGTGCTGCAGCCGGGCAAGCTGCCGCAGGACGGCAAGATCGTGCCTTTCCTGTCGGACTTTTTCGATTTCGCCATCTATATCGATGCCGACGAGAACCTGATCCACCAGTGGTACATTTCCCGTTTCATGCGTCTGCGCGAGACCGCATTCCGCAATCCGGATTCCTTCTTCCACCGCTATTCGCAGCTCTCGGAGGATTCGGCGCGCGCCATCGCCGAAGGCCTGTGGACCAACATCAATCTGAAGAATTTGCGCGAAAACATCCTGCCGACGCGCGCCCGCGCCGACCTCATCCTGCGCAAGGGCGCCGACCATCTGGTCGAGGAAGTGGCGCTGCGCAAACTCTAGATGGCGAGGGCGGGCTCGTCGCGACGAGCCCGCCCTCGGGTCAAATCCGGCCCCGCGCCTCAGCCATTGGCGAATGGCACGGCAACATAAATCTGGCCGCCGTCGCGTTCGACCAGCAGCAGCACCGACTTGCGGCCCGACTTGCTGGCCTGGGCGATCGCCTGCGTAACCTGCCGGGCGCTCTTCACCGGCGCCTGGTTGACGGCGACGATGATATCGCCCGGCTGGATGCCGGCAGCAGCGGCCGCCTTGTCGGGGCTGACGCGCGCAACCACCGCGCCATGCTCGTTATCGGCGAGGTTCATTTCCTGGCGAATGTCGGGCGTGATATCCATCAGTCCGAGGCCGATCGCCGGCGCGCGTGAGCCTTGTTCGGCGCTCGGCATGCCGGAATCGTCAGTCGACGCTGTCTTCACGTCGTCGCTGTTTTGCCCGACATTGACGGAAATCTGCATGGCCTTGCCCTTGCGCCAGACATCGAGCGATTCCTTGGCGCCAGGGGCGACATCGGCGACGGCGCGTGACAGATCCTTGGGGTCCTTGACGTCCTGTCCGGCGAAGCCGGTGATGACGTCGCCGGTCTCGACGCCGGCGCTGGCGGCAGGCGAGCTGTCATTGACCTTGGAGACCAGCGCGCCGCCGGGATGATCGAGCCCGATGGCGCTTGCCACGTCAGGCGTCACCGGTTGGATCTCGACGCCGAGATAGCCATACTGGATCGAGCCGTCCTTCATCAGCTTGGCCACGACCTTCTGCGCCTGGTCGGACGGGATGGCGAAGCCGACGCCGACACTGCCGCCATTGGGCGAATAGATCGCCGTGTTGATGCCCATGACATTGCCGTTCACATCCACCAGCGGGCCGCCGGAATTGCCATGGTTGATCGGCGCGTCGATCTGGATGAAATCGTCGAACGGCCCACTGTGCAGGTCGCGGCCGCGTGCCGAAACGATACCTGCCGTCACCGTCGTGCCGATGCCGAACGGATTGCCGATCGCCAGCACCTGGTCGCCGGTCATCAGCCTGTCGGAATCGCCCCATTTGACCGTCGGCAAGGGCTTGTCGGCTTTGACCTTGAGCACGGCCAGGTCGTTCTTGGCGTCGCGGCCGACAAGCTTGGCGGGAAGTTCGGTGCCGTCGTCGAGCGTCACCTTGATCGAGGAAGCGCCGTCGACGACGTGATTGTTGGTGACGATCGTGCCGTCGGCGGAGACGATGAAGCCGGAGCCGAGCGCTTCGGCGCGCTGCGCCTGTTGCGGCGGTGTCCGCGGAGCGGGCATGCCCTGGTCGCCGAAGAACTGGCGAAAATACTGATCGAACGGCGAGTTGCCGAGAGGCATCCCGTCGTCGTCATTTGCAGGCTGCGCTTTCATTACGGTTGTGACCGTCACCACCGCGGGCTTGTCGGCCGCCACGATCGGCGCAAAGGAGCCATTGGGGGCGGTGATACCGGCGACAGGGGTCTGGGTCGTCGCGACAACGTTGCTCACGCCTGCGTTGCCGGCACTTTGAGCAAATGAAACGACGAAGGGGGAGATGATGAGGGCGGCGCCCAGCAATGCGGCGACGCGATGTCTGCGAAGAATGTTGTGGGATGACATGGTCGTTGTCCGTGCGAGACATTGGATTCGGCGCCGTGGCCTGTATGGGAGCGGCCCATTCGGCGTACCGGCCGTCGCGGCCGCCTGTCTCGCTTCATGCGGCGGCCGTTCAGGTCGATGAAACCGGAATCTAGGGCGCGGATGCGGGTGAATTAGGTTTTTTCGGTTATATTACAAAGATTTAATTCTTTGCGGCCTGATCGGCGTGCCGCGCTCGCATCACCGCTCCTGGCGATGTGAAGGCTTTGCGAGGCTCAGATTTCGCCGGTTTGCTCGATGTAAGCCTTTGCAATCTCACGCATACGCTTGCGGTCGAAGCTCGGTCCGTGGCCGCCATGGCCGATGCGGATCGGCAGGTCGAGCAGCCGTTGCATGGTGCGGACATAGGCGGCCCTGTCGGAATCCGGCAGGCTGTCGATCAGCGTATCGTCGTAGATGGCGTCGCCGCTGAAGAACAGCCCGTCGGCCTCGTCGAACAGCGCGATCGAATCCGGCGAATGCCCGGGAAGATGCAGGACGCGGAATTGCCGGTCGCCGAGGTCGACCACATCGCCCTCGTCGAGGGTCCGCGTCAGCGGCGCCGCTGGGATCTTGTAATCGGCCGCCTTCCAGCCCGGCCCCGGCAGTTTCGAAACGGCGCCTTCGAGATCGTGGAACATGTAGGCGTAGGTCGCCGCCTCATCCATGCTCTCGAACTGCGCGGCACTCATCTTCGGTCCGGCCCGCCATGGAAATTCGTGCAGCGAGCCGACATGGTCGAGATGGATGTGCGTGGCGACGACCAGCAGCGGCTTGTCCCGCGGCGTCTCGATCTGCGGCGCCAGCGGACAGATGCCCATGCCGGTATCGACCAAAAGGTCGGCGTCGCGACCGCGCAGATGCCAGATGTTGGCGCGCACATAGTTATGCACGAACGGCTCGGTCAGCATCGTCGTCCTGTCGTCGACGATGCTCTTGCTGAACCAGCCTGACATTAGACGAACGGCTTCCCGACCTTGTACTTTTCCGGCACCAGCCGCTTGAGATAGGCCATGCCGGCGTCGGACAGCTGGCTGACATCGGGCTTCATGAAATTGTCCGGCATGTGGCGGGTCTTGCCGGCGACATTCTTCAGCGGCACCTTCTTCAGCACGGTCCTTGCGCCATCATATTGCAGCGCCACCGAGCCGCCACCCTGTTCGGCGACAGAGACCGCGAAGGCGCCGGCATCGAATGCCTCCCGCGCGTCGACGGCGCTGATGGCGCCGACATAGCCGCGCGGCATGTAGCCGAGTGCGTCGACGCGGGCCCGCTTGCCCGGGAGCCCATCGGCCAATGCCCGTTCCAGTGCGGCCGGCAGGTCGCTGCCCGACAATTTGACGTTGCCATGCTGGTCGCGTTCCAGTTTCTCCGGTGGCACCAGGCTCTCGACCAGTGCCTTGCCGTCGGCAGTGCTGACCCCTTCCGACACGGCGACGATACAGCGCTTGTGGCGATCGAGCGTCGCACGCACGTCGTCGATGAAACCGGCCGCGGAGAACGGCCGCTCGGGCACGTAGACGAGATGCGGGCCGCTGTCGGGATCAAGCTGCCAGGCCGCGGCGGCGGCAGTCAGGAAGCCGGCGTGCCGGCCCATGACGATGCCGACATAGATGCCGGGCAAAGCGCGAAAATCGAGGTCGACGGACAGAAAGGCGCCGGCGACGAACTCCGCCGCCGAAATGAAGCCCGGCGTATGGTCGTTCTCCTCGAGATCATTGTCGATCGTCTTGGGCGCATGGACGAAAGCAATGGAACCGCCGGCGGCGTCGGTCAGGATCTGCTGTGTGCCCGAGGTGTCGTTGCCGCCTATATAGATGAAGGCGTCGGCCCCGGCCTTCTGCAAGCCCTTGAGGATGACGTCGCAGTAGGCCGCGTCCGGTTTGTCGCGCGTCGAGCCAAGCGCCGCGCTCGGTGTCCCGGCAATCAGCCGCAGCCGGTCCTCGGGGATGGCCGAAAGGTCGACATAATTGCCGTCACGAATGCCGCGCACGCCATGGAGGGAGCCCAGCACCTTGGCGCCGGGATGCCTCTTGCGGATCTCCAGCGTGGCGCCGACAACCGTCTGGTTGATGACGGCGGTCGGGCCGCCGCCTTGCGCGATAACAAAAGTTCCGGCCATTCCTGACGTCTCCCGAGGCGATGGGTTTCAAGACACCTTCGCCTGTCTCGCGGCATCGCGCAACGGGGAGTCACGGCACGATCCCGAAAAATGGAAACCGGTTTTCTCGGACAGACGGTTTTCCGTTTGTTCAGAAATCATGCTCGGACAAGACGATAAAGCGGCCGCGTTGGCCGCTCGAAAGATCACATGACGACGACCGGGTTCTTCTTCGAAACGCGGCTGTAGAGGTCGATGATGTCTTGGTTGATCAAGCGCACGCAGCCCGACGACATCGCCTGGCCGATGCTCCACCATTCGGGCGAGCCATGGATGCGGTAGCCGGTATCCTTGCCGTCCTGGTATATATAGAGCGCGCGCGCCCCGAGCGGGTTGGTGAGGCCGCCGGGCTGGCCGCCCTGCCACTTAACCAGTTCGGGCTTGCGCTGGATCATCTCCGGCGGCGGCGTCCAGGTAGGCCATTCCCGGCCATACTGGATGTTGGCGCGGCCGGACCAGCGGAAGCCGTCCTTGCCGATGCCGACACCGTAGCGGATCGCGTCGCCACCCGGCTGGACGAGATAGAGCATGCGCTCCTTGAGATGGACGACGATGGTGCCGGGCGCTTCGCCGGTCGTGTCCACGACGATCTGGCGGCGGAATTCCGGCTTGACCTTCAGATACGGCACCTCCGGCACGTTAAAACCGTTGTCCGTCAACGCGGCATACATCAGGTCGGGGCTGGTGATGTTCTTGTCGACGCTGATCGACGGCCGCATCGGCGGTACGGAACCGGTGACCGTATTGTCGAGTTCAAGCGCCGGCATGCCGCCGCCGGAAGTCGAGCAGCCGGCGGCGCTGAGCAGCGCCAGCGCACCTGCCCCCGACAGGACGGCGCGGCGGGAAAGACGATGATCGGTTTCGATTGCGTCGCCGTTTCGTGGCGGCGTCAGACCTTGCGGCAACTCGCGCATATACCCAAACCTTACGCTGTCGGCGGGAAGCACGGTCCGGCCGGATAGCAGGCATTTTCATCATTCATGGTTGATAAAGCGTGAATGCCTTGCATCGCCTGCATTTGCGCGTTGCCTGGCCGGGTTCGGCCCTCCCGGGTGGCCGCCCACCGAGGGGGTCTGCACAAAAAGACCCAGCTCATGTCATAATCCCGGCGTCGGCGGCTCCTACGCAGCAAGCGATCAGCGAGGGGCCTCCATGTGCAAGACGTTAAAGACCGACATCAAGCTTTTTGCCGCTGCCATTGTCGCGGCCGCATTGGTCCTCGGTGCCAATGTCAGCCTGGCCGATATCGTGAGCACGCTGGGCGGCGCGAACTGACGCCAACCTGCCGTTCGCGCAATTGATGGCGCGGCAATTTCAGGAAAAATGCGCGGTGGTCTTGCGTCCGCAATCGCGCAAGAAACAAAGATCCTGCCCCTTTACATTCTCCCGGGACTGAGGATTTATCCTTTTCCTTAACCCAAGGGAGACAGACATGTCCTTCGAAAACTGGGCCGCTTTCGCCGCCGCGTCGACGATCCTTCTCATCATCCCGGGGCCGACCATTCTGCTGGTCGTGTCTTATGCGCTGGGCCAGGGCTGGCGCACCGCCCTGCCGATGGCCGTCGGCGTGGCGCTCGGTGACTTCACCGCCATGACCTTGTCGATGCTGGGCATCGGCGCGCTGCTCGCCGCTTCGGCTGGTGTCTTCACCATCCTGAAACTGATCGGCGCCGGCTATCTGATCTATCTCGGCGTGAAACTGTTCCGCGCCGGCGGCGCGCTGAAGGCCGAACCCCGGACCGATGCCGTATCGTCGGCAAAAATGATGGCGCATGCCTGGCTGGTCACCGCGCTCAATCCGAAAAGCATCACCTTCTTCGTTGCCTTCCTGCCGCAGTTCCTCGACCGGCACGCCGACTTCTGGACGCAGATGCTGATCTTCGAGGCCACCTTCCTGGCGCTCGCCTTTGCCAATGCCTTTGGCTATGCGCTGATCGCGGCACGCGCGCGAAACGTCGTGCGCAATCCCAAGGCGATCCGCATCTTCAACCGCACCGGTGGCACATTGCTGGTTGGTGCCGGCATCGCCACGGTGGCGATGCGTTCGGGCAATTGATGTCCTGACACGGGGTGAGGCCTGGAAGGCCTCACCATTTGACGCTGATTCCCAGATTGCCCTCGAGGATGCGCCGCTTGTCGCCGCCGAGATTGGTGGTGTAGTCGCCAGTGGCGAAGATGCTGACTTTGTCCGTCACCTTGGCCACGACGCCCCCGCCGAACTCGAACGAGGTCGACCTGCCCTCGGTCGTAATGTCGGTGGTGTCGAAGCTGACACGGTCGGTACCGCCGAAATCGTGCCAGATGTTGGCCTTGAGATAAGGCTGCAGCGCCATGCCGTTGATGACGGTCTCGCCCTGCAGCCGCGCACCCAGCCGGCCGCTGGCGCTATCGTCGGTGCCGAAGGAAAGGTCGTTGGTATCGTCGAGCGACATATGCTGCCAGACCAGTTGCGCCTGCGGTTCGAGCATCCAGCCCTGCGCCAGCGCAATGGGATAGCCACCTTCAAGTGAAGCGGTGACGCCTGTTCCGCCGACATCGATGCCGATGTCGCGCGACGATGTCGCGTCGCCGCCGAAGAAGGTGGCCATGAGGACACCATCGAGGTACCAGCCGCCCTGGCCGATGCGGGTCCAGTAGCCGCCGACGCTGGTGCCGTTGACGTCGAGGCTGCCGACGGACAGGTCGTTCCACCCCAGCGCCTGGCCGCGCACATCGCCCTTCATGCTGGCATAGGCGATGAACAGGCCGGCGCGATCGATTCCGCCCGAGGCGGTGTCGCGGCCGAACACGTCGAAGCCCGCCTGCAGGCCGAACAGGGTGCCGTCGAAGGATGGCGACACCGTCCCGGACCAGCCCATCTTGGCGTCCTGGCCATAGATGCGGCCCCAGACCGGCGACAGCTCCGGGTTCGACAACAGGCTTTGCTCGCCGCGCCGTTCATGGAAGGTGCCGAGCGTGGTCATCGCCAGGTGCTCGGCCACAGGCGGCAAGGCCGAATAGACCGGCACCTCGATGCGGTAGAGCACGATTTCCTGACCGGCCGCCGGTACCGGCAGGTCGGGCACGGCAGTCGGCACCACCGGTGGCGGCGGTGGCGGATCCGCCGGAGGCGCCGGTGGCGGTGGCGGCGGTGGTTCGGGTTGCGGGTCGCTGGTTTGCACCGGCGGCGTCGGGTCGACCGGCGGATTGTTGATGTCGCCCTCGCTCGGCGGCGGCGTCGGCGGCAGTTCGGAGGGCGGCGGAGGCGGTGGCTCGGCCGCCGGGGGCACCGGTTCCACCGGTGGCGAGGGCTCGAGCGTCGGTGGCGCCGCGGCCGGCGACGTCGGTGTTATCAGCGTCGAGCGCAGATACCAGTTCTCGTCGCTGCCGGCGCTGACGCCGCCCTTGAAAAGATAGTATTCGAAGGCGCCGGCGGCGACCGGCCCGTCGAGCGCGAAGGTCGAGGCGCCCGAGCTGGCGCCGTTGATGGCCTGGATGACCATGATGCCATCCTGCGTGGTCGCCGCGCCCGCGCCGCCGACATTGACCACGGAAATGCCGGTCGAGCCGGAAGCCGTCCCGCCTGACAGGACCAACTGGTCGGATGCGGAAGAGTCGTCGCCGAGTTCGGTCTGGACAAGCAGCACGCCGCCGGCGCCGACATAATTGCCCGAAATCGTCAGCCGGTCGGTCGCTCCGGTGGTGCCGTTGGTCAGGTCGATGCGCCCGGCATTGGTCACCTGCGCCAGCTGGCCCGCCGCGAAGGCCTGGATCGTCGAGTTGAAGCCGCCGCCATAGAGCGTGCTCGAAGCATCGACGCTGAGCGAGCCTGTGCCGGTGCCGCTGTCGCCGAGCACGAGATTGCCGTCGAGCATCAATTGCGTGTCGTTGGTGGCGTCGATGCTCTCCCAGTTCTGGACCCGGGCGATCCCGTCCAGCTTGACGTTGTCGAAGGTCAGCGCGTCGGTGCCAAGGCCGCCATTTATGGCATCCGTGCCGCCGAGATTGGCGTTGGTGAGGTTGCTCAGCCTGGCGGTATCGTTGTCGGCGCCGAGATCGACCGCGCCATAGATGATGCCGCCACCATTCCAGACGAAATTGTCGGAGCCGAAGCTCATCAGCACATCGCCACCGACCGTGCCGCCTGATATCGTCACACTGTCATTGCCGCCGCTGACGCTGATGTTGCCGCCGATCGTGCCGCCCGAGAGGATGATGGTGTCCTGGTCGAAGCCGGTGACGAGGTTGCGGTCGATGGTGCCGCCGGACATGTTGAAATAGTTCTTGTCGAGCTTCATGTTGACGCGGCCGATGCGGCCGCCGGTCATCACCGCGCGATCCCCATCGTCGAAGAAATCGACGATGCGCCCGCCCGTCATGGTGAAGGTGTCGAGCCCGTCGCCCTGGTTGAGCGACCCGATCTGGCCACCGCTCATGTTGAAGTCGTCGATGCCGGCGCCCTGCTGGACGTTGCCTGCGACGGTGCCGCCGCCAATGGTGAAGAAATCCGTGCCGTCGCCCTGATCGACCGTGCCGGTGATGGTGCCGGACTGCATGTTGATGCGGTCCGTGCCGGAGCCGAAAGTGACGTTGCCGCTCACCTGGCCGGTGCCGCCGGCGGGAAAGGTGAGCGTGTTGTCGCCGCTGGTGTCGGTGAGGCTGCCGCCTGAATCGCCGCTATCGCAGGTGAAGGTGGTATTTCCCGCCGATGGAATCAGCACGCAGGCCGCGAAAGTCGCGGAACCGGGCAGCAATACAAACGCTGTAGTTGCAAGTAAGCTAATAAACCATGGTCGAATTTGCGCCGGCCTTCGCCGCGACAAAGAAATCAGCCTATCATCGCTCCCAGAACGGCTGTTCGGAAGCTGTATTTCAAAATGCCGCATCGCGTCCCCTCTCAGATCGCGATTACAAGCCCTTTGCCGCGCCGCAATGAAGCCACAATCCGTTCAATTTTACAAAGCCTAATCTGCTCGCCATGGTTGATGAATTGCGAAATCTACTGGAATCAGTGTGCGCGGCGCATGGTTGGCGCGTCCGTGACCCATGCTTTAAGATCGCGTTGGACCGAGGAGCATCGTGCCCGCAACACGCCGGTCAGGGGATTTTGCATGGCGATCAGGGATCCATTCGACCTGGCACTTTCGGGTGCGACGCAAGCGGGATTCGTGCCCTATAGCCAAGCGGTGCGCCAATTGCAGTGCTTCATCGGCGATCCGGTGGCTTCCGTCGATCGCGCCATCGCGCAGGACCCCGGTTTTGTCATGGCGCATGTCTTCAAGGGCTATCTCTTCGGGCTTGCCACCGAACGTGAGGCGACGGCCGTGGCCAGGGCCTGCCACGAGGCGGCGTTGCCGCTTGCGGCGACAGCGCGCGAAGAGGCGCATGTCTCAGCTCTCGGTCACCTCGCCAACGGGCGCTGGCATGACGCCGCCAGGATCCTTGAGGACATCGCCATCGAGACCCCACTCGACGCCGTGGCGCTGCAGGTCGGGCACCAGATCGACTTCTTCACCGGCAATGCCCGCATGCTGCGCGACCGCATCGCGCGCGCCTTGCCATCCTGGCAGAGCGGCATGCCCGGTTACCATGCCATGCTTGGCATGCAGGCCTTCGGGCTGGAGGAGATGGGTGACTATATCAGGGCCGAGAAACTCGGCCGCATGGCGGTCGAGATCGAGCCGCGCGACGGCTGGGCGCAACACGCCGTCGCCCATGTGATGGAAATGCAAAGCCGGCAAAGAGACGGCATTGCCTGGATGCGCGCCAACCCCGAAGCGTGGACGAAGGAAAGCTTCCTGCAGGTGCACAATTGGTGGCATCTGGCGCTGTTTCACTACGATCTCGGCGAGACCGACCAGATGTTGGCGCTCTACGACGGGCCGATCTACGGCACACCATCAACGATGGCGCTCAATATGGTCGATGCGTCGGCACTCCTGTGGCGACTCCATCTCGGCGGCGTCGATATCGGCGATCGCTGGGCAGCGCTGGCCGCCAATTGGCCGGGGGCCGGCGCCGGCGACTATGCCTTCAACGACGCCCATGCGATGATGGCGTTTGTGGGCGCCGGGCTGGATGCCCCGGCCCGGACCTTGCTAGAGGCACAGCGCGAGGCCATGCGTGGCGGCGACGACAACGCCGCCTTTACCCGGGATGTCGGCTATCCCCTGACGCTGGCGATCAAGGCGTTCGGCGAACGCAACTACGCCGAGGCCATACGCCTGATCCGGCCGATCCGCGCGATCGCCCACCGGTTCGGGGGAAGCCATGCGCAGCGCGACGTCATCGACCTGACGCTGATCGAAGCCGCGCTGCGAGCTGGGGACGGCGTGCTCGCCAGGGCGCTCGCGGCCGAGCGGTCGATGGCGCGGCCGGACAGCCCGCTGTCGGTCCTGTTTTCACGACGCGCCGCCGATTTGTCAGAGAATTGACCCGGAGCGGATCTTGCCTTAAAAACTGGCTCGGCCAGATTTTTTCGAGATCCGAAAAAAATAATGGCGTGGGAGGAAAACATGTATCTCGGCCTCGACCTGGGCACGTCGGGCGTCAAGGCGCTGCTGATCGATGCCGGACAGAATGTCGTCGGCTCCGGCCATGGCGCGCTTGACGTTTCGCGGCCGCATCCCGGCTGGTCCGAACAGGATCCGTCGCACTGGATACGCGCCTGCGAAGACGCGATCGCCGAATTGAAGGCTTCCTATCCCAAGCAGTTCGCGGCGGTGAAAGGCATCGGCCTGTCGGGCCAGATGCATGGCGCCACCTTGCTCGATGCGGCCGATCACGTGCTGCGGCCCTGCATCCTGTGGAACGACACGCGCAGCCATGTCGAGGCGGCCGCACTCGACGCCGATCCGCGCTTCCGCGCGCTCACCGGCAACATCGTCTTTCCTGGCTTCACCGCGCCCAAGCTCGCCTGGGTGAAGAACAACGAGCCCGCGGTCTTCGCCAAGGTTGCCAAGGTGCTGCTGCCGAAGGATTTCCTGCGACTTTGGCTCTCCGGCGAGCACATTTCGGAGATGTCGGATTCGGCCGGCACGTCCTGGCTCGATGTCGGCAAGCGCCGCTGGTCGCCTGAACTGCTCGCCGCCACCGCCCTTGACGAGAAGCAGATGCCGTCCCTGGTCGAGGGCACGCAGAAGGCTGGCGGGTTGCGTGCCGAACTCGCGTCGAAATGGGGCGTCGAGGCCGGCATCCCGGTTGCCGGTGGCGCCGGCGACAATGCGGCTTCCGCCTGCGGCATGGGCACGGTCGGCGCCGGCCATGCCTTTGTCTCGCTCGGCACGTCGGGCGTGCTGTTTGCCGCCAACGCGTCCTATCTGCCCAACCCGGCAAGCGCGGTCCATACCTTCTGCCACGCGCTGCCCAACACCTGGCATCAGATGGGCGTCATCCTGTCGGCGACCGATTCGCTCAACTGGCTGTCCGAGATCACGGGCAAGGGCGCTGGCGAACTGACCGCCGAACTGGGGGATACACTGATGGCGCCGAGCGGCGTGTCCTTCCTGCCCTATCTTTCCGGCGAGCGTACGCCGCATAATGATTCCGCCATTCGCGGTTCCTTCACCGGCCTGGCGCATGAATCGAGCCGCGCGGCGCTGACGCAGGCGGTTCTGGAGGGCGTCGCCTTCGCCTTCCGCGACAGCCTCGAGGCCCTGAAGAAAGCCGGCACCACACTGACGCGCGTCACCGCGATCGGCGGCGGCTCGCGCTCGCGCTACTGGCTGAAATCGATCGCCACCGCGCTGCAAGTGCCGGTGGATATTCCAGCCGACGGCGATTTCGGCGCCGCCTTTGGCGCCGCCAGGCTTGGCCTGATCGCGGCGACCGGCGCCGATCCGCTGGCCGTCTGCTCCGCGCCCAGGACGGATGCCACGATCGAACCGGATGCCGGGCTCGGCGGCGCCTATGCGGACGCCTATCACCGCTACCGGGCGCTGTATCCGGCTATCAGGGGCGCCACGGCGTGAGCGGTTTCTCGCACACGCCGCGGCTCGGCAACTCACTGCGCCGGCACCTTGTCGAGGAACCCGGTGATGCTCTTCAGGCGGCCGTTCTCGATGACACCGATGTCGGTGCCTTCGATGATGGAAGGTGTGCCTTCCGGGCCGAGATTCCAGGAGAAGCGGATCTTGTCGGCGAACCCGTCCGGCGTGCCCTTCAGCGAGAACCGGAAGCCGGCAAAGCGCTGGTGCACGCCGTCGATCAGCGCCGCGACGCCATCATGGCCGTCGCCCTGCATCAGCGGGTCGCGATAGCTGACGTCTTCGGTGAAGGTCGCCTTGAGCAATTCGGCGCGGCGGCTGGCATCGCTTTCGTTCCAGGCGGTGATGTAGCCCTCGGCGATTGCGTTGAGGTCGGTCATGGTCCGTCTCCTTTGTTTGTTGACATCAGCCTTTTCGACCGGTGCAGGACCGAAACCAATTACGCCTGAGGTAATCAGGGCGAACTATTCGAGAGAGGACAGAAATCATGAGCAGCGGATTTTTCGGCGACATCCAGAAGATCAAATATGAGGGGCCGGATTCGACCAATCCGCTGGCCTACCGGTTCTATAACCCAGACGAGGTCGTGGCCGGCAAGCGGTTGGAAGACCATCTGCGCTTCGCTGTCGCCTACTGGCATTCCTTCGCCTGGCCGGGCGGCGATCCGTTCGGTGGCCAGACTTTCGACCGTCCCTGGTTCCCCAAGGCCGGCGGCGTCGACACGATGGAATTGGCGAAACTCAAGGCCGATGTCGCCTTCGAGATGTTCTCGCTGCTCGGCGCACCATATTTCTGCTTCCACGACGCCGATGTCCGGCCCGAGGGCAAGGATTTTTCCGAGAGTGCCGCCCGCCTCGATGAGATCGCGGACTACTTTGCCGGCAAGATGAAGCAGACCGGCGTAAAGCTGCTCTGGGGCACGGCGAACCTATTTTCGCATCGCCGCTTCATGTCGGGTGCCGCCACCAATCCGGATCCGGATGTCTTCGCCTATGCGGCGGCGACCGTTAAAAGCTGCATCGACGTCACCAAGCGCCTGAAGGGCGAGAACTACGTGCTGTGGGGCGGGCGCGAAGGCTATGAGACGCTGCTAAACACCGACCTCGCCCGCGAGCAGGAACAGGCCGGACGCTTCCTCAGCCTCGTCGTCGACTACAAGCACAAGACCGGCTTCAAGGGCACCATCCTGATCGAGCCGAAGCCGCAGGAGCCGACCAAGCACCAGTACGATTACGACGTCGCCACCGTCTACGGCTTCCTCAAGCGCTTCGGCCTGGAGAAGGAGGTCAAGCTCAACATCGAGCAGGGCCATGCCATCCTGGCCGGCCATTCCTTCGAGCACGAGCTGGCGCTGGCCAACGCGCTCGGTGTCTTCGGCTCCATCGACATGAACCGCAACGACTACCAGTCGGGCTGGGACACCGATCAGTTCCCCAACAACGTGCCGGAGATGGCGCTGGCCTATTATCAGGTCCTGCAGGCCGGCGGCTTCAAGACCGGCGGCACCAATTTCGACGCCAAGCTGCGCCGGCAGTCGCTCGATCCTCAGGATCTGCTGATCGGTCACATCGGCGGCATGGATTCCTGCGCGCGCGGCCTCAAGGCAGCCGCCCGCATGGTCGAGGACAAGGCGTTGTCCGCGCCGCTGGCAGAGCGCTACGCCGGCTGGAACACCGCCGAGGCCAAGGCAATGCTGTCGGGCAAGCGCACGCTGGAGGAGATCGCCGAACGCGTGGTGAAGAAGAAGATCGAGCCGCAGCCGCGCTCCGGCCGTCAGGAGCTGTTGGAGAACATTGTCAACCGTTACGTCTGACGCCTGACTTCTGGACCGATATCTGCCCGATGTGGCTGAAAGCCGCCGTGATCGCCTTTTGCTAGTCCGCTCCCCAGAAGGGAGATGACAATGGCAAACGGGCGGATCACGGTACGCAAGGCGCGGCTGAGCGATCTTGTGGCTCTCAAAAAGGTGCTGCGGGAGACGTTCGAGGGCACCTGGCTGCCGCACATCTCCCAGGCATCGGCACAGCGCTATGTCGAGACCGATCTTGGCGGGCACTACGTCGAGGAGAGCTGGCCGGAATTCACCATTGCCGAGATCGATGGCGAGATTGCCGGCCTGATCCATTGGCGCGGCGATTTCATCGAGGCTTTGCATGTCAGGGCCAGCCATCAGGGCCAGGGGGTCGGTGGCAGGCTGCTGGCGCACGCCGAACAGGCTATCCGCGCTGCCGGATTCCGCCAGGCTCGGCTTGAGACCGATACGTTCAATGAGCGCGCCCAGAGTGTCTACAAGGCGGTCGGCTATGTCGAGAAAGATCGCTATCCCGACGATGAATGGGACAGCGGTTTCACCACCGTGCTGTTCGAGAAGCGGCTAGGCTGAACGTCACCTGATTCGAATTTTGGCGTGCGGAACGGCTTTGCGCCAAAGCGCTCATTTGGCGACATGGTTTTGCCCCTGGCCGCCCCTCAATGACCTCGCTCTTGCCTTCAAACTGCCGTCACGTATCTCGTATAAGAGTGACGTTGTGGCGGGTGAAAAGGAAGGAGGCGAACCGATATGCAGCACGAACGCGAAATCGACGCCCTGCTCTCATCCGGTGAGACCGGATCGATCATCGACCGGCTGATGGCGCTGCCGCGGCCGACCGACGACGTGAAAAACGAATGGGATCGCGCCGTCAGCAGCCGTTTTGAAGTCCGTCTTGTGAGGCAGATGCGCTCGCAGATCGACGCTGGCACCGATCGTCGGAACGCGGCTTAACCCCGACGAAGCCTGACCGGGGCTTCGCCAAATGCTCTTGAAAACGCTCTGGAAAATGCCGCGGCGGAGGAGAATCCCGTCCGCCCGGCAATATCCGCCATCGCCACCCTGGTGTCGACCACCAGCCGGCGCGCCGCGCCCAGGCGCAGCCTCAGATAATAGGCGCCAGGCGTCTCGCCGATCGACTTGCGAAAGATGCTTTCCAGGGTCCGCGCCGTCACGCCGGCGCGCTTTGCTATGGCTTCTATGGTGAGCGGCTGGTCGACATGCGCTTCCATCAGCCGGATGGCCTGCGCCAGGCGTGGATCGTAGCCGTCGAGCCGGCCAAGCGAGACCAGCGGCTGCGCGTCGGTAGCCACCCGCGCCTGATCGTAGATGAACGCGCTTGCCACATCCAGCGCCACGGCCATGCCGAGACGGGTGCGGATCAGGTGCAGCATCAGGTCCAGCGTCGGCGAGGCGCCGCCGGTGGTGAAGACCGGCCCATCGATGATGTATCGATCAGGGCGCACGTCGACGCCTGGAAAGGCCGACGAAAAATCCTCCATGTCCTCCCAATGGGTGGTGGCGCTGCGCCCCTCCAGCAGGCCGGCGCGCGCCACCAGCCATGTACCCGCCTCGACGCCGCCACAGGCGCGAGCCGAGCGCGCCGCGCGGCGCAGGCCGGCGAGCAAGGCCGACGTGGCATAGTTCTGCGTGCCGAAGCCCGCGACCACGACCAGGACATCGGTTGGCTCCGTCGCATCGAACCGGCCGCTGACCGCCACGGGCAGGCCGCATGTCGTGACCGGTGCCTCCCCGGTCACCGAAACCAGCTTGAAGTCGAACAGGGTTTCGCCGGCAATACGGTTGGCGGCACGCAGCGGATCGACGGCGCATGCCACGCACATGATGGACGCCCCGGAGAACACCAGCAGCGTCACCCTGAGCGGCGACTGCTCGGCACGAAAGATTGTCGCTTTTTCGTTTTTTATCATGTCATCTTCGTAAAGCGCAAAGCAGTCCCCTGCAAGTCGCGCAATGTTATGCCTCTGTTCGAATTGGGAGGAGAATTCCATGCCGCTCGCGATGAACCGTGAGGTCTTCATTACCTGTGCCGTGACCGGATCCGGCGGCTCCCAGGATCGCAGCCCGCATGTGCCGCGCTCGCCCAAGCAGATCGCCGATTCGGCCATTGACGCGGCCAAGGCCGGTGCCGCGATCGTCCACTGCCATGTGCGCGACCCCGAGACCGGCAAGCCCCGGCGCGACGTCCACCTCTATCGCGAAGTGACCGAGCGCATCCGCGCGGCAGACGTCGACGTCATCCTGAACCTCACCGCCGGCATGGGCGGCGACATGGTGTTCGGCTCGCCAGAAGCACCGCTGCCGCTCAACGAAAAAGGCACCGACATGGGCGGCGCCACCAACCGCATGGAACATGTGCGCCAGTGCCTGCCGGAAATCTGCACGCTCGACTGCGGCACCATGAACTTCGCCGAAGCGGACTATGTGATGACCAACACGCCCGGCATGCTGCGCGCCATGGGCGGCATGATGACGGCGCTCGGCGTCAAGCCCGAGATCGAGGCTTTCGACACTGGCCATCTCTGGTTCGCCAAGCAGCTGGTCGAGGAAAAGGTGCTCAACCCCGACGCGCTGGTGCAGCTCTGCATGGGCGTGCCATGGGGCGCGCCGGACGATCTCAACACCTTCATGGCCATGGTCAACAACGTGCCGTCGACCTGGAACTGGTCGGCCTTTTCCATCGGCCGCAACCAGATGGCCTATGCCGCGGCCGCGGTGCTCGCCGGCGGCAATGTCCGCGTCGGGCTGGAAGACAACCTCTGGCTGGACAAGGGCGTACTGGCCACCAATGCGCAGCTGGTCGAGCGTGCCGCCAGCATCGTCACCAATCTCGGCGCTCGGATCCTGGGGCCGGAGGAAGTGCGCAAGAAGCTCAACCTGACCAAGCGGGCGCCGATCGCGGCATAGTTTGGAGGGCGTCCAGAATGACAACCGTCAAATTCACCGCGATGAAGGATGGCGACAAGGACGACTACGAGTTCCTGACCGCCCATGAAATCGACTATGCCGCCAAGACCGGCGATCGGCTGCTCGATGCGCTGGTGCAGCTCGATGAGGGCCTGTCGGGCTACAAGATCACCCGGCTTGGCCATTCGCTGCAGGCGGCGACGCGCGCCTGGCGCGACGGCGCCGACACCGACTGGATCGCCTGCGCGCTGCTGCACGATATCGGCGACATCTATGCCCCTTACAACCACGACGAATATGCCGCTTCGATCCTGAAACCCTTCGTGCGCGAGCAATGCACCTGGGTGGTGGAGAAGCACGGCGATTTCCAGCGGCTCTATTACGCCCACCATCTCGGCGGCAACCGTCATGCGCGCGACCGCTTCGCCGGCCATGCCTATTTCGACGACTGCGACCAGTTCTGCGAACGCTGGGACCAGTCGAGTTTTGATCCCGATTACGAGACGCTGCCGATCGAATTCTTTCGGCCCTTCGTGCTCGAAGTCTTCGCCCGCAAGGCCTACGACCCCGCGGTGATCCGCGCCGGCGAGCGCGTGCCTCTCGTCGATCCCGAAACAGCCAGGACAAGAACCGGAGCTTCCGCATGAGCATCATCAACAAGGCAGCCGCCATTGGCGGTGGTGTCATCGGCGCCGGCTGGGTGGCGCGGCTGCTGCTCAACGGCATCGACGTGTCGATCTTTGATCCGGACCCGGAAGCCTCGCGCAAGGTATCGGAAGTGATGAAGGGCGCGCGCCGCGCCTACAAGCAGATGGTGCCCGGCGGCTTGCCGAAAGAGGGCAAGCTGACCTTCGCCAAGACCATAGCCGAGGCGGTGGCCGATGCCGACTTCATCCAGGAAAGCGTGCCGGAACGGCTTGACCTCAAGCACAAGGTGCTGGCCGAGATCGACGCCCATGCGCCGGCCAACGCCATTGTCGGCTCTTCGACCTCCGGCATCAAGCCGACCGACATGCAGGTGGCGATGAAGAAGCACCCGGAGCGGCTGGTCGTCGGCCATCCGTTCAATCCGGTCTACCTCCTGCCGTTGGTCGAAATCGTCGGCGGCGATCAGACCTTCCCCGAGGCCATCGAGGTCGCCAAGGAGATCTATGCCTCGATCGGTATGAAGCCGGTCGTCATCCGCAAGGAGATCGAAGCCTTCGTCGGCGATCGCCTGCTCGAAGCGGCCTGGCGCGAGGCGCTGTGGCTGATCAAGGACGGCATCTGCACGGTCGAGGAACTCGACGACATCATGCGCTACGGCTTCGGCCTGCGCTGGGCGCAGATGGGCATGTTCCAGGTCTATCGCGTTGCAGGCGGCGAGGCCGGCATGCGCCACTTCATGGCGCAGTTCGGGCCGTGCCTGAAATGGCCGTGGACCAAGCTCATGGACGTGCCCGAATTCAACGATGAGCTGGTCGACCTGATCGCCACCCAGTCGGACGACCAGGCGCACGGCCTGTCGATCCGCGAACTGGAAAAGATCCGCGACGACAATCTGGTCGCGATCATGGATGCGCTGTCGAAGCAGAACAAGGGCAAGGGCTGGGGCGCGGGCGCCTTGCACAAGGACTATACCAAGCAGTTGGCCAAGCTGGCGGCGAAGAAGCCGGCGGCCTCAAAGGCTGCAGAAAAGGCCAAGGCCTCCAAGCCGGTGAAGAAGGCGGAAAAGCCGAAGAAAAAGAAGAAAGGCTGAGACCATGGATTTCGGGCTGTCGGAGGAACAGAAGCTCATTGTCGAGACGACGCGTGCCTTCGTCGAGAACGAGCTTTACCCGCATGAGCGCGAGGTAGAGCGCACTGGCGTGCTTAGCCGCGACCTGATCGAGGAGATAAAGGCCAAGGCGATCGAGGCCGGCCTCTACGCCGCCAACATGCCGGCGGACGTTGGCGGTGCGGGCCTCGATACGGTGACCTGGCTGCTCTACGAAAAGGAACTCGGCCGCGCCAATTACGCGCTGCATTGGACTTGCGTTGCGCGTCCCTCCAACATCTTGCTCGCCGGCACGCCGGAGCAGCGCGAAAAATATCTGTTCCCGTGCATTCGCGGCGAGAAGTGGGATTGCCTGGCGATGACCGAGCCGGGCGCCGGCTCGGATCTGCGCGGCATGAAGGCGACCGCGGTGCAGGATGGCGACGACTGGGTGCTGAACGGCACCAAGCACTTTATCTCCCACGCCGATCTCGCGGATTTCGCGATTTGCTTCATGGCCTCGGGAGAGGAAGAAACCGCGCGTGGAAAACGCAAGAAGATCACCGCCTTCTTCGTCGACAAGGGCACCAAGGGATTCACGGTGCGCGACGGCTACCGCAATGTCTCGCATCGCGGCTACACCAACGCCATCCTCGAATTCGACGATTGCCGGCTGCCGGCAAGCCAGGTGCTTGGCGAAGTACACAAGGGTTTCGAGGTCGCCAATTCCTGGCTGGGCGCCACCCGCCTGCAGGTTGGCGCCACCTGTCTCGGCCGAGCCGAGCGGGCGCTCGGCCACGCCATCGAGTATTCCGCGCAGCGCCAGCAGTTCGGCCAGCAGATCGGCAAGTTCCAGGGTGTGTCGTTCAAGCTCGCCGACATGGCCACGGAACTGAAAGCCGCCGACCTGATGGTGTTCGAAGCCGGCTGGAAATACGATCAGGGCACGGTCACCGACCAGGACATGGCCATGGCCAAGCTGAAGGCCACCGAAATGCTGGCCTACGTCGCCGACGAAGCGATCCAGATCCATGGGGGCATGGGGCTGATGGACGACCTGCCGCTGGAGCGTATCTGGCGGGACGCCCGCGTCGAGCGCATCTGGGAAGGCACGTCGGAGATTCAGCGACATATTATTTCGCGGGCGCTGCTGCGTCCGTTCGGAGCTTAGAGCATGATCGCCCAAGCCGGGATACGGTCTTGTCGGGCAAACGAGATCGTTTGTCCTGAGATCGCGCTCAAACGAAAAGATGACCATGCATAAACTCGAACGTCTCCTGCGCCCGAAATCCATCGCCGTCTTCGGCGGCGTGCAGGCCGCCGCCGTCGTCGCGCAATCGATCAAGATGGGCTTTGCCGGCGAAATCTGGCCGGTGCATCCGACCAAGGACGAGGTTGCCGGCCGCAAGGCCTATCGGTCCGTCGCGGATCTGCCCGGCGCGCCGGATGCCGCCTTTGTCGGCGTCAACCGCCATCTGACCATCGAGGTCATCAAGGCGCTGGCCGAGCGCGGCGCCGGTGGCGCCGTCTGCTTTGCCGCCGGCTTCCTCGAAACCGAGGCCTATGACGATGACGGCGAACGGCTGCAGGCCGAGCTGGTCGCGGCCGCCGGCCAGATGCCGATCATCGGCCCGAACTGCTACGGCCTGATCAACTATGCCGACGGCGCGCTTCTGTGGCCCGACCAGCATGGCGGCATCAGGCTGGAGGAAGGCGGCAAGGGCGTAGCCATCATCACCCAGTCCTCCAACATCGCCATCAACATGACGATGCAGAAGCGTGGCTTGCCGATCGCCTTCCTGATGACCGCCGGCAACCAGGCGCAGACCGGCCTGTCCGAAATGGCGCTCGGCCTGATCGAGGATGAGCGTGTGACATCGCTGGGCCTGCACATCGAGGCTTTTGACTCCGTAGCCGGCTTCGAACGCTTGGCCGCCAGGGCGCGCGAGCTAAAAAAGCCGATCATCGCCATGAAGGTTGGCCGCTCCGAACAGGCGCGGCAGGCGACCGTCTCGCACACCGCCTCGCTCGCCGGCTCGGATGCGGCCTCGGGCGCCTTTCTGAGGCGGCTTGGAATTGCCCGCGTCGATTCCATCCCGGCCTTCATCGAGGCGCTGAAGCTGCTGCACATCACCGGTCCGCTGCCGGGGTACAAACTATCGTCGATGAGCTGTTCCGGCGGCGAAGCCTCCGTCATGGCCGACAGCGCCGAAGGGCGCTGGGTCAACTTCCCGGTTCTGACGGAACAGCACCGCGCCCATGTCAAATCAACGCTTGGGCCGCTGGTCGCGGTCGCCAACCCGTTGGACTATCACACCTTCATCTGGAACAACGAGCCGGCGATGACCGCCACCTTCACCGCCATGGTGTCGGGCGGCTTCGACCTCAACATGCTGGTGCTCGATTTCCCGCGTCCGGATCGCTGCTCGGTCACCGACTGGTGGGCGACGCTGCGCGCCTTCGAATCGGCTCTGAAGACGAACAAGGCGCATGGCGCCATCGTCTCCTCGCTGCCGGAGAACCTGCCCGAGGAATACACCGCCGAACTGATGGCGCGCGGCATGGTGCCGTTGTTCGGCATTTCCGAGGCCATGGATGCCGCTGGCGCGGCGGCCTTCATCGGCTGGGCGTGGGCTGAACCGCAGGCGCAGCCGGTCGACACGTCAGCTGCCGGTGCCGCCGGCGGCGAGCATGTCACGCCTGACGAGGCCGAAGCCAAGGGGCGGCTCATCAAGGCCGGGCTTCCCGTGCCGAAGGGCGAGCGTGCCGGCAATGCGGTCGAGGCAGTGATTTCCTCGATGGCGCTCGGCTTTCCCGTCGCCCTGAAGGCGCTGGGCGTCACCCACAAATCCGAGGTCGGCGCCGTCAAGCTCAACCTCAAGGACGCGGAATCCGTCAGCACGGCGGCGCATGATCTGCTGCCGCTCGGCACCGGCCTCTATGTCGAACGCATGGTGCGCGACGGCGTTGCCGAACTGATTGTCGGCTTCACCCGCGATCCGATGTTCGGCGCGGTCATGACGCTCGGCACCGGCGGCGTTCTGGTCGAATTGCTGCGCGACAGCGTCACCTTGATGCTCCCGGCGACCCGCGACGACATCGAGGCGGCATTGCGCGGCCTGAAGCTGTTCCCGCTGCTCGAAGGCTATCGCGGCCGGCCGAAGGCCGACGTCGCGGCCGCCATCGACGCCATCGCGGGCATTGCCGGCTTCGTGCAGAAGAATGCCGGCGAGATCGAGGAACTCGACATCAACCCGCTGATCGTCTGCGTCGAAGGCAAGGGCGCCTGGATCGCCGACGCGCTGCTGGTGCTGGGAGAAAACAAGAATGTCTGACGTCATTTCGACCCGCCGGGAAGGCTCGATCCTCGAGGTCACCCTGGACCGGCCCAAGGCCAATGCCATCGACCTGAAGACGTCGCGGCTGATGGGCGAAACCTTCAAGGCGTTCCGCGACGATCCGGAACTGCGCGTCGCCATCGTCAAGACCGCTGGCGACAAGTTCTTCTGCGCCGGCTGGGACCTGAAAGCCGCCGCCGGCGGCGATGCGGTCGACGGCGATTATGGCGTAGGCGGCTTTGCCGGGCTGCAGGAACTGCGCGACCTGAACAAGCCGGTCATCGCTTGCGTGAACGGCATGGCGGTGGGCGGCGGCTTCGAACTGGCGCTGTCCTGCGACCTCATCTACGCCTCCGACCACTCTTCCTTCGCACTGCCGGAAATCCGCGCCGGCACGCTGGCCGATGCGGCGACGATCAAGCTGCCCAAGCGCATCCCCTATCATGTCGCCATGGATCTCCTGCTCACCGGCCGCTGGATGGATGTCGCCGAGGCGCATCGCTGGGGCCTGGTCAACGAGGTGCTGCCCAAGGAAAAGCTCGAGGACCGCGTCTGGGAGATCGCCCGCCTGCTGGCCAGTGGTCCGCCGCTGGTGTTCGCGGCGATCAAGGAGACTGCACGGGTGGCCGAAGCGCTGACCTTCCAGGACGCCATGAACAAGGTGACGCGCCGCCAGTTGGCGACGGTTGATGTCCTCTACGGCTCCGAAGACAATATGGAAGGTTTCCGCGCCTTCGCCGAAAAGCGCGATCCGGTGTGGAAGGGGAAGTGAGCCACCTTACCCTCCCCTTGATGGGAGGGTCGGACCGAAGGTCCGGGGTTGGGTGAAGCGCCGTCACCCGCACCCGCCGCACCGCGGCGACCTCCTCCATCAACGGGGGAGGTAAAGGAGTTCCATGACCGACTACACAAAACTCATTGACGCCGAGACCTGGGCCTTCATCGAACGGACCAATTCCTATTATCCGCCCGATACGATCGACTACACGATCGCACAGCAGCGCGAAATCTATGACCGCATGTGCCGAGAATTCTTTGCCGGCTATCCTGAGGGCGTAGCTGTCGAAACCTCAGCCATTGCAACGCCCACGCACGGCATTCCGATCCGCATCTACCGAAGCGCCCCGCAACCGGCGGCGACAGTGCTCTACATCCATGGCGGCGGCTTCATCCTTGGCGGGCTGGACAGCCATGACGATGTCTGCGCCGAGCTCTGCGCCCGCACCGGCCATGAGGTTGTCTCGGTCGATTACCGGCTGGCGCCGGAGCATCTGCATCCGGCGGCCTTCGACGACGCGATGAGCGCCTTCGCATGGGTTGCATCCACCCGCGATAGACCCATCCTGCTCTGTGGCGACAGTGCGGGCGGCAATCTCTGCGCCGCCGTTGCGCACGCCACACGCGGCCGCGCGAAACAGCCGGTGGGCCAGGTGCTGATCTATCCCGGCCTTGGCGGCGACCGCTTGAAGGGTTCCTATGTCACGCATGCCGAAGCGCCGATGCTGACCATGCGCGATCTCGAATTCTACAAGCATATCCGCACCGGTGGCGCGGACCGGGCCGGCGACATAACACTCTCGCCGCTGGCGGACACCGACTTCGCCAACCTGCCGCCGACGGTGCTGATCACCGCCGAGTGCGACCCGCTGTCTTCAGACGGCGAGACTTATCGCGACCGGATCGTCGCGGCGGGCGGGCAGGCCACCTGGTTCGAGGAACTGGGGCTGGTGCATGGCTACCTCAGGGCTCGGCACACGGTCGGTCGCGCCCGCGAAAGTTTCACGCGAATCGTCGACGCGATCGCCGCGCTCGGACGGGGCGCCTGACGCTGGTGGGTGGCTTTCGTCACGAACTGCCAGGACATATGCGGCGTATATAATTCAGGCCAAAACCCCCTCTCGAATTCCTATGCCGCCAGCGATTATGTAGTTGCGGGCCGCTGCCTGACTGAGGCCCGATCAACAAACTGGCTTCAGACGACCATGAAATCACATTCAGCCTGGCTGACCTCCGGGACCAGCCAAAGGGTGCCGACGGAGTATTTCGTCCTGGCAAACCTCAGGGAGAAGGGAACAATCATCGGGCGGCTCGCGGATCATCCTATCGCCGATATCGTCGTCGATGCGAGTGGACTACAATACCGTTTTGTCGGCGTTGCACCTCGCGACCGCAGCGGGCGCTTCGATGTCGAAGCGCTCCGCACCGGGGAATGGATCGTCCAGCCGGGGCTGGTTTATGCCGTTGACAGCAAGGCGCCTTCGTCAAGGCCGCCACGGCACGGGCAAGGCCGGCACCGGTCTTGATTGCACGGCGCCGGCCATGCTCCCGTTCAGGACCAGCATGGCTTCGCGTATCGCGGTCTCGGTTTCAGGACGAACCGGAGTCAGCGGCAAACGGACATCCCTGCTCATGCCCAGCGCCAGGCTCATTGCATATTTGACCGGCACCGGATTGCTCTCAAGCTCCAATGCCGCGATCAGCGGTCGCAAGCGATGATGGATGGCCCGGGCGGTATGGTGGTCGCCCTGCCTGCACGCATCGTGCATCTCGACGCACAGTCGCGGCGCGACATTGGAGATCACCGAGATCGTTCCGCGCCCGCCCATCGTGTTGAAGCCGAACGATGTCGCGTCATGGCCGGACAGAAAGATGAAGCGGCGCCTGAGCACGGCAGGAAGCGAGGATAGCCGGCTCACATCGCCGGTGGCGTCCTTGATGCCGACGATGGTCGGGATCTGCGCCAGGCGCTCGATCGTGTCCTCGGACAGGTCAACGCCGGTTCGCGCCGGAACGTTGTAGACGATGATCGGTATCTTGACCTTTCTGGCGACCGCCTCGAAATGGCGAAAAATCCCTTCCTGGCTCGGCCTGTTGTAGTAGGGCGTCACGATGAGGGCGGCATCGGCGCCAAAGGCTTCGGCGGCTGTCGAAAAGGCGATCGTCGTCTCGGTGCTGTTCGTTCCGGTGCCGGCGATGACCGGGATCCGGCCGCCGGCGACCTTTACGCAGAGCGCGAGGATATCGAGGCGCTCCTCCCATGACAGGGTCGGGGCCTCACCTGTGGTGCCGCATGGGACCAGCCCGTTGATCCCTTGTTCGATCTGCCAGCGCAACAGCGCGGTCAGTTGCTTCAGATCGACCTCGCCGTCGGTGAACGGCGTTACCAGCGCGGTCATCGCTCCGGTCAGGCGCATTCGGGCTTGTTCGGGTGTCATGGGATTCTCCTGGATGAATTTTTGGATACACCGTCTTTTCGAGGTGCGAGGAAAGCAGGGCCGACAGCAGCGCGGCAGCCAGATCGGTGTGGTCCGCTTCTGCCCTGCCGGCCTTGGTCGGTGGCCCTGCGGATGTGATTTCAATGGAGCAAAACCAGCGCTCGCCGATCTTGCTGATGGCCGATACCGAACGCTCCGGCTTCGACGACGCGACCAGCAGGAGGACGGCGTCTAGGAAGGCGCCGGCCTCCATCAGACCGGCGAATCGCCGGCCTTGCCGGGACGATCTGTCGAGCGACAGGGCGCGTGCCGCCTCCCAAAGCTGGTGTTCGAGCAGCCGGCCGACAAGCGGCAGGCGATCGAGCAATCCGGCGAGATCGGCGCTGTTGGGGCCAGCAATGGTGTTGGAATTGTCCATGGCCAGATCGTTCCGATCAGCTCGGAACGGGCGCGGCTCAGTTGAACAGGGAAAGCCGCACACTCGCCGGTGCGAAGCGTATCGCGCCGGCCCGATGGCCGCTTTCCATGGTGGCGAAACGGACAGCGGAATTCTTGTCGGCAAAAACGCCGCCGGTCTGGCCTTCTTCGTCACGCGCGATCCAGTGGCCTTCGCCATCGCGCCCGACGATGAAGCGGTGAAGGGCGTTTCTGTCGGGGGGAATAGGGGAGTTTTGCATGGTCATCTCCTGCCTTTCAGGAAAGCTGGGCAGCGATCGCGGCGGCGGCCAGCAAGGCGCCGACGACCAGGAGCCACCATGTCGGTGTGAACGGCGCGATCAGGCTGACCGGCCGGCGATTGGTGTTCGCCACACGCCTGATCTGTTCGACCTGCGACGCCGGCATAGGGCGATGGGTGGGCAGATACAGCCCGTCTGAGAGGAACATCGAAGACTTCCTTCTTTCTGGTACCGCCGCCACGAGGTGGCGGCTGCCTGCAGCGGCTCAGCACCGGCTGCACTCGGAAAGATAAAAGCATCGGCATTTGTATTCGAGGCGGGCGAAATCTGAAAAATATAAAAAAGTCATATGTTTATCGCCCGGGCATATGGAGGCGCAGGCGATGGATCAGGCAGCGGTACCGTCGTTTCACGCCACCGAACGTGCCGCTGCCCGGCCGGCGCTGCGGCCTGAAAAGATGCAGCCGCCGAGGAATGTGCCTTCCAGCGCCGCATAGCCATGCACGCCGCCGCCCCCGAAACCGGCGGCTTCGCCGACGGCATAGAGCCCGCTGACCGGCTGGCCATCGGCACCCAGCACGCGGCTGTCGAGATCGGTCTGCAGGCCGCCCAGCGTCTTGCGGGTCAGGATGTTGAGGCGCACCGCGATCAGCGGGCCATTCGCCGGGTCGAGCATCTTGTGCGGCTTGGCCGTGCGGATGAGCTTGTCGCCGAGATAGGCGCGGGTGCCGCGCAGTGCGGTGATCTGCATGTCCTTGGAGAACGGATTGTCGAGTTGCCTGTCGCGGGCGCGGATCTCGCGCTCGACCTGGGCAAGCTCGAGCAGCGGCTCGCCGCCGGCCAGCGCGTTCATGCGCGCGACCAGCTTCGAAAGGTCGGCCTCGACGATGAAGTCTTCGCCCTTCTCCATGAAGGCTTTCACCGGACCCGGAATGCCCGATGTCGCGCGGCCGAGCACCTGACGCCAGCTCTTGCCGGTCAGGTCCGGGTTCTGCTCGGAGCCCGACAGCGCGAACTCCTTCTGGATGATTTTCCTGGTCAGGATGAACCAGGAATAGTCGAAGCCGGTGCTCATGATATGGCTGAGCGTGCCCAGCGTATCGAACCCGGGATAGAGCGGCACCGGCAGGCGTTTTCCCTTGGCATCGAGCCATAGCGACGACGGGCCGGGAAGGATGCGGATCGCATGCTCGGTCCAGATCGGCGCCCAGTTCCTGATGCCCTCGACATAGTGCCACATGCGGTCGCGGTTGATGATCGAACCGCCGGCCGCCTCGGTGATCGCCAGCATGCGGCCGTCGACATGGTCCGGCACCCCGGTGATCATGCGCTTTGGCGCGGCGCCCAACCGCTTGGGCCAGTTTTCCCGCACCAGCTGATGGTTGCCGCCGATGCCGCCGGAAGCGACGATCACCGCTTGCGCATGCAGCTCGAATTCGCCTGATACCTCGCGCGAGCTCTTGTGGCCGCGCTCGACCGTGCTCGGCTCAAGGATATCGCCGCGCACACCGGTCACGGCGCCGCCCGTCCGCGTCAGTTCATTGACGCGGTGGCGGAACCTGAAGCTGACCAATCCGCGCTTTTGCGCCTCGCGCACGCGCAGCACAAAAGGTTCGAGCACGCCGGGGCCGGTTCCCCAGGTGATGTGGAAGCGCGGCACCGAATTGCCGTGGCCGATGGCGTTGCCGCCGCCGCGCTCGGCCCAGCCGACGACAGGAAAGAACTTCAGGCCGCGCTCGATCAGCCAGGAACGTTTCTCGCCGGCGGCGAAACCGACATAGGCCTCCGCCCATTTGCGCGGCCAGAAATCCTCCGGCCGGTCGAAGGCGGCGGTGCCCATCCAGTCATCGAGCGCCAGATCATGCGAATCGCGGATGCGCATGCGCCGTTGCTCGGGTGAATCGACGAGGAAAAGGCCACCGAACGACCAGAACGCCTGGCCGCCGAGCGACTGCTCCGGCTCCTGGTCGACGATGATGATCTTCTTGCCGGCCTCGGCAAGCTCGGCGGCGGCAACCAGCCCGGCAAGGCCGGCGCCAACAATGATCACGTCCGCCTCGTCAGCCATCTCTCCTCCAAGAATTAGCCGGTTAACGCAATTCCGGGTGCAAGCGGTTTTCCGTCCGGAATTGCGTCAAGCAAGAGTTAGACGGCCTCCCAGCCGTCCTTGCCGCCAGCGCGGAAGATGGCATCGATGACCTTCTGGTTGAGCACGGACTCCTCCAGAGTGAAAACACGTTCCTTGCCGCCCTGTGCCGCCCGCGCGAAAGTTTCGACCTCCAGCCGGTACTGCTGCGTGCCGGGGAAACGAAACACTTGCGCTTCGGTGTGGTTCTGGTTGTGCAATTCGACGCGGTGATGGTCATAGAGCCCGGCATTGAACGGGGAGAAGACCTCGATGAAACCCTTTTCGCCGTGGAACACCATCACCTGGCGCGCCGCCATCTGCGTCGACAGATAGAAGGACAGTTCGAAATCGCCGAAATCGGCGCGGATCGAGGAGTAGATGTCGGTGCCGAATTTCTTGTCGCGCTCGATCGTCGCCTGGACACGGCTAGGCTCCTTGCCGGTCGAAAAGCGCGTCGACACGGTCGGGTAGACGCCGATGTCGGGCAGCGCGCCGCCGCCGAGATCGAGCTGGTTGCGCATATTGTTGGGGTCGACATTGTAGTAGGAGAACGCACCCTGGACATGGCGCAGCCGGCCGATGGCGCCGCTGGCGATGAGATCGCGCACTTTGATCCATTGCGGATGATAGATGACCATGAAGGCTTCGCAGACCAGCACTTTCTTGGCGTCGCGCAGCTTGATCAGGGGGAGAATGTCCTTGGCGTCGAGCGCCAGCGGCTTCTCGACCAGCACATGCTTTCCCGCCTCGATCGCCTTTGCCGTCCATTCGACATGCTGTGAGGTCGGCAGCGGGATGTAGACGCCGTCAATATCCTTGGAAGCCAGCAATTCCTCATAGGAGCCGAAGGCGTGGCGGGCGCCGAAACGGTCTGCCAGCGCCTTGGCCTTCGACAGGTCGCGGCTGGCGATCGCCGACAGCACGCCGTTCTCCGCCTCGACGATTGCCGGCAACAACTGTTCGCGGCCGATCTTGGCCGTCGACAACACACCCCATCGGAACATCACGCGTCTCCATGTCGATTATATCAGACGAGGTTTGCCCGAAATCGATGGAAAAGCCAATGACCGAAGGCTGATCGTAGATCAGCCCCCGCTTCCCCGGGTTAGCTCCGCTTACCCGTCAGTGTCATGTCGAAATCAACGATGTTCGAATAGATCGGCGTGCCGACATCCATGCCGTAGCGCGATCTGAGCACCTTGCCAGTGACATGGAATTTGATCGTGCCGCCCTTCAAGCCGTCGAGCTCGGCGGTGAACTTTTCCGGAAACGTCTTCCCGCGCGCCGTCAACCTGCCGGTGACAAGGGCTGTCGTGTCGCCGGTGCGGGTCACGCTGGTCGAGCGGAACTGGATCTCCGGGCTGTTGGCCGCATCGAACACCGCGTCGGAGCGGAGGAACGCATCGATGCGGCCCTGGCCGGTGCCGACACTTTCGGGAAAAATGGTGAAATCGACCTCGGAGTGCCCGACATCGCTGTTGTCGATGCGGATCGAGCCCTTGAAGCGGGCGAAGGCGCCGTTCAGGCCACCACCGCCAACCTTGCCGATCGAAAAACGGATGCTCGATGTGGCCGGGCTGAACGAGTAACTTCCGGCGGCGTCGCCGAGCGCGACAGCCGCTGAAACAGGCATGGCAAGGCAAGCGGCGACCGCCGCAAATCCGAGGATGCGCGCATACATGGGGATATTCCTTGTTGGAGGCAGCGCATTTTCCTGCGCCCTCAACCCATGAACGACTGAACCTGCCGCTCTATTCCAAGTCGCGATCTGACGAAGGCGTGATCATGCGCGTGAGCACGGTGTCCCTGAGTTGGAAGTGATGACGCAGCGCCGCCGCGATATGCAGCGCAACCAGGGCGATGCCGGCATAGGCTAGGTACCAATGCGCCGCCGCCCAGAAACTTTCCGCCGCATCCGATTCGGCGAGCGGCAGATTAGGCATGACGAAAAGGTTGAACGGCAAGCTGGGGATCTCCAGCGTAGACACCGACACCAGCGCCCAGCCGGACAAAGGCAATGCAAGCTGAAACGCATAGAGCGCGAAATGTGCAAGCGGTGCGGTGCGGCGCTCGAGCGTTCCGACCGAGCGCGGCAGTGCAGGCGCAGCATTGCCGAGCCGCCAGGCGATGCGCAGGATGATGAGGCCAAGCAGCAGAAAGCCCAGCGATTTGTGCAGCTGGATCAGCTCGAAGGCCGTGCGCTGGCTGGCGATGCGCACCATCATGAAGCCGAGGGCGAACTGGCCGATGAAGATGATGCCGATCAGCCAGTGAAGGAGGATCATCGCCCAGCCGTAGCGGGTTGGCGTGTTGGTGATGGCAGATTGCATGATTGGCAAACGCCGCCGATCGACGCTTCTTCCCGCCGACGTCAGCTGAATGAGTTCAAGCCGAAGCGACTGCCTCTTTCGTTCCCGCCCGCCCGTTACCCACTCACCTTGAAGAAATCCACGAAAGCTGAGTGCCGGCCGCATCTGCCGTCGGCTCGGGTAATAGACGAAGAATCCATCGAAGGAGGGACACCAGTCCTCCAGCACTCGGATAAGCCTGCCGTCGGCGAGCGGCGCGCGGACATAGGGCTCGAAGACGAAGGCCAGACCGGCGCCGTCGACCGCCGTCTGCGCGATCAGATGGTCCTCATCGAGGATCAGCGGCCCTTGCGCTGATATCTCGATCTCCTCACCATCCTTCTCGAATTCCCAGCGGTAGAGGATGCCGCTGGAGAAGCGGAAGCGGATGCAGCGATGGTCGGCAAGATCGCGCGGGTGGTGCGGCTTGGGATTCGCTTCGAAATAGGATGGCGCGCCGACCACCGCGCCGCGAAGGTCCGGCCCGATGCGCACCGCGATCATGTCGCGCTGCAGGCTCTCGCCGAGCCGCACGCCGGCATCGAAACCACCTTCCACCACATCGGTGAAGCGGTCCTCGATGACGATCTCCAGCACGATGTCGGGATAAGCTCGGGCAAAGGCCCCAAGCCGCGGCGTCAGCACCAGATGCGCTGCCGTGCGCGGCACGCTGAGCCGCAGGTTCCCGGCCGGCCGGTCGCGCGCCTCGACCGCCGTCTCCAGCGCCAGGTCGATCTCGGAAAGCGCCGGCCGCAATCGCTCCAGCAACTGCGCGCCTTCCTCGGTCGGCGCAACGCTGCGCGTGCTGCGTGCCAGCAGTCGCACGCCAAGCCGCGCCTCCAGGCTGGATACAGCATGGCTGACCGCCGACGGTGCGATGGCCAATTCCCTGGCCGCGCCGCGAAAGCTGCCGCACTGGGCAACGGTTGCCAGCACCGCCAGCTGCGAAAGATGTGCTCGATTCATTGCTCTATTTCTTAGAACGGCCCGTACACAGATGAACCAATTATCGAACATAAGGCAAGACGCTATCTCCTAGCCATCACAACAAGGAGACGCGTGATGCAAACCCGCAAGCTAGGAACTGAACTGAACGTCTATCCCGTCGGCCTCGGCTGCATGGGCATGAGCTTCGCCTATGGCGGCCAGCCGGAGGCAGAGGCAATCGCCACGCTGCATCGCGCCGTCGAGATCGGCGTCAACTTCTTCGACACGGCGGAAGTCTATGGCCCTTACGAGAACGAGATCCTGCTCGGCAGGGCGCTGAAGTCGGTGCGGAACAAAGTGACGATCGCCACCAAATTCGGCTTCAAGATTCAGGAGGAAGGCACGGGCCTCGACCGCATGGCCGGCGTCGACAGCCGCCCCGAGCACGTCAAGGCGGTGGCCGAAGCCTCGCTGAAGCGGTTGGGCACCGATGTCATCGACCTCTACTACCAGCACCGGGTCGATCCCAACGTGCCGATCGAGGATACGGTCGGCGCCATGGCCGAACTGGTGCGCGAGGGCAAGGTGCGCGCGCTCGGCCTCTCGGAGGCAAGTGCCGCGACCATCCGCCGGGCGCATGCCGTGCATCCGATCGCCGCTGTGCAGAGCGAATATTCGCTGTGGAGCCGCGATCCGGAAGTGGAGGTGCTTGCCGTGTGCCGCGAACTCGGCATCGGCTTCGTTCCGTACAGCCCGCTCGGCCGTGGCCTTTTGACGGGTACCATCGCCAGGCCCGAAACGCTTGACGACGGCGACTGGCGCCGCACCCTGCCGCGCTTCCAGGCCGAGGCCATGGAAGCCAATGCCAAGGTTATCGCGACGCTGGAAAAGCTGGCGACTGAAAAAGGCGTGACCTCTGCGCAACTTGCGCTCGCCTGGGTGCTGCACCAGGGCGATTTCATCGTGCCGATCCCCGGCGCGCGAAAAATCCGCCATCTCGAGCAGAACACGGCGGCGGCCGGGATTGAACTGAGTGCGGCCGAGGTCGCGGCGATTGGTGACGCGCTTTCGCCCGATAAGGTGATGGGCAAGCGCTATACCGAGGAGTTGCTGGCGTTGGTGAATGGCTAGGCCGTCACCCTCCCTTTTGTGGGGAGGTCGGCTCGCTGTCGCAGCGAAGCGGAGGCAGCGAGACGGAGTGGGGGGGAGCGCCCTACGAGTACCCCCACCCCGATCCACTACGCGGATCGACCCTCCCCACAAGGGGGAGGGTGAGGTCACCAAGGCAAGACACTAATCTCCGGCCAGCACTCCCTCGCCCGCGCCCCCTTCGCCTCATGCGTCCGCTGGTTGTCCATCACCCGGTTCGGCGTGATGCGGAACGAAAAGACATCGTCGAGCCCGAACGGCGCCACCAGTTCAAGCTGCCCGCCGGCATCGTAGCGCACCCCGACCGCATGCGTCATCGAGGCAAAATGGCTGATGGGTTCGCTCGCGCTCGTATAGCGCGGGCAGGGCTGGCCGAATTTCTGCGGATACCACAGATGCACCCGGGCCTGGTTGCGCACTTCGACCGGTAGCGCCAGCCCCTCGAAATGCCGCGCCGCCCGGCGGATGACGGCGTCCTCGGCCTCGTAGGACAGGTCGCCATCATCGAAGTAGAAGAGATCAATGTCCTTAATGCCATAGCCCGACGGCTTGCCGGTCAGATGGTTCCAGACGCTGTTGTAGAGTGCGCCGGAAACCACCAACCAGTCCGGCAGAGCCAGCATGCGGGCACGCGCCAGGGCTTCGTGAATCAGCGGATCCCCCGATACGATGTCGAGAAACGCCTCGCGTTGTGCTTCGAACGGCAGTCCGGAATAGCGCAGATGGTCCATCGCCCTTTGGAGGGCGATTCGCTATCTGCTCGCAATCCGTAATTCCGGTGGGAAAACCGCTAGGCACTTTCCCCGGGATCGCCTCAGCCGCGCAGAACGCCGCCCGTCTGCTTGCCGACATTCTCGACGATGCGCTTGGCCAGCGCTTCGAAATCCTCGTCGGTCAGCGTCTTCTCGACCGGCTGGATCGACACTTCGATAGCGATCGATTTTTTTCCCTCGCCGAGCGAGGCGCCCTCGAAGATGTCGAACACCGAAACGCCTGTGATCAGCTTCTTGTCGGAGGCCAGCGCCGCGCGGACCAGTGTGCCGGCTTCCACCGTCTTGTCGACGACGAAGGCGAAGTCGCGCTTCACCGCCTGGAAGGCGGAGAGCTCCAGCTTCGGCTTGGTCTTCGTCGGCTTGGCCTTCGGCTCGGGCACGGCGTCGACGAACACTTCGAAACCACAGAGCGGTCCGGAAACGTCCAGTCCTTCCATGGTCTTCGGATGGAATTCGCCGAACGTACCGAGCACGGTCTTCGGCCCGAGCTTGATCGTGCCGGAGCGGCCGGGATGGTACCAGGACGGCCCGCCTGCCTCGATCTGCAGCCGCTCGACCGGCGCGCCGCAGGCTTCGAGTGCCGCGATCGCATCGGCCTTGGCGTCGAACACGCCGACCGGGCCTGAATTGCCGGCCCAGTTGCGGCCGGAGCCGTCGAGCTTGGCGGTGCCGCGGCGCACGCCGGCGGCCACGCGCCGCTGCTGGTCGGCGCCGTCGCCCTCATAAGTGCCCGACACCTCGAACAGCGCGACATCGCCAATGCCCTTGTCGGCATTGCGCTGCGCGGCGGCGATCAGCCCCGGCAGCAGAGACGGCCGCATGTCGGACATGTCGGCGGCGATCGGGTTGGCAAGCTTCAGCGCCGTCTGGCCGCCGCCGAACAGTTCGGCATGTTTGGCCGGGATGAACGACCAGGTGACGGCCTCCATCATGCCGCGCACGGCAAGCGCGCGCTTGGCGGTGCGGGTGCGGACCTGCAGCGTGGTCAGGATCTTCGAATTGACTGCGTCATGCGTGCCGAGCGGCTGCGGCGCGATGTTGTCGACGCCGTGAATGCGCATCACCTCTTCGACCAGGTCCGCCTTGCCGTCGACATCGGGACGCCAGGATGGCACCACCACATCGACGACATCGCCCGAACCCTGCGGCTTGAAGCCGAGGCGCGACAGGATGTCGAGGCCTTCCGCCTTCGGCACCTCGATGCCGGTCAGCCGCGTCACTTCCGACAGTGGGAAGGAGACGATCTTGGGCTTGTGGCCGGCATAGCCGACGACCTCGGTCTCGGCCGGCTCTCCGCCGCAGAAATCGAGCACAAGCCTGGTCGCCAGCTCGACGCCGGGCACCATGAATTCAGGATCGACACCGCGCTCGAAACGGTAGCGCGCATCCGTGATGATGCCGAGCGTGCGGCCGGTACGTGCGGTGGTGATCGGATCCCAGAGCGCCGATTCGATGAGCACGTCGGTCGTGCTCTCGTCGCAGCCTGAATGTTCGCCGCCCATCACGCCGGCGATCGATTCGACGCCGTTGTCGTCCGCGATGGCGCACATGTCTGATGTCAGCGTGTATTCGCGGCCATCGAGCGCCATCACCTTCTCGCCGTCGCGCGCGCGGCGCACGACAAGATTGCCGGCAACCTTCCTGGCATCGAACACATGCAGCGGCCGGCCGCGATCGAAGGTGACGTAATTGGTGATGTCGACCAGCGCGCTGATCGGCCTCAGCCCAATGGCGATCAGCCTTTGCTGCAGCCATTTCGGCGACGGGCCATTCTTGACACCGCGCACGAGGCGCAAGGCGAACCCGGGGCAAAGTTCCGGCGCCTCGATCACCACCTTGACCGGCGTCTCGCCCTTGCCGGAGATCGCTTCGACTGAACCACTTTTCAGCGTGCCGAGCCCGCTCGCCGCCAGGTCCCTGGCAATACCGTAGACGCTGGTGGCATCGGGCCGGTTCGGCGTGAGATTGATCTCGATCACCGGATCGTCGAGATGCGCATAGGACGCAAAGCTGGTGCCGACAGGCGCATCTTCGGGCAGGTCGATGATGCCGTTGTGCTCGTCCGACAGTTCCAGTTCGCGCTCGGAACACATCATGCCATGGCTTTCGACGCCACGGATCTTGCCGACCGTAAGCGTCACGTCGATGCCGGGCACATAGGTGCCGGGCGCGGCGAAGGCGCCGATCAACCCGGCGCGGGCATTCGGCGCGCCGCAGACGACCTGCACGGGGGGCTTGCCGTCGCCGGTATCGACGGTCAGCACGCGCAGCCGGTCGGCATCGGGGTGCTGCACCGCCGTCAGCACCTTGGCGATGACGAAGGGTTTCAGGCTCGACTTATCGTCGACATGCTCGACTTCGAGGCCGATCGACGTCAGCCGCTCGACGATCTCGTTGAGCGAGGCATCGGTCTCGAGGTGGTCCTTGAGCCAGGAGAGGGTGAATTTCATTGGATTGTTCCGTCTGGTCTTTTGACGCTTGATTTCAGGTGTCTCGGCAAGTCGTCGGACATATGCAGGAAGGGCAACTGCTCGCCGACATAGGCATGCATCGTCGGCTCGAAATCGGCCGGCGCGTCCATGGCGCCGAGCATGAAATAGATGTCGTCTTCCAGCCGCTCATCGACATAGGCGATGGGCGAGCCGCAGACGCCGCAGAAGGAGCGCGTCACCGGGCCGTTCTCGTACATCTTCAGCGCCTTGCCGGTGAACGCCACCTGGTCGACCAGGAAGCCGACAAAGGCCGAAACCGGCGCGCCGCTTGCCCGCCGGCAATCGCCGCAATGGCAATAGCTGACGTGGTGCGGCTCGGCCGAAGCTTCGAACCGCACCGCGCCGCAGCGGCAACCGCCGATGTGGGGCGCTGTCATGCGCTCAATCCGCCGAACAGCGTCGGCATGTCGAGCGGCCGGAAACCGTAATGCGACAGCCAGCGCACGTCCGCGTCGAAGAAGGCGCGCAGGTCCGGCATGCCGTATTTCAGCATGGCGATGCGGTCGATGCCCATCCCCCAGGCAAAGCCCTGGTACTCGTCGGGATCGAGCCCACCGGCGCGCAGCACATTGGGGTGCACCATGCCGCAGCCGAGGATCTCCATCCAGTCGGAGCCTTCGCCGAACCGCACTTCGCCGGGCCGCGAGCGGTCGCACTGAATGTCGACTTCAAGGCTGGGCTCGGTGAACGGGAAGAAGGACGGCCGGAAGCGCATCTTGACCGACGGCACCTCGAAGAACGCCTTGCAGAATTCTTCCAGCACCCACTTCATGTTGGCGACGTTAGCTGTCCTGTCGATCACCAGCCCCTCGACCTGATGGAACATCGGTGAATGGGTGGCGTCGGAATCCTGCCGGTAGGTCTTGCCCGGAATGACGATGCGGATCGGCGGCTTCTTAGTCTCCATTGTGCGGATCTGCACCGGCGAGGTGTGGGTGCGCAGAAGCTTGCGCTCACCCTTCTCGTCCGGCTGGAAGAAGAAAGTGTCGTGCATCTCGCGCGCCGGATGGCCGTCCGGAAAATTCAGCGCGGTGAAATTGTAATAGTCGCTCTCGATATCGGGCCCTTCCGCGATCGAGAAGCCGAGGTCGCCGAAGATCGCCGCGATCTCGTCTATGACCTGGCTGATCGGATGGATGCGGCCGCGCTCGGCCGGCGACTGTCGCACCGGCAGCGTCACATCGACCTTTTCCGCGGCCAGGCGCGCGGCGATGGCGACGTCCTTCAATTCGGCCTTACGCGCCGTCAGCGCCTCGGTGACGCGGTTCTTGAGGCCGTTGATGACAGGGCCCTTGAGCTGGCGCTCCTCGGCGGTCATGGCGCCAAGCGTCTTCAGCATTTCGGATATGGTGCCCTTCTTGCCGAAGGCAGCGATGCGCACGGCCTCGATGGCCGGCTCGTCGGCGGCTGATGCGATATCGGCCAGAAGTGAGCTTTCAAGCGTATCCAGGCCGGTGGTTGCGTCGTTCACGGTCAAACTCGCTACGTTGGAAATCTGCGCTAACGTGAAAGTCACGTTCAAGTTGGGTGTTCAGGCATAAGAAAAACCCGCGCCAGCCGTGCCAGCGCGGGTTCCCCAAATCAGAATTGCGAATGCTTGGGAAGCGCTGGTCTTAGGCGACAGCGCTTTCAAAAGCGTTCGGCGTGGTGTTCTTCAGATATTCGAGCGCCACCTTGGCCTTTGCGACCAGGGCTGCGAAGGCCTGCGGCTCGTGGATGGCCATGTCGGACAGGATCTTGCGATCGATCTCGATGCCGGCCTTGTTGAGGCCGTCGATGAAGCGGCCATAGGTCAGGCCGTGCTCATGGGTCGCGGCGTTGATGCGCTGGATCCACAGCGCGCGGAACGAGCGCTTGCGGTTCTTGCGGTCGCGGTAAGCGTACTGCAGCGACTTTTCCACCGCCTGCTTGGCGATGCGGATGGTGTTCTTGCGACGGCCGTAGAAGCCCTTGGCGGCTTTCAGGACCTTCTTGTGCTTGGCGTGCGAGGTGACGCCTCTCTTTACGCGTGCCATGTCATGATCTCCTTAAAAGCAATTCCAGGTGCCTGGCGGCTTTCCGTTCCGAATTGCGTAAAACTAATGCGTGTCCGGACCGAATGCCTCAGAGGCCGTTCGGCAGAAAATTCTTGATGACCTTCTTGCCATCCGGTTCAGCCAGAACCATCGTGCCGCGGGCATTTCGAATGAACTTGTTGGAACGCTTGATCATGCCGTGACGCTTGCCGGCCGCAGCCGACAGGACTTTACCCGTACCTGTGATCTTGAACCGCTTTTTGGCGGCGGATTTGGTCTTCATCTTGGGCATTTTGCTACTCCGTATTGTTGGCGCACTATCGCGCTTCTTGTTCGCTCCGGGCCGACCAAAGCCCGAAAAGCAAATGAAACCGCCACGGCATGCCCTGCCGGGCGGTTCTCTTGAACGGCGGTCCTATACGTCAAAGACGCCTTGTGCGCAACACCTGAGACCGTGCGACGCTGTGTCTCCCGGTCAGGGGAGCGTGAACCACACCGGCAGCATGCCCGACTGCTGGGCGCCGTCGATCAGTTCGAAGGCCGGCAGCGCGATCAGGAACACCAGGCCATCGAGCAGCGTGGTCAACAGCAGGCGCGGCTTGAAGCTGCCCGTATCGCCCTCCTGGTACAGGGAAAGCTTCGGGAAGAAGCGCGGCACCCGCGCAAGATAGGCCGCATACGGCGCGCCGAGCGCTTCCTTGAGGAACTTCTCCTCGCGCAGGATGACGATGTGGAAGGCCCCGGCGCAGAGCAGCGCAAAGAGAATAATGCCGGAGAACGAGCCGATCTGCGCTCCGACACCAGCCGCGGCCACGGTCGAGAATACGTAGAGCGGATTGCGGGTGATCGAATAAGGCCCTCCCGTCACGACTTCGGACGACTTGCGCCCGCCTATGTAGAGCGTCGCCCAGAGGCGTCCGACGATGCCGAGGAAAATCAAGAGCACGCCGAACATCTCGATCGTCTCATGCACCGGCGTGTCGGGCGGGAAGGTCGACTGGCCGAACAGCAGCGCCAGAAACAGCACCACCACAAGCACGGCAAGCACCAGTCGGCGCATCTGCTGGTAGTTGCCCAGCCCGTATTTCACTTCATTGTCCAAGGGGATATCCGATCGTCGAGGAGCCTACCGCACATCGTCCAAAAGTGGCCTCGGTCTTGGGAGGACGACATGCATAAAAACAAAGCCGGCGATCGCAGCTTTCGCCAAGAAACAGGCGTCCCGCCGATCGTCGGGACGCCCTGTAACACAATTCAGGCGGATTTAGAGCGTGATGACGGCGCCTAACCTTATCGTGATCCAGGCAGGTTCCGCAAAATATCCGCCTAGCGCGGCGCCAGCACCATCATCATCTGGCGGCCTTCGAGTTTCGGTTCCGCCTCGACCTTGGCGATGGTGGCCACTTCCTCGCGGACCTTGTTCAGAAGCTGCATGCCGAGCTCCATATGCGCCATTTCGCGGCCACGGAAGCGCAGCGTCAGCTTGACCTTGTCGCCTTCCTCGAAGAAGCGGCGAACCGCCTTCATCTTGGTCTCGTAGTCATGGCTGTCGATGTTGGGGCGCATCTTGATCTCCTTGATCTCGATGACCTTCTGGTTCTTGCGCGCCTCGGCCGCCTTCTTCTGGTTGGCGTATTTCAACTTGCCGAGATCGAGAATTTTTACGACGGGCGGCACCGCATTGGGCGATATCTCGACGAGATCGAGCCCAGCCTCTTCGGCGAGCAGCAATGCGTCGTTTATGGAAACATCGCCGCGGTTCTGGCCTTCGGCGTCGATAAGCTGGACCCGGGGAACCCGGATATCACGGTTGGAGCGCGGCCCATCCTTGGTCGGCGCCGCTGCTTTGAAAGGTCTGCGAATGGTCGTGGTCTCCTTGGCCGTTTCGTTCAGGATTTGTCAGTCTGATGCGTGGACGCGCCAATGTGGTGAGCGCGCGGGCGGAGTCAATAGCACAGCATTGACAGAAAATCACCCTGATCGCTGGCCTGCACCAAACAAAGAAACGGCGAGAGCACTTTTCGCCACGCCTGTGGCTGTGCCACAAGAACGCCGTGCCAAAAGAGGGGCCTGAGGAAAAAGCCATGACCGTCACGCCCCCGACCTTTCTCGATGTCGATGGATCGCGCATCGCGGTGCGCCATATGGCGGGTTCGACGCCCGGCATTGTCTGGCTGGGCGGCTACAAGTCGGACATGCTCGGCACGAAGGCGCAGACGCTGTCGGACTGGGCGGCAAGCGAAGGCCGCGCCTTCCTGCGCCATGACTATTCAGGCCACGGCGAATCCGACGGCGCTTTTGCCGACGGCACGATTTCGAAATGGCTTTCGCAAAGCCTCGCCGTGTTCCGGCACTTCGCCAGCGGCAGCCAGGTCCTGGTCGGCTCGTCCATGGGCGCCTGGATCGCGCTGCGCATGGTGCAGGAATTGCGCAAGGCGGGTGACGCAAACGTCGTCGGCCTGGTGCTGCTGGCGCCGGCGCCGGATTTTACCGCCGAGCTGGTCGAGCCGGCGCTGACCGCGGCACAGAAGCACGACCTCGCCGAAAAGGGCTTCTTCGCCGAGCCCTCCGACTATTCCACGGAGCCCTATACCTACACGCGCGCATTGATCGAGGATGGGCGCAACAACCTGGTGATGACGGGGCCCATCGACACCCATTGCCCGGTTCACATCCTGCAGGGCCTGGCCGATGCGGACGTGCCGTCGAGCCATGCGCTGAAGCTGGTCAGCCTGCTGCCGGCCGATGATGTCACGCTGTCGCTCATTCCCGACGGCGATCATCGCCTGTCGCGGCCGCAGGATCTCGACATGCTGGTGCGGGCGGTCGGTGACATGGCCGGCGGGGGCAAGTGAGAATGCGCCTTTCCATCCCGATCTCGGCCTTTGTCGCCGCCATCGTCGGCTTCGGCGGCACGCTGGCCATCGTCATTGCCGCCGCCCACGCGGTCGGCGCGACGCAAATCCAGACGGCGAGCTGGGTGACGACCGTTTGCCTGGCCATGGCGATCGAAAGCCTGTGGTTGTCATGGCGCACGAAGATGCCCGTTATCACCGCCTGGTCGACGCCGGGCCTGGCGCTGATGGCTGCCTCGACCGGCTTTTCGATAGGCGAGGCCGTCGCCGCCTTCATCGTCACCGCCATCCTGTTGATCGCCACCGGCCTGTTTCGGCCATTGACGCAATTGATCTCCAGGATACCGCCCTCGGTCGCCTCAGGCATGCTGGCAGGCATCGTCGTCACCTTCGCCATCAATGCGGTCAAGACCGTTCCCGTCGACCCCTGGCTGATCCTGCCCCTGATCGCGGCGTTCTTCATCATCCGCCTGTTCAACCCGGCGCTGTCGGTGCTGGCGGTGCTGATCGGCGGCGGTTTCGCCGCGTTTCTCACCGGTCGTGTCGGCGGCCTGCCGACACCCGAGCTGTCGACACTGACGCTGATTGCACCTGACTTCACCGCCAAGGCGATGATCGGCCTGGCGCTGCCGCTCTATCTCGTCACCATGGCCTCTCAGAACCTGTCTGGCCTCGCCGTGTTGCGCGCCGCCGGCTACCATCCGGAGCCCGGCCCGCTGATCGGCGTCACCGGCCTGTTTTCGCTGCTGTCGGCGCCGTTCGGCGGCTCGACCACCAATCTGGCGGCGATTTCGGCGGCAATCTGCACCGGGCCGGACGTTCATCCCGACCCCGCCGAGCGCTGGAAGACCGGGCCGTTCTATGCGCTCGCCTATCTCGTCTTCGCAATCTTCGGCGCCTCGCTGGTGGCGATCTTCGCCGTCCTGCCGCAGAGCCTGATCGTGCTGGTGGCTGGGCTTGCGTTGATGGCCTCGCTCGCCAACGCGCTGGCGATCGCGCTCAAGGACGAGGCCGACCGGATGGCTGCCACCGTCACTTTTGTCGTCACCGCCTCGGGGCTGACACTGTTCGGCGTCGGCGCCGCGTTCTGGGGGTTGATTGCCGGGCTGGGCGTGCTTTTCCTCGACATGCTCAAAAAGCGATAATCATTTCATAAGCTTGTCCGGTTTTGGCGGACATTGTCTTGAATCGCCGTTTTTGCCTTCCCATTTCGATTCCACGCAGCCGGTCCTGGCTGTCTCCAACCGAAGGAATGGGAGAAAATGAACACATCTGCATTGATCCGCCCGGCCTGGACGCCGGCAACCATCGCGTTGATGGTGATCGGCTTCATGGTGTTCTGGCCGCTCGGCTTCGCCATGCTCGCCTACATCATCTGGGGCGACCGGCTCGACGGCTTCAAGCGTGACGTCAACCGCGCGACCGACGGCATCTTCGCCGGCTGCCGCCGTGGTTCCGACAAGGCCGCGCGCTGGGGCAACGGCTCCGCCCGCACCGGCAACGTCGCTTTCGACGACTGGCGCGAAAAGGAGCTTGAGCGCCTCGCCGAGGAACGCCGCAAGCTCGACGACATGCTGACCGAGTTCGACGACTATGCCCGCGAACTGCGTCGCGCCAAGGATCAGGACGAGTTCGACCGCTTCATGGCGAAGCGCAACAAGTCGACCGCTCCGGCGAAGACCGATCCGAGCACTGGCACGACCCCGACCAAGCGTGGCAAGGGCTCGAACCTGCTTGACGACTGAGGCCGAGCGCATGACCCCGAAAACCGAAACCGGTTTTCGGAAAAGGTCATGCGCCAACTTAAAGTGCTACAGCGTCCTTTGCGCGTCCCAGAGGACGCGCGGCGCTGTTGGACAAGCCCGATCGTAAAAACGGCGTCGCGCGAGCGGCGCCGTTTCTTTTTTGTTCTAGTCGTTTTTCTCGAATCGCGTATCGTCCGGCCATGACTATCGGATTCTTTCGCAATCTGACGAAGCCCAAGCCCACGCCTGTCGTGGAGCGCGAATATTGCGTTGCCGGCCGCACGCTGCCGCTCAAGATCGTCGAGAGCGCCAGGGCGCGGCGGCTGACGCTGCGCATCGATTCCGGCGGCCAGGGCCTGCGCATCACCGTGCCGCCGGGCCTGCGCCGCGGCGAGGTGGACAGGTTCCTCGAGCGTCACCAGGACTGGCTGGAGCAGCGGCTCGCAAAAGTGCCGACGCGGCCACAGGTGCGGCCGGGTATCAGGATCCCAATCCGGGGCGTGCCGCACCGTATCGTCCATGAGCCGTCAAAGCGCGGCACCGTCACGGTATCGCGCGACGAGCGCGGGCCGCTGCTTATCGTGCATGGCGACCGGATACATCTGCCGCGCCGCATCGCCGATTTCCTCAAGCGCGAGGCGAAGAAGGAGATCGAGAAGCTGGTGGCCAGGCACACCGAGGCGCTCGGCAAGCGCGCCAAGGCGATCCGTTACAAGGACACGTCCAGCCGCTGGGGCTCCTGCACCTCGGAAGGCAATCTCTCCTTCTCCTGGCGCATCATGATGGCGCCGCAACCGGTCATAAACTACCTTGTGGCGCATGAGGTGGCGCATCTCAAGGAGATGAATCACGGACCGAAATTCTGGAAACTGTGCGAGAAACTCTGCCCCGACACCGACCGCTGCAAGGACTGGCTGAAGCGCAATGGCGGCGCGCTGCAGGCGATCGTGTTCGAGTAGTCAATCGTCGTTAGCCGCATTGAGTTCATCCGGCCGCAACCCCTCATCGCCATGATGCGGCCAGGGCAGGAAATTCCGGTCGAACGTATCGCCACCGAAATAGTCCAGCGCCCGATGCGCTTCGGCGCCGTTGAAGGCGGCCTTGTCCATCAGGTGCGCGATGACCGCCCGCGCCTGCGCGATCTTCTGCTTCAGTTCGGCAATGGTTATGTCGGCCATGATCTTTCTCCCGCCCGGCATGCTGTCAATCCAATCCACATGCTGTCCATCAATAGGTAGCGCCTTTGGCGCTGCTGGCAAACAGCATGCTTTTTCTCGACTCTGTCGCGATTTCATGCCAATTCCCGCGCCATGGCGCTCGACATCAAGATCTGCGGCTTGAAGACCGACCAGGCAATGGCCGCGGCCCTGGCCGGCGGCGCCAGCCATGTCGGCTTTATTTTTTTCGCCAAGAGCCCTCGCTATATCGAGCCGGCGCAAGCCGGGCGTCTGCGCGAAGCGGCGCGCGGCAAGGCCTTGGCGGTCGCCGTCACGGTCGACGCCACCGACGCCTTCCTGGACGGGATCGTCGAAAACATGCAGCCCGACATACTGCAGCTGCACGGTTCGGAAACCCCTGAGCGGGTGGCCGAACTGAAAGTCCGCTACGGCCTGCCGGTGATGAAGGCGCTGCCGCTCAGCGAGGTCGCCGACCTTGACCGGATCAAGCCGTTCATCGGCGTTGCCGACCGGTTCCTCTTCGATGCCAAGCCGCCAAGGGGCTCCGTGCTGCCGGGCGGCAATGGCGTGGCCTTCGACTGGCGCATCCTTGCCGGCCTTGACGCCGGCGTCGATTACATGCTTTCCGGTGGGCTCAACGCCGCCAACATCGGCGATGCCCTTCGGCTTGCCAACCCGCCCGGAATAGACATTTCCTCGGGCGTGGAAAGCGCGCCGGGCGTCAAGGATCCGGCGCTGATCGAACAGTTTTTCCGGGCCGTCAGGGCAGCACGCGACGATCGCGCCGCCTGAACGTGCTTCTAATCAAGATTTAGGAGATCGGCGATGGACCAGCCGGCGACACCCAATTCCTTCCGCACCGGACCCGACGAACAGGGCATGTTCGGCATTTTCGGCGGTCGTTTCGTCGCCGAAACGCTGATGCCGCTGATCCTCGATCTCGAGCGGCACTGGAACGAGGTCAAGAACGATCCGGACTTCAGGGCCGAGCTGACCGACCTGTCGACCCATTATGCCGGGCGGCCGTCGAAGCTTTATTTCGCCGAAGGCCTGACCAGGCATCTTCGTGAGGTTTCCTCGGCGAAGGGCCTGGGCGGCGGCGCAAAGGTCTATTTCAAGCGCGAGGACCTCAACCACACCGGTTCCCACAAGATCAACAATTGCCTCGGCCAGATCCTGCTGGCCAAGCGCATGGGCAAGAAGCGCATCATCGCCGAGACCGGCGCCGGCCAGCATGGCGTGGCGTCCGCCACCGTCGCCGCTCGCTTCGGCTTCCCTTGCGTCGTCTACATGGGCGCCACCGACGTTGCCCGCCAAAGCCCTAATGTCTTCCGCATGAAGCTGCTTGGCGCTGAAGTCCGGCCTGTCACCGCCGGGCACGGCACGCTGAAGGACGCCATGAACGAAGCTCTTCGCGATTGGGTCACCAATGTCGAGGACACCTATTACCTGATCGGCACCGCCGCCGGCCCGCACCCCTATCCGGAACTGGTGCGCGATTTCCAGTCGGTCATCGGCACCGAGGCGCGCGCGCAGATCCTGGAACAGGAAGGCCGGCTGCCCGACACCATCATCGCCGCTGTCGGCGGTGGTTCGAACGCCATCGGCCTGTTCCATCCCTTCCTTGATGACAAGGAGGTCAAGATCATCGGCATCGAAGCCGGTGGGCGTGGTCTCGACGGCATCGAGCATTGCGCCTCGATGAACGCCGGCAGGCCGGGCGTGCTGCACGGCAACCGCACCTATCTCTTGCAGAACGCCGACGGCCAGATCATGGACGGCCATTCGATTTCGGCTGGTCTCGACTATCCCGGCGTCGGCCCGGAGCATTCCTGGCTGCGCGATTCCGGCCGCGTCGAGTACGTGCCGATCCTCGACGACGAGGCACTCGAAGCCTTCAAGCTGACGACGCGCGTCGAGGGCATCATCCCGGCGCTGGAATCCGCGCACGCCATTGCGCATGCGGTCAAGATCGTGCCTGCCATGGACAAGGACCAGATCGTCATCGTCAACCTGTCCGGCCGTGGCGACAAGGATGTCCACACGGTGGCCTCGATGCTGGGCATGGAGATCTAGGCCCTTTGGACAGTTTCGACTTGGGAGTTGATTATGAGCAAAATTCGTCCAAAGGGCCAGACATGACAACCCGCATCGACCGCCGCATGGCGAAGCTGAAGACCGAGGGCCGCCCGGCGCTCGTCACCTATTTCATGGGCGGCGACCCCGACTATGACACCTCGCTGTCGATCATGAAGGCGCTGCCGACGGCCGGCGCCGACATCATCGAACTAGGCATGCCGTTTTCCGACCCGATGGCTGATGGCCCGGCGATCCAGGCCGCCGGCCTGCGCGCGCTGAAAGGCGGCCAGACGCTGGTCAAAACTCTGAAGATGGCCGCCGAATTCCGGACCAGTGATGATGAGACGCCGATCGTGCTGATGGGCTACTACAACCCGATCTATATCTACGGCGTCGATCGCTTCCTGAAGGATGCCATTGTCAGTGGCATCGATGGCCTGATCGTCGTCGACTTGCCGCCGGAAATGGACGAGGAACTTTGTATTCCGGCCTTGAAGGCTGGCATCAACTTCATCCGCCTGGCGACGCCGACCACCGACGACAAGCGCCTGCCCAAGGTGCTGCAGAACACGTCCGGCTTCGTCTATTACGTCTCCATGACTGGTATCACCGGCTCGGCGCTGGCTGACACCGGCAAGGTGGCGGCGGCGGTCAAGCGCATCAAGGGCCATACCAACCTGCCGGTCTGCGTCGGCTTCGGTGTCAAGACCGCCGAACAGGCGCGTGTCATTGGCGCCAATGCCGATGGCGTCGTCGTCGGCACAGCGATCGTCAATGCGGTCGCCAATGTGCTGGGGCCGAAGGGCGAAAAGACCGCCGACCCCGCCGAGGCCGTCGCCACGCTGGTCAGCGGCCTTGCGCAAGGCGTGCGCTCTGCCCGCCTTGCTGCTGCCGAATAGTTCTCCTACCTCAAGTTTGTGCATGTCGCCCAAAACAGGTTCCCACTTTTGGGCGACATGCATTAGCAACTCTTCGTCAGGACAGGAGCCGAAGCGATGAACTGGATCACCAATTACGTTCGCCCGAAGATCAATTCGATGCTCGGCCGGCGCACCGACATGCCCGAGAATCTCTGGATCAAGGATCCCGAAACCGGCGAGATGGTGTTCCACAAGGATCTGGAATCCAACCAGTTCGTCATCCCCTCTTCCGGCCATCACATGAAGATCTCGGCCAAGGAGCGGCTGAAGTACTTCCTCGACGACGGCAAATACGAACAGCTCGAAAACCCGAAGGTGGTGCAGGATCCGCTGAAGTTCCGCGATGAGAAGCGCTACACCGACCGGTTGAAGGACGCCAAGGCCAAGACCGGGCTGGAAGACGCGATCGTCAACGCGCTGGGCACCATCGAAGGCCTGCCGGTGGTGGTGACGGTGCAGGATTTCGCCTTCATGGGCGGTTCGCTCGGCATGGCGGCCGGCGACGCCATCGTACATGGATTTGAGGTCGCCCTGCAGCGCAAGCGGCCGCTGATCCTGTTCGCCGCGTCCGGCGGCGCGCGTATGCAGGAAGGCATTTTGTCCCTCATGCAGCTGCCGCGCACAACGGTCGGCGTCGACCGGCTGAAGGAGGCCGGCCTGCCCTACATCGTCGTGCTGACCAACCCGACCACTGGCGGGGTCACCGCCTCCTATGCCATGCTGGGCGACGTGCACATTGCCGAGCCGGGCGCGCTGATCGGCTTTGCCGGACCGCGTGTCATCGAGCAGACCATCCGCGAGAAGCTGCCCGATGGCTTCCAGCGCTCCGAATATCTGATGGAGCACGGCATGGTCGACATGGTGGTGTCGCGGCTCGAGCTGCGCCAGACAATCGCGCGGCTGTTGAAGATGCTGCTCAAGATGCCGGAGGAGCAAAAGCCGCTGGAGCCGGAAATCCTGCCGCCGGCGGTGGTTGCGACCGAAGCCCGGCCGCAAGCCTGAGAATGCGACACTGTGCATGTCGCCCAAAAGTGACCTCGGTTTTGGGAAGACGACATGCACAAAACACGACTTGACCGCCGCGAACCGCGATTGCGCCATGTCCATGGCGCGCTGTAGCCTTTTGACTGCCATGGCCATTCCGGATTGATTCTGGTGCTCGGGCCATGCGCCGGGATTTTGTCATGACAACGCTTGCCGCCGACCGCGAAATCGAAGCCCTGATGGCGCTTCACCCGAAAGGTTTCGACCTTTCGCTCGACCGCATCACGCGGCTTCTGGAGCGGCTTGGCAATCCGCAGGACTTGCTGCCGCCGGTCATCCACATCGCCGGCACCAACGGCAAGGGCTCCTGCGCCGCCTTTTCGCGTGCGCTGCTTGAAGCTGCTGGCCGTCTCGTGCATGTCCACACCTCGCCGCATCTGGTGAACTGGGCCGAGCGCTACAGGCTCGCCGCCGAGGGGGGTGGCAGACTCGTCGACGATGAGACCTTCGCCGAGGCCATTGCCCGCGTCGCCAAGGCCAATGACGGCCAGAAGATCACCGTCTTCGAGATACTCACCGCCGTTACCTTCATCCTGTTTTCGGAACATCCGGCCGATGCCGCCATCATCGAGGTCGGCCTCGGCGGCCGCTTCGACGCCACCAATGTGGTCACAAGGCCCGCCGTGTCGGTGATCATGCCAGTGTCGATGGATCATGAGGCCTATCTCGGCGACCGGGTCGAACTGATCGCGGCTGAAAAGGCCGGCATCATGAAGCGCGGCTGCCCCGTGGTGATCGGCGCTCAGGAAAGCGAGACGGCGCTGCAGGTGCTGATCGAGACCGCCGAGCGGCTGGAGTGCCCGACCTTCGTCTACGGCCAGGATTTCCTGGCCTTCGAGGAAAACGGCCGCATGGTCTACCAGGACGAGGATGGCCTGATGGACCTGCCGATGCCGCGGCTGCCCGGGCGCCACCAGTTCGCCAATGCGGCGGCGGCGATCGCCGCGGTCAAGGCGGCGGGCTTCGAGGTCAGCCACCGCGCGGTCGAAAAGGCGATGACCAATGTCGCCTGGCCCGGCCGCATGCAGAAGCTGGTGCAGGGCCGGCTGGCGGAGCTGGCGCCGAAGGGTGCCGATATCTGGCTCGACGGTGGCCACAATCCGGGCGCCGGCGTGGTCGTCGCCGAAGCGCTGGCCGAGCAGGAAGAAAAGAACCCGCGCCCGCTGTTCCTCATTTCGGGCATGATCAACACCAAGGACCAGAGTGGCTATTTCCGCGCCTTCAAGGGCCTGGCCCGGCATGTCTATACCGTGCCGGTCAGCATGAGCGATGCCGGCGTGCCCAACGACGAACTGGCGGTCCGCGCCACGGAAGCCGGCCTGTCCGCCGAGCCGGTCAGTTCCGTCGCCAGCGCGCTGATGCTGCTGCGCGACACCTGGGTCGGCCCGCCGCCGCGTATCCTGATCGGCGGATCGCTCTATCTGGCCGGCGCGGTGCTGGCCGAGAACGGCACGCCGCCGACCTGAGGCCGTTCATCGCTTAGTCAATGCGGCCGCTTACTTCAACTCGATCTCGATGAAAGCGTATTCGCCCTCATTGGCGCTGATGACGTCGTGTTCGACGCCCTCCTTGCGGAAATAAGGCACGCCTTTCTTCATCTCGGCGAAGGTTTCGCCGTCCTTGGTTTCCAGCTTGAGTTTGCCGTCCATCAGCGGCACCACGACATAATCGTGGCCGTGGCGATGCCAGCCGGTGTTGTCGCCCGGCTGGAAGCGGTATTCGGTGACGATGACACGCTCATTGTCGATGAAGACGGTGGCCTTGGCGGATCCGGTCATGTCGCTCTCCCTGTTTCTGCTTCCCAGCAGAGGACATGGCGTGCCCTGATGTGAGGGCCAGAGCGGGCCAGCGCATGACCCAGAAAGGATCATGCGCCAAAGCGTCCTTGCGCGTCCAAGGACGCGCGGCGCTGTAGGTGACGCAAACAAAAAGCCCGGCACGATGGCCGGGCTTTGGATGTCAGGAATTCAGTTGGATCAGGCGAGGCTGCCATTGATCCAGTGCGACAGGGCGGTCTTGGGCGCGGCACCGACCTTCATGTCGGCCACTTCGCCGCCCTTGAAGATCATCAACGTCGGGATCGAGCGCACGCCGAACTGCGCGGCAAGCTCTGGATTCTCGTCGATGTTGAGCTTGGCGATCTTGACCTTGGCGCCGAGTTCCGAGGCGATCTCTTCCAGAGACGGGCCGATCATCTTGCACGGTCCGCACCATTCCGCCCAGAAATCGACCACAACCGGCACGTTGGCGTTGAGCACGTCGGCCTGGAAATTATTCTTGTCAACCTTGACGGTGGCACCCATCCGGAAAATCCTTTCGAGAGTTCTTTGTCGCACCAAATGTGGTGGTTGTCTGGCCCTTCTTCAAGCAGGTCTTGTGTCACGCTCCTGTGAGTCGGGCAAGGGCGTCATCCATGGCCTGGGCCGGCAATTCGATCAGCCTTGGCGCTTCGGTGAACAAGAGGGCCGCCTTCACCTCGCGTCCGGGATAAAGCGGCTGTAGCAGCGCGCGATAAAGCGCGAGCTGCAGCAGATAGGCCGGCGGGACTTCAGCCAGCGAGACAGGCGCCGGCCGGTTGGTCTTGTAGTCGACGATCGAAATCGTGTCGGCGGTCACCGCCAACCGGTCGATCTTGCCGGAAATGGAACGCCTTTTCCCCCTCACGTCCAGATTGCCCATGATCGCCACCTCGGCGCGCGACGAGGGCGCGAACAACTGCCCGAGGCGTGGGTCGTCGAGGATGGCGATGACCGATGCAAGGGCCCTGTCCCGTTCTGACGGCGGCCACGCGGCACCCGTTCGCGCGAGATAACGTTCGGCCGCGCCCTGGCGCGAGTTCTCGGCAATGCCGGGCAACATCTGCAGCAACTTGTGCAAAGCGAGCCCGCGCAGCACGGCAAAGCCCGGCTCGGCATCGGCGTCCAGCACCGGCGAAGCCCTGTCGACCACCGCTTCCTTGCCTTCGTCGATCAGCGCCGAGGCGCCGGATGGCGACAGCGGCCGCGGCAGGTCCTCAAAAGGTGGCAAGGGTCGGAACAGGGTCGCCGGCAACGGGTTAAAAGCACCGGCCTGCCGCGCCTGTTCACTGGCGCCCGGCGCGACGGGCGGCAGGTTGGTCACGTGAAAACGATGCACCGGGTCGCCGCCGGCGGGATGTGGACGCTGTTCGCTCTCGGGCGCACCGATCAAGGCGCGACTCACGATCGAATGCCAGGTGCCGGCATTCGGCGCCCGCTTGCCATGGTAGCCGCAGACGATCAGCCGATCCTCGGCACGGGTCATGCCGACATAGAGCAAGCGACGGTATTCGTCGTCGGCGAGTTCCCGTGCCCGCATCGCCGCGGCCTTGGAAAAGCCGTTGGCGACATCGCTGGCCGAGCGCCAGAGATAGCCCTTGCCGTCCCAGTATGTGCCCGAGCCCTTGAAAGGCATCAGGCGCGGCAGATGCTGGTCGCTGAACGGGGCGGAGCCGCCATCGACCAGGAACACGACCGGCGCCTCCAAACCCTTGGCCGCGTGCACGGTCATGACGCGGACCTCGTCACGGGTCTGGTCCATCTCGCGCTTGATCTCGGGACCGGCATTTTCCAGCGTCGACAGGAAGGCCTCCAGCCCAGGCAGGCCGGTCCGCTCCTCGGCAAGGCAGAAGCTCAGGAACTCGTCGAGAATATCGCCGGCCTCCGGCCCGAGCCGCGCGATCATTCTTTTACGCACGTGGTCGCGCGCCAGCAGGCCGGCATAGAATTCGAACACCGGCTTGAAGGCGGCCTCGTCGGCCCAGACGTCGAGTTGCGCGACAATCTTCGCCAGGCGCCCGTTTTCTTCGGCATGCTGGCGCAGCGATGTGGCCAGCGACAGGCCGGGCGCCCTCTGCGCGGCGAGTGTGAACAGCGTCTCCTCCGGCAGGTCGAAGATCGGGCTGCGCAGCACGGCGGCGAGCGACAGGTCGTCCTGCGGCTGGATCAGCAGATGGCCGAGCGCGATCAGGTCCTTGACCGCGATATGGCCGGGCAGGCTCAGCCGATCGGCGCCGGCAACCGGAATGTCTCGGCGTTTCAAGGCGCGGGTCAGCGCATGGACGAAGCTGTCGCGCTTGCGCACCAGCACCAGCACGTCGCCAGGCCGCAGCCGCTTGCCGCGGCCCTCGATGATTTCGCCCCTGCCGATCCAGCCGGCAATGGTGGCCGCCACATTCTCGGCAACACGCACCGCGGGTGCGTGGGCGTGGTCGATCGCCTGCGTCCAGTCGTCGGGCTCGTCGACGGCTTCAGTGCCGAGCGACGGCCAGACCTCGACATAGCCCGGCGCATCGGTGCGGATCGCCTTGTGGCTCAGCGGATCGGGATCGTGGCTGATGCCGCGCCGCACGACAGGATCGGCAAAGACGCGGTCGACGGCGACCAGTACGTCGTCGGTCGAGCGGAACGACCAGGTCAGCTTGAGGTCGGCGAACGACGCCTCGGCATCGCGCACCCTGCCGGCAAACAACAGCCGGCTGTCGGCGAAGGAGTCGGGTGCCGCGCCCTGGAAGGAATAGATCGACTGCTTTTCGTCGCCAACGGCAAAGACCGTACGGTGGACCTTGTCGCGCGCACCGAGCCCGGCGAAAAACTCCTCCGCCAGCCGCTTCACCACCTCCCATTGATCAGGGCTGGTGTCCTGCGCTTCGTCGAGCAGAATGTGGTCGATGCCCTGGTCGAGCTTGTATTGCACCCATGGGCCGGCATCGGGCCGTGCCAGCAGGTTGACCGTGCGGGTGATCAAATCGTTGAAGTCGAGAAAGCCGCGACTGCGCTTCAGCACCTCGTAGCGGGCGATCAGCCAGTCGGCGATGGTTAGCGCCGCGGCCGTGCCTTCCAGCATCCGGAACAGCGCCAGCCGGTCGACGGTTTCGATGATGGCGTTCGCGGCCGAGAGATAGCGTTCGGCCAGATCCGGCAGGCTGTCGGTCAGAGCCTTCTTGAACGCCTTTGCCGGATCATAGGGATCGCCATCGGTCTTGAGGAATGCTCTTGCGAGCAATTGCAGGCGGTGAATGGAATCGCTCTCCGCGAAGGCCTGACGCGCATAGGGCAGGATGTTGTTCAGCACCGACCTTGCGTCGGTGGATTCGGCGGCCTGGGCAAAGCCGGCGAAATAGTCGGGCAGGAAGCCGGGCAGGGGCCAGGCCGATGCCGCCAGGCCCTCGGCGGTCTGGCCGGGGCGGAAATGGAATTCATCGAACAAGGGTTGGAAACCGTCATGCCCAACGGCATCGAGAAAATGCCGCAACCCGTCCCGCTTGCGCACGATCTCGCCGAGCAATGCGTCGAGACCGGCCTCGCCGCCGCGCTCCAGCACAGTGGCGAAGGCGTCGGCCAGATCTGGATTGCCGGCAGTCGTGCCGGAGATCATCTCGCGACGCGCGGCGGCGAACAGCGATGCCTCCATTTGGCCGTCGAGCATCTCGAAATGGGCCGGGATGTTGGCTTCCAGGGGAAATTGATGGAGCACGGATTCGCAGAAGGCGTGGATGGTCTGGATCTTCAGCCCGCCCGGCGTTTCCAGCGCCTCGGCGAACAGGCGCCGCGCCCGGCGCATGGTGTCGCGATCGGGCCGGCGCCCTTCCAGTGTTTCGATCTTCACGGCCAGCTCGGCATCACCGAGCACGGTCCAGTCCGACAGCGTGGAAAAGACCCGGTTCGACATGTTGGCGGCGGCGGCGCGTGTATAGGTCAGGCACAGGATCTTCGACGGGTCGGTGCCGTTGAGCAGCAGCCGGATGACACGCTGGGCCAGCACATGGGTCTTGCCGGAGCCGGCATTGGCAGACACCCAGGCGGAATTCATGGGATCGGCGGCGCGGGCCTGGCTGGTCGCGGTGTCGCTCGGGATGGGATAGGCCTTCTTCATGCCTCCCCTCCCTCGTCACCGGCATCGCCGCCGGCCGACCATTCGAGCACGCGGGCGAGGTGGTCGTAGTCGCCGTCGGTCTCGCCTTCGCGAAACGGCAGCGCGCGCGACAGATATCCGGTTTGCGGATCGGTGTAGTGGACCAGCAGCTTTTCCAGCCGTGCCCAGGCTTCCTCGGCAAGATCGGCCGCGGTTCGCGGCTGGCGGTTGTGTTCGAGGATGGACTCCTCGAACACCTCGCCATTCGGCTTCAGCCTGACAAAGGCCAGTTGCGACGGCTCACGCGCGCCCAGATCCTTGAAGGCGCCGCGCCTCAGCAGAGCGCCCTCCAGCGCCAGTTGCGGCGCCAGCAGCGTGTGCGCCTGCGCCTTGGAGGGCGAGGAGCCTGTCTTGTAGTCCAGAATATCGGCCATTCCGCCGGCCAGCAGGTCGACGCGGTCGGCGTAGCCGGACAGCGTGACGCCGGACTGTCCGACAGTGGTCTTCCCCGCCCTCTCCTCGGCATGCCGTTCGACTACCGCATCGGCGCGTGTGCGCTCCCATTCGATGATGTTGGCGGCGAGCTTCTCGAAGCGCGGCCACCACACCGCCTCGACATCGGCCGGAAGGGCAGCCTCGGCAAAGCAGGCGCGGCCGGCGGCAATGAGGCCGGCAAGCGCCTCGGGCGCGCGCGGATCGGCCACCTCGGACGAGAACAGATGCAGGATGGCATGGAACAGCGTGCCGCGCTCGGCCGCGCCGGGGTCTCGAATCACAGGATCGAGCGGCATCAGGCCGAGGATCCGTCTCGCGTAGACGGCGTAGGGATCACGGCGCAAGGTCTCGATCTCGGTGACCGAGAAATGCGTCGGGCGCACTGACAATGGCGGCTTCGGTTGCGGTCGCGGCGCGAAATCCTGCTTCGGTCCGGTATCGAGCGCACGGGCCCAGGCGAGCAGCTCGTCGCCGCGCCCGCGCAGGGTTGCCGCCTGCTCGTTGCCGATGAAGGTGAGCAGCCGCTGCAGCCAGCGCGATGGCACGGCGGGTGCGTCGCCGGAACGCGCGGAGCGGGCCAGCAAAACCTTCTTGGCACCCATGGCCATCTGGAAATCATGCGCGGCAAGGCCAATGCGCCGTTCCGGCGGTTCGAGATCGATGCCGGTCTTCATCAGCCGCGACATGAAGCGGTCGCTCTCCGGCTTGCGCGGCCACACACCTTCGTTGAGCCCGCCAATGACCAGCGTGTCGACATCCTGCAGCCGCGCTTCCAGCGCGCCCCAGATGGCGATGTTCCGGTCGGTGCCTTGCGCCGGCTTGACCGTTTCGGGCGCGATCAGCGCGTCCATCACATCGGGCCATTCGCTCGCCGCGAACGACAGCGTGGCCGAAGCGGCGACCAGCCCGCGCAGCAGTTCGGCAAGCTTTTCGCCGGCGTCATCGGCATAGAGGTCGGCAAGGCCGCCATCGGCGGCGCGGCCGAGATTTTCCAGGGCCACAACGCTGGCTTTGACCAAGGCGGCAAGATCGGCATCCCCCTGGCCGCGAAAGGCCATCAGCGGAGCCAGGGCTTGCTTCAGGCCTTCGAGCAAATTCCGCGCGCTTTCGATGGCGCGCACGGTCAGCCGGGAGAACCAGAAGGGCGGCCGGCTGTCATCATCCAGGCCGGTGAGGCGGGCCTCGAACAGTTCCGGCAGCGACGCGATGTCTGGGCGGCCGGTGCCGCCGCGCAGCGCCACCAGTTCGACCAGCTCCGCAGCATGGCGCGCATCGGCGCGTTCGAGACCGAGGCCTAGCAGCGGATGCTTGAGCAACGACAGCAGGCCGACCGGATCGCCAGGCCGGAACACTGCTTCGAGGGTCAACCGGAGCAGGCTGGCCGCGGGCGTGTTGGCGAGCGGCGTGCCGCCGGAATCGTCGGCGACGACGCCGAAGCGCTTGAGTTCGACCGAGACACGCCGCGCCAGCGCGCGATCGCCGGTGACGAGGGCAGCTCTTTGGCCCGGCTCCTCTACCGCCTGCTTCAGGGCGACGGCGATGGCGACGGCTTCGTCGCGTTCGCTGGCTGCTTCAAGCAGGGTCACGCCGGCGAAGGCGCCTGCAATATCGGGCGCCGAAAATCCATTGCGCGTTTCGGCCCATAATTCGGTGGTCTCGGCTGGCCGCAGTGCTTCGCCGACAAGCGCGGCGCGAAGCGCAAGGTGCGGTTCGGCCGCGCTGACTTCCTCGACATCCGAGCGCAGCACGCCGATCTTGCCGATCAGCCTGGCGAGACCATATTGCGGGTGGCCAAGCACCGCAGGCCGTGCTCCGGGAGCGATGAGTGCCTGGAAGGATGCTTCGTCCAGCGCGCGGTCGAGCCCAGGCAGCACGATGGCGCCGCCGGGCAAGCGGGCGATCGCGGCAAGCAGCTCCGCCGTGGCCGGTATCGAGCCGGTGGAGCCGGCGGCGATGACCGGTCCGGCCGGCGGATTGCGCCGCAGCCGCGCCGCCTCGGAGCGGATCAGCGCGCTGCGATGCGCGGCCGGATTGGAGCGGTCGCTTTCACTGAGGAATTTCGGCCAGGCATCGGTGACGATGCCGAGGAATTCGAGCGTTACTTGCCACCAGCCGGCGAGGTTGCCTGTCACCAGATCGGCGAGCTTGGTCCAGTCGGTACCTTCCGTCTCGATCTCGTCCATCAGCGCCGCGAGATCGCGCGCCAGCCAGATCGCGTCTGCGGTGGACGCGGGGATGACGATCTCCTCCGCGAAAAGCTTCGCCACATGCTCCGGCAGCCGGCGTTTCCAGGCGCGTACCAGCGGCGTCAGCAGCAGCAGGCGTTCGGTTGCCGAGATCGGCGGCGCGAGATCGATCGCCGCCGATGGCTCGGCATCGAACGCCGCTTCGTCCTCGTCGAACTCGCCGAGCGGACGGATGACCGGCAGGATCGCCGAACCGCCGCCGCCGCGCGCCGCGAGACTGTCGACGAAGACACCGCGCAAGGCGCGCGCGGCACGACGTGTCGGCACATAGATGGTGACATCGGCCAGAGCGAGCGGATCGCCGTCGAAGCGAAATCCGGGAACCAGTCGGCCGGCAAGCAGCGCCTCGGCCAGCGTCGGCAGAAACGGCGCTCCGGGGGGGATAGAGAAAACGCGGCCTGTGCCGCTCATTGCGACTCGGTCAGCGCGCCGGCGACTGCAGCTTCAGCGAGCGGAATGGCTTCGGGCGTGCCGACAGTGATCCAGTGGCCGTGCAGCGGCATGCCGAACAGGCGGCCGGTGGCGATGGCTTTGTCGAAATAGGCGTTGAGCGAATGCGGTTCGGCGGATGCGTCCGCGAACAGGCGCGGATGGATGATCGCCGCGCCGGCATAGATCAGGCCTGCCGGATCCCCTTTTGAACGCCGCAGGGCGCCGTCCGGCGCTACCAGGAAGTCGGTTGAGCCGCAGTGTCCGGTCGCCTGATGGAGATCCGCCAGCATCAGCAGAATATCCATTTTCGCGGCGTCCCATGCAAGGGCGAGGCGGCCGAGATTGAGCGGGCCGTGATCGATCCAGAACGTGTCGGCGTTGAGGATGTAGAAGGGTTGTTCGCCCAGTTCCGGTAGCGCCTTGACGATGCCGCCGGCCGAATCGAGCAGCCGGTCGCTCTCATCGGAAATGACGATGCGGGGCTCATGGCGCGCCGCGACATGGGCAACGATCTGTTCGGGAAGATAGTGGACGTTGACGACGGCCTTGGCGACCCCGGCGGCGGCGAGGCTGTCGAGGCCCCAGTCGAGCAAGGTCTTGCCGGCGATCCTGACCAGCGGCTTGGGGATGGTGTCGGTGATCGGCCGCATGCGCTTGCCAAGCCCGGCGGCGAGCACGATGGCGGTATCCGGTCTTGTCACAGCGTTCGTTCCTCAAGCAGGCCGTGCGTGTCGTAGAAATCCTTCAAGCTGGCGAGCGCCGGATGGGACAGTGCCCGGCGCAGATAGTCGCGGATGCGCGGCAGGTGCCTGAGATAATAGGGTTTGCCGTCGCGTTTTTCGAGGCGCACGAAAATGCCGAGGATCTTCGAATTGCGCTGCGCGGCCATGATCGCATAGGCTTCCAGGAAGCTCGCTTCGTTGAACCCCCCTGCTGCATGTCGCGCCGCGACATAGGCATCGAGCGTCTGCTTTTCGATCTCGGGCGACAGGGTGACACGGGCATCCATGGCCAGCGAGGCGACGTCATAGGCCGACGGGCCGATAAGCGCGTCCTGGAAGTCCACGATGCCCAACCGGTCATGCCCGGAGCGGTCGCCGCGCCAGATGATGTTGGGCGAATGGAAGTCGCGCAGCATCAGCGTGTATTCGCTTCCCTGCAGCCGGTCGAAAAGCGCGTTCCATTGCCTGGCGTAGCCCGTGCGCAGATCCTCGCTGGCCGCGCCACTCGATATGGCCGGCACGTACCAGTCGACCAAAAGATCGGCTTCGATCATCATCGCGTCGCGGTCGAAAGGCGGCACCTCGTGGAAGCTGCCCGGTCGGGCCTCCAGGCGTTGCGGCCAGGTCTTGCGGTGCATCATGGCCAGCAGCTCGGCGGCCGCCGCATAACGCTCGGCCACCGGCTCGCCGTCCTTGCCGAGAAATCCTTCGGAACCGAGATGCTCGAGCAGCAGAAAACCCTGGTCCTGGTCCTCGGCATGGATTTGCGGAACACTGACGCCGCCGGTCTTCAAGGCACGGTCGATGGCGACGAAGGCGGAGACAGACTGGGCGGTGTGCGCGATCACGGCGTAGGGCTTGCCGTCGCGCACCGGCGGGCCGAGCACCAGCCGCGGCGAGTTCATCAGCACGCGCGGCTCCTGGCCGGCAAGCGTCACGATCTCATAGGAACGGGCCGAGGCATCGCCGATGAAATGGCGGCGCCGCGCTGTCCCCCAGCCGGCGCTGTCGAGAAAATCGCGCATGGCCAGGGACCGCGCCGCCCGCTCGAAGGCCGCCCCTTGCCCCGACAGCCGCGCCAGCCGCCCTTCGCCATGCTGGACGAGTTCGATCGACAGCGCTGTCTTCGGCAGATAGCCCTCCGCCCGTTCGGGCCATTCGACCAGGGCTGCCCCTTGCGCCAGCGCTTCATCGAAGCCGAGTTCGTCGAGCTCACTCGCAGACGCCAGGCGGTAGAGGTCGAAATGATGCACCGGAATGCGCGTGTCGTAGCTCTGCACCAAAGTGAAGGTCGGGCTCGGCACGTCGAGGCCGGCATCGTCCGCAAGCGTCCGGATCAGCGCCCGCGCGAGTGTCGACTTGCCGGCGCCGAGATCGCCTTTGAGCGCCAGCACATCGCCGGCGCGCAGCGCCAGCGCCAGATCCTCGCCCAGCCGCGCGGTCTGTGTCTCATCAGGGAGCAAACGCTCAAGCACAAGCGCCGTCATCGAGCGCGTTACTCGGCCGCGGCGCGGATGCCGGGCATGTCGGGGAAGGTGCAGATGACGGTCGTGCCCTTGTCCTTGCCGGTTTCGATGCGAACGCCGCCGCCATGCAGTTCAACGAAGCTCTTGACGATCGACAGGCCTAGGCCGGCGCCGCGCCTGCGGCCGCCATTGGTACGCGGTTCGAAGCGGCGGAACACCGAATCCAGCACGTCCGGCGGCATGCCGGGGCCGTCGTCATGAACCGAGAATTCCACCCCGTCCGCCAACTGGCGGCAGGCGAGCCGGATGCTGCTGGCTTCCGGCGCGTAGTTGGCGGCGTTGCTGAGCAGATTGTAGAGGATCTGGCGGATGCGGGTTTCATCGCCGTGGAACGTCTTCGGCGCGGCAGCGGCATCGACCTCGAGTCGGATCGAATGCTCCTGCAGCCGATCGGCAACCAGTTCCGCCGCCGCCGCGATGGTGCGGTCGACATGAACCTCTGAAATGTCGAGCTGCATGATGCCCGCGTCGACGGTCGCAAGGTCCAGTATGTCGTTGACGATGGTCAGCAGGACCGAGGAGGACGAGCTGACATGCTCGACATATTCGCGCTGCTTTTGATTCAGCGGGCCCGTCGTGGGCACTGAAAGCAGTTCGGTGAAGCCGATGATGTTGGTCAGCGGCGAGCGCAGTTCGTAGGACACGTGCTGGACGAAGTCGTTCTTGAGCTGATCTGACTTTTCCAGCGCCTCGTTCTTGTCCTTCAGCGCGCGTTCGACGTGGACGCTGTCGGTGACGTCGACGAAGGTCATCATCACTTGCCCGTTGGGCAGTGGAATCACGGCGTAACGCAGCACGGTGCCGTTGTTGAGCTCGCTCTGCCCGTGACGGTCGCGGCGCTCATCGTCGAACCCGGTGATGGCGGCGACGAAGCCAGGCCAGGGACTGTCGACCGCCTGCCGGTCGCAAAGATCACGGATCGTCGACACGTGCACGTTGGGCTTGGCCGCGTCCGCGCTCAGCCCCCACAGCGTGGCAAAGGCCGGGTTCGACAGCCGCAACCGGCCATCGGGACCGAATACCGCCACGCCCTCGGCGAGATTGTCGAGCGTTTCGCCCTGGACCCGCACCGCGGTCCGGTAGCGGCTTTCCAGGTCCATCTTCTCGGTCAGGTTCTCGAACACCCAGGTGACGCCGCCCTTGGGCTGCGGGTTGGCAACGACGCGAATGGTCTTGCCATCCGGCAGATGCCACCAATGTTCCTGCGATTCGACCGCGCGGTAGGCGCCGAGCAGTCCTTCCTTCCAGCGGCGCCATTCGGGTTGTTCGGCGATCTTGCCTTCGCTGCGCAGCCGGTCGAGCAAAAGCGCATTGTCTGGAGCGCTGTGCAGGAAGCCGCTGTCGAGCCCCCACAGCTTCTGGAACGCCTGGTTGAAGAAGCGCAGCTTCTCGTCGGTGTCGAAGATGGCGACCGCGGTGTTGAGCTGGTCGAGCGTATCGGCGTGGCTGCGCACCGTCCGCTCATATTCGCCGCGGATGGTCTCGATCGCGCTGGTGTCGCAGGCAAGGCCCGCCGAACCGTCGCCGCCGGCGAAGTCCGTCACCGCGAACACGCGGCGGTCGCCTTCGATCACAGTGGAAAGCGACTGTTCGAAGACCGGATGCGATTTGTGTTGGGCGGCAATGGCCTCGCGCGCCTGGCCGCCAAGAAATTCCTTGGCGTCGCGGACGGCGGCTTCCGCGCTTTCGGCTTCGACCGCGTCGGCATAGGCCCGGTTGACCCATTTCAGGCGTCCGTGCTCGTCGCGCAGCCACGCCGGCATCTTCAGCGCCTCGAGCAGGCCGATCATCGTGTCATGGTCGGCGGCCAGACGCTGGTTCTCGATCTTCAGGCGGGCCTGGCTGCGCTGCGTCTCGGAAAGCGAGACAAACCGCACCAATATATGCGCGGCACTCTTGCGGCCATGCACTTCGAGCGGTGCGCCAGCCTGCGATTCGATGACCAGGTCGAAAGGCCTCGCCTTTTCGCGCAAGCCCGCGATCGCATGTTCGAGTGCCGCCGCCGAGCGCGGCATCAGCCAGCGGCCGAAGGCGAGGAAAGCCGCTCGCTCTTCCGGGGCGCCGCTTTCTACCGGCAATGTGCCGACGAGCTCGGGTTTCTTGTTCTCCGAGGCCCAGACGACCACGCGCTGGTCGCGCAGATTAAGCAACGCTTCCGACCGGCGCAGTGCCGCGTTGACGTCGGCGACGCGGCTTCTCAGTTCGACATTCTCCGCCGAGGTGCGGGCCCGTTCGCGGATGAGAACGATGGCCGACAGCAGCGCCGCGCCCGTCACGCCGACGAACACCGCAAGCTGCATGACTTCGACCGTGCTGATCGACAGGCCGGCGGTCGCCACGGCGGCGGTCTCGGCATGCGCCACGGCACCGGCCAAAGGCCAGGCCAGTGCTGAACCGGCCAGCAACAGTCCCGCGCGGGCACGCCATGAAAGGCGTCCGCCCTGGATGGCCGAGCCTAAGGTCCCCGAATCGTCATGGCCGCCGGAAACGGCCGATCCCGCTCCGTGCGGGTTTTGCCCCGGCATGTCTTGGTCCTCTCCGCCGCCTGAATGCAAGACCGCCCTGAAACGCGCCTCTCTGATCCCCTCTCGGGCCGGAAGCGTCGCGAATCACCTGACAATAAACCCTCGCCGAATCGCCGTGAAGGCTGATCCCGCGCAAAAATAAAGCCGGGCGAAAAGTCAATCGCCCGGCGTCAATATATGGTAGTAAATTTAGCTTTGGTTAATAGCGGTAGTGTTCCGGCTTGAACGGACCCTGCGGCGTGACGCCGATATAGGCGGCCTGCTCACCCGACAGTTCGGTCAGGCGGGCGCCGAGCTTGTCGAGATGCAGGCGCGCGACCTTCTCGTCGAGATGCTTGGGCAGGACATAGACCTGGTTCTGGTACTGCTCGCCCTTGGTGAAGAGCTCGATCTGGGCCAGAACCTGGTTGGTGAAGGAGGCCGACATGACGAAACTCGGATGGCCGGTGGCATTGCCGAGATTGAGCAGGCGGCCTTCCGACAAGAGGATCATCCGCTTGCCGTCCGGGAAGGTGATCATGTCGACCTGCGGCTTGACATTGGTCCATTTCAGATTGCGCAGCGACGCCACCTGGATCTCGTTGTCGAAGTGGCCGATATTGCCGACGATCACCATGTCCTTCATCGACCGCATGTGGTCGAGGGTGACGACGTCCTTGTTGCCGGTGGTGGTGATGATGATGTCGGCGGTCGGAGCCGCGTCTTCCAGCGTGACGACTTCAAAGCCGTCCATCGCCGCCTGCAGGGCGCAGATCGGATCGACCTCGGTGACCTTGACGCGGGCGCCGGCGCCCTTGAGCGAGGCGGACGAGCCCTTGCCGACGTCGCCATAACCGCAGACGACCGCGACCTTGCCGGCCATCATCGTGTCGGTGCCGCGCCGGATGCCGTCGACCAGCGATTCCTTGCAGCCGTATTTGTTGTCGAACTTCGACTTGGTGACCGAGTCGTTGACGTTGATGGCCGGGAAGGGCAGCAGGCCCTTCTTCTGCAGCTGGTAAAGCCGGTTGACGCCGGTGGTCGTCTCTTCGGTGACGCCGCGGATCGCCGCCTTCTGTTTGGTGAAGAAGCCGGGCGAAGCCTTCAGGCGCTTCTTGACCTGGGCGTAGAAATATTCCTCTTCCTCGCTCTGCGGGTTGGACAGCACGTCCTCGCCGGCCTCGGCGCGGGCGCCGATCAGGATGTACATGGTGGCATCGCCACCGTCGTCGAGGATCATGTTGGAGAGGCCGCCGTCAGGCCACTGGAAGATCCGGTCGGTGTAGTCCCAGTACTGTTCGAGGCTCTCGCCCTTGACGGCGAAGACAGGAATGCCAGCCTCGGCGATCGCCGCGGCGGCATGGTCCTGGGTCGAGAAGATGTTGCAGGACGCCCAGCGGATATCGGCGCCGAGCACCTTCAGCGTTTCGATCAGCACCGCGGTCTGGATGGTCATGTGCAGCGAGCCGGTGATGCGCGCGCCCTTCAGCGGTTTCTTGGCGCCGAACTCCTCGCGGCAGGCCATCAGGCCCGGCATTTCGGTTTCGGCGATATCGAGTTCCTTGCGGCCCCAGCCGGCAAGCGAGATGTCGGCGACCACATAATCCTTGCTACCCGTCATGGCAGTGCTCCGATGCGAATTGTTATGCTGCGAATTGGTTGCGGATGCGCCCGCGCCGGTTGGCGCGTCGAAGGGCGCGAATTGCCGGTCTGACTAGCAGATCGATGTCGAAACGACAATGGGATATAAAGAAATCTTTATCCCTGCATGTCTCGCAAGCATGCCTTGGCGATGCAGGGGATCAGCATTCCTCGCCGAAGCGGGAGGCGACAAGCTGCTCCAGCGCGTCCATGACCTCGAGCGCCTCGGGTCCGCTGGCGGTGACACGGATCGAGTATCCCGGGCTGGCGGCCAGCATCATCAGGCCCATGATCGACGTGCCGCCGACCTTGACGCCGTCCTTCTCGACATGGACCGCGGCATTGAAGCCGCTGGCGAGCTGGACGAATTTCGCCGAGGCGCGTGCATGCAGGCCGCGCTGGTTGACGATCGGAAACTCCCGGACGATCTGGTCTTTTTCCGAGGAAAGCGCGTTCATTTGCTGCTCAGAAGCTGGCTGGCGACATTGATGTATTTGCGGCCGGCAGCCTGCGCCTCATCGAGCGCGGCCGCCATGTTGTCGCCCTTGCGGATCGACGACAGCTTGATCAGCATCGGCAGGTTCATGCCGGCGATCACCTCGGTGCGGCCGGACTCCATCACCGAGATGGCAAGATTCGACGGCGTGCCGCCGAACATGTCGGTCAGCACGATGACGCCGGCTCCGGTATCGACACGGGCGACGGCGTCGACGATGTCGCGGCGACGCTGTTCCATATCGTCGTCGGCACCGATCGCCACGGTTTCGAAATTGTCTTGTGGCCCGACGACATGTTCGACGGCATGTCGGAACTCGGTGGCCAGTTGACCGTGCGTTACAAGCACGAGTCCGATCATTCTTTGGTGGCTCCCGTCATCGCCGCTTCACAGGCGCATTTTATGCTCGCCAGCCATTCCAGGCGGCGGGAGCGCTATCTTGTCGACGCGCGGCCCGTTGACAAGCCCAAAATTGCGCCTGCCCATGCCATTTTGACGCATTGCAGCAAAAAATTCCGGGCGGATCATAGAAAAGGCATGATGGACAGCCGCGCCATCACCGCGGGCAGGGCAGCCTGGACATTGCGTTCGGCCAGATCGATCCGCGGCACCGCGCACCCGGCGATCTCGTCACTGGCGTCCTCCTGGAAGCGCGCGATTTCGCCGGCCGGCAGCAGGCGTATATGCAGGTCGACGACGCAGGCGGGTTCGAACGGCAGCGGCCGGGGTCCAAGTCCCGGCACTTCGGCGAGGCCGGCGATGGTGGCGGGTGCGCGGCATACCAGCCGCCCCGCATGCACCTCGATGAAAAGCTGGTCGTCGCCGACCAGCCGTGAGGATAATCCGCGCTGACGGCAATGGTCGATGAGCGTCAGGGCCAATGTCGTCTTGCCTGAACCGGACGCGCCGCTGACCAGAACGCCACGTTCGCCGATCAGGACCGCCGTCGCGTGAATGTTTTCAGGCCGCACGGATCATGTCTTTTTGCAGCAGGCATGATCCCATCCGAAAACCGGTTCCCGCTTCTTGCTGCGCTGACCTTTGGTTCGGGATCATGCTTCGGCCGGCAGCGTCACGACGAAGCGCGCGCCCTTGATCTCGCCGGGCTTGGTGCCGGGAATGTTCTCTGCGGTCAGCGTGCCGCCATGGGCCTCGACGATCTGCCTGGAGATCGACAGGCCAAGGCCCGAATTCTGGCCGAACGCCTCGCCGGCCGGCCGGTCGGTGTAGAAACGCTCGAAGATGCGGTCGATGCTGTCGGCGCGGATGCCGGGACCGTTGTCGTCGACGGTGAGGATGTTGAATTTGCCGGCGCGCGCCAGCGACAGGCTGATGTGGCCATGGTCCTCGGGAACGAAGGAACGCGCATTCTCGATCAGGTTGGTGATGACCTGGCCGATACGCAGATCGTGGCCGACGACGAAGTAGCCTTTGACGCCCTGCGGCAACTTGGCGACCTTGAGTTCGATCTCGACCGCTTTCTTGTTGCGGGTGGTCTCGCGCGACACGGCGACCAGATCGGTGACGAATTTCTTCAGGTCCACGGTTCCCGCGTCTTCGCGCGCGAGTTCGGCGTCGAGACGGGAGGCGTCGGAAATATCGGTGATGAGCCGGTCCAGCCGCCGGACATCATGCTGGATGATCTCCATCAGCCGGCTGCGCGAATTGTCGTTCTTGGCCAGCGGCAGGGTTTCCACCGCGCTGCGCAGCGACGTCAGCGGGTTCTTCAATTCATGGGAAACGTCGGCGGCGAAGCTTTCGATCGCCTCGATGCGGGCATAGAGCGCGTTGGTCATGTCGCGCACCGCGACCGACAGATTGCCGATCTCGTCCTGCCGGTCGGAAAAGTCCGGGATCTCCTCGCGGCTCTTGACGCCGCGCCTGACCCGCACCGCCGCCGCCGACAGCCGGCGCAGCGGGTTGGCGATGGTCGAGGCCAAAAGCATCGACAGGATGGCGGTGACGAGTGCCGCGATACCGAAGACGCGCAGGATCGCCTTGCGCTCGGCGGCGACGATCTTGTCGATGTCGCCGCCCTCGGTCGACAGCATCAGCACGCCGAGAACGGCGCGGAAGCGCTGGATCGGCACCGCCACCGAAACGATCTGCTCGCCCTGTTCCGAGACGCGCACGATGGTCGACGGGCTCCCGGTCAGTGCCTTGACCACTTCCGGGAAGGCCGCGCCATTGCCGCCCGGCTGTTCGTGATAGACCGGCAGGTCGGTGTTGCGGAAGAAGTCGAAGATGAACTTCTGGATGCGCTCGACAAGGTCGGGCTCTTCCTCGTCGACCGGCGGCAGGTCGTAGCGCAGGATCTGGCCGCGCGAATAGAGATGGCGCGAATCGAGCAGCAGATTGGCGTCGCGGTCATAGATGCGTGCCCGCGTCCGGGTCGGCGAGATCAACCGCCGCAGCACCGGCGCCACACGTTCGGGATTGATCGGAAAATCCAGATTGTCGAGCTGGTCGGAGCCCGGCCCCAGGCTTTCGCCGGCCTGCAGTTCGAGCAGCTTTTCCGGGTCGATGCTGATCGAATCGGTCTCGACCGTCGCCGATGCCGCGATCGCGCCGGCGATGATCTCGCCCTGCGTCATCAGGCTTTCGACGCGGGCATCGATCAGCCCGTCGCGGAAGGTGTTGAGATAGAGGATACCGGTGACCAGGACAGCCAGGCCGGCAAGGTTGAGGAACAGGATGCGCCGCGTCAGGCTGGAAAAGATGTGATGGCCGAGGAAGCGGCGCATCGGAACGGTGATCTTCGACACGAAGGACGGCATGATGCGCGACGGCCGCCTGGCAGCGCCCGCCGGTCTTGTTCGCTGTGCTTCCACTGCCATCGAATAGCAGGCCCTGCTTAGTCTTCGGTTCGATGCATGTCGCTACCCCAGACGGGATCACTTTTGGGCGACATGCATCAGCTTAAGCTTCGCGGAACCGGTACCCGACTCCGTAAAGGGTTTCGATCATTTCGAAGTCGTCGTCGACAGCCTTGAACTTCTTGCGCAGCCGCTTGATGTGACTGTCGATCGTGCGGTCATCGACATAGACCTGCTCATCATAAGCCGAATCCATCAGCGCATCACGACTTTTTACGACACCGGGGCGCTGCGCCAGCGAATGCAGGATCAGGAATTCGGTGACGGTGAGCGTCACCGGTTCGCCTTTCCAGGTGCAGGTGTGGCGTTCCTGGTCCATGACGAGCTGGCCGCGTTCAAGCGAGCGGGCCTGCTGGCTGGGCGCCTTTGCCGCAGCCTCGCGGGCGCTGGCACGGCGCAGCACGGCGCGTACCCGCTCGACAAGCAGACGCTGCGAGAACGGTTTGCGGATGAAATCGTCGGCGCCCATCTTGAGGCCGAACAACTCATCGATCTCATCGTCCTTGGAGGTCAGGAAGATCACCGGCAGGTCGGACTTCTGGCGCATCCGGCGCAAAAGCTCCATCCCGTCCATGCGCGGCATCTTGATGTCGAGGATGGCGAGATTCGGCGGCCGCGCCGCCAGGCCCTCCAGCGCGGACGCACCATCCGTATAGGTCTCGACACGATATCCCTCGGACTCGAGGGCGATCGACACCGACGTCAGAATGTTGCGGTCGTCATCGACAAGCGCGATTGTTGCCATTTCAAGCGGCTCCCTCATGAGCTGTCCCTTCTTTCGTAGAGAAGGGGCTTTTGCAGGACAAATTAGGTACAAAATGTGGCATAGGCCTTGTCCGCTGTCACGCGCGGGGCGCCGCAGGCCACAATCCTACCTCGACATGGATTGGACGAGCGAACGCGGCCAATCCTTTGGGCAACCGTGAAACTTTTTGCATATATAAACGATTTAAACAACTTTCAAAATATTTAAATCGATTAATGATTTGATATCATTTGGCTTTTCTGGTTCTGACCATCTCAGCCCGTACAGCGGGCGTGCCGGAAATACGCCGGCAAAGATGCAGCAAATGGAAGAAGGGACACCAATGTCGGAAGTCGGCAAACGCAATCCTGCTTGCGCGATCGATCGTATCGGCCTGAAAACCACCGGCGTGGTGCGCTACAATTTTGGGGCGGCCGCCCTTTATGAGGACTCGATCCGGCGCGGCGAGGCCCGGCTGACCGCGCATGGCGCGCTGGTCGCCGAGACCGGCCAGCACACAGGCCGTTCGCCCAAGGACAAATTCGTCGTCCGCGACGCCGCCACCGAGCCCCATGTCTGGTGGGACAACAACAAGGCGATCTCTCCCGCCCAGTTCGAGACGCTGCTTGCCGATTTCCAGGCCCACGCCGCGGACAGGGATCTTTACGTGCAGGACCTGGTTGGCGGCGCCGACGCGGAGCTGAAGCTCACCACCAGGGTGATCACCGAATTTGCCTGGCACTCGCTGTTCATCCGCAATCTGCTTATCCGTCCGGATAGCGCCGAACTCGAGCGGTTCGTGCCCGAGATGACGATCATCGACCTGCCGTCCTTCCGCGCCGATCCCGCCCGCCACGGCAGCCGCACCGAGACGGTGATCGCCGTCGACCTCAGCCGCAAGATCGTGCTGATCGGCGGCACCTCCTATGCCGGCGAGATGAAGAAGTCGGTGTTCACCATGCTCAACTATCTCCTGCCGCAGAAGGGCGTGATGCCGATGCACTGCTCGGCCAATGAGGGGCCGGCCGGCGACGCCGCCATATTCTTCGGGCTCTCCGGAACCGGCAAGACGACGCTCTCGGCCGATCCGTCGCGCACGCTGATCGGCGACGACGAGCATGGCTGGGGACCGCATGGCATCTTCAACTTCGAGGGCGGCTGCTACGCCAAGACCATCAAGCTGTCGGCGGAAGCCGAACCGGAGATCTTCGCCACCACGCAGCGCTTCGGCACCGTGCTGGAAAATGTCGTGCTCGACGCCGACGGCGCGCCCGACTTCAATGACGGCCGCCTCACCGAAAACACCCGCTGTGCCTACCCGCTCGACTTCATCCCCAACGCCTCGAAGACCGGACGCGCCAATCATCCCAGGAACATCATCATGCTGACCGCCGATGCCTTCGGCGTGATGCCGCCGATCGCGCGGCTGACCCCGGCGCAGGCGATGTATCATTTCCTCTCCGGTTACACGGCCAAGGTGGCCGGAACCGAAAAGGGCGTCACCGAACCCGAGGCGACGTTCTCGACCTGTTTCGGCGCGCCGTTCATGCCGCGCCATCCGTCGGAATACGGCAACCTGCTGCGCGCGCTCATCGCCAGCCATGGTGCCGATTGCTGGCTGGTCAACACCGGCTGGACCGGCGGCGCCTATGGCACCGGCAAGCGCATGCCGATCAAGGCGACGCGCGCTCTGCTTGCCGCCGCGCTCGACGGCTCGCTGAAGACCGGCGCATTCCGCACCGACGCCAATTTCGGCTTCGAGGTGCCGGTGGCCGTGCCTGGCGTTGACAGCTCAATTCTCGATCCGCGCTCGACCTGGGCCGACAAGGCTGCCTATGACCGGCAGGCGGCAAGACTGGTCGGGATGTTCGCGGTCAACTTCGAGAAATTCGAGCCGCATGTCGATGCGACCGTCATGGGTGCGGCGCCTCGCATGCAGGAAGCGGCGGAGTAGTCGTCACGCCGCTCAGCACCACTGAAGGCCCGGTTTCGATCGGGCCTTTTCTTTTTCGGTCCGCCGCGCCATGACTGCGGCATGCCGATCGATGACAACATCATCATATCAGACGAAGCCGTGATCCATCCGGGCGACCTGCACGAGGATTTCATCCGCTCGTCCGGTCCCGGCGGCCAGAACGTCAACAAGGTGGCGACGGCCGTGCAACTGCGCTTTGACGCGGCCAACGCGGCCGGCCTCTCGGAGCGCGTGCGCGCGCGCACGATCAAGCTTGCCGGTCAGCGCGCCACCAAGGACGGCGTCATCGTCATCGAGGCCGGGCGCTTCCGTACCCAGGAGCAGAATCGCGCCGATGCAAGGGCGAGGCTGACGGCGCTGGTGGCCAAGGCCGCGGAGCCGCCACCGCCGCCGCGCAAGAAGACGCGCCCCTCGAAAGGCGCGGTGGAACGGCGGCTGAAAAGCAAGGCCGGGCGCGGCACGATCAAGAAGCTGCGCGGTCGGGTGGAGAACGATTAAGCACCACACCCGGCGCGTGCATAAAATGGCTTTCCATTTGACGCCTCAGATGCAAGGTTTCGCCGTTGCCACAGCAAGGGAGACCAAAGATGGGCATGTTCGATTTCGTCAAGAGCGTCGGCAAGAAACTGGGCATCGGCGGCGACGAGGAAGCCGCACCCACTGCCGACACGCTCAAGAAGGAGCTCGATTCGCACAAGCTCGGCACCGATGGCGTGCAAGTCGTCGTCCAAGGTGACACGGCGGTGCTGAAGGGCGTGGTCAAGGACCAGTCGATCTTCGAAAAGGCGGTGATTGCCGTCGGCAACACTCTGGGTGTCTCCAAGGTGCAGGCTGACGAATTGCAGGTCGCGCCGGATGCCGGCAAGGCAGCTGCGCCGGCCAAGGAACCGACCTTCTACACCGTTCAGAAGGGTGACAACCTCTGGAAGATCGCCGAGAAAAGCTATGGCAAGGGTCAGGGCGTCAAGAATACGGCCATCTTCGAGGCCAACAAGCCGATGCTGACCCACCCCGACAAGATCTATCCAGGCCAGGTGCTGCGCATCCCCTGACTTGGCGGCCAGGTCGCGCCGTTTCGATACGGCGAAGTCAAGCGCCGCGCATCCGAAAGGACGCGCGGCGTTTCGATTTTGCCCGTTGCGCTCCGCGGAGACACCTTCGCGAATTCACCCATCCCACATCAACAGCCACGATGAGATCGGCGGCGGCTTTCGGGTCGCCGTTTCTCCTTGATGGTGGCATCTTGCCGACCTGAACCATCTCAAGGTGCGCAAATCCATGCTCGTTCTGCCCAAGGGAGTCCGCCACATGCCGGCCTATCTGCCGCGCACTGTTCAGGAGGCGCTTGTCGAGGCGGTGAGAAGCATCGTCCAGCAGGCCCCACTGTACGTGCCGGCCATGCCGCGCACCGGCAAGGAGATGAGCGTGCGCATGACCAATTGCGGCACGCTCGGCTGGGTCACCGACAAGGAGCGCGGCTATCGCTACCAGCCGACGCATCCATTGACCGGAGAACCATGGCCGCCGATCCCGGAGGGCCTGCTCGACCTTTGGCGGCAGGTGTCGGGCTATCCAAATCCGCCGGAGGCCTGCCTGATCAATTTCTACACGGCGGACGCGAAGATGGGCCTGCACCAGGACCGCGACGAGGCCGATTTCTCGGCACCCGTCGTTTCCGTCTCACTGGGCGATGATTGCCTGTTCAGGGTCGGTCAGACGACGCGCGAGGGCGCCACCAAGTCATTCAGGCTGAAAAGCGGTGACGTCGTCGTGCTCGGCGGCGAGGGGCGCCTCTGCTTCCACGGCGTCGACCGCATCTATCCCTCGACCTCGGCGTTGCTGAAGAACGGCGGCAGGATCAATCTGACGCTGCGGCGGGTGACGAAAGCCGAGTGAGCGAGCGATGAGCAACAATTCCAGGAAAAGTGTGAAACGGTTTCCCCGGGAAAAGCGCATAGCGCTTTTCCTTGAGAATCGCGTCAAAACAAAGAGTTAAGCAGATCGCCGTTTCCGTAAAACGGTGAACTGCTCTAACGGGCATCCGAGCGCCGTGCATAGACTTCAATGTAGTCGCCACTCGCGATTTCTTCGTAGTCGTTCATCAGGGTTTGGAAATCCGCATTCTGGCGCATCCACACAATCCAGATTGGCGGAAAGTCTGCTGTGAGCGACCATGCTGACTTTTTCTTGTTCATCCGATCCATCAGGATGATATCGGGCTTGTTGTCGCGGATCAGGGAATTGAGGTAGCGGGTGTAATCTTCAAGGTCCTGCCGCGCGATGCGCTCGTCTTCGCCCTGATATGTCCCCCGCATCAGGCCCCAGAGCGCATAGGTGCCGACCCAATCATGAGCATAGGCCGACAGCCAGCGGCCATTGGTCATTCTTGTCAGCGGATTGCCGACGGAAAGGTCGGAACTGACCTGAACGATCGATGGCGAGGCGTAACGGCTCTTGATGGCATCGACCAGGTTTTTCTCGGGCAGTTGGTAGAACTGGTGGTGCGTCACCGAAAGCGCGGCGACCACGGCCAGCGCGGCTGCGGCATGGAGCTTGACGCTGGCGACCTCGGAGGCGGCCTCTGCGTTTGCGAGGCCAAGCGCCATTCGCCACCGGGATGCCACCGCCAGCAGCATCGCAAACACCATCGTGGTCTGGTAGGGATACTGGTGGTTGGGCCAGTATTTCCCAAGGTAAAGCATGGAGACAAAGAAGCCGGCGGCACTCGCCACCGCGAGCGCGACGTCGTCTCGCCAGACGGATTTACGCATCTGGAAAACCGTGAAAACGACAAAGACGATAAAGGTCGGCAATGCGGCTAACATGTTTATGTTGGCTCGCAGGCTGACATAGTAGCGCATCAGCAGTTGCAGGAAGGCGCCGAGGAAATCGGGAAACCACAGATACACGCCGACGAGATAGGCAGCGCAGACCATGAAGATCACGACGTTTTCAGCAGTCAGGCACGCCATCAGCGAGCGTTTGCGCCAAGCGATGAAGAGGTAAGGCAGGACGATGCCGGTTGCCCAATGTGGCTTGACCAGAAGCAGCACGCTTCCAGCCAGGCCAACCGCCACGGCAAGGCCAAGAGGAACCGGCGCGTCCGGGCGGCGTTCAATCCGCCACATCATCAGGAACAGCATCGGCATGAACAACATCGTACCGATATGCTCGCGCTGGCCGAAAACATTCCCAGGCATGATGAGAAGCAAAACCGCCAGCGCTGGATAGATCCACTGCGTCTTCAGATCGGCGAAGATTCCGCTTCGCTCGATGACCACGGCCGACAGCCCGATTGAAACGAAGAAGACCAGATAGATGAAGCACTCGACTGCCGATTCAGGCGAGATGCCGAGCCTGTGGGACAGCCATACCGGCCCGATATAGAGGGCGACGGAGAAGGGCGGATTGGTTTCCAGAATGTCGACATAGAGCTTCTGGCCATCAAGGACTTTTTCGCAGATGACGATGAGCCAGCTGACGTCGGTATTGTCGCCTGCCGTCCACGGCATGAAAAAGGAGAACACCACCACGGCCGCGACAAGCCAGATCGGGGACAAGCTTCCAATCGAAGACGCAAAGCCGGTCGCGGTACTGATGTTTCTGACACTTCCCATGCTCATCGGACCGCTCCAACAAAGATCATTTCTACGCAGTCCGACGAAATCACGGGCGGATGCACGGATGCACCTGTCTGACGCCGCAAGCTAGCCGGGATTGCCTAAAGTGCAGTTAATCGCGCCGTTACAGGCTGCAATGTTCGTTGGCACCGCGCCGAGATCTGGATTGTTCGTCCAAGACTCTTGCAACAGGCCGATCGATGCTTGGCGAGTGCTTCCATTTCAGGCAATTGGCGAGAACGTCGCCGAGATCAGGTGGAAGGGCAGTGCGCCATAAGCGGCGACGGTCGCCTCGTCGTCCCATTGGCGGAATTGCCGCGATGGCCGCGCTTCCAACGTCAGCGCATGCCTTTCGCCATCAAGCGTCACCTTGCCGCGAAAATGCAGTACCCGTTCCCCACCCGACCGGCTGATGGCCATGGCGCGCAGGCGCGCGACATGGTGGTCATCGGCATTGATCTCCAATTCGATGCGGCGGCGGACCGGTGGAACGCTTATCCTGACCGTGATGTCCAGCATCATCTCGCCCATTGTTCGCGGGCAAGGTATGGCCTGTGAGAAGACCGACGGCGGCGCCGTTTCCGACGGCTCGTTGCGGGCTGGCTTGCCGCGCCAGGCCTTGGCTGGCGGCTCTTGGCGCAGCCGGCCGCTCTTGCGCCTCAGCCGCAACTGCTTGGCGAGGCCGCGCGACAGCCAGACCAGTCTGCCGAAATCGGTCCGCGGCTTGGCCTGCAGCACGGCCGACCAGCGCGAGAGGCCGGAGCGGTCGGCCATGTCAAGCACGCGCGCCAGCACCCGATCCGGCGTCGTCACGCCTATTTCAAGCGTCAGGTAGGAGAGCGCCACCGCCGCGGCAACGGCAAGGCCGCGCCTGGCGACAACATCGAGGAACACGTCCCAGTCGACGTCGCCGCCGCGAATGGCCACGGCGCAATCGACCAGCCAGTCGCTGTGGGTGTGGGCGTCGAGGCCGCCATGCGCGATGGCAAGCGCGATGCGGTCGGCCGGCGACGGCACCAGCACACCGACGCCGCTGAATTCGGCGCTATCGGCCCGTTGCCAGATGGCCAGGTCGTCTTCCTCGCTCCGCTGCGAACCGTCATAAGCGAGCTGGTGCAGGTCGATGTCGCCAAGATTGCCCTTGAAGAAATTCATCGAGCGCAGCGACGCCAGTCTTGTCCGCAGATATTGCGGGCTGACGCCGGTGGCGATCTGCCAGTCACCATCGCGCAGTACGTCGAAGGCTGTCTGCATGTCCCGCGGCCGCACCAATATGTCGATGTCGTGCGCCACCCTGCCGCGCTGTGCCGACGCGTTCAAGGCAATGCGGCTGGCACCCTTGATCAGCATTACCTGGCATCCCGCATCCGCCATTGACTTCAGCGCCGGCTCGGCCTCGCGCATGGCCATGCGCGATTTGGTCCACAGCATCTTCTGCAGGCCGACGAGGCGCGGATAAGCGGAATGGCCGGCGAGCTTCCTGCCGAACCTGTCGGAGATCGCGGCCAGCAGCCGGTGCTCGCGGAACGAGACGAGATCGATATCGTTCTCGTCCAGCCAGCGTGCGGCGCAGGCGGCAGCGGCGTCCTCGTCGGGAAGGAGCGCTGCCTTGAGCAATTGATCGAGTCCACCCGTCGGCCATGACCAGCCATAGTCCGGGAAGCGTCGGTCGATACGGCGAATATCAGCCATCAGCCCGAGCCGGCCTTGTTCCGCGCCCGCCGCAGCATGGCGAGCCGCGCGACCTGGAGATAGCCGCGGTCACGTGCCGGATCGCGCCCGTAGGACAGGCTGCCAGGCCGGATGCGGCGCCGCGCCAGCACCTCGTCCAGCATGTCGAGGGCAAGGCCCGCTTCGCGCACCCGGGCGATCCAGTCGATCATTTCGCCACGACCGCCCGGCGGATCGACGATTGGCCCAACCGTCTCGGCGACCTCACGGCGGATCATCATGGTGGTGCGCGACCAGCCGGGCACAGCCTCGGCCTCGGGTGCGTCGGGCCGGTCGTTGCGGAAATTCCGCCAGTGACAGAAAACCCCCGATGTCGTGGGAAATCTCTCCAGATGCGCGAGCTGCCTCTCGATCTTGTCCGGCAGCCAGAGGTCGTCCGCATCGAGCGTCGCGATGAGCGGCGTCGACAGCGCCGCGATGCCCCTGGTCGTGGCGCTGCCAGGCCCGGCATTTGCCTGGCGCAACAGCCGCATCGGCAACTCCGTTCCGCTGATCGCCGAAGCGAGATCGTCGGTCGAACCATCGTCGACGATCACCACCAGTTCAGGCCGCACCGTCTGCGCCGCGACCGAAAGCAGGGTCTCGGCAATCGTGCCGCTTGCGTTGAAGGCCGGTATGACGACGCCGTAGTTCCGCATGCTACATGAACCGCCAATTGGCGAGTTCCTTGACATCGAAGATGCCTTCGACGCCGTGCAAGGAGGGGTCGGCCTTGCGCCGTCGCATCGATTTGTGGATGGCTCGCATGAATTCCCGAAGGGATGTGTCGGCCTGCTTCGTCATGTTGCCGGGGTGACGCCTGTAATAAAGCGCCACGGTATCCGGCGTGACGAATCTGGGTCCACTTTCAAAGGTGCGCAGCAGATAGTCGGTGTCCTCCGCCTGGTGGAAGGCTTCGTCGAAGCCGCCGATCCGATCGACGAGCTTGCGCGAGAAAATGCCCGATGACAGATGAATTCCCCTCACGGTCATGAAATGGCTGCCGGGCTCGGGTTCCAGCCTGTCGTCGTCGATGCCGTCGACCAACATCATGAGGGAATAGGTGAGCTCAAGATCGGGGTCGGCCTGAAAGAACGCAATATCAGCCTTGAATCGTCCGACCGGCGAGACATCGTCCGAATCGAGGAACGACACGAGTTCCGTTTCCGGTTTGAGCAGCTTGAGGCCGGCGTTGCGGGTCCTGGTCACGCCCATGTTCTCCTGCCGAAACAGGCGGATGCAGGGGTTCTCCCCCATCATCGAGCGCACGGCCTCCGCCGAACCGTCGGTCGAGCCATCATCGATGACGATGATGTCGAGATCGGCGGCGTCGCGCTGACGCACCAGCGAGCGCAATGCCGAAACGACATAGCGTTCGCGGTTGTAGACAGGCATGATCACGCTCAACTTCATGAAGCAACCCGCGTTAGAAAATCCGCAATGGTGCCGGCGATCTCCTCGGGATGTGTTCCCAAGGACAGGCGGTAGCTTGGCAGCAGGCGGGTAAGATCGCCGAAGAAACGAAAGCCGCTTTCGCGTTCCCCCGGCATCTGCATGATGCCCGACGGCGCCAGCGCTATCATGGCGTCTCGCCGCGACACCGGCACGATCGAACTCGCCTCGCCACCGCCGATATGTGGCACCACCAGCGCAACGATGTCTAGCGCCGGGGGTACCGGCCGCGGCGCTATGTCGACAATGTGAAAAGTGTGCTTGCCCTGCCAGTTCAAGGGGTTCTCGACCCCCAGCCGCTGCTTCAGGCCCAGCCGCGCGAAACCGCGCGCATCCTGCTTCAGCGTTGAAAACAGAGGCCGCGCGGTTACGCCACCGACGAGATCGATCAGCACATAGTCATCGCCGACGCTGTCGAGCCCGTTGAGCAGACCGGCGGCGACGGTGCCGGATTTGCCGGCGCCACCCGCACCGGCAAGCAGCACGCCCTTGCCATTGGCACCGAGCGTGCCGGCATGGGTCAGCCGCATGCCGCGCGCCGCATATTCCCAATGCAGGAAGGCCCGCAGTGGCGCTGTTGGCTCCCAGGGCGGGAAGGCATCGGCCGACGCCATCAGTTGCACGCCAATGCGGCGTTGCGGATCGTAGACCTGCCAGAAATCCAGATCGTGAAAATAGTGGCCACGCAGCCCGTCCCCGGCGAGCCGTTCGGCAAAGCCGTATTCGGTGAAATGCGCGTCGCCCCACCTCGCCGGCTCAGGGATGCCGCCGATGCCAGGATGAGCGATGAAGATACGGCATGCCGACGGTGCCGTCAGGCCATCATGGGCCTCTACAAAGGCGTGGCCCAGCGCATCCGCGAGCACACCGGGACGGACATGCGCGGTCAGCTCCAGTCGAGGCAGGCGGACCGTCAGCGGGGCCGGATAATTTGCAGCGGCTTCTTCCGCGGCGGTGATGAGATACCGTGCGTAATCCGGCAAGGTTTCGAGCGTGACGCGCGGCATCCAGCGCCCTCTATCTCGGACGCAGCCGGCTCGTCAGGATGCCTGCTTGACCGCCGGCCAGCCGAGGGGTTCCTCGACCTCGTGGATGGGATCCACGATGATCAGGTCGGCGAGGTCGTCGTGAATGCTCACATTGAGCGGTTCGTTCGTGGCGGCAAGCTCGGCGGATAGCTCGTCCGGCAGCGCTTGCGCAACCTGATCTGAACGCACCAGCAACCCCATTTCGAGCAGTTGCGAGATGAAGTGTTCGAGTTCCGCCGCGCCCAGTGTCGAGCCACCGGCGGTCAGCCCGATCAGGGCTTGGGTGTTGACCCCGGACGAGAGCGCCTGCCAAACCCTGCTGCCGGAATCGGAGAAGCCGAAATACTTGCCATTCGCAAGGTTGAGCACGACTGCCTCGCCATCGAAGGATTCGAAGACGATGTCCCTGCTCGCAACCGCATAGGTGTCGCAATCATGCGTCATTGTTGCCCCCGCTTCACAATTCCCGCCCGCCAGCGGGATCGCTTCCACTGACAACGCCTGTAAACGCTCGGTTCTTTCTTGGCAAGGCAACCGGCGCCGGCAGGGTGCCGGCACTTTTGGCGATCAGTTGGAGCGCAAGCCGATCACGCTTCGATTTCGAGAGCCGATAGCGGCTTCGAGCAGCAGGCGAGGATGAAGCCGTCGTCGATCTCGTGATCGAGGATGCCGCCATTGTGGCTCATCTCGACGGCACCGGAGACTTTCTTCACCTTGCAGGTTCCGCACAGGCCGAATTCGCAGGCCGCGGGTATCCGCACGCCAGAGGCACGCGCCGTCTGCAGCACGGTCTGGCCGGCGACGCATTCGGCGTCGACGTCCGAAAGCGCGAAGCGGATCTGCGTTGCGGCCTCGGCGGGAACGGCCACGCCATCCTGCGCCGGCGTTGCGAACGGCGCCGGGATCTCCTCCACCGCGGGTGCGGCAAAGCTCTCCTGGTGGTATTTCGTCATGTCGAAGCCGGCGGCTTCCAGCATGCCGCGCACGGCGCGCATGAAAGGGTCCGGACCACAGCAGAAGATTTCGCGTTCACGGAAATCGGGCGCCAGCAATGGCAGCCGGATGGCGTCGATACGGCCCATATGGCCATACCAGCCCTCGCGGCTTGACCGCTCCTCGATCATGAAGCCCAGCGACAGGCCTGGCATATGACCGCCGAGCAGCTCAAGCTCCTTGCGGAAAATGATCTCTTCGGCGCGACGCGCGCAATTGACGAAGCCGACATCGGTCCATGGCGCGCAGTCGTTCAGCCAGCGCAGCATCGACATCATCGGCGTCACGCCGGACCCGGCCGAGATGAACAGGTATTTGGCCGCCGGATGGCTGTGCAGCGAAAAGTCGCCGCTCGGCCCATAGGCCTTGACGTGCGAACCGGGTGTCAGGTGATCGAACATCCATCGCGTGCCGATGCTGCCGGCCTGCGCCTTCACCGTGACCGCGATAGAGAAGGGCCGCGACGGAGAGGAGGACAGCGTATAGGTGCGCATCAGCGGCCCGTCCGGTACAGGTAGCTCCAGCGTCACGAACTGGCCCGGCTTGTAGCGGAACCAGGTCTGGTTGTCGGATCGGAACGTGAAGGTCTTGACGTCAGGCGCCTCGTCGCTGACGCCGATCACTTCCAGCACCTGCAGCCTGTCGTTCCAGGGCGCCATCTGATCGAGATGGCGATAGAGGCCAAGGTCGGTCATCGCATTCATCCCTCAACCTCTCAGGCGACGCTGCGCAGCGCCGGCCGGCCGCCTTCGGCGAGGCGCGGGCCGATGAAGCGGGCGTACCAGTCGACGAACTGGATCACGCCGCCCTCATGCAGCTCCGAATAGGGGCCGGGCTCATAGGCCGGCGACAGGATGCCGAGGGCGTTTTCCTCGACGATGCGGCGGTCCTGATCGTTGGTCTCGGTCCACACATGGGTGAGCTCGGCAAGATCGTAGTCGACGCCCTCGACCGCATCCTTGTGCACCAGCCACTTGGTCGTCACGGCGGTTTCGGTGGCGCTGATCGGCAGCACGCGGAAGGTGACGGCATGGTCGATGAGGATATGGTTCCAGGTCGTCGGGTAGTGATAGTGCATCAATGTGCCGATACGGTCGGCCGAGACGCTGTCGGAGAGGTTCTTCCTCACCGCCCGCTTGCCGTTCATCGTGTAGCTGACCGCATCGCGCAGCAGCGGCGCCCGCGTGGCTCGGTATTGCCCCGCCGGGTCGATGCGGAACTTGCTCGGCAGGCCGACCGCTTCGCATTTGGCCCAGTGCGCCAGCATCTCCGGATCGCTGTCGGCGCCTTGCACGCCGGTCACGGTCGGTGCTTCCGGGAAGGTTTTGCACAGCTCCGGATGATTGCCCGCGCAGTGATAGCACTCTCGGTTGTTTTCCCAGACGAGCTTCCAATTGCCCTTTTCGACGATGGTGCTCTCGAAGGCGATCTTTGCCTCGCTGAGCCGGTGCGGCTTGAGATAGGGTTCGATCATCGCCCGCATCGGCGCGAAGTCGGCTGGCTCCTTCGCCAGGCAGATGAAGATGTAGCCGGCAACGCTTTCGCAGGCGACCGGCTTCAGCCCGAACTGGCTCTTGTCGAAACCGTCGGCCATCTGGCGGGCAAACAGCAGGCGACCGTCGAGCTCATAGGTCCACTGGTGATAGGGACAGACAAGTTTGGCGGCCGTGCCCTTGTCCGTGTTGCAGACCCGGCTTCCGCGATGGCGGCAGGAATTGTGGAAGGCGTTGATCTTGCCCTGCTGATCGCGCACCAGCACGACCGGGTAGTCGCCGACCTGTACGGTGATGAAGCTGCCGGGCTTGGGCAATTCGCAATCATGGCCGATGAAAAGCCAGTCGCGGTACCAGATCAGCTCCATGTCGAGCTTGAAATAGTCCGGGTCGGTGTAGAAGGGCTGCTCGAGCGAGAAACCCTCTCTGCGGCTGTCCAGGAGCCTCAGCATATCGTTGCGCACATCCATGTCCTGTCCTCGTGTTTAAGGACTGACTATGGTGGTGATGGAGGAAGGATCGGATGCAGTCCCGGCGAAGCGCCGGTCATGCACTATCCACCTCTTGACCGCCCACCGCGATCAGTCGAGTTCAAAAATCTCGGGCTGGTTTCCGGGCTCTGGAGTGTCCTTTCGGACGGTCGCTACACCTTCCCAGGCTTTCGCCCAGTGGTCTCCCGTTGCGACTTGAACTCCACCACCGTTGCGGGGGCAGCGCCGGACTTTGACCGGCTTCCCAATTCTCCGCCCCGTCGTCACGAAGCGGCACCCGAGATGGCCATGATCTAATCACGACAGCGCATGCCACATCGGCATGAAAGCGACATCGCATCCATGTGCCGCGACACGCTTGCGCAGCGAGCGGGCCGGGAACAACGGCCACGAAACGCGTCTCGGTGACGACGGTGCCGGCTATCGAAATCGCCCCGGAATCGAAGCAAGAAAGGTTAACGGTTTCGAAAAGTGACTATTAGCAGATTCTAAAATCGAACCGAACGGTTCGTTTCTGTTGACGGTGCGTACAGCAGGGTGTGAACGCTGAGCCTCCGATACCTCAGGTGATCGCGTTGCCGATTTTATCTAATCGATTGATATCAAAAAGAAAAATGTTTGATCCGGAAGGCTTTGGTACAATTTCAAGTGGTGGACTCTTGGTCCACACGGAACAACTTCGTGATTGGAAACGGCCGCCTGGCTTTCCCACATCGGGGCTGTCCGAACGACGCGATTTTAATCCCAAGACACGCCGCTAGACGGACGGAAAAATACTGGAGTACCAAAAATGAAAAAGATTGTTCTCACTGCCGCCGCCCTTCTGGCCATTTCCGGCAGCGCCTTCGCTGGTAGCGATCACTATGGTTCGAATGCACCTGCAGCCACTGCTGCCGTCGACGGTTCGTATACCGCTTCGACCAAGAAGTCGGAGCCGGCTGCTCAGGCGCCTGTCACGGGTGCCGATCGCAACCTCTTCGGCAACAACTAACAGTCGATTTCCAGCAGGCGGTGGGCTCGGCTCGCCGCCTTGGCGGAACTCGAAGAATTCAGGAGACTTGAAATGAAGAAGATCATCCTTGCTGCCGCCGCCGTCCTGGCTATCTCCGGCAGCGCCTTCGCCGGCAGCGACAACTATGGCTCCAATGGCGCCAACCAGCCCGCTGTTACTTCGACCGACAGCTCTTACACCGCTTCGATCAAGAAGTCGGAACCGGCTGCCCAGACACCCGTCCAGGGTGCCGACCGCAATCTCTTCGGCCACTAACAGCCGATTCTCCGGGGTGGCGGGCCCGCCTGCCGCCCCGTTGAAACTTGAAATTCAGGAGACTTGAAATGAACAAGATCATCATTGCTGCCGCCGCCGTTCTGGCTCTCTCCGGCAGCGCTTTCGCCGGCAGCGACAACTACGGCTCCAATGGCGCCAACCAGCCTGCCGCGACTTCGGTCGACAACTCACGTACGGCTTCGATCCGCAACGGCGATTCGCCCGTCTATAAGCTGCTCAATTCGTCGGGCGACGCGCAGAAGTCGGCACCCCAGGGCGCTGACCGGAATCTCTTCGGCCACTAACAGCCAAAGTCGATCCTAAAAAAGAGTGGCGGGCCTTGCCCGCCGCTCTTTTTTTGCTGTCCAGACAGGCCTCTTAAGCCGCCTTTGCTTCCGCTTCATGCAGCGCGAAGGACCGCCCGTCCGTGTCGAAGATATGCAAGTCCTCGGCATTGGCTGTCAGCCGCAGCGTCGAGCCGCGCTTGACCTCGACATTGCCCGGCAGCTTGGTCACCAGAGGCAGGTCGGCGCGGCCGATGTCGACATAGACCAGTTGAACCTCGCCGAGCTGCTCGACGTAATCGACCGTTCCCTCGAACAGATAATCCGCGCCGGTGGCGATGATCAGGTCCTCCGGCCGCACGCCGAAGCTTACAGCCGTACCCTTCGCCGAGGCCGGCGTCGTGATCGGCACCGTAGCCTTGCGCCCGCCGACATGGCTGACGACGGTCGGGCTGCCTGATTTGTCGATCGTCGCCGGCAGGATGTTCATGGCCGGCGAGCCGATGAACTGGGCGACGAACAGATTGCCGGGCTTCTTGTAGAGATCCATCGGCGTGCCGACCTGTTCGATGTGCCCGTCCTTGAGCACGACGATGCGATCGGCCAGCGTCATCGCCTCGACCTGGTCGTGGGTGACGTAGATCATGGTCGTGTTGGGCATCGATTCCTTGAGCTTGGCGATCTCGATGCGCGTGGCGACGCGCAGTGCGGCGTCAAGGTTGGAGAGCGGCTCGTCGAACAGGAACACTTTCGGATTGCGCACAATGGCGCGGCCGATGGCGACGCGCTGGCGCTGCCCACCCGACATCGCCTTGGGCAGCCGGTCGAGATACTTGGTCAGTTGCAGGATTTCCGCCGCCTGACGCACGCGGCGGTCGATCTCGGCCTTGTTCTCCTTGCCGATCTTCATCGAGAACGCCATGTTGTCGTAGACGGTCATGTGCGGATAGAGCGCATAGGACTGGAACACCATGGCGATGCCGCGCTTCGACGGCGGCACGTCGTTGACCACCTCGCCGTCGATCTTGAGCTCACCCGAAGTGATTTCCTCGAGCCCGGCGATCGAACGCAGCAAGGTCGACTTGCCGCAGCCCGATGGACCGACGAAGACGATGAACTCGCCCGATTTGATATCGAGGTCGATGCCGTGGAGAATGTTGAGATTGCCGTAGGACTTCTTCACTTGTCTCAAATTGACATCGGCCATTGGTTTCCTCCCAGTGATCGCTCAAAAAAGATTCAGTCGATGCGCCCGAACCAGGCGCCATAACCGCCCAGTTCGATCGAACCGGTGCTCGCCTGTCCGGAAAACCCGTGTCCCGGCAAAGGTTGCAGTGATGGGCCGCCAAGGTCAACCTTGGCCGGTTTGGCGCCGAGGTTGAAGACGCAGACGACTTGCTCATTGCCCGCCCGACGCGTGAACGCGACGGTGTCGCCTTCGCTTTCGATGAAGGTGATATCGCCCTTGGCCAGCGCCGGATGGGCACGGCGGAAGGTGAGGAAGCGCCGGTAGTGTTCGAGCAGCGAAGCCTGGTCGCCCTGCTGCACATTGACCGCCTGCGCCAGATGTTTTGCCGGCACCGGCAGCCACGGCTTTGCCTGGGAAAAACCGCCATTCTTGGCGCTGCCATCCCACACCATGGGCGTGCGGCAGCCGTCGCGGCCCTTGAATTCCGGCCAGAAGCGGATGCCATAGGGGTCTTGCAAATCCTCGAAGCGCAATTCGGCCTCGCCGAGCCCGAGCTCCTCACCCTGATAGATGCAGACCGAGCCGCGCAGCGACATCAGCAATGCCGAGATGACCTTGAGATAGGCGGTCGGGTCGGCCTCATCGGCAGCCCAACGCGAGGCCGGGCGCATCACGTCATGGTTGGAAAACGCCCAGCACGACCAGCCGTCGCTGGCGACCTTGCCGAAGGCTTCCAGCACCGAGCGGACCTTGGCCGCGCTGATCTTTTCCGGCGCCAGGAAGTCGAAGGAATAGCACATGTGCACGCGCTTGCCGCCGGCGGTATAGGCGGCCACGACTTCCAGACCGCGCTGCGAATCGCCGACTTCACCGACCGCGGCGGTCGCCGGATATTCATCGAGCAAGGCGCGGAAGCGTTCGAGGAAGCCTAGGTTTTCCGGACGGCTCTTGTCGTAAAGATGGTCCTGGTAGTTGTAGGGATTGACCGCTGGTGCTGTCTGGTCGTTGCGCTGTTCAGGCGGCAGCGGCGGATTGTTTTCCAGGCCCTGGCTGTGGAAGTAGAAATTGATCGTGTCGAGGCGGAAGCCGTCGACGCCGCGTTCCAGCCAGAAGCGGGTGACGTCGAGCAGCGCGTCCTGGACTTCGCGGTTGTGGAAGTTGAGGTCGGGCTGTTCGGCAAGGAAATTGTGCAGGTAATATTGCTGGCGGCTGGTGTCCCACTGCCACGCCGATCCGCCGAAGATCGACAGCCAGTTGTTGGGCGGTGTGCCGTCCGGCCTGGCGTCCGCCCAGACATACCAGTCCGCCTTCGGATTGGTGCGGCTCGACCGGCTTTCCTTGAACCAGGGATGGCTGTCGGCGGTATGCGACAGCACTTCGTCGATCATCACCTTGAGGCCCAGCCGATGCGCTTCCGCTGTGAGTGCATCGAAATCGGCCAGCGTGCCGAACATCGGGTCGACGTCGCAATAGTCCGAGACGTCGTAGCCGAAATCCTTCATCGGCGATTTGAAGAAGGGCGAGATCCAGATGGCGTCAGCGCCGAGAGCGGCGATATAGGGCAGCCGCCCGATAATGCCCCTGAGGTCGCCGATCCCGTCGCCGTTCGAATCCTGGTAGCTGCGCGGATAGATCTGGTAGATCACAGCCCCTCGCCACCAGTCGCGATCGACGGCAAGGTCAGGCTTCGAGCTGGCCTTCAAAGCGGATTGCATGGTTTCAGCCTCCTTTCACAGAGCCGGCAAGCAGCCCGCGGACGAAATAGCGCTGCAACGAGAAGAAGACGATCAGCGGCACGATGATGGTGATGAAAGCCGATGTCGTCAGAATCTCCCAGTTGCCGCCGCGAGAGCCGAGCAGCGCATTGAGCTTGGCTGTCAATACGATCTGGTCGGGTGCCGTACCGAGGAAAACCATCGCCACCAGCAGATCGTTCCATACCCACAGGAATTGGAAGATGGCGAAGGAGGCCAGCACCGGGAAGGACAGCGGCAGCACGATCTTGACGAAGATCTCGAAATCGCTGGCACCGTCGATGCGGGCCGATTCCATGATCTCGCGCGGCAGGCCGGCAATATAGCTGCGCAGCAGATATATGGCGAAGGGCAGGCCGAAGCCGGTATGCGCCAGCCAGATGCCGAGATAGGTCTTCGACGGCACGCCGAAGAAAGTGCCGACGCCGTTGTAGAGTTTCAACAGCGGGATCAGGGACATCTGCAGCGGCACCACCAGGAGGCCGATGATGACCGCTATCAGCAGCGCACGGCCAGGAAAACGCATCCAGGCCAGCGCGTAGGCGGCAAAGGCGGCGATCAGGATCGGAATGACGGTCGCCGGGATGGTGACGGTCAGCGAATTCATGAACGAGCGGCCGATGCCTTCCGAAAACAGCACGGTCTGGTAGTTGTCGGTGGTGAATTTCGGCGGTGCCGAAGAGGCATAGTAGACGCGCTGGCCACGATCGCCTTCGAACGCCTCGGGCGAGGCCATGACGAAGCTGCCGTCGGCATTGACCTGCAAGGTCACGCCGTCACCCAAGTCTGCCGATGTGCCGACCGGATACTGTGTCGGTGCCGCCGCCTTGACGCCGAAGGCGCTGATGCTGCGCCTGGCGCCGTCGCCGAAAATGTTGCCCTCGAGGACGAACTTGCCGTCCTTCTGGGCCTGCGCCGAGGCGGGCGGCAGGCGCCCGGCCTCGGTCTGGCTGGAACTGGCGAATGAATTCCACCAGCCGGAGGCAACGATCTGGTCCTTGTCGCGCAGCGACGAGACCAGGATGCCGAGTGTCGGAATGGTCCAGATCGCCACGAAGACCAGCACCGCTATATGGACGCCGAAACGGCTGGCGAAGGAATTTCCGGTCGCGACGGCCATTTCAGTGCCCTCCCGTCTCTTTGTTCGCCTGGCGGATGTTCCAGACCATGATCGGGATGACCGCGATCATGATGATAATGGCTATTGTCGCGCCACGGCCGAAATCGCCGCCGCCGCGGAACATCCAGTCGAACATCAGATTGGCCAGGACCTGGCTGTTCCACTGGCCGTTGGTCATGGTCAGCACGATGTCGAACACCTTGAGCACCAGGATGGTGATGGTGGTCCAGACAACCGCGATCGTGCCCCAGATCTGCGGCACCATGATCTTCCAGAAGATCTGGAACGGGTTGGCACCGTCGATGACGGCGGCCTCCAGCGTCTCCTCCGGAATGCCGCGCAGCGCCGAGGACAGGATGACCATGGCAAAACCGGTCTGGATCCAGATCAGGATGATCATCAGGAAGAAATTGTTCCAGAACGGCAGCGATATCCACACCTGCGGCTGGCCGCCGAAATGCTGGATGATGGCGTTGAGCAGGCCGATCTGCACCTGGCCCTCGCCGCGATATTCGTAAATGAACTTCCAGATCACGCTGGCGCCGACGAAGGAGATGGCCAGCGGCAGGAAGATCAGGCTCTTGGCAATCGTGCCCCACCAGATCTTGTCGGTGAGCACGGCAATGATCAGCCCGAGGAAAGTGCAGGCGGCGGGCACCACGGCCAGCCACAGGATGTTGTTCAGGATCGAGTTTCGCAGATCCTGATCGCGAAGCGCCCACTCGTAGTTGGCGAAGCCGACGAAGTTCTCGCCGCCGCGGTCGAGGAAGGAGAGCCACAGTGTCGCGATCACGGGGTAGATCAGGTAGATGGTGAGAATGATCAGCGCCGGGCCGACGAACAGCCATGGCCGTATCAGGCCCTGCCGGCGCAGATTGTTGACGGCGGCCGTGCCGGAAACCCCGCGCGAGGGGAAGGTCAGGTCGAGCAGTTTGTTGGCGCCCCAGAAATAAGCGACACAGCCGCCGACGCCGATGATGATGACAAATATGGCCGAGAAAATCTGAGCCGCCATGGTCCCTCTCCCTGCGCATGATCGGCCAGGCAGTGCTGGCGATTGGATGCACCGATTTCGTTATTCGGAACAATCGAACGCGAAAGGCTTCCGGCATGTGCTGCCGGTGAATCCGGGCCGGAGGCCCGGATTCGGTATGAGGATCAGGAAAGTCTGGATTGCACCCGAAGCCGGGCTGGTCACCTGCCCGGGCTGGTCACTTGCCCGGGCTGGTCACTTGATCGCGTCCCAGCTCTTCTGGATGTCGGCGGCCACGTCCTGGGCGGATTTGCCACCGACCAGATCGATCATGCCGGTCCAGAATGAGCCGGCGCCGATCTTGCCGGGCATCAGGTCGGAACCATCGAAGCGAACCGTCGTCGCTCCGACCAGGATCTCGCCCTGCTTTTTCAGCGCATCGCTGCCATAGGCGTCCTTGTTGGCACCCTTGAAGGGCGTGACGAAGCTCTTCTGCGCCATCCACAATTCATGCGCGAGCGGCATTTCGAGGAACTTGATGAACTCGCGCGATGCCTTGGAATCCTTGGTGATCATGACCAATGTTCCGGCCACTTCCAGCGGCGTGCCGAGTTCCGGCTTGGAGGCGTAAGGCGGATAGTTGAAGAAATCCGCATCCTGGCCGAGCTTCACGCCCTCAGGGAAGAAGGAGGGGATGAACGACGCCTGATGGTGCATGTAGCACTTCGGCGGCACGATAAAGAGGCCCTTCGGGCTGTCGCGGAAGTCGGTCGCGGCCACTGCCTTGGCGCCGCCATCCACCATCTTGTCGTCGGTGGCGATCTTGCCGAAGATGTCGATGGCGTTGACCACCGCCGGATCGGTGAACGGGATCTCGTTCTTGACCCACTTGTCGTAGACTTCCGGCGGCTGCGTCCTAAGCATGATGTCCTCGACCCAGTCGGTCGCCGGCCATCCGGTCGCACCGCCCGAGCCAAGCCCGATGCACCAGGGCTTGCCGCCGTCGGCGATAATCTTCTTTTCGAGCTCGGCCAGTTCCTCCTGCGTCTTCGGTACCTTGTAGCCGGCTTCGTCGAAATTGTCGGGCGAGTACCAGACCAGCCCCTTCACGTCGATCTTGTAGGGAAAGGCATAGAAGCCCGGCTTGCCGTCCTTGCCATTATAGGTGCCGAGCTTTGCCCAGGAGTCGCCTGCGGCGTAGTTCTCCTTGATCCATGCGGCGACGTCGTCGCCCAGCGGGGTCAGGACACCCTTGGAAGCAAGGTCCTGGATCAGGCCCGGCTGTGGCAGGATGGCGATGTTTGGCGGACTGCCGGCCTGCGTGTCGATGACGATCTGCTGCTCATAGTTCTCGGAAGAGGAGTACTTCACCTCGGCGCCGGTCGCTTCGGCAAAATAATCGAGCACCGAACGGGCAAGCGCCTCGTCCTCGCCGCGCCACGGCCCGAAGATGGTCAGGGTCTCGCCCTTGAGATCGACTTTCTTCAGGTCTTCGTAATTTGCCCAGTTGAAACGCTTGTCCTCGCCCGGCTTGAACTTCAGTTCGGCATGCGCGGGCGCGTTCAGGGCGAGCGTGGCAAACGCAGCACCCAGCAAAAGCATTTTCTTCATCGGTATTCCCTCCCAGTGGGTCACACACACCGGACGGAACCTCCATTCCGCCCGCCGACGCCGCAGGACTGTGACTCAGTCGCAAGGGAACCGCAACCTTTCGAAGAGTCTTCCAAAGCGCTTTGGCTTTCCTGATCTCGCCACTGAATCGATCGGAAGTCAAGAGGTTTGGTTAGCTAATCGATTTAATCTCGCCGATTCTGGCGTCAAAAAGTGCACCGCAGCATGCTTTTTGGCAGCGCAGCAGCAATTTTCTGTTTCAAACCGGTCCCGACCCCGCTTATGGTTGTGTCGATGCCCTCGCGGCCCTGTGGCGCTTGGGTCGATTCAATTTAAAAGCGCTTTGAGGGAATGGAGGCCGTTGTGAACCTCAAGCAGCTCGCGCATATGCTGGCGCTTTCGCAGACCACGGTAAGCCGAGCGCTGAATGGCTACCCGGAGGTCAACGAGGAAACGCGCCGGCGCGTGATGGACGCCGCCAAGCGCCATGGCTACCGCCCCAACCCGAGCGCGCGCCGGCTGGCGACCGGCAAGTCCGGCATGATCGGTTATGTCCTGCCGACGGGTGCGGCCGTCGACATCGATCCGCATTTCGTCGAGTTCCTGTCCGGCCTCGGCGACTATGCCCGCTCGCATGAGCTTGATCTTGTGCTGTCGCCGGCCGATGCCGACGACCAGGAGACCACTTACCGGCGCATCGTCGCCAACCGGCAGGTCGATGCCGTCTATATCTCGTCGCCCAGGCCACAGGACAACCGGGTGGCGCTGGTCAGCACGCTCGGCATCCCCTACCTGGTCCACGGCCGCAGCGAGGGCCTCGATTTCGACTATCCCTATCTCGACATCGATAATGAGGGCGCCTTCCACGAGGCGGCGCGGTTGCTGGTCCAGCTCGGCCATCGGCGGCTGGCGCTGATCAATGGCGACGACCGCGAGACCTTTGCCATCCATCGCGAGCGTGGCGTGCGCCGGGCGCTCGCCGCGAGCGGGCTGACCCTCGGCGAGCGCCACGTCTGCTCGGTGGCCATGACCGAAGAAAACGGCTATCGCGCCACCAGGCGATTGCTTGAGGCGAGCGATGCGCCGACGGCGATCGCTTGCTCAAGCCTGATCATGGCGCTGGGCGTCGTGCGCGCGGTGCGCGACCTCGGCCTCACCATTCCCGGCGATGTCTCGCTGATCGCCCATGACGATGTCTTCCCCTGGCTGAAGCCGGAAAATTTTTCCGTACCGTTGTCGACGACGCGCTCATCCATCCGTCTCGCCGGCGAGCGCGTCGCCGAGCGCCTGGCGGCCCGGATATCGGGCCTGGAAGAGGGCGCCCGCGGCGAGGTCTGGCCGGTCGATCTGGTGGTGCGGGGCTCGGTCGCCGGTGCGCCGGCGTAGGAGATAGCCCCAATCGTCCCGTGAGGCCGGCCCTTGCGGACGGCGCCGGACGATCGATTGCCGTGTCGTGGGATAATGGTCTGCCTGCGTCTGCTCTTGATTTGGCTTTGGGAGGGTGGCAACCAGTAAACCAGAGCCATCGATCATTCCTCCCAGGATGCGCCACTTGCCCATATTCCCGTTCTCCGAAGCGGATCCAATCCGACATGCTGGTCCGCCGCCGAAGACATCGGATGTGGTCATTGTTGGCGGCGGTATCATTGGCGTAACGACCGCTCTTTTCCTTGCGCAGCGCAACATTCCGGTGACGCTGCTGGAAAAAGGACGCGTTGCGGCCGAGCAGTCCTCCCGAAATTGGGGCTGGATTCGAAAGCAGGGGCGAGACGCGGGTGAACTGCCGATTGTTATCGAGGCGTCTCGCCTATGGCGGCAGCTGGCTGAGGAATGCGGCGAAGACATCGGTCTGAACCAGACAGGTGTGACCTACCTGGCAAGCTCGGACAAGAAAATGGCCGGCTTCGAAGAATTCATGAAGATCGCCGCGATCCATGAACTCGACACACGCCTCCTCGACGCGGACGAAACCGCAAAACTCATCAAGGGCATGTCGCGCAGGTTCAAGGGTGCGATGACGACGCCCTCCGACATGCGCGCGGAACCTTGGTTGGCGGTGCCCGCGCTTGCTCGGCTTGCCGCCCGAAAAGGCGCCAGGATCGTAGAGAATTGCGCAGTGCGGACCCTCGAAATCTCGGCGGGCAGGATCAAGGGAGTGTGGACCGAGGCGGGGTACATTGAGACCTCCAGCGTGCTGGTCGCGGGCGGCGCCTGGTCATCCCTGCTCCTGGCAAGACACGGCGTGTCCGTCCCTCAGCTCAGCGTCAGGGTAACCGTGGCCGCAACGGAACCCCTGCCCGAAATCTATTCCGGGGCGGCGGCGGACGACCACATCGCGTTCAGGCGCAGACAGGATGGCGGATACACGCTCGCCCCGGGAGGCAGTAATTTGCTTTACGTTGGGCCCGACGCGTTCCGGCACGCCACCAAGTATCTTCCGGCCCTCATGGCCAATCCGTTCGGAACGCGTTACTTTCCGTTCGCTCCGTCAGGCTACCCCGACAGCTGGTCGACGCCGCGCGACTGGGCACCGGATTCCCGCAGCCCCTTCGAAAGCATGCGGGTGCTCAACCCAGCCGCCGAACGCTCCGGTCTCCGTTCGGTAGAACGCAATTTCAAACACCTCTTTCCACAGTTCGAAACGCTTCGGCTAAAGGCGGGCTGGGGAGGCATGATCGACGCCATGCCCGATGTCGTCCCTGTCGTCGATCGCGTGGAGGCGGTCGGCGGTCTTTTCGTCGCGACCGGCATGAGTGGTCACGGGTTCGGTATCGGGCCAGGAATCGGTCGCGTCGTTTCCGACATGATACAGGGAAACGAGACTGGGCATGATCTCAGCCGCTTCCGGCTGTCGCGCTTCTATGATGGAAGCGCCGTTCGATTGGGGCCGGCTCTATAGGGGCGCGCGCCAAGCATGGTCCATCGCCATGCAGGTCGGCGACTGCAATCCACCCATCTTGGCCGTTGCAGATAGCCGGTGTAGGTGCCCAGGCTCACTCCTTCGCCGCTTCGGCCGCCTTGATGTCCAGCAGTCCGTAGCCGAAGTCGTTGTCGCGCCCCTTGGGGCCGAGATCTTTCGCTGTCGCCGCCAGTGCTTTCTCGATGTCGTCGGCCGAGCGCCCGGGCGCGGCATGGAGGAGATTGGCGATGGCGCCACTCACGATCGCCGCCGCGAACGAGGTGCCAGTGACGACATCGGAGCCGGCGCCGCTTGGCGCCACCATCTCGACGCCGGGCGCCGAAATGAAGACATAGGCGCCACGGTTGGCCTGCGGCATCAGAGCGTCCTTGGCGTCGGTCGCGGTCACCGCGATGACGCCGTCGAAGGCGGCCGGATAGCCATAGGGTGCCTTCGGCCCGTTATTGCCGGCGGCGGCGACCAGCACCATGCCGAGTGCCCGTGCATTGCGGCAGGCGGCGCCGAGCAGGCCGTTCTTCGGCCCGACGAAGCTCATATTGATGATGCTGACATTCTGCTCGGCCGCCCAGTCGAGTGCCGACAGGATGACGTCCATGGTCGACTTGCCGCCTTCGAAGGCACGGGCGTGGTAGATCCTGGCGCCCGGCGCCATGCCTCCAAGCGCGCCGACGCCGGCGATCAGGCCGTCGATCGAAGTACCATGGTCGCGCTTTTCGATCGGCACGTCGGGCATTGCGTCGAACTGACCGGCGATGACGCCGGCCAGTGCCGGATTGGTGTCGTCGATGCCGGTATCGATAACGGCAACACGAACGTTTTCGCCGCTGGCTTGCTTGGCGTCGAGCGCGATGCGATCGAAGGCATAGTTGACGATGCCGGCGGCCTGCTGCAGCGAGTAGATGTGGTTGGGCTCGCGGCGCTGCGTGCGGCCGTCGGCGGCAAGCTGTGCCAGCACGACGCCGACAGGGCGGCCGTCGGGAATGCCGAAACGCACCAGCGTGGTGCCGAGCAGCCGCGATTGGCGCTGCGAACGAACCTGAAGGCCGAAGGAGGCGGCGATCTGCTGCACGGCGCCGGCATCGCCGTCGACGGTCACCAGCACCTCGTCGGGTACGAAATCGCCCACCACCGCGCGCTGCGGCTGAACGGCGATGAGATCGGTGGGCGAAACGATCGGCCCACCGGCCGAGGTTCCCGGTTGCGTATCGGCGGGGGCGGCCGGCGGCGTACCCGGATCCTGGCGCGGTGCGGGTGTCGGCACGGGCACCGGAGTTTCGGCGGGATTGGGAAAGAGGTCGACGATCAGGGCCGGAAGAAAGACGGCGCCGGGCCGCGCCGCCCCCGCACCGTCCTTTTCGTTGTCCTTGGCGCAGTCGGCTCCTGCCGCATTGGTACCGTTGCGGCAGTCGATCTTTGTCTGGTCGCCAGTGGTGTCGTTGGTCTGTGCCGATGCAGGCACTGCGGCGATTGTCATCGCCGCCGCAAGGATCACCGCAAATCGAATGACCGCCTCAGCCGCCATCAGCCGGTTTCCTTCCCTCGATCACAGTCTCGGTGAACGGCTGGGCAGCAATAAGGCCGAGCTGCTTGGTGTAGTCGGCTGCGTTGGCCGCGGGAATGCCGAGCCGGAACACGCCATCGGCGGTCGGCCCGCCAATGATCTTCAACCCGCTGCTGCCGAGGAAGCCCGAAATATCGGATATCTTCGCATCCGGCTTGAACTTGACCAGCGCGAACGGCATTTTCGCCAGGTCGTCTTGGGCGCCGGCAATCTCGAAGTCCTTGCCCTTGCCGCCGGGCTGCACCAGGGACTGCACCGCGATCAGGGCCAGCAAAACCGCGGCCGTGGCCCAGGCGACACCGACCGGCACCGCCATGAACCGCCCCCAGGCCTGCGCCAGCCAGGAGGAGCCTGCCGGTGCCCGTGCCGGTCCCGCTTCGGCGTCGAGTGCCCTGGCGAAGCGGCTGAGCGCATCGGCCGGTGGACGGATCGCCTCATTGGCGGCAGATACGCCGGAGAATTCGGCCTCCGCCTCGCCAAGGGCTGCCATTGCGGCTGGATCTGTCGCCAGCCATTCTTCGACGGCTTCCAGCTCCGAGCCTTCCAGCGAGCCGTTCAGGTAGAACGGCAGCAGCGTTTCCATTTCGTCGCGGCGCGACATTTTTTCAGCGGCGCTCATGGCCACCCCCTGTCGTAACCGGCGGCCTTGAGGGCCTCTCCGAGTTTCTTGCGGGCGTAGAACATCCGGGTCTTGACGGTCGCGACCGGGATGCCGAGCACCTCGCCGATCTCGGTCACCGACTGTCCGTGATAATAGGCAAGGTCGATCACCGTGCGGTGCTCTTCGGGCAAGGCATCGACAAAGCGGCGCAAGGCGGCGGCCTTGTCCTCTTTCATCGTGACGACCTCCGGCGTGTCGGCGCTGTCGGGCACCGCGGCAGCGGCCTCATCGTCGATCCAGTCTTCCTTCTTCTTGCGCAGCAGGGACAGCGCCTTGAACCGGGCGATGCCGAGCAGCCATGTCGAGACTTCGGAGCGTCCCTCGAAGCCTGGCGCCTGTCGCCACAATTCGAGGAAGACTTCGTTCGCGATATCGTCAGCCATCATTTCCGATCCCGTCTGGCGCGTCACGAAGCGGTATACGCGCGCGTGGTGACGCATGAACAGGAGCCGCACGGCGGCACGGTCGCCCTTCGCGACCCGGTCGACAAGCGCGCGATCGGTATCCGTCGCTGCCGTCATGACCGGTCGAGCCGCCTGGCTCCTGTCTGCTCTGTCGCTGATCGGTCCAAAAAGGTTCATCCTCCGCCAAGGAATTCGCGGAGGCTAACTGAAGAAAGGGGAGGTTGCCAGTAGGGGCGCCTCTTCCTTCCCCCCTTGTGGGGGAAGGTGGATCGGCGCGCAGCGCCGAGACGGATGAGGGGTGGGGTGACGGAGTGCCGTCGTCGCCAAGCTGGAGCACCCCTCATCCGACCTCGCTTCGCGAGGCCACCTTCTCCCACAAGGGGAGAAGGGAAAGTCGCGCTCACCCCAAGAACGTCTTCGCCTTCATCGTCGCCGGCACCGGCACGCCGAGCCGGCTCAACACGGTCGGCGCCAGCTGCAACTGGTCGAGCAGCGTATCGCCCTCGGGGCCTTTCGCCGAACCGAAATAATACAGCGCGAAATCCTGCATTTCGTCGTCATGGCCGCCATGGTGGCCACGGTCGGTCTGGCCGTGGTCGGCCGTGACCATGACCTCGTAGCCGGCTTCGATCCAGCCCGGCAGGAAGGCTGCCAGCATGCCGTCCATCGCATAGACGGCATGGTCCATCTCGTGGCAGTCGTGGCCGAAGCGATGGCCCATCGAGTCCAGCGTGCATGTGTGCAGGATGCCGTAGTCGATGCCGTGGCGTTTCGTCAGCATGGTCAGCGTTGCGAACAGGTCGACGTCGCTCGGCGTCATCTGGTTACGGGCATTGTAGCCGGTCATGGTGTGGAACCGGCCATGCGTGATCGGACCACCGGGCTCGTCATATTCCATGTCCTCCACCAGGTCGAACGGATAGGACCGGAAGAATTCCGACCAGTAGGAGTGCGTCACAGCGCCGGTCTTGCCGCCCGCCTTGCTGACTTCCGAGAAAATGTCGGGCTGCGCGACCCGGAAGCGGTTCTCGTTGGAAAGAATTCCATGCACCTGCGGCGACACGCCGGTGTGGATGGAAGCATAGCAGCAGGCTGAGGTCGATGGCAGCACCGAGCGCATCTTCCAGACCCGTGCCTCGCCCGATTGCACCCAGCCCTCGAGATTGCCCATCAGCCGGCGCCAGTTCCTGTAGGGAACACCATCGAGGATGATTAGCAGAAGTTTGGATTTGAGCGCCACGGGCAGCTCCATGATGTCCAGCAGTTGAAACGGGAACGCCGCGTGCCGTTTCGGGCACACGGCGTTCTTACACGTGAATCAGGCAGGCAGGGTTCGACTAAGCGTTGAGCCAGCACTCGCCAAGCGCGTAGCCGTCCATCATTTCGCCGATAGGGCTCTTGGCAAACCCGCTGATCTTGTTGGTGGCGGCGGCATCGATGAACTGGTTGAAGAACGGCACGATCAGGCCGCCTTCGTCGCGCATCAGCACCGCCATGTCGTGGTAGATCGCCTTGCGCTTGGCCTGGTCGAGTTCGCCGCGCGCCGCAAACAGCATCTTGTCGAATTCCGGCCGCTTGAAGCGCGTGTCGTTCCAGTCGGCGGTCGAAACGTAACCGGTGGAATACATCTGGTCCTGCGTGGCGCGCCCACCCCAGTAGGAGAGCGAGAAGGGCTGCTTGTTCCAGACCTCCGACCAATAGCCGTCGCCCGGCTCGCGCTTGATCTCGATCTTGATGCCGGCCTTCGCGGCGCTCTGCTGGTAAAGCTGGGCCGCGTCAACGGCGCCGGGGAAGGCGACGTCGGAGGTGCGCAGCAGGATGGAGCCGCTGTGGCCCGACTTCTTGTAGAGCGCCGCCGCCTTTTCCGGATCGAACTTGCGCTGCTCGATGTCAGTGGAAAACAGCGGGTAGGCTTCGTTGATCGGGAAGTCATTGCCGACCGAACCGTAGCCGCGCAGGATCTTTTCCAGCAATTCGTCGCGGTCCATGGCGAGCTTGAGCGCCATGCGAAGGTCATTGTTGTCGAACGGCGCCGTGTCGCAGAACATGTTGAACGGATAGTAGCCCTTGCCCGACACGTTCTCGATGGTGACGCCCGGGATGCGCTTGACCAGGTCGACGACCTTTGGCTCGACGCGGTTGATCATGTGCACCTGGCCGCCCTGCAGCGCGGCCAGCCGCGCCGTCGCGTCATTGATGACGACGATCTCGATCTGGTCGGCATGGCCCAGCTTGTCGCCTTGCCAGTAGTTGGCGAAGCGCTCGCCGCCATGGCGCACGCCGGGCTGGTTGACAGTGACCTTGTAAGGGCCGGCGCTGATGCCGGCATTCGGATTGTCCTTGCCGCCATTCGGCTGGATGACGAGATGGTAGTCGGCCATGAGGTAGGGGAAGTCGGCGTCCGCATCGCCGAGCGTGACGATGACTTCCTTGCCGCTCGCCTTGACGCCCTTGATGTTCTTGAGGATGCCGAGCGCGCCGGATTTGGACTTCTCGTCGGCATGGCGCTCGATCGTGGCTGCGATGTCTTCCGCTGCCACCGTCTTGCCATTGTGGAACTCGATGCCGTCACGCACCTTGATCGTCCAGGTCTTGGCGTCCTTGGAAGCGCCGATCTCCTGCGCGATCATGTTGGTCAGGCTGTTGTCCGGCATCAGCCGGACCAGATATTCGCCCCACTGCTTGCCGAAACTGTAGGTGACCTGGCTGAGGTTCAGCGCCGGATCGAGGCTGTTGGTCGATTCGCCACCCTGCAGGCCGGCCTTGAGGATGCCGCCCTTGACCGGCGTCTGTGCGAAGGCTTTCCCGGCCAGCGTCGTTGCCAGCGCCGCCGACACACCCAGCGCCGCGGTGCGGCCAAGGAAGTCGCGACGTGATATCCGGCCCTGGCCGGCGAGCTCAGCGAGATGGTCGAGTTCAGTCTTCATGTCCTACCCCTTGTTGAAAATAACGTCACACCGGCGCCGCCCGTCCGGAAGGACCTGTGGCGCCCTAGTGTTGCATGCTGATGACGATGGTCGCTCCCCGGCCAGCCGCTTCAGTCCATCCCTTTGTTTTAGCTGAGCGGAAACCCGCTCGCCTTCCGGAATTGCTCAGTTCCCCGCGCTGGCCATGCGCCGCCCCTTGATGGCCTTTTCCAGCCAGCCGATCTCCATTTCCGGAACCGACGACAAGAGAAGGTCCGTATAGGCATCGAAGGGCGGTGTGAGAACCTTGCTCTTCGAGCCGTAGCGCACCACTTCGCCGCGATACATCACCGCGATCGAATCGGCGATCGACTTCACCGTCGCCAGGTCGTGGGTGATGAAGAGATAGGCGACCTTTTCGTGCTGCTGCAGGTTCAGCAGCAGCTTCAGGATGCCATTGGCCACCAGCGGGTCGAGCGCCGAGGTGACCTCGTCGCAGATGATCAGCTTCGGCTTGGCGGCAAGCGAGCGCGCGATGCAGACGCGCTGCTTCTGGCCGCCCGAAAGCTCGGCCGGATAGCGGTCAAGGAAACCCTTGCCCATCTCGATCTCGTCGAGCAGTTCGGCAACGCGCTTGTCGCGTTCTCGGCCGCGCATGCCGAAATAGAATTCGAGCGGGCGGCCGATAATGGTGCCGACGGTCTGGCGCGGGTTCATCGCCACGTCGGCCATCTGGTAGATCATCTGCAACTGGCGCAGATCCTCCTTCGGCCGGTCGGCAAGCCGGTTGGCCAGCGGGCGTCCATCGAAGGTGACATTGCCCTGCTCGGGCGGCAGAAGTCCGGTGATGGCGCGCGCCAGCGTCGACTTGCCGGAGCCGGACTCGCCGACCACGGCCAGCGTCTGGCCGGGATAGATATCGACCGAAACGTTCTTCAGCACCTTGACCTGGCCGCCGCCATAGGCGGCGGTGACATTTTTCACCGACAGGAACGGCGTCCCGCCCGGCTTCTGTTCGGCATGTTCGATCTCATGCACCGAGACCAGCGCGTTGGTGTATTCCTGGCGCGGCTCCTTGATGATCTGCCTTGTGCCGCCCCATTCGACCAGCCGGCCGTGGCGCAGCACCATGATCTCGTCGGAGACCTGGGCGACCACGGCAAGGTCGTGCGTGATGTAGAGCGCCGCCACATGGGTGTCGCGGATGGCATCCTTGATCGCCGCCAGAACGTCGATCTGTGTCGTCACGTCGAGCGCCGTCGTCGGCTCGTCGAAGACGATCAGGTCCGGTTCCGAGCACAGCGCCATTGCCGTCATCACGCGCTGCAGCTGGCCGCCCGAGACCTGGTGCGGAAAGCGTTCGCCGATGGTTTCGGGGTTTGGCAGGCTGAGCTTCTTGAACAACGCGACCGCTCGCTTCTCGGCCTCGGCGCGTGTCGCCGTGCCGTGCAGCAGCGTGGCTTCCACCACCTGGTCCATGAGCCGGTGCGCCGGATTGAAGGCGGCGGCCGCCGATTGCGCGACATAGCAGACCTCGCGGCCGCGCAGCTTGCGGAAGCCTTCCTTGCCGCCCTTCAGGATGTCACGGCCATTGAGGATCACCTCGCCGCCGGTGATGCGCACGCCGCCGCGGCCATAGCCCATGGAAGACAGGCCGATGGTCGACTTGCCGGCGCCGGACTCGCCGATCAGGCCCAGCACCTTGCCCTTTTCCAGCGTCAGCGAGACATCGTGCACCAGCACGATGTTCTTTGGCGCCTCGCCGGGCGGGTACACCGTGGCCTCGATTCGCAGGTTGCGGATATCGAGCAGCACGCCGGGTTTCGCTTTGCTGTCGGCCATCACCCGCGTCCTCCCTTCAGGCTTGTCGTGCGGTTGAGGATCCAGTCGGCGACAAGGTTGACCGAGATGGCGAGCGCCGCGATCGCTCCCGCCGGAATGAGCGCGGCGGCAATGCCGAAGACGATGCCGTCCTTGTTCTCCTTGACCATGCCGCCCCAGTCGGCGTCCGGCGGCTGCACGCCAAGGCCGAGGAAGGACAGCGTCGACAGGAACAGCACCGCATAGATGAAGCGCAGGCCGAGTTCCGAAACCAGTGGCGACAGCGCATTGGGCAGGATCTCGCGGAAGATGATCCAGGCACTGCCTTCGCCGCGCAGTTTTGCCGCCTCGACATAGTCCATGACGTTGATGTCGACGGCGACCGCGCGTGACAGGCGGTAGACGCGTGTCGAGTCGAGGATGCCCATGACCAGGATCAGCGTCACCAGGTTCGTCGGCAGCACGGAGAGCACGACCAGACCCATGATCAGCGTCGGGATCGACATCAGCAGGTCGACGAGACGCGACAGGATCGTGTCGAACCAGCCTCCGAACACCGCCGCCGAGAAACCGAGTATGGCGCCGAGCGAGAAGGACAGCGCGGTGGCCAGCACGGCGATGAACAGGGTGATGCGGGCGCCGTAGATCATGCGCGACAAGAGATCACGGCCCAGATTGTCGGTGCCCAGCCAATGCGTTGCCGACATCGGCTCCCAGACGTCGCCGACGATCTCGGCATTGCCGTGCGGGGCGATCAACGGTGCGAAGACCGCCGCCAGCACGAACAGGGCGGTCAGCACCAGGCCGATCAGCGCGGGGATGGGGATGCGTTTTATATCGAGCATGCCCGCCCCCTCACTTTGGATGTCTGAGACGCGGATTGGCGACGATCGCCGCTATGTCCGCGATGATGTTGAGGCTGATGTAGACGGCGGCGAAGATCAGGCCGACGGCCTGCACCACCGGCACGTCGCGCTTGGTGACGTGGTCGACCAGATACTGGCCCATGCCGGGATAGACGAAGATCACCTCGACCACGACCACGCCGACGATGAGATAGGCGAGATTGAGCATGACGACGTTGATGATCGGCGCGATCGCGTTCGGGAAGGCGTGCTTGCGGATGACCGCGAAGGCCGAAAGGCCCTTGAGCTCCGCCGTCTCGACATAGGCCGACTGCATGACGTTGAGGATCGCCGCGCGGGTCATGCGCATCATATGGGCGAGCACCACCAGGGTGAGCGCCGTCGCCGGAAGCGCGATGGCCTGCATCCGCTCGCCGAACGGCATGCCGTCATAGACGGTCGAGATGGCGGGGAAGATCTGCCATTTCACGGCGAAGAAATAGACCAGGAGATAACCGATGAAGAATTCGGGGAAGGAGGTGGAGGCGAGCGCCAGCCCGGAGATCAGCTTGTCGACCCAGCCATTGCGGTAGCGCACGGCGATCAGGCCGAGGATGATCGCCAGCGGCACCGCCACGATCGCCGCCCAGAAGGCAAGGAACAGCGTATTCCACAGCCGGCCTTTGATCGAGGTGGCGATATCCTGGCCGCTCGACATGGCCGTGCCGAGGTCGCCGGTCAGCACACCGCCGAGCCAATGGAAATACCTGACATAGGCCGGATCGTTCAGCCCGAGCTGCTCGCGCAGATTGGCGAGCGACTCCGGTGTCGCCGATTGTCCCAGAATGGCTTGTGCGACGTCGCCGGGCAGGATCTGGGTGCCGGCGAAGATCAGGACCGATATGGCCAACAGAAGGAGGATGCCCAGCGCAATGCGCTGGGCGATTAGTTTCAGGATGGGTGAAGACATCTCTGCAAAGCCGGACTCAGGCCTGCAGCCAGCACTTCGCCAGGGCGTAGCCGTTCATCAGTTCCTGGTGCGGATCGTCCACCCAGCCATCGACCTTGGCGCCGGTGGCGTCGATGAACTGGTTGAACATCGGCAGGATCAGGCCGCCTTCGTCGCGCACCAGCACAGCCATGTCGTGGTACATCTGCTTGCGCTTGGCCTCGTCGAGTTCCGCGCGCGCCGCCAGCACCATCTTGTCGAAGTCCGGACGCATGAAGCGCGTGTCGTTCCAGTCGGCGGTCGACAGATAGGCGGTCGAGTACATCTGGTCCTGCGTCGAACGCCCGCCCCAGTAGGAAGCGCAGAAGGGCTGCTTGTTCCAGACCTCGTTCCAGTAGCCGTCGCCAGGTTCGCGCTTGAGCTCGATCTTGATGCCGGCCTTGGCCGCGCTCTGCTGGAAGAGCTGGGAGGCATCGACCGCTCCGGGGAAGGCAACGTCCGAGGTCCGCAGCAGCACGGTGCCGTCATGGCCCGATTTCTTGTAGTGGAACTTGGCCTTGTCGGGATCGTACTTGCGCTGCTCGATCTCGGTGAACAGCGGATAGGCGGCGTTGATCGGGAAGTCGTTGCCGAGCGAGCCATAACCGCGCAGCACCTTGGTCAGCATCTCCTCGCGATCGATAGCGAGCTTCAGCGCCATTCTGAGGTCGTTGTTGTCGAACGGCGCCGTGTTGCAATGCATGATGAAGACATAGTGGCCCGGACCCGCATGGTTGCGGATGGTCACGCCCGGCACGCGCTTGATCAGGTCGACGATCTTCGGCTCAACGCGGTTGATCATGTTGACCTGGCCGCCCTGCAGGGCCGCCGTGCGCGCCGTCGCGTCATTGATGACGATGACTTCGATCTGGTCGGCATGGCCCATCTTGTCGCCCTGCCAGTAGTTGGCGAAACGCTCGCCGCCATGGCGCACGCCGGGCTCATTGGTCTTGACCACGTACGGGCCGGCCGAGATGCCGGCATCAGGCTTGTCCTTGCCGCCATTGGGCTGGACGATCAGGTGATAGTCGCTGAGCAGGTAGGGCAGGTCGGCGTTGGCCTCTTTCAGGGTCAGCACCACTTCCTTGCCGCTGGCCTTGATGGTCTCGATGCCCTTCATGTAGCCGAGCGCGCCGGATTTCGACTTCTCGTCCGAATGGCGCTCGAGCGTGGCGGCCACGTCCTCGGCGGTCACGGTCTTGCCGTTGTGGAACTCGACGCCGTCGCGGATCTTCAGCGTCCAGACCTTGGCGTCCTTGGATGAGCCGATGTCTTCGGCGATGCGATTCTCGAGCTTGCCGTCGGGGGACAGCTCGACGATCATTTCACCCCAGCACTTGCCGAAGGCGAACGGCACCTGCGTCATCATCAGTGCCGGATCGAGGCTGTTGGTGGATTCACCGCCGACCAGGCCGGCTTTCAGCGTGCCGCCCTTGACCGGGCCTGCCGCGCGCGCCGCACTTGAAAGAAGCGAGTTGGCGAAAGGTGCGGCGATGCCGAGTGCCGCCGCCCTGCCGAGAAAGTCACGACGGCTCAGCTTGCCCGCTGCAACACGCCGGCTAAGGAATTCCAGTTCGTTTGACATAATTGAGTTCCTCACTCTGTTGGTTCGACTCTACGGTCGATTTTTGTTTTTAATTCTCCCTGAATAATGACGGTAAGCCAATGCCGTAAGCAAGACCGAATGCGACATGCCGTGGCGTAAATCGTACGTCGCATTTGGACCAACGTCTTGGGATCTCAAACGAGCGCGCGTGGAATCTTTTCCTCGAAATTGCGCTCGAAGACGATTTTTTCACCCTCATAGGCTTCGATTCTGGCGCTGACGATGAAGTTTTCCGCGTCCGACCGCATCTCTGCCCATGTCTCGGTGCGGACCGACCATTCATTCCGCGACAGGGTCTGGGTCCAATGGGTTTTTCCCGAGGCGGACAGCGGATCGTCGGGATGGATCGCCCAGGTCTCGCGGGCGATGCTGCCGTTGACCAGGCCATGATCGAGATCGCGCACCTCGCCAAAATCATCAGATATGGAAAGCGTGACGATCCCCGTCTTTTCGTCGCGATCGACATGGCGTTCGGAATTGGCGGGCCGGACCGTTTCCGTGGCCCAGGGCGCAGCACCTTCCGGCTCGGCGAACGTCGTTTCGTCGCCTGTCGCCGGCGGGCGCAGCGGCAGGGCCAGCGTCGCTGCCGACAAGGCGAGTTGCACCGGCTGCGGTGAGGGCCAGATGACAGGCCAGTAGGCGTTCGATACCGCGATGCGCAGCCGGTGGCCCGCCGGCACGCGATAGGCGCATTGATCGAGCACGACGCGCGCCGACACGGCTTGGCCCGGCACCAGCGCCTGCGGGAATTCGTGCGACGCACGGTGCGTCAGGTTGAGCACGCCGTAGGAGATCAGCTCCGAAGCGCCGTCGGGATGCACGTCGCACAGCCGGATCGCGATGTTGGCCTGTGGGCGGTCGGAAGAGAACGTGACCTCAACTTCCGGCGCGCCGACGATGTCGATCGCCTCGGTGAGCAGCGGCTGATCAAAAAAGACCGACAGCGCATCGTCGGGGCGCTGGTCGCCCGGCAATTCCGGTCCGAAGGTGAATGGAAAATATTCGCCGCCGGCGAGGCCGCAATTCTGCGGCGAGGCGACGATGGCAGGTTGGCTCCCCTTGGGGAGCAGATCGATCGTCTGGATCTTGATGGTGGGCGAGGGCCATTCTGTCTCGGCCACCCAGCGGCCTGGCCGCTCCGGGTGCCAACGTGCCGGGCGCACGCTGTCCATCACATAGGCGCGGTAGGCCGGATCGTTCTCGACGCCGGTTTCGGCGCCCTTCAGCCAATGGTCCCACCAGCGCAGGGCCTCCTGCAGAAAGCCGATGGCCGGCTGGGGGCCGGCATAATGCGGATACTTGTGGATCCACGGACCGACGATGCCCTTTACCGGCGCCTCGATGTTGGTCACGAGGTGCGAGATCGTGTTGCGGTAGCCGTCATGCCAGCCGCCGATCGACAGCACGGCGGCATGAATGGCGGAAAAATCCTCGCAGATCGAACCGCGTTTCCAGTAGGCGTCGCGGTGCTGGTGCTTCAGCCACAGCGGTGCAAGGAACGACTGGTTCTCCAGCCGGGTCAGCCACAGGTCCCGCCATCTGTTGTCGCCGGCAATCAGCGGATCCGGCGGCCGCGACGAATAGGACAACATCGTCGAGGCCCAGCCGAAATTCTCGATCAGCAGGCAACCACCCTTGTAGTGGATGTCGTCGGCATAGCGGTCGACGGTCGAACACAGGCTGATCACCGCCTTCAGCGCAGGCGGCTGCTTGGCCGCCACCTGCAGGCAGTTGAAGCCGCCCCAGGAGATGCCCATCATGCCGACATTGCCGTTGCACCAGGGCTGGGCCGCCGCCCAGGCGATGACGTCGCAGGCGTCCTGCAATTCCTGCTCGGAATACTCGTCGTCCATCAGCCCTTCGGAATCGCCATTGCCGCGCATGTCGACGCGGATCGAAGCGTAGCCGTGGCCGGCAAAATAGGGATGCGTCAGCTGATCGCGAAAGATGGTGCCGTCGCGCTTGCGGTAGGGCAGATGCTCGAGGATGACAGGCACCGGATCGTCGCCGGCATCTTCCGGCATCCACACCCGCGCGGACAGCCGGCACCCATCCGGCATGACAATGCCCATATCAGGAAATTCGACGACTTTGCGGGGGAATTCGGTGATGGTTTTCATGGTGCGCATAACGCCCTGCGGCACGGCAACTTTCAATCGCCATTCGCGACTGGAGCAGCGAAATATGCGACCTGTGCTGCTACCGCTTCATTCTCTCAATTTAGCGGAATGTCGTTCTCGGTCTTGCTCGCTTGGTACACTTCGGACAGCTCGTCATAGCGTGCCGAGATCGCGCCGATGCGCGTCTCCAGCCGTTGGCGTTCGGCCTCAGGCAGCGCCCTCACCATCCTGCGGATGGAGAAGCTCTTCCAGTAGGCGTTCTCGGCATTGTAGCCGCCGGGGTCGAGGGTGAAGACCTCTTTCAAGATCTTCAGATCATGCGGGATGGCGAAACTGTCGCGCGAATCCTCGTGGCTGAAGAGGTAGTAGAAATTGTCGAAGCCGGTCCAGGTGATCGCCGACAGGCAGAGCGAGCAGGGTTCATGCGTGGCGATGAACAGCGCGTCCTTGGGGTCGACACGCTCAGCCCTGGGCATTTCGTAAAAACGCTTCAGGCAATGCACCTCGCCATGCCAGAGCGGGTTTTCGATCTCGTTGTTGGTCTCCGCCAGCACCAGCGAACGGTCGTCCTTGCGCAGGATCGCCGCACCGAACAGCTTGTTGCCGTGGGCGACACCTTCCGCCGTCTTCGGCACGATGTCGTGCTCGATGACGTCGAGCAGGCGGTCGATCAGTGAAATGTCGGTCATGACGGTCTCCTGCTGCATGCCGGCCAAAGTGCCCCCGGTTTTGGGGTGGCGACATGCGCAAAAATCAAGGGAGATGGATCTCGTAGGCGTGCGAGAAATGGAATTCTTCGAGGTTGGAGCCGTCGCCGCCACGGTCGACGATCAGGAAATCCTGAGCTTCGCCGAGTGGCGTCAGCACGCCGTGCCAGAGGTTGCGGGAATAATTGATGCCTTGTCCCGGCGCGGTGATGAAGGCATGCGGTTCGCCCGGCCCCTCCTTGCCGTCATGGCAGACGACGACCAGGAACGGGCGCGGCGACAGCGGAATGAAGGCCTGGCTGCCGAAAGGGTGACGCTCGACCATGGTGAGCTTCAGCGGCATCTCGTAAGGCGTGCCGCGCACCATGGAGATCAGCACGCGCGCGTTCGGTCCCGCCGCCTCGGCGGTCGCCAGGTCATGGTAGCGCTCGGCCTTGCCGCCATTGATCGGGTAGTGGTTGTCCCCGCCCATGTCGATCACATCGCCGAAGGGGGCAAAGGCCTCACGGGTCAGCGGCCGCGCGACGATATGAGCCAAGATGGGCCGGGTCACCGCGAGCGACCGCCGATGCCAGCCCCGCCGAGCTTGGCGTGCCGGTTGACGTCCTTGTAGAGCAGATAGCGGAATTTGCCGGGGCCGCCGGCATAGCAGGCCTGCGGGCAGAAGGCGCGCAGCCACATATAGTCGCCGGCCTCGACCTCGACCCAGTCCTGGTTGAGGCGATAGACCGCCTTGCCTTCCAGCACATAGAGCCCGTGCTCCATCACATGCGTTTCGGCGAAAGGAATGACGGCGCCGGGCTCGAGCGTGACGATGGTCATGTGCATGTCGTGGCGCAAATCGGCCGGATCGACGAAGCGTGTCGTGGCCCAGCGGCCTTCGGTGCCAGGCATCGGCGAAGGCGCGATATCCTGCTCGTTGGTGAAGAAGGCTTCAGGCGTATCGAGACCGTCGACCGCTTCGTAAGCCTTGCGAATCCAGTGGAATCGGACAGCAGCCGTGCTTTCGTTGCGCACTGTCCAGCCGCTGGACGGCGGCAGGAAGGCAAAGCCGCCCGGTCGCAAGACATGCTTCTTGCCAGCAAGCATGACCGTCAATTCGCCTTCGACCACGAACAGGGCGCCCTCGGCGCCGGCATCGGGCTCCGGCCGCTCGCTGCCGCCGCCGGGCGCGACCTCGACGATGTATTGCGAAAACGTCTCGGCGAAGCCGGACAGCGGTCGCGACAGGATCCAGACGCGGGTCTTGTCCCAGAACGGCAAGGCGCTGGTGACGATATCCTGCATCACGCCCCTGGGGATGACGGCATAGGCCTCGGTGAAGACGGCTCGGCCGGTCAGCAACTCGGTTTGGCCGGAATGGCCGCCATGCGGCGCATAATAGGTTCGCTCGGGCATCCTGATCGTATCCATGGTTCAAACCTATTGCGGTAGCATGTCTTTGAGGCGGAGCAGCGCGATGCGCTCGACTTGTTTGCAGGCGGTTTCGAATTCGACGCCGCGGCTGTTGCCGATGCGCGCCTCGAATTCCGCCAGGATTTCCTCCTTGGTCTTGCCCTTCACCGCGATGATGAAGGGGAAGCCGAAGGTGGTGACGTAGGCGGCATTGAGCTTGGAGAACAGCTCGCGTTCCTTGTCCGTCAGTGCGTCGAGGCCGGCCGAGGCTTGTTCCCGGGTCGATTCCGCCGTCAGCCGCTTGGCCTTGGCCAGCTTGCCGGCAAGGTCTGGGTGGGCGTTGAGCACACCGAGCCGCTCGGTTTCGCTGGCGGCACGGAAGACGCGGCAAAGCGCATTGTGCAGACCCCCTGCCGTGTCGTGCGCCGGACCCAGTTCCAGTTCATAGGCACGTTCGGCAATCCACGGCGAATGCTCGAACACGCCGCCGAACGTGTGGACGAATGTCTCGAATTCCATCTTCGACGGTCTGAGCGCCGCCGGCTTGTAGGGATGGTTCTCTTGCCAGTGGCGGGCGATGTCGATGCGCCGTGCCAGCCAGACCTTGTCGTGCGACTTCACATAGTCGACGAAGCGCTTCAGCGCCGCCACCCGGCCAGGACGCCCGACGAGCCGGCAATGCAGGCCGATATTCATCATGCGCGGCCGTCCTGCCTTGCCTTCGGCATAGAGCGTGTCGAAACTGTCCTTGAGATAGGCGAAGAACTGGTCGCCCGAATTGAAGCCCTGCGGCGTGGCGAAGCGCATGTCGTTGGCGTCGAGCGTATAGGGGATGATGAGCTGCGTGCCGCCTGCATGCTCGAACCAGTAAGGCAGTTCGTCATCATAGGTGTCGGAAACATAATCGAAGCCGCCCTCCTCGGCGACCAGCCGCACCGTGTTGACCGAGGTGCGGCCCGTATACCAGCCGGTCGGGCGCTGGCCCGTCACCTCGTAATGCAGCTTGATCGCCGCTTCGAGATCGCCGCGCTCGTCCGCGGCGCTGTGGTCGCGGTAATCGATCCATCTCAGCCCGTGCGAAGCAATCTCCCAGCCGGCGTCCTGCATGGCCGTGACCTGGTCGGGCGAGCGTGCCAGCGCGGTGGCGACGCCGTAGCAGGTTACAGGCACTTGCTCATCGCTGAACAGGCGAAGCAGCCGCCAGAAGCCGGCCCGCGCGCCATATTCGTAGATCGATTCCATGTTCCAGTGGCGTTGGCCCACCCAGGGTGCGGCGCCGACGATTTCCGACAGGAAAGCTTCCGACGCCTTGTCTCCGTGCAGAACGCAGTTCTCGCCGCCCTCTTCGTAATTGACCACGAACTGTACTGCGACATGCGCACCGCCAGGCCATTTCGGATCCGGCGGATTGGCTCCATAGCCGCGCATGTCTCTTTCGTAACGCATCGTCCCTCCCGCCGGGCATTGCCCGCAGTGTGATCAGGATATCGAAAGGGTGCTTCTCGCATTCCCCCGAAAATTTTTGAAAGTGTTTTTGTCGCACTCCGCTCGACCGGGACTTATGCATCGCCTTTAATTGGCGCACAATTCATCACTGTTGTTCTGATGTACCTGGATGGGAGGCGGCCAATGGCTGAAACGTCGAAAGCCGATGGCGGGCGCCTGACGACCCATGTACTGGACACGGCCACCGGCAAGCCGGCGGCCGGACTGTCGATCGCACTCTATCGTCTCGACGGTTCGGACAGGACACATCTGAAGACTGTCGCAACCAATGCCGATGGCCGTTGCGACGCGCCGCTGCTGGTAGGCCCTGAGTTCCGCACCGGCGAATACGAACTGGTGTTCGCGGCTGGCGACTATCTGCGCGGCCAGGGCACAAAGCTGCCCGAGCCCGCTTTCCTGGACAGCGTGCCGATCCGCTTCGGCATGGCGGAGGCGGTGCACTATCATGTACCCTTGCTGATCTCGCCCTATGGCTATTCGACCTACAGAGGAAGCTGAGGCATGGCCAAGGTCACCGTTCGAAACGAAATCCGCTTCATCCTGAACGGCACGGATGTCGTGCTGTCGTCGGTTGCACCCGACGCGACCCTGCTCGATTGGTTGCGGCTCGACCGCTCGCTGCGCGGCACCAAGGAAGGCTGTGCCGAGGGCGATTGTGGCGCCTGCACGGTGCTTGTCGGCAAGCTCTCCGCCGGCGGGCTGGTTTATGAAAGCGTCAATGCCTGCATCCGCTTCCTCGGCTCGCTCGACGGCACTCATGTCGTGACGGTCGAGCATCTGCGTGGCGAGCCCGGTAAGCTGCATCCCGTCCAGCAGGCGATGGTCGATCTCCATGGCTCGCAATGCGGCTTTTGCACGCCGGGCTTCGTCATGTCGCTCTATGGCCTGTGGATGAAGTCTCCAGACCCATCGAACGCGGCCATCGAAAAGGCCCTGCAAGGCAATCTTTGCCGCTGCACCGGCTATGAGGCGATCATGCGCGCGGCGCACGCCGTCTCCAGCTACGGCAAGTCGGCAAAAGATCCGCTGGCGGTGGAGCGCAAGGCGATCACGGCGAGGCTGGAAGCCATGCATGACGGCGCCCGTGTCGAGATCGGCTCGGGCACGAAGCGTCTCATCGTGCCGGCCAATGTCGATGACTTCGCCGCCGTGCTGGACAAGGAACCCGGCGCCACGGTCGTTGCCGGCTCCACCGATGTCGGCCTGTGGGTGACCAAGCACATGCGCGACATCTCGCCGGTGATCTTCATCGGCAATCTCGACGGGCTGCGCACCCTCTCCGAGGACAAGGGCGTCATATCGATCGGCGCCGGCGTCACCTACACTGAAGCCTTCTCGGCCCTGGCCAAACGCATCCCGGCGCTCGGGCCGCTGTTCGACCGCATAGGTGGCGAACAGGTGCGCAACATGGGCACCATCGGCGGCAACATCGCCAACGGCTCGCCGATCGGCGATACGCCACCGCCCTTGATCGCGCTTGGCGCGCGGCTGACGCTGCGCAAGGGCAAGAAGCGGCGCACGATCCCGCTGGAAACCTTCTTCATTGCCTATGGCAAGCAGGACCGGCAGCCGGGCGAATTCGTCGAGGCCGTACATGTCCCTGTTCCGGCCAAGGGCACGAACTTTGCCGTCTACAAGATCACCAAGCGCCGCGACGAGGACATCACGGCTGCCCTTGGCGCCTTTTTCCTGACGCTGGCCAAGGACGGTACGGTCGCCGACGTGCGCATCGCCTATGGCGGCATGGCGGCGACGCCAAAACGGGCGTCGTTCGTTGAACAGGCTCTGCTCGGCAAGCCCTGGACCGAAGAGACGGTCGAGACGGCGATGGCCGAATACGCCAGGGATTTCACCCCGCTCACCGACATGCGGGCGTCAGCCGAATACCGGGCTTTGGCCGCGAAAAACCTGTTGTTGCGCTTCTTCGTCGAAACCACCGGCACCAGGGCACCATTCCAGGTGTCACGCAACGAGGCTGCCTGATGAACAAGCATGCCACGTCAAATCTCAAGGCCGAGAAGATCGCTGGCGGCGTTGCCACCGATCAGCGGCATGATTCCGCCCACAAGCATGTCAGCGGCACCGCCGTCTATATCGACGACATGCCGGAACCGGCAGGTACGCTGCATGGCTGCCTCGGGCTCTCGGCCGCCGCGCATGCCACCATCACCCGCATGGACCTTTCGGCGGTGCGCGCCGCTTCCGGAGTCATCGATGTGCTGACGGCAAAGGATGTGCCGGGCGAGAATGACATTTCGCCGACCGGCCGGCACGATGAGCCGGTGCTCGCCGACGGCAAGGTCGAATTCTTCGGCCAGCCGATCTTCTGCGTTATCGCCGAAACCCGCGAACAGGCACGCCGCGCCACCAGGCTGGCCAAGGTCGAGTACAAGGAATTGCCCTTCGTCACCGACATTGGCGAGCTCGATCCGAGGAAGGACAAGCTGGTCACGCCGCCGCTTACCTTGAAGCGCGGCGATGCCGCCGCTGCGATCAAGGCGGCGCCACGCCGGCTGAAGGGAAAGATGCGCGTCGGCGGCCAGGAGCATTTCTACCTTGAAGGCCATATCGCCATGGCCGTTCCCGGCGAGGATCAGGACGTCACCATCTATTCCTCCACCCAGCATCCCAGCGAAGTCCAGCATATGGTGAGCCATGCGCTGGGCGTACCCAGCAATGCCATCACGGTGGAGATCCGCCGCATGGGCGGCGGTTTCGGCGGCAAGGAAACGCAAGGCAACCAGTTTGCCGCGCTCGCGGCCATCGCCGCCAAGAAACACCATCGCGCCGTCAAGATCCGGCCCGACCGCGACGACGACATGATCGCCACCGGCAAGCGTCACGATTTCCTCGTCGACTACGAAGTCGGCTTCGACGGCGAGGGCAACATTCTCGGTGTCGATTTCATGTTCGCCGCGCGTTGCGGCTTCTCGTCGGATCTGTCAGGCCCGGTGACGGATCGCGCGCTGTTCCATTGCGACAACACCTATTTCTGGCCGGCCGTGCACGCGCAATCGGCGCCGCTTTACACCAACACCGTGTCGAACACGGCCTTCCGGGGCTTCGGCGGCCCGCAAGGCATGGTCGGCGCCGAACGTGTCATCGACGAGGTTGCGTTCGCAGTCGGCAAGGATCCGCTCGAGATCCGCAAGAAGAATTTCTATGGCACCAGCGACCGCAACATCACGCCCTACCACCAGACGGTCGAGGACAACATCATCCAGCGCATCGTCGCCGAACTCGAGGAGAGCGCCAGCTATGTACGGCGGCGGCGCGAAATATCGGCCTTCAACGCCAACAGCCGTTTCATCAAGCGTGGCCTGGCGCTCACGCCGGTCAAGTTCGGCATTTCCTTCACCGCCACGCACTACAACCAGGCCGGCGCGCTGGTGCATGTCTATACCGATGGTTCGGTGCATCTGAACCATGGCGGCACCGAGATGGGGCAGGGGCTCTATCTCAAGGTGGCGCAGGTGGTGGCGGAAGAATTCCAGATCGATCTCGACCAGGTGAAGATCACCGCGACCACCACCGGCAAGGTCCCCAACACCTCGGCCACCGCGGCATCGTCCGGTTCCGACCTCAATGGCATGGCGGCACAGAATGGCGCCCGCCAGATCAAGGACCGGCTGACCGATTTCGCCGCCGAGAAATACCAGGTATCGCGCGATCAGGTGCTGTTCCTGCCCAACCGGGTGCGCATCGGCAACCAGGAGATCGCCTTCGCCGATCTCGTCAAGCAGGCCTATATGGCGCGCATCCAGCTCTCGGCGGCGGGCTTCTACAAGACGCCGAAAATCCACTGGAACCGCGACAAGGGCGAGGGCCGCCCCTTCTACTATTTCGCCTACGGCGCCTCCTGCTCGGAAGTCTCGGTCGACACGCTGACCGGCGAATATGTGGTCGAGCGCACCGATATCCTGCACGAGACCGGCCGTTCGCTGAACCGCGCCATCGATCTCGGCCAGATCGAGGGCGGCTTCATCCAGGGCATGGGCTGGCTGACGACCGAGGAACTGTGGTGGGACGACAAGGGCCGGCTGCGCACCCATGCGCCATCGACTTACAAGATCCCGCTCGCCTCCGACCGGCCGAAGATCTTCAACGTCACCTTGTCCGACTGGCCGGAAGCGAGTGAGCCGACGATCCACCGCTCCAAGGCGGTCGGCGAGCCGCCCTTTCCGCTCGGCATGTCGGTGCTGCACGCGCTGTCGGATGCGGTGGCCAGCGTCGCTGACCACAGGATCTGTCCGCGTCTCGATGCCCCGGCAACGCCGGAGCGCGTGCTGATGACGATCGAGCGGCTGAAAGGCGAGGCGAAGGCCTGAATCCGGCAAAACGTGCAATTCAGGCCGAAAAACCCTATGTTTCCCGCACGGGAATGCGAACGATGAATTTGAAAGTGCAAAGCCTGAAAGCCTTTCTCGCCAGCGCCGGCCGGGTCGCGTTGGTCGAGGTGGCCGGCACCAAAGGCTCGACGCCGCGCGAGAAGGGCGCCTTCATGCTCGTCTCGCAAACGGCGATCTTCGGCACGATCGGCGGGGGCCAGCTCGAATACATGGCCATCGACAAGGCCCGGCAGATGCTCTTCTCTCCCCTTGAGGGGGGAGAGGAGCAGTCGGCCGAAGGCCGAGAAAAAGCCAACGATTTGGCTTTTTCAGCGACGAGCGTCCGGAGCCATGGCGAAGGGCAATCCGCGAAGCGGCCAGAGAGGGGCCTCCCAGAAGGCACCGCAAGGACGTCGAGCACTGCCGCGCGGACTCCACCCGGCGGCTTCGCCGCCACCCTCGACGTTCCGCTCGGACCGGAGATTGGCCAGTGCTGCGGGGGCCGCGTCGAGGTGCTGATCCGCCTGATCGACAGGGCAATCGAACAGAGGTTGATTGCCGAAGCTGAAGCCGAGGAAGCGCATCTGCCGCACGTCTACATCTTCGGCGGTGGCCATGTCGGCCAGGCGCTGGCGTCGACGATCGCGCTCCTTCCCGTGCACGGCGTCGTCATCGAGACACGGGCCGAGGCGCTGGAAGACATGCCGGAAACCGTCGAGACGCGGCTAACGCCGATGCCCGAGGCCGAGGTGCGAAACGCCCCCGCCGGCACGGCCTTCGCGATCCTCACCCACGACCACGCACTGGATTTCCTGATCGTCGCCGAGGCGCTGAAACGGAACGACGCTGCCTATGTCGGCATGATCGGCTCGAAGACCAAGAAAGCGACGTTCAAGAACTGGTTCCTGAAGTCGGCTGAAGGCAGCGAAGCCGAATTCTCCCGCCTCGTCTCGCCGATCGGTGGCGATGCCGTCAAGGACAAGCGTCCGCCAGTCATCGCAGCACTTGCCGCCGCCGAGATCATGACGGCGCTGGTGGTGCACAACGCGCCCTCAAATGCCAACCGTCAGGCCCAGCAGGACAAGGTCATGGCCGGTTAGCCAAAGGCTGCTCGTTGGCCTGCCTTGTTTTCAATCGCAGGAAAAGTGCATTTGCGGTATCCACCCGGCGTTCCTGCATGAGGTGAGGATAGATGGACGTCCTGAAAATCGCGGCCTTCTCGGATGGCAACACCGGCGGCAATCCTGCCGGGGTCCTGATAGGCGACGTCTTGCCCGATGCGGGGGAGATGCAGCGTCTGGCAGCGGAGGTCGGGTTCTCGGAAACCGCCTTTGCCGCGCCGGATGGGGACAAGTGGCGGGTTCGCTATTTCTCGCCGGAAACCGAGGTTCCCTTCTGCGGTCACGCCACTATCGCCTTGGGGGCCGCCCTTGTCCGGCGTTTCGGCGATGGGATTTTCCCGCTGATCCTCAACCAGGCCAGCATCACCGTCGAGGGTTTTCGCGATGGTGCGACGATCGCCGCCGCGTTGCAGTCGCCGCCGACACGCAGCAAGCCGGCGCCGCCGAAGCTCATCGCCGGGGCGCTGGCGCTGTTCGGCTATGCCGCGACCGATCTCGATCCGGCGATTCCGCCGGCGCTGATCCATGGCGGCGCGAACCACCTTGTGCTGGCCCTCAACTCGCGCGAGGCACTGGCCGCCATGCGCTACGATCTGAAAACCGGCCAGGCCTTGATGCGGGGCGAAGGGCTGGTGACGATCCTGCTTGCCTATGCCGAAACGCCACGGCTTTTCCACACGCGCAATCCCTTTGCCTCCGGCGGGGTCTACGAGGACCCGGCGACGGGAGCCTCGACGGCGGCCTTCGCCGGCTATCTGCGCGACATCGGCTGGCCGCATGGCGGCGCGATCGATGTCGTGCAAGGCGAGGACATGGGCATGCGCTCGCGCCTGCACGCCGATATCTCGCGCGAGACAGGCAGCTCGATCAGGGTTTCGGGCACGGCCCGCATGATGGATGAAGCATAGAAGCTGCCGGCTCAGGCCGGCCGTTTCAAACCCAGATGCTCGCGCAGCGTCAGGCCTTCATAGTCCCGGCGGAACAGACCGCGCCGCTGCAGTTCCGGCACGACCAGCGTGGCAAAGGCATCGAGCTCGCCCGGGAAATAAGACGGCATCACGTTGAAGCCGTCGGCGGCACCACCCTCGAACCGTGCCTGCAACTCGTCGGCGACCTGCGCCGCCGTGCCGACAATGCGCCAATGGCCGCGCGCGCCGGCGAAATGGCGGGCAAGCTGGCGGATGGAAAGGCCATCGCGGCGCGATTGTTCGACGACAAGCGCCTGCCGGCTTTTCATGCCCTCGCTCTCCGGCAGTTCGGGCAGCGGCCCGTCGATCGGGTAACGCCACAGATCGGAGATGCTGAGATAGCTGGAGAGCAGCGCCACGCCGACATCGTCGGGAATGAGCTCCTGCAATTCCTCGTGTTTCTCTCGGGCTTCGGCCTCGGTTTCCGCCACCACGGGCGAGACGCCGGGCATGATCTTGATGTCGTCAGGCTCACGTCCATAGGCAGCCATGCGTGCCTTGAGATCGTCGTGGAAGGCCTTGGCCTCCTCGAAGGTCTGCGCCGCCGTGAACACCACGTCGGCGGTGCGGGCGGCAAGATCGCGGCCGACATCCGAGGCGCCGGCCTGGACCATGACCGGCGCGCCCTGCGGCGAGCGCGGCAGGTCGAGCGGGTCGCGCACCGAAAAGCTCTGGCCGGCATGGCCGGAAGCCTTGCCGTGCCAAAGGCTGGTGACGACCTCGGCGAATTCGCGCGCTCGTTCATAGCGATCGGCATGGGGCTTGAGACCCGTCGCGCCGAAATTGGCGGCTTCGATGGGACTTGCCGAAGTGACGAGGTTCCAGCCGGCGCGGCCGCCGCTGAGATGGTCGAGCGACAGAAACGTCCGCGCCAGGCCGTAGGGTTCGTTGTAGCTCGTCGAGGCGGTGGAAACGAGGCCGATGCGGCTGGTCTGGACGGCGAGCGCCGACAGCAGGCTGATCGGCTCGAAGCCGATCGAGCGCGACGTCTGGCTGCCGATGCCGATATTGGCCTCGCGCAGACCGGCGGCGTCCTCGCAGAAGATCATGTCGAACTTCGCTGCTTCCGCCGTGCGCGCCAGCTGGATGTAGTGGTCGATGTCGATGCCGGCGGTGACATGGGACTTCGGATGGCGCCATGCGGCGATGTGGTGGCCTGTTGCCCACAGGAAGACGCCGAGCTTCATCTGCGCGGTCATTGCTCACCTCCGCCGGCCAATCCGAGATGCGAGCGTAACGTTGTCCCGCGATAGGTCTCTCGAAACAGGCCGCGGCGCCGCAACTCCGGCGCGACACGCTTGAAGAAATCGTCGAATACCGAAAGCTGTGACAAATGGATGCTGAATCCGTCGCAGCTTTTGGCGCGAAATTGGGTTTCCAGCCTATCGGCTAAGGTGGCCGAGCTGTCATCGGGGGCGAGCGAGATATTCGTCAGCACCTTCACAGCGTCCGGATCGCGCCCAGCCGCCGTGGCGCGACGCTTCAGATCATCATAGCGTACTTTCGCGCTCTCGACCGACCCGCTCTCCAGCAAGATGACATCGGCGGTGCGGGCCGCAATATCCAGATCGGGCTCGGACAGGCCTGACAGCACCAGCACCGGCGTATCCTGCGGCGAACGCGCGACGTTCAGCGGCCCGCGCACGAAGAAGAACTCGCCCTTGTGGTCGAGCAGGTGCATTTTCTCGGGATCATGGAAGCGTCCGCCGCTTTTGTCGAACAACAGCGCATCCGCATCCCAGCCCTGCCACAGGCCTTGAACGATGCCGATATATTCCTCGCTGCGGCGGCGAAAGTCGGTGTCGGAAAATCCTTCCGGCCGGCTGAAATTCGTGGCCTCGCGAGGGCTCCGCGCCATCGTCGCGTTCCAGCCGGCGCGGCCATGGCTGATGATGTCGAGCGAAGCGAAACGGCGCGCCAGATTGTAGGGCTGGTGGGTGACTGTCGAGGCTGCCGCGACCAGTCCGATCCGGCTCGTCACCGTTGCCAGCGCGGCGAGTAAAGTCGTTGCTTCGAAGGGCATCGGATTGTTCACTGTACCGCTGTCGGAAGCCGGGGCGGAATCGGCAAGCAGCACCATGTCCAGCGCCGCCGCTTCGGCTTGCTGCACAAACCTGACAAGGCGGGGGAATTCCGGTTCACCCGTTAGGTCGGAAGTCCCCGGCAACAGCGAAACGGCAAGATGCATTGTGGCGCCGTTGTCCATCGATGGTTCCTGCGAGACGAAATGGAGCCGGGACTATGTTCGCCGCTCGCAGCGATGGCAACCGCTGACGCTGGGCCAACTGCCGCTCACTTGCCGGCCAGCAATTGGTTCCAGTCAGCCATCATTTGCCGGCAAGAATGTCGTTGATCAGCCGTTGGCAGCGCTCGGCCATGAAATCCAGCAGCAGCCGCACTTTCGGATCCTGCAGCTTCTTGTGCGGATAGACGGCGGCGAACTGTACCGGCGTCGGTGGCGTGTTGGCCAGGATCACCTTCAGCCGCCGGTCGCGGATGAACGGTTCGACCTCGAAGCGCGGTTTGTTGATGATGCCGCGCCCGGACAGCGCCCAGCCGGTCAGCACGTCGCCATCGTCGGTGTCGTAGGGCCCGTGCACTTCGAATTTCTGGGGCCCGGTTGGCGTTTGTAAGGTCCAGACATATTCGCGCGCGCCGGAATAGCGCAGCATCAGGCAGTCATGCTTCTTGCCGATCAGCTCCTGCGGCTCCACAGGTTCGCCGCGCGCCTCGAGATATTTCGGCGCCGCCACCAGCACACGCTCGCATTCCATGATGCCGCGCATCCGGAGGCTGGAATCCTCGATGATGCCAAGCCGGAAGGCGACATCGATGCCTTCCTTCATGATGTCGACATTGTGGTCCGACAGCCTTAGCCGCACCTCGATATCGGGATATTTATCGTGGAAATCGGGAATGCCCGAGGCGACGAGCCGCCGGCCGAGGCCAAGTGGCGCGGTCACGCGGATGGTGCCGCGCGGCTGGCCAGAAAGGGCCGAGACGGCAGCCTCCGCCTCGGTGATAGCCTCCAGCACCTGTTTGGCGCCGGCGTAGAAAACCGTGCCATGCTCGGTCGGCATCAATTGCCGCGTGGTGCGGTTGAACAGCCGCACGCCAAGATGCTTCTCCAACTCCTTGATGCGGTTGGAGGCGACCGCCGGCGAAATGCGCATGTCGCGGCCCGCCGCCGACAGATTGCCGAGTTCGACGACGCGGACGAAGACGGCGATGTTGTCGAGATAGGCCATGCGGTTTCGTGGCTCTCATGCGGCTGCGTATAACCAGCCTAGTGCATGATCCCGAAAATCGGAATCGATTTTCGGGAAGGATCATGCACCAGCTAAAAAGTTCTACAGCGTCCTTTGCGCGTCCAAGAGGACGCGCGGCGCTGTAGTATTTTCCATTTTTTTTTGAAAGTCATCGTACACCTCGCCTCTTTCCGTTTGCGCGCCACACCGTAAAGTCACCCAATCGGCAGGGACGACTTCAATGATGGATTTCGCGATTTTCTGGGACTGGCTGAGCTTCGCCGTGCGGTGGCTGCATGTCATCACCGGCATCGCATGGATCGGCTCGTCTTTCTATTTCGTCGCGCTTGATCTCGGCCTGCGCCAGCGTCCCGGCATGCCTGTCGGCGCCTTCGGCGAGGAATGGCAGGTGCATGGCGGTGGCTTCTACCACATCCAGAAATATCTGGTTGCACCGGCCGAGATGCCCGAGCATCTGACCTGGTTCAAATGGGAATCCTACGCCACCTGGCTGTCCGGTTTCGCCATGCTGTGCGTGGTCTACTATGCCGGGGCCGACCTGTTCCTGATCGATCCCAATGTGCTGCCGATGTCGGTGCCGGTCGGCATCCTTTTGTCCATGGCCACGATCGGCGTCGGCTGGGTGGTCTACGATCTGCTCTGCCGTTCGCCGCTTGGAAAAAGCGATACCGGCCTGATGCTGGTGCTCTACTGCGTGCTGGTGTTCATCGCCTGGGGGCTCACCCACCTGTTCACCGGGCGCGCCGCCTTCCTGCATCTGGGCGCAATCACCGCCACCATCATGTCAGCCAACGTCTTCATGGTCATCATTCCCAACCAGAAGATCGTCGTTGCCGACCTCATCGCCGGCCGCAAGCCCGATCCGAAATACGGCAAGATCGCCAAGCAACGCTCGCTTCACAACAATTATCTGACGCTGCCCGTCCTGTTCCTGATGCTGTCGAACCACTACCCGCTGGCATTCGGCACGCAGTTCAACTGGGTCATCGCCTCGCTGGTGTTCATCATCGGCGTGCTCATCCGGCATTATTTCAACACCGTGCACAAGCGTGCCGGCAATCCGCACTGGACCTGGCTGGGCGCCCTTGTCCTGTTCATCATCATCATCTGGCTGTCGACCGTGCCTAAGGTGTTGACCGGCGAACCGAAGGCATCCGCTTCGGCGGAAGTCTATATCGCCTCGGCGCACTTCCCGGCCGTGCGCGACACCGTGCTCGGCCGCTGCTCGATGTGCCATGCTCAGGAACCGGTCTATGAAGGCATCTATCACGCGCCCAAGGGCGTGATGCTTGATACCGACGCCAACATAGCCAACCATGCCCGCGAGATCTATCTGCAGGCCGGCCGCAGCCACGCCATGCCGCCCGCCAATGTCTCGCAGATATCAGACAAGGAACGGGCGTTGCTGGTGGCCTGGTTCGAAGGCGCAGGGAAATAGGCATGACCTCGACACTTCTGCGCGGCCGCACGCTGTCCTTCGTGCGCTGGCCGCAGACCATCGATGACCATTCGGCCTGGCGTTACGACGAAGATGGCGGCCTTTTGATCCGTGACGGCAGGATCGTCGCATCAGGCACCTATGCGCAAGTCGAGAAGCAGGCCGGCGAAGGTACGAGGAAGATCGACCACCGGCCGCACCTTTTGTTGCCGGGCTTCATCGACACGCATGTGCATTTCCCGCAGATGCAGATCATCGCGTCCTATGGCGCTGAACTGCTCGACTGGCTGAACACTTACACATTCCCGGAAGAGACGAAATTCGCCAACGCGCAGCACGGCCGCCGCATAGCGCGCCTGTTCCTCGACGAAATGGTCCGCCACGGCACGACGACAGTGGTCGCCTATTGTTCGGTGCACAAGGCCTCGGCGGAAGCCTTCTTCGCCGAGTCGCATGACCGCAACATGCTCAACATCGCCGGCAAGGTGATGATGGACCGCAATGCACCCGACGGCGTGCTCGACACGCCGCGATCCGGCTATGACGACACCAAGGCGCTGATCGCGGAATGGCACGGAAAGGGGCGCCAGCATTATGCCATCACGCCGCGCTTCGCGATCACCTCTTCGCCGGAGCAGATGGAGATGGCCGGAGCGCTCTGCCGCGAGCATCCCGACCTGCATATGCAGACGCATCTGTCGGAAAACCACGCCGAGATCGCCTTCACCCAGGAACTCTACCCCTGGTCGCGCGACTACACCGATGTCTACGAGCATTACGGGCTGCTGGGCAAGAAAAGCCTGTTCGGCCACTGCATCCATCTGTCGGAGCGTGAGGCGGACGCGCTTTCGGACAGCGGCTCCGTGGCGGTGTTCTGCCCGACCTCGAACTTGTTCCTCGGTTCCGGCCTGTTCGATTATCAGCGCTACCGCACGCGCGACAGAGCCCTCCGGATCGCCGCCGCGACCGATGTCGGCGGCGGTACCAATTACTCCATGCTGCGCACCATGGACGAAGGCTACAAGGTGATCGCCCTGAACGGCGAGAAGCTCAACCCGTTCCAGTCCTTCTGGCAGATCACGCGCGGCAATGCCGAGGCACTGTCGGTGGCCGACAGGATCGGCACGCTGGACGAAGGCACCGATGCCGACATCGTCGTGCTCGACGCCCGGGCGACGCCGGCGATGCGGCTCAGGATGGAAACGGCGCAGACGCTGGCGCAGGAACTGTTTCTGCTGCAGACGCTGGGCGACGACCGCGCCGTGCGCGAGGTCTATGTTGCAGGGCGGGCTGCCAAGAGCGACATGACGAGTTAGAACGTCAGGTGCGGTCCTTGCTTGACCCGGCGGCAGCCATAGGTCAAAGCGTGCGGCGAAGTTGACAGGGGAACGACATGGCCGTTGCTGACGACATCGCACTGATCAGGAGACAGGAAGAAACCCTTGTCTTTTCCGCCTTCGACGAGGCGGTTGCCTTCAAGATCGGTTCCGCCATCCGCGATCGTGCGATCACCGAAAACCTTCCCATCATCGTCGACATCAGGCTGTGGGACCGGCCCCTGTTTTACGCCGCGATGCCTGGTTCGAACGCTTCCAATCCCGACTGGGCGCGGCGCAAGATCAATGTCGTCAGGCGCTTCCTCAGAAGCACCTATCGCATGGTGCTGGAGCAGCAGCGCCCCGACCGCACCTTCAAGGTCGGCGAAGGCCTCGACATCTCGGACTATGTGCTCGCTGGCGGCGGCTTTCCGGTCACCGTCAAGGGCGCCGGCGTCATTGGCGTGATTGCTGTGTCCGGTCTGCCGGAGCGCGAGGATCACGGCGTTGTGGTTGATGCGCTGTGCGGCCATCTCGGTATCGACAGGCGTGGGCTGGCATTACCTTCGGAATCTGAATGACCGTGCTCGATCCCCAGGCCTTTCTCACCTCCATCTTCGAAGCCGCCGTTGCTGCCGCCGATCCGGAGCGGACCATCCGGGACCATCTGCCGGCGAAGCCTAAAGGCCGCGTCATCGTCATCGGCGCTGGCAAAGGCTCGGCGCAGATGGCGGCGGCCTTTGAGAAAGTCTGGGATGGCCCGATCGAAGGGCTGGTCGTTACCCGCTACGGCTATGGCGCCAAATGCAAGCGCATCGAGATCATCGAGGCGGCGCATCCGGTGCCGGACGCCGCCGGCCTCGAGGCCTCACGGCGGCTGCTTGCAAAGGTCCAGGGGCTGACCGCGGACGATCTGGTCGTGGCGCTGATTTCCGGCGGTGGCTCGGCGCTGCTGCCGTCACCGGCCGGCGGCCTGACGCTGGCCGACGAGATCGCCGTCAACGAGGCGCTGCTCGCCTCCGGAGCGCCGATCGCGGCGATGAACACCATCCGCAAGCATGTCTCGACCATCAAGGGCGGCCGGTTGGCCGCCGCCGCATGGCCGGCCAAGGTGGTGTCGCTGGTTGTCTCCGACATTCCCGGGGACAATCCGGCCCTTGTCGCCTCCGGTCCGACCGTGCCGGATACCGGCGGCCGTCAAGACGCGCTGGCCTCGATATCGGCCTATGGCATGAACCTGCCGGCCTCGGTGATGGCGCATATCAATTCGCCGGCGGCCGATGCGCCGGATCCCGGCGATCTGCGCTTTTCGCGCAATGAGGTTCACTTGATCGCCTCGGCTGGCGTGTCGCTGGAAGCAGCAGCAGTGGAAGCGAAGCGACAAGGCGTCGAAGCCGTCATCCTCTCCGATGCTATCGAGGGCGAAGCGCGTGAGGTTGGTGGGGTTCATGCCGCGATCGCGCGCGAAGTCGCGACGCGCGACCGGCCTTTCCACAAGCCGGTGCTGATCCTGTCCGGCGGCGAAACCACGGTGACACTGCGCGCCAGGGGAAAGGGCGGCCGCAATTCCGAATTCCTGCTCGCCTTCGCCATCGGCATCAACGGCGTGGAGGGCATTCACGCCCTGGCAGCCGACACCGACGGTATCGACGGCTCTGAAAACAATGCCGGGGCCTTCGCCGACGGCTCGACCGTGGCGCGCATGCGAGCGGCCGGCGTCGACGCCAAGGCGATGCTGGCCGGTAACAACGCCTGGACCGCGTTCAATGCGGTTGGCGACCTCTTCGTGCCTGGCCCGACCGGGACGAATGTCAACGATTTGAGGGCAATTCTCGTCCGTTAGGCAAACGATTCAGGCCATCAGCCGCTTCACCTGCTTCATGTCGTGTAGGAACCGTTCGCGCTCCGCTTCCTTCTCCGCCGGCTCATGGATGCGCAGGATGAAGGACGGGTGGATGGTGATGAAGACCCGCAAGCCGTCCTCGCGTTCGATGACCTGGCCGCGCATTTTTGTCACCGGGATCGCCTTGCCGAGCAATGACAGTGCAGCCGTTGCGCCGAGCGCCACGGCAAGCTCCGGCTTGATCAGCGCGAATTCCCTGTCGATCCACCAGCGGCAAGCCTGCACCTCACCGGCATTCGGCTTGGAATGGATGCGGCGCTTGCCGCGCGGCTCGAATTTGAAGTGTTTCACCGCGTTGGTGACGTAGACTTTCTGGCGATCGACGCCTGCATCGTCCAGTATCGAATCGAACACCTTGCCAGCCGGCCCGACAAAAGGTTTGCCGGCGAGGTCCTCCTGGTCGCCGGGCTGTTCGCCGACGAAGATGACCTTGGCGTTATCAGGCCCTTCGCCGAACACCGTCTGCGTCGCGTCGCGCCAGAGCGGGCAGCGGCGGCAGCCTTTCGCGGCCTCGCGCAACCCTGAAATGCTTCTGGCGTCGTCATCTTCAGGCGTCTGCGTTGGTTCACGCTTCGGCCAATGCTTTGCCTGCACCTTGGCGTGGTGCAGCGCCGGTGTCGTCGGCATCTTCGTAATCATATCCTTGGCGGCCTTGTCCGCTCCTGCGATCAGGTCTGGAATGAGCGAGGCCTCGGGAAGGTTCCGCCAATATTTCTTCGGCATCTCCTTCTGCATGGCTTTCACCTTCAGCCGTGCCGGATTGAAGATGTTCTCGAAATAGGTGCGCCACAGCGCCTCGGTGTCGTCTTGAGCCGGGGCATCGGCCTTGGCGGCGCCCGGCCCGATGGCCAGCCTGTCGCCGTCCCAGTCGGCGGAGGCGTAAGGGGTCAGGATCGTCCAGCGCATGCCGGTGAAGCGCCTGACGAAGAAATCCGCATTGCGTTCGACGATGAAATGATCGGGCTCGAACCAGGCGACATAGCGCTCCTCGTCGCCGTCGCCGATCTTTCGGAAGCGAACGAAGGCATGCATCTTGTGGCTGTCGCGCCGCACCGCCTTTTCCATGGCTTCAAGCCGCCTGGCATCGGGATCCGATGCGATCGACAGCAGCTCCGGCTCCGTGCGCAATCGCCAAAGCATCCGGTAAAGAAAGGCGAACCGGCCGGGGTCGGAATGGCAGAAGGCGGTTTCGGCACGCGCGATGAAGTCGCGTGGCACGACGAGCTGCGCACCCGCAGGAATGGCTGGCAAGTCCGTCTGGCCCTGGTCCGAGTTGGATACGACATGCCAGCTGATGTCTTCTGGCCGGACCTCGTTCAACGCCATCCGCCGTGCCGCGTCGCGCCAGCCGGCAAAATCGGTCTCGCTGTCGAGCCGCACACTATACCGTGCCAGGTTGAGCTCGGCCGGCCGCATGGTCAAAACAGCGCCAGTTGTTCGCAAGATTGCACGATCTTGCCGCGCAAGCCCAGCTTGTCGGTGAGCGCTCCCGGTGACCAGCCCTCGGCGATGATGAACGGCCTGAGCTTGGCGATCGACTGGCAAATCCGTCCCACATCTTCGAGCCGCATGCGCCGATGGCGGCGGGTTTCCAGGATTTTCGCCACCACCTTGGTGCCGAGACCGGGGACTCGCAGCAGCGCTTCGCGGTCGGCACGGTTGATGTCGACTGGGAACCGCCCCCGGTTGCGCAGTGCCCAGGCGAGCTTTGGATCGATGGTAAGATCGAGCATGCCGTCGCTGCTGCCGGCCAGGATTTCCGGCTGTGAGAAGCCGTAGAAGCGCATCAGCCAGTCGGCCTGGTAAAGGCGATGCTCTCGCATCAATGGAGGCTTCTGCAAGGGCAGGGACGACGATGAATCCGGGATCGGACTGAAGGCCGAGTAATAAACGCGCCGCAGATGATAACTGCCATAGAGCCGGGCGCTGGTATGCAATATACCGTCGTCGGATGTCTTGTCGGCGCCGACGATCATCTGCGTCGACTGGCCACCGGGAGCAAAGCGTTCGCGCTTTTTGGTCCGGAGTGTCGGCTCGGCTTTCTCCTCCATCTTCTGGCGCAACTTCGCCATGGAAAGGCGGATCGTCTCCGGCTTCTTTTCCGGCGCCAGCCTCTTCACGCCCTCGTCCGTCGGCAGCTCCACATTGATCGACAGCCGGTCGGCATAGAGGCCGGCCTTCTCGACCAGTTCCGCCGAGCTCTCCGGAATGGTTTTCAGATGGATATAGCCTGAAAATTTCTCTTCCAGCCGCAGCCGCCGCGCCACCTCGACCATCTCCCCCATGGTCTCGTCAGGCGAGCGGATGACGCCTGACGACAGGAACAGGCCCTCGATGTAGTTGCGCCGGTAGAAATCCATGGTGAGCTTCACCACTTCGTCGATGCTGAAGCGGGCGCGCCGCACATTCGAGGACGAACGGTTGATGCAATAGCTGCAATCATAGATGCAGAAATTGGTGAGCAGGATTTTCAAGAGTGAAATGCAGCGCCCGTCCGGCGCATAGGAATGGCAGATACCCATCCCTTCCGTGGAGCCGATGCCGCCGGATGTCAGCGAATCCTTTTTCGCCGAGCCAGAAGAGGCGCAGGAAGCGTCATATTTGGCGGCGTCGGACAGGATCGCAAGTTTTTCACGAACAGTGAGTGCGCTCATATGTTCATGATATGTTCTAGAGAGGCAGTATGCCACCTCATTTGATGCAGGCGGCGAAAAAGTGATCGCCGCCGGGTCACTCAGCCATCAGACCTCATGCAGGTAGAGATGATAATCCAGTTCGCTGACCGTGCGTGCCACGCGCAGATATTCGGATTGTTTGATTGCCACGAAGGTGCGGTGCAGGTCCTCGCCGAGCGCGCCCTTCAAGAAGCTGGAGGCTTTGGCCGCTTCGATCGCCGCGCGCCAATCGGCCGGCATCGTCGTACGCGTGACGGCCGCTTCATAGCCATTTCCAGTCGTTTCGGGACCGGGATCGAGCCCCTCGTCGAGCCCTTTGATGATGCCGGCGAGTACGGTTGCGGCGATCAGGTAAGGATTGGCGTCGACGCCGGACGGCCGGTGCTCGATGCGCCGGTTCCTGGCGTCGCCAGCCGGCACGCGCAGCGCCACCGAGCGGTTGTTGACACCCCAGGTCGGCGCCACCGGCGCATAGGATTGCGAAACGAAACGCCGCCAGGAATTGGCATGCGGCGCAAACACCAGCATCGATTCCGCCATCGTCTGGATCAGGCCGCCGAGCCCTTGCAGCAAGGGCAGTGACCAGCTCTCGCCGCCGGCCTCGGCAAACACGTTTCGGCCGGCCTTGTCCTGCAGCGAGACATGGAAATGCATGCCCGAGCCGGCATATTTCTCGATCGGCTTGGCCATGAAACAGGCGGTGACACCATGGCGGCGCGCCTGCGCCCGCACCAGTCGTTTCAGCATGACCAGATCGTCGGCCGCCCGCATCACGTCCTTGCGGTAGTTCAGCGTCAACTCGTATTGGCCCGGCGCATATTCGGAAATAACCGTCTCGGCCGGAATGCCTTGCGCCTTGGCCGCGGCGTAGATGTCCGAGAACAGCGGCTCCATGCCGTGCAGATGGTCGACGGAATAGACTTCGGTCTTGCCCGAGACACGACCGTCAAGCACCGCGCGCGCCGGCTGCACCTTGCCCTCGGCATCGCGCTCATTGGCCAGCAGGAAGAATTCCAGTTCGAAAGCACCGGCCGGATAAAGGCCCTTGGCCGCGAGGATATCGACCTGCCGTGCCAGCGCCAGCCGCGGATCCGAAGACATGGGTTGGCCATCGAGATGGTACATCGCCATCAGCACCTGGCCGCGCGGCGGGCTGGTTCCATAAAGCGGCACCAGCGTCCCGGGGATCGGCCATGCCCTGAGATCGCCGTCGCCGGTGGTCCAGATCAGCCCGGTCTCGTGCACATCCTCGCCAGTGATGTCGAGGCCGAGGATCGAGATCGGCATGTGCCGGCCGCCCTCGAAAATACTTTTAAGCTCATGGCGGCGCACGATCTTGCCGCGGCCGACGCCATTGGCGTCGGTCAGCACGATATCGAAGGCTTCGATCTCGGGATGGGCGTCGAGAAAGGCTTGCGCCTCGGTGGGCGAGGAGCCCGAAGGCGAGGTCACGATGGCATTGTCCATGGCCGCTTGTCTCATGCCGCAAGCTTTGCCGCAACCGCGCCGAAGGCGGTGATCAGCCGGTTCACCTGGGTGCCTGTGGTCGCCGGTGAGATCAGCATCATGTTGTGGAAGGGCGCGATCAGCACGCCGCGATTGACCAGCGCGACATGGATGGCGGCTTCCAGTTCCGGCGCGTGTGCGCCTTCCGCCTCCGCACCGTTGCGCAACGGGCCGGGTGCGCAGATGAACTCGACGCGGGCGCCGACACGGGCGACATGCCAGGGCAGGCGGTAGCGGTCGATCACCCCGGTCAGTCCGGCATCCAGACGCCGGGCGAGATGATCCATGCGGTCATAATTCTCCGGCGTCATCACCTCCTCGAGTGTGGCGCGCATGGTGGCGAATTGCAGCGGGTTGGCCGATAGCGTCGTGCCCATGCCGGAATAGCCGGGCTCCTTCGTCCGGTTGTAGTCGGCGTAGCGGGAAGCGACCTTCTCGCTCATGCCCCACACGCTTGCCGGCACACCGCCGGCGATCGGCTTGCCCAGCACGAAGAAGTCGGGGTCGAGCCCGTATTTCCTGGTATAGCCGCCGGGGCCGGTCGAGATGGTGTGCGTCTCATCGATCAACAGCAGCGTGCCGGTTTCGCGCGTCAGCCTGCGCAGCGCGTCATGGAAGCCGGGATCGGCCAGCACCATGCAGGAATTGGTCAGCACCGGCTCGGCTATGACGCATGCCACGTCTCTGTCCTTGAGCGCTGCCTCCAGCGCGGCGACATCGTTGAACTCGATGACCTTGGCCGTGCGGGTCAGGTCGCGGAACTCGCCCGCCAGCCCGGGCCGGTTGACGGGCTTGCCGTCGATCAGCCGCACCATCGTCTCGTCGACCGAGCCGTGATAGCAGCCGTTGAAGACCAGGATCTTTTCCCGGCCAGTCACAGCGCGGGCAACGCGCAGCGCGAAGCGGTTGGCGTCGGTCGCGGTGGTCGCGATCTGCCAGAACGGCAGGCCGAAGCGCTGCTGCAGCAGCGGCCCGATGGCAAGCACGTCTTGCGAAGGCAGCATGTAGGTCAGGCCGCGTCCGGCCTGGCGGCGGATGGCGCGCGCCACCGGTGGCGGCGAGTGGCCGAACATCGAACCGGTGTCGCCAAGGCAGAAATCGTCCAACCTGTTGCCGTCTATGTCGGTAATCGCAGCGCCTTTGGCACTGTCGACCAGGATCGGAAACGGTGTCGGCCAGTCGTTCATCCAGTGCATCGGCACGCCGCCGAAGAAGCCGGGCAACCCATTGCCGACCTTGGCTTGCGATTTCGGCCGCGCCGCGCGGAAGGCCGCCCCCTCGGTCTCGCGCATTTGCGCGATGCGATCCCGGCTGATGCCGCCGATGGACGTCGTTGAACTGTCGCTGCTGTGCATGGAAACCCCTTTGGCTGGTCCCTCTTAGCCAATCCACATCCGCAACCGCAATTGGCCGCGCGTCTGTTCTGCATTGGCTCAGCGTCTGGCAGCGCCGCTTGACCGTGCTGTCGAAGTCAGTGCCAATATGAGCGGGAATTGGTGTGGGGAGAGACCAAGGATGCGGACGATCATCTGTGTGACAATGCTTCTATCGTCGGCAGTCCCGGCCTTCGCCTCCGGCGGCATCTGGTGCAACGTCGATGATACGGCGGTGACATTCGACGTCGGCGCCGGCGTCACCAGGGGCATGGGCGGCCCGACCTTCAACTTTCGTGGAGATCTCGAAATCAAGGCGAGGCCGGCTGGCGATGGATTGCGCAAGACGGCGTTCGAGGATTCCAACCTGACCCAGTACTGGCTGGACGGCAAGGAGCTACGGCTGAACATCTACCACGAGCACGAGGTGGCAGACACCTTCGATTCAGTCGAACTGACGATCCTGACCAAGGCCAGCGACGAAGGCGTCTATGACGGCCAGTACACGCTTGCCGTCTATGACAGCACCGCCGACAAGGACAAGGATGGCAAGACCGCGGAGTTGACCGGCAAGGTTTCCTGCGGCGCCGAGTAATCGCCTATGTGAACTATGCCGTGATGTCGATGACGCCGCAGTCGCCCGCGGCACTGCCGAAGGCGATGCGCCGTTCTTCCTTGTCCCACATCATCGATGTGATGGGGCCCTTGCCTTGCCGGCGCAACAACACTTCCTTGGCATCGGCGAAACGGGCGGCGATCACCATGCCGTCGTCATAACCGATCGCCACGACATCCTGGCTTGGATGGCAGGCGACGCAGGTCACCATCGTATTGCCGCGCGTGCCGAGTTCCAGCGGCGCCTTGCCCATCGGCCCGTCCTTGCCGGAAAACGGCCAGACGATCGCCGCCGGGGCTCCGGAACTCGCCAGCCATTTGCCTTTGACGCTCCATGACAGGCTTTTGACCTTGCCGGGATAGCCGGTCATGCGCATGTGCTTGCCGTCGGCCAGCTTCCAGCCATGCAGGGCATTCTCCTGCATCGTTGTGACGAGGAAGGCGCCATCGGGCGAGAAGGTGATGCCGGTGTGGGCGCCGGCCCATTCGAGCTCAACCGGCTTGCCCTCGGCGGCCGGGAAATGCAGCGTCGCGCCATTGTAACGGGCGACACCGAAGCGCATGCCCTTGGGCGAAAACGCCAGACCCTCGACCGAACGCGGATGGGCGAATTCCCTGGTCCTGCCATCGGCGAAGCGCACGAAGGCCGTCTTGCCCGTGGCATAGGCGATGGCGCCCTGCGGCCCGGCGGCGACGCTGGTGATCCACTTTTTTCCGGCGCTGGCCAATTCCCCGACATTGCCGCCCGCGGTAACGGCAAACACCTTGCCGTCCTCGCCGCCGGTGATCAGCCGATCGTTCGCCGCATCGTGGAAGGTGGCGAGCAACCCGTCATTTGCCTGCATCGTCTTGTGGCCGTTGTCGAGCCGATGGATGGCGCCATCGGCCAGCGCGAAATGCGGCACGTCGCCGAGGAAGACGGCGGCAACGCAATGGCCTTCGAGGTCTAGGGGGGCGACAGTTGGCATGATTATCTTTGTTCAATGAAAGTGCAGAGGGCGGCTTACTCGACGTTTGCACGTCCGGCAACCATGAGGTCGCGAAGTCGGAACAAATAGCCTGTCTGTAACTGCTAATGATGGCGCTGCCCCTCATTGTCCTTCCGGACACTTCTCCCCGTATAGTGACGGGAAGAAACACGCTGTCGCGGATGGTTTCGCCAATGCCCAAGGCCAAAGAAAAGGCGTCGGCATTGCGGCCAGACCTCTTCTCCCCGTCACTATACGGGGAGAAGGTGCCGGCAGGCGGATGAGGGGCGGCGCCGGTCGTTGGAAATTGTCGCTACAAAGTGCTTGGCAACGCTGCGATCGCCCTAAGCAGCTTCGCATTTGGCTTTGGAGGGTGCTCCACCAAATCCAAGATAAGCGTGAAATCCGAAGCGGATACTCTCACCAATTCGGGCGTACTGATCGCGACCTGAGGCTCACGTCCGGTCTTGCTATCCACGGATTTTGGTACCCTGTCCTCTGCCAAACAATCAAGCCGCCTGGCAGGCGTCAAAACTCTTCTTCAGCCGCTCGGCGTCCAGTTCGCGGCCGATAAAGACCAACCGGCTCTCATGCTTCTCGCCGTCCTTCCAGGCGCGCTGGTGGTCGCCTTCGATGATCATGTGCACGCCCTGGATGACGTAGCGCTCGTCATCGCCCTTGAGCGCGATGATGCCCTTCAGCCGCAGGATGTTCGGACCTTCCATTTGGGTGATCTTCTCGATCCACGGGAAGAACTTCTTCGGATCCATCTCGCCGCCGCGCAACGACACGGACTGCACCGTTACGTCATGGATGTCGGAAGGGTGCGCGTGGTCATGGTGATGATGGTCGTGCCCGTCATGATCATGGTCATGATGATCGTGATCGTGGTCATGATGATGGTGGTCGTCATGCGCCTCGAGGAAATGCGGATCGTTTTCCAGTGCCCGGGACAGGTCGAAAGCGCCGCGGTCGAGCACTTCCGACAGGGCGACGCCGGCGCGCGTGGTGCGGTGGATCCTGGCCGCCGGGTTGATGGCGCGGATCGTCGCCTCGACCTTGGCGAGTTCTTCCGGAGTGACAAGGTCGGTCTTGTTGAGCACGACGACGTCAGCAAAGGCGATCTGGTCCTCGGCCTCCTTGGAATCCTTGAGCCTGAGCGGCAGATGCTTGGCGTCGACCAGCGCCACCACGGCGTCGAGCTTGGTCTTGGAGCGCACGTCGTCGTCCATGAAGAAGGTCTGTGCCACCGGCACCGGATCGGCGAGACCGGTGGTCTCGACCACGATGGCGTCGAAGCGGCCGGGGCGGCGCATCAGGCCTTCAACGACGCGGATCAGGTCGCCACGCACCGTGCAGCAGACACAGCCATTGTTCATCTCGTAGATTTCCTCGTCGGATTCCACGATCAGGTCGTTGTCGATGCCGATTTCGCCGAATTCATTGACGATGACGGCGTAGCGCCTGCCATGGTTCTCCGACAGGATGCGGTTGAGGAGCGTCGTCTTGCCGGCACCGAGATAGCCGGTAAGAACGGTTACGGGGATCTGCGTCTGTGCGTCGCTCATGACTTGCCTCGAAATGACCGGGCCTTGAAAATCCAGGCCGTGAAAAAAGGGATTGTCAGTCCCATATAGGGTGTGTTCCGGGCTTTTGCACGGGCCAAACCAATGGGCCAAAGCGGCCGGCCGGCGTTATCCCTGTGGTTACTTGTCGGGGGAAAGATCCGTAGTCGGCGATGCTGAAAGGCGGGAACGACAAAGGAGGCGTCTTGGCAGGGGTTGTCAATGTCACGTCGCGTCTGGGACGTGGTCGCTGTGAATCCGGTATTTCGGAAACTCGTTTGTCATCTAACTGAAATAAACATCTGGCATCACCACGGCGGACACCGCAATGCTTGCCGGCAAAGCTGTTTGGAGAGCCGGAATCTTTTCTATCGTCGATTGCCAACCGGCCGGCTGCGTCTATGCTCCACGCACCGGCACGGCCGAAGAGGGATGACCATGGCCAAGGCGGACAAGACTGCAACAATGAGCCGGCTGCATTCGGCGGCCAGGCTGGCAAGAACCGCGTTGGCTGCCCGGCTTCTGGCGCACGGCTTCTATGCCGGCCAGGACCAGATCATGCTGGCGCTCGACCGCGAGGACGGCCAGACGCCGGGTAATCTTGCCGGTCGCCTTGGCGTGCGCCCGCCGACCATTACCAAGACCATCAACCGGCTGCAGGCGCAGGGTTTTCTGGAAAAGCGCGCATCGGAAGCCGATGCCCGCCAGGCGCACATCTTTCTCACCGACAGCGGCCGAGAAACCATCCGCGCCATCGAGAAGTCGGTGAAGAAGACCGAAAAGCAGGCGCTGAAAGGTCTCGACAAGAAGGATCAGAAGGCGCTTTTCAAGCTGCTTGCCCGCATCGAGGCCAACCTCTCCAACGAGGAATTGGTGCTGATCGACGACGACGCCGAGTCGGACGACTGAGCGCAACGTCAGGCTGCCGCCGGGGCAGCGTCCCGGATCAGCGAGGACCAGCGTCCCGGTGTCATGCCGAACGCCTTCTTGAATTGCCTGTTGAAGTGGCTCTGGTCGGTGAAGCCGGCCTCGACGGCGGTCTGCGCCAAGGGTTCGCCGGCGATGATCATCCGCCGCGCGCGCTGAAGCCGGCGCATCACCAGGAAACGATGCGGGCTGGTCGAGAAAGCGGCGCGGAAATGCCGCGACAAGGCGTAGCGGTCGAGTCCGGTGATGGCTTCCAGTTCGCCGGAACGCACGGGGCGCGTGACGTTCTCCGTGAGATAGTCCCGCGCCAGGGCGGCGGCCCGCCAGGCCGTCCTGGCCATCGGCTTCGCCGGCTGGCCGGCATGCCGCGCCAGGCTCTGCATCAATTGCGTCAGGAAGTCGTCGACAAACAGCTCGTCGAGCTCCTGTTGCAGCGGCCCCAGTGCCGAGAGCAGCGTTGCGCAGAAGGTGTCGTCGCTCACGACGGCATCCCCGACGAAGGGCAGGGAAGCGCCGCCAAGGCAGTCCAGCATCAGCGACGGTTCGAGATAGAGCATCCTGTAGCGCAACCCGTCCTCGGTACCGGCGCCGCCATCATGCAATTCGTCGGGATGCAGCACGATGATCTGGCCGGGCAGGCTTAGCCGCGTCGCGCCCCGATAGCGAAAGGTCTGCACGCCCTGCAGCGTCACCCCGATCGCATAGGTGTCATGGCGATGCAGATCGAAGGCACTGCCGTGGAACCGCGCCTCGATCCGCTCCATCCCAGCGGGGTCGGGAGCGGAAATGATGCAGTTCTCAGCCGCATCGGCGCACAAACGTCCAAGACCCTCGAAGGCCTGGCGGTCTAGTTCCAACGCCATCGTCTCCCTCAGCCTCGAAAATCGGGGCGCAAGCTTGAATGGTCCATTTTCTCATGTTCGATACGAAATTTGCAATCGTGCTGCGGGAAGATCTGCCCGTCTGGCAGAAACTCAACGTCACCGCCTTCCTGACCAGCGGCATCGTCGCGCAGTTTCCCGAAATCATCGGCGAACCCTATCGCGACCGATCAGGCAATCTCTATAACCCGCTGTCGATCCAGCCGGTCATCGTGCTGTCGGCCGACCAGGTGACGCTGAGCGCGATCCACCGGCGCGCGCTGGAGCGTGGCGTGACGAGTTCGCTCTATGTCGAGGAGATGTTCTCGACCGGCTTCGACGCCGCCAACCGCGCCGTCTTCGCCGAATTCGCGCCGGAAGACGCCAAGGTGGTCGGCATCGCGCTGCGCGCCGACAAGAAGCTCGTCGACAAGATCACCAAGGGCGCCCGCATGCACGCATAGCAGGCAAGCCTGGACTAAGCCTGCCGGCTTCTGTTGTTGTGCCAGCCGGCCTTGGCACAGCAGCGGGCGACAATTGGCTTGCCGGGAAGTCACAATTCCAGCAAAGGTGGGTTCCAGCCCAGCTTTTCCCCGGCCTGCAAGTGAGTGCTTCCCAGAGATATGTCGAAAGCGCGACGCCGCCGGTGGCGATCCTGTGCATGCTTGCCACCTATGTCTTCTTCACTTTCCTCGACACCTCAAGCAAATATCTCGTCCTGGCCGGCGTTTCCGCGCTGATCGTCGCCTGGGTGCGCTTTGCCGTGCATGTCGTGCTGGTCGGCGCATTGCTGCGCGGCTGGCGGCAACCCATGCGGTTTCGCCCGGTCAACCTGCCGGCGCATGTGTTGCGCGGTGTGTTCCTGTTCGGCTCGACCATGTGCAACATCCTGGCGCTCCGCTCCCTGCAACTGGCCGAGACGACGTCGATCTATTTCTTCGGGCCGATGGTGATCACCGCACTTGCCGGCCCGCTGCTTGGCGAATGGGCAGGCTGGCGGCGCTGGCTGGCCATCCTCGCCGCCTTCGCCGGAGTTCTGATCATCACAAGGCCAGGTGTCGGCGTTTTCGGTATCGGGCATCTCTTCGCGCTCGGCTCGATGCTGTCGAACAGCTTCTATGTCATCATGACGCGCCGCATGTCGGCGACCGAGACGTCGGAAAGCCTGATCCTGTTCTCGGCGCTGGCGCCGGCGGTGCTGCTTTTGCCCATGCTGCCGTTCTCATTCTCGCTGCCGCATGATGGCTGGCACTGGTTCGTCCTGCTCATGCTTGGCGTGTTCGGCGGTGTCGGGCACTGGCTGCTGGTGCAGGCCTATCGGCTGGCGACGACCACGGCACTGGCCCCCTATCCCTACTCGCAGATGGTGTGGATGATCATTTCCGGCTGGATTGTCTTCAAGCAGTTTCCCGACCGCTGGACACTGGTCGGCGCGGCCATCATCGTTGCCAGCGGCCTCTACATCGTCCATCGCGAGCACCGGCTCCGGCTGCGGAGCCGCGCGGCCTCCGATGTCGAGGCGGAAGCTCTGGCAAAAAAACTTTGATTTGCTCCCGATCGGTGGCATAACGCCGCCTTTAAACAGTTTAGGTCGAAATTCAGGTCGTTCGGGGAGCGCAAGGCGCTGGCACAAAAAATCAAGCTTTCGACGATCGCCGATGCACTCGGCGTGTCCACGGCCACCGTGTCGCTGGCGCTGCGCGACAGCCCGCTGGTGGCCGGCTCGACGCGTGATCGCATCAAGGAACATGCGCGCGCCATCGGCTATATCTACAACCGCCGCGCCGCCAGTCTGCGCACTTCACGCTCGGGCATTGTCGGCGTCGTCGTGCACGATATCATGAACCCGTTCTTCGCCGAAATACTGCGCTCGATCGAGAGCGAGCTCGACCGCAGCCGGCAGACCTTCATTCTGTCCAATCATTACGACCAGCTCGAAAAGCAGCGCACTTTCATCGACACGCTGCTGCAGCTTGGCGCCGACGGCGTCATCATGTCGCCGGCCATCGGCACGCCGGCTTCCGATATCCTGATGGCCGAGGAAAACGGCCTGCCGGCGGTGCTGATCGCCCGCACCGTCGAGGGCGCCGACGTGCCGGTGTTTCGCGGCGACGACGCCTATGGCACCGGGCTTGCCACCAACCATCTGATCTCGCTCGGCCACAAGCGCATCGCCATGATCGGCGGCACCGACCAGACCTCGACCGGCCGCGACCGCTACCAGGGCTATGTCAACGCCATGGAGGCGGCTGGGCTCGAAGTCAGGCCGTCCTGGCGCATCGCCGGCCCGCGCACCAAGCAGGCCGGCTTCGAGGCTGCCGGGCAGTTCCTGGCGCTGAAGGACAAGCCGACCGCCGCCTGCTGCTGGAACGACCTCGTCGCCATCGGCCTGATGAACGGCATTGCCCGTGCCGGCTTGGTGCCGGGCATCGACATCTCCGTCACCGGCTATGACGATCTCGAGGAGGCGGCGATCGCCACGCCGGCACTGACCACCGTCTGGAACGGCCAGCGCGAGGTCGGCCGCCGCGCCGCCAGCGCGCTGCTCGACAAGCTCAACGGGCAGACGGTGCGGCCCTCGCAGGAATTGATCAAGCCGGAACTGCATGTGCGCCAGTCGACCGGCAAGCCGGTGGAGCGTGCATGACCAAGGCCGAACAGCTGCAAGCCGTCGCCATTCTGGTGCCGGCGGACTTCAGCGACCATGCCGTCGGGCGCATCGATCGTACCTTCAACCGGGTCGGGATCGAGCGCGCCGATCCGGCGCTGGTCACCGACGAGATGCGCCGCACGGTGCGTGGCATAGCCTCCTTTGCCGGCATCAGCGCGGCAATGATGGATGCCTTGCCCAATCTCGAACTCATCGCTTCCTTTGGGGTTGGGTATGACTCGGTTGATGTCGGCCATGCCGCGGCAAAGAACATCATGGTCACCAACACGCCCGACGTCCTCACAGACGAGGTAGCCGACACCGCGATCGGGCTGCTGATCAACACGGTCCGTGACCTGCCGCGCGCGGAAAACTGGCTGCGTGACGGCAGCTGGGTGCGCAAGGGCAACTATCCGCTGAGCCGGCTGACCTTGCGCGCGCGCCGCGTCGGCATTTTCGGCATGGGCCGCATCGGGCAAGCCATTGCCCGGCGGCTCGAGGCGTTCGGCCTGCCGGTCGCCTATCACAACCGGCGCCGTGTCGAAGGTCTTTCCTATCGGTATCACCCGACGCTGAAGGGCCTGGCCGAAGCGGTCGACACGCTGATTTCGGTGGCGCCTGGCGGGGCCTCGACGCAGAAGGCGGTCAATGCCGAGATCCTGTCGGCGCTCGGCGCCAACGGCGTCTTCGTCAACATCGGCCGCGGCAGCACGGTCGACGAGGCAGCACTGGCGGCTGCCCTAGCAGACGGCACCATCGCCGCAGCCGGGCTCGATGTCTTCGCCGACGAACCGAACGTGCCCAAGGCGCTGCTCGACGCCCCCAACACCTCTCTTTTGCCGCATGTCGGCTCGGCCTCGGAGCACACGCGCCGCGCCATGGCCGATCTGTGCGTCGACAATCTGGTTTCCTGGTTCACCGAACGCCGGGCTCTGACACCGGTTCCGGAGACGGCGCATGTCAAGGATCGCGGCTGAGTGGCAGTTTGCCACACTTATTAACGCCAGCTTAACCCTTTGAAATCATTATTCATCCTGCCTGTCATCCGTGGATGAAGACCAGAATGAAAACGCTTCCCGTCTTTATCGCTGCCGTCGCCGTGTTCGGCGGCGTTCAGGTCTTTCACGGCGGCAGCGGGGAAAGCGCCGCCGAAGAGGCCACGCCAACGGATAATACCTACAGACTGGTCGCCAATGGTGACGAGGGGGCTTGCATGGTCAAGCGTGGCGCCTCGATTTCACAGGGGCTGTCGTTGCTGACGGTGGCTCCGACCTGCCGCCGGCTCTTGCCAGGCATCGAGCAGGCAAAATTCTGGCGCGAAGAAGAGGATGGCACGGTCGCCTTCAGCGCCGACGGCATCGATCCGATCGTCACCTTCGCCGTGGCTGATGGCGACGGGTACGAATCCTATGCACCAGCCACGCCATTGCTTTCACTGGCGGGCGACCGGAAGACTGACGACTGATTATTCCGCGGCAGCGCGCGAGCCAGCCTTTGCCGCTGCATGCAGGCGCACCGCATCGCCGAAGGCGCGGAAGATCTTGGCCGAGTTGCTGTCCGATTTGACCCAGTATTCCGGATGCCACTGGACGCCAACGGCAAAAGCCCGGGCATCCCTGACCGAAACCGCTTCGACCGTCCCGTCGGTTGCGACGGCCTCGATTTGCAGTTTCGAGCCGAGCCGGTCGACGGCTTGGCGATGCACGGAATTGACCATGATGTCGCCCTCGCCGAAGACGCCGGCCAGACAACTGCCGGGCCTGATGGTCACCTTCTGGCGGATGCCGAAGCGCTCGTCCTGATTGTCACTCACTGGCGCGCGGTGGTCGAGCGAGCCCTCGCGTTCCTGGATCTCGGTGCCCAGCGTGCCGCCGAGAGCGACATTCAGCTCCTGGATGCCGCGGCAGATGGCGAGCAGCGGCACGCCGCGCTCGATCGCCCGGCGGATCAGCGGCAGCGTGGTGGCGTCGCGCGCCGGATCATAAGGGCCGTTGGCTTCGCTGGCATCGCCGCCGTAAAGCGAGGGGTGCACGTTGGATTTCGAGCCGGTGACCATGACACCGTCGACCGAGGACAAAAGTTCGTCGAAGTCGAGCCTGTCGCCGAACGACGGCACCAGCAGCGGGAACACGCCCGCACCGGTGATTGCGGCTTCCAGATATTGCTGAGGGGCGGCATGCCAGGTGTAGTTGTCGAACTGACGGACGTCGGTCGATATGGCGACGAGCGGCTGCTGCATTTTGGCTCTGGTTTCCATCTGGCAAGGTCTATCCTGCCTTCAAAATAGGCGATCCGCTATGGTTTTTCCATGGCAAGTTTCGGCGTGTCGCATGGGCCACCAAATCCCCCGTTAGACTATAGTTGCAGGGCCGCATGGCTCGGTTACCAAATCACGCCGCCGTGCTGGACTAGACGTCTTGCCCGTGTATTGTTTCGGCCAACCGATACGGGGAGCCGAGGATTTCCCGAATGTCGGTCTGTTGATCCAAAAGGGAGGAACTGCATGGATCGTCGTTCGTTCATTCGCAAGGCCGGCGTGACCGGTGTCGGCGCCGCGGCGGCGGCGGCAACGCTTGCCGCTCCGGCGATCGCCCAATCCAATCCCAAGGTGACATGGCGGCTGGCGTCGTCCTTCCCGAAATCGCTCGACACCATCTATGGCGGCGCCGAGGTGTTCTCCAAGATGTTGTCGGAAGCCACGGACGGCAATTTCCAGATCCAGGTCTTTGCCGCCGGCGAACTCGTGCCCGGCCTGCAGGCCGCCGACGCCACCACGGCCGGCACGGTAGAGGCCTGCCACACGGTGGCATATTATTACTGGGGCAAGGACCCGACATGGGCGCTCGGTGCGGCGGTTCCCTTTTCGCTCAACGCGCGCGGCATGAACGCCTGGCACTACCATGGCGGCGGCATTGACCTGTTCAACGAGTTTCTCGCCACGCAAGGTCTTTTCGGGCTGCCGGGCGGCAACACCGGCGTGCAGATGGGCGGCTGGTTCCGCAAGGAGATCAACACGGTCGCCGATCTCTCCGGCCTTAAGATGCGCATTGGCGGCTTTGCCGGCAAGGTGGTGCAGAAACTCGGCGTCGTGCCGCAGCAGATCGCCGGCGGCGACATCTACCCGGCGCTGGAAAAGGGCACCATCGACGCCGCCGAATGGGTCGGCCCCTATGACGACGAGAAGCTCGGCTTCTACAAGGTCGCGCCCTACTACTACTATCCCGGCTGGTGGGAAGGTGGTCCGACCGTCCACCTGATGTTCAACAAGGCGAAATACGAAGAGCTTTCGCCAGCTTACAAATCGCTGTTGCACACCGCCGCGCAAGCCGCGGATGCCGACATGCTGCAGAAATACGACTATGTTAACCCCGCAGCGGTGAAGCGGTTGGTGGCCGGCGGCGCGAAACTGCGTCCGTTCAGCCAGGAGATCATGGCCGCCTGCTTCCAAAAGGCCAACGAGGTCTATGCCGAGATGGAGGCCTCGAACGCGCCGTTCAAGAAGATCTGGGAATCGATCAAGGGCTTCCGCAAGGAGCACTACCTCTGGGCACAGGTGGCCGAGTACAATTACGACACCTTCATGATGGTCCAGCAGCGCAACGGCAAGCTGTAAGAGGCGAACATCGACTCAAGAAGACCCGGGAAGCTCGGCTTACCCGGGTCTTTTCATTTGGCCGCGTGGTGATCCCGGAAGGGCCCGCCGCCTAGTTTCGACCCGGCACCACCAGCACCTTGACCTCGCCCGGCGCCGGCGGATTGGCGATCACATCAGCCGCCTCTTCGAGCGGCACCTGCCTGGAGATCAGCCGGTTGATCTCGATCGCGCCCGACGCGATTAGCTCGGCGGCGCGGTGATGCGTGTAGGGATTGAGGAAGGAGCCAACCACCTTCAATTCCCGGAACAGCAGATCGAAGGGCTCGAACTCGGCCTTCATGCCTTGTGGCGTCACGCCGACGATGACGACCGTGCCGCCGGCCCTTGCCAGCCGCATCGATTGCTCGACGGTCTCGCGCACGCCCGCGCATTCGAACACCACGTCGGCGCCGCCAATCATCAGCCCCGCCGGTCCGCGAATGGCATCAATGACATCGGCGGCGGTGGGGTCGACCGTTGCCGTCGCACCGAGCTCCTCGGCAAGCGCGCGCCGCGAGGCCTGTCTGGTCGACAGGATGATGGTCGTGGCACCGGCCAGCCTTGCCAATTGCACGGTGAGCAGGCCGATGACGCCGCCGCCCAGCACGATCACCGAACTGCCGGGCTTGATCGCGGCAAGATCGATGCCATGCAGGCAGCAGCCGAGCGGCTCGCAGAATGCGCCATGCGTTGGAGGCAGATCGGCGGGCAGGATGAAGGCCTGCTCCCGCGGCAGCACGACATACTCGGCAAAGCCGCCATCGCGATGGATGCCGATGGCATTGAGATTGCGGCAGAGATTGACCCGGCCGGCATGGCAATGCGGACATCGCCCGCAGGCGATGTTGGGATCGCCGGTGACGCGGTCGCCGATGGCGAAGCCGGAGACCGTGTCGCCGACCGCCTCGATGATGCCCGAAAATTCATGTCCGGGCGTCACCGGTGGCCGGCAGGGGAATTCGCCATGGAAGAGGTGGCGGTCGGTGCCGCAGACACCGCAGGCTTCGATCCGCACCAGAAGCTCGTCCGGGCCGGGGACAGGTTTGACGACCTCGCGCAGCGCGATGCTGCCCACGGCCTCCAGCCGCACCGCTTTCATGGCGTCGTCCCTCTCAATTGAAGCTCGGCGGTTGCGAGAGGTCCGGCGCCGGTGTCGCCGGCTTGGCCGGCGGCGCATCGCCGAAGCTCGGCGGCTGCGATAGATCTGGCGTGCCGGGCGCGGCCGGCGCGCTGCCGCCATTGGCGGGCGCGCCACCATCCTGCGGAGCGCCGAGCGGCGACAGGCCGGGCACTTCCGGCACCTTGTAGTCGATCGTGCCCGGATCGATCGCCGTCCCCTTGTAGCGCATCACCATTTGCGGGAAGGCGATGGTCAGTCCGATCATCACCACCTGGATCAGGACGAAGGGCACCGCGCCCCAATAGATCTGACCGGTGGTGACCGGCGCGATCTGCCTGCCGGTGATGCGGTCGAGATAGGGCACGCGCGCGGCGACCGAGCGCAGGTAGAACAGCGCGAAGCCGAAGGGCGGGTGCATGAAGCTGGTCTGCATGTTGACCCCGAGCAGCACGCCGAACCAGATCAGGTCGATGCCGAGCTTGTCGGCCGCCGGCGCCAAGAGCGGCACGATGATGAAGGCCAGCTCGAAGAAGTCGAGGAAGAAGGCCAGGAAGAAGACGAGGATGTTGACGCCGATCAGGAAGCCGACTTCGCCGCCCGGCAGCGAGGTCAGAAGGTGCTCGACCCAGATCTGGCCGTTGACGCCGTAGAAGGTCAGCGAGAAGACGCGCGCGCCGATCAGGATGAACAGCACGAAAGACGACAGCCGCGTCGTCGAGGCCAGTGCCTGCTTGATCACATCCAGCGACAGCCGGCCCTTTGCCGCGGCCATCGCCAAAGCGCCGACCGCGCCCATGGCGCCGCCTTCGGTCGGCGTGGCGATGCCGAGGAAGATGGTGCCCAGCACCAGGAAGATCAGCGCCAGCGGCGGGATCAGCACGATGACGACCTGCTGCGCCAGCCGCGACATCATGTTGATGTTCAACCTTCTGTCGGCGATCGCGACGACATAGATCAGGATCACGCCGACGCAGGCGCCAAGAATGTCGGCACCGTCGCCATGGGTCGGCGCCAGATAGCTGTACGCCGCATAGGAGATGGCCACCGCCGCCGCCAATGCCACCAGCAGCGAAATCACGCCATGGCCGAGTGTGCGCGCTTCGAGCGGCAGCGCCGGCATCATCTTCGGCCGGAAGATCGACACGATGAGAATGTAGAGTGCGTAGAGACCGGTGAGCACGAGGCCCGGGATCAGCGCACCCGCATACATGTCACCGACCGAACGGCCGAGTTGGTCGGCCAGAACGATCAGCACCAGTGAGGGCGGGATGATCTGGGCGAGCGTACCGGAGGCGGCGATGACACCGGACGCCAGACGGCGGTCGTAGCCATAGCGCAGCATGATGGGCAGCGAGATCAGCCCCATGGCGATGACCGATGCCGCCACCACGCCGGTGGTCGCCGCCAGCAACGCGCCGACGAAGATCACCGCATAGGCGAGGCCGCCGCGGATCGGGCCGAACAGCTGGCCGATCGTGTCGAGCAGGTCCTCGGCCATGCCCGATCGTTCGAGCACGATGCCCATGAAGGTGAAGAACGGAATGGCCAGCAGCGTGTCGTTCGACATCACCCGGCTGCCGTAGAAATTGTCCGGCAACGCATAGAGCAGCGGCCAGGCGAGGTTGATCGCCCCGCCCGAATAGGGCGTCAAAAGCACGCCGATGAAGAAGAACATCAGGCCGTTGGCGGCCAGCGAGAAGGCGACGGGATAGCCGATCAGCATGAACAGGATCAGCGAGGTGAACATGATCGGCGCCATGTTCTGGGCGATGAACTCCATCACGAGCGCACCTCGTCGGCCAGCGCCTTGGCTTCGAGTTCAGCCTGTTCGTGCACGGAAATGAAGGGGTTGGGATCGTCCATGACGCCGCGCATGATGGCGATCTTCTTGATGATCTCGGAAATGCCCTGGAGCGCGAGCAGGAAAAAGCCGACCAGCAGGATGGCCTTGGCCGGCCAGACGATCAGGCCGCCGGCATTGGTCGACATTTCACCGCTGTGGAACGACAGCGACACGTAGGGCACGAAATAGACGACCATCAGTGTCACGAACGGCATCAGGAAGAGGATATGGCCGAGAAGGTCAATCCAGTGTTGCACGCGGCGTGAAAACAGGCCGTAGACGATATCGATGCGGATATGCTCGTTCTGCTTCAGCGTATAGGCGGCCGCCAGCATGAAGGCGGCGCCGAACAGGTACCATTGCAGTTCCAGCCACGCATTCGACGAGGTGTCGAATATCTTGCGGATGACGGCGTTGGCCGCGCTCACCAGGATCGCCAGCAGGATCAGCCAGGATACCGATTTGCCGATGAATTCGTTGAGGCGGTCGATGCCCCGCGACAGAGCGAGCGGCCCTTCCATGCAGTCCTCCCTTGTATCCGAGGCGTGCCGGCTCCCCCTTTTTTAGCCGTCACGCCGCGTGGCCCAACGGTATGCCGCGCGTGGCCGGACGGGTCAACACGGATGGCGGCTGCAAAACGGTAGCGGATGAAGGGTGGCGCGGGACAAGGGCGGTCTGCCCCCCGCGTCATGCAACCAAAGTCTGATGGGCTCAGACGACCTTGCCGGTATCGCGGCCGGCGCCGATCAGGATCAGCATGGCCACCAGGAACAGGTACATCCACGCATCGCGCCATTCGACCGGGAAATAGCCGGCCCACAGTGATTCGGCCATGCCGAAGGCGGCCGCGCCCAGTGCTGCCCGCGGCGGCGAAAGGTAGCCGCCGACCGCTGTCACGAACAGGATCTTCAGCCCGTAGACCAGGCCGGAACCGAAGCTGACATTGCCGTAGTAGAGGCTGGCCATCACGCCGGCCAGCGCGGCGCAGAAGCCGCCGAACAGCACGGCACGCTGGAACACGCCGCGCACGTCGACACCGCACAGGGCGGCGGCTCGTGGATCGTCCGAGACAGCACGCCAGCACCGGCCGAAGTTGGAGTGGGCAAACGCAAAGGTGGCGAGTGCGACCGCCGCCAGGACCACCGCGCAGTCGAGCACCTGGATCAGCGTCAGCGTCGCCTTGAAACCGGAGCCTTCGGCGAAGACGATCGGCTGAGCCAACATTGGCGGCAGCCACAGATCATGCGTGTCGGCCGCGATTCGGCTTGCTTCCGACAGCACGAGCAGGATGCCGAGCGTGGTCACCACGATGGCATTGGGCGAGCGGTCGGCCAGCGGCTCGAAGATGCTGCGCGACAGGACATGGCTTATCAGCGCCGCAAAGAGGAACGCCGCGATGACACCGAACAGCACCGAAGCCAACAGTGTCAGCCACAGAACCTGGTAGCCGAAGGCGACGCTCAGGATCATCGCCTGGCCACAGAACGCAAACAGCGCGCCATAGGCGAGGTTGGTGCGGTGCAGGATGCCGTTGGTCAGCACGTAGCCGAAGGCGAGCAGCGCATAGAGCGCGCCCGAATGCAGCCCGTTCAGCACCTGTTGGAAGAAATAGAGCATGCTCAACACCAGAAGCATCTCGCCCCGAATGCGCGGTGGTCCGGGACGACGAAAATGCTCAAGACAAAGCGACGATACCGTGCGCATCAGAGGTTTGCATCGTCGAATCTAACTTGTCAAATGCGCTTTATCGGTTAGATTTTGCGATATGACAGTTGCCTGGACCCCGCACCGCTTCACTGGCGGCCTGCTTGCGCTCGACACGGCGAACACCGTCGTGCTGCGCGGCGATCCGCAACGCACATTCGACCGCTTCGACGATCCGGTCGAAATCGCCCGCTTTGCCGATGCGGCCAGCGGCTTCCGCGCCGCCGAGCTTGGCGACAGGCGGCTGGCGGTATCCTCACCGGCGGCAATCGCGCCTGTCGTGCTGTCGATCCGCGAGACGACCGACCGGCTGTTTCGCGGCGCGGTTTCGAAGGGAGCGCTCGCCACCGCTGACCTGCCGGATTTCCTGCGGGCCTGTGCCGAGGGCCTGGCCGGCAGCCGCACCGAGATCGGTGTGCCGGGAAGGCCGTTCGGGAATCCCTCGACACCGATCGCTTTCGAGGCGGCACTGGCGGTTTCGGCACTGTCGCTGCTGCGTGACGACACGGTCGCGAGGCTCAGGATCTGTCCCAACTGCACCTGGCTGTTTGTCGACAGAAGCCGCAATTCCAGCCGTCTTTGGTGCGACATGTCGGTCTGCGGCAACCGGCAGAAGGCAAGTCGTCACTATCGTCGCCGCCGCTTGGCGGCCCATGAGGTCAAGGATGCCTAGGGGATTTTCACGCGCTCTCGTTGCCGGCGCCATCTTGATCGCCGCCGCCGCGCTCGGCGCCTGCCGCGATACCGGCGGCGAGGGCAAGCTGTTCGAGGTTTCCGGCAAGATATTCGTCTTCAACTACCGTCTCGCCAGGGCGACCTACGTGGTGACGCTGCGGCCGTTGCGGCCGATGGGTGAGGGCCAGGTGGCGGTTGCCAGCTTCCAGAATCCTGCCGGCGGTGCGCCTTTGGTGGTCGAACAGAAGGTCTGGCCGAAGCTCGACAAGGTGAGCCTGGAGAGCCCGGCGCTGACCTGCATTGTCAAGAACAAGCCCTATGCCATCGCTATCAGCATCAAGGGCGCCGACGGTGCCGTCCTGCAGACGATCGACACCACGCTGATGTCGACGGAGGACCAGTCGATTCTGCCCGACCGGCCGCTGGTCATCGACCAGCTCTATACGGCCAATCCCGACCTAGCGGGCCATCCCGACGGCAAGCTGCCGGGCGAGCCAAAGCCGGACTGCTCGAAAGCCGGCTGACGCCTTCCGACCGCGCCGGTGTCGGCCGGAATTTTCGTACGCGTTGGCGCCGTCGATGCACGGTTTCATGCGTGCCCCGGCGCCCGCCGGACTGTTTGTTGCGCGTGGCCTGGCCCCTTCGATTTTGTTTGACCTGCCTTGCAAGGGGAGAAAGGATGCGTCATCCGATCCCGACGTTGGCTGCTGCCCCGCGGCCTTCGCAGAGGAAATGCCCGATGACGCTGCATGATGTCGCGCTCGACGACAAGTTCGACCTCGGAAAGGAGCGCATCTTCCTGTCCGGCGCGCAGGCGGTCATCCGCATGCTCCTGATGCAGCGCGAGCGCGACCGCCGCGCTGGCCTGAACACGGCCGGTTTCGTCTCCGGCTATCGCGGCTCGCCGCTCGGCGGCCTCGACATGCAGCTGTGGAAGGCGAAGAAGCAGCTCGCCGGGGCCGACATCGTCTTCCAGCCCGGCCTCAACGAGGAGCTTGCCGCCACCGCCTGCTGGGGATCACAGCAGACGGAGTTGCTGGGCGAGGGCACCCATGACGGGGTCTTTTCGGTCTGGTACGGAAAGGGGCCGGGCGTCGATCGTTCAGGCGACGTCTTCCGTCACGCCAATCTTGCCGGCTCGTCGAAGCACGGTGGTGTGCTCGCTCTCATGGGCGACGACCACATGGCCGAATCCTCGACCAACGCGCACGCCACCGAATTCCTCTTCGTGGATACAATGGTGCCGATCCTCAACCCGGCCGGCGTCCAGGAGATCATCGACTACGGCCTGTATGGCTTTGCCATGTCGCGTTTCGCCGGCACCTGGGCGGCGATCAAATGCGTCAAGGACAACATCGAATCGACGGCCTCGGTCGACGCCTCGCTCGAACGGCTCAACATCGTCCTGCCGGAATTCGACATGCCGCCGGGCGGCCTCAACATCCGCCACGAGATCGACATGCTCGGCCAGGAAGAGCGGCTGCACGAGTACAAGCGTGCCGCGGCCTCCGCCTTCATCCACGCCAACGGGCTGAATCACATCGTCTATTCGGGCGGCCGCAACCCGAAGCTCGGCATCATCACGCTGGGCAAGAGCTATCTCGATGTCCGCCAGGCGCTGGAGGATATCGGCATCGACGAGGCAGCCGCCAACCGCATCGGCGTGCGGCTGTTCAAGGTCGGTTGCCCCTGGCCGCTCGACCTGCAGCACATCGAGGACTTTGCCCGTGGCCTCGACGCCATCGTCGTGGTCGAGGAGAAGCGCTCGCTGATCGAGGTGCAACTGCGCGAGAACCTCTACGGTAACGCCATGCAGCCGGTCATCGTCGGCAAGAAGGATGAGCGCGGCGACTGGCTGTTTCCCGCCAAGGGCGCGCTCGACCCCAACGAGATCGCCATAGCCCTCGGCGAGCGGATCGTGAAAACCATCGGTCCGTCGGAGGAAATCTCCGCGCGGGTGGCGAAGCTCCGCCAGTTCCAGGCAATGCTGGCGGATGCCACCGACATCGGTTCGCGCACGCCCTTCTTCTGTTCGGGCTGTCCGCACAACTCCTCGACCAAGGTGCCGGACGGCTCGATCGCCGCCGCCGGCATAGGCTGCCATTTCATGGCGCTCTGGATGGACCGCAATACGCTGGGCTTCACGGCCATGGGCGGCGAAGGCGCGCAATGGGTCGGCCAGGCGCCTTTCTCCAAGCGCGATCATATCTTCCAGAACCTCGGCGATGGCACCTACAACCATTCCGGCACGCTGGCGATCCGCTTCGCGCTGTCGAGCGGGGCCAACATCACCTACAAGATACTTTACAACGATGCCGTGGCCATGACCGGCGGCCAGCCGCACGAGGGCGGCCTGACGGTGGACATGATCGCCAAGCAGGTGCGGGCAGAGGGCGTCGACCGCATCGCCATCGTCACCGACGAACCCGACAAATATGCCGGCAAGGCCGAATTCCCCGCCGGCGCCACCATCCACCACCGCGACGACCTCGATCTCGTCCAGCGCGAGTTGCGCGACGTCAAGGGCGTTTCGATCCTGCTCTACGACCAGACCTGTGCGGCCGAGAAGCGCCGGCGCCGCAAGCGCGGCACCTTTCCCGATCCCGACAAGCGCGTCTTCATCAACGAACTGGTCTGCGAAGGCTGCGGCGATTGCGGCGTGCAGTCGAACTGCGTCTCGATCCAGCCGGTCGAGACCGAATTCGGCCGCAAGCGCCGGATCGACCAGTCTAGCTGCAACAAGGACTTCTCCTGCGTCAACGGCTTCTGCCCGTCCTTTGTCACCGTGCACGGCGCCAAGATCAGGAAAGCCGAGGGCCTGGCCGGCAAGACTGATCCGCTCGACGGTGTGCCGGCACCGGCCGAATTTCCTCTGGGCGCCGAGGGATGGGCGGCGATCATCGACGGCGTCGGCGGCACCGGCGTCGTCACCGTCGGCGCCGTGCTCGGCATGGCGGCTCATCTCGAGGGCAAGGGGTGCGGCATGATCGACATGGCCGGTCTCGCCCAGAAGGGCGGCTCGGTGTTCACCCATGTCCGCATCGCCCGCACGCCGGACGATATCCATGCCATCCGCGTTTCGGCGGGGAAGGCCGACCTCGTGCTTGGCTGCGACCTCGTCGTGTCGGGCGCCAAGAAGGTGCTGACGGCGGTACGCGAGGGCCATACCATCTTCCTCGCCAACACCGCCGAGATCATGCCCGGCGAGTTTGCCCGCTCGGCGGATTTCTCGCTGCCCATCGAACGCCTGAAGAAAGCGATCCGCACCGCCGCCGGCGAGGACAAGGCGCATTTCTTCGACGCCACCCGTACCGCCACATCGCTGTTCGGCAATTCGCTGGGCGCCAACATGTTCATGCTCGGCTTTGCCTTCCAGCATGGTGGCCTGCCGCTGTCGGCCAAGGCCGTCGAAAAGGCCATCGAGCTCAATGGCGAAGCGGTGGCGATGAACATCGCCGCCTTCCGCTGGGGCCGCCGCGCGGCACACCAGCCGGATTTCGTGCGCGGCCTTGTCGCCCAGCCGGGCAAGGCGGGACAAGCCGCCCCGGTCGCGCAGACGCTGGACGAGATCATTGCCCGCCGTGTCGCCTTCCTGACCTCCTATCAGAACGCCGCCTATGGCAGGCGTTATGCCGACAGGCTGGCGCTGCTGCGCGCCGCCGAGGCCAAGGCCGTGCCCGGCTCGACCGCCGTGACCGAGGCGGCGGCGAGGAACCTGTTCAAGCTGATGGCGATCAAGGACGAATACGAGGTGGCGCGGCTCTACACCGACGGCTCCTTTGCCGCCGAGCTTGGAAAGCAGTTCCAGAGCTACGAGAAGCTCGAATTCCATCTCGCGCCGCCGCTCATGGGACGTCGCGGCAATGACGGAAGCCCTCGGAAATCGAGCTTCGGCCCCTGGATGATGAAGGGTTTTCGCCTGCTGGCGGCGCTGAAGGGCTTGCGCGGCACCGCTTTCGACCTGTTCGGCTATACCGCCGAACGGCGTGCGGAACGGCAGCTTTTGGCACAGTATGAGGGTGATCTGCAGCTCGTCGCCAAGTCGCTGGCGCCGGGCAAGGCCGATGCGGCGGTCGCTCTCGTTTCGGTTCCCGCGCTCATCCGCGGTTATGGCCATGTCCGGCAGGCCAGTGCCGAAAAGGCCCTGGGCGAGCGCCAAAGGCTGCTAGATCGCTTGGCAAAAGCACCGGCAAGGCCGAAACTTCAGGCCGCCGAATGATCCAAAAAGCGCCTAAAACCAGGCGTTTCAGCCCAGGCTAAAGGTTTTTTAATGGGACTATGCCAAGGCTGGGGCTCATTGGGCGCCAGTAATGGGCAAAACAAAGACCGATAACATCCCAGTGGATGTTTATATCCAGTTTGTGCGCTCGTTGTTCGACAACGCGCATATGCTGGTCATCGGCGCGCTTTGCCACGCCACGATCAGCCTCATGGTCTACTGGCGTCAAGGCCAGCCTATTTTCCTGGCTCTCGCCGGCGCGCTGCTCGGCATCGGCGTCTGGCGTTACTTCAGCCTGCGGCGGTTCCACCGCTCGGGCGGCGAGATTCGCGACGCCGCCGACGCAACGAAGTGGGAGCGCGAATACATCCTGAAGGGTAGCCTTCAAGGGTCGTTGCTGGGGTTCTTCTGCTTCATTTCCATCTATGTCTACTCGGACTCCTATGCCGAGATCGGGGCGCTGTCGGTGACGATGGCCTCCCTGGTGACCGTCGTAGGCCGAAATTACGGCTCGCCGCGCATGGTCATGATCTTCGCGGTCACCTTCGTCGGGCCGATCGCCGCGGCGCTCATCCTCCGGTTCGACTTGCCCTATGTCGTGCTGGGCCTGCTGATCATCCCCTTCATGTTCATCATCAAGGGCAGCGCCGACCACGTCCGCAATGTGCTGTTTTCGGCCGTTGTCGGACACAAGCAGGCGAGACAGATCGCGCAGCGCTTCAACCGCGCCCTCAACACCATGTCGCATGGCCTGGTCATGCTCGGCCCGGACGGCAAGGTGGTTGTCGGCAACGCCGAGGCCGCCCGTCTGATGTCGCTGAAATCCCCCGACCAGTTGCTCGGGCGCTCGATCCATTCATTGCTGCTGCGCGGCGTTGCCGGCGGCATGCTGGCACCGAAGGACTGCCGCTATGTCGAGGCGCAGCTGACGCGCGCCTTGCGCGAGGGGCGCGACCGCAAGGTGCTGGTTTCCTTCTCCAATGGCCAGCACTTTGAATTCTCCGCCCGCGAGGGCAACCAGGAACTGGGCGTCATCACCTTTGAAGACGTGACCGCGCGTGTCGAGACGGAGGAAAAAATCCGTTTCATGGCACGCTACGACAACCTCACCGGCCTGCCGAACCGCGCCTATTTCCACGAACTGGTCGGCGAACTGATGGCCTCCGGCGAGCGCGACCGCCTGTGCGGCCTGGCGGTGGTCGACCTCGACGATTTCAAGAGCGTCAACGACACGCTCGGCCATCCTGTCGGCGATGGCCTGATCTATGCCGTCGCGGAACGGCTCGCGGCGATCGCCGGGCAAGGCATTACCGTCAGCCGCTTCGGCGGCGACGAATTCATGATGTTCTTCGACCGCATCGAGGACGAAAGTCATCTCGCCAGCCTGCTCGACCAGATTTTCGCCGACCTGCAGGGCGAGGTCGACGTCGCCGGCCACGGCTTGCGGATCCAGGCCAGCGCCGGCGCGGTGCTGTCCAAGGTCGAGGGAACCGACGTCGACGCCATGATCGTCAAGGCGGACCTGGCGCTCTACAAGGCCAAGGAGCTCGGCAAGAACGGCTGGCGGCTGTTCGAGGCGGCGATGGATGCCGCGTTCCGCAACCGTCAGCTGATGAAGGCGGATCTGCGCACCGCCGTGGAAAGCAAGAACCTGCGGGTTGTCTATCAGCCGATCGTGGCCATGAAGACCATGCGCATCGCCAGCTGCGAGGCGCTGTGCCGCTGGGACCATCCCGATCTCGGGCCGATTTCGCCCGGCGTATTCATCCCGCTGGCCGAGGAGATGGGCATCATCTCCGAGATCAGCACTTTCGTGCTCCAGGCGGCCTGCGCCGAATGCGCCAAATGGCCTGACCAGACCAGCGTCTCGGTCAACCTTTCCGCCAGGGATTTCCGCAACGGCGATGTCATCCACAAGGTCCGCGATGCGTTGGCCAGTTCAGGCCTCGCCGCCGGCCGGCTGGAGATCGAAGTCACCGAAACCGCGTTGCTCGACGACAAGTCGCAGACGCGCCAATATATCGAGGAACTGAAGCGGCTTGGCGTGCGCATCGCCCTCGATGATTTCGGCACCGGCTATTCCAGCCTGAGCTATCTCCACAAGCTGCCTCTCGACAAGATCAAGATCGACCGCTCTTTCGTGATGGATGTCACTCAGAATCCGCGCTCGCTCGAGCTGTTGAAGGGCGTCGTCGACCTGGCCCGTATCCTGGGTCTCACCGTGACCATCGAAGGCGTCGAGACATTCGAGCAGCTCAAGATCCTGCTGCATTCGGTGAAACCGGATCTTGTCCAGGGCTTCCTGTTCGGCGCCGCACTCAGCGCGTCGGGCATCGAAACCATGTCCAATGTGACCTGGCCTTTCGCCGCCGAATTGCGGCCGATCGCCAAGCGCGCCGCCCCCTGAAATCCAGTCGTCAGGACCCAGATCTTCCAATGGCCGCAATTTACCATTTGTTAACGTTAATTTAGGGTAAACGCAAAAGCTCGGAATTTTGCTTCTGGTTCTTTCTGTGCTTCGCTATTGTCGTTATGCGGCGGTACGAGGACAGAATGGAAAACAAGTTGTTGGGTACGCCCGTGGCGGCGACTGCGGGCAAGGGCAAGAATAGCCCATCAGTGTTTTCAGATCACGTCATGGATGTTCTGGAGCATGTGGAGTATCGCCTTTGCGATGGCGCCGAGGATCTGGAGGCGATCTATAGGCTTCGCTACAATTCCTATCTTCACGCCGGCATGGTGAAGCCAGATGCCTCCCGCATGGTGAAGGACGACTTCGACGACCTGCCCAATTCATACCGCTTCGGCGTCTTTTTCGACGGCGCGCTCGTCAGCACCATCAGAATCCACTACGTCAGCGCGAGATATCCCGTGTCGCCCAGCACCGATGTTTTCGGCGACGTGCTGGCGCGGCGACTGGCGACTGGCGAGACTTTCGTCGATCCAAGCCGGTTCGCAGCCGACCTTGAATGGTCGAGCAGCTTGCGCGTGCTGCCGTATGTCACTCTCAGGCTGGCGGTGGTTGCTTGCAGCCATTTCAAGCCGACCTATTGCCTGACGGCGATCAAGGAAGAGCACTCCGCCTTCTATCATCGCATCTTCCGATCGGAGCAGGCGGTGCCTCCGCGAAATTATCCCGGCCTTACCGTCCCCGTGCATCTCTTCCAGTCGAAGTGCTCCGAGAACATGCAGGCAACGCTGGATCGCTTTCCGTTCTTCAACTCGACGGCATTCGAGCAACGCATGCTCTTCCAACGCCCCAACAGGGGCGAGTTGGCACCGCTGACCATCTTGCCCACCGCCAAGTACTTCGAAGCAGCCTGAGTCCACGCAAGTCTTTTGGCCGCTTCCTCGGGCATCTCCTCGCTTTGAACCGGACTCGGCTTTTGGCCAACGTGCATCACGATGGAGCTTTCCTGGCGTGACGGCGTTGTGTATGGCGGCATCGCCGTAAGTTGGTGGGCATCGCTTCTGGAAAGGACCCCGACATGCATATTTCCCAGCTCGCGCTCACGCCGCTTATCTCGCTGATCGCCGGCGTGCTGATCCTCATAATGCCACGGCTGCTGAACTACATCGTCGCGCTCTATCTGATCGTCGTCGGATTGCTCGGTCTTTTCCCGCACCTCGCCGGCTGAGGCCGCCGATCAAGCCTCGCGCGAAGGCTGTCCCTCGCCGGGATAGGCCTGCAGTTTCAATTTTCCCTTGAGGCAGTTGTCGGCCGCGATGCGGCAATAGCGCCATTGCTCTCGGCCCGGCTTTTCGCTATGTGCCTGAAAGATGTCTTCGAAGGGGTATTCCTATGGCTGATCACTCGCCGACCGGTCCTGTCGAACTGGGCGCGAAGATGGACTATGCCGAGCATGACCGCACCTATGCGGGCTTTCTCATGCTGGCTAAATACGGGTCGCTTTTCTGCGGCGCGCTTCTTCTGGCGATGGCTTTCGGCTTCTTCGCGGGCGGCTTCTTCTCGGCGCTAATCCTGTTCGTCCTGATTATGGCCGCTGGCGCCTTCATTCTGCGATAGATGCGATAGACCTTCCAAAACCCCGTTGCCATTGACGTCGCCGGATGTTCCGGCCGACACTTTGCGCAAACAGGTTCCAGCCGAAAGGATCATGCGGTGGGACAGACGGTTTTCATCCCTCGTGAGCTTGACGCGAACGAGCCGCGTGTCGCGGCCTCGCCCGATACGGTCAAGCGACTGGCGGGGCTTGGCTTCGATGTGATTGTCGAAACCGGCGCCGGCACAAGGTCGCGCATCCCCGACGAGGAGTTTGCCAAGGCAGGTGCCACCATCGGCAAGGCGTCTGATGTCGCCAAGGCCGATGTCGTGCTGAAGGTTCGCCGACCTGATGAAGCCGAACTGAAGAACTACAAATCCGGCGCCGCCGTGATCGCCATCATGGATCCTTACGGCAATGACGCCGCCGTGGCGGCCTTGGCCAAGGCCGGCGTCACCGCCTTCTCGATGGAATTCATGCCGCGCATCACCCGCGCCCAATCGATGGACGTGTTGTCCTCGCAGGCCAACCTTGCCGGTTACCAGGCGGTGATCGACGGCGCTTCGGAATATGACCGGGCGCTGCCGATGATGATGACGGCGGCGGGCACCGTGCCGGCGGCCAAGGTCTTCATCATGGGTGTCGGCGTCGCCGGCCTGCAGGCGATCGCCACGGCGCGCCGCCTCGGCGCGGTCGTCACCGCCACCGACGTGCGCCCCGCCGCCAAGGAACAGGTCGCTTCGCTCGGCGCGAAATTTCTGGCTGTCGAGGATGACGAGTTCAAGGCCGCGGAAACCGCGGGCGGCTACGCCAAGGAGATGTCGAAGGAATACCAGGCCAAGCAGGCGGCGCTCACCGCCGAGCACATCGCCAAGCAGGACATCGTCATCACCACGGCGCTGATCCCCGGCCGCCCGGCGCCGAAACTGGTCTCGGCGGCCATGGTCGCCTCGATGAAGCCGGGCTCTGTGCTCGTCGATCTGGCGGTCGAGCGCGGCGGTAACGTCGAGGGCGCGGAAGCCGGCAAGGTCGTCACCACGGCCAACAATGTGAAGATCGTCGGCCACCTCAATGTGCCGGGCCGCGTCGCCGCATCCGCCTCGCTGCTCTATGCAAAGAACCTGTTCGCCTTCCTCGAGACGCTGGTCGACAAGACCACCAAGACGCTTGCCATCAACCGAGATGACGATCTGGTCAAGGCGACGATGCTGACCTACGGCGGCAAGGTTGTTCATCCGGCCTTCGCCAAGGCCGACCAGCAGCCCCATGTCGAGCCGGCCGCGATCCCGGCCACGACCATGGTCGCCGATGCTTCCAAGCCCGCCGCGCCGAAAAAGGCCGCGCCCAGGAAAACCGCCGCATCCAAGTCGCCCTCGCCCAAGTCGAAAGGGACCGCGTGATGGATCAGACCTTGCAGAAAGCCCTCGACCAGCTCGATCAGGCAAGTGCTGCCGTCCGGCTGGCGGTGCAGAACCTGGCAAATGCTCCAGGCGGTGCCGAAGCGGCGGGTGATGCCGCGCACGCGCTTTCGGGCGGCGCCATCGATCCCTTCGTCTTCCGTTTCGCCATCTTCGTGCTGGCGATCTTCGTCGGCTACTACGTGGTCTGGTCGGTGACCCCCGCTTTGCACACGCCGCTGATGGCCGTCACCAACGCCATCTCGTCGGTCATCGTCGTCGGCGCGCTGCTGGCTGTCGGCATTGCTGCCTCCGGCGTCGCCGCCGGTTTCGGCTTCGTCGCCCTGATGCTGGTTTCGGTCAACATCTTCGGTGGCTTCCTCGTCACCCAGCGCATGCTGGCCATGTACAAGAAGAAGGAAAAGTGACGTGACCGTCAATCTCGCTTCCTTCCTCTACCTGGTCTCCGGCATCCTGTTCATCCTGGCGCTGCGCGGCCTGTCGCATCCGACCACCAGCCGCCAGGGCAATCTCTACGGCATGATCGGCATGGGCATCGCCATCGCCACCACGCTGGCGCTGGCAACACCGTCTGCCGGCCGCTTCGGCCTGATCGTGCTCGGCCTCGCCATTGGCGGTGGTGTCGGCGCCGTCACCGCGCGCCGCATCGCCATGACCTCGATGCCGCAGCTGGTTGCGGCCTTCCACTCGCTGGTCGGCCTTGCCGCCGTCATGGTGGCGGCCGCGGCGATCTATGCGCCGGAAAGTTTCGGCATCGGCACGGCGGGCGACATCCATGCCCAGGCCCTGGTCGAAATGAGCCTTGGCGTCGCCATCGGTGCCATCACATTCACCGGCTCGGTCATCGCCTTTTTGAAGCTCGACGGCCGCATGTCGGGCAAGCCGATCATGATCGGCGGCCGCCATTTCATCAACGCCGCCCTTGGCATCGCGCTGGTCGTGCTGATCGTGCTGCTGGTCACGACCGAATCGAAACTGGTCTTCTGGCTGATCGTCGCCGCTTCGCTGGTGCTCGGCATCCTCTTGATCATCCCGATCGGCGGCGCCGACATGCCGGTCGTGGTCTCGATGCTGAATTCCTACTCGGGCTGGGCCGCCGCGGCACTCGGCTTCACGCTTGGCAATCTGGCGCTGATCATCACCGGCGCGCTGGTCGGCTCCTCCGGCGCCATCCTGTCCTACATCATGTGCAAGGGCATGAACCGAAGCTTCATCTCGGTCATCCTCGGCGGCTTCGGCGGCGAGACGGCCGCTGCGGCGGACGACGGCATCGAGCGCACTGTCAAGCAGGGCTCGGCCGATGACGCAGCCTATCTGATGATGAACGCACAGAAGGTCATCATCGTGCCGGGTTACGGCATGGCCGTCGCCCAGGCCCAGCACGCGCTGCGCGAAATGGCCGACAAGCTGAAGGCCAACGGCGTCGACGTCAAATACGCCATCCATCCCGTCGCCGGCCGCATGCCTGGTCACATGAACGTGCTCTTGGCCGAAGCCAACGTGCCTTACGACGAAGTCTTCGAACTGGAGGACATCAACTCCGAGTTCGCGCAGGCCGACGTCGCCTATGTCATCGGCGCCAATGACGTCACCAATCCCTCGGCCCGTGACGACAAGTCGTCGCCGATCTACGGCATGCCGATCCTCGACGTCGACAAGGCGCGCACCTGCCTCTTCGTCAAGCGCTCGCTCGGCTCCGGCTATGCCGGCATCGACAACACGCTGTTCTACAAGGACGGCACCATGATGCTGCTCGGCGACGCCAAGAAGATGACCGAGGAAATCGTTAAGGCCATGGATCACTGATCCGGCCAATCGCGCAAACGCCGCTTATCCGAATAGCAAAGAGCCCGGCTTCGAAACCGGGCTCTTTCATTTTCCGGGAGTGTGCCTGGGTTCAGCGGCTGGTCAGGAAAATCGCTTCCTCTTCGTCGCGCTGCCTGCCGCCGAGGGCCGCGGCGGCGCTGGCGATGAAGGCGCCGATGACCAGCGACAAGGCGCCGAGCAAGGCAAAGGTCGCGCTGCCCTTCCGGGCGGTGTCGGCCGCCTGCTTTGCCTTGACCTTGGCGTCCTCCACCTTGGCCACCAGTGCATCGACACGCGCCTTGGCGTCGGCCTCGGAAAGGCCGGTGCGGGCGGCAACCAGTTGCGATAGGTAGGTCTTGTCCTCAGCCGAAATCTCGCCCGCTGCCGCACTGGCGATAAGGATGCGTGAGGCCTGCCCGACCGCGGCGGCATCGCTGTCCGGGTTCGCGGCCGCAAGCTTGGCTGGATCGGCCGGTCTGAACAGTGAATCCACCAGATAGGAGGTCGCATTATCGGCCGATGCGCTGCCCGCATTGGCGGAAGCGCCGGCCGATGCACCCATGGCGGCACCCGACGCTACGGTTGATACCGCCTGCACGCCTGAGCTGAGTGCTGCCGAAAGCGCCGACCCAAGCACGCCGACGACGAGCAAGGTGGCCAGTGCCCAGGCGAGGAAGCCGTGAGCGGTGTCACGGAAATAGACCTCGTCGGTGTGGATCCCGACCCATTTGGTACGCAGGCGTCCGGCAAGATAGCCGCCGACGCCGGAGGACAGCCACTGCACGATGATCAGCCAGATCGCGGTCGACACAGCGAAGGTGGTGATCGAGGCGCCGGACCCTGACCATGGCGAAACCATGCTGAGGCCCAGACCGGAGCCAAGCAGCATGAGGGTGAAAGTCAGCGTCGAGGCCGCGAAGGCGCCGGCGATGATCGGCCCCCAGCTGACAGCCGTAGCTGAGGATTCTTCTGAAGCGGTTAGGTCGATAGCCGATACGGTGGGCTGCATCAACGCCCCCTACCGTACGAACAGCATGATGAGAATGATGATCGGAATCGGAATACCGAGCAACCAGAGCAAAATGCCACGTCCCATGAAGGCCTCCTGTGAGCAATTGTGATCGATGTGTCACAATGTCCCGAGAGGACTTCCGTTCCGGCGGGCTATAAAATGATTTTGTTTGCCGGCGATGGAACACGTTGGCGCGTCATGGGCCGTTTCACGAGAACGTTGAACTGCTCTATCTCTTTCCTTGAAGCTATTCCCCAGGGATAGCGCTATGCTTGGGCGCGCCAATATTGCGGTCGATCAAATATCCAGATTGGCGACCGACAGCGCATTGTCCTGGATGAATTCGCGCCGAGGCTCCACCTCGTCGCCCATCAGACGCGAGAACAGGCTGTCGGCATCGGTCGCATCATTGACCTTGACCTGCAGCAGCGAACGCACATTTGGGTCGAGCGTGGTCTCCCAGAGCTGCTCGGCATTCATCTCGCCGAGACCCTTGTAGCGCTGCATGGTCAGGCCCTTGCGGCCGGTCGCAAAGACGGCGTTGAGCAGCGCCAGCGGCCCCGAAACGGTTTCGGCCACATCCTTGCGCCGCAGCACCGGCGGCGTCCCGTAGACCTCACTGAGGCGCTGTGCGTAGCGGTCAAGCTGGCGGGCGTCGGCCGAATTGATCAGCCCCATGTCGAGATGGGCGTATTCCTTGACGCTGCGCACGGTGCGCTCGAAGACATAGCCGCCGCTGCCGTCATTCGAGGTCGACATGCGGCCGGTCCAGCCGCGCTCGGTGTCCTCGGCGATGATGTCGAGCCGTTGTGCAATCCGCTCCGCCATGGCGTTGGCGCGGCCAAGATCTCCGAAGACCTCGGGGTTGAGCCCGCCGGCGATCGCGGCTTGTTCGACCACGCCTCTGTTGTAGCGCGTGTGCAGGCCGTTGATCAGCTGGCGGACAGCGAGCGCGTCGTCAACGGCACCGCGCAGATCCTGCCCGGTCCGCACTTCGCCTGAACCCAGCGTGAGCGAAGCTTCCTCCAACCCGGACTCGATCAGGAACTCCTCGAAGGCGCTTTCATTCTTGATGTATTGCGAGCTCTTGCCACGCGTTACTTTGTAGAGCGGCGGCTGGGCGATGTAGAGATGGCCGCGCTCGATCAGCTCCGGCATCTGCCGGAAGAAGAAGGTGAGCAGCAGGGTTCTGATATGGGCACCGTCGACGTCGGCGTCGGTCATCAGGATGATCTTGTGGTAGCGCAGCTTGTCGGCGTTGAACTCGTCCTTGCCGATCGAGGTGCCGAGCGCGGTGATCAGCGTGCCGATCATGTCGGAGCCGAGCATGCGGTCGAAGCGGGCACGCTCGACATTGAGGATCTTGCCGCGCAGCGGCAGGATGGCCTGGTTCTGGCGCGAGCGGCCGCCCTTGGCCGAGCCACCGGCCGAGTCACCCTCGACGATGAAGATTTCCGATTTTGCCGGGTCGCGCTCCTGGCAGTCGGCCAGCTTGCCCGGCAACGAAGTGACGCCGAGCGAGGTCTTGCGGGTGATGTCGCGCGCCTTGCGCGCGGCTTCGCGCGCCGCCGCGGCCTGGATCACCTTCTCGATGACCACCTTGCCTTCCGTCGGATGCTCTTCCAGCCAGGTGCCGAGCGCCTCGTTGACCAGTCCCTCGACCACCGGCCGCACTTCCGACGAGACCAGCTTGTCCTTGGTCTGCGAGGAGAACTTCGGGTCGGGAACCTTCACCGACAGCACCGCCGTCAGGCCCTCGCGGCAATCGTCGCCGATCAGCGAGACCTTTTCCTTCTTGGTCTGACCCGAGGATTCGCCATAGCCGGTGATCTGGCGCGTCAGCGCGCCACGGAAGCCGGCCAGATGGGTACCGCCATCACGCTGCGGGATGTTGTTGGTGAAGGCCAGCACGTTCTCGTGGTAGCTGTCGTTCCACCACATCGCCACTTCGACGGTGATGCCGTCGCGCTCGGCCTTGATGGCGATCGGCTTCTCGATCAGCGGTTTCTTGACCCGGTCGAGATATTTGACGAACTCTTCGAGGCCTCCATCATAGTGCAGTTCATGCCGTACGATGTCAGCGTGACGGGCATCGGTCAGAACGATGCGCACGCCGGAATTGAGGAAGGCGAGCTCGCGCAGCCGGTGCTCCAGCGTGCCGAAGTCGAACTCGACCATGGTGAAGGTCTCGGCCGACGGAAAGAAGGTGATCGAGCTGCCGCTGCGACCCTCATAGGTGCCTGGCTGCTTGTCCTGTTGGTAGCTACCCGTCGCCTTCAGCGGCGCATCGGCATTGCCGTGGGTGAAGCTCATCTCATAAATCTGGCCGTTGCGGCGGATCTTGAGCTTCAGCCATGCCGAAAGGGCGTTGACCACCGAGACACCGACGCCATGCAGGCCGCCCGACACCTTGTAGGAGTTCTGGTCGAACTTGCCGCCGGCATGCAGCTGCGTCATGATCACTTCGGCGGCCGAAATGCCTTCGCCGGTGTGGATATCGGTCGGAATGCCACGGCCATTGTCGATTACCGTCACCGAACCATCGGGGTTGAGCGTCACGGTGACGAGATCGGCGTGACCGGCCAGCGCCTCGTCGATGGCGTTGTCGACCACCTCATAGACCATGTGATGCAGGCCGGAACCGTCGTCGGTGTCGCCGATATACATGCCAGGGCGTTTGCGGACAGCATCCAACCCCTTCAAAACCTTGATGGAATCGGCGCCGTATTCGGCTTCGGCGCCGTTGGTGTTCTCGGTCTGGTCGCTCATGAAAACCTATTGTCTAGATGCCGCTTGTACAGCGCGAAAAATCGGCCCCGAATCGCGCGTCTGATATGCGCTAGATATAGGCGCTAAAGGCGGTTTTTCCAAGGTTTGCGGGCATTTCCCCAGGGATGGGCCGGCTGTCCATGGCTGGCTCCCGCCGGGCGCTATTTCGCCTTGGCCACGCGCTCCCTGAGAAACTTGATCATGAACCTGTAACGCGGCGCCAGCCGCCCGGTCCGGTCGAGTTCCAGCGTCATGTCGAGCGCCTGGGAAAGCACCGCCTTGGGGTTCTTGGCGACCTGGGCGTAGTCGACCATGGCGACCACCAGGTCGCGCTGCCATGTCGCGTTGTCAGGGTCGGACCGGGCAAGCTGCTGGCGGATGTCGAGGCTGTCCTGAAAGGCCTGCCGTGCACCCTTGACGTCGCGCTGCCTGACCTTGAGCATGCCGATCTCGGACAGCGTGATCGACAGGTCGCGTTGCCAGTCGGCATTCGCCGGATCGAGCTTCGCCAGCCTGTCGGCGATGGCGAAACTGTCCATATAGGCTTTCAGCGCCCCGTTCTGGTCGCCCTGAATGGCGAGAACCCCGGCGACCTTTTCAATAGATACCGAAAGGTCGCGCTGCCAGTCGGTGTTGTTTGGATCGCTGGCTGCCAGCACGCGGGATATTCGGAGCGCTTCCTGATAGGCGGCCAGTGCGTCCGGCCATTTCTCCTGGTCGCTCAGCGCATTGCCGATCTTGGCGTTGCCGACCGACAGGTCGCGTTTCAACTCGCTGTTGTCGGGATCGCGGCTGACCAGTTGTTCGACGATCGCCTGGCTCGCCTGGTAGGCCGCGAGCGCACCGGCGGCATCGCCGCGTTCGCGCTTGAGATCGCCGATCGTGTCATGGCTGACGGAGACGTCGCGCTGGCGCTCGGCATCCTGCGGCTTCTTACCGGCCAGCGTCAACCGGATCTTCAGGCTCTCCTCATAGGCCGCCTCGGCATTGTCGAACTGACCGGCGCTGTGCGCCAGATGGCCGATCTCGTCATAGGTGATGGTCAGGTCGCGTTGCAGGTCGGCGCGTTCGGGTTCGTTGGCGGCGAGCTGTTTCTTGATCGACAGGCTTTCCTGATAGACCTGCGAGGCCCCCGCCAGATCGCCTTGCGTCACCAGCACGTTGCCGATCTTGTCGTCGACCATGGCGAAATCGCCGAACCATGGCAGGCGGCCGGGCTCGGCCGCGGTCAAATCCAGGAGCATGGTTCTGGCCGTCTGGTAATTCTCCAGGGCGGCCGGCAGGTCGCCTTGCGCCATCCTGATATTGCCGAGCTTGATATGGCTGACGGCAAAGTCGCGCTTGACGCTCGGATCGGTTTCCCGGGCGGAGCGCAATTCGAGATTGGATACCAGCGCCGAAAAGGCGCGGCCCGCGGCGTCGGTGTTGCCGACAAGGGTGTAGAGCTTGCCGAGTTCGTCCAGGGTGCGGATCTGGCGGTCGGCATCCTCCAGCGCCAATGAGGACTGCCCGGCCTCGCCATAGAGCGACAACACCGTTTCATAGTCCTTGATGGCGGTGGCGTAGTCGAGGTCGGCGCGCGCCGCACCGCCGGACAGATAAAGCGTCGCGGCCTCGGAAAGGGTGCGGCTGACGAAATTGACCTTCAGCGCCTGGCGCGAAACATTGTCGATGTCGGCTGCCTTGGCGAGAAGGGCGCGGGCGCCATCGAAGGCGCCGAGCGAAAGCTGTTCCTCGGCCTGCCGGCGCAACTCCGCCACCCGCGGATCGTCGGAGGCGAGTGTCTTCATTTCGCTGCGCACCTTGACGAACGCGTCGGCAGCTTCGCGCAGCCGGGCGTTCAGGCTGTCGGCGGAGAGATGGCCGGCGTCGGCGCTGATCAGTGCGCCATAGAGCGGGGCCAGCGGCATGTCGGCGTCGCTGGCGATCTGCTCGACCTCGCCGCGCATCTCCGGTGTCACATCGGCCATGGCAAGCAGCAGGCGTTCGCGCTCCGGCAGCTGTTCCTTGGCCGCAGTGGCAAAGAACAATTTCGGCAGGCCGCTTTCGACATAAGGCAGCTGTTTGCCGCGTGTGAGGTCATACACCTCCTGCTGCACCAAGGTCAGCACCGAGCGGATCTCGAGCCCGTCCGTGCCGAGATATTTGGTCAGCGCCGTCGTGAAGGGTGAGTTTTGCCCGGTGCCGTCGGCGGCCGTCTCGCCGGGTGCGGCCGAGAAAGCGAACAGGATGTTTTCCGCTCGCCCGACGCGGCCGAGGCCTGGCTTGACCTTGTCGGCGACATCCTTCGCTAGCGAGGTCGCGCCGCGACCGTCGCCGCTGCTCCCCGAGAACGGATCACTGCGGCAGGCGTCGAGTACGATCAGCCCGACCTTCGCGGTGGCGGCCACGGCGTCGCGCACCTCTTCCAGCGGCAGGCTGGTCTTGTCCAGTTGATCGAGCGAGGAGGCGTCGGCATCGACCGGCAGCAGCCGGTTGTCGCCGGAGATTTCGACGCCATGGCCGGAGAAATAGACCAAGGCCACATCGGCGCCCTTGGCATCCTCGCGAAAATCGTCGAGAGCGCGCCGCATACGCCTGAGGTCGCGATTGGTTTCGAGCACGACCTCGAAGCCGAGTTTCTTCAGCGCGGCTTGCATGGCCTCGCCATCATGCAGGGGATTGGCAAGCGGCCGGACCAGCCGGTAGTCATCCTCGGCGATGACCAGCGCCACGCGCCGTTCCGCGGCCGCGGTGACGGTGGTCGCAAGCATCAGCAGCAAGGCAAACAGCAAACGCAAGTCGAACCGCCCCCGGCTCAGTCCCTTGCCGACCATTCCACCTCTTTATGGCGCGGGCAAGCCGGGCATTCGGCCAAACCGGCTCTTTCAGGCAGCGCGCATCGGTTTCAACGCCTCGCTCCAGCGCAACAGCTCGTCCAGCATGGTCCTCGCGCCGCCGGTCACCTGGTCGCTGGCGCTGAAGGCACCGTTCTCGTCGAGCAGCTTCTGGTACATCGGCAGCGCGACGCCCTCGGGGATCGGCATGATCCCCACGGCGGCCAACAGAGGCTTCAGCGCCTGCGCAGCGCGCAGGCCGCCGGAGACGCCGCCATAGCTGAAAATGGCGGCGGGCTTGTACTTCCATTCGCGCGCGAGGTAGTCGATCGCGTTGATGATCGCGGGCGCGGCGAAATAATTGTACTCCGGCGCCACGAAGACAAAGGCGTCGGCGGCGTCGATCGCCTTCGACCATGCCTTGGTGTGGTCGTTCTGATAGTTGCCCAGCCTCGGATGATGCGGCTCGTCGAGCACCGGCAGGTGGAATGCGGCGATGTCGGTCAGCACCGGTTCGAATTTCCCGTGCTCGCGCGCGAACGTCTCCAGCCATTCCGCGAAAACAGGACCGGCGCGGCCTGGCCGCGTGCTGCCGATGATGATGTTCAACTGGTGCTTCAAGACAGGCTCCTTTGTCGGCGGTATCTGTTGGTGACTGTCACTACGGCAGAGCGTCCTGTCGGACAAGGTTGAACGCCAGGCGGAGCGGTCACGATCGGATGAACAGACTGTCTGCTTCGTACCGCGAATTGCCTGCCGTTCGGTCACATGGACGTCCGGGGTGCCAGCCACTACATTGAAGCAGCAGCGGAGCACTTCATGGACATTCAGCCCGCCCCCTTCGTTCCCCCCGCACCGAAGCCGCGAACATCGCCGCCTTCGACGCTGGAGATGATCCGCATCGTCTACCGCAATCCGCTCGAACTCTGGGGTGAGCCGACCTACAACGAACCCTGGATTTCGGCCAAGGGTGCGGGCGGACCGTTGGTCATCGCCAACGATCCTGGCCTCATCCGCCATGTTCTGGTCGACAACGCCAAGAACTACAAGATGGCGACGGTGCGCCAGAAGATCTTGCGCCCGATCCTGCGCGATGGCCTGCTGACCGCCGAGGGCGAGGTCTGGAAGCGGTCGCGCAAGGCAATGGCGCCGGTGTTCACGCCGCGCCACATCTTCGGCTTTGCCCAGCCGATGCTGAAACGCACTAGGGAGTTTGTCACCCGCTACGAGCAGGGCGGCACATCCGACATCGCCCATGACATGACGCTGCTCACCTACGACATCCTGGCCGAGACGCTGTTCTCCGGCGAGATCGCGGGCGAGCCGGGCAGTTTTGCCAACGAGATCGACCGTTTGTTCGAGACCATGGGCCGTGTCGATCCGCTCGACCTGTTGCGCGCCCCCGACTGGCTGCCGCGGCTCACCCGCATCCGCGGCCGCAAGACCATGGCCTATTTCCGCAAGATCGTGACCGATACCGTCAAGATGCGCGAAGAGAAATTCAGGCGTGATCCCGATGCCGTACCACAGGATTTCCTGACGCTGTTGCTCAAGGCCGAAGGCCCGGAGGGGCTGACGCGCTCGGAGGTCGAGGACAACATCATCACCTTCATCGGCGCCGGCCATGAGACGACGGCGCGTGCGCTTGGCTGGACGCTTTATTGCCTGGCCGAATCGCCATGGGAGCGCAACCGGGTCGAGCAGGAAATCGACCAGGTTCTGGCGCGCGAGCCCGATCCGACAAAATGGCTCGACGCCATGCCATTGACCCGCGCCGCCTTCGACGAGGCGCTCCGGCTCTATCCGCCGGCGCCGTCGATCAACCGCGAGCCGATCGTGCCCGAGATGTGGAAGGATCTCTATATCCCCAAGCACGCGGCCGTGCTGGTGATGCCGTGGGTCGTCCATCGTCACAGGAAGCTGTGGGACCGGCCAGATGCCTTCCTGCCCGAGCGTTTCCACCCGGGGAACCGTGAAAAGATCGACCGTTTCCAGTATCTGCCGTTCGGAGCAGGCCCGCGCGTCTGCATCGGCGCCAGTTTCGCCATGCAGGAGGCGATCATCGCACTCGCCATCCTTTTGTCGCGCTTCCGCTTCGACACCACGGCCGAAACAAAACCCTGGCCGGTGCAGAAATTGACGACCCAGCCGCAAGGCGGGCTGCCGATGCAGGTCACGCCTCGCTAGAGCAATTCCAGGAAAAGTGTATAACGGTTTTCCGTCCGGAATTGCGTAAAAACAAATAGTTAGAGCGGTTCTGCGATTCGGTGAAACGCTCTAGCTAGGCATGCCGACATTCAGGTGATCCCGCCTGCGAACGATGGCGGCCTGACGTGAATCTCAACGCACCTTGGGCTTATGCCGCGGGCTTGCGCTGCTGGAACTGGCCGGCGGCGCGGAAGCGCCAGAGGTAGCTCGGCAGGATCGTTGCGATCGACTGTGGCTGGATGCCAAGCCCGGCAAGTGTCCGGTTGGCCTTGGCAGCGGCGTCCGAAACGATGTTATGCTCGCGCAACTGCATCACCTGGTCCTTGGTCAGCAGCGGATTGGGCAACAGGCCGAGGATCGACGCCTGGATGTTGGCCACCCACCACGGCACCGGGACCAGCAGGCGCTTGCGCTCGATCACCGTCAGCAACTCTTCCATGCACTCCTTGAAGGTGAGCACATTGGGGCCGCCAAGCTCGTAGATCTGGCCGCGATTGACCTTGCCGTCGACCGAGCGCGCCACCGCCTCGGCAACGTCCCCGACATAGACCGGCTGGAACTTGGTCTGGCCGCCGCCGATCAGCGGCAGCACCGGCGAATAGCGCGCCATGTTGGCAAAGCGGTTGAAGAAGCTGTCCTCGGGTCCGAAGGTGATCGACGGCCGGAAGATGACGGCGTCGGGAATCGTCTCCAGCACGGCCTTCTCGCCTAGCGCCTTGGTGCGCGCGTAACCCGATTCGGAGCCCGCATCGGCGCCAAGCGCCGAAACATGCGTCAGCCCGGCGCCAACGGAACGCGCGGCCTCGGCGACGGCGCGGGCGCCGAATTCATGCACGGCGGAGAATTTCTGCCGGCCGCTCTCATGCAGGACGGCAACGAGATTGACGACATGGTCGGCCCCTTGCACGGCGCGGTCGACCGACCAGCGCACCCGCACATTGGCCTGTACCGGCTGGATCTGGCCTACGTTGCCGAGCGGCTGCAAATGGCCGGCAAGGTCGGGCCGCCGGCAGGCGACCCGGATGCGATAGCCGCGCTTGGCCAGCGCGCGCACGACATGGCGGCCGACAAAGCCTGACCCGCCAAAGACGACGACGAGCTTTGGGGTCTGCAGGATTTCGGTCATGGTGGGCTCCGGCGCACTTTCCAGATGGCTTGGCTGAAGCCGTTTCATAGTCCGTTTTGCGCTAAAGGCAAAGGGTGACGCGTCGTCGCGTCACCGCTCTCGAAAGCTTGTCAGAATGCCTTGCCGATGCGGGCGTCGACCGAGTGCCGGTTGCCGCCGCGAATGACGAAGAAGAGCAGGATCGCGGCCCACAAAAGCGACTTCTCGGCACCCGAATAGCCCTGGCCCATGGTCACCCAGTGGAACCAGACGGTGACCAGCAGCACGAACAGGCCGGCAAAAGCGGCCGGCCGTGTCAAAAACCCGATGGCGATGAAAATGCCGCCGAAAAATTCGGTGCAGGCCAGAAGCAGCGACCAGAAGGCGCCGGGATAGAAGCCGAGGCCTTCGACCATTTCGGCCGCACCGAAAGGATTGGTGATCTTCTGCGAGCCATGGATGGTAAGAAACCCGCCGGCGATGACGCGAAGAAGGGTTTCGGCCCCGTCATGCAGCGACGAATACAGGCGGCCAAGCGCCGGAATGATCAGCTTGCCGTGGGAAGCGTCGGTGGTTGCGGACATCGTGGCTCCTGTTGTTGTGATGATCCCCTCGCAAACGCCCGATGGTCCCCGTCAAGTCAAGTTAACAAAAGTTAACTTTCACAATCATGTTTATGTGCGCAGGATGAAACGCAGAAAACCCCGCCGAAGCGGGGTTTTCCGGGTGAAGTTCATGTCGAAACCAGGGTCCAACGAGGCGGCCTGACCTGAGACGGTATCAGCTTGGCGTGAAGCAAGCACGCCCGCCCCAGCCCTGGACGCATCCGACAGAAGACACCGACCGGGCAACCCCAACCCGGACAGTCATGGGTCGTCGCAATGCGCGCAAAGGTTCACGAAGGCGCGGAAAAAAAGTCGATTTCTTCAAGCCGAATAGCGCTCGGCGAATTCGGAAATGCGCTGCACCACCGCCTTGGGCGCGGTGATGCCGCGCGCCTGCGCCTTCTCGACCGCCTCGGCCCGGGCACGGCCCGGCACATGCACGCCAAAGCGGCGGCGCAGACGGTCAAGCTGGTCCTTCATGCGCTGCTCGAAATCCGGGTCGAGCAGCTTGGGCTCGATGGCCAGCACGAACAGGCCGGTTCCGGGGCTGTCCGGCCCACCGGTGAACCATGGCGCGTCGAGCGACCAGTTGGCCCCGGAAATGCCCGCCGCCAGCACTTCGACCATCAGCGCGATGTTGGCCCCGCGCTGGCCGCCAAAGGCAAGCATAGCGCCTTTCATGGCCGCTGCCGGATCGGTGGTCGGGTTGCCGCTGGCGTCCAGCGCCCAGCCTTCGGGAATTTTCTTGCCGTCCTCGGCCGCCTTGCGGATGTTGACGAAGGCCGTGGCGCTCGAGGACTGATCGATGACAAGCGGCGCGCCGTCGGCGGCCGGTGCGGCAAACGACATCGGGTTGGTGCAATAGACCGGCTTGACAGAGCCCGAGCCGGCGAGAACGGCCGGGCCATTGGTGGCGGCGAACGATACCAGTCCCTGTGCCGCCAGCCTTCCGGTGAAATAGCCAAGAGCGCCGCATGTATAGGCGTTCTTCTGCGAGAAGATGGCAACGCCGAACAGTCTTGCCGCCTTGGCGAGGTCGTCGATCGTCCGGTCGAAGCCGGTATGCGCCAGCCCGCCGCGTGCGTCGGAGAGATAGACGGCCAGCGCCGGCCTGGTGATCACCGGATCGGCATTGCCGTCGATGCGGCCGGCCTCGAGGGCCTCGAGATAGTCGATGAAATGCGAAAGCCCGACGGCCGAAAGCCCTTCCGCCTCGGCTGCGATGATCGAGGCCGTGAGCGATTGCGCGGCCTCCTCATTGGCGCCGGCGCCGAGTGCCGCCATCCGGCACAGTCCTCTTGCCTGGTCGAGACTGAGTTGCATTATGGCCGTCCTGGGGTCGCGAGAACTGGTTGAGTTGGTCGGGTCCGTGCGTGCGTAGCAGCAGATGAGCCGGCGTTTGTGTTGAAAATCGTCCGCAACTGCAAGAAAAGCGGCGGATATCTCCATCGTGCCGTGCGCGATCGGTGCGCCTCTAGCCGACCTTGACGGGTATCCGCGCTTCGATCCGGCTGAAGGCCAGGACGAGAATGCCGGTGATCGCCATATAGATCAACGCCAGCAGCAGCAAGGGCTCGTAGGTGAGGTAGGTATCCTGTCGCACCTTGGACGAGACGGCGAAGATATCGATGACGCTGATCGTCGCCACCAGGGGCGTCGACTTCAACTGCAGCACGGTTTCACCGGTCAGCGTCGGCAGTGCCCGATAGAAGGCTTGCGGCAGCCATATGCGCTGGAAGATCTTCCAGCGGCTCATGCCGAAGGCGCGGGCGGCTTCCAGCTGTCCCTTGGGCACGCCGGCAAAGGCGCCGCGCATCACCTCGCCCTCGTAACCGGCGAAGGACAGGGTCAGCGCCAGCACGCCATACGGCCAGGCCTGTCTGAGATAGGGCCACATCCAGGATTCGCGGATCCATGGATATTGCGGGAACAGCGAACCCAGCCCGTAATAGAGCAGCCACAGTTGCAAAAGCAGCGGTGTGCCGCGGATGATGGTGCAGAAAACCTTCGCCGGCGCCGCAACCCAGATTGAACCGGCGGCTTGCGCCAGCCCGACCGGCACGGCGATCAGAAAGCCGAGCACGCAGGTGACGGCCAGGATCCACAGGGAGCGCCAGATGCCCATCAGGCCCAGTGCCCAATATTGCGGCAGCCAGTCCCAGCGCATGAAAAAGGCGGCTGACAGCACCAACCCCAGAGCCATCACGATGAGGACGATGCGATGCGGCTGCAGCCATAGCGAGGCGCGCGCCGCCGTGTTGATGATGGCAGCTTCGCCCACCATCAGCGTGCGTCCTTGATCGAAGGCATGCCGCGCCGCGCCCATTTCTCGGCGCGGCCAAGCAGGAGGTTGGAAAACAGCGTCACCGCGAGATAGAGCACGCCCGCGGCGAGATAGAATATCAGATAGGCCTTGGTGACTCCTGCCGCCTGCCGTGTCGCAAGCGTCAGTTCGAAGAAGCCGACGACGGCCAGCAGCGCGGTGTCCTTGGTCGCGATCAGCCACAGATTGGCGAGACCCGGAATGGCGAAGGGCAGCATCGCCGGCAGGGTGATGCGCCGCAGGAGAAGGCCGGGCGACATGCCGTAGGCACGGGCGGCTTCGATCTGGCCCTGCGGGATGGCAAGGATCGCGCCGCGCATGACTTCTGTCGAGTAGGCGCCCTGGACGAAGCCAAGCACGGCTATGCCGGCCACCAGCCCGTTGATATCGACACGCTGGTAGCCGATCGCGGTGAGCACCTGGTTTATCAGGTCGGTGCCGGCGTAGTAGAGCAACAGGATCAGCACCAGTTCGGGCACGGCGCGCACCACGGTGGTGTAGACCGCAAGCAGGTCGCGCACGACAGGCCCGCCATAGAGCTTGCCATAGGCACCGCAGGTTCCGATGAACAGGCCGACGATCGTGGCGCCGACGGCGATCTCGATCGAATGCAGCAGCCCGAGCATGAGTGTCCCGCCCCAGCCGACCGGCGCGGGCGAGAGGAGTTCGATGATACCGGCCGCCGAGGCCGGAAGAAACGCGTCGATCAGCTTCGCCCCCGGTTTGCTGGCGCTATTCGCCGACGTCAGTGGCCGACGGCAAGCATGCGTGGGAAGGGTCGGCCGGAGAGCGTGACCTTGGCGTCATGCCCTCCGGCCTGTGGGAGGGGGGTCAGTTCGACTGCGTCGAGCCGCCGTAAATGTCGAAATCGAAATATTTCTTCGAGATTTCGTCATACTTGCCGTTGGCGCGGATCGCCTTGATGCCGGCGTTGATCTTTTCCTTCAGGGCGGTGTCTTCCTTGCGCACGCCGGCGCCGACGCCCGGTCCGAGCACTTCGTCGTCAGGAGCCACCATGCCCTTCAAGTCGCAGCAGGCCTTGCCCTGGTCGGACTTGAGGAATTCGCCAAGGGCGATGGAGTCTGCCTGCACCGCATCGAGGCGGCCGGCGGCGAGATCCTGGTTGGCTTCGTCCTGGGTCTGGTATTCCTTGATTTCGGAAGCGGTGGCGCCGAAGTGCTTCTTGGCGTAGACGGCGTGCACGGTCGACACCTGGACGCCGACGACCTTGCCCTTGAGGTCATCCGGCGTCGAGCCGAACTTCTGGTCCTTCGGTCCGATGATCGCCGTCGGCGTGTTGTAATACTTGTCCGAGAAGTCGATCGTCTTCTTGCGTTCGTCGGTGATCGACATCGACGAGACGATGAGATCGATCTTCTTGGTGGTCAGCGCCGGAATGATGCCGTCCCAGGCAACGGGCGTGATGACGCAGTCGAGTTTTTCCTCGGCGCAGACGGCGTCGATGAAGTCGATCTCCCAGCCGACCCATTTGCCCGAAGCATCCGGCGAGGTGAAGGGCGGATAGGGCTCGGCGGCGACACCGATCTTGACCGGATCGGCCTTGGCCACGCCCATGGCTGCGACGCCGAGCAGCAGTGCCGCAGCAAATGTCTTCAGAACAGTCTTCATTTCAAACTCCCAGTTTGTTGTTGGTTCCCGGTTTTCTTCCGTCTCGGCCTGTCCCTAGCCGATGTTGCGGATGAACTGCTTCAGCCTTTCGGATTTCGGTGCGCCGAAGATCTGCTCCGGCGGCCCTTCTTCCTCGACCAGCCCGTTGTAGAGATAGACGACGTGGGTCGCGACCTCGCGGGCGAACTTCATTTCATGGGTGACCAGCACCATGGTGCGGCCCTCGCGCGCCAGGTCGCCGATCACCTTCAGCACCTCGCCGACCAGTTCGGGGTCGAGCGCCGAGGTCGGCTCGTCGAACAGCATGACGCGCGGATTGATGGCGAGCGCGCGCGCGATAGCGGCGCGCTGCTGCTGGCCGCCCGACAGATAGGCGGGATAGACGTCGCGCTTTTCGGCAAGCCCGACGCGCGCCAGCAGCTTTTCGGCCTGGGCGATCGCCTCGTCGCGCTTGACGCCAAGCACATGCACCGGAACCTCGATGACGTTTTCGATCAGCGTCATGTGGCTCCACAGATTGAAATTCTGGAACACCATGCCGAGCTTGGAGCGGATGCGCTCGATCTGCTTGCGGTCTGCCGGAACGGTGTGGCCGTGGCTGTCCGCCTTCAGCTTGATCTCCTCGCCATTGACGCGGATGATGCCGCTGGTCGGATTTTCGAGGCAGTTGATGCAGCGCAGCAGCGTCGATTTGCCCGAGCCTGAGCCACCGATGATGGCGATCACCTCACCGTCGCGCGCCGACAGCGACACGCCCTTCAGCACATGCAGTTCGCCGAATTTCTTGTGCAGGTTTTCGACATGGATGGCTTCGGCGGCGCCGTCCTGCGCCGTTTGTGTGAGGACGGATGCGGCGCCCTGCGCCATCATCCCTTCGACGCTCCGCGGAGCGGTCGAGCCCATCGCTGCTGGATTGTTTTACCCATTACCCATCACTGGACAGAGTTCCCATTCTCAAGATGGACCGTTCCGCTTGCCTCCGTCAACCATGGTTTTTGGACCATTGATCACGGCTTGCTGTAGTGGTTAGTGGCGGCAGGGATGTTTCGGGAGAATTTAGTGGGCAAAACATACGGTTCGCAGTCCATGGCAGGACCGCTCAAACGCGTGCTGATGCGATCCGCGTCGAGTGCCATGCGCCACGCCAGGGCGCGGGAATGGCACTATGGCCCAGGCTTTGACCCGCAAAAAGCCGCCGCCCAGCATGAGCGGCTGACGCGGCTGGTCGCGGCTTCAGGTGCCGAGATCGAATGGCTGACGGACGCCGATGACGGGCTGGCCGATTCCGTCTTCACCCACGACCCTTCGCTGATGACCGATCACGGCGCCATCATCCTGTCCATGGGCAAGGCACTGCGCCGGCCGGAGCCCGGCCTGCACGAAGCCGCCTACACCAGCATGGGCATTCCGATCCTCGGCCGCATCGAGCATCCCGGTCAGGTGGAAGGTGGTGACTGCGTCTGGGTCGATGCCGGCACGCTGGCCATCGGCCGCGGCGTACGCACCAACCAGGACGGCATCCAGCAGCTCGCCAACCTGCTTTCGCCCAAGGGCATACAGGTCTTTGGTTTCGATCTGCCGCTGTGGCACGGCGAAGAGGCCTGCCTGCATCTGATGTCGGTGATCAGCCCGCTCGCCGACGATCTGGCATTGGTCTATTCGCCGCTCCTGCCGGCGCCTTTCTACCAGATGCTGCGGGCACGCGGCATCAAGCTGGTCGAGGGCGATGCCGATGAGTTCATGGCCTCCAACGGGCTCAGCCTCAACGTCCTGCCGACCGCACCACACCAGGTGATCGCCGTCGCCGGTTTTCCCAAGACGGCGGCGGCCATGGCGGCGGCCGGCTGCACGGTCTCCACCTTCGAGGCGGATGCGCTGTGTATCGCTTGCGAGGGTGGTCCGACCTGCCTGACACGTCCGGTGCTGCGCCAATGACGACAGCTGGGACGACCACGGGGCCGACCATCGGCGAGGCCCTCATCACGCTGCTCGAAGCCCACGGCGTCGACACCGTCTTCGGCATTCCCGGCGTCCACACGGTCGAGCTCTACCGTGGCCTGGCGCGCTCGAAAATCCGCCATGTCACGCCGCGCCACGAACAGGGCGCCGGCTTCATGGCCGACGGCTATGCCCGCGCCAGCGGCAGGCCGGGTGTCGCCTTCGTCATCACCGGACCGGGGCTGACCAACACCATCACCGCCATGGGCCAGGCGCGCGCCGATTCGGTGCCGATGCTGGTCATCTCGGGTGTCAACGCCACGCCGACACTGGGCAAGGGGCTTGGCTTCCTGCATGAGCTGCCGGATCAGCGCGGCATGATGGAAAAGGTGGCGCTGTTATCGCAGCGTGTCACCGAGGCCAGCGAGTTGCCCGGGGCATTGGCACGGGCCTTCGCCCTGTTTTCGTCCTCGCGGCCGGGCCCGGTGCATATCGAGATCCCGACCGATGTCATGGTCAAGCCGGCTGACGATATCGCGGCACTGCTGAGCAATGCGGCACCGCCGGCGCCGGACGGCGCGGCAATTGCCCGTGCAGCCAAACTCATCGCGGCCGCGCGCCGCCCGCTGATCTTGGCCGGCGGCGGCGCCAAGTGTGCCGAAGCGCCATTGCGGCGCCTGGCCGAGAAACTCGGTGCGCCGGTCATCGAGACCACCAATGCGCGGGGTCTGCTGCACCGCCACCCGCTCTGCGTGCCGGCAAGCCCCAGCCTGAAGGCGGTCCGCGCGCTGATGGCCGAGGCCGATCTGGTGATTGCCGCCGGCACCGAATTCGGTCCGACCGATTATGACGGCTACGGCGATGGCGGCTTCGTTCTGCCTTCCAACCTGATCCGCATCGACATCGGCGCCGACCAGCTCGCGCGCCGCCCGGTGACGATCGGTATCCAGGCCGACTGCGCCGAGGCGATCGAGGCCTTGCTCGCCGCGACCGGCTCCGCTCATCCTGCGGCGCCAGACGGCGAGGCACGCGCCGCCGCGGCGCGGAGGGCGGCGTTCGCCGAGCTCAGCCCGGCCTATGTGGCGCAGGTGCACGCGGTGGAAATGATCCGTGACGCACTGCCGGGCGCCATTGTCGTCGGCGATTCGACGCAGCCGGTCTATGCCGCCAACCTCTACTACGACCACGACCGGCCGGGCGGCTGGTTCAACGCCGCCACCGGCTTTGGCGCGCTTGGTTACGGCCCGCCGGCGGCGATCGGGGCGGCACTTGCCGTGCCCGATGCACCGGTCGTCTGCCTGACTGGAGACGGTGGTTTCCAGTTCACGCTGCCCGAACTCGGCGCGGCACTCGATGCCCAGGCCCCGGTCATCTTCGTGATCTGGAACAACAGGGGCTATCGCGAGATCGAGACCTCGATGCTCGATGTCGGTGTGGAACCTGTCGGGGTCTCGCCGGCGCCGCCGGATTTCTGCAAGCTGGCCGAAGCCTATGGCATCGGTGCCGAGCGGCTGGCCGATATCGGCGCCTTGCCGCAGGCGTTGAGGCAGGCGCGGGCGACCGGGTTGCCGCGTGTCATCGAAATCACGGTCGATTGAGCGCCAAGGCCGGCGTTGATTTTTCAACCTGTATCGGCCATTCGCCGGCTTGCCTGTTGCACGGCTGGAGCCGCAGGGCCGGCAAATCGCGGTGGCCAGCGAGCTGACGCATGCAAAGACGCAACAACTGCCATGTCGAGATATCAGTTGAGTGATTGGCCGAAAGGCGCGACGCTTCGCGTCGGCGCGGCGCAACAAGCGAAATAATCATAAGAATACGACAGGAGCGATCCAGGATGACGGAAACACTTCAAGGCAGGCATATCGTCGTGACCGGTGGAACCGGTGCGCTCGGCGGCGCGGTGGTTGGCAGACTGCTGGAGCAGGGCGCGATCTGCCATGTGCCGAACGCACATGCCGCGGCACCCCAGCATTTTCCATTCGCCGCGCATGAGAATGTCAAGCTGGCGCACAATGTCGACCTGTCGGATTCCGCCAAGGTTGAAGGCTTCTACACCCAGGTTCCCGCCTTGTGGGGATCGATCCATCTCGCCGGCGGTTTCGCCATGGCGCCGGTGGAAAAGATCGAATCGGCGTCCTTTGCCGAGATGATGGACACCAATGCCCGCACCACCTTCCTGTGCAGCCGCGCGGCTATTCGTTCGATGCTGGCTTCGGGCACCGCTGGGCGCATCGTCAATGTGACCGCGCGGGCCGGGCTCGACCCCAGGCGCGGCGCCGGCATGGTCGCCTACACGGCCAGCAAGGCGGCGGTCGCGGCCATGACGGTGGCGATGGCCGAAGAGCTCAAGGCCAAGGGCATCCTGGTCAATGCCGTGGCCCCCTCGACGCTCGACACGCCGGCAAACCGCGCCGACATGCCGGATGCCGATTTCACCAAATGGGTCAGCCTCGAAGCGGCTGCCGAAGCCATCGCCTATCTCGCCTCGCCGGCCAACCAGGCGATGAGCGGAACGCTGGTGCCGCTCTACGGCCGGGCGTAGCTCCGCAATCGAACGACCTGGCTTTCGCCAAAGAAAAACCCCGCCGGATCGCTCCGGCGGGGTTTTGTTTTGGGGGTGGAAGAAGAGGCTTAGTTGCCCTGCTTCTTCAGCGCGGCACCCAGGATATCGCCCAGCGAAGCGCCGGAGTCGGTCGAGCCGTACTGGGCGACCGCTTCCTTCTCTTCGGCGATTTCCAGCGCCTTGATCGAGACCTGCAGCTTGCGGGTCTTCTTGTCGAAGGCGATGACGCGGGCATCGACCTTCTGGCCGACGGTGAAGCGCTCGGGGCGCTGCTCGTCGCGGTCGCGGCTCAGGTCCGAGCGCTTGATGAAGGTCTCGATGCCGCTGTCGACCAGCCGCACTTCCAGACCGCCATCCTTGACGCCGATGACCTCACAGGTGACGACGGCGTTCTTGCGCAGTTCGCCCGAAGTCGCCGCTTCGCCGACCGTGTCGCGGGCCAGCTGCTTGATGCCGAGCGAGATGCGCTCCTTCTCGATGTCGACGTCGAGCACCTGCGCCTTGACGATGTCGCCGCGATTGTACTCTTCGATGACCTGCTCGCCCGGACGGGTCCAGTCGAGGTCGGAGAGGTGCACCATGCCGTCCACGTCGCCTTCCAGGCCGATGAACAGGCCGAACTCGGTCTTGTTCTTGACCTCGCCCTCGACCTGGCTGCCGACCGGATGGTTGCGCGCGAAGGCTTCCCACGGATTCTCGAGCGTCTGCTTGAGGCCGAGCGAGATGCGGCGCTTGGCCGGATCGACCTCGAGCACCACGACGTCGACTTCCTGCGTCGTCGACAGGATCTTGCCGGGATGCACGTTCTTCTTCGTCCACGACATTTCCGAAACGTGGATGAGGCCTTCGATGCCCGGCTCCAGCTCGACGAACGCGCCGTAGTCGGTGATGTTGGTGACGGTGCCCTTGATCTTCTTGCCGATCGGGAACTTGGTGCCGATCTCGGACCACGGATCGCTCTCGAGCTGCTTCATGCCGAGCGAGATGCGGTGGGTTTCCTGATTGATGCGGATGATCTGCACCTTGACCGTCTGACCGATGTTGAGGATTTCAGTCGGATGGTTGACGCGGCGCCATGCCATGTCGGTGACATGCAGCAGGCCGTCGATGCCGCCGAGGTCGACGAACGCACCGTAGTCGGTGATGTTCTTGACGACGCCTTCGACAACCTGGCCTTCTTCGAGGTTCTGCACGATTTCCGAACGCTGTTCGGCGCGGCTTTCCTCGAGCACGGTGCGGCGCGACACCACGATGTTGCCGCGGCGGCGATCCATCTTGAGGATCTCGAAGGGCTGCGGGTTGTGCATCAGCGGGGAGACGTCGCGGATCGGGCGGATATCGACCTGGCTGCGCGGCAGGAAGGCCACGGCGCCGTCGAGGTCGACGGTGAAGCCGCCCTTGACCTGGTTGAAGATGACGCCTTCGACGCGCTCACCCTTGGTGAACTTCTCTTCGAGGCGGACCCAGCTCTCTTCGCGGCGGGCCTTCTCACGCGAAAGCATCGCTTCGCCAAGCGCGTTCTCGATGCGCTCGACATAGACTTCGACGGTGTCACCGACCTTGAGGGTCGTGTCCTTGCCCTTGACGCCGAATTCCTTCAGCGGCACGCGGCCTTCGACCTTGAGGCCGACGTCGATGATGGCCATGTCCTTTTCGATCGCGGTGATCGTGCCCTTGACGACCTGACCTTCGCCGGAATGGCCGGTGGTGAATGATTCTTCGAGCAGGCTCGCGAAATCGTCGCGAGTGGGATTTGCAGCTGACATTGTTTCTCCTGGAGTGCCCCGCATCTCTGAGCGGGACGGGCGCCGTGGGTTAGCGTTGCGTTGGCCTGCCGGCGTTCCGGGCTTTAAAAAGCCCTGGGCCGCTTTGAAGCGGCAATTCCGGCGCATGAAGAATGCTGGCAGGCTGGTTCGTGCCCGATATGGGTATTTTCTTCGCTTCCGGCAACGGAAACAGCATGAAAACCCGGATCAGGCCTTGTTTCTCCTGGCCAGCACGTCGTCAACGATCGCCATGGCCGCGAGAAACGCGGCTTCTATAGCCATTTCGCTGGTATCAAGCAAGTGCGCGTCGGCGGCCGGCTTCAAGGGCGAGTCGGCACGGCCCATGTCGCGCTCGTCGCGGCGCACGATGTCGGCGAGGATTTCGGCGAAATTGGCGGTGCCGCCGATGCTTTCGATCTCGGCCAGCCGGCGTCGTGCCCGCACTTCGGCACTCGCCGTCACATAGAGTTTGATGTCGGCGTCGGGGCACACGACAGTGCCGATGTCGCGCCCGTCCAGCACCGCGCCCGGCGGCGTCTTGGCGAACGCGCGCTGCTTCTCGACGAGAATGCGCCGCACGGTCGGGAACACCGCGACCTTCGAGGCCGCCTCGCCAACGGCATGCGCCGACAAGACCGCGCGATCGAGCTTCGCCAGGTCGACCTGACGGGCGGCGGTTTCGGCGGCCGAGACGTTGTCGAGCGGCAGCGCGTGCTGGATGAGCGCATAAGCGACCGCCCGGTAGGTGAGGCCGGTGTCGAGCAGGTTCAGCCGGTAGTGGTCGGCCAGACGCCGGGCGAGGGTGCCCTTGCCTGCGCCGGCGGGGCCGTCGATGGCGATGGTGAAGGTTGAGGTCATTGGCAGCCCAGCGCTTCGCAAGGCTTGGCGTCCAGCCCACGCGCCTTCGTCATCCCAGGGCGGAGCAGGAGCGCAGCTGCGTCGCGGAGACCCTGGGATCCATGCCGTGACATCAGTCGAAGAATGCTGCGGTCCATAACTCTGCATCGTCGAGACGCTTTGGCGTCACGGCATGGATCCTCGGGTCTACGCGTCCGTTTCGCTCCCGCTCCGCCCGTGGATGGCGAAGGGAGGGATGTCGGCCCCCATTCTCCAGGGTTTGTAATTGCCATCACCCGTCACTCAATCTCCGCGCCCAACCCCGTCATCAGCCCCATGAACTCCGGAAAGCTCGTCGCGATCATCGCCTGATCGTCGATGGTGACAGGCTTTTCCGTTGCCAGTCCCATGACCAGAAAGCTCATGGCGATGCGGTGGTCGAGATGGGTTTGCACCGTCGTGTCCAGGCCGTTGGGGTGGCCGCCCAGGCCCTTGCCGCCCGGCTTGCCGCGCACGGCAAGCGAAGCCTCGCCCTCGGTGCAGTCGACGCCGTTGAGCTTCAGCCCGTTGGCGACGGCCGACAGACGGTCGGATTCCTTCACCCGCAGCTCTTCCAGCCCCTGCATCAGCGTCTCGCCCTCGGCGAAGCTCGCGGCAACGGCCAGCACCGGGTACTCGTCGATCATCGACGGTGCCCGCTCCGGGGGCACGGCGACGCCCTTGAGCTCGGAATAGCGCACGCGCAGGTCGGCGACATCCTCGCCGCCGGCATTGCGCGGGTTGAGGATGTCGATCTTGCCGCCCATTTCCTGCAACGTCAGCAAAAGCCCGGTGCGGGTCGGGTTCATCAGCACGTTTTCGATCACGATGTCCGAACCCGGCACGATCAGCGCCGCGACCAGCGGGAAGCTGGCTGAGGACGGGTCGCCCGGTACCGCGATCGTCTGGCCTGTCAGCTTGCCCTGGCCCTCGATGAAGATGTGGCGCACGCCGCGTTCGTCGGTCTCGACCGACAGGTTGGCGCCAAAGCCCTTGAGCATCTTTTCGGTGTGGTCGCGCGTCATCACCGGTTCGATCACCGTGGTAATGCCGGGCGTGTTGAGGCCGGCGAGCAGCACGGCTGACTTCACCTGCGCCGAGGCCATCGGCACGCGGTAGGTGATCGGGGCGGCGTGCTTGGGGCCATGCAGCGTGATCGGCATGCGGTCGCCGGGTGTGGCCTTCAGCACCTGCACGCCCATCTGGCGCAGCGGCTCGAGCACGCGGCCCATCGGCCGGCCGGACAGCGAGGCGTCGCCGATGAAGGTGGTTTCCATGTCGTAGGTGCCGACGAGGCCCATGGTCAGCCGTGAGCCGGTGCCGGCATTGCCGAAGTCGAGCGGGCCTTCCGGCTGCAACAGTGCGCCGTTGCCGGTGCCGCGGATCACCCACTCGGCGCCGCGCTTCTCGATATGCGCGCCCATCGCCTTCATGGCCGCGCCCGTGCGCATCACGTCCTCCCCCTCCAGCAGGCCGGTGATGCGGGTTTCGCCGGAGGCGAGACCGCCGAACATGAAGGAGCGGTGCGAGATCGACTTGTCGCCCGGCACGCGTGCCGTGCCGGAAAGGGCTTGAGATTTGCGGGCGGTGGCCGGCTTGGCAGCGGCGGCGTGAGACATGGAATTTCCCTGGACGGAATGCCGGCGGGCCGGCGCTTTTCATTTGTTGCGGCGGTCTCGTATCACGGCGGGGCGAAATGGTCATCCCCATGGTCGTCACTTGCCGCGAGGCCTTTCAGGACTTGGTTTTGTGACGCCGGCTTTTGGCTTTGACAGCGCCGCAAACAGTGGTTAAGGGGACCACTCTTTTATTCACGAGGCTTGCCGTGGCAAAAACCGAACTTGGCACAAAGCGTATCGACCCCGAAACGGGTCGAAAATTCTACGACCTGAACAAGGACCCGATCGTCTCGCCCTACACCGGCAAGACCTATCCGCGTTCCTATTTCGAGGAAGGCAAGATCGCCGCCCTCGAGGAGGAAGAGGAAGTGGCCGAGAAGGAAGTGGACGCCGAGGACGAAGAGGGCGTTGAAGTCGTCTCGCTCGAAGAGGCCGACGAGGACGTCAAGGGTGACGACCTGCCGGATCTCGGCGACGACGAGGACGTTGATCTCGGCGACGACGAGGACGATACCTTCCTTGCCGACGAAGAGGAAGAAGACGACGACGTTGCCGACATGATCGGCGTCGGCGACGACGACGACGAGGTCTGATCGACCCGAGAGACAAGCGTTTGCAGGCTTTCTTGGCCTGTGAACAAAAAGCCGGCATTGAAGGCTTGATATCTGGGAAAGGCGGGGTTAGAAGCCGCCTGCACTAACGGCGCGGTGTTCCAACCCGTGCTGATCTCTTCGCCGGAAACGGCGCCGGTTGACTGCCGGAAGTGGGGCCATAGCTCAGTTGGGAGAGCGCTTGAATGGCATTCAAGAGGTCGTCGGTTCGATTCCGATTGGCTCCACCAAACAGTCTCTCAGCCAACCGCAACCGGTGAATGGGCCGTACGGCCCTGGTACGCTCGCCTCGAGCAGCTCCGCTCACTAGAGGGTTGCGCCGACAATCCAGCCTCACCGCCTAACCGCCGCGCGACCTTTCCCAAGCAGGGCTCGCCGTCTGTTGCCCATTTCGGCGACGAGATCGATGACGACGCCCCCGCTGGGCTCTCCGCGGCCTGCTTCTCGGCTCCGGTCACATTCTAGGCATCGCGGCCGCCATGCCCGACGGCGCGCCCGAGATCGTGCCGGGGCGGACACGTGCCATCCCGGCCGTCGGCTGACGCCGGAGGCCAGTGCTGCGGAAGCTTGATCTCGATCAGTAGGTCGTGCGTCCACCCGACAGATCGAAGGTCGAGGCCGTGGTGAAGCTGTTTTCCTTCGAGACGAGCCAGGCGACCATGGCGGCGGCCTCGTCGACCTCCAGCAGGCGGCCGCGCGGAATGCGCGAACGCATGTATTCGATGTGCTCGGCCGTCAGCTGCTCGAGGATGCGCGTCTGCGCCGTCGCCGGCGAGATGCAGTTGACCGCGATGTCGTACTGCGCCAGTTCCTTGCCAAGCGACTTGGTCATGCCGATGACTGCGGCTTTCGAGGCCGAATAGGCGGCGGCATTGGGATTGCCTTCCTTGCCGGCGACCGAGGCGATGTTGACGATGCGCCCGTAATTGCGCTCCTTCATCCCGGGAACCACGGCGCGGTTGACGTAGAAGGTACCGTTGACGTTGATGTCGATGACCTTCTTCCAGACATCGATGTCGTAGCTATCGAGCGGCGCGGCCGGACCGGCGATGCCCGCCGAGTTGACCAGGATGGAGATCTTGTTGGCGATCTCCTCCGTTCTGGCGCGGGCGGCGTCCACCGCTTCCCAACTGGCTATGTCCACGGCCAGCGTCGTGGCGGCCTTGCCGAGCTCCTGCTTGGCCGCATCGAGACGGGCTTCGTCGATGTCCCACAAGGTGACCGTCGCGCCGGAGGCGACAAAACGCTTGGCCATCGCAAAGCCGAGGCCTTGCGCGCCGCCGGTGACCACGGCGTGCTGGCCGTCAAGATCGATCCTGTTCATGTCGAGCGGTTCTTTCCGTTTGAGATGCTGGAGGGCTGCCCGATGAAAGCGGGCGGGATTGCTACATCGTCGCGCCGAGACTCCAGGGCACGAACTCGTTGTCGCCATAACCGAGCGATTCCGACTTGGTGCGCCCGCCCGATGCCACGCGCAGGATCTCGGTGAAGATCTCCTCGCCCTTCTCGGCCAGCGTCACGCCGTCCAGTATGTCGCCGCAGTTTATGTCCATGTCCTCGCGCATCTGCTCGAAGATGAAGGAGTTCGAGGCGAGCTTGATCGAGGGCGTCGGCTTGCAGCCGAAGGCCGAGCCGCGTCCCGTGGTGAAGCACAATATGTTGGCGCCGCCGGCAACCTGTCCGGTGGCCGAGACCGGGTCGTAACCCGGCGTATCCATGAAGACGAGGCCGCGCTCGTTGATCGGCTCGGCATATTCCAGCACGGCGCGCAGATTGGTCGTGCCGCCCTTGGCGGAGGCGCCGAGTGATTTCTCCAGTATGGTCGTCAGCCCGCCCAGCTTGTTGCCGGGAGACGGGTTGTTGTTCATCTCCATGTCGTGCCTGGCGGTATAGTCCTCCCACCAGCGGATGCGCTCGATCAGCTTCTCTCCCACTTCGCGGGTCTCGGCGCGCAAGGTGAGAAGATGCTCCGCGCCATAGATCTCGGGCGTCTCCGAGAGAACGGCCGTCCCGCCCTGCGCGACCAGCAGGTCCACCGCCGCACCGAGCGCCGGGTTGGCGCTGATGCCGGAGTAACCGTCCGACCCGCCGCATTGCAGCGCCAGCACCAGTTCGGAAGCCGGCTGCGGCGTTCTTTCCGCCGCATTCACGGTCGGCAGCATGTCGAGGATCGCCTTGACACCGGCCTCGACGGTCTTGCGGGTGCCGCCGGTCTCCTGGATCGTCATCGTGCGGAAGATGGTGCTCTCCTCGATGTTGTAGGACTGCATCCAGCGCGGGATCTGGAACGCTTCGCAGCCGAGCCCGACCATCAGCACGCCGCCGACATTGGGGTTGGTGGCAAACCCCCATTGCGTGCGTTTCAGGAGATCGTAGGCGGGCCCCTTGGTGTCGATGCCGCAGCCTGTGCCGTGGACGAGCGAAATGACGCCGTCGACATTGGGATAGTCGCGCAGGATGCCCGACCGGTTGACCTCTTCCACGATGAAGCGGGCGACGCTGGCCGAGCAGTTCACCGAAGTCAGGACGGCGATGAAATTGCGCGTACCGACCTTGCCGCTCGGCCTGCGGTAACCCAGGAAGGTGGCGCGTTCGGCCTCTGGAAGAACAGGCGTGTGCCTGGCGTTTGTGCCGAAGAGGTAGTCGCGCTCGAAATTGCGCAGATACACATTGTGCTCGTGCACCCAGTCGCCGGCGACGATTGGTTCGCGTGCAAAGCCGATGGTCTGGCCGTATTTCACGATCGGTTCGTCCGAAGCGATGTCGCGCATGGCCATCTTGTGGCCGCGCGGGATCCGTGCCCTGGCCGCGACGTCACCGGCCCTGTCGCCGACCTTCAAAGGGTCGACCGCAAGAAGAATGTTGTCGGCGTGCGAAAGCTGGATGAACCGCGTCATTACACAAACTCTGAAGGAAGCTCTCCCCCGACGAAGTCAGGGATGAACGATGAGAAATACTAATATAATAGAATGTCAATGGTCAAGCGGCGGCAGTGACAGCCGCCTCAGCGGCACTGACAGCCGCCTCAGCGGCACTGAGGAACCGTCTTGGCGTAGAGGGGAGTGAATTCCACCCGTCCGCCGCGCTCGGATCAATCCCGACTGAAACCGGGCATCTGGCCGGGCAGGCGACCACGCACGATTGGTTCGCGGTCAGTCGAGATGGAAGACTTCTTCCATGGCTGCCCACCATTCTCCGTCGGCGCGGGTCGGCAATGGTTTTTGCATGGGATCGCACAGCTCCCACCATTTGCGCATGGCGGAGGATTCGCCCATTCGTGCGGCATCTTGGGCGAAATCGCTGCCATGATACTCCCAATAGGCGAAAAGCAGGTTCTCGGGCTCACGCAGGAAGATGGAGTAGTTGCGGATGTTGGCACGGCTGATGACTTCGAGCACGCTTGGCCAGACGGCGGCGTGGACGCGCTTGTATTCGGCGATCGCATCGGCCTTCAGGCCGATGCAAAGTCCCATTCTCCGCATGTGCGGGTCGTCTCCGGTGCGGGTTCAGCCGAGAAGGTCGGCGGCGACTTCGAGCGTGTTGCGGAACGACGTCTCGAGATGGTGCTCCATTGCCTTCGCGGCGCCTTCGGCATCGTGTCGCTTCAGCGCGTCAAGGATGGCCTCGTGCTGCTCGATCGTCTGTTCGCCATAGCCGGGCTTGGGAATAGCGAGATAACGGCCACGATCCATCTGCGCCTTGGAAATGTCGACGGCCCGCCAGATCATTGGCAGGCCACAGATCTCGGCAATGGTACGATGGAAGACGTCGTCGAGCTGGATCGCGGTTGCGTACCTGCCGCGCGATATGGCCAGCCGGTGCGCCGCCATGTTGTCCTCAAGCAGTTCGGCGGCTGCCGGCGTCAGCTTCACGGCCGCACGCCTGGCGCTCTCCATCTCGAGCGCCCGGCGGATCACATAGGCCTCTTCCAGGTCGGCCCGGCTGATCGGCGCGACATAGGTGCCGGTCTGCGCCAGTATCTTGACCAGGCCCTCGTCACTGATGCGCTTGACCGCTTCCCGAACCGGCGTCCGTGAAACACCGAGTGCCTCCGCGATGGCCACCTCGTTGATAACTTCCCCCGGCTTCATCTGTCCGACGACGATCAGATTACGGATCTTCTGATAGATCTGATCGCGAAGCGGCAGAGCCCGATTGAGGGTCGAAGGGTCCAGGTCCATGGCAAATCCGTAGCTTCGTTCACCAGAAATGATCAGATTATATTAGAATGTAAATTGGAATGCACCCAATGCGCGTGGCGATCTCTGCCGGCAATGGAGCGGTTCCAGTTCATCGGAATCCAGCTTGTCAGAACTGTTATATTAGTGCAATAGTCGGCATCCGCAGTGAGGAATTCGATCCGCAGACGAAGGCCTGAACCAATTCGCACGCCGGGAGGTGAGCATTCAGGTCGGAGGAGGTTCGCGTTTTAATAGGCTATTATACTAAAATAATGCAACATCCGAAGCCAACGGGATAGGCCGCCAGGGAGGAACCTGCCAGACATGAGTGCCGTCGCCGCCGACTTCGCCTTAGACATGAAAGGCATCAGCAAGATTTTTCCGGGCGTGAAGGCTCTGTCCAGCGTCAATTTCGCTGTCAGGTTCGGCACCGTCCATGCTGTTGTGGGCGAAAACGGCGCCGGCAAGTCGACGCTGATGAAGGTGCTCAACGGCTCCTACGCACCCACCAGCGGCACCATCAAGGTCGGCGGTGCCGAGGTGCGCATGCGCCGGCCGGCCGACGCCCAGGCGCTTGGCATCCGCATGGTGCATCAGGAGATCAATCTGGTTCCGGATCTGACGGTCGCGGAAAACGTCTATCTGGGCCGAATGCCCGGCAAATGGAGTTTTCTGCGCAAGGGCGAGATGGTCAGGAAGGCCGCCGCCGTCCTCGACGAGCTGGGAGCGGCCATCAACCCGCGCGAACGGCTCGGCAATTTGTCGATCAGCCAGCAGCAGCTCGTCGAAATCGCCAAGGCCTACGCGGCCCAGCCCCGGATCATCGTCCTGGACGAGCCGACATCGAGCCTCAGCGAGCATGAGACGGCGGCACTGTTCCGGATCCTGCGCAAGATGCGCGACGACGGCATCGCCATCATCTACATCAGTCACAGGCTGAAGGAGGTGCTCGAGATCGCCGACGAGGTGACCGTGCTGCGCGACGGCTCGATGATCGAGACCCGTCCGATCCAAGGCATAAACGCCGCCCAGATGATCAGGCTGATGGTCGGCCGCGAGGTCAGCAACGTCTTCCCCAAAAGCCCGGCCGAGATTGGCAGGTCCGTGCTGCGCGTCGAGCGCATCAGCGACGGCAAGCACTTCCGCGATATCAGCTTCGATGTGCGAGCCGGTGAGATACTGGGCCTGACCGGCCTGGTCGGCGCCGGTCGCACCGAGGTGGCGCGCGCCATCTTCGGCCTGTCGCGGCTGGTCGAAGGCACGGTCAGCGTCAACGGCCGCAAGGTTGCGATCAATTCCCCGTCCCAGGCAGTCAGGGCCGGGATTGCCTATGTTCCGGAAGACCGCAAGGGCGACGGCATCGTGCCGGGCATGTCGATCCGGGAAAATATCAGCCTGCCCATACTGCGTCGCCTCAGCCGTTTCGGGCGCATCAGGCGCGGTGCCGATCGCGCGCTGGCGGCGGACTATGTGAAGCAGTTTTCCATTTCGCCGCCCGACGGCGAACGCCGCATCAATCTCCTGTCAGGCGGCAACCAGCAGAAGGCGGTGATCGCCAAATGGCTTGCCGCCAGGCCGTCGGCGCTGATCCTCGACGAGCCGACGCGCGGCGTCGATGTTGGCGCCAAGGCCGAGATCCATCACATCATCGGCCAACTCGTTGCCGGCGGCATGGCGGTGGTCATGATCTCCTCGGAACTGCCCGAGATCCTCGGCGTCTGCGACCGCGTCGTGGTGATGCGCGACGGGCACGCTTCCGAACCGCTGATGCGGGCCGACCTCAGCGAGGAACGCATCATGGCGCTGGCGACCGGGGAGGAAATGGCGTGACCGACGCGACCATGGAGGTCAGCGGCGTGACCCGCAACGACCGTTTTACGCGCGGCGGCAGGCTTGTCGACGCCCTGTCGAAGGCAGGGCTCGCCTTCGCCATCCTCGCCGTTCTGCTCTACGGCTCCTTTGTCAGCCCTGCCTTTTTCACCACAGGCAATCTGCTCAATGTCCTGACCTCGATGTCCATCGTCGGCATCGTCGTCGTCGGCATGACCTTTGTGCTGGTGGTCGGCGGCCTGGCCGATCTGTCGGTGCCGGCAACGATCGCCTGCGGCGCCATCCTGTCGCTCGGGCTGCAGCCGCTGATCGGGCCGCTGCCCGCCTTCGTTCTGGCGGTCGGCCTCGCCGGCCTGATCGGCCTGCTCAACGGCGTGCTGGTCGGCTATGTCGGCATCAATCCCATCATCGCCACGCTCGGCATCGGCACCATTGGCCTGGGCATCGTCCAGGCCGCGGTCGGCGGGGTCATCGTCTACGGCAGCAACCCGGCCTCGGCCGAATTCGCCAAGGGCCGCCTGTTCGGCATTCCGGTCGTGGTGCTGATCTTCCTGGCCATCGCCCTCATCGGCCATTTCGTCCTGTCGCGTTCCGTCTGGGGCCGGTGGACGCTCGCCACCGGCGGCAATTACAAAGCCGCAGAGGCAAGCGCCGTTCCCGTGCAAGCAGTGAAGGCCGGCGCCTTCGTCATCACGGCGCTCGCCTCCGGCATCAGCGGTGGCCTGCTCGGGCTGACGTTGCAAAGCGCGCGGCCGCTCATCGGGGCTGGCTACGAATTCAGCGCCATCACCGCGGTGGTGGTCGGCGGTGTGTCGATCATCGGCGGTTTCGGCTCCGTGCCGCGGGCGATCGCCGGCCTCATCTTCGTACAGCTTCTGACCAACGTCATGGTTCTCGACGGCGTGCGCACGCCGATCCAGGGCTTTGTGCTCGGCATCCTGATCGTCGGCGCCGTCGGCATGGATGCCGCGTTGCGCAAGCGAGGGGTGGCATGATGCGGCTGCTGACGCTTGCCTCGCGGCATAGGGTCGTGATCATCCTCGGCCTGACGCTCGTCATCTCGGCGCTGGTGGTTCCCGGTTACTTCTCCGCCTCGACCCTTGGCTTAGGCCTCGACCGCGCGGCGACGATCGGCCTGATCGCCATCGGCCTGACGGTGCTGTTGATATCGGGCCAAATCGATCTCTCCGGCGGCGCCGTGTTCGCACTGGCCGGCATCGTATCGGTCATCCTCCAACGCGAGATCGGCATCCTCCCAGCCGTGATCGCCGGCATCCTGGTTGGCACGCTGGCCGGCGCCATCAACGGCGCGCTGGTCGTCGGCCTGAAGGTGAATTCGCTTGTCCTGACGCTGGCGACGATGCTGATCTTCCGTTCGCTCGCGCACTGGATCACCAACAGCCAGCCGGTGACAGGCACCGACATCATGCTCTCGCTGGCGCTGGCCAAGATCTATCTCGATGTCTTCACCATTCGCAGCGCCCTGTTCATCATCCTGATCGTGCTGCTGCATTTCTGGCTGACGCGCACCATTCCGGGCCGCAATGTCTTTGCCGTCGGCTCCAATCCGGCGGCCGCCAAGGAAAGCGGCATTGCTTCGGACCGCGTCGTCTTTCTCGGCTTCGTCTTCGCCGGCACGCTCGCCGGCCTGGCCGGGGTTCTGCAGAGCCTCGTCACCAACACCGGTTCGCCCGTCTTCGGCTCGGAACTGACGGTTGCCGTCATCGCCGCCGTCGTCGTCGGCGGAACCCGCCTCGAAGGCGGCAGGGGATCCGCGCTCGGCACGCTCGGCGGCGTGCTGACCATCGGCTCGCTGACCATCGCGATGGAGTTCCAATCCGTTCCCGCATACGTCCAGCAGGTCGTATCGGGGCTCATCCTGATCCTGCTCGTCGTGCTCGATCGGGCCGTTACCACCAAGGGGAGGGCTCCGGGCACGCGCCCCGCGCTCATTCGCGACAATCCAATCACTCAAGGAGGAAAAACATGATCGGCAAGACAAGCATGCTCCAGATCGCCGCCATCGCGGTGCTAGCATCGACAGGCTGGGCCAGTGCCAAGACGGTTTGCTATGTGACGGCGGCGGATTCGCATGCCTATGCCACGCCAGCCAACAAGGCGCTTGAAGCCCGTGCCAAGGAGCTCGACATCGAGATCCTGAGCCTTAGCCAGGATTTCGACGTCCAGAAGGGCACCGAGCAGCTAAACACCTGCGTGGCGCGCAAGGTCGACGGCATCATCCTGTGGCCGCTCGATCCGCAGGCCTACATACCGGGCCTCGCCCGCGCACAGCAGGCCAACATTCCGGCGATCCTCATCAATTCGCCGATGAGCGACGATGCCAAGCCGTTCATCAAGTCCTTCACCGGGCCTGACGTCTACGAGGAAGGCAAGCTCGCCGCGGATTCGCTCAGCAAGGCGCTGGGGGGCAAGGGCTCCGTCGTCATCATCGCCGGCCAGGCCGGCAACGGTACCACGATCGGCCGCGTGACCGGCTTCACCGACCGCCTCAAGGAAACCAACGCCGATATCAAGGTGCTCGACACGGTCAACGCCGACTTCGACCAGCAGAAGGCGCTGGTGGTGAGCCGCGACCTGATCACCCGCTTCGGCGACCAGATCAGTGGCGTCTACGCCAATGACGACACCATGGCGCGCGGCTTCATCGACGCCTGGAAGGAGGCCAACCCCTCCAAGGCGGCACCGCCGATCGTCGGCATCAACGGCCAGAAGGACGCATTCGAGTCGATCCGCACCAATGAGATGTATTCGACCATCGTCCAGTCGCCGGTCGAGGACGGCCGCCTGGCCATCAACACGATGGCGCAGATCATCGACGGCAAGGAGGTCAAGGACCGGCTGCCGATCCCGCTCACCGTCGTCACCAAGGATAATGTCAATTCGGTCGAACCGGCATTCTGATCATCGAAGCCGGCCCGGTTCAGCCGGGCCGGCCCTCGGCCGACTCCGCCCTTATGGTCTGAAGAGAAAAAAACTAATCGTGGGCAACGATTTGGAATAAACTAACTCTACAGAATTTATAGAATAAGCAATCTGCATCGGCGATCTGTTTTCTGGACAGGACCACGCCATGCCAGCCCTTCTGCGCCCGCTTTCAACGCCGTCAGGTATAGCCCGCCGCTGGATCGCGGGAGGCCGGCCATGACCACGGACGTTTCCGATCGCATCAAGGTTCTCCGCTTCCCGCCGACACTTGGCGACAGCCATTTTCCCATCACGACTGAAGGCGGCAGGACCGTCGACCTCCCCTGTCTGATACAGGTGGCGAAAGCCGCCGACATGCGGCACGATCCGGTGCGATGGAAGTACTCGATCCTCGGAAAATATATCCCCAATGGCGAAATTCCGCCGCTGCACGCCTGGAGCTGATTTCCACCGGCGGGCGGGCGGCCCGCACAGCAAAACTTCGACCATCAAGAGGCCCACTGCCATGTCAAACCCAACAGTCGTCGGCTTTTCCGGCAACATCACCCGGCCGTCAAAGACGCGCGCCTTCGTCGATCTGGTCACCAGGGACATCGCCGCGCGCCATGGCCTGTCGGCGAGCACCTATGACATCGAGGATGTCGGCCCATCGCTGGGTACGGCAAGGTGGGCGCGCGACCTCGACGGCCAGGCTCAACCGATCCTGGCCCAGATCCTCGCGGCTGATGTGCTCGTGGTCGGTTCGCCGACCTACAAGGGCAGCTACACCGGCCTGTTCAAGCACTTCTTCGACCTGATCGATCCGACAGCGCTCCGGGGCAAGCCCATCGTGTTGACCGCGACCGGCGGTGGCGAGCGTCATGCCCTGATCGTCGAGCATCAGCTGCGGCCGCTGTTCGGCTTCTTCGAGGCCTTTGCCCTGCCGACCGCCGTCTATGCCACCGACAAGGATTTCACCGACGGCGTGCTGCGCTCAGAGGCCATCCTGAAGCGCGCGGCGCAGGCGGTCGACGAGGTCGGCTTCGTGCTCGCCAACCGCTCGGCCGGCAGGATCGCCGCCGAATAGCCAGCCGCGAAGAGGATTGCGCCAAGGTCGAAATCCGCACGGGCGGCACCGCCGCTTACGTGCAATTTACGACCGCCCGCTACAAAGTTCCTGTCTGATTCGCCCGGGACAGGAACACCATGAGCAAAGCCCTCACGACCTTCGCACTCGTCGCGGTGCTGACCGCCTTGCTGATGGCGTTGAGCCTGGCGGTGGCACGGCACGGCTATCCCTATGGCGCGATCGGCGTCAGGCGCCTCGACGGCATCGCCGATGCCGGGACGTTCATTCCGCTGGCTGCCGTCTACTTCTTCAGCGCGCTGTTGATGATGATCCTGCCGATCCGCGCCGCCAGCATCGTTCTCACCCATGCCGCCGACGCGATCTTCTGGACGGTGATCGTGCTGTTTGCCACCATCGTAGGCGGCCTTCTCGCCAGATGGGCTTTCGGTCAGGGCAGCGCCTTGTGGGCGCTGCTGAACTGGCGGTTCCTGTTTGCCGTGGCGGTTGTCGGCTGCCACTTCGTCATGAACGAGCTGCGCCGCAACGTGCTGTTGCGCAGCCTGTTCTTCGTGGTCTTCGCCGCCGCGACGCTGGCCTGCCTGTTCTGGTCGTTCACGCTCTGAGCGTGATCATGGACGGCTGGTTTTCGCCGCGATGTGGCCGGTAGCCTGCTCCATCCACGTCCAGAGATAGGCCGCGAGACCGCGGTCGACATGGATGCGCAGCTTGCTTTCATGGCGATAGACGATGGCGCTGATGCCGGCAAAGGACAGTGCCGCACTGGCGCTTGGTTGTCCGGGATCGAGCGCCGTTCCACGGGCGATGAAAGCATCAAGCGCCGCGCCCTCTGCCTCGAACGCCTGTAGCCCGGCGCTGATCTCCGTCACCGCGAACCCCTGGCTGCACCACCCCGTGGCCATGCCGATGGGCGTGGCCGACACGGCAAGCAATCGGTCGCGTGCCAGACGAACCGAATAGCGTGCGCCCTCGGCCAGGCCGAACGCACCGACGGCCGTTCCATCGAAGCCGGATGCCTCGGCCCATGCTGCAAGGTCGCCGCTGACCAGACGTTGGTGCAGCCCGGCAACCGCGCCTATCCTGAGCCCCGGCACCTCGATCGTGGCGTTCTGCCAGTCAGGTGCGACCGACCATTTTTCCGCGAGATCACGCATGGAGCCGCTCTCCCGCCGGGTCGAAGGCGCAAGGCGCGGCAATCGTTGCCGTCCGAACCTTGCCGAGATGCTGGATTTCGATCGCCTCGCCGTGGCGGACCGCGCCGCGCTCGATCAGGCCAAGCGCGATGGGACGGCCAAGCGTCGGGCTCTGGTAGCTCGAGGTGACGAAGCCCTGGCTGTACAGTCTGCCGTCGCTCCGCTTGATGCCGTGGGCGCCAGTTGGTAGCGGCGCCTCGCCAGACGGCACCGCCAGGCCGACAAGCTGCAGGCGGTTGTTTCGCGACGCCTCCTCGGTGAACAGCGAGCGGCGGCCGACATATTCGGTCTGGCGTTTGGTGCGGGGCGCTTCGCTGCCGAGGTCGTGGGGCAGCGTCGTGCCGTCGGTGTCCTTGCCGATGACGATAAAGCCTTTCTCGGCGCGCAGGATCATCAGCGCTTCGAGGCCGATGACGACAGCGTCGAACACCTGGCCGGCCTGACGCAGATGCGCCCATAGAGGCTCGGCACGATCTGCGCGGATGGAGACCTCGTAGCTCCTGTCGCCGGTGAAGCTGACGCGGGCGACGCGGACCTCGTCGCCGCCATGGCTGCCGTGAGCGATCGCCATATGCGGCAGGTCGGCCTCGTCGAGCGAGAGGCCGAGCTCCAGTTTTTCGAGCAGCTTGCGGGCGTTTGGCCCCGAAACGGTCAGCGTCGCCATGTCCGATGTGGCGTTGTGGATATAGACCGCGTCGCGGCCAAATCGGTCCTGGCGCCACTCTTCCAGCCGCGCATGCACGGCAGCGACATGCGAGGATGAACACGAGACGACGAAGCGATGCTCATCCAACCGAACCAACACGCCATCATCGAAGACCACGCCGTTCTCCGACAGCATGAAGCCATAGCGGCAGCGGCCCGGCTTCAGCGTCGACATGGTATTATAGTAGAGGAAATCGACGAACGCGGCCGCCTTGGGGCCGATCACCTCGATCTTGCCCAGCGTCGAACCGTCGAACAGCGCGACCGATTGGCGCGCGCGCAACGCCTCGTCCTGGATGGCGCGATCCGCGTCAGCGCCGCGGCCGCCATAATGGGCCGGCCGCAGCCAGCCGCCATATTCCTGGAAGACGGCGCCGCCGGCGCGATGCATGGTCTCCAGCGGCAGCCTGCGCACCGGTGCCATCAGTTCGCCGACGCGCGCGCCGGCAAAGCTTGCCAGCGGCACCGGCGTGAAGGGCGGACGGTAGGTGGTGGTGCCGACCTCCGGCACGGTGCGGCCGGTGATGCCGGCCATCAGCGCCAGGCCGGGCATGTTGGAGGTCTTGCCCTGGTCGGTCGCCATGCCGAGCGTGGTGTAGCGTTTCAGATGCTCGACCGAGACGAAGTTCTCGCGCGCCGCCAGTTCGACGTCCTTTACCGTCACGTCGTTCTGGTAGTCGATCCAGATGCGCCCTTTCGAACCGGGCACCGGCCAGGCGGCCGCTACGCCACCCGTCGCTTCCGGTCCCGTGCTGCGCGGCACGGCTGCTTTCGTCCGGCCGAGCAAGCCAACAGCTTTCTCCGAACCGGCGAACACCTCCGACAAGGAGACCGCGCCAGCCGCGGCGCCGACGACTGAAATGCCGTCGACCGGATCGCCCGGCAGGAAGGCAGCGCGGGCGTCGCTCCAGGCCAGCCTGCCCTTGGCTTGGCCGAAGAGATGAATGGTCGGCGTCCAGCCGCCCGAGACCAGCACGCAATCGGCATCGAGCCTGGTGCCGTCATCCAGCGTCACGCCCTCGACCCGCAGTCTGCCCCTGGCGGAAGCAAGCGCGCTCCCTTTGACCAGCCGCACCTTGGCCGGTGCGTCGGGCATGCCGTCACGCCTGATGTCGACGAGTGTGACTTCGGCGCCGGCGTCGGCCAGCGCTGCCGCGACCTCGTAAGCGCTGTCATTGTTGGTGGCGGCGGCGATGCGCCGCCCAACCAGCACCGCATGGCGCCTGAGATAGGCAAGTGCCGCGTCCGCCGACAGGATGCCCGGAAGGTCATTGTTGGCAAAGGGCAGCGGCCGTTCGATGGCGCCGGTCGCCAGCACGATCTGGCGCGGCCGAACCCGCCACAGCGTGTCGCGCCGGCCATCGAAATGACGCTGGTTCAGCCCGACCAGATTGTGGTCGTAAATGCCGAAGGCGGTGGTCGCTGTTAGGATCAGGTGACCGCCCGTTCTAAGTTCCGCAACCGTCTCGTCGATCCACACGGAAGCCGGCTTGCCGTCGATCTCGCCGGCGCGGTGGCCAAGTGATCCTCCCGGCGTCTGCTGGTCGTCGACCAGCGTGACGGAGAGGCCAGCGCCTGACGCCAGCCTTGCCGCCGCCAATCCGGCCGGTCCCGCGCCGACCACCAGCACGTCGCAATGGTGGTTGATCTGGTCAGCCGTGCCCGGCGACGCCCAGTCGGTGTCGACCTTGCCCAGTCCGGCCATGGCGCGGATACGCGGCTCGAACATGTGCCAGTCCGGCCACATGAAGGTCTTGTAGTAAAACGCCGCCGGAATGAAGCGCGAGAAGCGGTCGAGAAAGGCGTTGCGGTCGGCCAGCGCGCTGGGCGTCGCGTTGACGCTTTTCGCCACCAGCCCGTCGCGTGCCGGCTCGGTCGTGGCGCGCGTGTTCGGCGTCGCCTGTGGGCCGCCGATGTCAACCAGCGCGTTTGGCTCCTCGACGCCGGCGCCCCAGATGCCGCGCGGCCGGTGATATTTGAAGCTGCGGCCCACGACCGCGACATCGCCGGCCAGCAGCGCCGAGGCGATGGTGTCGCCGGCAAAGCCGTCCACGGTTGCGCCATCGAAGCTGAATCGGATCGGGCGCGAGCGGTCGATGGCGCTGCCGCCGGCGGCGAGGCGCGAGGCGGTCACGCCGCGAGCTCCCCGCCAAGGGCGGTCGAGGACACCACCTTGTGCGTGACCGTGTCACGTTCCATGACGAAGAACTCGCCGCAATTCATGTGCACCCAGATTTCGCGTGCCGCGCCCTTCGGGTTGCCGCGCAGATAGAGGTAATTTGCCCAGCGCTCGATCGGCACGTCGGCGCCATCCGGCCTGGCATTGCCGGCATCACCGCCATAGTGGAATTCGGTCTCGTCGCGCGGGCCGCAGAACGGGCAAGGGAAGAGCTGCATGATTGCCTCTGGTCTTTGTCTCAGTGCGCGATGCCGGAGCCGGCCGCTTCGTCGATCAGCCGCCCGCTGGCGAAACGATCGAGATCGAAGGGACGGCTGATATCATTGTGCTTGCCCGTGGCCAGCAGGTTTGCCAGCAGCGTGCCGCCGGCGGGAATGGCCTTGAAGCCGCCAGTGCCCCAGCCGCAATTGAGGAACAAATTGGGCAGCGGCGAGGGACCGATGATCGGCGAGGAATCCGGCACGACGTCGACAATGCCGGCCCATTGCCGCATCAGCTTCAACTGGCCGAAGATCGGGAACATCTCCAGCAGTCCGGCAATGACGGTTTCCAGCGTCGGCAAATTGCCGCGCTGCGCATAGGAGGGGATGCGGTCGAGCCCGCCGCCAATGACGATCTCGCCCTTGTCCGATTGGCTGACATAGACGCCGCAGCCGGGCGACAGCACCACCGTGTCGAGGATCGGCTTCACCGGTTCGGAAACGCAGGCCTGCAGGGCGTAGGAATTGATCGGCAGCCGGAAACCGGCCTTGGCCGCCAGCACCGAGGAATGGCCGGCCACAGCCATGCCGACGCGCTCGGTGCGGATCGCGCCGCGCGTCGTCTGGACGCCGCGGCAGCGGCCGCCCTCGACGATGAAATCGGTGATCTCGCAATTCTGGATGATATCGACGCCGAGCCGGTTCGCCGCCCGGGCATAGCCCCAGGCGACGGCGTCGTGGCGGGCGGTGCCTGCGCGGCCCTGCCAGATGCCGCCGAACACGGGAAAGCGCGCATCCGGAGAAAAATTGTAGATCGGCGCCACGCGCCGCACATCCTCCGGTGAAAACAGCTCCGCATCGATGCCGTTGATCTGCATGGCGTTGACGGTGCGGGCGCCGATCTCCATTTCGGCGGTCGAATGGCAGAGATTGACCATGCCGCGCTGCGACAGCATGACGTTGTAGTTCAGGTCCTTTGACAGGCCTTCATAGAGCCGGTGCGCCAGCCCGTAGAGCTCGACGCTTTCCGGATAATAGTAATTGGAGCGTACCACCGTGGTGTTGCGGCCGGTGTTGCCACCGCCGATCCAGCCTTTCTCCAACACGGCCACCCGGGCGATGCCGTGATTCTTGGCAAGGTAATAGGCCGTCGCCAGCCCATGGCCACCGCCGCCGATGACGACCGCGTCATAGGATGGTTTCGGCTCGGGTGAGCGCCAGGCCTGCCTCCAGCCGGTCTGGCCGACCAGGCCTTCCTTGAACAGCGACAGAGCGGAATAGCGTCTGGTCATGGCGTGCCGGACAGGCCTGATTTCAGGGAGCGAGCGTGGATCATGGCATGGTCTTCAGCATGGATGGCACCGGTTCGATCGGTCATGCCCGCATCGCTTTGCCCAGTGGATCGTAAGGCGACGAAGCGATGACGCGCGCACCTCTTTCGACGCCGACGATATGGGTTGTCAACTCAGTATCGACATCGGTGGCATCGCCATCGACAAGCGCCATGGCGAGGCTCTTGCCGACCGTATGGCCATAGCCGCCGGAAGTGACGAAGCCGGCAAGCTTGCCTCCGCTCCAGACCGGTTCGTAGCCGCTGGCGTCCGCATCCGCGGCATCCATCTCGAGCGTCACCAGCGTGCGCCTGGCGCCGGCCTTCTGCTCTTTCAGCGCCGCTTCGCGGCCGATGAAATCGCCCTTGTCGAAAGCGATCCAGCGGTCCATGCCGGTCTCGGCCGGTGTGTAATCCTGCGTGAACTCACGCGACCAGATGCCAAAACTCTTTTCAAGCCGCAGCGAATTGACCGCGCCGAAGCCGTATTCGGTTATGCCGAGGTCGCTGCCTGCCGCAAGCAGCGCCCGGCGCAGCCCCGCATGCTCATTGGCCTGGCAATGGATTTCGTAGCCGAGTTCGCCGATGACCGAGAGCCGCCCGACCTTGGCACGAACCAGGCCGACATCCAGCGTCTTGCAGGTGAGGAAACCGAAGGCCTGGTGCGAGACATCCTGGTGCGTCAGCCGTTCGAGCAGACGGCGCGCATTGGGGCCGGCGAGCGAAAAGCCGACGACCGCGTCCGAAATGTCGCGTACGGCAACGCCCTCGCCGAGATGCTGTTCGAACCAGCGCATGTGCCATTGGCGCAGATAGTAGGACCCCATGATCCACCAGCTGCCGTCACCCCAGTTGAAAACGGTGAGGTCGCCCTTGAGCTTGCCGTTTTCGCCCAGCATCGTCGCGAGTTTCGCGCGGCCAGGCTTGGGAAGGGCGCAGGCAAGCAACCGGTCGAGCCAGGCTTCCGCTTGCGGTCCGGTGACCTCGTAGCGCGAGAAGGCGGTGATATCGAGCAGGCCGACGCCTTCGCGTACCTTGCGGCATTCCCGGGCGACGATGTCGAAGGCATTGGAGCGCTTCAGCGTCGGTGTTTCAACGAAACCTTGCGGCGCGAAGTAGAGCGGCACTTCCATGCCCCAGGAATTGCCCCAGCGCGCGCCGGCCGCATCCATGGCGTCATGCGCGCCTGCTGTCTTCAACGGCCGCCCCGCGGGCAATTGCTCATTGGGATAGCTCATGACGAAGCGGCGCGAATAGAACTGCCCGGTCGTCTGCTTGATGTATTCGCGGTTGGAGGCGAAATCGCCGTAGCGGGCGATGTCCATGCCGTAGACGTCGGCTTCCGGTTCGCCATGGATCATCCACTCGGCCAGCGACTTGCCGACACCGCCGCCTTGCAGGAAGCCGGCCATGACACCGCAGGCCACCCAGTAGTTGGGAACACCGCGCACCGGGCCGACCAGCGGATTACCGTCCGGCGAGAAGGTGAAGGCGCCGTTCACCCAGCGCTTGATGCCGGCTGTCTCCAGGCAGGGATAGCGGCTGAAGCCGAGCGCCAGTTCGTTGGCGATGCGGTCGGTGTCCTCCTGGATCAGCTCGATGCCGTAATCCCAGGGTGCCCCGTCCATGTTCCAGTGCTTGTGGTTGATCTCGTAGATGCCGAGCAGCAGCCCCTTCTGCTCCTGGCGCATATAGGTGAAGCCCTCGAGGTCGACGATCAGCGGCAATTCCCGGCCGAGCGCCTGGATCTCGGGCAGCGCTTCGGTGACGAGATAGTGATGCTCCATTGGCGAAACCGGCAGATCGATGCCGGCCATCCGGCCGACCTGCTTGGCCCACAATCCGCCGGCGTTGACGACGTGCTCGGCAATGAGAGTGCCTTTCTCGGTAACCACGTCCCAGCTGCCATCGGCGCGACGATTGAGCTCCAGAACGCGGTTGTGCTCGATGATGTCGGCACCGCGCTTCCTCGCTGCCTTGGCATAGGCGTGGACGACTCCCGAGGGGTCGATATGGCCTTCGCGTGCCGCATAAAGGCCGCCCAGCATGCCGTCGGTATTGAGGATCGGGCAGCGTTGCTTGATCTCGTCGACGCCGACCAGATGGACATCGTTTATGCCCATGGTCTGGAAGATGCGGTAGGAAGCCTTCAGCCATTCCCAGCGTTCCGGCGCCGAGGCAACCGAGATGCCGCCGGTCATGTGCATGCCGATGCTCTGGCCCGATTCTTTTTCGACCTCCGACAGCAGGTCGATCGTATAGGCCTGCAGCGCGGCGATGTTGGGGTCGGCGTTCAGCGCGTGGAAGCCGCCGGCCGCGTGCCAGCTCGACCCGGCTGTCAGCACCTCGCGTTCGATCAGTGCGACATCACTCCAGCCGAACTTAGCCAGGTGATAGAGCACCGAGGCTCCAACCACGCCGCCGCCAATAACGATCGCCCTGTATTGGGATTTCATCCTGCTGCACTCCACCTGGTATGGCGGCGCACCCTACCGGCATTGTACATATGTGTCTAGTGCATTGCGGCCTTTAGCCCAGAGGGGGCGTGCTGTCATGGGGTGGGCGCCAGGTGCGTGTCGTCAAGAAGGCTTCAGGGCCGCGCGGCCGATGGTTGCGCGCCTACCGTTTGCCGGAAAGCGTCTTCTCGACATAGCGCGCGAAGTCCTCGACATCTTCCGCCGGAGGCTCCTGGCCGGTGAAGCTGCGCAGATAGGAAGCGACGTGGGTGAGGCGGGTGCTCATCGGTTCGTTGAGTTCGAGCGAGTAATAGCCGATCTGCATGAAATAGAGGACGCGGGCCCGCACGAATGCGTCTTCTTCCTCGTAGCCATGGCGCTTGAACATGTCGCGTATGGCATTGACACGCTCTTCGTCGGCCTCGTCGAGCGCGCGCCGGATTGCGGGCGAGCGGCGGGCCCAGGCCCTGATCGCGAAGTCCAGCCGGGGGTCGAACAGCTTTTCATCCACCCAGCATTCGAAAATGCTCATTACCCCACGAATGACGGTCGCCGAGGGCCGCGAGGCGCGTTCGACGATGAACCTGGTGTTGGTCTGCCGCCAGTAGCCCAGCAATTGATCGAGCAGATCCTGCCGGCTCTTGAAATACCAGTAGAAGCTGGAGCGCGAGACGTCGAGCTGCTGGCCAAGCGTCAGCACGCGGACGCGTTCGACACCGTCCGAGATCAGTGTTTCAAGCGCCAGCTTCAGCCAGTCTTCACGAGTGGCCTTGATGTTGCCGGTGGCGCCGGCGCGCTGGATCGTCGTTTCGATTGCTGCCATCAGCACGACGCATGACATGCCGGATCAGGCAAATCAAGCACGTGGACACTTATGTACAGGGCAATTCGTTTGAGCCGCGATGACATCTGGCCGATGTCAGCCGGATTGCAGGTTCATGGGTGCCGGCCCCTGCCGTCCCATCAAGGCCAGGGATAGGCCCGGGGTTTTTGTCGCGGCGGCTCGGCCAGTGCGTGCTTTCCCGCAACGCAATTGTCTGGCAAATACCAGTTCGGACAGATGCCGCCGCGCGGCCAACCAGCAGGAAAGACCAGGACATGGCTCAGTTTCGAAAAAACCTCATCGATGGCGAATGGGTCGGCGACGCCGGGTCCCGCAACATCAACCCCTCGGATACCGGCGACGTCGTCGGCGAATATGCCTCGGCGGGCGTTGAACAGGCTAGCCAAGCGATCGCCGCGGCCAAGGCGGCGTTCCCGGCATGGTCCCGTTCCGGTCCGCTGGCGCGCCACGCGGTGCTGAAGAAGGCGTCGGACGAGATCATGGCGCGCAAGGACGAGATCGGCCGCAACCTGGCGCGCGAGGAAGGCAAGACGCTGGCCGAAGGCATTGGCGAAACCATCCGCGCCGCCCAGATCTTCGATTTCTTTGCCGGCGAAACATTGCGGCTGACCGGAGAGATGGTTCCGAGCGTGCGGCCGGGCGTCGGTGTCGAGATCACGCGCGAAGCGGTCGGCGTCGTCGGCATCATCACGCCATGGAATTTCCCCATCGCCATTCCAGCCTGGAAGATCGCGCCGGCGCTGGCCCATGGCAACACCATCGTCTTCAAGCCGGCGGAACTCGTTCCCGAGAGCGCCTGGTCGATCGTCGACATCCTGCATCGTGCCGGCCTGCCCAAGGGCGTGCTCAACCTCGTCATGGGCAAGGGTTCGGTGGTCGGCCAGGCCATGCTCGACAGCCCCGACGTCAATGCCATCACCTTCACGGGCTCGGTCGGCACCGGAAAACGCGTCGCCGCCGCAAGCGTGGAACACATGCGCAAGTTCCAGCTCGAAATGGGTGGCAAGAACCCGCTGGTCGTGCTTGACGATGCCGATCTTGCGGTCGCCGTCGATTGCGCGCTCAACGGCGCCTTCTTCTCGACCGGCCAGCGCTGCACGGCCTCGTCGAGGCTGATCGTGACCGAAGGTATCCACGACCATTTCGTCGACGCGCTGAAGGAGCGGATGGGCAAGCTGGTGATCGGCGATGCGCTCGATGCGCAGACCCAGATCGGCCCGGTCGTCGACGCCACGCAGCTGAAGCAGGATGAGGACTATATCGCCATCGGTGTCAGGGAAGGCGCCACGCTCGCCTTCGGCGGCGAGCGGCTCGACCGCAAGACGCCGGGCTTCTATCTCAGCCCCGCGCTGCTGACCGAGGCCACCAATGCCATGCGCAGTTCGCGCGAAGAGATCTTTGGCCCGGTCGCCAGCGTCATCCGCGTCAAGGACTATGACGAGGCGCTTGCCGTCGCCAATGACACGCCCTTCGGGCTGACCTCGGGCATCTGCACCACGAGCCTCAAGCACGCGACCCACTTCAAGCGCAATTCGGAAGCGGGCATGGTGATGGTCAACCTGCCGACGGCGGGTGTCGATTTCCATGTCCCCTTCGGCGGCCGCAAGGGCTCGAGCTACGGCCCGCGCGAACAGGGCCGCTATGCCATGGAGTTCTACACCACGGTGAAGACCGCCTATACACTCGCGGGCTGATGAGGCGCCGGCCTGTCGGGCCGGCGAGCCTTCACCACGGAATCGGCACGAGGCAATGGCATTGCAGGACCTGACCTGGCTCAACCCGCCGCCGCATCACGCCATTGACGGCGATGCGGTGCGCGTGCGCACCGGCAAGGAGACCGATTTCTGGCGCGAGACCTTCTACGGCTTCTGGCGCGACAACGGCCACTTCCTGCATCGGCAGGTCGAGGGCGATTTCACCGCCGAAGTCACCGTCAAGGGCGACTACAAGGTGCTCTATGACCAGGCCGGGCTGATGGTCCGGCTGGGCGAAACGAACTGGATCAAAGCCGGCGTCGAATACACCGACGGCCTCGCCTATTTCTCCGTCGTGGTCACCAACGACACATCGGACTGGTCGCTGGTGGCCATTCATGCCGGTCCCAATGGCGTCAGCATCCGCCTGACCCGCCATGGCCAGGCGATCCGCGTCCAGTATCTCGATGCTTCGGACGGTCACTGGAAGCCGGTGCGGCTCGCCTATTTCCCGATCTCGAAGACGGTCGATGTCGGCATGATGTGCTGCTCGCCACAGCGCGAGGGTTTCGAAGTCACATTCTCCGGATTTTCGGTCGGACCGCCGATTTCGAGGGAATTGCACGCCTGACGATTGGTGTATCCAGGGTTGAATCGCGGGCTCTCGCATGGGTATGGAACGGCAGGACATTGCAGCCGCTACCGCGTCTGGGCTAAGCGTTGCCGATGGGCATGAAGCGTTGGTGGGCAAAACGCAAAAAAGCTGTGTATTCCAAGGCGCTGCGATTCTTCAGCGTTCCTCCCGTGCTGTGGTCGCAAGGGATCGCGCATTTCTGCGACTTTGCCGGGCCCGACTGGTATCGCCGCGCACCGACCGAATCGACCCAGGGCGAGGCCTTTTTCCGCGACCACTATAGCGGCGCGCACGGCATCGTCTGGGTTCGGCTGAGCAGCTTGGCCAGGGTCTCGCGAACCTGCGATCTCGACACGTTCTCCCGGGTAGCCCTGCCCACCATCAGGGCGCCCTTCATCCTGCTGACGACCGACGGCGATGCCTCGGTGCCATCGGACCTGGCAAGAGATACCGTCGAGCGGCTTCTCGCCAACCCCTATCTGGTGTCCTGGTACAGCCAGAACTGCGACAGCGATCATCCCAGGATCAAGCCGTTCCCGATCGGGCTGGACCTCCATACGCCACGGTCCCTTGCCACGCCCACCGGCATGGTACGGCAGTTGCAAGCCCTGCGCCGCCGGCAGGGGGATGCGGATCGCCGTCCACCCAGGGTGTTCTGCGATTTCAGCATCAGCAGGGGCTCCAGCCAGCGTCGAGAAGTGCTTGATGCCCTGGACGGATGCCCACATGTCGATTTCCTCGGGAAACGTGTGTCGCAGCGCGCGATCTGGGAGCTGTATGCGCAATACCCGCTCGTGCTCTCGACCACGGGAAACGGCCTGGACTGCCACCGGACATGGGAACTGCTTTATCTCGGCTGCATCGTGGTGACCAAGACATCGCCGATAGACCCTCTCTACGAAGGCCTGCCTGTCATCATTGTCGAGGATTGGCACGAGGTCAGGGATCCCGAAGCGCCGCAACGCTGGATCGACAAGGTCGCCCATCTGACGGACCCGAACTATGTCTGGGAGCGCTTGCGCCCGCAAACCTGTCTGGAGCCGCTCAGGCTGGCGCTTCGGCAGGCCGCCGCTTCACCAGGGGACGTGTAGGATCTCCAGCTTCGGCAGGCCGACCGGCCTGATGCCGAGATCGTTGGCGAGCACGCCAAAAGCTTCGGTCTCGATCAGGTCGCGGTAGGGAATTTCGGGGAAGCGAAGGCCGCCGCGATGCAAGGAGGCATCGACCAGCAGCATCGTTCCGCCGACCGCGTCCAGGCCGATGATGTCGAGATGCCTGACATCACTGAGATGGTATCGACTTGGCGTCTGCGCCGAAGGTTGGTGAAGGCCGCCGCGTATCTCGCGGTAGTAGCGATAATCCTTGGTCTGCCGCCTGATGATGAAGCTGTTCAGGTCGAAGCTGCCGCCATTGGCGACCTTCACGCAGTTGGGCACCGCGATGCGATGTCCCGTGGCGATCAACTGCTTCAGCGCATCGCCGGGAAAGCGCCAGACGTCGATATCGATCCACAACGCCCAGTCGTCGTCTTCCTGCAGCCCGTGATCGATCAGGTAATTCCGCACCTTGGCGATCGCGCCCCGCCTGACGCGTTGCATCCGAGGCTTTGCCCGCTTTGCCCTATCGAGCTTGGTGCCGACCTGTCGCTGCAGAAGCACGATGTCGCGATATTTGCCGGCCAGTCCCGCTGTCGCGGCCTGTAGCCGCTCCCAACTCCCGTCCAGGCTGTCGCCTTCGCAGAAGACCAGCTTGATCCTGTCTTTGGGGTAGTCGAGCCCGTCCAGCGCATCGAGAAAAGGTTGGATAAGGTCGGCGGCATCGCGAAGCGGCACCAGAACGGCAATATTGCCGCCCGGGGGCGGCGGTGCCGAGAGGACAGCCTTGTCGACGCTGGCTTTTGCCACGGCCTCATCCAGATACGCACCGCGTGTCAGGTGGTACCGAAGCCGATAGGCCCGGTTGCGAAGCTTGGTCGTCCATTTCGGCGGCGGCTCCGGGGTCCACCATGTGCCGGCCCAGTGATGGATCGAAAGCGGCGCCGCATCGTCGCCGGCCTCGAGCTCCGTGCTCCCGACAGACGTCACCGGCGCGAACAGACCGGAGGGATGGATGGCGAAGGCCGCCTGATCGCTGTAGCCGCGCTGGGCGGAGGTCAAAAGGCAAGGACCGGTCGCGTCGAGCACGTCCTTGGCGCCGGCGAGCCCGGGCATCATCGACAGCAGATGCATCCAGAATGGATGACGGGGCGGGCTCGCCATCGTCCCGTTGAACAGGAGGTAGGGCAGGTCCCGGAAATCCGCCTGGACGGCCGCATGCGAGGCCGGCTCCTTGCACAGCACGACACGGCTCTCGTCCATGATCGGATCGAAGGCCGCGACGCATTCGCAGTCGATGTCGGCATAGACCCCGCCAAAATGATGCAGCAGCATGTAGCGGGCCGCATCCGAGCGCTGCACGCCGTTCGTGTAGCTGCAGAACATTGGCAGGAAATCAGGATAGTGCCCGGCCACGAATTCGAGCAGCATGCGGTCGCTCCAGAACATCACCGTCCAGTGTGGATTGTGCCGCTTCCAGCTCTCGGCATACGCCTGGAAGCGTGCGGGAACGCTGTCGGTCTTCCATGTCTGGTGCAGGATCGGCGGGATCATATGGTCGCACCGTTCAGTCCAAGTCCGTCTCGAACGGCATTGCCTATCGCTTGCGGGCTGAACCTTGCCCATACCGCCTGATACGCGCGAAGGCGTTGCCGCGCCCTGCGCTCGGGGTCGAGGCAGAGTTCGATGGCCGTCTCGGCAAGCTTTTCGTCGGAGTGAGACAGCAGCACCTCGTCATTTTCGACCAGGTCCAGGCCTTCGGCCGCGATCGGCGTGGCGACCACCGGCACGCCCGCGGCCATTGCTTCCAGGATCTTGATGCGTGTGCCGCCGCCCGCCGTCAGCGGGACGATGGTGAGATGCGCGCTGGACAAGAGTGGCGCGACATCCGCGGGATCTCCGATGACCTCCACACCAGGCAATCCGGCCAATGCCTGCACCTCCGGTCTTGGGGTGCGTCCAGCCAGGACGAGCCTGGCATCCGGCAGGGCGTTTCGGATACGGGGCAATATGACACTGGCCAATCGCTGCGCGGCATCGACGTTTGGCGGATAGGCGAGATGGCCGATGTACACGATCACAGGAAAGCCGTTGCCGGTTGACGGCTCGGCAGGCAGGCGCCCGGGACCACTGCCGGCTTTCGGAATTCCGTTCGGAACGACGTCGATCGGGATCTTGTGCCGGGAAAGCGTCATCAGCTTCTGGCGATCCAGGTTCGAGCAGACCCATACCCTGTCGACAAGGGATAGTGCCTTCCTCTCGAGGAACCTGACGCTGAATGCAGCCGCGGTTCGCTTGGTGCTGAGATGCCTGATCTGTCCGGCCAGGTCGGATTCGACATTGTGCATGTCGAGAATGAGCTGCTTAGCTAGAGGCCGCAGAGGCCGCAGCAGCTTGAACAGGCTGACGCTCTCGACAATGATGGTGTCCGGGCGGAATTCCCCGATCAGGGCCTCAAGCCGTGTCAGGGCGGAACACGGTATGCGATTCTCCGCCCTTGACCGCCACCAACCGATCGACGCTGTGCGGGGCTCTCCCTCGACCGACAGAGCCTCTACGCGGATCAATGGATCAGGCACGGTCCCTTCTGTCTTTGGTCGCACCGAAACCAGGCAGACCGGGCCGAACCTGGCGGCCGCTTCAGCGTTGCGATAGTTTCTCAGATCCGAACCTGAAGCCGGCGGAAAGCCCGGGTCGTGCGACACGATCAGCGTACGCCTCCGGGCCGTCCGCTCGAGCGAGCCGACAGCCGGTCGCGCGCCTGGGCCGTTCAAAGCGGACGCCTGTGGCGTTGTTCCAGGCAGAGGCCCCAATTCAGATGGCATTCAGAACGATTCCGTGACCACAAGCATCGGCGCCACCTTGTTTAGCTGAACAAGGCTTTCGTCAAGCACTGTATATTTCTGACCACTTCCGCCCCGAGCTCTCTGCGGGCCGGCGAAGTTATCGCCTGGACCATGCCAGCCAGCGCGCCGCCAGACGCCTGCGCAAGGAGGTGAACCGGGTTCGCCTGTAGGCGTCGCCCGCCATCTTGATGCCTTGTGCCTGCGTCGGGAAAGGATGGATGACGTCGGCCAGGGCATGCAGTCCCATGCCCGACCGGATGGCGAGCGTCACCGCATTGATCATCTCGCCGCCATGGCTGGCGACGACCGTCGCTCCCAGGATACGGTCGGACCCCTCCCTGACATGGATCTTGACGAATCCTTCCTCCTCGCCGTCCATCACGGCACGGGCGACATCATGCATCAGCACCGTATAGGTCTTGACCGGAATGCCGTTCCGTCGCGCCTCGATCGGATAGAGACCGACATGGGCGATTTCCGGATCGGTATAGGTGCACCAGGGAACGACGAGTTCGCTGAGCCTTTCGCGCCCGCGAAACAGCGCATTGCGCACGACAATGCGCGCTGTCGCCTCGGCGGTATGGGTGAACTTGTATTCAAGGCACACATCGCCCGCCGCGTAGATGTGCGGATTCGTGGTTCTCAGGTGATCGTTCACCTTGATGCCGCTGGCGTCATACGCCACCCCGGCGTCTGCCAGGCCGAGGCCTTCGACATTGGGCGAGCGGCCGACGCCGGTGATGATCTCGTCGACGGAAATCGTCGTCGTGTCGCCATCCCGCATCAGATCGGCGAGCTTCTTGCCGCCCTCTGTCCGCACCGCCACCACTTCTGTGTTGAGGCGCACCTCGATCCCCTCGCGCGCCAGCGCGTCCGAAAGGATCTGCGCGGCGTCTCGTTCCTCGCCGGGCAGGAACATCGGATCGCTCTGCGCCAGGATCACGTTCGCGCCGAGCAGGCAGAAGGTCTGCGCCGTCTCGCAGCCAAGCGGCCCGCCGCCGATGACCAGGAGCCGCTCGGGACGTTGCGTGAGGTTGAACATGCTCTCATTGTCGAGATAGCCGGCCTCGGCGAGCCCTGGAATCGCCGGCACGCTCGGATGCGCGCCTGTCGCGACCAATGCCTTCTTGAAATGCAGCGTCTTGTCCGCGACCACCACCGTGTCCGGTCCGGCGAAGCGGGCTTCGCCGAAATAGAGATCGATGCCCTCGGCCGCGATGGCCACGGCCGAATCGGCGCCGCTGATCCGCTGGCGGATCTGCCGCATCCGCGTCATGGCCCGCTCGAAGTCGACCTGAAGACGCTCCGGCGTGTCGCCCCCGAAATTCTCGGCATCACGCATGTCGGCATAGAGCCTGGCCGTGCGGATGATCGACTTTGACGGGATGCCGCCGACATTGACGCACGCACCGCCGATCAGCCCGCGCTCGATCAGCGCGACTTTCGCGCCGAGGCTTGCCGCATCACGCGCCGCGGTCAGCCCCGCCGGCCCGGCGCCGATGACGACGAGATTGTAGGGACCGCCGGGGAGAGGGTTCTTCCAATGCGGCGGATGCGCGCCCCGGATCAGTTCGACGTCGTTGCGGTCGACTGGGAAGCTGGCGGCCTTTGTCCGTTCACGCGGCATCGCGCCCCTCCGCGGACGGCCCCGCCGGCTGCGACAGCCAGCCGCCGGTGAAGCCTGCTTTTCCCAAACCGCGGCGAATGTACGGATTGGACCGCATCAGCTCCCAGATCAGGCGCGAGCGGTGGTTCTCGATCATCATCACCACGATGCCCTGGTCCAGCCCGTAATGGCCTTCCGATACCCAGCCGTTGCGGCCGAATTTTCGCCGGTTGGCCAAGGTCGGATTGAATCCGCTCGGCAGCCGGAAGTTCTCGATCACCTCGGGATAGTGCTCACCGAGATGGCGCATCGCTGCCATGCAGATGTCCGGCGCGAAGGGCAGCGATGCCGGATAGGACCAGGGCGCGATCGTGCCATCATCCGGCCCGAAGGGAGCGCCGCGCGCCGCATAGCCGGAAAACCGGTGCCTCCGTCGCTCGACGCTGGCGCGAAAACCGCCGGGCCCGTCTCCGGCCGAGAGGCCCCAAAGGTTCTCGCCGTAGCCGTCGAAACCATAGGGGTTGTGGCGGGCATAGTCGCGGTGGAGGTAGGTCGCGCGGCGGCTGTTTTCGAAATAGTCGGAGTTCTTCTCGCGCATGAAGGCGTCGCGGATGCCGGCGAAATCGATCCAGGCGTGCGAGAACTGGTGCATGAACAACGGTCCGCCATAGAGCACGTCATGGCCGTAGATGTTCTCCCACTGGTAGGTCGCCGTCCAGGCCTCGTAGCTGTCGTCGGAGGTTGGGTTGTCCGGCGAGGCCATCGACAGCACATAGAGGATGGTCGCCTCGTTATAGCCCTCCCAGCCATAATGCAGAAAGCCGCTCTTCGGCTTCCAGCCCTGCCGCAAGGTCGGACTGCTGCCTTGCGCCCAGCGCCAGTCGACGCGCCGGTAGAGCGTTTCGGCCAGGTGCCGGATTTCGGCTTCCTGTTCATTCTCGCCGGAGAAATAGGCGCCGGCCACCAGGATACCGGCCATCAGCAGAGCGGTGTCCACCATCGACAGTTCGCAGCGCCAGACGCGCAGCCCGGTCCGCATATCGAGAAAATGGTAGTAGAAACCCTTGTGGCCGGTGACGTCGTCACCGCCGCCTTGCGGGCTGACCGAGAAGAAACGCAGCGCCGCAAGCGTCAGCTCCACAGCCGCCATGCGCGACATCCAGCCGCGCTCGACGCCGATCGGATAACAGGACAGGGCGAAACCGACGACGGCGATGCTGGCCGGCGAGTTCGGCCGCGACGTATCGGCGACCAGACCGTTGTCGGAATTCACATTCTCAAGGAAATAGCCGAAGGCGGCGCGCTGGTAGCGGTCCAGAAGCTCGTCATCGGACAACGCGGCAGGATTTGCGTCAGGCAAACGATGCAAGCTCCAGCCTGGTCGTCGATGCTTCCGTCGATCGCATGGTGCCGGTATGGCGGCAATGGCTAATCGCCCTTGCCGGGCTGTCTCGTCGTGTCATGGCTTCCCGCAAACCCTGTTGTGTCACCGCCCCGTCCAGTCCTCAGCTACTATACGCCTGTCCGGTTCCGATCGTTGCCTCGTCACGCGGAATTGTAGTCGCAACGGCCAGGGCCGGGATGTTTCGATCAGGCTCAATAGGTGGCGCGGCCGCCGGAAACGTCAAACACGGCGGCCGTCGTGAACGAGCACTCCTCCGAGGCGATCCAGCAGATCAGTGCCGCCACCTCCTCGACCTCGCCGAAGCGCGCCATCGGTATCTTCGACAGCATGAAGTCGATATGCTCCTGGCTCATCTGCTTGAAGATCGCGGTGCGCACGGCCGCCGGCGTCACGCAATTCACCGTCACCTTGGTCTTGGCCAGTTCCTTGCCGAGCGACTTGGTCAGGCCGATCACCGCCGCCTTTGAAGTGCTGTAGGCGGAGGCATTGGGATTGCCTTCCTTGCCGGCGATCGAGGCTATGTTGACGATGCGGCCATAATTGCGCTCGAGCATGTGCGGCACCAGCGCCTTGTTGCAGTAGAAGACGCCATTGATGTTGATGTCGATGACCCTCTGCCAATCCTCGGCCGAATAGGCCCAGGTCGTCATGTTCGGCCCGGTGATGGCCGCGCTGGTGACCAGGATGTCGACGCCGCCAAGGGCCTCGATGGTCCGTGCGGCGGCGCTTTCAACGCCGGTGGCATCGGCGACGTCAACGGTAACACCATGCAGGCCAGGGATGATGGTCCTTGCCTGTTCGATCTGGGCCGGATCGCGGTCCCAGACGCTGGCGCGTCCACCTTCCGCGACGATCCTTTGCGCGACCGCCAGGCCGATGCCCGAGGCACCGCCGGTGATGACAGCCGTGCGACCGTTGAAGCGTCCCGCGAAGTTCATTTGCTTCTCCCTTGTCCGCAACTGGCTTGATCGGCCGCGGCGACCGTGATGTCACGGCCAGGCAAGTTCAAGCCGGCATGGAGCCCCCATTCTCTGGGCCAATGCGGATCAGGCTGAAGTTCCCTCAAGCTCTCGGCGCAGCGCTTCCACCATCGCCACCAGCGCCGGTCCGATTTCGGCATGTGCGCGTTGCTCGGTGATGATCTCGCCGATACCTCCGCAAGTGATGGCGACCAGCGGCGAACCGTCTCGCGGACGGAACGGCACGCCGACCGCGTGGATGTAGCTGTGCCAGGCGCCGAACGAGGTCACGTAGCCAAGCTGAGCGTACTGGGCGATCGCCTCCTCGATTGCCGTGGCGATCATCGCTGCCTTGTCGGGCTCGGCCTCTTGCAGCGCCCGTACCAGGCTGGTCCGCTCCTCGGGCAGAAGTCCCGCCGCATAGGCCAGCCCCATCGAGGTCTTCCAGATCGGCAAATAGGAGCCCGGATTGAGCCGCAGCGTGACCAGGCTCTCCGACCGGCAATTGGCGAGATAGACCATGTTGAGGCTGTCGCGCGTGCCGATCGCCACCGCCGCACCGGTCAAGTCGGCCAGCGGCTGCATCAGCGGCCTTGCGATGTGGACGACGGCGCTGGAGCTCAGCGCCGAATAGCCGAGCGCCACGGTCGCTGGTCCCAGGCTGTAACGGCCGAGCTCCTTGTCATAGAGCAGGTAGCCGAGTGCGCTGAGCGTGTAGGTGATGCGCGAAACCGTGGCCTTGGGCAGCCCGGTGCGCGCGATGATGTCCTGGTTGCCAAGCGAGGCGTCGCCTGGCCGGAAGGCGCGCAGGATGCCGAGCCCGCGAACCAGCGACGTCGAAAGCTGCGCGCCTTCGCCGTCAACATCCGTCTCGTCCCGGGTCGCTCGCTTGCGCACGCTGGCGGTCTTTCTGGCGGAGTGCCCACCTGTCGGGCCGGTCTCGCCGGCTAGTGTAGTCAAAAATGAAATTAAATTCCATTTATATTGACAGCGGCTTTTGCAGCCTGTCAATATGCCCCCTCGATGGCATCTTCCAGCGCCTTGTGCCATCTTACGAAGCCCGTCCTTGTGAAGGTAGCCACGTGTCCCGCTATATTTTGCGCCGGCTTATCGCGATGCCGTTCCTGGTGCTTGGCATCGTCACCATCGCTTTTCTGATCACCACGGTGACGAAGGGCGATCCGCTGACCGCAATCGTCGCCGAACAGCAGATGAGCAATCCCGAAGTGGTCGCCGCCGCCAAGGCGCGCTGGGGTTTGGATCGTCCTCTGCCTGAGCGCTATATGATATATCTCGGCAATTTGATGAGCGGCGACCTCGGCACATCCTTCATCACCAAGCGCAATGTCGGCACTGATATTCTCTACCGCCTGCCGGCAACACTGGAACTGGTCTTCGCCGCCATGATCTTCGGCACCACGCTCGGCATCGTGCTTGGCGTGCTGGCCGCCTATTTCCGTAACAGCCTGATCGACCATGGCGCGCGGCTGTTCGCTCTGTTCGGCTCGTCGCTGCCGGTGTTCTGGTCGGGCCTTGGCCTGCTGTTCATCTTCTCGGTCATGCTCAACTGGCTGCCGGGGCCTGGCCGGCTCGATGCTCGGCTGCCGCTGCCGCCTGGCATCACCGGATTCCTGACCATCGATTCGCTGCTGGCCGGAGACCTCACCGTCTTCAAGGACGCTGTGTGGCATCTGCTGTTGCCCGCTTTCGTGCTGGGCTGGACGGTGTCTGGGACCATCTCGCGGCTGGTGCGCGCCAACATGCTCGATGTGATGAGTCGCGAATTTGTGCTCACCGCACGCGCCAAGGGCGCGAGCGAATTCCGTGTCGTCATCGTGCATGCGCTGCGCAACACCATGGTGCCGACCTTGACCGTCATCGGCTATTCCTTCGCCTATCTGATCACCGGCGCGGTGCTGACCGAGACCATCTTTTCCTGGCCCGGCATGGGCTCCTATGCCGTGGAGGCGGCGCGTGCGCTGGATTTTCCGGCGATCATCGGCGTCACCATTGTCGGCGGCCTCGCCTTCCTGGTCACCAACCTCATCACCGACATCCTCTATGTCGTGGCCAATCCGCGGGTGAGGTTGAGCTGATGTCGGCCGTCGTCACCAAATCACGCTCCGCCGGCATTCCCGAATGGCTGACCGCGCCGCTGGTCATCGGCACGGTCGTCATCCTGTTCTGGCTGTTCATGACCGTGTTCGCCAATCTGGTGGTGCGGTTCGATCCACTCGAAATGGTCGCGCGCCGCCTGCAGCCGCCGAGCTGGGCGCACTGGCTGGGCACCGATGCGCTTGGCCGCGACGTGCTGGCCCGCACCTTGCACGGGGCGGCGCATTCGCTGCCGATCGCGGTTCTGGTCGTCGTCTCCGCCGTGGTCATCGGCTCGCTGCTGGGCGCCATTTCCGGCTTCGTCGGCGGCCTGACGGGCGCGGCGATCATGCGGCTGGTCGACGTCACTCTGTCCTTCCCGCCGATGCTGCTCGCCATGGCCGTCGCGGCCTCGCTCGGACCGGGCCTCGGCAATGCGGCCATCGCCATGGTGCTGGTCTGGTGGCCGGTCTACGCCCGCCTGATGCGTGCGCAGGTGCTGGAAGTGAAGGAGCGCGAGCATGTCGAGGCGGCGATCGCCGCAGGTGCCAGGCCAAGCCGCGTCCTGTTCAAGCACATATTGCCGCTCTGCTGGACGCCGGTGCTGATCAGCGCGACCATGGACCTCGGCCAGGTCGTGCTGCTTGCCGCATCGCTCAGCTTCATCGGCCTCGGCGCCACTCCACCGACGCCCGAATGGGGCTCGATGATCTCCGACGGCGCCGTCCATTTCTACCAGTGGTGGATCGCCTTCGGCCCCGGGGCCGCCATCCTCACCATCGTGCTCGGCTTCAACTTCATCGGCGACGGCCTGCGCGACATTCTCGATCCAAGGTCGGACTAGACGATGAGCGCACAGCTATCTTCAGCGCGTTCCGGCGCGGCCGGCAAGGGTGAGCGCGAGCCGCTGCTGTCCATTCGCGGCCTGCGCGTCGGGTTCCGCAAGGCGGGCAACCAGTTCGAGGCCGTGCGCGGCATCGACCTCGACGTCGCCAAGGGCGAGGTGGTCGGCATTGTCGGCGAGTCCGGCTCGGGCAAATCGGTCGGCATGCTTGCCGCTCTCGGCCTGACCTCGAAGAACGCGGTCGTGACCGGCTCTGTCCGTTTCAAGGGAGAAGAACTGGTCGGCAAGCCGGCGCGCGAAATGCGCAAGATCAGGGGCGCGCGCATCGCCATGATCTTCCAGGATCCGCTTTCGTCGCTCAATCCGGTTATGACGGTTGGCGCCCAGATCGCCGAGGCGGTCAGGCTGCATCAGCGCCTGACCCGCAAGCAGGCCATGGCGCGCGCGGTCGAATTGCTTAATCTTGTAGCGATCCCGCAGCCGGAGCGCCGGGTCAACCAGTATCCGCATGAATTCTCCGGCGGCATGCGCCAGCGCGCGGTCATCGCCATGGCCGTGGCCAACGATCCTGATCTGTTGATCGCCGACGAGCCGACCACGGCGCTCGACGTGACCGTTCAGGCGCAGATCCTAACGGTACTGCGTTCGCTGCAGGAGCGGCTCGGCCTTGGCCTGGTGCTGATCACTCATGATCTTGGCGTCGTCGCCGGCCATGCCGACCGGGTCGCGGTGGTCTATTCCGGCCGTGTCGTCGAGCAGGCTGATGTGTCGGACCTGTTCGCCGATCCGCGCCACCCCTACACGCGCGGCCTCATCGCCTCGATCCCCAATCTGGAGGAAAGCCGCGAGCGGCTGTTTTCGATCGATGGCTCACCGCCGGCGCTCGGCCGTCTGCCGGGCGGCTGCGCCTTCCATCCGCGATGCATCCATGCCGAGGCGCGCTGCCGGATCGAGGATCCGCCGCTGCACGATATTGGCGGCCGCTTCTCGGCCTGCCATTTCGCGACGACCTTGCCGCCCTTCCACGGCGTCTCGTCGGCGGCGGCAGGCCTGGAGACTGGAAGCGTGACCCCATGAGCGCAGTGGCCGAACACAAGACCGACGCGGCATTGCACACAGCGCCTGCGCTGTCGGTTCGCCATCTGGTCAAGGACTTCCCGGTTCGCGGCGGCCTCGTCTTCGACCGCGCAATTGCCCATGTGCGGGCGGTCGCCGATGTCTCCTTCGACGTAGCCCCCGGCGAAACGCTGGGCCTCGTCGGCGAATCCGGTTGCGGCAAGTCGACGCTCGGGCGCTGCCTGATGCGGCTGATCGAGCCGACCAGCGGCGAAAGCTGGTTCCGCGGCCAGAACCTTCTGGCGCTGAACCATGAGGACATGCGCCTGATGCGGCGCTACATCCAACTCGTCTTCCAGGATCCGTACGGTTCACTGCATCCGCGCATGCGCATCGCCGACAACATCGCCGAGCCGCTGCGCATGAGCGACATGTCGAAGGCCGACCGTCGCGCGCGCGTCGCCGAACTGCTCGAACTGGTGCGGCTCAATCCCGAGCACGGCCGGCGCTATCCGCATGAGCTCTCCGGCGGCCAGCGCCAGCGTGTCGTCATCGCCCGCGCGCTCGCGCTCAACCCGCAGGTTGTGATCCTTGACGAGCCTGTCTCGGCGCTCGATGTTTCGGTGCAGGCCGGCGTGCTCAATTTGCTGAAGGACATCCAGCAATCCTTCGGCACCTCCTATCTGTTCATCGCCCACGATCTTTCGGTCGTGCGCCATATCTCGCATCATGTCGCCGTGATGTATCTCGGCAAGATCGTCGAGATCGCGCCGGCGGCCGAGCTCTATTCAAGAGCATTGCATCCCTACACACAGGCACTTCTGTCGGCCGTGCCGCTCGCCAATCCCGAGAAGGAGCGCAAGCGCGAGCGGATCGTGCTGTCGGGCGACGTGCCGAGCCCGCTCAATCCGCCGTCGGGATGCCGCTTCCGCACACGCTGCTTCAAGGCGCAGGCGATTTGCGCGTCCGTCGAACCGCCGCTCGGACCATCAGGCGAAAAGCACCGCGTCGCCTGCCATTTTCCGGAACCCGTCAACGCCTTCAAGGCTGTCTGACGGGCCGCAAGGCCAGCCGCCGCCGCAAAGGATTTTGATCGTGACTGAAGACCACTTCAAGGATGCCGGCCAGGCAAGCCGTCCGCGCCTGCCGCTCGAAGGCATCAAGGTGCTCGACCTCTCGCGCGTGCTTGCCGGTCCATGGGCAACGATGAGCCTTGCCGATCTCGGCGCCGAGGTCTGGAAGATCGAGAACATCGATGGCGGCGACGACACTCGCGCCTGGTCGGTGCCGAGCTACAAGGGCGTCTCGACCTACTATCTCTGCGCCAATCGCGGCAAACAGAGCATCGCGCTCGACATGAAAAGCCCTGAAGGGCTGGCGATCGTACGCGAACTGGCGGCCAAGGCCGACATCGTCGTAGAGAATTTCCGCTCCGGTACGGCGGACCGTCTTGGCGTCGGCTTCCAGGAACTCAGCGCTTCCAATCCGCGCCTGATCTACTGCTCGATCTCCGGCTATGGCCAGACCGGGCCCGACGCCGGCCGGCCCGGCTATGATTTCGTCATGCAGGCCGAAAGCGGCCTGATGGCCATCACCGGCGACAGCGACGGCGAGCCGATGCGCGTCGGCGTCGCCATCACCGACGTCGTCTGCGGCATGGTCGCGACGCAGTCGATCCTGGCCGCCCTTTACGAACGCACCACCACGGGCACGGGTCAGTTCCTCGACCTGTCGCTGATCGACTGTGCGCTCAGCCTGCTCATCAATGTCGGCAGCGGCTACCTCAACACCGGCCGCGAGGTCGCCCGCTACGGCAACGCGCATCCGACTGTTGTGCCTTACCAGATATTCGACGCCTCCGATGGCGGCTTTGCGTTGGCGGTCGGCAATGACAAGCAATTCGCCGCACTGTGCGAGAAGGTCGTCGGCTTGCCACACCTGGCAAAGGACCAGCGCTTCATCAAGGCGGGGGCGCGTGCCACCAATCGCGAAGCGCTGATCCCCGAATTGGCGAGGGTCTTCAGGACCAAGCCGCGCGACCATTGGATGGCGGCCTGTGCCGCGGCCAGTGTGCCGGCCGGCACGGTGAAGTCGATACCAGAGGTTTTCGACAGCCCCAATGTCCGCGAGCGCGGCCTCGTCCACACCTTGCCGCATCCGCATCTGGGTTCCGTCGCCATGGTGCGCCCGGCGCAGGGGCTGGCTGCCCAACTGACCGCCGACTTCACGGCACCGCCGATGCTCGGCCAGAACACAGCCACTGTGCTGACCGATATCCTCGGCTACAGCCCCGAGACCATCGACCGACTGGCCGGCTCCGGTGCCATCGGCATCTACACGCCCGCCGCCGAACCTGTTCCCGCCTGACCTTTCACGGAGCCTGCCATGTATCCTGACATCCATCTCCACATAGACGGCTCGTGGCGCCCGGCTCGCGACGGTCGCACAATGCCCGTGATCAATCCGGCGACGGAGGCCGAGCTTGGTTCGCTCGCCCATGCAGGCATCGACGATCTGGATGAAGCGCTCGCCGCCGCCGCGAAGGGGTTCGACGCCTGGCGGCGCGTCTCGCCCTTCGACCGCTCCAAGCTGATGCGCAAGGCCGCCAACATCCTGCGTGAGCGCAACGAACACGTCGCCACGCTGATGACGCTGGAGCAGGGCAAGCCGCTTGCCGAATCGCGCATGGAAGCGTTCGCTGCCGCCGACATCATCGACTGGTTCGCCGAGGAAGCGCGCCGCGCCTATGGCCGCATCGTGCCGGCACGCCTAGAGGGCGTCAGCCAGTCGGTGGTCAAGGAGCCGGTCGGCCCGGTGGCCGCTTTCACGCCGTGGAATTTCCCGCTCAACCAGGCGGTGCGCAAACTGTCCGCCGCTCTTGCCGCCGGTTGCTCGATCGTCATCAAGGGACCGGAAGAAACGCCGGCTTCGCCCGCCGAACTGGTGCGCGCCTTTGTCGATGCCGGCCTGCCCGATGGTGTCTTGAACCTCGTCTACGGCACGCCGTCGGAAATCTCCGCCTATCTCATCCCTCATCCGGTGATCCGCAAGATCTCCTTCACCGGTTCGACGCCTGTCGGCAAGCAACTGGCGTCGCTCGCCGGCCTGCATATGAAACGCGCGACGATGGAATTGGGCGGCCACGCGCCGGTCATCGTCTTGCCCGACGCTGATCTCGACCGCGCCGCCCGCGCGATGGTGGCGTCGAAATTCCGCAATGCCGGCCAGATCTGCGTCGCGCCGACACGCTTCCTCGTCGATCACGCCGTCTATGATGATTTCGTCGGCCGCTTCGCCGAGGCGACAAGCCGGATCAAGGTCGGCGACGGCTTCGCCGAAGGCACGACCATGGGCCCGCTCGCCAATCCTCGCCGCGTCCAGGCGATGGAAGAGCTGGTCCACGACGCCGTGCAGAAAGGCGCCGAGCTCGTCACGGGCGGCAAGCGCATCGGCAATTCCGGCTATTTCTTCGAGCCGACCATCCTGTCTGGCGTCGGCACCGACGCCCGCGCCATGAACGAGGAACCGTTCGGCCCGCTGGCGCTGATGACGCCGGTGAGCGGGCTGGACGAGGCTCTGGCCGAAGCCAACCGGCTGAATTATGGGCTCGCCGCCTATGGCTTCACCCGCTCGGCGGCGAGTGCCGCGAAGATGTCGTCGGGCATTGCCAGCGGCATGGTGTCGATCAACCATTATGGCCTGGCGCTGCCTGAGGTGCCGTTCGGCGGCATCAACGATTCCGGCAACGGCACCGAAGGCGGTGCCGACGCGCTGGAGAGCTATCTCAACAGCAAATTCGTCTCGCACCTGCAGGTCGACTGAGCAATTCCAGGAAAAGTGTGAAACGGTTTTCCGTCCGGAATTGCGTTGAGCCGAAGAGACTGACCAGACCGATTACTTCTGCTGGCCGTAGGTCTTGTAGCGCCCACGAATGGCAGCAAGCTCGCCGCCCTCGATCAGCACGGGCGCGCCGGCGCTTCGCGCCAGAAGATATTGCCGCGCCAGGGTTTCGAGCTTGATGGTGCGGATCAGCGCCGTGTCGAGATCGCCGGCGAAGGCGATCATGCCGTGATTGGCGAGCAGGCAGGCATTGCGGTCCTTGAGTGCAACAACAGCCACCTTGGCCAGTTCGCTTGACGCAAACAGCGCATAGTCCGAACAGCGCACATCGTCGCCGCCGAAACCCGCCACCATGTAGTGGAACAGCGGCAGTCCTTCGCGCAGGCAGGACAGCGCCACGCAATGGTCGGGATGGGCGTGCACCACGGCGCCGGCCTCCGGGAAAGCCTTGTAGATCTCGGCATGCATCTCCCATTCGCTCGACGGCTTGAAGGCGCCATCCCAGGATCCATCGAGCCGCATCGCCACCATCTGCTCCGGCCGCAGCGCGCTCGTGGCAATTCCCGTCGGCGTGATCAGCATGCCGCCTGCCGTGCGCACGCTGATATTGCCCGTGGTGCCGACATTCATCCCGCTGGCGTCCAGCGTCTCGGTCGCGGCGATCAGTTTGGCGCGTGCGGTTTCGGTATTCATCACGAAGTCTTTCCAGTCCTTGGCTCGATGGTTGGCTTTGCCGGTGGCCATGTGTCGATCGCGGGCGCGATGGTGGTGGCCCGCGTCATGTCCTGCAACACATCGGCGAAAATGTCGGGGCCGCCAAGCTTTCCGGATTTCAGCATCAGCGCCAGCGGATCGTCGGGCATGCCGGGCAGGTGGGCGATGGCGCGCGACAGGCCGGGGCCCTCATAGGCACCCATGGCGATCCGGCTGATGCCGAGCGCCTTGACCACCGAGCCGGCTGTCTCGCCGCCGGCAACGACCAGGCGCCGCACGCCGAAATCGCGAACCAGGATTTGCGCAATCCCGGCCAGTATCTCTTCCGCCCGCGCCGCCACCACGTCACGGCCATGTGCCTGCTGCAACGTCTCGACCGTCGCTTGCGGTGCGGTTGTGGCAATCGCGATCATCGCGCCGGGCAGATACCGCCCCGCAAAGGCGTGCGCTTCCGCGACAACGTCCTTGCCGCCAAAGGCCTCGGCGAGATCGATCGTCAACACCGGATTGTTTTGCGCGAAGCGTTCGAGCTGTTCGATGGTGCGATCGGCGACACTGCCGGCCAGTACCGCTGCCGGGCCATCGACTGCCGGCAGGCTGGCCGCAACGAGATCGTCTCGGTTCAGCAGCCCGTGTGCCATCCAGGCCGGTGGCAGATGCGCCACGACCGAGGAATTGCCGGTCATCAGCGGCAGGTCGAAGGCGGCTTGCGCGATCGCCGCCAGGTCGCGCTCGCGGAGCGTGTCGGTGACCAGCAGCGTCTCGCCGCGCGCGCGTTTCTCCCGCACGGCGTCGCGGATGGCTTCCGGGCCGGCATCGATGGTGAGCCAGGGCACCAGCCCTGCCTTGCCCTTGCTTTGCGCCTGCAGCACACGGACCAGGTTGGAATCGGTCATCGGCGTCAGCGGATCGAAGCGCTTGGGCGATTCGGCCAGCAATTGCGCACCGCCGAACATATGCCCCTGGTAGACCGTGCGGCCGGTTTCACACAACGCCGGCGTGAACAGCGTCGCGCCGCCGCCCAGCCGTTCGAGCAGCGCTTCCGCGCAGGGGCCGATATTGCCGGCGGGCGTGGAATCGAAGGTGGCGCAATATTTGAAGAAGATCTGCCGCGCGCCCGCTTCGGCCAGCCGGTCGGCGGCCTCGAGCACCTGGCTCACCGCGTCGCCGGCGGCGATGACGCGCGTTTTCAGCAGGATCACATGGGCAAGATTCCCCGACGGGATCGCCGCTTCGAGCCCGACCGTACAGCCGGTCGGAATGCCCCTGGCCACCAGCATCGACGCCAGTTCGGTGCCGCCGGTCAGATCGTCGGCAATGGCGCCGAACAACAGGGAAGGCATCAACGCGGTCATGCGCTTCGTCTCATTTTTGCGTGTCCGACGTCGATGGTCAGGCGACTTGTGATATCATATACACGGCCCGCTCGACTCAGGCGACGCCTGCGCCCCTGCAAGGACGGAGACTGGATGTGACTGCTTCCATCGCGCCGATCGCGCGCGACAATCTGACGACACGCGTCTACGAAGAGCTGCGCCGCGCCATGATGGAAGGCCGTTTCTGGCCCGGCCATCGCTTCAAGATCCGCGACCTCGCCGCCAGTCTTCAGGTTTCCGAAACGCCGGTGCGCGAGGCGTTGATGCAACTGGTCCGTGAAAAGGGCCTGGAGATGGAGGCGGGCCGGTCGATCACCGTCGCCCAGCTGTCGCTCGCCCAATATCTGGAACTGCGCAGCATTCGCCTGCATCTTGAAGGCATGGCCGGTGCCGCGGCGACGATGCGCATCGAACCGCGCGAGATCGACCGTCTGACGGCGGTGCATGAGAGGCTGATCGACGACGAGGACAATGGCCGCTGGTTCGAGGCCGTCCGCGACAACTGGGAATTCCACCACTCGATCTACCAGGCGGCGGGCATGCCGGAGCTGCTCGCCATCATCGAGGGCATCTGGCTGCGCAACGGCCCGCTGGTCAATTACCAGTACCCGAACGCCAGGCCGACCTATGACGGCCGCCATCGTCATCTCGACATACTCGACGCGCTGCGCGCGCGCGACGAGAACGGTGTGCGCAAGGGCATCCAGCAAGACATGATCGAAGGCGGCCGGCTGCTGGTCAAGGTTCTGGAAAGGCTGAACGACGGTTCGGTCACGCCGGAGGAACTGCGCCGCGCCGCGCAGAACGGCCGCCTGGTCTCGGCGGCCGGCTGAGCGATCCTTTCTCCCCAAACGCATCGGCGCCGGCTCACGCCACCTGCGCAGCCGCGGCCATGCCGGCATCGGCGGCCTGAAGCGCAAGGTCGACGTCCCCGGCGGTGTGCGCGGCGCTCAGGAACATGTTGTGCCGGGGATGGAAATAGGCGCCTTCGCGCAAGGCGGCCGAACAGAAGGCATCGGCCTTCCTGAATTCGGCATCGCCGTCGAACAGCACCATCGGCATCGACACTGGCCCGGTCTGGCGAAGCGAAAGGCCATGCTTCCTGGCGGCCGCGTCGAGGCCGGAGCGCAACCTCTCGCCGGCGGCATTCATGCTGGCGATCGCATTGGTGTCGCGTAGCGTCTTGATGGTGGCGATCGCGGCGGCCATGGCGACCGCGCCATACCAGAACGAGCCCGTCACATAGACTTTCGTCGCGGCCTCGCGGAACCGGTCCGTGCCGGTGATGGCGGCCAGCGGATAGCCATTGGCGATAGCCTTCGAGAAGGCGGAAAGGTCCGGCCGCACGCCGAGGGGCTCCCAGCTGCCGGCGAGATCGATGCGGAACCCGGCCCTGACATCATCGACGATCAGCGCCGCGTCGGCGGCAGAGGTGAGTTCGCGTGCGCGCTTGGCAAAGGCGGCGGTCGGCAGTTCCTGGTCGCGGGCGATGTCGTGCCGGAAGGCGGTGACGACGACGGCGGCTAGATCATTGCCGGCCTGCTCGACGGCGGCTTCCAGGCTGGCAACGTCATTGTAGTCGAAATGGATCAGATGGGCGCGATCCTCGGCGGTGACGCCGGCGAGCGAGGGCGTGCACCATGGCACCGCGCCGTGATAGGAGCCGCGCGCCACCAGTACCTTGCGCCGGCCGGTGCCCGCTCGCGCTATGGTCACGCAGGCCGTGGTGGCGTCGGTGCCGTTCTTCTGCAGCATCGCCCAGTCGGCATGCGCCACAGTCTTGACCAGCAGTTCGGCGAGTTCGACCAGCACTTCGCCCGGGCCGTTCATGGCGTCACCCAGGCTGCGCTGCCGCGCCGCCGCTTCCTTGACCGCGCGATGGTGATGGCCGAGGATGTTGGGACCCCAGCTGCACATCAGGTCGATGTATTGGCGCCCGTCGACATCCCAGACCCTGCAGCCGTCGGCGCGCTCGAAGAATTGCGGATAGGCGGAGCCGAGATAGCGCGTGGACATGTGCCCCCACATGCCGCCCGGAATGACCGACGCCGCGCGCTCGCGCAGCATCTGGTCCTTGGAGTTGATCAGGGAAGGCATGGTTTGTCTCCGCTCATTGATATATCATATATTAATTCTATGTGCTGGAAGAACAGGATTTCCGATCTTCCAGAGGGAGAAACGGGGAGGCGGCCTTGCGCCTCCCCGTCATCTTTTCGTTCAGTGGCTGAGTTCGGCCAGCGGCAGGTTGCAGCAGGCGCTGTAGCGCACGCCCTTGACGTCGGACTTGTAGGCCAGGATCAGGTTCGGGCTGACCAGCGGCAGGATGACCCTGTCCTTGATCATCTCCTCGCCGGCTTGATGCCAGAGCTTGGCGGCCTCGTCGCCGCTCGCGGCGAGCGCCGCCTTGTAGAGCTCGGACTCCTTCGGGTTGAGCACCGAAGGCTCGCGTTCCGCGCCGGCGCGCCGCGCCCACGGGCTACCCTTGGTCATGGCGAAATACTCGATGTACTGCGAGGTGCCGTAATAGTCCGGCGCGTAGAACACCGCGGTCATCGGGATGCCGTCGCCATTGATGCGTTCGCGCCAGTTGGCGAAGGGGATCGGCTGCAGATCGAGCTTGATGTTGACCTTGGCCAGGTCCTGCTGGATCTTTTGCATCAGGAGCGACAGGTCGACGCCATAGACGTTCATGCCCGGGAACGCCGCTTCCATCTCGAAGCCGTCGGCATGGCCGGCCTTGGCCAGCAGTTCCTTTGCCTTGTCCAGATCATAGGGCTGTGCCTCGAAGCCCGAACCGCCGGGGAAGCCGAGCGGGATCGGTGCACTGATCAGCTGACCTTCGGAGCCGATGGTGAAGTCGAGGATGCTCGGGCGGTCAAGCGCAAGCGAGATCGCCTCGCGCACCTCGGGCGTCAACGGCACCTTGTTGGCCTTGGCGCCGGGCGACAGCGCGACATAGATGAAGTTGTAGGACGGCACGGTCTCGATCTTGACGTCGCTGCCCGTCATCGTCTTGGCGGTATCCGGGTCGATCTGCATGGCGATGTCGGCGGTGCCGCTCTGCAGCATCTGCGCCTGCGCCACCGCGTCCTTGGTCTGGCGGATGACGACTTCGCTCAGCGCCGGCGCCTTGCGCCAGTACTTGTCGTTGCGCACCAGGCGCACTTCCGAGTTCGGCTCATAGGATTTCAGCACGAACGGCGCGCTGCCGGCCGAATGCGCCAGGAACCAGGCCTCGGCATTGTCCGTGGTCGAGGCGTCCGCACCGGCCTTGGCGCCGGCCTCGGTAGCAACCTTGCTGTTGACGACAGCCGTATAGGGCGCCGCCGCGATATTGAGGAATTCCGAGCTCGGCGCGACCATCTTGACGACGACCGTATGTGCGTCCGGTGTCTCGATCGAGGCGACATTGTCCATCAGGAACGAAGCGCTGCCCTTGAGGTTCTTCAGCCGCTCCCACGACCATTTCACGTCCTTGGCTTCGACCGGCGAACCGTCCGAGAATTTGGCGGCCGGGTCGAGCGTGAAGGTGAAGCTGGTCTGGTCGGCATTGCCTTCCCACTTGGAAGCCAAGAGTGGGACCAGCTTGTTGTCCTTGTCCAGCGTCAGCAGGGATTCATAGACGCTGGAATTGTAGATCTGGCAGGTGTCGCAGAAGGCGCGGTGCGGATCGAGCGAGTTGAGGTCGATGTTGCGCGCGATGACCAGCGGCTTCTCGTCCTGAGCGAAGGTCGACGGCGCCCAGAAGGCGCTGGTGGCCATAAGCACGGCCGCCAGCATCGTCGCCCTGGTCTTGGTTCTCGGTAGGGTGTTCATGTCAGTTCTCCCATTTTCTTGTCGGATCTTTGTGGCAATGCATCAGCTCTACCCGCTCACGCCGGTGAGGGATCGAAGAGCGGCCTTGAGCTTGTCAGCGCCGCCCAGTGCGGCCCGGTTGAGCGGGGCCGATACGACGGGAGCCGAAAGGCTGCCCGTCACATGCAGCACCTCGTGGTCGAGATAGTCGAACACGCGGTCCTGAATCTCCTGTGTCAGCCGTCCGCCGAGCGACAGCCCGCGCTGTACCTGCTCGACGACGGCGACGCGGTTGGTCTTGCGGATGGAGGCTTCCACCAGTTGCCAGTCGAGCCCGGTCGGGTCGAGGCTGCGCAGGTCGATGATCTCGGCATCGACGCCGGTCTCCTCGGCCACCTGCCTTGCAACGGACACCATGCTGGCCGAGGTGAGCAAGGTGCAGGCACTGCCTGGCCTGACGACTTTCGCCTTGCCGAGATGCACGCAATAGTCTCGGTCATCGGTTGGAACGGGCCCCTCGCTCGGGAACAGTTCGACATGCTCGATGACGACGACCGGGTCGTCGCATTTCAGCGCCGAATTCATCAGGCCGACATAGTCGAAGGGCGTCGTCGGCGATGCGCCAACCGGGATAGAGGGCGAACAGGCCGGACGGATCGCCCGAATGCTGCGAGCCGTAGCCGGTGTGCGGCGAGACGCGCACCCTGACCACGATCGGCACCGGGAAGCCGCCGCCGAACATGTGCCGCACCTTGCTGACCGCATTGAAAAGCTGGTCGGCGGCGACCAGGCAGAAGTCGCCGAACATGATCTCGACGATCGGCCGCAGGCCGCACAGGGCCGCGCCCAGCGCCACGCCGACGAAACCGTTCTCGGCGATCGGCATCGCCAGCACGCGCTCCGGCCAGCGCTCCAGCGCGCCCTTGGTGGCGCCCGAGACGCCGCCGCGCAGCCGGTGCACATCCTCACCCATGATGATGATGCGCGGGTCCTGCTCCATGGCGCGCGCGATCACTTCCGATGCGGCAACCATGAACTTGACCGGCCTGGTCCCGGCCGGCGGCACGTCCTCCATCTCCAGGAAGCGTTCGTTCCTGAGTTCCGAAAGGTCGCCGCGGATCTGGTTGTCGACTTCATCAGGGCTTGGCCACAGATGGTCGGGAATGCGCAACGCATTGCCGCTCATTTCGGTCAGCGAGTCGGCGGCGGTGTTGACCACCTCCATGACGCGCTGGTCGAGTGTAGCGAGGTCGGAGGCATCGAGGATGCCCATCGTCTTCAGCCGCGCGGCCATCGTGGTGAGCGGGTCGCGCGCCTTCCAGACGTCCTCCTCGGCGCGTGTGCGATAGCCGAACTCGCTGCCCGGCCGTGCACCGCTCTGGTGCAGGAAGCGGTAGCAGAGCGCCTCGACCAGCACCGGCCCGCCGTCTTCCTCGATCGCCCGGCGCGCCTCGCGCATGGCGTGATGGACCGCCACCACATCCATGCCGTCGCATTCGATGCCGCGAAAGCCCAGCATCGGACCACGTGACGCCAGCCGCGTCTCGCGCGTCTGTTCGTTGACATGGGTGGAGACGGCATAAAAGTTGTTCTCGGCGAAGAAGATCACCGGCAGCCGGTAGAGCGCGGCGATGTTCATCGCCTCATAGGCCGGTCCGGCCATCATCGTTCCGTCGCCGAAGAAGGCGACCGAAATGTTGCCGGTGCCAAGCAGCTTGTCGGCCAGCGCATAGCCCGCCGCGTGTGGCAGGTTGCCGCCGATGATGGCGCTGGTGCCGGGAATGCCGGAAGCATCGTCGCGCATATGCATCGAGCCGCCGCGGCCGCCGCAGTAACCTGCGTTGAGCCCCATGATCTCCGCCATCAGGCCCAGCACGGACCCCTGCATGTCCGCACTGAAAGCGTCATGCAGCGGGTTGAACCCAGCCGGTGTCTGCGCGTTGACGAGCTTGGCCAGCACCTGATGGTGCGCGCGATGCGTACCGTTGATGCGGTCGCCGGTGCCAAGCATCGACATGGCGCCGACGGCCGTCGCCTCCTGTCCTATGCTGGCGTGCGCGGGCCCATGCACCAGCCCGGCATTGGCAAGGTCGAGCACCTTTTCCTCGAAACGGCGGATGAGCAGCATCTGGTGATACCAGCGCACCAGGTTCGGCACCTCGGCGGCGTTCCAGTCGGACTCGTCGACGTCGAGCCGCAACCAGGGCGCCGATGGCTGGATCGCTGTCTGCTGAACCATTTAGGCTAGTCCCGTTTCGGTAGATGATATATCAAATATTGTCTCAGTCGATTGTGTCAGGCGATTTTCTCGCCAAGACACTGGCTTGCGGGGTTCGGCAGGTAAATGGAATTAAATTTCATTTTCTGCGCAAAGCCGAGACTAAGCCGGGACGGCGCGGTTCCGCAAGTGGAATTTTCAAGGCGCGTGATCGGATCGTTTCGGCGGCACTGAAAGGCCACGTGGCGCAGACATTAGAGGCCAGTTACCGGTCGGCCCGGTGCTGGAAAAACTGCAGGAACAATTCCCGCTCGGTGGTGATGTCGAGCTTTTCATAGATGCGCCGGCGGTGGTTCTTGACGGTGCCGACGGTGATGCCGAGGCGCTCGGCGATGTTGGCCGTCGGATGGCCGGCGAGGATGAGCTGCACCAGCTCGCGTTCGCGCAGCGACAGTTCCGGCCACAGCCTCGTCGGGATGGTCGGCTCCTGCCGGGGTGAGGCGCCCGGACCGGTTGGCGCCGACGTGCGAAGAAACTCTCGTCCGCGCGCCTTGATGTCGAGCGCGTGCAGCGCCTCGAACACCGGCAGCCGCTCATCCAGAAGGGCGATCTCGCTCTCCTTGAACGCGCTGGTCGACCGGTCGAGGAAGATGCCGAGGCACCAGTCGCCGCCATCGGCGAGCATGATGCCGACCTCGTCGCAGATCTCCGACTGCGTCAGGAAGCCGGCTATGTACTGGCCGCGCTTGGCTTCGTCGTCGGCAAGCCGCTTCAACGGCATGATGCCCAACCGGCGCTCGCGCCGCCAGGAGGCATAGAATGGGTCGAAGACGTAGTAGCTGGCGAGATAGCGTTGGACCATCTCGTCGGAGAAGCGCCGGTGCTTGACGAATTCCGGTGTCTGGGTCGTCGAGTAGCGCGTCACCGTGACAAGGTCGTGATCGATGTCGGCGCCGATCAGATCGATCAGGCAGTCGACATGCTTGTCCGTGCCGGTGGCGGCGATCGCCTTTGCGAGCGGCGCCCAGATATTGCCCATGCGCATGCCTCTTTGTCGGTGACGAGTCCCCCGCTCGTCATTGTGCCTTTAGGCATATGGCGCGATCCGCGCGATCGAATCTAGCCTGCGGTCATTCTCGAAGAGGGAAGGCGACCCGTGGACCAGATCACTACCAACCCCATCGTCATCGGCATCGACGCCGGCGGCACCATGACCGACACCATCCTTGTCGATCAGGACGGCCACTTCAAGATCGGCAAGTCGGCGACCACGCCGAAGAACGAGGCCGAGGGTTTCCTCGCCTCGGCGGAGGATGCGGCCGACGCCTGGGGCATCTCGCTGGAACAGCTGTTTTCAGGCGTGAACGTGGTGCTCTATTCCGGCACCGGCATGCTCAACACGCTGTTGTCGCGCACCGGCCGCCGGCTTGGCCTGATCACCACCAAGGGCCTCGAGGACATGATCCTGATGGGCCGCGGCCTGCAGGCCTGGGCCGACTATTCCTATGCCGACCGCCTCCATGCGGTGACGCACCAGCACCCCGATCCGCTTGTGCCGCGCCGCCGCACCCATGGGGTCACCGAGCGCATCGACCAGTTCGGCGACATCATCCTGCCGCTCTACGAACATGAGGTCGTTGCCGCCGCCAGGAAGCTCATCGCCGACAAGGTCGAGGGCATCTGCATCATGACGATCTTCTCGCACGTCAATCCGGTGCACGAGAAGCGCATCGCCGAGATTTGCCGCGAGGAGGTCGCTGCCGCCGGTGCCGATATCCGCGTCTACACCAGCCATGAGGTGCGCCCGGTCATCCGCGAGCAGTCGCGGCTGAACTCGGTGCTGATCGAAGCCTATGCCACCTCGCGCGGGCGCAAGCAACTCAAGGGCATCGAGGACGTCGCGAAGAAATACGGCTTCAAATACGGCGTGCAGACGCTGCTCTCCTTCGGCGGTCTGACCTCCATCAACCACCCGCGCCTGCACGAGACCATGATCTCCGGCCCGATCGGCGGCATCCTCGGCGCTGCCTATGTCGGCAAGCTGATCGGCAACGATTCGCTGATCTGCTCGGATATGGGCGGCACCTCCTTCGACATGGGCGTCATCACCCGCGGCCAGACCCGGATCGAGAACGAGCCGCTGATGGACCGCTTCAAGCTCAACGTCCCGACGCTGCATCTCGATACGATCGGCGCCGGTGCCGGCATGATCCTGAAGGTCGACCCGCTGACCAAGAAAGTCTCGCTCGGGCCGGAAAGCGCCGGCTCTGATCCCGGCCCGATCTGCTTCGCCAAGGGTGGCACGGAGCCGACCATCGCCGATTGCGACGCCATACTCGGCCGCCTCAACCCGCACTATTTCCTCGGCGGCAAGGTCGTGCTGCAGGTCGAGAAGGCCAGGGCGGCCTTCGAGGAAAAGTGCTCACGCCTGCTTGGCGTCGGTGTAGAGGAGGCTGCCGAAGGCATGATCGACATGCTGGAGGCCGACGCCAACAATGCGTTGCGCCGCGTCATCTCCGGCCAAGGCATCCATCCCTCGGAATTCACGCTGCTGTCCTATGGCGGCTCAGGTCCGCTGCATCTGGCCGGCTGCTCCAGGGGCATCGGCTTCAAGGACATCATCACCTTCCAGTTTGCCGCCGCCTTCTCGGCCTTTGGCTGCACCACCGCCGATTTCATGCGTCGACATTCCGTGTCGACGCAGCACGACATCGGCGCACGCGCCAGCGATGACGAACTGCTCGCCTTCGGCAAGAAGGTCACCAATGTCTGGGACGACCTCACCAAGGCGGCGGTCGACGAGATGATCGAGGACGGCCATGCGCGCGACAAGATCAGGACCGTGCCGTTCCTGATGATGCGCTACACCGGCCAGCTCGAGGACGTCGAGGTGATGGCGCCGCTGTCGGCCATCCAATCGGCCGACGACATGCGCAGGGTCATCGACGAGTTCGAGGCGGTCTACGCCAAGGTCAACCATCGCGTCTCGCGCTATGGCGAAGCCGGTTTCTCCATCACCGAGCTCGGCCTCATCGCCACCGCCGACAAGGTCAAGCCGGTGCTGCTCAAGCGCCCGCTAGGCAAGTCGGATCCGGCGTCCGCCCGCAAGGGCGTTCGCGATGCCTATATTGGCGGACGTTGGCACAAGGCCAATCTCTACGAGATGGACCTTCTGCGGCCCGGCCACGAGGTCATCGGCCCGGCCATCATCGAACACCCGGCGACAACGCTGGTCGTTCACCCGCAAGACCGTGTCCATGTCGATGAATGGACGCTGCTGCACTACACCCACGCTTGAGAAGGGCGAACGCCATGCTGGACAAACCCGCCTCCGCGCTCCGCATCCGCGAAAGGCTGATCGAATCCGAACGACTCATGGAAGAGACCGGCTGCTATGACGGCATCACCGAGCTCGAACTGCGCAACCAGGACCCGCTGAAGTTCGAAACATTGCACACCAAGCTGCGCGCCTACTGCGTCTCGGCACGCGAGATGGCCCGTCGCATCTCCGCCTCGCCCGGCGTGCGTGAAGTCGGTGAAATGGTCGTCGCCATCTACACGCCGGAAGGCGATGCGATCGCGCTCTCCAACGGCATCATGGTGCATGTGCACACGATGAGCCGCTTCATCAAATGGATGATCCGCAACGGCTACGAAGAGAACCCTTGCATCCGCGACGGTGATATCTTCGCCAACAACGATGCCTTCATCGGCACGGTGCAGGTGCCCGACGTGATGGACGTTGTGCCGATCTTCCATTCGGGCAAGCTGGTTGGCTGGGCCGGCGCGGTCTGCCACGAACTCGAGGCTGGCGGCATCACGCCCGGCGGCGACGTGGCACTGGCGCAGGAGCGCTTCACCGAGGGTCTTTTCGTCTGCGCCGAAAAGGTCGGCGAGAACGACGAGATCCGCCGCGACTATGTCATCCGTTGCGAGCGCAATTTGCGCATGCCGATCTACTGGGTGCTCGACGAGAAGGCCAAGGTCGCCTCTTGCATCGACATGCGCGAAAGCGTCAAGGCGCTGATCGACGAGATCGGCCTCGACTACTGGATGCAGGTGTCGAAGGAGTTCATCGAGGAAGGCCGCCGCGCGCAGCTCGCCCGCACGCGCCAGCTGACAGTGCCCGGCATCTATCGCGGCCACACCTTCTACGGCCACGTCACCAAGGGCAAGCCGGGCTACCAGCCGCTCGGCGATCCCGACTGGCTCTACAACATACCGATCGAGATGGAGATCACCACCGACGGCAAGATCATCATGGACTTCGAAGGCACGCAGCCCTGGGGTTACCATTCGATGAACTGCACGCCGGCCGGAATGGATGGCGGCATGTTCGTGACGCTCACCCAGCACATGAATTTCGAAGGCCTGGTCAATGACGGCGCCTGGATGGCGACCGAACTGAAACTGCCGCACGGCACCTGGACCAACCCCGACAACGAGATGGTTGCGACCGCCACCTCATGGGCCCTGCTGCTTCCTGCCTATGGCGTGTTCCAGCGGCTTTTGTCGCGCTCCTTCATCGGCCGCGGTTTTGTCGAGGAGGCCTTCGTCGGCCAGGTCAACAGCCCGATGATCGAGATGGGCGGCACCAGCCAGTACGGCAAGCTGTTCGGCATGGCGCATTTCGAATGTGCTGCCGCCGGTTCCGGCGCGCTGGCGATCAAGGATGGGCTGGACACGGCCTATGTCGGCTGGAACCCTGAATCCGACATGGGAAACATCGAGATTTGGGAACAGAGCATGCCGATGGTCTATATAGGCCGCTCGATCGTTCCCAATTCCGGCGGCGCCGGCAAATATCGCGGCGGCTGCTCTTTCCTGTCGACATGGCTGGTCAGCAAGACCGACCATCTCAGGCTGGTCACATCGGAGCATTCCTCCCGTGTGTTCGACAATGGCGGCATGTGTGGCGGCTATCCGGCGCCGACCTGCCAGAAGCATCGCGCGGTACGCGATTCAAACATCTTCGAACTCGCCGAAAAACGGGCGCCGTTGGCGCACCACACCGGCACCAACCCGCATCGCTCCGAACTCGAAGTCCGGCTGCAGGGCGAGCACGTGACGATGGAGGGGCCCTATATCACCGCCCCGCACAAGACCGGCGACGTCTTCACCCATTCCTACAATGGTGGCGGCGGTTATGGCGACGTGCTGGAGCGCGACCCGATCAAGACGGCGATGGATGTCGAGAACGGCTATCTGACCAAGGAAGCGGCCGAGGGCATCTTCGGCATCATGCTGGATGAGGATGAGGACGGCTATCCCGTCGCCAATCTCGAGGCCACCAAGCGTCATCGCGCCGAGATGCGCGCCAGGCGGCTGGCGCAGGCAAGGCCGGTCTCGGAGTGGATCGCGACCGAACGCGGCCGTGTCGAAAAGGCCGACTTCGCACCGGAGGTGAAGAAAATGTATGCCAGCGCGATCAAGCTGTCGTCGCGCTTCACCAGGGAATTCAGCGATTTCTGGAACGTCGACGCCAAATCGATCTTCATGCCGGGAGCAAAGCCATGACCTCGTACAGCAAGGAAGTCATCGCCGATCTGGTCGCGGGCACGCTGCCCTGGCCGCAGACGCGCCGCGTCATGAGCGCCTACAAGGACGACGACCGCTTCTTCAAATATGTCGCGGTGCTGCAGGACCGCGTCGGCTGGAAGGATCCGATCCTGTTGCCGGTCTCGGATCATCTCTTCATCTGCCAGAGCGGCGACGAGAGGGTGACACGCTGCGAATGCGGCCATTCCTTCGGCGACTATCGCAAGAACTGGAAGCTGAAGGCTTCGATCATCGTGCGCAACACCGAGGAATCGCTGCGCGAAATCTACCCCAACAGCGATATCCCCGATCCGCAATGGATGGAGATTCGCGAATTCATCTGCCCTGAGTGCGGCACCATGCACGAGGTCGAAGCGGCGGCACCCGGCTATCCCATCGTGCACGATTTCGAACCGGATCTTGAAGGCTTCTATCGCGAATGGCTGGGCAAGCCTCTTTGAGGGGGTGAAGCCGCGAACCGCGTCGACAAATACTCCCGGACCTGATTGCCTGCCCAAACCAACGGAGAACCACGCGATGACAGACCTTTCCGGCCGCGGCGCGATCGTCACCGGCGGGTTTTCGGGCATGGGTTTCGCCATTGCGACGGCCTTGGCGCAAGCCGGCGCCAATGTTGCCGTCGGCTCCTATATCGCGCCTGCGGACACCGACAGATCCGATGCCGCCTATTATCCGGGCGCCGACGAAATTGAGCGCGTGCGATCGGCCCTGTCAGCCCATGGCACCAGGGTTCGGGCCGCTCATCTCGATGTCCGCGACAGTGAGATCACCAACCGTTTCGTGGCCGAAGCCGAAGCCGCCATCGGCCCTGCCGACATACTGGTCAACGCCGCCGGCACCACCACCGAGCAGCCGGTCTGCGGCCATTCCGATGCGCTGTGGGACAAGATCGTCGACACCAACCTGACCGGCGCCTTCCGCGCTACCCGCGCCGTGCTTCCCGGCATGATCGAGCGCGGCTGGGGGCGCATCGTCAACATCGGCTCGACCGCCGCTTCCGTCGGCTGGAAGGATAACCCCGCCTATTGCGCTTCCAAGGCCGGACTTCTCGGCCTCACCCGCTGCGTGGCCCTGGAAGGGGCCGCGCACGGCGTCACCTGCGTTATGATCAGCCCGACATGGGTCGAGACCGAACTGATGCGACGCAATGTGGCGCAAGTCGTCGAGCGCGAGGGCAAGGGGCGGAGGGCCGAAGAAGCAATGGCCGAGATTGCTAGGGGCAACCCGCAGCAGCGCATGCTGCAGCCGCAGGAGATAGCCGCTCTGGCGGTATTCCTGTGCTCGGATCTCGCCAGAGGCATCACCATGGAAAACATACAGGTCACCGGCGGAGCCCTGTGGTAGCGTTCTCCTCGCCTGATCGGCGCGAGCGTGCTGTGTGCCGGCTGACCTCTCCCCGTTCGCGCCGATGTAAGACAAGGTGACCGGATTTGCCATTGAGCATGCGGTGCGATAGTTTATATTGCACTGCACAATGGAGATGCGGTTTATTGCACGCCCCTGTTCGCGGATATGCCGGCCGGCTTGCGGCCTGCCGGGCTTGGGGCGCGTCGACGGGACTCTGAGATGAAGATTCCAAAGTCCCTGCTGGTCGATCCCGAGAAGAACTCGGTCTATGGCGCGTTTGCCGTTGCCGTCTCGATCTGGGCGTTCTCCTATTCCGTCATTTTCGGCCAGGTGCTGGTCCTTGCCTATTACGCCGTCTGGCTTCCGCTCATTCTGGTCGACTACCGGCGCTTCCTGCGGCAGCTGTCCAGCGCCTGGCTGCCGCTGCTGTTCGCGGCCTATGTCTGCTTCTCCGTCTTCTGGTCGCAGGCACCCGGCATCACCGCCAGGACGGCGATCCAGTACCTTTCCCACATCGCCTGTGCCTATGTCGCTGCGCGCACCGTCAGCGTGCGGACCCTGACGCTGGGCGCGCTGATCGGGATATTCTTCGTCCTCCTCTATTCGCTCAAGGTCGGCGGCTATTCCGAGGACGTGCTTGATGGCACCTACAATTTTGTCGGCGCTTTTGCCTCCAAGAACCAGATCGGCTTTGTCGGCTCCCTTGGCATCTATTTCTCCGTGGTATTCCTTGCTTTCCTGCGGCGTGGCCGGCAGAGCTTCATCCTGACCGTGCCCGTCGTGCTGTTGTCGGCCTATGTGCTGGTTGTCTCGCATTCCGCCACCTCGATGGCCTCGATACCGGCGGTCCTGGCGCTGATCGCGCTTCTTGCCATGACCAAGCTTTTGTCACGGCGCTATCGCCGGGTGATCTTCCTGGTCGGCGCCGGCCTGATCGTCGTGGTGGCCTTCGTTGCACTCAATCTCGGGCTCATGGACTTCGTGCTTGGCCTTTTCGGCAAGGATTCGACCCTCACCGGGCGGACCTATCTGTGGGAGCAGGGCTGGAACGCCGCGCAGCGCTCGCCGATCCTCGGCGTCGGTTATGCCGCCTATTGGGTGCAGGGTTTTGCCGAGGCCGAGCGGCTGTGGAACGAATTCTACATCACCACCCGCACCGGCTTCCATTTCCACAACACCTATGTCGAGGCGCTTGTCGAGCTCGGCTTCACCGGAGCGGCGATGGTATCGCTGATCATGCTGCGCACGCTTTACGGCCATGTCTCGACGGTGATCTTCAAGGCATGGCAGTCGGAATCGGTGGTTCTCTTCGGCGTGATGGTGCTGCTGCTTATCCGCTCCTTCGTCGAGGTCGAGATCCTCAATCCCTACATCATGGGCTCCTTCCTGATGTATTTCAGCTACTTCAAGCTGGCCCGGCTGCCTGTCACCCGCACGCGGTGGTCGCCGGCTTTCGAGCCGGCGGATGCGGCACGGGGCGAGCCAGCCTGGCCCCGCCATGTCGGTCGTCCGGCCGCCGACGCATCGTGAACTGGAGCAATTCCAGAAAAAGTATGAGCGGTTTGCCCGGGAAAAGCGCGTAGCGTTTTCTCTTGGGAGTTGCGTTAAAATAAGGAGATAGAGCGGTTCGCCATTTCCGCGAAACGCTCCAATCGTTTGGCGGCCCGAAAATCGCGTCAATAAAAACCTCCACCAGGCGGGCCTGGCGGAGGTGGGGATTCCCTGAATACGGATCGAAGCGCTTGATGGCGCCGAAGTCCCGAGGCTTACTGGCTGGCCAGCGGCGCCAGCTTGACCTTGATCACATCGCCGGGCAGCACCAGCGTGTCTTCCTTGGCGGCGATTTCGCTGGTCTTGCCGTCGACATTGCGCACCAGCGAATAGAGCAGGGTAGGCTGCTGGTCGTTGGTGATGGTGGCCGTCGTCGCGGGATCGCTGGCCTGGGCTATCAGGCCTCTCTGCATATTCACCTTCAACGCGGCCTCGTTCAGGTCGGCTTCGGTCTGCTGCCGGTCGGCGGCGAGGCTCGAGCTCAACGTGTTCTGGGCATCGATGGCGTCCTGCGTCGCCTTGCTGATCGCCTGCTTGGCGGTAAGGATGGCCGTCTCGTAGTCGAGGATCTTGCCCTGCAGGTCGGTAACGGACTGCTGCGAATCCAGAAGCCGCGCATTGGCGACCAGGCCCTTCTGCGCCAGCGGACCGATGCTGGCGAGCTGCTGCTGCGCCAGGTCGACCTGCTTCTGCTGGTTGGCGATCTTCTTCTGGAGCGATTCGATTTCGGCCTGCAGGACACCCTTGAGATCGTCGAGCGCCTCAAGCTTCAGCTTCAGCGCCTTCTGGTCGGCGGTCAGGATCGTCATCTCGTCATTGACGATGGTCGGCAGCCTTGGGTCGCCCTCGACCTCCTTCGGCGCTTCGAAGCTCGTCTTGCCGGCCAGATCGGCATCGATGCGGGCGCGCCTGACGAGCAGCCGCACGCGCTGGTCGTCGGAAATATCGAAATTGCCCTTGGCGGTGACCAGGTCCTTGCCGAGCTGGGGACCGTAGTCGGTATTGCGCCTGATGCCGCCGGCGACGCTAAGCGCTTTCAGCACCGTCAGATCGGGCACATAGGGGAATTGGCCGGGATTCTGCACTTCACCCGAAATGTAGAATGGCCGGAATTGCGCCATTTCGACCGAGGCTTCGGGCTTGTCCGACAGGGCGAGCTTGTGCTGCAGCGCCTCGCCGATTGCCGCAGCGACTTCCGCCGTGGTCTTGCCGGCCGCCGGCAACTCGCCGACAAAAGGCACCGACAGCGTTCCGCCCGGGCCGACCGTGTATTCGCCGTTCACCGCCGACCAGTCGCGGAACGTGCCTTCCACGGTCTGCCATTCGGCGATGCGGATGGTGAGCTTGTCCTGCGAGCCGAGATGGTATTCCTCGGCCGCGGCGATCCGGGGAAGAAAAGCGAGCGACGCCGCAAGGCAGCTGGCCACGAGCCGAGAGCGGCCGGAAAAGCGGCCGCTGCTAAAGGCTTCGAACATGTCTGTTTTCAACTGAACGTTCCGATCCGTTTTAGCCCCATCGCCCGATGAGCTTGCCGCCGGATGCCTGGTGCCTGCGGCCGGTCAGTAAGAGCCGCGTGACATCCAGACGGCCGGCACGGTCTTGATGATGATGCGCACGTCGCCGAACAGCGACCAGTTCTCGACATAGTGGCGGTCGAAGGCGACTCGGCTGTCGTACGAGACGTCGTTGCGGCCGCTGACCTGCCACAGGCCGGTCAGGCCGGGCCGGGATTTCAGATAGTACACCGCGGCACTGCCGTAGATTTCCAACTCGTCACGAACCACGGGGCGAGGCCCTACAAGACTCATGTCGCCCTGCAGGATGTTGATGATCTGCGGCAGTTCATCAAGGCTGAGCTTCCGCAACACCGCTCCGACGCGGGTGACACGCGGGTCGTTCTTCAGCTTGCGGGTCGCTATCCACTCCGCATTGGCATCCGGATTGGTGGCAAGATACGCGGTCAGCACCTTGTCGCCGTCCGGGACCATGGTGCGGAATTTCAGGCACGGAAAAATCCGTCCGCCGCGCCCGATTCGACGGTGGCCATAGAAAATCGATCCACCGTCGGAAAACTTGACGAGCAGGGCAATCATCACGAACAGCGGGCTGAGAGCGATCAGACCGACCAGCGAACCGGCGATATCGAAGCAGCGCTTGATGAGGCCGCCGATCGGCGGCGGAAAATCGGTGTCAGCCTGCGAAAAGCCCGCCGTGGCCGACTTGGCAATATCCCTCATGCGGAAACTCCATGCGTTGAACGAATGGTTCACCACACGATATCAAAAAAATGTTGCAGCGCAACACACAATTTCCCGGCCCATTGAAATAGTCACGTCATGAATTGACTAAATAATAAGCTAGCAATGCACATTTTTCGGAATATTTAGCAAATTTGTGACAATAAATGGGCAAATGGAAAAAAATACGGACCTTTTTGGGGCGATTTTTGGGCAGGGCGTACTCGTTCGCCTGGGACGCCACATATTAGTGCTTTAGAAAGGTACGAGCCTCACGACTATTAACATAAAATACTACTTAATATTACGGATTGTACTGAAAAAGGCCGTCGGCTGCATGTTGAGTGAAATGCCGTCGTGTGCGTTGCAGCATGACAGAGTCGATCGCGTAAGCTCAATCAAAAATATGTGCGGTTGCCCTTGCCGCCTCCTGCTCGCCTTAATAGAATTGCAAATTATACCTGTCACAGTGGCGACAGGGTGAAAGGCCGGAAGCAACCGGCCGAGAGCGGGTGATTTAACAAGCCCGCATGACAAGGGACGGCGCTCGGGTGGGGCAATTGTTGGATATGACCCGAGCCGGTTTATGGGCTGTTGGGTAATGTCGCTTCCAAAATTCATCGTTGGGATGCTTTTCGCTCTTGCGATCGTCGTCGCCTGGTCCTGGCTTGGCGGCGCCTCGCTGGGCACGACGCTGCTGCGCCTCATCATCTGCGCGGCGGTTATCCAGGCCGGCTATTTCATCCTCGTCTATGCCATGATCGCCAGGAGCGCGCCGACGCCTGCGGACAGGCTACGCGAAGCCGAAAGAAAGCTGAGCTCGCCCGACGCGCCCGAAGGCGAGAAGCTGGGCAGCGCCCGGCGCAGCCTGCATTAGGGCGTTCAGATATTCAGGTGATGCCGGCCTAGCCTGAATTCTCGACCCCCCGATCCAGCCTCAGGCCACATTGGCGGGTTCGGTTTCCGACTGTTCTCCCGACAGCATCCTGGATAGCCGGCTCGCCGGCTTCGCCTTCAGCCGCTGATACTGTCCGACCTCCACCACACGGCCGTCTTCCATCGCCACCACCCAGTCGGCGAAGGCGATCATCGAAGGCCGGTGCGCTATGGTCAGGATGGTCATTGCGCCGCGCAATCCATCGATCGACCTGGCGATCAGTGCCTGGTTCTGCCAATCGAGCGCGCTGGTCGCCTCGTCGAGGATGAGCAGCGACGGCTTGCGCAGCAGCGCGCGCGCCAGTGCAATGCGCTGGCGCTCGCCACCTGAGAGGCGCGCGCCACGGTCGCCGACCACGGTCTCGAGCCGCTGGCCGAGCTGCTCGACGAATTCGCTAGCATGTGCGGCGCGCAGCGCGGTCCATAGCGCGTCGTCGCTGGCCTGTGGCGCTGCAAGCCGCAGGTTCGCCGCGATCGTGTCATGCAGCAGGAACACGTCCTGGGGCACATAGGCCACCTGATCGCGCCAGCGACGGCGATTGCTGGCGTCGATCTCGACACCGTCGACCAGGATCTTGCCGGTGGTCGGCTCGAGCAGGCCAAGCAGCATGTCGGCGATCGTGCTCTTGCCTGACCCCGAAGGCCCGATCAGGGCGGTGACCTTGCCAGCCGGAAGCCCGAAGGTGATGTCGCTCACCACCGCCTTGCCGGCGCCTTCGTCGTAGCCGAAGGAGACGCCGCGAATGTTCAGCCCGGTATCGAGCGACAGCTTTTCGGCATCGTCGAATTCGGCATGGCCCGGCTCGCGCTCGGCATCGAAGCGTGCCTGCAGGCTGCGCATGGCCATATAGGCGGGCAGGTTGATCAGCACCTGCTGGGCCTGCGTCTGCATGTCCATGAAGCGCGGCGCGATACGCATGAAAACCAGGAGCAGCACGACAATCTCGGCCAGCGACAAGTTGAAGCGGACCAGCGCCACGTAGATGAACAGGCTGAGGCCCACGACACTCGTCACCTGGAATACGGCGGTACCGATCGAGCTGTTGCGCACATAGTCGATGTTGTCGGCCTTCATCCTTTCCAGGGTTGCCTGCAACTGCGCGAAATAACTGGCCTCGACATTCAGGCTCTTGGCCACCTTGATGCCGCCGAGGAATTCCGAGACTGTCCGGTATTGATCCTGGCGGTTGCTGGTCAGGACACGCCCGAAGGCTGTGGCGCGCGAGCGAAACGGCTGCAGCGCTATGAACATCACGATGCCGATGACGATCGCAAACGCCGTCATGACCGGCGAGATGAACATGGAGATCACGAGATAGCCCACCAAAAGCACCGCGATCTGCACCAGCATCAGCAGCGAGAAGGCGGCGCCCTGGACGCGATCGATGTCGCCGGTCAGGGCATGGTCGAGGTCTGAGCTGCGCATGCGCGAGAATACCCCCCATCGCGCCTTGCCGATGCTCTCGAACAGGTTCATGCGCAAGCGGTTGATGAAATCAAACAGAAGCCTGGCCATGTAGACCGACTTGAAGCGGTTGAATGCTGCCTGCACGGCAACGAGCCCGACCAGCGCGCACAGCACCGTCGTCAGTTGCAGCGTTCCGTCCGGAACCAGCCAGCGCACGAAATCATTGTTCGGCAACCGCACCGCGAAATCCTGGTCGGCGCGCCCGACCAGGTGCAGCAGCGGCACAAGCAGCAGGATCGAGATGCCTTCCGTTAGGCTGCCGAGGATGAGGAACAGCAGCGCCGTCCAGGTCCGTCGCCCGCCGATCTGGGCAATGACGGCGCCGAACGCGGCGACATCATGAAACAGCGACAGGCGAAGGATCGAGAACTTCGACATGATTGCCCTCACCGCTGCCGACGGCCAGCCACCGGCTCCCCGGCGGCTAAACTGCCAACCGCAAGGTCGGCTTCGATCAGCTCCACCGCCTCGCCAATCCTGTCGAGGCCGGTCGGAACTTCCAGCCGGAACACGCCGACATGGTTAGCGATTGCTGAACATTGGCGAAAATGCAGCGTCGCGAAATCGCCGGACAGCGCCGCGCGGCCGAACCGCGTCACATAGGAGAATTTGATGATGGCCGGCAGGGCGGCGATACCGGGCAAGGGCGTGATCCCGGCCTTTTGGCCGCGCTCGAGGACATAGATCCTGGTCGCCGGCACCGTGCCTCCGGAGAAGGCGCCGTGCAGGCGATGTTGCATCTTCTCGATCGCCGGATGCACTTGCGGCCGCACCTCCGCCTGGCCAAGCGAAATCGCGGCCGCGGCATCTGCGGCTAGCTTGATCTGGGGAAAGCCCGGAACGATCATCGGCGTGGCCGGGTTGGCCAGGTCCAGCGCCACGACATCATCGGTAAGCAAATCATGTCCGGCTCGGATCAGCGCGCTTGCCGTCGTCGACTTGCCGGCGCCCTTGTCGCCCATGAAGATGGCGCCCCTCCCGGCCGCCGCGATGGCGCTGGCATGCAGGACGAGCAGGCCACGCTGGTGCAGCAACAATGCCATCACCGGCCCGAGCAGCGGGAAGGCCAGCAGCGCGTCGTCGACGCCGGGCGCCGGCTCGATATCGATGCGGCTGAAATCACTGATCAGGAAGGCACCGACGGCATGCCATGCCAGATATTGCCGGTCCGGCTCGAAGCGGAAGATCGTCGCGGTTTCGGGCGAAGGCTTCGGCATGTCGATCATGCCGATGGCGATCAGGATATCCGGCGTCGCCGGTTCCGCCGGCTGCAGTTCTGGCAACGCCACGTCGGATGCGACGGTCAGGCCGTAGGCCCGGTAGTAACGTCGCTCCCTCGTCATCCCGTCATGGGGAGGATGATCACCAAGGCAGGTGGCGAACGGCTGGTCGCGAGGCATCATGCTGGGCTCCCGCTATGCTGGACCTGCCGCAGCCAGAGTGACAGCGAGGCCGAACGCCAGACATACTGGACATCGAGAGGGGTTGCCTGATCGGGCTGGCGCAGCAGCCGGCCATATGCGGCGCTCACCTGCGGCAGGTTGACATAGGGCTCGATGCGACCGGCATCCGAGACCAGCAATTGCTCCAGCAGGTCGCGGTGGTTGCGCACCATGCCATTGACCAGATTGGCGGTGAAATCGATCTTGTCGCGCCGCCACTGGACCGCCGCCGGAAGGACGCCCTCCATCGCCCGGCGCAACACATAGCGGCCAAAGCCGTGGCTGAGTTTCTCCTCGCCCGGCAGCGCCAGGCAGAATTCGACCAGCGGCTTGTCCCAGAAGGGATACCGTGGCTCGACGCCGAAATTGGCGGCCGCCTTGTCGAGCACCTCGAAAGAGTGCGGCACATAGCCGTTCAAGAGAATCCAGCGATGGCTCAAGGCGTCGCTGGCCTGGACGCCCGGCGGCATGTATCCGGCCCGGTGGAAACGGTCGATGATCTCGGTGCGCCTGGCCAGGTCCGGATTGATCAGGTCGCGCCAGCTGCGGCCGCGCTGTATCCGAGTGGGTTTGCGTATCCGGTTCAGCGCCCAGTTCGCCAGCTGTCTCAGCCTGGCGATCCGCCATGCCGGCCCATAGAGGGTCAGGAACTGGAAATAGAGGGCGAGCGTGCTGTCGCCATAGGTGTTGGAGGCGCTGCGGACCTCACGCCAAAGGTCCAGCCACCTGCCGCCATTGGCAAGCTCGTGCAGATGGCCATGGCCCTGTGAAACGACCTCGTCGCCGCCATGGCCGTCGAGCAGCACCTTGACGCCCTTGGCGCCCGCGGTCCTGTAGATGCCGCGGGTCAGCGTCAGGCCCGGCGCAAGGAAGGTGCCTTCCTGCTCCTCCAGCACCCGTTCGAACTCGGCGAAGGGTGCATAATTGCCGACAGGGATCAGCGTCGGATCGGTTTTTTGCTGGTCAAGCACGGCATCGATGAACGCCCGCTCATCCATCGATGAGCCCTTTTCGAAAATCAGCGAGAAGGTCGGCAGCTTGGGTTTCCGCTCGGCGGCGTTCTGCAGGCCGGCGACACAGGCGATCGAGGAGGAGTCGAGGCCGCCACTCAGCATCGCGCCGATCGACTGACTGCCGCGCATCCGGTTGCGCACCGATTGAGCGAACAGATGGCTAAATTCCTCCGCCGCATCCGATCGCAGCGGCCGCGTCGATGGCTCGATCTGCCAGTATCGGCGCAGCACCACCTGTTGGGCGGTGACGGTGAGGCTGTGACGCGCCGGCAGGCTGAAGATATCGCCGTAGGGCGTGGATTGCGGGTCGTCGGGAAGTCCGGCCAGGAATCCCGAAATGCGGTGCTCGCTGATGCGCGCATCGACCCCGTCGAGGCCAAGGATCGGCCCGATCTCGGAGGCAAAGGCAAAACGCCGGTCCGCGGCGTGGTAGTAGAATGGCTTGACCCCGAAATGGTCGCGCACGCAAAACAACAGCTGCCGCTCGGCATCCCAGATGGCAAAGGCGAAATCGCCCTGCAGGTGGACGGGGCAGGATTCGCCCCAGCGCAGATAGGCCCGCATCAGCAACACTGCGTCAGCGACCGATCTGTCGCGGACACCCAGCCTCGCCATCAGCTCGTCGCGATTGTCCAGCCGGCAATCGGCGGTGATGGCGAGCTTGCCGCCGGCCATGGTGAGCGGGCCGGGGCCGGCCTCATCCGTGGTGTTGAGCCAGGCGTGGCCAAGCGCGATGCCGCTGTCCAGCCACCACGAATTTCCGTCGGGACCACGGTGGCGCATGCGTGCCAGCATCTGCTGGATGTCGGTCGCCGCGTCCGCCGGCGCAGATCCCCGAACCGCGATCGCGTGTCCCTGTCGCAACAGGATTCCGGCCACGCCGCTCATTTGCTGCCGTGGTCGACCAGATGCGCGAAGCCGTCGACGGAGCCTCCAAGCACGACATGGTTGTCGCTGACCAGCCAGGCATGCGCCTTCAATTGCTCGCCCGTGCCGCGTTCGATGCCGATACGGATGTTGGAGGCATTGCCCTGGCGTGCCAGAATGTATTGACCCGAAAGTGCCTGGGTAAGGCAAGTGGCACGTGGCACGAACCGTGCAGCCGCGGCGACGCCCCAGGCGACGAGCCGCAGCTCGCCCATGCTGGCGCACTGGCGCGCGTTGAGCTGGGTCACCATGCCACGAACACGGTTGTAGGAGAACAATGTCAGCCCCAGCCGGACGGCCGCGACCACCAGCAGGCAGTGGCAGAGGAAAAGGGCTTCAGAGCCGCTCAGCGACAGAACCCTGGCCAAACTTCGCCGACCGGGCCGGCGGGTTGTTGGCCTGGGTCTTTGTTCCATCACAGGTCTTTGCCGCGGGATCATGACCTTTTGCGGAGCCTGCCTAGACGAGTGCCTCATGCTGCAGCCTCGCAAGTCCGTTTTCGGCCAGGCCTTGCAGCAATGCGTCAACGTCGGCCTTGCAGCGCTCGGCGTCGACATTGTAGCGCGCAAGCACGGCGCCGCGGATATCGGCGATCGATTTCGGCTCCTGGATCAGCTCCCAGATGAAAGCGCCGACGCCGTTGAGACTGTAATAGATATTGGATTTGAGATTGAGAAGCGCGAGGCCCTCACCAAATTCGCAAGCCACGGCATCCCCGGTGGCACTTACGCAATCGTGCTCGGATGGGTTCCAGTTCATGCCAAAACCTCGTTGCAACGGTCTACGCGTCGTCAGTTCAAAAGGGAAAGTCGGGGATTTTCATCCCCGGCTCCATTTATGGTCGTGGATCCCGGAGGCCCAACGTCACTCCTCCGGAACCAGGTTAGTCTCAGGAGAACGTCAGGTCGCCGATTGGGGTGTGCGCGGGAAACGACGCGTCGATTGCCGTGCTGCCACCACCGCCCTGGGTGATGGTCTCAATGGAACCATGTACCGTCAGGCTTGGCGTTTCGTACTCGTGCTTTTCAACATTCTGTTCCATTTTACTCTCCAATGAGGACTGGAAACGGCCTGTCGAGTGCCGTCAGCACTTTCATGCTGCGGTGCAATAGCTGCATGGCAGCATTTATGAGTCAAGCCTGATTTACCTCTGGTTAATCAATTGCGGGTTGCGGGCGTTACCATGCGTGTGCGGGTTGCTCAAAATTCCGCCTCTTTTGGATTGAAGCATCAAGGGATGCCTTCGGCGAGGGTGATTCTTTAAACGATTGATTTTACTTGCATAAAAAGTTGGTAATGCTGATGATTTTTTAGGCGCGCCTAAAAAAGATGGATTCTTGTTAGCCGACCCATGGTGATGATCGGCCGAAACGCCTCGACGTCGGTTGCAATTCCAATCGTATATTTCGCGGTCTCGGGAGGCTTGGCAACCGCTCTGGTTGCAAAATTTCGCACTGCGAAAGGAAAGACTTTACGCCGCCGAGGTTTTTGAGGATGCTTTGCTTCGCACCTGCAGCATACGCGTCGCGCAAACCGCGTTTTGGAGACCATGCGCTCAATGGCCTTGCCGGAAAGTTCCTATGAACGACTGCGCGCCGCCGACTGCGCCGACGAGATTGCCTATGTGCAGGCCTGCCTGCGGCTGTATTTCTCGGGCGCGGCGGCCTCGGCCGCCGATCTGTCGCGGCCGGGCCTTTCCGATGCTGCCGTCGCCGACATCGCCAGGCTCAACAAAGTCGCCACCTTCGTTCTGAAGGCGCTGTTGCGCGCGCCGGCGGGCGACAGGCCGGCTGAGCTTTTCCGATGGCTCGATACCTATCGCCGGCAGACGGTCTCGATGAACGCCGCCTGCCTCATGGATTCGATGGCAATCCATCAGGCGCTGCGCGACAGGCAGATCGATTTCGTCTTTCTGAAAGGCCCGTTTCAGCAGCATCTGCTCTACGACGACCATTTCATGAAGCCTTCGGGCGATGTCGATATCCTGGTTTCGCCTGCAGGTTTCTCGACGGCGCGCGACGCGCTGCGTTCGATCGGCTACGAGGTATCAGGCAAGTCGCGCTCGGTCTGGTGGGTTCGCTTCCTTGGCGAACAGCACATGATTCGCGGAAGCGGGCCGAAATCCTCCACGGTCGACCTTCACTATCGGCTCCAGCAGCCCGGCTCGCCCAGCCCACGCGATGCCGACGGGTTCCTGCGACGCAAACGGCTGGTCGAGATCACCGGCACTGGAGTGCCGTTCACGTCGGTCGCCGACACGCTGATGCTGTCCTGCATCAGTGTCGCCAAGGCCCTGTTCAACCGCGAGCCCTGCGCTGGCTATGTCTGCGACATCAGGGCCAGCGCCAACCGTCTCGACGAGGCCGATCAGCGCCGTGTTCTCGATGCGGCGATGAGCCAGGGGCTGGACGATACGCTGCTGCTCGGCCTGCGTGCCGCCGACGTGCTGCTGGGCGGCACCGATACGCTTTTGTCGGAGCGGGCCAAGCCGATCCTTTCGCGCATCGGCAATGAGGATCTGCTCAACATGGTCATCGCGCCATGGCTGTCGTCACTGCGATGGCCGCAGCGGCGAACCGTGTTGTGGGAATTGTGCGGCCGGGCTCCCGTCCGCTATCTGGCAGAAGCCGGCTGGGCGGCATCGGCGGACATCAGCCGCCGTATCTTCGAACGGCCGGCCAGTCCGTGATGGCGATGGGCATCGAATACGTACAGGGCGAGGGCAGATCGAAACCTGTGCAAGAGGCAAAACCCATGTCGATGACGAAATCCGAGGTCTGCGTGATCATCGCGGCCAAAAACGCGGCACGTACGATCGCGGTAGCCATCGCATCCGCGTTGCGCGAACCGGAAGTGACGGAGGTCGTCGTCGTCGACGACGGCTCCACCGACAACACCGCCGAGGTCGCCCGCTCCGCCGACGACGGTAGCGGCCGGCTTGCGGTGATGCGTCTCGACGTCAATCGCGGCCCGTCCTTCGCCCGCAATGCCGCGATAGCCGGCTCGAAGGCGCCGTTCATCAGCATTCTGGATGCCGACGACTTCTTCCTCGAAGGCCGGTTCCGCAACCTGTTTGCCGGCGCCGATTGGGATTTCGCGGCCGACAACATCATGTTGATCAGGGATGACGCGACAGGCGACGCGACGAAAATCGTTGCCCCGGATTTTGCCGCCGAGCCGGAATTCCTCGACTTGGAGCGCTTCGTCGAAGGCAACATCTCCAGGCGCCGCGTGCAAAGAGGCGAGCTTGGCTTCCTGAAGCCCGTGATCAGGCGCGCCTTCCTCGATCGGCACCGATTGCGCTACGATGAGAGCCTGCGGTTGGGCGAGGATTACGAACTCTACGCCCGCGCGGTCGCCCACGGGGCGCGGTTCAAGGTCATCCGCTCCTGCGGCTACGGCGCCATCGTGCGCGCCGATTCGCTCAGCGGCCGCCACAAGACGCAGGACCTGAAGCGATTGGCCGACGCGGATCTGGCGCTGTTGGCGATCGACAGCTTGCCGGAAGGTTCCAAAGCAGTGCTGCGGCGGCACGAGCGGCACGTGCGCGACAAATACCGGCTGCGCAACTTCCTTGACGTGAAGGCCGAGCGCGGGCTGGCTTCGGCCGCGGCCTATGCCTTCGCCAGTCAATCCAACCTGGTCCCCATCGTCCAGGGCGTGGCGTCCGACAAGCTCGAGGCGCTGTTTCGTCGCGTTGGCCTTGCCTCCGGGCAAAGGCATGTGCCGCCGTTGCGTTTCCTGATGGCCGGGACCAGTGCGGGCAAGGAACGGTAAGCCGCTGGGAATGCTCGCTTTGCCCCCGCCGGCAGCACGTCACCGCGCAAACCATTTCCACCGGATTTATGAGTTTACGAATTGGGTGGTTGCCTCACGGCTCCGACGATGGCAGTCTATGTTGCGGTGCAGCAAATTAAACGACTAGCCGAACTGGCCCCCGATCGGATTGGTCTGAAGTCTCTCCCGTCAGTGGAGTCGGACAATGCGGTACGAGTTTTTCAGCCCCGGTTGCGGGGATTGGCCAGTAGCCCGGCACGCAAGCCGGCGATGACAGGAATTTAAGCCATGGCCTCGATATTCGGCTTCAGATCAAGGGATCCTGCCCGCGACCGGCAGGCCGACGTCTCGCGCCTCGACCGGCTGGCGAAGCTCTTCGAGCAGATTGCAGCCGAGATCGAAGCCGAGAGAACCGGCCTGGAGAGCCGTTACCGCAAGACAGCCACCAACGCGGCCTTTCTTGTCGAAGCCATGGAAAACGGCTCTGCCTCGCGCAGACGCTCATCCGAAGTCACCGCGCTGACGGAGTCGATCCTGAATTGCGAGCGTCGCATCGCGGCATTGTCGCGCCAGAACGGCATGATGAAGGAACTCCGTCATTCGCTGCATACGGTCTTCGACGAGGGTGGGACGTCCGATTCGGCCGCCGCGGTCGATTTCGCCAGGCCCGCTGGCACCGGCCGAGCGTGACCGTGAAGGCGCGGGGCTGCCGCAAGGATGCGATGCAAGACTGGAGAGGGATTTCGGGAGGGTCAAGGAGGAGGTCAAGGTTGGCCCGTTTGGAAGCGGTTCAAACGTCGACTTTGGGTTGGGGACACACAGCACAAAGGTGAGTTTGGTATGAATTCGGGTTCGAAATCCACATCCACGACTGCAATTGATGCATCGCCCATCGCGCACCGGGCCCGGCGGACCGGGCTGTGGCTGCTGGGTCTGGCCGGGGCGCTGCTGTTGGCCGCTCTCGCCGGTTTCCCGGCAGTTCCCGCCTATGCACAGAATATCGAGACGGCCCCCTCTTTCGTCGACGATTTCACCAGTTTCAATCGTGAACGCTGGTACGTTTCCGACGGCTGGACGAACGGCAGTCACCAGAATTGCACCTGGTCGAAGGGGCAGATCAGCCTGTCCGACAGTGTATTGTCACTAGGGTTCGAGAAGCAGAAGACGAAGGATCGCGAGTTCGCCTGCGGCGAGATCCAGACCAAGCAGCGCTTCGGCTACGGCACTTATGAGGCGCGGATGAAGACCGACACCGGTCCCGGCCTGAACGCGGCTTTCTTTTCCTATATCGGCCCGTCCGACAAGCAGCCTTGGGACGAGATCGACTTCGAGATCCTGACCAAGGACACATCCAAGGTGCAGGTCAACGCCTATATCGACGGCAAGGGCAAGAACGAGAAGCTGGTCGAGGTGCCGGGCGGCACCGACAAGGCCTTCAACGACTACGCCTTCGTTTGGGAGAAGGATAGTTTGCGCTGGTACGTCAACGGCCAGCTGGTGAACACCATCACCGATCCGGCGAAGCTGCCCAGCCATGCGCAGAAGATTTTCTTCAGCTTTTGGGGCAGCGACACGATGAAAGGCTGGATGGGCGCGTTCGCGGATCCGGGCCGCAAGCTTTCGTTGCAGATCGAACGCGTCGCCTTCACCGCGCTCGGCGAACCCTGTCAATTTCCTGAATCGCTCGCATGCACTATAAAATAGTTGGGAACGTCGAATTGAACCGGCCGGACCGAAAGTGGTTCGCGACCCTGGACAGGAACGAAATCGAATGAACTTGACGGTGTTTGGAATTGGCTATGTCGGCCTCGTGCAGGCGGCGGTGCTTGCCGAGGTCGGCCACCAGGTTGTTTGCGTCGACATCGACGCGAACAAGGTGGAACGGCTCAACCAGGGCTTCGTCCCGATCTTCGAGCCGGGCCTCGAAAGCCTCGTCAGGGAGAATCACGCCGCCGGCCGCATCAAATTCACCACCGATGCCGCCGCCGCGGTCAGGCATGGGGAAATCCAGATGATCGCGGTCGGCACGCCGCCCGGCGAGGACGGTTCGGCCGATCTGAAATATGTGCTGGCGGTCGCCGAGACCATCGGTCGCGAGATGGACAACGCCAAGATCATCGTCGGCAAGTCGACCGTGCCGGTCGGCACCTGCGAAAAGGTAAAGGCCAGGATCGCCGAAACGCTGAAGACAAGAGGGCGAGAGGACCTGAGCTTCGACGTCGCCTCCAATCCCGAATTCCTCAAGGAAGGCTCGGCCGTTTCCGACTGCATGAAGCCCGACCGCATCATCGTCGGCACGTCCAGCGAGGACACCGAGGCGGTGATGCGCGAGCTCTACGCGCCCTTCAACCGCAACCACGAAAAGATGATCGTGATGGACGTGCGCAGCGCCGAATTCACGAAATACGCCGCCAACTGCATGCTGGCGACCAAGATCAGCTTCATGAACGAGATGGCCAATCTGGCCGAGCAACTCGGCGCCGATATCGAGGAGGTGCGCAAGGGCATCGGCAGCGACCCGCGCATCGGCTATCACTTCATCTATCCGGGCCTCGGCTATGGCGGCTCGTGCTTCCCCAAGGACGTCCGCGCCCTGATCAAGACCGCCGAAGGCGTCAAATTCGACGCCAAGCTGCTGCGTGCCGTCGAGGAACGCAACAACGACCAGAAATCCGTCCTGTTCGACAAGGTCAACCGCTACTTCAAGGGCAATCTTGCGGGCAAGACCTTCGCGCTGTGGGGCCTGGCCTTCAAACCCAACACCGACGACATGCGCGAGGCGCCGGCGCGCGTCCTGATGGAGGCGCTTTGGAAGGCCGGCGCGACCGTGCAGGCCTATGATCCCGAGGCGATGCAGGAATGCCAGGCCATCTACGGGCTGCGCGACGACCTGATGCTGTGCGGCACCAAGGAAGCGGCACTGCGCGGTGCCGACGCACTGCTCATCGCCACCGAATGGAAGAGCTTCCGCGCGCCGTCCTTCGACGCGCTCAAGGACGCGCTGAGCACACCGGTCATCTTCGATGGGCGCAACCTCTATGATCCCAAGGTCGTGGCGCGCCATGGCATCGAATATCACTCGATCGGCAGAATGGCGGCATGAGGCTGGAGTGGTGAGACTGGTCTCGGACATGAAGAACGGTCGCGAGGCCCCGATGGGTGTGTATTTCTGTGCGGAGTTGTAGCTGATGGTGCTGGATGTAAAGCCCGAGCAAATCACCAGGGATCATTTCGATCTTGTCGCGATCGGTTCCGGCTTCGGTTCGGCCTTCTTCCTGCACGAGTTCGCCAAGCGGCGTAAGGCGCGCATCCTGGTGCTGGAGTGGGGCCGACACAATACGCATGAATGGCAGCTCGACCAGAACGCCAACACCGACATCGACGACGAGACGACCTACAAGACCAATTCCGACAAGCCGTGGAATTATACGATCGGGCTGGGCGGCGGGACCAACTGCTGGTTCGCGCAGACGCCACGGTTCCATCCCAATGATTTCAGGCTGAAAAGCACCTACGGCATCGGCAATGACTGGCCGATCAGCTATGACGATGTCGAGCCGTTCTACTGCGATGCCGAAGAGATCATGTCGATCTCGGGCGACCCTGACATGGCGGCGATGCTGCCGCGTTCAAAACCGTTTCCGCAACCGCCGCATCGCATGTCGACGCCGGACAAGATGATGAAGGCGGCCCAACCCGACCAGCACTTCGTCATGCCGACCGCCCGTGCCCGGGTCCCGACCTCGCAACGCACCTCGTGCTGTGCCAATCTGCGCTGCTGGCTGTGCCCGGTCGACGCGAAATTCACCGCCAACAACGGCCTGATGCACGTCTTCGAGCATCCCGACGTTTCGGTCTGCCTCGGTGCGGAAGTGCGGCGGCTCGACCATGTCGGCGGTACGGTCCGTTCGGTCACCTTCGTCCATGACGGCAAGCAATATCAGGTCAGCGGCGACCTCTTCATTCTCGGCGCCAATGCCATCCAGAGCGCCGCGATCATGCTGCGCTCCGGCCTGGGCGATGAATTCGTCGGGCGCGGCCTGCACGAGTCCTATGGCTGGAATTTCGAGGTCTATCTCGACGGCGTCGACAATTTCGACGGCAGCACAATTACCACCGGGCTGAATTTCGGCCTCTATGACGGCCCGCACCGGTCCGAGCACGCGGCGGCCCTGGTCTATTTCGAGAACCGCTGGCAGCACGGGATGCGCGCCGAGAAGGGGCGTCTGCGCCAGACGCTGCCGCTGGTCGTGGTCACGGAGAACCTGCTCGATGAGGAGAACTTCGTCACCCTCGACGAGGACGACAATGCCTTTGTCTCCTTCAAGGCGCCGTCGGACTACGCGGTGAAGGGCATGGCCCGGGCGCTGGATAAATTGCCCGGGCTGCTCGCCCCGCTGCCGGTCGAAAGACTTTTCGATCGCGGCATCCGGCCAACCGAATCGCATGTGCAGGGAACGCTCAGGATGGGCACCGGCCCGGCCGATTCGGTCATCGACAGCGACATGATCCATCACCGGTTGAGAAACCTGATTGTCGTCGGCACCAGCACCTACCCGAGCTGCTCCTGCGCCAACCCGAGCCTGACCGCGGCGGCGTTGTCGCTGCGGGCGGCGAGCCGGATCGCGTGAGAGGAGCGGGCCGATGATTGAAGTCACACGGCGCTCGGTACTGGCCATCCTGGCGGGTGGAGTTGCCTCGACGGGCGCTGCCTACGCGGCCGTCTCCTCGTTTTCGGACGAGGATCTGGTTCGGGTCACGCTGGAAAAATATCTTGGCAGGCTGAACATGCGCATCGAGCATCTGCAGCAGTTCGTGCTGGAGTTCCGTAACCGGAATCCCTGGATATTCCCAAGCGAGAAGCTGGGCGATGCCGTTACCTTGCTTGAAAAGACGAAGCTCGGCCAGGCGCGTGGGTTGCTGCCGCAGCGCAAGCGGCGCGATCTCAGGCATTTCGATCGCTGGCTCGTTGCCGAATTCCATATGCTGACGGACTACGCCGGGCGCAGTTCGCCCGACGATCCGATCCGCTTCACCGGATGGCACTCATGCACAAACCCGTTCGCGACGCTTGATCCGCCTCCGAGCGCATGAGGCGCCTTCGACGAGGCTGTTAACCGGCCGCATCGAATGAAACGCGAAAAGACAGGAGTCACGACCATGAAAGTTCTTTTTGCAGGCGGCAACGGCTACCCGCCGGAATTCAGCGGCGGCGTCCAGTCGAGCACGCATCATCTGGCCGAACAACTGATCGAGCATGGGCATGAGGCCGCGGTGCTTGCCGCCCTGTTCGGCGACGGCGTCTTCGGCCTCAAGGCGCGCGCCAAGATGAAGCTTTTGCGCCAGCCCGCGGTCGTCGACAGTTTCCCCGGCTACCCGGTGATCCGGGCGTGGTTCCCCTGGGAGGCGGCGGGCTTTGCCGTCAACCGCGCGAAGCCGGATGTGGCGGTGGTCCAGTGCCACAAGTCGGTTCCGCTCGGCAAGGCGCTGCAGGCCGAGGGCGTGCCGCTAGTCGTCTATCTCAGAAATGTCGAGTTTCATGAACTGGCCGGCGACCTGCGCGATTTGCGCTCCGCCCTCTACATCGCCAATTCCGAATTCACCGCGCGCACCTACAGCAGGGAGTTCGGCATCGAGGCGACAGTGATCCCGCCGACCATCAACCCGACGCAGTACAGCACGCCGACCACGGGCCAGTTTGTCACGCTGATCAATCCCTATCAGGAAAAGGGTTTCGAGTTGGCGGTGCGCATCGCCGGTGCCTGCCCCGAGATCCCGTTCCTGTTCGTTGAAAGCTGGAAGCTGGAGGAGGACCATCGCGCGCGCATCGAAGAGACGATCGCACCGCTTGGCAATGTCACGCTGGAAAGCCGCACCAACGACATGAAGACGGTCTATGGCCGCACCAGGATCCTGCTTGCGCCCAGCAAATGGGAAGAAGCCTGGGGACGCGTCGCGTCGGAGGCCCATTGCAGCGGAATCCCCGTCGTCGGCTCGCGGCGCGGCGGCCTGCCCGAAGCGATCGGCCCGGGCGGCGCGGTGCTGGATTACGACGCTCCGCTCACCGACTGGGTCGCGGCCGTCAGGCGGTTGTGGAACGACAACAAGGAATATGATCGCGTCTCGGGCCTCGCGCGCGGTTTCGCGGCGCGCCCGGAACTCGACCCGGACCGCCAGTTCGTCACCTTCTTCTCCATTCTGGACAGGGCGGTGCGGCAGCGCGCCCGCCAGGCGGCGTAGCCATGGCGGGCGCGCTGCTCGATGACAGCTGTCACGGTGTTGATCAGGCCGGGCGCTTGACCCGGCTTTTCAGCGTCTCGTAGCCGCGGGCGCCAAGCAGGGCGCGGGCGAGGGCCTTGGCGGCGCCCTTGCGGCCCTCCTGCGAGTTGATCTGCCGCAGCCTCGCTGGCAGGTTGCGCGCTGCCTGGCCGAGCGCCGGCAGCGACAGCGCGTCGGGAACGCTGACCATGTGCGTTTCGACGCAAAGCACTGGCTTGCCCGACAGTTCGGTGATCTTCAACGCCTGCGCATGCTCGCTTTCGATGAACAGGATGGCGTCGGATTTGCGGTAGAAATCAGCCTTGAAACTGCCATGCGCGCCAAGCCGCTGGCGCTCCGCCTTGCTCGGCAGGTCGAGCATGATCAGTTGGTCGTACTGGATACCGTTCCTTGCGAGCCATGCCTCGGTCAGCGCGCGGTATTTCTCGAGCCGGCTGGTGACCAGCCAGCCGATCCTGTGGGTCGGGGCATGAAGAGGGCGCGCTTCGCTGAGGAATTTTTCATAGGCGGGGCCGTCGTCGTTTTCCGCTTCGGTCGGGTCGAGGCACAGCACCCCGTCTATGTCGACGCAGCATTGCGCCAGGAATTTGTGATGCATGAAATTCCACTGGAACATGCGCGGATGAGGCACGACCTCGAAGACGACGTCGGTTTCGGGATGCCGGGGTTGCAGGCCGAACACGGCGGCAAAGGTGAAGTCCGCTTCTATACCGGCAGCCTGGATGCGGACGCGGGCGTCGCGCATGGCATTGCCGCCCGCCACACTGTCGTCGATCACCAGCACCTTGCGCATCTCGGAGACCTTGCGGTCGAGTGCGGCGCGGCGCTTGGTGATGCCTGACGTGTAGACACGGCCTTCCAGGAAGCTATCCAGGTCGGTCATCGGAATGTTTGCGGCAAGGCTCACCAGCGTCGCCGCCAGCACGCCGCTTCTGGGAACGCCGACCACGAGGTCGATGTCGCGCGGCAGCCGGTGAAGGTTGCTGACGATGGCGTCGTTCATGTCGGAGATCGATCGGTAGTGCATGGATCGGACCTGATGCTCGTGTGGATGTTGGGTAGCCGGCAAAGGCGTCGAAATTATTGCGCCTCGCGCGGCGTTGCCGCTGGCTGCCTTGCCGGCAGCATTTTCAGGGCCTCGCGCAAGGCCTCGCGGCCGGATGCGAAGGCGAGCGCGACGACGATGGTGATGAGGTAGGCAAGAATGGCGCCGCTGGCCAAGGCGATGACATGTTGCTGCGGCAGCATCGGCTTGATCAGCCAGACCGCCGCCAGCGCCAGATGCGCGCCGAGCACGAACGGGGTCGCGGCGCGCAGCACATGGCTGGCCCGCAGCGGTCCGCTCTTGCCGACATAGAGCCACAGGAACGGCGTGCGCAGATATTCGCTGACCGCATAGGCGATGGCCACGCCGAGCGCGCCATAGGGCAGGCCGATCGCGAAAGCGAGCACCGACGTCACCGCCGTGATGATGCCCCAGCGCATGAAGTCACCGGAGCGGCCCTGGCTGACGAAAAGCCAGCCCGCCGGGTTGTTGAGCGGCTGCAGCAGCCCGGCAAAGCCGAGCGCCAGGAAGATCGAAGCGCTTGCGCGCCATTGCTCGCCGAGCACGAAGGGGATCAGCACATCCGACATGGCGGTAGCGAAGGCGACGCCGGGCAAGGCCACCAAAAGGATCAGCGGCATGACGCGCAGATAGGCGCTGCGATAGCGGTCCGGTTCGTCCTTCAGCCTGGACAGCGCCGGCACCATGACCTTCGACAGCGGATTGGTGATCTGGCTGAGCGGGAACAGAAGCAGCTTGTAGGCGCGGTCGTAAAGGCCGAGTTGCTGCTCGCCCCAGTATTTACCGATCAGCACATTGTCGAGGTTGCGGGCGAAGAAATTGGCGAAGTTGAAGCCGGTGATGCCGGCGCCGAAATTGATCAGTTCGCCGATGCCAGCGACCTTGCGCGGCATGCCGGGCCGCCACCGCGAGCTTGCCCAGTAACACAGCGTCGGCAGCACCGCGCCGGTCAGCGTGCCGGCGAACAGCGCCCAGTAGGAACGGTCGATGAAGGTCCAGGCGATCGATACCACCAGCCCGGCGATGGCGCTGGCGACATCGATGATCGCCAGGCGCCCGAACTGCATGCGCCGGGTCAAAAGCGCCAGATGCTGGGCGCCGAGCCCATAGGCCATGATCTGCAGGCCGAACGCGGCCACCAGCCCGGCCACGCGCGGCTCGCTGTAGAAGGCCGCGACCAGCGGTGCCGCGCCCGCGAGCACGCAGGCCAGGATCGCGCTGACCGCGACGTTGATCCAGAAGAGGTAGTTCACCTCCTCATGCCGGATGCCCGATTTCTGGATCGTTGCCTGGGTCAGGCCGAAATCCTGGAACAGCGCGATGAATGCCAGAACCGGCGCGCACATCGCCACGACGCCGAAATCCTGCGGTGACAGCAGCCGCGACAGCACGATGACGGATATGATCTGTGTCGCGACCCGCACCGATTGCGACAGGGCGGTCACCACCGCGCCGCGCCCGACCGATTTGCGCAACGAGCCTTCTGGCGGGTCGAATGGATTGGCTTCCAAATTCAGGATTCCTGATCTTTGCGCGGATTCCGGAAATCCGAAATCCACAACCGCCACCCACCCCAAACTACGGCAATAATTTTGCAGTGCAACAGAAAACGTGGATTTTTGCTACACTGCACCAAAAATGCTGCAATGCAGCATATCCGGATCGGCTCCTGCGCCCTTCCTCGAGGCTATCCACGACAGCATCTCGTGCAAGAAGTTACCTCATGGCTAAATGTCGGTCCGCCTGTATCCGTGAACGGTCATGACCAGTCTTTCCGACGGAGCCATCGGCTCCCATTTGCCGGCCCAGCGCGGGTCCATGATGGCACCTGCTGCTACCCAAAGGTCGAAATACGGCTGCATGGGCTTGTTCGGAAAGGCGCCGCCGGTGGTGTCGGCCGGCGTGACGACCGCGGCTTCCTGGCCATCGATGGAAAAGATAACTCGTTTCCCGGCCTCATATTGCAGGCCGAGACGATATCGTTTGCCCGAAAGGTCGCCAACCCGAATCCATTTTACCCAGACTGCCTTGTGCTGGTTATCGACGTTCGCCCAGACGGTGAGTTGTAACCCCCTGGTGCCTACGATCTCGAAATCGACCTCCTCATGGGCCTTGTCGTTAAAGATCCAGAGTGGCGCCGCGATCAGCCCTGGTTTCATCGTCGGCAGCGTTACGTCCACCTCCCATTTCGCCGATGCGGATGCGGAATTGCTGCCCGAGATCACCTCCGCCGAGGCTTTCTCGCTGACGGTAAGCTGAAGTGCGCCATCGACGATTTTGACGTTGGCGGCCTTCCAGTCATAGCCTCCGAGCTTGGGCTCGCTCCACTGCGACGGTGCGAAGGGATTGGAGTATTTCCAAAGCTGGAGTTTCACATCGGCCCAGTCGGGAAGTTTGTCGAGGACGACGTCCCCGCTTCCCGCCACGACGCTCTCGGCCAGTGCCTGGCTGGCGACCGATTGGACCGCCGTGGAGGCGGCCAGAAGCGCCAGGAGTTTTCTGCGTGTGTAATTCATCGGTAGCCTCCATTGGCCGCCTTGCCCTTGTCGGCGGCGACGTACTCGATGCGGCCTTGGCGCCGTGGCGCTGGGCATGCGCCATCCCGAAGAGTCTTGCACCCCGGTGAGGCGGTTTTTTGCCACGCCGCATCAAAATGTTGCGATGCAACAAAAAGTTTCCTTGCGGGTGTGGGCGCGATCCGGGCAGCGAGAACAGGCGGAGTGGTCCCTCTCGATCGGTGGGCCAACGCCCAGGCAAAAAGAGCCTCTGTTGCAATGCTCGCAGTGGTGCTCAGGCCGCGGAGGCTGTCGGAATGCGGTGAACTTGCCCCATTGCAACCTGCGGGTCAGGGGCCAACGGCAATGACACGGGCTCAAGGGGTTCAAGCGGCAGGGACTGGGGAGACGAAACGTCGAGGGCGGGATCGATTTGTGCCGGCTGGCGGGCCTTTTCCGCTGCGACACGATCGTAGAGCGCATCAAAGAACGCGCCGGCTGGCTCTGCCGCGAACATGACCTCCGCGGTCCTGCGGGCTTCGCGTCGCAGCGGCGCCATCAAGGCCGGTTGCCCGATATACGGCTTCAGCCGTTCGATGGCCAAGCTGGCGAGCCGTTCGACCTCATCGCGGAAATATCGTGCGTATTTCGCCTCCCCGCGCGCGTCGTATCCCGGGCTGGACCAGTCGCCGGTATCGTCGAGCTCCACAGGCAATGAGATCCCGTTGACGCCATCCTCCAGGAATTCCGGCAAGGCGCAGACCTTCGTTCCAAGAACCGGCGTGTGCTCGGACATCGATTCCAGCGCCGAGTAACCGAAAGTGTCTCCAAAGGTGGCGAGGACGCCGAAATGCGAGTTGCGCAGCAATTGTCGTACCTCCTGGTTTGGCAACACACCGTGATGCCGGACGTTCGGCAGTTCGAGCAGCTTGATGTAGGGGTCGAAGAAGCCCGGGCTCGTCGGATCCGTCCATATATGGCCGCCAACCTGCAGACTGGACACGATGTTCACTCGAATGGGCAGATCTTGCTCGGCTGCCTTTTCCGCGATCTTGACCGCCACGCATCCGCCCTTGCGGCCAAAGTGGGCGCCGATAAATGTCAGCACCAACTCCTCGGCAACGTCTTGCGCCATCGCGTCTTTCGTTGCCGGCACCACGATGTTCGGGTGGCGGACCAGCAGTTTTTTCGTCAGCAGGTCCAGTTCTGGATGGTCGGAGTGCTGGGCAAGCAGACTTCTGCGGGCAAAATGCGACAAGGCGATGATGCGGCGGCAACTGGGGTTGGTGATCCGCGACATCAGGTAGCGCGCCACCAGCCCACGTTTGCGAAGAGCGAATTGCCGGGGCAAATGGGATTCGAACGACATGATGTATTTGGAGGAATTGACCGGTATCCGGTTGAACGCATGCACCATGTCGACAGACAGGGCTGGTTCGATCAGCGTCACGCCTTCCAGCTTCGACGAGACCAGGTTCAGCGGCAGAAATCGCTGTCGCAAGATCGTATGCCTGGATGTTCGCGGTGTAACGAAGCTGGTCGGATACTTGTCGTCATAGACGGCAATACGAAGAGCCTTGCTCATACAGCACCACCCGTATCGACACAGTGGCATCAGGGGGTATTCGCAGGCTATTCCAAAGCTGCAGCAGCGCTGCAATCATATACCGCGCTGCAACACAATGCAGGCGCGGATCCCCCTAGCCAACTTCCAAAACCCAACTTCCCTGGCAAGAATTCAACATCATTTTTTGTTGCACTGCAATACATTATTTAGGAATTGATTAACCACCATCTCTGTCGCTGGGGCTTCGCGACTCGTCCGGTGAGATCGCCTTGTTGCCGCAAGATGGGTGAAACTGCCCGAAATTGCTTGCGCAGCGGGCCATATTGCTTTTGCGCGGCGCAACTGCGGGGTCATTCTCAAGAGTTTGTGGACCGCAGGCGATATGTTTGTGCGGCGCGGTAGAGGTGACTAATTTTGCTACACTGCACCAAAAATGTTGCGATGCAGCAAGAGCTGTACTAGGCTCCCCCTGGGTGGGTCAAACAGCGGTCGAGTTTTCATGCTGCATGTCTTGTACCTGGTGCACGATGTCTCCGATCCGGCGGTTCGCCGGCGGATCACAATGCTCAGGACAGGTGGCGCCCAGGTCACCCTGGCGGGCTTCCGCCGCACCGCCACCCCAATTGCCGATATCGAAGGATTGCTGCCGATCGACCTTGGCGCGACGCGCGACGGCCGATTCGCCCAACGCCTTGCGGCGGTGGCAAAAGCGACGGTTTCGCTTCGGGCGAAGCTGAGCGGCACGCCGCGGCCCGATCTCATCATAGCGCGCAATCTGGAAATGCTGGCGCTTGCCCGTCGCGCCGGGTCGGCCTTCGGCGCAAAGGTGCCGATTGTCTATGAATGCCTCGATATCCACCGTCTGGTGCTCCGCGACGATGTCCTCGGCAAGGCGTTGCGCGCCACCGAACGCCATCTGGCGCGCGACGTGAAGCTCCTGGTGACCAGTTCGCCCGCCTTCATCGCCAACTATTTCAAACCTTTCCGACAGGTCGCCGCCCCCGTCGAACTGGTCGAGAACAAGTATTTCGAAGCGGCGGCGATCCTGCCGGGCACAGGCGAGGCGGTGGAGGGGCCTGTCGCTCCGCCATGGCGGATCGGCTGGTTCGGGGCGCTGCGCTGTCGCCGCTCGCTCAGGCTGCTGGCCGATTTCACGCGCCGCATGGATGGACGTTTCGAGGTCGTGCTGCGCGGCCGCCCGGCGCTCTCGGAATTCCCGGATTTCCATGACTTCGTCGATGCCGAGCCTTATCTGTCGTTTCGCGGACCCTACCGCAACCCTGAGGACATGGCGGCGATCTACCAGGACGTCCATTTCGCCTGGGCGATCGATTTCTTCGAAGAGGGCCAGAATTCGGAATGGCTGCTGCCCAACCGCCTCTATGAGGGCTGTCGCTTCGGGGCGGTGCCGATCTCGATGGGCCATACGGAAACGGGACGGTTCCTCAGCCAGCAGGATATCGGCATTCTCCTGCCCCAGCCGACTTTCCAGGCGCTCGAGGCCGCGCTTGGCAAGATGGAAGAGCACCGCTTCGGCAGGCTGAAGGCGCGCGTGCTTGCCCATAATCCCAGGACGTGGAGCTACGATCGCAGCGACTGCAGGGCGCTGGTCGAAAAATTGCGCCGCCTGACCACCGTGCGCGAGCCCCTCGCGGCCGAAGCCATGGCATAGAATGGACATCGCCTGATGACGCAAGCGCTTCCCTCCAGCCTGATCGTGATCCCCTGCCTGAACGAGGCAACCCATATCGGCACGCTGCTTGATCAATTGCGGCCCGCGGCTCAAAGGCTGGGCGCCAGGATCATCATCGCCGATGGCGGCAGCACCGATGGCACGCTGGCCATTGTCGAGCAGATCGCCGCGAAGGATTCGCGCGTCATCCTGCTTCACAACAAGCGCCGCATCCAGAGCGCGGCGATCAATCTCGCCATTGGCACTTTCGGTGAGGGCGCGGACTATCTGATCCGCATCGACGCGCATGGCGGCTATCCCGACGATTATTGTGACCGGCTGCTTGAGGAAGCGCTGGCCACGGGTGCGGATTCGGTCGTGGTTTCGATGCTGACCAGCGGCAGCGGCGCGGTACAGAAATCGGTTGCGGCGGCGCAGAATTCGAAACTCGGCACCGGTGGCTCCAAGCATCGTCACCTCTCCGCCGGAGAGTGGGTCGACCATGGCCATCACGCGCTGATGCGGATTTCGGCCTTCGGCGCTGTCGGCGGCTATGACGAGACGTTCAGCCACAATGAGGATGCCGAACTCGACTATCGGCTGCGGCAAGCCGGCTACAAGATCTGGATGAGCGGCAAGACGCATATGGTCTATTACCCGCGCGGGTCGCTCAAAGGTCTCTATTTCCAGTATCTCGGTTATGGGCGTGGCCGCGCCAAGAATGTGCTGAAGCACCGCGTCATTCCGAAGGTCCGGCAGATGGTGCCGCTGGCGGTCTTTCCGGTGGTTCTCCTGGCTGCCTTCTCCTTCGTGCATTGGATCGCGGCTGTGCCCTTGCTGGTCTGGGCGGCGGTTTGCCTGGGCTACGGTCTGGTGACGGCCATCCGCCAGCGCAATGCCGACATCGCGCTCGCCGGCGTCTCGGCGATGGTCATGCATTTCGGCTGGTCCGTCGGCTTCTGGCTGCAGCTTCTCGGCCTTGGCGCGCGACGCGGGGTGGCGTGATGGCGGTTCAGGCCAAGAACCGCGTCATCGACATCGGCGTGTGCACGTTCCGGCGGCCGGAGCTGGCCGATACGCTGCGCTCGCTCGCCGCCATGGAAATGCCGGCAGGGTTTGATGTCAGCGTCATCGTTGCCGACAATGACGAGACGCCAAGCGCGCAGGCCCTGGTGACGGCGCTGGCGCGGGATTTGAAATTGCCGATCCGCTACCGGCACGCTCCGGCGCGCAACATCTCGGTCGCCCGCAATGCTTGCCTGGATGCCAGCGAGGCGGATTTCCTCGCCTTCATCGACGATGACGAGACTGCTTCGCCCCGTTGGCTGGCCGAACTGGTCGCGACGGCTGAGGACAGCGGCGCAACAGCCGTGCTCGGCCCGGTGCGCGCGCTCTACCGTCCGGATGCGCCCGAATGGATGCGGCGTGGCGATTTCCATTCGACCTTGCCCGTCTGGGTGCGCGGCGAAATCCGCACCGGCTACACCTGCAATGTCCTGCTGCGTATGGGATCGGACAGCTTGCGCGGCCGCCGCTTCAGCCTGGCGCGCGGCCAGACCGGCGGCGAGGACACCGAGTTCTTCGATCAGATGGTCACGGCAGGCGGCCGCATCGCCTTCTCTCAAGACGCCTGGGTGGACGAGGTGGTGCCGCGTGCCAGGGCCGCGTTCGACTGGCTTGGCCGGCGCCGTTTTCGCGTCGGTCAGACGCATGGTCACCTCCTGGGCGGCAATGCGCGCGGCATCGGGCTGATCAAGCATGTCGGCCTGGCCGCGGCAAAGGCGGCCTATTGTTTCGCTGCGGCACTTCCCGTCGTCGCCAGCCCGGTACGCAGGAACCGTAGCGTGTTGCGCGGCATCATGCATGTCGGTGTCGTCAGCGGTCTTGTCGGCGTCCGCGAAATCCGCCTCTATGGCCAACCCTCGCCGGGGGAAGGGGGCAAGCGTGCAGCCTGACGTTTCCCCGCCCCCCGATGTCTCAGCCCCCGATGTCTCCGTTGTGATCGCGGCCTACAATGCCGAGGCGACGCTCGACAGGGCGATCGCCAGCGCCATCGCGCAGAAGGATGTCAGGGTCGAGATCATCGTTGTCGACGACCAGTCGCGCGATGCCACGCTCGATGTGGCGCGGGCCTATCCCGGGGACATCGTGCGCGTCGTTGCGCTCGCCAGGAATCGCGGCCCCGGCGGCGCCAGGAATGCCGGCCTCGACGTCGCCCGCGGCAGGTGGATCGCGGTTCTCGATTCCGACGACGCCGTCTTTCCCGGCCGTCTCGCCGCCATGATCAACCGCGCCGAAAAAGCCGATGCCCAGATCGCCGTCGACAATCTCCAGGTCATCCGCGAGGACGGTGTGGTCGAGGATGCGATGTTCCCGCGGCAGTATCTGGAAGGTTTGCGCGAGATTTCGCTGGCCACCTACATCGCCGGCAACATCGTCTTCGAATCGAAGTTCAACCTCGGCTACCTTAAGCCGATCTTCCAGCGCCGGTTCCTGGACGAGAACCGGCTTCGCTATGACGAGAAACTGAGGATCGGCGAGGACTATATCCTGTTTGCCGAAGCCCTGGCCAAGGGCGGCAGATGCGTGGTCGAGCCCGATATCGGCTACGCCTATCACATTCGCAGCGGCTCCATCTCGCGTGTGCTCGAACTTCATCATGTTGAAGCGATGCGCAAGGCGGACGCCGTATTCGCTCAAACTCATCGGATGGATGAGGCAGCTCAGGCGGCCTTTGCCCGGCGCGGCCGCAGCCTGCGCAAGGCGGCCTCCTTCCTGGCGATGGTCCAGCATATCAAGGCGCGGTCCCCGCTCAAGGCGATCCGGACGGCGCTCAGCGACCCAGCGGCGGTCAGGCATATGGGCATGCCGATCGCCGTGCGGTTGCGACGAGTAGCGGCACAGTTTGCCGTGGGGGCGGGGAGGTGAAGATGCAGGCACATGGAGGGATTTTTCGTGGCCTGTGAATGGACTGCAGTCGATCTCCTCAGAAGGAATTTGCGATGAAGAAAATCAGGAAGGCCGTGATACCGGTGGCGGGGCTTGGAACACGGTTCCTGCCGGCGACCAAGTCGATGCCGAAGGAAATGCTTCCCGTGGTCGACAGGCCTGTCGTGCAATATGCGGTGGACGAGGCCTTCGAAGCCGGCATCGAGCACATCGTGTTCGTGACCGGCCGCAACAAGGCCGTCATCGAGGACTATTTCGACCTGCATCCGGAATTGATCGGCACCCTGGAGCAGACCGGCAAGAAGACCCAGCTGGAGGCGCTCGAAAGCATGCTGCCTGTGGCTGGCGCCACGTCCTTCATCCGCCAGCAGTCGCCGCAAGGCCTCGGCCACGCCGTCTGGTGCGCCCGCGAAGTCATCGGCAACGAGCCTTTCGCCCTGCTTCTGCCCGACATGGTCTCCTTCGGCGGGCGCGGCTGCCTGGCCGAGATCACCGATCTCTACGCCGAGACGGGCGGCAATGTGATCGCCGTCGAGCGCTGCGATCCGAGCGAAACCAACAAATACGGCATTGTCGGCCGCGGCGCCGATATCGGCGGCGGTTTCGAGGTCACGGCCATGGTCGAGAAGCCGGCCCCGGCCAACGCGCCGTCGAACTTCTACATCAACGGCCGCTACATCCTGCAGCCCGAGATCTTCGCGCTGCTGGGCGATCAGCAACGTGGTGCCGGCAACGAGATCCAGCTGACCGACGCCATGGTCCGCCTGTCGAAGAACCAGCCGTTCTTTGCCCAGCCTTTCCTGGGGCGCATGTTCGACTGCGGGTCCAAGGAAGGGTTCATCCAGGCCAACATCGCCTTCGCGCTGGCGCGCAACGACATGAAGGGTCCGGTTTTCGAGATGCTTCAGGAGTTCGTCCGGTCGCATGAACGCCAGGAAGAAGCCGCATAATGCCCATTTTTCGGGAGCATTGTCACATGACTGTTGGCGAGGGGCCGGCAGGTTCCTCGCTGGTTGGCATGAGGCTTGCGTTGCCCACGGCAATGCTCCCGGCCGTCGAGGCAACTGCAAGCCAAGGCACGATCCCGGAAAGTCAGTCCCGGTTTTCGGAAAAGATTGCGCCCAAACAAAGAGATAGAGCCTCAGCCCGATGATCGGGACGCAACAGGCTCTGGGATTGGACCGACGATGAACTATGCCAACTTTCCTCTCGACAAGAGGATGCCATTGCCGAATTCGGATGCAGGAGACGGCGAAGACTTCATCGATATCGAGCGTCTGCTTGGCATGGCTGCGCGGCAGGCCAAGGTGGTTGCCGTGTGCGCCGCCATCGGTCTTTTCCTGGGCATGCTCTATCTGCAGACCACGCCGCCCAAATTTGTGTCGGTTTCAAGCGTGCTGATCGATGAGGGCCTGAACAAGATCGTCGACGACATTTCGGCGGCGTCGACCACCATGCAGACCGATTCCGCCATTTTGAGCCAGATCGAGATACTGACCTCGACGCGGCTTGCCGCGGTGGTCGTCGACAAGCTCAAGCTCGACCAGAACGATGCCTTCATGAACCCGCCGCAGTCGGCGCTTGCCCAGGGCGTCGGCCTGATCCGCGGCCTGATCCAGTATGTCCGCCCCAGCCCGGCCATGCCGGGCCTTGGTGACATCGGCAAACTCGACCCGGCTGCCCGCGATGCGCTGATTGCCACGTCGCGCCGTGACTACGCGATCCTCAAGCTGCAGAACGAAATCCGGGCGGAGCGTGTCGGGCGAAGCTATGTCATCGCGCTTGGCTATCAGGCGACGGATCCGGGACTGGCGACCGCGATCACCAAGGCCTATGCCGACGCCTACCTCGCCGATCAGCTCGACGCCAGCTTCGACGCCACCGAGCGCGCGGCGGTCTGGCTGCAGGGCCGGCTGACGGAACTGCGCGAGAGCTCGCAGCAGGCATCGCTCGCGGTCGAGAAATTCAGGGCCGAGCACGGCCTGTCCGCCAACAGCGATGGCCAGCTGATGAGCGACAAGCAGCTTGCCGATCTCAACGCCCAGCTGATCGTGGCGCAGGCCGACACGGCTCGCGCCAGCGCCCGCTACCAGCAGTACAAGTCGATTGTCGATAGTGGCTCCGACAACGCCTTCAAGGACGCGGCCATATCGGCCGACCAGCCGAGCAGCTCGGTCATTTCGGCGCTCAAGACCCGCTACCTCACCGTCGCCAAGCGGCAGCAGGACGTCGAGGCGAATTTCGGTGCCGAACATCCGCAGGCCGTCGCGCTTGCGAAGGAAAAGGCCGACATATCGGCGCAGATTTTCGGCGAACTGAAGCAGCTCACTGAAAGCTATCGCAACGAATATGAGGTGGCGCTGGCGCGCGAGACCGCGCTCAGGGCCAATGTCGCCGCCGCACAGGGCAAGAGCTCCATCGACAACCAGTCGCAGGTCCAGTTGCGCGACCTCGACCAGAAGGCGACTGCGCTCACGACCCTCTACCAGACGTTCCTCGGCCGCTACGAGGAAGCCGCGCAGCAGCAATCCTTCCCGGTCGGCAAGATCCGCATCATCTCGGACGCCTCGACGCCGCTCTCCGCCTCGAGCCCGCGTACCATTGTCGTGCTCGGGCTCTCGCTCGTGCTCGGTGTGCTGATGGGGGCCGGCTTCGGCGCCCTCAACGAATTCAACGAGCGGTTTTTCCGGACCGGTGACGAGGTGCGCGACCGCGTCGGTCTCAAATTCCTCGGCTACCTGCCGACCATCGGCAGCAAACCCGCCAAGGACGACAAGCCGGCCGAGGCTCAGCCGGATGCCAAGGCAGCCAGATCGCCGGCCGCCATTGAAAGGCGGGCGCGAATGAGGGTGAGCATCGACGCTCCGGCATCGATGTTTGCCGAAACGCTGCGCAGCGCCAAGATCGCCTTCGATGTCGTGATGGAGGGACAAGGCAGCCGCGTCATCGGCGTCATCTCCGTGCTTCCCGGCGAAGGCAAGTCGACGGTGGCGGCCAATCTCGCCGGGCTGCTTGCCGCCAACGGCGCCAGGACGCTGCTCATCGACGGCGACTTGCGCAATCCCGGTCTAAGCCGCAGCCTTGGCATGGAGGCCGAGCAAGGCCTGATGGAGGCGGTGGTGAGCGGCCAGACATGGCAATCCGTCGGCAAGATCGACAGGCAGACCAAGCTCGCCATCATCCCGGCCGTGTTGCGCGGGCACTTCTCGCACACCAGCGAGCTGCTTTCCTCGGCCGGAATGCGGCGCTTCATCGAGAATGCCAAGGAGACGTTCGAATACATCGTCGTCGATCTGCCGCCGCTTGGGCCGGTGGTCGACGCCAAGGCCTTCGCGCCGCTCGTCGACGGCTTCGTGCTCGTCACCGAATGGGGCCGCACGCCGCGCGCCATGGTGCGGTCGATGCTGGAATCCGAACCCTATGTCGCCAACAAGATCGTCGGGGTGGTGCTGAACAAGGTCGATCTGAAGAAGCTCGCCAAATATGGATCGTTCGGGGCGTCGGAGAAATTCTTCGACAAATATTCGACCTACTATCTCGACAAGTCGGAAGTCCGCAGCAAGGCACCGGTCTAGGGCATCTCGCCGTTTCACGAAAACGGCGAGCCGCCCTAACTCTTTGTTTTGACGCAATTTCCAAGGGAAAGCGCTACACGCTTTTCCCGGGAAGACCGTTCACACTTTTCCTGGAATTGCCAGAGCGGACGACATCATGCTCTATCTCTTTGATTCAGAGCCGCCGCGTCTGATCAGGAGAAGATCAGCCGGCCCTGCTTGTCGGCGATCCTGACCCCGTCAGGCGGCCGCTCTGGAAGGCGGCGGTGTCGATGCCCAGCCTGATGCCGACGGTGCAATTCCAGGACAGGGGCGAGGCGGTTTTCCGCCCCGAGCTGCGCCAGAACAAAGAGATAGATCGGCTGGCGTCTAGGCAGCCTTGAGCCGGTAGCGGAAAACGGTGTGGTCGAGCAGCAGCCGGATACGCGGCTCGGCCTCGGTCGCCACCAGCCAGCTTGCCGCGATCATGGTCGCGCCGACGATCGCCATCGACGGGAGATAAGGCGCACCGGAACGGACCATCGCCCCAAGCATTGCCGCGCCGACGACATCGTGGATCAGGTAGAGCGGATAGGTCATCAGGCCGATCCGGCGCCAGCCGCTCCAGCCGAGGTTGAGCCGCAACGACCATGCCATCAAGGCGATAGCGACGAGAAAGATCAGGATTGGCGGCGCATAGGGCATCACGGCATTGACCTTGATGCTGTGGACGTCGACCGAACTGGCGATCTGCAGCACGCCGCCGCCGAGGAACAACAGGCAGAAGCCAAGGCGGGAAGGCGTTAGCGCCTTGAACCGCATCAGCCAGAGCAACACGCCGACCGCGAAGAAGCAGCCATGGTGCACCAGGGTAAGCTGCAGCCAGCGTGTCTCGGCGAAGTCGGACCAGTCAAGGAGATAATAGAGGCACCAGAACAGCGTACTGATCAGGCCGATGGCGATGGCGACCATTTCCATGAGATGGAAGCGGCCGAGCCGCAGCAGGATCCAGACGACGGCGTAGAAGGCGATCTCGATGCCGAGCGTCCAGTAGACACTGTCCACCCAGGGGCCATAGGGCGCGAAGAGGCCGGTGCGGACGAGCCTGACCACCGCATCGGTCGGCCAGCTCAGGCCGATGAGCAGCAAAAGCACGGCGGTGATCGGCGCGCAGATCCAGACCGCCGGCGCCAGCCTTTTGAACCTTGCCTCGAAAAACCGCAGCGGCGTCGATTTCTCGGCGCTGAAAGCGATGACAAAGCCGCTGATGACGAAAAAGATCTCAACGCCGACCCAGCCGGACCCGACCCAGGCGCCTATCGTTGGCTGCGCCGGCACGCCACCCGTGGCCTGCGCCGAAATGCCATCAGGATAGGCCCACACCCAGAAGCCATAGTGGTAGATCATGACCAGCACGGCGGCGAGAAACCGCAGGATGTCGACGCTGCCGAACGTAATTTTCTGTTGAGCCATACCGCACCGCTGGATGGCCCCCCACCCGTCACTGTAGGGTGGCTTGCTGCATTGCACAATAAAAGTATTGCTTGCCGGTCAAGACAGGTCGACCGGCAAGGAAGGGCGGCGCGAAACCGCTCGTCGTGTCGGCCTCAAACCCCGATCCCGCGCGCCTTCAGGGCAGCGGTGATCTCGTCCAGGATGGCAGGGTCGTCGATGGTCGCCGGCATCGCCCACTCTTCCTTGTCGGCGATCTTCTGCATGGTGCCGCGCAGGATCTTTCCCGACCGGGTCTTGGGCAGGCGCTTGATTGTCACCACGGTCTTGAAGGCGGCGACCGGGCCGATGCGCTCGCGCACCAGGGCGACGACCTCCTTTTCGATGGCGCCGCCGTCGCGCGCGACACCGGCGTTCAGCACCACGAAGCCGAGCGGAATTTGGCCCTTCATCGCATCGGCGATGCCGACGACAGCGCATTCGGCGACATCGGGGTGGGCGGCCAGCACCTCTTCCATCGCGCCGGTCGACAGCCGGTGGCCGGCGACATTGATGATGTCGTCGGTGCGGGCCATCACGTAGAGGTAACCGTCCTCGTCGATCATGCCGGCATCGGCTGTCTTGTAGAAACCGGGGAACTCATCGAGATAGGCCTGGCGGAAGCGGGCATCCGCGTTCCACAGTGTCGGCAGGCAGCCGGCGGGCAGCGGCAGCTTGACCACGACATTGCCGAGCGTCCCGCGCGGCACCTCGTGGCCGGCATCGTCAAGCACGCGGATGTCGTAGCCGGGCATAGGCACGCCAGGTGAGCCGTATTTCACCGGCAACAGGCCAAGTCCGGCGGGGTTGATCGTCATCGGCGAGCCGGTCTCCGTCTGCCACCAATGGTCGACCACCGGCACATTCAGCTTCTGCTCCGCCCATTTGATGGTTTCGGGGTCGGCGCGCTCGCCGGCGAGGAACAGCGTGCGGAATTTCGACAGGTCGTATTTGGGAACGAACTCGCCTTTGGGGTCCTGCCCCTTGATGGCGCGGAAGGCCGTCGGCGCGGTGAACAGCGCGACGACGCCATGATCCGAGATGACCCGCCAGTAGGTGCCGGCATCCGGCGTGCCGATCGGCTTGCCTTCGAACAGGATGCTGGTGCAGCCATGCAGCAGCGGTGCGTAGACGATGTAGGAATGGCCGACCACCCAGCCGACATCCGACGCCGCCCAGAACACTTCGCCCGGCTTGACGCCGAACTCGTTCTCCATCGTCCATTTCAGCGCGACCATGTGGCCGCCATTGTCGCGCACGATGCCCTTCGGCTGTCCGGTCGTGCCCGACGTGTAGATGATGTAGAGCGGATCGGTGGCGAGCACCGGCACGCAGTCGACATTGGCGCCTGCGGCCCGCTCGCGCGCGACGGCATCGGCATAGTCGATGTCGAAATGGTCCTTCAAATCGCAGCGCAGCTGGTCGCGCTGCAGGATCAGGCAAGCGTCCGGCTTGTGGCGGGACATCTCGATCGCTCTGTCGAGCAGAGGCTTGTAGGCAACGATGCGGCCTGGCTCCAGGCCGCAGGAGGCCGAGATGATCAGCTTTGGCCTGGCGTCGTCGATGCGGGTGGCAAGCTCATGCGAGGCAAAGCCGCCGAAGACCACCGAATGCACGGCCCCGATACGGGCGCAGGCGAGCATGGCGATGGCCGCCTCCGCCACCATCGGCATGTAGATGATGACGCGGTCGCCCTTGCCGACGCCCCGGTTCTTCAGCACCGAGGTCAGCGCCACCACTTCACGTTTCAGCTCGGCATAGGTGAATTTTTTGACCGTTCCGGTAATGGCGCTGTCGTAGATCAGCGCGATCTGGTCGGCGCGTCCGCCGGCGACATGCCGGTCGATGGCATTGTAGCAGGTGTTGCAGGTCGCGCCGGTAAACCAGCGGCCATAGACGCCGGCGGTGGCATCGAACACCTTGTCCCAGGGCGAATACCAGTCGATGGCGCCGGCCGCGTCCGCCCAGAATTCCTCCGGCTCGCGTTTCCAGCCGTCATAGACCTCATGATAGCGTGAAGCCATCCGTAACCTCCCCAGGAACCATTTGCCGTCTTTGCAAACAGCCTATGCTGTTTTTTCCGGCGCTGTCTTCCCTGATTTTCGTCTGAGCCGGTCTCGTCTTGACCCCTGGTGCGCTGTGTCGTGAAGTGGAGCCTTCGCGGGGGAGGATCCGAACGATGCGCCATCCATTGCCGATCATGGCAAAACCGGTATCGCGCTGATGACCGGCGTGCTGGTGCAGCGCTTCAGCCAGGGCCTCGAAGGACGCGACCGCCGTTTCGTTGCCGTGACGGGGCAGGCACGCTGAGGAGCCGGTCCGATAGCCGTCTAACGAACGGTATTCATTGGACAAATTTCGATTGTACTAGATCGGCAGGGCCACAAGCATGAGGCCTACGCCGCCGAAGATCAAAATCGCCGCCGCAAGGGCTTTTCGATGACGTTCGAAAGTCGTCGGAGCCCGCTCCCAGTTGTAACGCATACGCTATCTCCCCAAAACCCGTGAAGTCTTTACCTTACTTAAGGGAAGAAAAGCAACGGTCCCATCGGTCAACGCACTTGCCTGTGGCGTCACGGCGACGACTATTTCTGGGACGATTTTCGGTTGGGAACGGGTGATGGCGCTTCTGCGATCGGCAGGAATCCGTCGCACCGCAAAGCCGCATCGGCTATCTCTCCCGGCCGGCCGATAGACAGCGCCGCACCGCCGCGCTATCTCATTTTCGGGTTCTGGCAGGGCTTGTTGGGGTTGGTGATGGAAATTGTCTCTGGAACGGTTTTGCGGCTGGCGGACGACGCCTCGGTCCAGCATGTCGGCGACGGTGCCGTCGTGCTTCTGGCGCGCAGCGGCCAGCTCTATACCTGCAACGGCACGACCGAAGCCTTTCTCGACAAGGTGGATGGCGCGCGCAGCCTCGATCAGATCGTCGGCCTGCTTTGCGAGGAGTTCGAGGTCGACAAGGATACGCTCGATGAGGACATGGCGGCATTGGCCAACGATCTGGTCTCGGAAGGTATCCTCGCCGCCCCAAATGCTTGATGGCCAAAGGTGCCGCTTGATGGCTAGAGGTACCGCCTGATGGCTGACAGTCCGCTCCTGCGTGCCCTGTTTCGCTGCCATCTCTGGACAAGCGCGCGACTGATGCCGTCGCTCATTGCCGGGCGCAGCTTCGAGGACGTGCTGAAATGGGCCCCGCTCGCCTCCTCGACCCCCTATCGCGGCCTGCCAGCGGCCTACATCGTCGCTCGCGTCAATCGCACTGTCCGCCATCCCTGGCTGATGCGCGACCGCAGATGCCTGCGGGAAGGCCTGCTCGGCCATCGCTTCCTGCGCCTCGCCGGCTTCGATCCGGAGCTGCGTTTCGGCGTCGATCCGAAGTCGCTGCAGACGCCGCGCGTCTCTGCGCATTGCTGGGTCTGCCTCGACGGCAGGTCGGTGGTCAGTGACAGCCTTCCCGGCATGGTGGAGATCTATCGCCACCATGCCGATGCCTCAAAGGTGCGCCCCGCTTGACCAGGCCTTCAGCATGCTACGACCTCAACGGCCAGGTCTTCGGCATATCGGCCGAACGCCCCGAGCTTTGGCAGGATTTCGACAGGATGCTGGGCATCCTGCGAATCACCGGTGATACCGCGCCGGGCTTTCGTCTCGATATCACCGAGGCGGACGTTCTCGACGAGGAGCCCGGCGGATCGCTCGTCTTCGATGGTGAGATACCGGAGGACGGCTACTGCCGGATGGTCGCTGAGGGCGGCACCATCCATCTCATCTTTCCCGGGCGCCAGGCCGTTGCCATCAATGACGAGGAAGGGTGGGCGAAACTTCGGGTTCGCCCTGGTGCGAAAGCAGCCTGGACGCCATCGATGCTGGTGTTGGACGCGGCACTCGACGCCGGCGGCCAGCATATGCTGCACACGGCCGGCCTGACACTGCCGGGCCGCGACACCATCGTGCTGATCCATGCCCCAAGCGGCACCGGCAAGACCACGACGTCGCTGGCGCTGGCAATGCAAGGCTTTGGTCTCTGCTCCGACGACGCCATGATCCTGGATCTGGCTTTGGAGAAGCCCTTGGCCTGGGGTCTGCCGCGCCACGTCAAGATCCACCAGAAGACCGCCGAGATGATCCCGCAGGTTGCGCCTTGCCTTGGTCCGTCGTGGGACCGCAACGGCGAACAGGCCGTCTCGCTGCAGCGGTTGAGCGAGATCGTACGGATCGAAAGCCCGATTGCCCGGCCGGTGGCGGCCCTGCTGCACCTGGCGCGCTCCGCCGACCGTGAGACCCGGCTCGTGCCCATGGCCCGGACCGACGCGATGGTGGCGTTGGCGATGGACAATGTCCGCACCGGCATGACTGGCCTGCTGCCGTCGCAGAAGCGCCGGCTGGCGACGATCGGCAAGTTGGTTTCGTCGGTGCCGACATTCACCCTGGAAGTGGGCGCACGCCCGGCCGACGCGGCGGCGCTGATAAGCGCCACTTTGACATCACCGGGTTGACGGCAAGTTCAAGCGGCGTATGGCCTGGCCTTGGCCAGCCGCTGGATCCAGCGGAAGGCATCGCGCCGCAAACGCGAGCCGATTTTCTCCCGGGAATTGACCCTGAGCAGCGTGTTCGTCGTGATCAGCCGCTTGGCCAGCCTTATCGACAGATCGGGCTTGATCCGACCGGCGAGCTCAAGCGCGCGACCCTCGCCGAACAACTTGCCGGTGACATTGAGCACGATGGCCAGTTCGAGCTCGATGCCGGTCATCCGGGCCGCATCGAGCAGGCGTCTTTCCGATTCCGCTGATTGCAGGGCCCGCACCCCTTGCAGCACGTCGACGCAAAGCTGCAGCCGGTGGAATTTGTGGCCGCCGGCGGCGTGCACGATGGCGATGGTCAAAAGCGCGGCCGGCGTGTCCCTCACATCTCCGTCGATGACGCCCAGTTCGCGAAACCCCAGCGACAGGCGCCGCCGCATGCCGGTGTCATGCACCAGGTCGCCATGCAGTTCGACCAGCAGGCTGGAATTCTCCTTTTCCAGCCATTTGAACTCCTGCAGCTGGTAGGATTCGGCCTCATTGCTGCCGAGTTCGAAGCCGCATGCCGCGATCACCTGGTTTGCCCGCGCAAGGTTGACGGGTTCGACGAGGATGTCGATGTCGGTGAACGGCCTGTCCGACACGTTGCGATAAAGCCTTCGCGCGAAGACCGGTCCCTTGACGATCCGCGCCGGAATGCCCTGTGCCGCCATCTCCTTCATGATGCGGTCGCCATGATATTGCAGCAGCATCGACTGGCCGGTGGCGATCGTCGCCTTGTCGCGCAAATCGTCGAGTTTGTCCCGCAAGCCGGTATCCGGCGGCAGGCGTGCATCGCCGCGCTCCCTGAGCTTGCGCAGCATGATCGGCAGGATGCCGTGGAATTCGGCATTGTCGAGCAGCGCGGACAGAGCCTTTGCCGACAAATTGTCCTCGACTGCCGCCGCCTCCGGATCGGCGAAGCGCAGCAGCAGTCTTTCTTCGGCGGAGGTCAGGGATGGCAGCATCAAGCCAGACAAATCTTATCGCCAGGGGGATGTCCAGGACGGTTGCAGAAAAGCGCTGTGGAAGCCAGTCCTACATGCCCCAGCGCAATGCTGCCGTGTGGACAGGCGCGTCCCACCAGCCGGTCATCTCTTCATCGAGCATGGTCAGCGTGATCGAGCATCCGGCCATGTCGAGCGAGGTGACATAGGTACCGACCAGCGAGCGGGTTACCGTCACGCCGCGCTTCTCGAAAATCCGGCGGGCGCTGTTATACATCAGATAGAGCTCCATCAGCGGCGTGCCGCCGAAGCCGTTGATGAACAGCAGCGCCGGGCCTTTCGCCCTGTCGCCCAGATCGCCTGATATCGCGGTGCAGATTTCCTCGGCGATCGCATCGGCGCCTTTCAATCTGTCGCGGCGACGGCCGGGTTCGCCATGGATGCCGACGCCGAATTCCATTTCGCCGTCGCCGATGTCGAATGTCGGTTTGCCCGCGGCCGGCACGGTGCCGCTGGTCAGAGCCACACCCATCGAGCGGGTGGCTGCGTTGACGCGCTCGCCCAGCGTCTTCAGCACGGGCAGGGCCAGGCCATGCTCTGCCGCCGCGCCGACGATCTTTTCCACTACCAGCGTGCCGGCGACGCCACGCCGGCCGGTCGTATAGGATGAATTCTCGACGGCGACGTCGTCATTGGTAACCACCTGCAGGACGCCTTCCGACATTTCGGCGGCCATGTCGAAGTTCATCACATCGCCCTCGTAGTTCTTGACGATGAACAGGCAGCCGGCGCCGGTGTCGACGGCCTGCGCCGCCGCCAGCATCTGGTCCGGCGTCGGCGAGGTGAACACCTGGCCGGGGCAGGCGGCGTCCAGCATGCCATGGCCGACAAAGCCGCCATGCAGCGGCTCGTGGCCCGAGCCGCCGCCGGAGATCAGCGCCACCTTGCCCGGCCGCAAGGTCCTGCGGCGGACGAATTTGTGCTCCTCGCCAAGCACCAGTATATCGGCATGGGCGGCCACGAAACCGTCGAGGCTCTCGGTCAGCACCGTGTCCACCGCGTTTATAAATTTCTTCATGGCATCCTCCCAAACAGCCCGGCAAGAAATGGTCAGCCGCCACCCTTGCCGGCGATGCTGGTGATCTTCTGGATGAATTCGTTGATGGCCCGGTCGAGCGCCGCATTCTGCTTGTCGTCACCGAAATCGGGAACGACGAGCGAAACGTGCCGGGTTTTGCGCATGCCTGCCGCGATAGACATTTTTCCCGGATGCGCCTGATGGTAGGCGGCGAGGAACTGATCCCGCTCGGCCGGGCTGAAATGGCAGACGGAAAAAATAGCCGGCAAATGCTTCGACGGAATCGGAACCGTATAGGCCGGGCTGGAAATCTGCGTCACGAAACTGCGGTGCTTGCCGAGCGCGTCGGCGAGGCGCTGGCGCATGCCGGACGGCCGTTGGTCGATGACCTGCGACAGGATCGTCTTGTAGGCGCGGATCGCCTCTTCAGAACCGGGTTCGGGTTTGATGTCGACCATGCCAGCCGCGCCTACACCGAAACATCTGAAATGGCCGCCTTGGCCATGGCGAGTTGCGCCGGCGCGACGGAAAGATCGCGCAAGCCTGCTTCGAGCAGCGACGGGATCGCGTCCGGATCGCCGCCGGCATCGCCGCACAGGCTGACGGGAATGCCGCTCTCCCGTCCAAAGGCAGTGACCGAGCCGATCAGCCGCAGCACCGCGGGATGGCGAACTGAATTGAGGTGGGCAACAGTAGAGTTGTCCCGCGCTGCCGCCATCACATATTGCGTCAGGTCGTTGGAGCCGATCGAGAAGAAGGCGACGCCGGCGAATGCTTCCGGCGCGATGGCGACTGAAGGCACTTCGACCATGATGCCGAGCGGCGGCATCTTGTGCGCGACACCACGCCCGGCAAGGGCTGCCTGTTCCTCGGCGAACAGGGCGGCTGCGCGCTCATACTCATCGGCGATGGCGATCATCGGAAACATGACCCTGAGATTGCCGTGTGGCGCGGCGCGCAGCAATGCCCTGATCTGTACGCGAAAAATGTCAAGCCGCGCCAGCGACAGCCTGATCCCGCGCAGCCCGAGGAATGGATTGCCTTCCTCGACGGTGAAGCCCGGCACCGGCTTGTCGCCGCCGGCATCGACAGTACGGATCGTCACGGGCTTGTCGCCAGCCCACTCAAGCACCTTGCGGTAGGCACGATACTGCGTCTCCTCATCCGGCAATATCCTGCCGAACAGGAATTCGGTGCGCATCAGCCCGACACCGTCGCAGGTCGTGACATCTATGGCGTCGACATCGGACGGGGCGGCGATGTTGACCTGCACCCGCACCGCCGTGCCGGCTCTTGTCGCTGCCGGCCGCGTCAGAAAAGTCCTCGCCTTGCCTTGTCGGGCCGCGAAGGAAGAGGACGACCGCCGGAACGATCCGATCTCCGCCGTCGACGGCGCCAGAACGATATTGCCGTGTTCGGCGTCAAGCAGCGCCATGCCGGCAAGACCGGCAAGCGGTTCGCGCAGCCCCACCACCATCGGCACGCCACGCGAGCGCGCCAACATGGCGACATGGCTGGCGGTGCTGCCCGCCTTCAGCGCGATGCCGCCGCCATGGCTCCAGTCGGTTTCGAGAAAACGTGTCGGCGCGATGTCCTCGCCGCACAGGATGGCACCGGTAGGCGCAGTAGCGCCACCGTCCTCGGTCAGCGCGCGCAGCACCTGGTCCCTGATATCGCGCAGGTCCGTGGCGCGGGCGCGGAAATAATCCTGGTCGGAGGCCTCGTAGCCAGCGATTTCGGCGTCGAGCGCCTCCCGCCATGCCGCGTCGGCGGTCCGTCCGGACGCGATCGAAGCGAAGGCGGGTCCGCTCAGTGCATCGTCCTCCAGCATGGCGATGTGGAATTCGAGTATGCCGGCGGCGTCGCTGTCGGCGGTTTCGACTATTATCGCAAGCCGGCTTACCGCCTTGCCGATCGCGACTTCCAGCGACGTCTTCTCTTCGGCTGATGTGGCTTTGCCTGCATAGATGGCCGGCGGCCGGTCGAGGTCGAACAACGGCCCTTCGGCATAGCCGGCCGAGGCCGGAACCCCCTCAATCCGCATGGCCCGCATTCCTTGCAGGCCGGCGAAGGCGCGCGCCGGCGTCAGGCCGACCGGACATGACCGGCGTCCTCGTCGAAATCGCGCTGCACCAGTTCGATCAGCGCGCGCACGGCATCATCGGCGCCGCTGCCGCTGGCCCTGATGTGCAACACCGTGCCCTTCGGCGCCTTGGCCGCCATCACCTTGACGATGCTCTTGGCGTCGAACCATGGGCCGTTGGCGGCAAGCGCGATTTCCACGTCGGCGGCAAACGTCTTGGCCAGCTTGGTGAACTTCACCGAGGGACGCGCATGCAGGCCCACATCGTGGGTAATCAGGACGGTCGCTTCGGCGGCTGCGGACATTTTCAGAGATCCCGTTCACTCACGACGGCGACAATTCGTGCGCCGTCGCCACCACTTCCTTCAGCGAGGCGCCGCCGGAGGATTCGGTCGCCGCCATCACCGCGCCCTCGACGATCGGCGCGTTACAGACGGCGATCTTCTGCGCACGCGGCTCGCCGATCATCTCCACCGCCATTTCCGAATTGGTCTCGGCTCCGCCGAGATCGACCAGGATGGCGACACCGGCCTCCGACCAGGCCTTGTCGATGGCACCCATGATCGCCTCGACACTGGTGCCAAGCCCGCCATGGCCGTTTCCGCCGCACCATGCAAGCGGCACTTCGTCGCCCACCATCTGGCGTACCATGTCGGCCGTGCCCTCCGCGACCAGCGGCGAATGCGACACGATCACGATCCCGACATTGCTCATGCGCTTTCCCCGATCGCTTGCCCCAACATGCGCACCAGCAGCGCGGTCGAGCGCGCGCCAGCATCCATATGGCCGATCGAGCGATCGCCAAGGAACGAGGCGCGGCCGCGTAGCGCCTTCATCGGCACGGTCGCTTCGGCGGCGGCGTCGGCGACGTCGGCGATTTGCGCCGCCGTCTTGCCTCCCGCCAAGGCGTCATGCACCGGCTGCAGTACATCGAGCATCGTCTTCTGGCCGACTTGCGACTTGCCACGCGCGGCCACCGCTTCGATCGCCTTGCCGAAGGCAGCCGTCAAATTGGCACGATCGGGCTCCGCCGCAATCTCCTTGCCCAGCGCCATGAACAGTGTGCCGAACAGCGGGCCGGAGGCACCGCCAACCGTCATCACCAGCTTGGTTCCGATCGCCTTCAGGGCCTCGGGCAAGGGCTTCGCGGCGAACACGTCAGCCTCGGCCCGCACGGCCTCGAAGCCGCGCTTCATGTTCAGCCCATGGTCGCCGTCGCCGATTGCCTGGTCGAGCGCCGTCAATTCCTCGGCGTGCGCGGCAATCGTATCCGCGGCGGCCGCGATCAGCCTGGCAAGGTTCAACGCCGTCATGTTGTCCAAAGTCCCGGTTTTCACCTTGCCGGCAGTAGCGAAAGAACGGTCATTCGACAACTGGTGCATGTGTCAGGCCGTGACGAGCAGCGCGGCGACGGCTGCGAAAACCTCGGCCACAGCATAGGCGCCGGGGTCGACCACGCCCTGCAATTTGGTGCCGACATAGGCGGAGCGTCCAGCTTTTGCCTTCTCCATGGCGGCCGTCGCCTCGGCTCCGCGCCGGGCCGCGATCGCTGCTTCGCCAGGGCCGTTGCTGTCGAGCGCCTTGAGCGCCGGCTCCAGCGCATCGACCATGGTACGGTCGCCCGGTTTGGCGCCGCCATAGAAGGTCATTCGCTCAAGTCCGGCGAGCAGCGCCTTGGGCAGGCTGGCGCCGCCGTCCAGCGCCTGCGCCGCCGCCGTGAAGAAGATCGACAGCAGCACCCCGCTGGAGCCGCCCATCGATGCGCTCAGCGTGTCGCCGACGGCGCCAAGGGTCGCCGCGGGGTTGGCCAGCGGCAGCGCATCGAGCCGTTCGAGGATGCTGCGCGCGCCGGTCGCCACCGTCGAGCCGGTGTCGCCGTCGCCTGCCTTGGCGTCGAGCCCGTTCAACGTCGCTTCGAGCGAAATCAGTCTGTCGCAGACCGTGACGATCAGGCGCCTGGTGCCCGCATTCTGGCTGGCCTTGTGGGCCGTACTTTGTCGGACTGCCTTCGCCATGGGCACAATGGCAGGTGCTGCGACCAGCTTTGCTGGCATCCAGGCGTATGGGCCGACCGGCGCCAGCAGCGCTTCTTCTCGCGCGGCATCGAGCCGGATCAGCGACAGCGAGAAGCCGTTCATGTTGAGCGCCGTCATCAGCGGGCCAGGACCGATCGCCAGCTTGACGGTCTTGGCCAACGGCGAGGCCAGAACCGCATTGGCAACCAGCGACATTTCGAGCGGCGGCACCGCGCCGAGATTGTTGATCAGCAAGGCATGGCTTGCCTTCGGATCGGGCCGAGCCGCCAGGCGCTCGGCCATGATCGCCACCAGCCGGTCCGCGCTTTGCACCGCGATGCGCTCGACGCCGGGCTCGCCATGGATGCCAAGGCCAAGCTCGCCATCATTTTCGCCGAACCTGTCCTCGTGCGGTTGGCCGGGAATCGAGCAAGACGACAACGACATGCCGAGCGAAACGATGTCCTTCGCAGCGGCCCGCGCCGCTGCCGCGATCTCTGCCAGATCACGGCCGGTCTCCGACAAATGTCCCGCGATCTTGTGCACGAACAAGGTGCCGGCGACACCGCGCGGCTGGGCGATGTCGGGCAAAGCGATGTCGTCGGCAACGATCACCATCTCGACGGCAAAACCTTCGGCGCGCGCCTTCTCGGCCGCCAGGCCGAAATTGAGGCGGTCGCCGGTGTAGTTCTTGACGATCAGCAGGCAGCCGGCCGGGCCGGTGACGGCGCGGATGGCCGCCAGCACCGCTTCGACGCTTGGCGAGGCAAAGATCTCGCCCGAAACCGCCGCCGTCAGCATGCCCTTGCCGACGAACCCGGCATGCGAGGGCTCGTGCCCGGCGCCGCCACCGGAAACGACGCTGACCTTCGCCTTGTCCCAGTCGGCGCGCAGCACGACCTTGATCTCGGGATAGCCGTCGAGGCGCGCGAGATCGCCTGAGCCAATGGTCCGCAACAGGCCGTCCAGCGCCTCGGTGACGATCGTTTCCCGGCGGTTGAAAAAGTGCTTCATCGAATTCGTCCCGTATTCGCAATCGTCAATCAGAGGCGGCGTGAACCCTCAATGGGAGCGCCGGACTCCTTTCACATCAACCGTTGTCCGTCGGCGCCGAAATAGAGCGGCGAGCGATAGCGGATCATAACCTTGTCGCCTTGCGCCAGATCGGTGTCCGGATCGGTCAGCGTCACCAGTTTCTTTGGCCCCACCGTCACATGCAGATGGTTCTGGTCGCCGAGATGCTCGACCCAGTCGACGACGCCGTCGGCATGGCCATTCATGGCCTTTTCGATCGTCAGATGTTCGGTGCGCGCGCCGATCGTCTTGGTGCCCGCCGGAGCGCCGCCATCGGGCAGCAAGCCGGTCGGCAGAAGATTGATCGCCGGCTGGCCGAGCCTTGCCGCGACATGCAGGTTCGCGGGCTCCGAATAGATCGTCCTTGGCGTGCCGATCTGCACCAGAACGCCGTCGGCGAGGATGCCGATGCGGTCGGCCATGGTCATCGCCTCGATCTGATCGTGCGTGACATAGAGCATGGTGGCGCCGAGCTCGGACTGGATGCGCTTCAGCTCGAGCCGCAGATCCGCCCGCAGCTTGGCGTCGAGCGACGACAGCGGTTCGTCCATCAGATAGATGGCCGGCTTGCGCACCAGCGCGCGGCCTATGGCGACGCGCTGCATTTCGCCGCCCGACAGCTTGGTTGAGCGGTTGGCGAGCTTGTGATGGATGCGCACCATCTTCGCCACTTCCTCGACCCGCCGGCGGATCTGGTCTTCCGGTATCTTTCGCGCCGGCGAGCGCAGCGGGAAGGCGAGATTGTCGTAGACCGACAGATGCGGATAGAGCGAGTATTGTTGGAACACAAAGGCCGTGTCGCGCTCTGCCGGCGACAGTGTCGTCGCATTGTGGCCGCCGATCTCGATCGTGCCGCTGTCCGGCCGCTCCAACCCGGCGATCAGCCGCAGCGTCGTCGTCTTGCCGGCTCCGGTCGGTCCGAGCAGCACGACGAATTCGCCATCGGCGATGTGCAGGTCGAGACCGTCGACGGCGACATGTTCGCCGAAGCTCTTGGTCACGTTCTTGATATGCACGTCAGCCATGCTGCGCTCTCCCCTGAGAGGCGGTATCGTGGATCGCGGTTCTCACCGCCCGGCCGGAGTCCTTGTCGAACAGCGACAGCCGCGCGCTGTTCAAGGCCAGGCCGACATGATCGCCGGCGTTGAGCCGGATTTCGGCTGGCACGCGCGCCTTGATGATGCCGTCCGCCGTTTCCACCGCGACGATCTGGGTGGTGCCGAGATATTCAGTGCCGTAGATGGCGCCGCGCAGTTTCGAGGCATCGTCGAAGCGGATGTGTTCAGGCCGGATGCCGAGCGCCATGTCGGCTGGCGCAATGTCCTCGCGCACTTCCGGTACCGTGACCTTCGCACCCTGGACGACGATTTCCTTGGTGCCCTTGGCGAGCCCGCCGCCGAAGCCCAGAAAGTTCATCGGCGGCGAGCCGATGAAGTCGGCGACGAACATGGTTGCCGGTCGGTCGTAGATTTCGCGCGGACTGCCGAACTGCTCGATGACGCCGTGGTTCATGACAGCGATCTTGTCGGCCATCGACATCGCCTCCATCTGGTCATGCGTGACATACACCGTGGTGGCGTGGATGCGGTTGTGCAGTTCGCGCAATTCATGGACCATCAGGTCGCGGAATTCCGTGTCGAGCGTGCCGAGCGGCTCGTCCATCAGGAAGCACTTCGGCCGCCGCACGATGGCGCGGCCGAGCGCCACGCGCTGGCGGTCGCCGCCGGCAAGGCCGGAAACGGATTTGTTGAGCAGATGGTCGATGCGCAGGAGCTTTGCCGTCTCCTCGACGCGGCTGCGAATTTCGGCCGACGGCATGCCTTGTGCCAGCAGCGGAAAGCCGATGTTCTTGCGCACATTCATGTGCGGATAGAGCGCGAACAGCTGGAAGACGAAGGCGATGTCGCGCTCGCGTGCCCGCAGCATGGTGACGTCGTCGCCGCCGAGGAGGATCTGGCCGCCAGTCGGCAGTTCCAACCCTGCAATCATGCGCAAGGTCGTCGTTTTGCCGCAGCCCGACGGCCCAAGCATGACGAAGAACTCGCCATCCTCGACGACGAAGTTGGAATCCTGCACGGCGACGAAATCGCCGAAGGCCTTTCTCAGGTGCTGGACGCGAATTTCGGCCATGGTTATTCCGGAAACTTCGAGACGATGATGAACATCACGGTGCCGGCTAGCATGGTGATGAAGGAGTAGGTGTAGAGCGACAGCACGAAGGGCTGGAACAACATCAGGAAGCCGATGGCGATCAGTGCCGTCGCGATGTTTTCCATCACGCCGCGCCGGGCCCAGGCCGGCCAGCGCGATTTGCGTTTGGCTGGTTTGGTCATGCTCATTTGCGCACCGCGCCGAAGGTGATGCCGCGCAGCAATTGCTTGCGAAGCAGGATGGTGAAAACCAGGATAGGCACCAGGAAGATGGTCGTGCCGGCCGCCACCGCCGGCCAGTCCTGGCCGCCTTCGCCGATGATGGTCGGGATGAAGGGCGGCGCGGTCTGCGCCGTGCCCGATGTCAGCAGTGCGGCGAAGGCATATTCGTTCCAGGCGAAGATCAGGCAGAAGATGGCGGTCGCGGCAATGCCGGTCGTCGCCTGCGGCAGCACGGTGCGCCAGAATGCCTGCAGCCGCGTGTAGCCGTCGATCATCGCCGCCTCTTCATATTCGCGCGGGATCTCGTCGATGAAGCCTTTCAACAGCCATACCGCCAGCGACACGTTGACCGCCGTGTAGAGCAGGATCATGCCAAGCGCCGTGTCCGACAGGCCAAGCTCGCGGTACATCAGGTAGATGGGAATCGCGACCGCGATCGGCGGCATGAAGCGCGTCGACAGGATGAAGAACAGGAGGTCGTCGGCGAGCGGCACCTTGAAGCGCGAGAAGCCATAGGCCGACAGCGTGCCGAGAAAGACCGCACAGAAGGTCGAGCCGAAGGCGATGATCAACGAATTGACGAAGCGGGGCAGGAAGTTGGATGGGCCGGCGATCACCATGTTGCGCTTGCGCGTGGTCTCGTCGCAGAAGCCGGTCGCCGGGCCCAGCGAGTTGATGTATTCCGGCGTCTGCCGCGTCCGCGTCGTGAACAGATTGCAGTAGCCTTCGAGGCTCGGCTGGAACAGCAGCTTCGGCGGATAGGCGATCGAATCCGGCGGCGTCTTGAAGCTGGTGGCGAAGATCCACAACAGCGGCACGATCGAGATCAGCGCATAGGCGATGATGATCGCGCCGGCGATGCGCTTCGAGTTGGCCGAGGGGGCGACGACCGAATGGGCTGTGGTCAGGCTCATCTCTGCTTCACCTTGTTGAGCGCCTTGACGTAGATGTTGGCGAGGCCGAACACCGCCACGAACAGGATGATGGCGAAAGCCGAGGAATAGCCGGTACGCCAGCTCTCGAAAGCCTGCCGCTTCAGCGTGATCGAGGCGACCTCGGTGGTCGACCCCGGCCCGCCGCCGGTCAAGAGATTGACCATGTCGAACATCTTGAAGTTCTCGATGCCGCGAAACAGCACCGCCAGCATGATGAAGGGCAGCGCCATCGGCAGCGTGATCGACCAGAACTGCCGCCAGTTGGAGGCGCGGTCGACCTCGGCCGCCTCGTAGATGTATTCAGGGATGGAGCGCAGGCCGGCGAGGCAGATCAGCATCACGTAGGGCGTCCACATCCAGGTGTCGACGATGATGATCGACCACGGCGCCAGCGAGACATTGGAGAGCATCTGTATGCTTGTCGGTGGAATACCGCTGACGAAGGAGATGACATAAGAGAACAGGCCGATCTGCGGCTCGTAGAGGAAGCGCCAGAAATTGCCGACCACCGCCGGCGACAGCATCATCGGCACCAGGATCAGCGTCGTCCAGAAGGCGTGGCCACGGAACTTCCGGTCGATCAGCCAGGCCAGCGTGAAGCCGATCAGCGTCTGCAACAGGATGGTCCAGAACACGAAATGCGCCGTCGTCTGCATGGCGATCCAGATGTCCTGGTCGCCGAGAATGCGCTGGTAGTTGGCAAAGCCGAGGTTCTTCACCACCTCGTTCGGCCGGTTGGCCCGGTAATTGGTGAACGACAGATAGATCGCCCAGAACAGCGGGAAGATGTTGATGGCCAGCAGCAACAGGATCGTCGGCGAGATGAACAGCCAGGCGAGGCCCTTGTCGCTGATGCCACGGACCTTGCGGGCCAACGGTTCCGGGGTCGCCCGGGCAACGTTCTCCGCGGTCCGATTGAGCATGGTCAGTCCTGCTTCGGTCACTTGGGTCGTCTCTGTCATGGAATTTATCTGAACTGCGTCCCGTGCCAAGGGCGGCACGGGACCAGGGGCATGATGCCGAAAAGTGTGAAGCGGTTTTCGGACGACATCATGCTCTCTCTCTTTGGTCCGGAGCGGATGATTTCAGGTCTGTTCGACCCGAAATCATCCGGCTCTGGGTCCTAGCTCGGGAGGAGCCGGTTACATTTTGCCATCGTCCTGGAAGACCTGGGTCCAGTCCTTGACCAGGCCGTCGAGCGCATCCTTGGCGGAGCCCTGGCCGGCAACGACATAGTCATGGAAGCGCTTCTGCGAGGCCTGCAGCAGCGGCGCGTAGCTTGGCTCGGCCCAGAAATCCTTCACGATGGCCATCGAGTCGAGGAAGGTCTGCGCATAGGGCTGGCTGGCCGGGAACTTCGGATCCTTCACCACGGCGTTCAAGCAGGAATAGCCGCCGAGGGACCACCACTTGGCCTGCACATCCTTGTTGGCGAACCACTTGATGTACTTCAGCGCCGATTCCTGCTTGTCGGAATAGGACACCACCGAAATGCCCTGGCCGCCAAGCTGCGCGAACTGGGCGCCGCCGGGACCCTTGGGATTGACGAAATAGCCGATCTTGTCGCCGCCGACATTCTCGTCCTTCTGCAGGCCTGGCCAGGTGAAGGCGAAGTTCATGTGCATCGCCACCTGACCGGATTTGAAGGCATCGACGCCTTCACCCATGTAGCTGTTCGATGCGCCCGGAGGGGTGCAGCAGTCGTAAAGCGACTTGTAGAATTCCAGTCCTTTGACCGAGTCGGCCGAATTGACGAAGCCTTCCATCTCGTAGGGCTTCTTCGGGTTCTCATACTGGAAGCCGTAGCTGTAGAGCACGTCCATGGCGCCCATGGTGATGCCTTCCGAACCACGCTCGGTGTAGATCGAGGCGCCATAGACGGTCTTGCCGTCGATCTGCCGCTTCTGGAAGAATTCGGCGATCTGCTTCAACTGGTCGAAGGTGGTGGGTGGGCCGAGATCCCAGCCATACTTTTCCTTGAATTCCTTCTGCAGCTCGGGCTTGGAGAACCAGTCCTTGCGATAGGTCCAGCCGACGACGTCGCCCATGGCCGGCAGCGCCCAGTAGTTCGGCGTGTTCTTCGGCCATTCGGAGTAACCGACGACCGTTGCCGGCACGAAGTCGTCCATGCTGATCTTCTCCTTGTCGAAGAAGTCGTTCAGCTTGACGTAGTGGCCGTTCTCGGCCGCGCCGCCGATCCACTGGCTGTCGCCGATGATCAGGTCGCACAATTTGCCGTGCGAGTTCAGCTCGTTGAGGAAGCGGTCGGCATAGTTGGTCCACGGCACGAATTCGAATTTCATGCCGATGCCGGTTTCCTTGGTGAAATCCTTGGACAGTTCGACAAGCGCGTTTGCCGGGTCCCATGCGGCCCAGCACAACGTCAGGTCTTCAGCGTGCGCGACGTTCGAGACAGCTGTCGACGCAACCACCGCCGAGGCCAGTCCCAACGCCATTTTCAAGCTCGATTTCATGTCTTCCTCCCATTTGCGAAACGCGCCCGGATGACGGTTTCAAGAGCCCTCAAACCTCTCTCCTCAGAGGCCCAAACATGGCGGCGTCTCGGCACCGCGTATGTTTAGTAATTTGTTTAGTGATGCAATTTTTACTAAACAAGGCAAGCGAATTCGTTGCTGCGCCGCAGCATGACGAAACGGGTGATTGAAATCGTTGGGAAATGACCGCCGGATGGTTTTTCCGGCAGCCGCTCAGTTGGCCTCGCCGATGACGTAGGGCTGTGGCGTCACCGGCCGGACCGGCGGCGCGGGCGGCAGCAAGGCGCGTATGTCGGCGAAGGGAAATGTCGGCTCGAAACGAAAGGCCTCGGCCAGTGAACCGGGGAGGCCGTTGCACTGGCCGGCGCGGAATTCATTCTGGATGCGCGCCCGGTCGACATATTGCTCCGGCCGTTGCGAGCGGTGCGCGCGGATCGCTTGCGTCTTGACATCCCGATGGGCGGAAACATCGACATAGTGCGTCGGCGAGAATCCGGTGCCGCCCATCGTGTCGGCATGCAGCACAGGAACCGCGAACGAGGCAGCGATGCGCACGCCGTCCGACAGCGCGCGATGGTCGGCGTGATAGTCGTTGGGCGCGTGCGTGAAGACCAGGTCCGGCCCGGTCTCGCGTACAAGCGCCTTCAGCGCACCGATCAGCGCCGCATCGGCCACCAGTTCGCCATCGGGAAAGTCGAGGAAGCGCGGTGCCGCGCCAAGCAGCGCCGCCGCCGCCGTTGCTTCCCCACGGCGGACACGCGCGAGGACCGCGGCATCGCTCTTGCCGCCCCTGGCACCATCCGTGGCCACGGCAAAAGTGAGTTCTGCGCCTTGCGCCGCATAGGCGGCCATCGTACCGAACATGAAGATCTCGATGTCGTCCGGATGCGCACCGAGCGCCAGTATTCTCACGCTACTCTCTCCCGGAAATGGAAAAACGTGCCGAACGGAATCCTGCTCGCCCTGATCGCCTATGCAAGCTATTCGGGCAGCGATGCCGTGATCAAGAGCCTGGGCGGACAGTTCACCGTCTTCGAGATCGGCTTCTTCTCCACCTTGTTCGCCGGCTGTTTCCTGTTCTTCAGCCGCCCCGCGGGTGAACGCTGGCGCGATTTCTGGCGCATGAAGCGGCCATGGGCCGTGCAGGCGCGGGCCCTGGCCGGCATCGCGTCGGGCGTGCTCAGCGTCTATGCCTTCACTCACATTCCCCTTGCCGAAGTCTACGCGCTGATCTTCCTGGCGCCTTTGCTGGTCACCATCCTGTCCACCGTCATCCTGAAGGAAAAGGTTGGTCCCTGGCGATGGCTGGCGGTTGTCGCCGGCTTTGCCGGGGTGATGCTGGTGGTGCGACCGGGTTTCCGCGAATTGAACCTCGGCCATCTGGCCGCCTTCGTGAACGCCTTTCTCGCCGCGGCCAGTGTTATCCTGCTGCGCTCGCTCGCCCAGCAGGAGAAGCGCACATCGATGCTCGGCGTGCTTGTCGGCTATGGCCTGCTGTTCAACGGAGCTGGCGCCGCCGTCAGCTCCTTCACATTGCCGAACGCCATGCAGCTTGTCTGGCTGGCGATGGCCGGCGCCTTCACCGCCGGCGGGCAGCTCATGCAGCTCCTGGCGGCCAAATACGCGCCCGCCAACCGGATCGCGCCGACGCATTATTCGCAGATCGTGTGGGCGGTCATCCTCGGCGCGTTGTTCTTCCAGGAATATCCCGATTGGCTATCGCTGGTCGGCCTCGCGGTTGTCGGCGCCTCCGGCCTGCTGACGATGGTGCGCGAGGAGGTGAGGCTCGGCACGGTGCGCTGGAACCCGTTTTCGCGCACCCGCCTTTGACCAGGCGTTAGCGCGATAAAGTTGCACGGCGGCCGGGACCGCTGATATGCGGGCGCGATGAAGACGAAACCGTTGCCGGAGCTTCCGGTCACAGCTGTGTTGCCGGCGCTCGGCGAAGCGCTTGGCAATGGCAACAGCGCCGTGCTGGTGGCGCCGCCCGGCGCCGGCAAGACGACGCTGGTGCCCTTGGCGCTGCTGGACGCGTCCTGGCTGGGAACCGGCCGGATCGTTCTGCTCGAACCGCGCCGGCTCGCCGCCCGCGCTGCCGCGCGGCGCATGGCCGAATTGCTGAGCGAGGAGCCCGGCGGCACGGTCGGCTATGCCATGCGGATGGAGAACCGCACCTCGGCCCGGACCAGGATCCTGGTCGTCACCGAGGGCGTGCTGGCACGCATGATCCTCGACGATCCCGAACTGCCCGGTGTCTCGGCGGTCATTTTCGACGAATTCCACGAGCGTTCGCTCGACGGTGATTTCGGCCTTGCCCTGGCACTCGATGTGCAAGGTGCGCTGCGGCCGGATCTGCGCCTGGTTGTTATGTCGGCGACGCTCGACGGCGCCCGCGTCGGCAAGCTTCTGTCGCGCGCGCCGGTGATCGAAAGCGAGGGCCGCGCCTTCCCCGTCGATATCCGCTACGACGAACGGCCGGCCGGTATCCCGATCGAGGATGCCATGGCCAAGGCGATCCGCTCGGCGCTCACCGGCGAAAGCGGCAGCGTGCTTGCTTTCCTGCCCGGCCAGCGCGAGATCGAGCGCACCGCCGAGCGGCTGGCCGGCAAGGTCGGCGCCGACACCGACATCGTCCCGCTCCATGGCCAGCTCGACGGCAAGGCGCAGGACGCCGCGATCAAGCCAGCGCCGCCCGGTCGCCGCAAGGTGGTGCTGGCAACTTCCATCGCCGAAACCTCGATCACCATCGACGGCGTGCGCGTCGTCATCGATTCCGGCCTGTCGCGGCTGCCGCGTTACGAGCCGGCGAGCGGCCTGACGCGGCTGGAGACCGTGCGCGTCAGCAAGGCTTCCGCAGATCAGCGCGCCGGCCGCGCCGGGCGCACGCAAGCCGGCGTCGCCATCCGGCTGTGGCGCGCCGAACAGACGGCGGCGCTTCCCGCTTTCACGCCGCCGGAAATCCTCGAGGCGGATCTGTCGGGCCTGCTGCTCGACTGCGCCGCCTTCGGTGTCGCCGATCCGACGGCGCTCGCCTTCCTCGATCCGCCGCCCGCGCCGGCGCTCAACGAGGCGAGGGTGCTGCTGCGCGCGCTGGACGCCATCGATGAGGCAGGCCGCCTCACGGAAGCGGGCATGGCCATGCGCAAGCTCGCTCTGCCGGTGCGGCTGGCGCATATGGTCGCCGAGGCGGCGAAGGGCGGCCATGCCGGCGAGGCGGCTATATTGGCCGTGCTGCTGACCGAACGCGGCCTTGGTGGCGACGGCGCCGACCTCGAACGGCGGCTGATGCGCTTTCGCGCTGAACGATCGCCGCGCGCCGTCGCCGCGCGGCAGCTAGCGGAGCGGTTGGCAAGACAGGCGAGCGGCGCGAAGGACAGCGCGGCTGTTCCTGCTGGTCCCCTGCTCATCCACGCCTGGCCGGATCGCGTCGCCAAGGCGCGCGGCGAGCGCGGACGCTTCGTGCTGGCCAATGGTTCCGGCGCCATGCTCGATGCCGCCGACCCTCTGGCGGGCGAGCCGTTCCTGGTCGTCGCCGACCTGCAGGGCAAGGCGCAGAACGCGCGCATCGCCGCGGCGGCCGCAATCGGCGAGGACGACATCCGCGCCACGCTGGCCGACCGGATCGAAACGCGCCGGCAAACGAGCTTCGATCGCGACCGGCGCGCCGTGCGGGTGCGCGAGACCGTTCGCCTGGGCGCCATCACGCTCGCGGAGCGCATGCTGCCCGCTCCTTCAGGCGCCGACGCCGACCATGCCATTCTCGACGCCTTGCGCGAGCATGGGCTGTCGCTACTAACCTGGAGCAAGGCGGCCGAGACGCTGCGCCAACGGCTGTCCTGGTTGCATCGCGGCCTCGGAGCGCCCTGGCCCGATATGTCGGATGACGCGCTGATCGAGCGCCTTGACGACTGGCTGCTGCCGTTCCTGTCGGGCGCCGCGTCCCTGGCCGCCGTCGATTCCGGGGTTGTTTCGGCCGGCCTTGCCTCGCTCGTGCCGCACGACCTCCAGCGCAAGGTCGATACCCTGGCGCCAACGCATTTCGACGCGCCGTCGGGCAGCCATGTGCCGATCCGCTATGACGGCGAATGGCCGGTGCTGGCGGTTCGCGTGCAGGAGCTGTTCGGCCTCGACCGCCATCCCTCGATCGCCAACGGCACGGTGCCGCTGACGCTCGAACTGTTGTCGCCGGCGCACCGGCCGATCCAGACGACACGCGACCTGCCCGGCTTCTGGCGCGGCTCCTGGACCGATGTACGCGCCGACATGCGCGGCCGCTATCCCAAGCATGTCTGGCCGGAGAATCCGCTGCTCGCCGCCGCTACCGCCCGCGCTAAACCGCGAGCATGATCCCAAAAAGTGGGAACCGGTTTTTGGAAAAGATCATGCTCAAACCAGAAGTAGAGCTGCAATCCGACTCCATCGGATTGGAGCGGACCTAGCCTTGGGCGCTCTGCGGCTGTAATCCATGGCCATGATCAATGTTTTGCGTGCGCCCGATTTCCAGCAAAGCCAGAGGCTGCGTCTCAATACGCTGATCCGGCTGCGCTGGCTTGCCATTGTCGGCCAGAGCGTAACGGTGCTCGTCGTCGCCTATGGCCTGAAATTCCCGCTGCCGGTCAGCCTGTGCTTCGCGCTGATCGCCTGTTCGGCCTGGATGAACCTGTTCCTGGCGTTCCGCTTTCCGGCCGCGCACCGGCTCACCCCGTTTGCCGCTTTCGGCATCCTGATCTTCGATAGCCTGCAGCTTGCCGGCCTGCTCTACATGACCGGCGGCCTGACCAATCCGTTCTCGCTGCTGATGACGGTGCCCGTCGTCATTTCGGCGACGTCGCTGCCCTTGCGCCTGACCGCCATTCTCGGCGGGCTGGTGATGATAGCGGCGACCTTGCTGGTTTTCATCCATCTGCCGCTGCCCTGGTATGAAGGCGCGCCGCTGGTGATGCCCTTCATCTATGTCGCAGGCATGTGGATGGCGGTGCTGTCCTCGATCGCCTTCACGGCCATGTATGCCTTCCGGGTGGCAGCCGAAGCCCGGCTTCTGGCCAATGCGCTTGCCGCCACCGAACTGGTGCTGCAGCGCGAGCAGCACCTTTCGGCACTCGACGGCTTGGCGGCGGCCGCCGCGCATGAGCTTGGCACGCCGCTCGCCACCATCACGCTTGTCGCCAAGGAGATGGAAAGAGCGCTCGGCAGCGACCCGAAATACGGGGAAGACGTGAAGCTGCTGCGCTCGCAGAGCGAGCGCTGCCGCGAAATCCTCAAGCGTCTGACCAGCCTGTCGTCCGAGGGTGAGGCGCATCTTTCCCGCTTGCCGCTGACCTCGCTGGTCGAGGAGGTCACCGCGCCGCATCGCGACTTCGGCATCTCGATCAAGCTTCGCCCCGGCGAGCGCACCGGGCCCGAGCCGGTCGGGCGCCGCAATCCGGGCGTCATCTATGGTCTTGGCAATCTGGTCGAGAACGCCGTCGATTTCGCCCGCAAGAGCGTCACCGTGCGCTGGAGCTGGGACGAGGCGACCGTCACCTTTTCGATCATCGACGACGGACCTGGTTTTCCACCAGAGATCATCGATCGCATCGGCGAGCCCTATATGTCGACGCGCCAGGGCACCGAGGCCGGCGGAGGCCTTGGGCTTGGCCTGTTCATTGCCAAGACACTGCTTGAACGCTCGGGTGCCGCGCTGGATTTCCGCAATTCAAGCGGCCTCGGCGAGGGGGCGGTGGTGCAGATTTCGTGGCCGAGAACAGTCTTCCTGAACCCGGAAACGGCCCCTGCCACCATGTTTGACATTGCATAAGTTGGACAATAGCGGCGCAAAACTATATCTGCGTAAAATTAAGGCAGCAGGAATTTTCAAGACAATGACAGGCGATGAAAATATTGGCGCAATGGTTGAAGGCGAAGACACCTCGCTTTTGATCGTCGATGACGACAAGCCGTTCCTCACCCGTCTGGCCCGCGCCATGGAAACCAGGGGCTTCGTGGTCGAGACCGCCGAGAGCGTCGAGGAGGCCGTGGGCAAGGCCCGGGCCAATCCGCCGGCTTACGCCGTGGTCGACATGCGGCTCGGCGACGGCAACGGCCTCGACGTGGTCGCCGCCATCCGCGAGAAGCGCGAGGACTCCCGCACCATCATCCTGACCGGCTACGGCAACATCGCCACCGCGGTGACCGCCGTGAAGCTCGGTGCCGTCGACTATCTGTCGAAGCCGGCCGACGCCGACGACATCTTTGCCGCCCTCACCCGCACCTCGGGCGAGCGCGCCGCGCCCCCGGAGAACCCGATGTCGGCCGACCGCGTTCGCTGGGAGCACATCCAGCGCGTCTACGAAATGTGCGAGCGCAACGTCTCCGAGACCGCGCGCCGGCTCAACATGCATCGCCGCACGCTGCAGCGGATACTCGCCAAGCGCGCACCGCGCTAATCGGCAGGTCGGGTGACATCGGAGGCGACATGCAGGATTTGAAGCAGCGGCCGGTTTCCGTCTTCCGCGAATTTCTCGATAGCGAAGCGGCCGGCGGCATCATCCTGATGGCGGCGGCGGCCCTTGCCCTGATCGTCGCCAATTCGCCGCTGTCGGGAACCTATTTCTCCGTGCTCCACGCCTATCTCGGCCCGCTCAGCGTCTCGCACTGGATCAATGACGGGCTGATGGCGGTGTTCTTCCTGCTCGTCGGGCTGGAGATCAAGCGCGAGATGCTGGACGGCCAGCTTTCCAGCTGGCCGCGCCGCGTCCTGCCTGGCATCGCTGCGGCGGGCGGCATGCTGGTTCCGGCACTGGTCTATGTCGCCATCAACCGCAACAATTCAGCCGCACTGCCCGGTTGGGCGATCCCGACCGCCACCGACATCGCTTTCGCGCTCGGCGTGCTGTCGCTGCTCGGCAGCCGTGTGCCGGCCTCGCTGAAGGTTTTTCTCACCGCGCTCGCCATCATCGACGACCTCGGCGCCGTCATCATCATCGCCATCTTCTACACCAGCGGCCTGTCGCTGGCCTATCTCGGCGCCGCCTTCGCCGTCATTGCCGTGCTCGTCGTGCTCAACCGCATGCGGGTGATGACGCTGGTGCCCTATCTCGTGCTCGGCGCCATCCTGTGGGTGCTGGTGCTGAAATCGGGTGTCCACGCCACGCTTGCCGGCGTCGCCTTGGCGCTGACCATCCCGCTCGAACGCTCGGCCGGGATCGGCCACGACCTCGACCATTCGCCGCTGCACCGGCTTGAGCATGGCCTGCACAGCATCGTGCCCTTCGTCATCATCCCCATTTTCGGTTTTGCCAATGCCGGCGTTTCGCTCGCCGTCCTTAGCCTTGGCGCGCTGATCGAGCCGTTGACGCTGGGTGTCGCCGCCGGCCTGGTGGTCGGCAAGCTCGTCGGTGTGCTCGGCTCGTCCGCGCTTGCCATAAGGCTTGGCCTGGCCGACCTGCCGGCCCATGCCGGCTGGTCACACATGCTCGGCATCTCGCTGCTCTGCGGCATCGGGTTCACCATGAGCCTGTTCATCGGCCTGCTTGCCTTCGCCGGGGACGTGGCCCTGCAGGACGCGGTCAAGGTCGGCATTCTCGCCGGCTCCTTCATCGCCGCCGTCCTCGGCGCCGCCGTACTGCTGATGGCGCCTGCTGCTGGAGCGGAGGGCGGTGAAGAGTAGCGGCGGCAGATGCCGCGCAGGCCCGCGAACTACTCGCTCTCCCCCTCCAGCACCGGCACCGAGACGCCGGCCAGTTCCGCCGCCAACAGCCGCGAGGCACCGGCGCGCGCAATCCGCAGCATCAGCGCCTTGCGCGTCGCCGCCGCCATGCGGTGCTCCGGCGCATCGCGCATGATTTCGGCGCCGTAGCCGTCGGACAGGATGAAGCCGCACTCGTCCGGAAATATCTCGGCCGGCACGCCGGGATGGGTGGCGAAGAAGAAGCGGTCGGAATGCAGCCGGTAGTCCGGCCATTTGCGGTCGACCCTGAAATCCTCGATCGAGGATTTGATCTCGATGATCCAGATATCGCCCTGGCGGGTCAGTGCCACGAGGTCGGCGCGGCGGCCGGTGGCCAGCGACAGTTCAGGCAGCACATGCGCGCCCATTTCCATGAGCAGCCGCTGCACGCCACGCCGCACCAGCATGGCGTGTTCCGACTGGCGACCGTCGATGAGAGGGTTGATTGCGATGGGAGAGATGATTGGCATGACAAGCACCATGCCAGATTCTGTTCACGGTTTGAACCCGTTTGTGCCGGGCGATTGTATATTTGACAGACCCGTTGGACCATGAGCGACCTTCCGCGATCGCGCCATAAGCCGGTCAAGTGCAGTCTGGTATTGACCTGCTGCGAGACGGCCCTATGTCGCCTCGATCAACTTCCGATCCTAACCATAGGACGGCAGGACTAAAGTCTTGCGCCAGAAAAGCAAAGGTCTGACGTTACCGTTTTGGTTCCGTCAATGTCCATTGGACGTTCCATTACTTTAGTTATTCAGCATATAAGGACTGACGTAAGGGAAGATGGCTGGCGGAATGGCCGGCGCAGTCTGGCTTTGGGTTTATAGGGGGCTGCGCCGGCCATTGCGGTTTGGCGTTGGGTATGATTATCCCCGCGTGGATTAACCTACATATATTAGTAAGCGCAAATAGCGTTGAAGTCCCTGGTTCGACCGATCCGTGGCGAGCAGATTGCGTACGATGGCATCCAATGGGGTGGCCGATGGAAAGCCGGACCACGTGAAGGCGACTATAGCCGCCATGAATATAGATCAGGGCGTCGGGCGTTGCGAGCACGCCGAGACGAAGCCCCGCGGCATAGTTCAGCGTTTGCGCGTGGTGCCGGAACTCTTCGAAGGGTCAGCCGAACGCCTGGTCGGCTCCCGCCGCCGTCCCCGCCATGTCATCCAGGATCGGGCAGTCCGGCCTGTCATCGCCATGGCAGGCATGGATCAGCTTCTGCAGCGTCGAGCGCATGGATTGCAGTTCGCGCACCTTCTCCTCGATTGCCCTGACATGGGCGGACGCGATCTCGCGCACATCGGCGCTGGCGCGGCCGCGATCCCGGTAGAGTGCCATCAACTGACGGCAATCGTCGATGGAAAAGCCGAGGTTGCGCGCGCGGCGCAGGAAAGCCAGCCGGTGCACGTCGTCGCCGGAATAATCACGGTAGCCGTTGGCGGCACGCGCGGGCGCGATCAGGCCGATCTCCTCATAGTAGCGGATGGTCTTGGCCGGCAGTCCTGAACGGTGGGCGGCGTCGCCGACATTCATGGCGGAGATCCTCGATCTTATGGCCCGCGCGGTTCAGGCCCATTGAATTTACTTCACAATCTGGTGAAGGCTGTTGCCGAAATGCCATACTGATACGCTTACCAGCAGGTAAGGCCACGGATATAGGCATCGTGTGCTTGGCAAGCAAAGCAAATGCCAGCATGAATGATGGTGAGAAAGCGGCCGACTCGTGCCGCTGGCGTTTGGGCAGGGCACCGGATCATCACATGCGCATGAAGTCGCTTGCAATTATTGCCGCATTGGCGCTGTCCACTGCTATCGCCGGTTGCAGCACCATCGGCGGGCAGATTTTCTCAAACGACTACGGCGCGGTGACCGACGCTGGCTACCAGCTGCCGCGCATCCCGATCGAAAAAGTGCCGAGGCAGTATCACCGACAGGAAGTGAACTACGACACCAAGGAAAAGCCAGGCACAATCATCGTCGATACGCAGAACAAGTTCCTCTATTTCGTCGAGGGCGATGGCCGCGCGATCCGTTACGGCATCGGCGTTGGCCGCGAGGGCTTCGAGTGGCATGGCACCGCTCATATCGCGCTGAAGCGCGAATGGCCGACCTGGACGCCGCCCCGTGAAATGATCAAGCGCCAGCCGGAACTGGCCAAGTTCGCCAACGGCATGGAACCGGGCCTCAAGAACCCGCTCGGCGCGCGCGCCATGTATCTCTTCAACAAGGGCGGCGACATGGGTTACCGCCTGCACGGCAGCCCGGAATGGAATTCGATCGGCAAGGCGATGTCGTCTGGCTGTATCCGGCTGATGAACCAGGACATTATCGATCTCTATGACCGCGCCTCGGTCGGCGCCAAGGTCATCGTGATGTAGGCATCCTGATCTCCGGATCAGGTCAAACCTTTCGTGCGCGGACCGTCTAGGCAACAACGGACGTCCCAAACAGAAAACCGGGCAATTCGGCCCGGTTTTTTGTTATTCACGAACAGGATGTTCCAAGTCGCGCTCGCAGGCCGAAGCGGCGGCGCGGGAAGTATCAGGCGACCTGCTCGACCTGCTGCACTTCGGGCACAAAATGGCGAAGCAGATTCTGGATGCCGTGCTTCAGCGTCGCCGTCGATGACGGGCAACCGGCGCAGGCGCCCTTCATATGCAGGAACACTGTGCCGTTCTCGAAGCCGCGGAAGGTGATGTCGCCACCGTCCTGGGCCACTGCCGGGCGTACTCGTGTGTCGAGCAGTTCCTTGATGGTGATGACGAGTTCCTCGTCCGCCTTGTCATAGAATTCGCCGGTCTGGCTGGTCTCCGCGGCCGGGCCGGTCTTGGCCATGACAGGCGCACCGGACATGAAATGCTCCATGATGGCGCCGAGGATCGCCGGCTTCAGATGCTGCCAGTCGGGGCCGTCCTTGGTCACGGTGATGAAGTCGTAGCCGAAGAAGACGCCGGTGACGCCGGGGATTTCGAACAGCCGGCCGGCCAGCGGCGAGGCCGTGGCTGCGCTATCGGCATCGCGAAAATCGGCGGTACCTTCCAGGAGCACTTCCTTGCCGGGCAGGAATTTCAGCGTCGCAGGATTGGGCGTCGATTCGGTCTGGATGAACATGGCCGTCTCCGTGCCCATTTCGGGCATCTAGTTTGGAATAGTTCTAAATAGGCTCTATTGGCTGGATATTCAAGCGAAACGCGTCGCCCGAACGGCTGGCTGGCGGAATGTTTTTGCTCACCGTGCACTCACGGGAGATGTGTTGAGATTCAGGTCAGGCCGAGTCGAGAATGGTGGTTTCCGAGAACCGGAGCGGAGCGTACTTGAAGTACGTGAGCACCGGAAGCGCAGGAAGCTGCCATTCGCAGGCCGGCATCACCTGAATATCAATACATCTCAAGCGAGGCTGTCGATCTCCTCGTCCGAAAGGTTTTGTGGCACGACCGTGACCGGAATAGGGAAGGCCGCACCCTTGCCGGCAACGGCACCGACCAGCGGTCCCGGCCCTTCCTTGCCGGCGCCGGCCGCCAGCACCAGGATGGCGATATCCTGGTCTTCCTCGATCAGCTTGTGGATCTCTTCCGTCGGCTTGCCTTCGCGCACCACCATTTCCGGCTCGATGCCGAGCTTCTGGCGCACCTTGTTGGCATAGCCGTCGAGGGCCGCGCGCGCCGTTGCGGTCGCCTCCTCGCGCATGATCTTCTCGACGCCCAGCCAGTGCTGGAAATCGTCCGGTACGATGACATAGAGCAGCACCAGCGTGCCGTTGGTGCTCAGCGCCCGCTTCGAGGCGTAGGCGACGGCGCGTTCGCACTCGGGCGTGTCGTCGATGATCGTCAGGAATTTCCTGCGATGACCGGCTTCGCGGCTAAGGCGTTTGGAGACCATGTCTATCTACTCGATGTGTTTTCGACCGCAATCTGCCACCCGCTTCGACCGGCCGCAAGCGGCCGGCCTTGTGCCAGTGTTGATGCCGTGCACCGACGCCGGGATCAGCCCTGCAGCAGGCCTATAATGTCGCGCACCGTCTTCATGGTCGTTTCGGCGAGCACGCCGGCGCGTTCGCCGCCATCCCTGAGCACCGCGTCGACATAGGCGCGGTCACCCTGGATGCGGCGCATCTCGCCGGCGATCGGCGCCAGCTTCTCCACCGCGAGGTCGGCCAGCGCCGGCTTGAACACCGAAAACTGCTGGCCGCCGAATTCCTTGAGCACGTCGGCCTTCGAAATCTCGGCCAGGCCGGCATAGATGCCGACCAGGTTTTCCGCTTCCGGCCGGCTTTCCAGCCCGTCGACCTCGCTCGGCAAGGCTTCCGGATCAGTCTTGGCCTTCCGGATCTTCTTCGAGATGGTGTCGGCATCGTCCGTCAGATTGATACGCGACAGGTCCGACGGGTCTGACTTCGACATCTTCTTCGACCCATCGCGCAGGCTCATGATGCGTGCCGCCGGGCCGCCGATGACCGGTTCGGTGATCGGGAAGAAGCCGTTCACCGTCTCCTCGCCAACCTGCATCTCGACGCCGACGCCAAGGCTGGCGATGCGGCTCGAAAAGTCATTGTTGAATTTCTGGGCGATGTCGCGGGTCAGTTCAAGATGCTGCTTCTGGTCCTCTCCCACCGGCACATGCGTGGCGCGGTAGAGCAGGATGTCGGCAGCCATCAGGGACGGGTAGGCAAGCAGGCCCAGCGAGGCATTCTCGCGGTCCTTGCCGGCCTTGTCCTTGAACTGCGTCATCTTGTTCATCCAGCCGATGCGCGCGACGCAATTGAAGATCCAGGCAAGCTCGGCGTGCTGCATCACCCGCGACTGGTTGAAGACGATGTGCTTCTTGGGGTCGATGCCGGAGGCAAGGAAGGCGGCGGTGATCGACCGCGTCTGGTCGGCAAGGTCGTCATGCACGAGTTGCGCGGTCAGCGAATGCAGGTCGACGACGCAGTAGATGCAGTCGGACGTGTCCTGCAGGGCGACGAATTTCTTGATGGCGCCGAGATAGTTGCCGAGATGCAGATTGCCGGTCGGCTGGACACCGGAGAAGACGAGAGGCTTGAAGGCGGACATGGGTTTCCTCATGGCTTGTGGAGGGCCGTTTCGCGCGCGGCGAAAGTCTTTCGACGGCGCGCTTATGAACGAGAGTGTGGAGACGATCAAGAGGCAGGAGAACCCGCACGGCCATTGCCTCAGCTGAATTGTTTGTTCGATGTTGTCGGGCGCCGCGCTTGTTGCGCCTTTCCCCGTCTGACAGGTCCGTGCCGACATCGACGTGTATGATATGGTGGCACGTGTATTTCATACGATCCTGGTGAGAAATAGGATGCCCGTGACCGTTGACGACGAGGAAGCGCTCAAGCGCCGACGCGACCGCGAGACACCGCGGGAGACGGCGGCGCGGCTTCGGTCAGAATTCGGGATCGAGCTAAGCAAACAGGCACGCGAGCCACTGCCGCGCCAAATCTACGACGAATTGTGTCTGGAGAAGACTGATGCTTGCCGGCGACATCGCCACCGTCCGGCTTACTGGTCTGGAGACTGTTCCTTAGGCGCCGGTGGTCCCTTGCGTTTGACATTGCGCCGGATCATGCCGAAATCGGCGCCGCCTGTGGCAAAGGCGGTGACGAAATAGAGCAGCGCGCCGCCGGCCACCAACGTCAGCAGCGTCGTTGCCTTGACGACCAGCGGCGAACCGGGGCCGAGCCTGACGGCCAGCCAATGCTCGGCGAAATACAGCGCCACCGCCATTACCGCCGCCGACAGAACCAGGCGGGGAATGCGCTTCAGGAGCGGCACGTCGCGGCCCCAGTGGCCGCGCCGGATCAGCACCGCAAGCAGCATCAGCGCGTTGACCCAGCCGGCCACGGCCGAGGCGACCGCAATGCCGGGTGCGCCCATCCTTGGGAACAGCGTCAGCGCGGTGGCGACGTTCACCGCCACCGAGATCGCGGCGAAGATCATCGGCGTGCGCGTGTCCTCGCGGGCGAAATAGCCCGGGGTGAAGGCCTTGATCAGCACGAAGGCCGGCAGGCCCAAGCCGAAGATCGCCAGGATCGCCGCCACCGTGGGCGTCGAATGGTTGGCGGCAAAGGCGCCGCGCTCATAGACCAGCCGCACGATCGGCTCCGACATCACCCAGAGTGCGGCGGCCGCCGGCAAGGTCATGAACAAGGTGAACTCGACGGAGCGGTTCTGCAGGTTGGCGGCCTCGATGAGATTGCCTGATTTCAGCGCCCGCGACAGTTCCGGCAGAAGCACGATTGCCACCGCGACGCCGACGACACCGAGCGGCAGCTGATAGACGCGGTCGGCATAGGCGAGCGAGGAGACGGCACTGTCCTGCGCCGAGGCGATCGCGGTGCCGATCAACTGGTTGATCTGGGTGATGCCGCCGGTTATCGCCGCCGGCAGCGCCAGGATCAGAAGGCGTTTCACGTTCGGCGTCATCTTCGGCCGGCGGAAGCCGATCGAGATGCCGGCGTTGCGCACCGCCACCCAGACAATGGCGAGTTGCACGATGCCCGCCGCCAGAACGCCCCACGACAGGCTGAACCCGACAGCATGTGCGTCCAGCCCATGATACCAGGCGTAGCCAAGCACGCTGATCAGGATGATGTTGAGGAAAGCGGGCGCGACCGCCGCGGCGAAATAGCGGCGCAGGGAATTCAGCATGCCCGCCATCATGGCCGCGAGCGACATGCAGATCAGGTAGGGGAACATGATCGTCGCGAGCCGGACGGTCGTCTCGAACTTGCCCGGCGTGTCGGCGAAGCCTGGGGCCACCAGGTAGCGTACGATCAGTGGCATCGCCAGTTCCATGGCGATGGTCAGCACCAGCAGCGCCGAGAACAGAACGCCGAACACTTCCTCGGAGAAACGCTTGGCGCCGTCCGTGCCATGCGTCTCGATCTCCTTGGCGAACAGCGGCACGAAGGCGGCGTTGAAGGCGCCTTCGGCGAACAGCCGGCGAAAGGTGTTGGGAAACTGGAAAGCGGCGTTGAAGGCGTCGGCGACTGGACCGGTGCCGAGTGCCGCCGCCATCAGCATCTCGCGGCCAAAACCGAGCGCGCGGCTCATCAGCGTGCCGGAAGCGACGGTAGCGAATTTCTTGACGAGGCTCATGCGTTTGAAGACTGCCTTGGAGCAATTCCGGGAAAAGTGTGAGCGGTTTTCCCGGGCAAAGCGCATGGCGCTTTGCCCTTGGGAATTGTGTTAAAACAAAGAGTTAGAGCGTTTCGTCGTTTCCGTGAAACGGTGAACAGCCCTAGGGATTGGGACAAGGTGGGGATGGCAGTCACTCGGCGGCCGCCTTGGCCTTGCCGCCGCGTTCGGGCGCGATGCCTTCAAGTGTCGCCATCAGCCGGTTGCGGATCGTGGCGATGCGGGCCGGGCTGTCGATCTTCTGGCCGGTGAGGTCGGTGACATAGAAGGTGTCGATGACCTTCTCGCCGAAGGTTGTGATGTGCGCCGATGCGATATCGAGCGACAGGTCGGACAGCGTGCCGGTGATCTCCGACAGCAGGCCCGGGCGGTCGAGCCCCTCGACCTCGACGACGGAAAAGCGGTTCGACAGCGCGTTGCGGATCTCGGCGCGCGGCGGAATCTTGAACACCTTGGACCCGCGCCTTGGCTTGGTGCGCTTCTCGATCATCTCCGGCAGCCAGCTCTTGCCCGACAGCACGTCCTCGATCAGCCGTCCGACGCGCTCGGCGCGCCGCCGCTCATCCTCGTCGCGGTCGAATTCCCGCGAGATCAGGATCGTGTCCAGGGCGCGGCCGTCCGAGGTGGTGAAGATCTGCGCGTCGACAATGTTGCCGCCGGCGCCGGCGCACGCCCCGGCAATGACCGAGAGAAGACGGGGATGGTCCTGCGCCAGCACGGTGATTTCGGTCACCGCCTCGAACTGGTGCGTCTTGACCATGGTGGCGAGCTTGTTGCCGGCCGCGTCCGCCTCGCGGATGAATTCGGCGTGGCGAAGCTGGTCCTGCAGATCCACGGTCAGCAGGTAGTTTTCATAATGCAGCCCGACATAGCGCTTGCGGGCCTTGTCGGGCCAGTCGGCGAGCGCCTCGGCCAGGCGTTCGCGCGCCGCCGCGGTGCGCTGTGCCCGCGACACTTCCGAAAAGCCGCCGGTCAGGAGCAATTCGGTCTCGTAGTAGAGCGTGCGCAGCAACTGGCCCTTCCAGCCGTTCCACACACCCGGGCCGACGCCCCTAATGTCGCAGACGGTGAGGATCAAAAGCAGTTTCAGCCGCTCGACCGATTGCACGATCGAGGCAAAATCCTCGATGGTCTTGCGATCGTTGAGATCGCGGGTCTGCGCCGTCATCGACATCACGAGGTGGTTCTCGACCAGCCAGGCGACCGTTTCCGTATCCGCCGCCGACAGTCCCATATGCGGACAGATGCGCCGCGCTATCCGCGCGCCGGCCTCGGAATGATCTTCCGGCCTGCCCTTGGCGATGTCGTGCAGCAGCACGGCGACATAGAGCGCCTCGCGGCTCTTCTTCAGGCCCGGCATCAGCGAATGCGACAGCGGATGGATCTTCTCGCCGTCGCCGCGCTCGATCTCGGCCAGCACGCCGATGCAGCGGATCAGGTGCTCGTCCACCGTGTAGTGGTGGTACATCGAGAACTGCATCATGGCGACGATCTTGCCGAAATCGGGGATGAGCCGGCCCAGCAGCCCGGCCTCGTTCATGCGCCGCAGGTTGAGCTCGGCGTTGCGGTCCGAGGTCAATATGTCGAGGAACAGCCGGTTGGCTTCCTCGTCGCGCCGCAGCGACTTGTTGACCAGGCCGAGCGAGCGGGTGAGCAGCTTCAGCGCATCGGGGTGAAACTCCAGCCCGTGCTTGTCGGCGAACCAGAACAGCCTCAGCAGATTGACCGGATCGCGTTCGAACACCTGATCGTCGGCGATGTTGATGCGGTGGTTGTCGACGATGAAGTCCGACGTGCCGGCGAGCTTGCGCTTGCGGCGCTGGAAGGTCAGGAAGATGCGGTTGAACCCCGGCACATGCTTGGCCTGCTCCTCCTCCAGCGCGGCGCAGAAGATGCGCGTCAGGTCGCCGACATCCTTGGCCACCAGGAAGTAGTGCTTCATGAAGCGTTCGACCGCCGACAGGCCGGGATGGGTGGTGTAGCCCAGCCGCTCGGCGATCTCGCGCTGGATGTCGAAATGCAGCCGCTCCTCGGCCTTGCCGGTGAGGAAATGCATATGGCAGCGCACCGCCCACAGAAAGTCCTCGGCCTTCTGGAACTCCCGGTACTCGGCCCCGGTGAAAACGCCCTTTTCGACCAGTTCCTCGCCGGTGCGCACCCGGTAGAAGTACTTGCCGATCCAGAACAGCGTCTGCAGGTCGCGCAGGCCGCCCTTGCCGTCCTTCACATTGGGCTCGACCAGGTAGCGGCTTTCGCCGGCCTTGGCGTGGCGCTCGTCGCGTTCGGCGAGCTTGGCCTGCACATATTCCGGACCGGTCGTTCGCACCACCTCGTGGTCGAAGCGCAGCATCAGCTCGTCATAGAGCTTGCGTTCGCCCCACAGAAAGCGCGCTTCCAGGATCGAGGTACGGATGGTGATGTCGGTGCGCGACAGCCTGAGGCACTCGTCGATGTTGCGGGTGGCGTGGCCGACCTTCAAGCCCAGATCCCACAGCATGTAGAGCATGTATTCGACGGTCTGTTCGCCCCACGGCGTCTGCTTGTAGGGCAGCAGGAACAGGAGGTCGATGTCGGATCCTGGCGCCAGCGTGCCGCGGCCATAGCCGCCGACGGCGACGACGGCCATGCGTTCGGCCACGGAGCGGTTCTTCACCCGGTATACATGCGTCGCCGCGAAATCGTAGAGCGCACGGATCAGCTCATCCATCAGATGCGACAGCCGCTCGGCGCAGGCGTTGCCGCCGCCATCTTGCCTCAGCATGGCCTCGGCGATCTTTCGGCCTTCGGCGAGCCGGGCCTTGAGAAGCTGGAGCACACCGGCGCGGGCGGCCTGCCCGGAACCGTCGCCGGCCGTGGCGGCCGTCAGCGCGGTCATCTCGCGGCGCAAGGCTTCGCCATCGATCAGTTCATCGAGCTTCAGGGAGATTTTCGCCATAGGTACCGGTCGGCCTTGCCTTTTGGGCGGCGTCTATAGCGCGTTTTCGCGGCGCTGGGTATGGGGCCGGCTTGCAGCCCGGTGCGAGGGCTGAAGCAACTCCAGGAAAGTGTGAAACGGTTCCTCTCGGGAAAAGCACCTAGCTTCCGTGAAACGATGAACCGCTAGTCCGTTGCCTCGATCGGATCGAGGGGTACGACAATGTGTCGTCGGAATCTGCAGAAGTCGGCGATCCACCGTATGGTCCGTCCGGCCTCTCTCTTGATTCTCACCGCTGTCGGCTTTCTGTGCCTTGTCATAAGCCCACTCGCGGTCCGCGCGGCATCCCGCTCCTGATCAAGCAGGCTTGGCAGCCTGTCGGCAACGAACTGGTCCTGCGCGCACAAGGCGGGAACAAGTTGGTAGACAGTCTTGCCGGCTGACATGATGGGGTCGAAGATGAGATCATCGACAGCTATGTTGATATGCGCCGTCGCCTCCAGAAAGTCGCGTGCCGTTTGCCGCGAGAGGAGATAACCCCCGGCCCCCGGGTGGCCCTTGCGGAGCCGGACCACGGAAAAACCGTTTCCAGCGGCGATCCTTCTCCTCTGGACCACGGTTCTGGAGAAGAACGTCTCGAGCTTCACGACATCCGCGTCCGCCGGCACCCAACCGATATCGCCCAGCAAAGCCCCCGCCTTGCCGGAGAAGACCATATCGTCTTCGAACACGGCGCCGTACGGGGCATCGTCTTGGGCAATGATCGTCCAGCAGGCACGATGGCTGTGCAGGCAGGCGATCTCGCTGCCGGAAAGCGGCCGGATGGCGTGTATCGCGTGCTGAGGCTGCAGCACCAGGTCGGGATGCTGCTTTGCATCGATCCCCGCGACCCGCTCGAACCCGATGTTGATGCGGGCAAACTCCGCTGTCATGTGGGCAAGCCGCTCGGGAGACCGATCGAGATTGATGACCAGGCGCTTCATTGGTCGCTTGCCTCGATCGGGCCGAGGGGGACGACAATCTGTCGCCGGAACCTGCAGAAGTCGGCAATCCACCGCGCGGTCCGCCGGACCTCTCTCCTGACTCGCGCCGTGACCGGCTTCCTGCGCTTGTTCGCAAGCCCGGCGGCGACCCACTCGGCGTCCCGTTCCGGCGCAAGCAGACTGGGCAACTTGGCGCCAACGAACTGTTCCTGCGCGCACAGGGCTGGAACGAGCTGGTATATCGTCTTGCCGGTCGATGTTGCGAACGCGGGATCAAAAATGAGATTGTCCACTGCCACGTTGACCTCCTCGGTTGCCAGGAGAAGGTCGCGGGCGGCTTGCTTGGAGAGCAGGTAACCTCCGGCTCCTATGTGGTTCTTGCGCAGTCTGAACATGGAAAAGCCGTGGCCCACGGAAAACCGTTCTCTCTGGATCACGGTCGTGTGGAAGAATGTCTCGAGCTTGACGATATCGGTATCGGCCGGAACCCAATTCGCATCGGCAAGCAGCGCACCGGCCTTCGCCGAAAACACCATGTCGTCCTCGAACACGGCGCCGTAGGGCGCGTCGTCCTGCGCGATGATGGCCCAGCAGGCGCGATGGCTGTGCAGGCAAGCAATCTCGCTGCCGGAAAGGCGTTGCACGGCGTGCAGTGCATGCTGTGGTTGCAGCCCCAGATACGGATGCTGCCTGCCGTCAATTGCCACCACCCGCTCGAAGGCGATCCCGATGCGAGCAAATTCGGCGGTCATATGGGCAAGCCGGTCGGGAGAGCGATCGAGATTGATGACCAGGCACTTCATGTTCTACCAGCGATTTTTGTACGAAACCCTTGCTTTCACGGAACCGGCACGGCCGTCCAGCAGGAGCCCTCTAGCACAGGTGACGTTATGATTTGTTGATCTTTTCTGGGGATATTTTACGCCAGATCAGAAAACCAAGATTTAAACCCGGCCCATATTCCCAGGATTACTGGCGGAGTACATGCGACGGGAAGTGGGGAAAATTTTCTATTCCAGGTCAACAAGTCTATCGGTCTGCTTCAGGCGGATCGAAAGGAACGACCGTGTATCGCCGCATTCGGCAGTAGTCAATGATCCATTCGACGACGCGTCTGGTCTCTGTCCTTATTTTCTCGGCGACCGGCCTTCTGCGTTTGATGGTCAGCCCGCTTGCGTCCCATGCCGCATCGCGTTCCTCGACAAGCAGGCTCGGCAGCCTGTCGCCGACGAACTGGTCCTGTGCGCAAAGCGCGGGAACAAGCTGGTAGATCGTCTTTTTGCTCGACGTCGGGAACGCCGGATTGAAGACGAGATCATCGGCTGCTGCGCTGGCTTGTGCGGTAGCGTCGAGGAGGTCGCGCGCCATTTGCCTCGACAGGATGTATCCGGCGGTTCCGACGTGGTTCCTGCGGAGTCTGACCAAGGAAAAGCCGTGACCGACGGCGGTTCTTTTCCTCTGGGTCATGGTTTTAATGAAGAATGTCTCGAGCTTGACGGCATCGGCATCGGCCGGAATCCAGCTCACGTCGGCAAGCAGGGCGCCGGCTTTCGCGGAAAACACGATGTCGTCCTCGAAGACGGCGCCATAAGGGGCGTCGTCCTGCGCGATGATGGCCCAGCAGACGCGATGGCTGTGCATGCAGGCGATCTCGCTGTGGGACAGGCGCCGGATGGAATACATCGCATGCTGCGGCTGCAGCATCAGGTCGGGATGGTCACGCGCGTCGATCGCGACGATTCGCTCGAAGGCGATGCCGATGCGGGCAAACTCCGCCGTAATATGGGCAAGGCGGTCAGGAGACCGATCAAGATTGATGACCAAACACTTCATGTTTTAACGGGATCGGCATCGTGTTGGAGGGATCTGCTTATATAACCGGCATATATATTAGCAGGCCGCGCTCCGGAATGAGGGTTTTTTCGGGGGCGAACAGCCCGGGGCTGGATCTGGAAACACGAAAAATCAAAACAGCCCTTGACCTTCCAGTTACTGGAAGCACTACCTCCTTAAACCGGCAGAGGAGAGAGGCATTCCTGGAATGACGCATTCAGACCATGACCATCGCGGCGATCACCATTCACATGGCGCGCACGGCAGCTGTTGCGCGCCGAAGGGTGCCGATACGGCCGTTCTGCGCGATCCGGTCTGCGGCATGACCGTGGATCCGGACGCCGGCAAGCCGACATCGGAGCACGGCGGCCGCCTCTATCATTTCTGCAGTGAAGGTTGCCGCACGAAATTCCAGGCCGAGCCGGAAAGATACATGACAGCCACCGACCCGGTCTGCGGCATGAGCGTCGACCGCTCGACGGCGAAGCATTTCGTGCGCCATGAAGGCCAGGGCTTCTATTTCTGTTCCGCCGGCTGCAAGGCGAAGTTCGAGGCGGCACCGCAAACCTATCTCAGCGACAAGCCGGCGCCGGTGCAGGCACCCAAGGGCACGCAATACACGTGCCCGATGCATCCGGAAATCGTCCGCGACAAGCCCGGCTCCTGCCCGATCTGCGGCATGGCGCTGGAGCCGATGGGCGTACCATCCGGCGATGAAGGGCCAAATCCCGAGCTGGTCGATTTCACCAGGCGGCTCTGGGTCAGCGCGGTCCTGTCGATCCCGCTTCTGATCATCGCCATGGCGCCGATGGTCGGCCTGTCGCTGGAAGGCCTGGTCGACGATCGCACGAAGATCTGGATCGAGCTGGTCCTGGCAAGCCCGGTGGTGCTCTGGGCAGCCTTTCCTTTCTTCCATCGCGGCTGGGAGTCGGTCGTCAACCGCAGCCCCAACATGTGGACGCTGATTTCGCTCGGCGTCGGTGCAGCCTATCTCTACAGCGTCGTCGCCACGCTCTTCCCCGACATCTTTCCCCATCAGTTTCGTGGTCATGGCGGCGCGGTGCCGGTCTATTTCGAGGCCGCCGCGGTTATCGTCGCGCTGGTCTTCCTCGGCCAGGTGCTGGAATTGCGCGCCCGCGAAATGACCGGATCGGCGATCCGTGCCTTGCTCGATCTGGCGCCGAAGACCGCGCGGCGCATCGGGGAAGACGGTTCCGAGACCGACGTGCCGCTGGACAGCGTCAAGGCCGGCGATCGCCTGCGCATCCGGCCCGGCGATGCCGTGCCGGTCGACGGCACCGTGCTCGAAGGCCGCTCTTCCATCGACGAATCCATGATCACGGGCGAACCGTTGCCGGTCGAAAAGGCCGAAGGCGACGCCCTTACCGGCGGCACGCTCAATAAGAACGGTTCGCTGATCATGCGTGCCGAGCGCATTGGCGCCGAGACCACGCTTGCTCGCATCGTCGAACTCGTCGCCAAGGCACAGCGTTCGCGCGCGCCCATTCAGGGCCTGGCCGATCGCGTTTCCTTCTACTTTGTCCCGGCGGTCGTCCTTGTGGCCATCGTGGCATTCATGGCCTGGGCGGTCTTCGGCCCCGAGCCCAGTCTGATCTTCGCCGTCGTCTCGGCGGTCTCGGTGCTGATCATCGCCTGTCCCTGCGCGCTCGGCCTCGCCACGCCAATGTCGATCATGACCGCCACCGGGCGCGGGGCGCATGCCGGCGTGCTGATCAAGGAAGCCGCCGCCCTTGAACGCTTCGCCTCCGTCGACACGCTGATCGTCGACAAGACGGGCACGCTGACCGAAGGCCGGCCGAAACTGACCGATGTCGTCGCTGCCGGGGGCATGGTTGAGAATGAACTGCTGGCGCTTGCCGCCGCGCTGGAAAAAGGCTCGGAGCATCCGCTTGCCGAGGCAATCGTCGAGGGCGCCGGCTCCCGTGACCTGAAGATCGCGGAGGCCAGCGATTTCGAGGCGGTCACCGGCAAGGGCGTTCTTGGCACCGTGTCGGGACAGAAAGTCGCGCTCGGCAATGCGGCGATGATGGCCGATCTCGGTATTGACATCGCCTCCATCTCCAGCAGGATGGAGGCGCTGCAGGCTGAAGGCAAGACGGTGATGTTTGTCGCTGCCGGCAAGACGCTGGCCGGCATCGTCGCCGTCGCCGATCCCATCAAGGCCACCACCGCCGAGGCGATCCGGGCGCTGCATGACAGCGGCTTGAGGATCATCATGGCAACCGGCGACAATGAGCGCACCGCCAAGGCGATCGCCAAAAGCCTCGGCATCGATGAGGTTCGTGCCGGTTTGCTGCCGGAACAGAAGGCAGCCCTGGTCGAGGAATTGCGCGGCAGGGGCGCCGGTGTTGCCATGGCCGGCGACGGCGTCAACGACGCACCGGCCTTGGCCAGCGCCGATGTCGGCATCGCCATGGGCACCGGCGCCGATGTCGCGGTCGAAAGCGCCGGCATCACTTTGGTCAAGGGCGACCTCAACGGCATCGTCCGGGCCCGTAAACTCGCCCAGGCGACGATCGGTAACATCCGCCAGAACCTGTTCTTCGCCTTCCTCTACAACGTGCTGGGCGTGCCGGTCGCCGCCGGCGTGCTCTATCCGCTCACCGGCATGCTGTTGTCGCCGATGCTGGCGGCGGCGGCGATGAGCCTGTCCTCCGTTTCCGTCATCGCCAACGCATTGCGTCTGCGGACGTTGAAACTCTGATCCAAACCCCCAAATACGAAACCGAAGTAACAGGAGACCATGAATGACTTTGGCCAAGAAACTCGTGCTTTTGCTGATGGCGGCTGGAATGCTGCTCGCCGTCTTCCTCGAAACCGTTCCGGCGCAGAGCGAAGAGATGAAACACGACATGGCCGGCATGTCGACGGACGCGACCAGCCCTTCGACCGAAGGCTACAAGGCAGCGATGGACAAGATGCATGCCGACATGATGGCATCGCAATATACCGGCAATGCCGACGTCGATTTCGTTCGCGGCATGATCCCGCATCATCAGGGCGCCATCGACATGGCCAAGGTCGAGCTCGCCAACGGCAAGGATCCGGAGATCCGCAAGCTGGCCAAAGGCGTGATCGCCGCCCAGGAAGCCGAGATCAAGCAGATGCAGGACTGGCTTGCCGCCCATCCGGTGAAATAGAGCTTTCGAGGCATCGCAAGGTAGGCTGCGGCGAGAACGCTCTGGATTTCTCGTCCTGCCTGTGATGCGATCGGGCCTCAACTGGAGCCTGCCATGCCGTCGAGCGTCAGAACCATCGCGTTGCCGTCTGGCGAGGCAATACCCGTTCTCGGCCAGGGCACATGGAAGATGGGCGAGGATCCACGCCGTCGCTCCACGGAAGTCGATGCTCTCAAGCTTGGCCTCGATCTCGGCATCACGCTGATCGACACCGCCGAAATGTATGCCAGCGGTGGCGCCGAGGAAGTCGTCGCCGGGGCCATTGCCGGGCGCCGCGACGAGACTTTTCTGGTCTCGAAAGTTCTACCATCGAACGCTTCGCGCGCGGGTGTGCAGCGCGCCTGTGAGAACAGCCTGAAGCGCCTGCGCACCGACCGCATCGATCTCTATCTGTTGCATTGGCCAGGCAGCGTGCCGTTGGCGGAGACGGTCGAGGCGTTCGAGGCGCTTAAGAAGGCCGGCAAGATCCGTCACTGGGGCGTCAGCAATTTCGACACCGAGGAAATGGAAGACTTAGTCAGCGTTGCCAATGGCGGCAACGTCCAGACCAACCAGGTGCTTTACAATCTGGTCCGTCGCGGCCTCGAGTTCGATCTGGCGCCCTGGAGCCGGCAGCGCGGCATTCCGCTGATGGCCTATTCGCCGGTCGAGCAGGGCGCATTGGCGCGCAATGCCAGGCTCGATGCGGTCGCCGCCCGCCACAATGCGACCGCCGCGCAAATAGCCCTGGCATGGGTGATGCATCAGGACGGCGTCATCGCCATCCCGAAGGCCAGCAGCCAGGAGCACGTCCGCCAGAACGTCGCCGCGCTCGACATCGCGCTCACGGGCGAAGACCTCGCCGATCTCGACCGCGCCTTCCCCCCGCCGACCCGCAAGCGCGGGCTGGAGATGATCTGACTACTTGCCGGCCAATCCCTTCAGCCGGTACAGCGCTTCCAGCGCTTCCCGTGGCGTCATCTCGTCGGGATTGATCTCGCCGAGCGCAGTGCCAAGCGCATCGCTTTTCAGCGGCTTCGGCGCCTCCCGCTTCATCGCCACGGAAAACAGCGGCAGGTCATCGACCAGCCGGTTGGTCTTGCCGGAAACCTCGCCTTCTTCCAGCTGGTGCAGGACTTCCTTGGCCCGATCCACCACCGCTTCCGGCAGGCCGGCCAGCCGTGCCACCTGCACGCCGTAGGAACGGTCGGCCGCACCCTTGCCGACCTCGTGCAGGAAGACGACGTCGCCCTCCCATTCCTTGACCCGCATGGTGACGTTGTGCAGCCGCGCCAGCTTGCCGGCCAGCGACGTCATCTCGTGGAAATGGGTAGCGAAGATCGCCCGGCAGCGGTTCTTCTCATGCAGATACTCCACCGCCGCCCAGGCGATCGACAAGCCGTCGAAAGTGGCGGTGCCGCGGCCGATCTCATCGAGGATCACCAGCGCCCGCTCGCCGGCCTGGTTTAGGATGGCCGCCGTCTCGACCATCTCGACCATGAAGGTCGAACGGCCGCGTGCCAGGTCGTCCGAAGCGCCGACGCGCGAGAACAGCCGGTCGACGACACCGATATGAGCCGATGCCGCCGGCACGAAGGAGCCCGTCTGGGCCAGGATCGCGATCAGCGCGTTCTGCCGCAGGAAAGTCGATTTACCGCCCATGTTCGGGCCGGTCAGCAGCCAGATCGCGCCGTTCTTGGCGCTCCCCTCTGGCGAGAGATCGCAATCATTGGCGACGAACGGTCCCTCGCCCGAACGGCGCAGCGCCTGTTCGACGACCGGATGCCGACCACCGGAAATATCGAAGGCGAGGCTCGAATCCACCAATGGACGGCACCAGGCTTCGCTTTCAGAAAGCAGCGCGAGTGCCGCCGACACGTCGAGAGCGGCAAGCGCGTCGGCGCCGGCACGGATCTTTTCCGCCTCGCCGACGGCTTCCGCCGTCAGCGCATCGAAGGCGGCCAGTTCGATGCTCAGCGCCCGGTCGGCGGCATTGGCGATCTTGGTCTCGAGTTCGGCAAGCTCGGTCGTGGTGAAGCGCATGGCATTGGCCATGGTCTGGCGGTGAATGAAGCGCGCCTTGGCGCCATCGCTGCCGGTCATGACCGCGTGGTGGTTGGCGGTCACCTCGATATAGTAACCCAGCACGTTGTTGTGCCGGATCTTCAGCGAACGGATGCCGGTCTCCTCGATCAGCGAGCGTTCCAACGCGGCGATCACCTTTCGCGACTCGTCGCGCAGCGCCCGCATCTCGTCGAGTTCCGGGTGGTAGCCCCCGCGAACGAAGCCGCCATCGCGCTTGAGCAGCGGCAGTTCGTCGCCAAGCGCTTGCGTCAGGTGCTGCGCAAGCGGCTTGGGCAAGGCATGAATGGCGGCAAGTGCGGCCGCCAATTCCTGGGGCAGGGCGATCGCGGCAAAGGTCTCGGCGATGGCGCCCGCCGCCTCGAAGCCGGCGCGCAACGCGCCGAGATCGCGCGGGCCGCCGCGGTTAAGCGCCAGCCTGGACAAAGCGCGCGGCATGTCGGCGACGCTTTTCAGGCTCGCCCGCACCGCCTGGCAAAGCCGCGTTTCGGAGCGGAAGAACGACACCGAGTCCAGTCGTGCGCCGATCGCCGTCGGGTCGGTCAGCGGCGCCATCAGCCGGTCGGCGAGCAGCCTTGCGCCGCCGCCGGTTACCGTGCGGTCGATCGCCTTGAACAGCGAGCCTTCGCGGTTGCCGGACAGCGTGCGCAGCAACTCGAGATTGCCGCGTGTCGCCGGATCGATGAACAGGGTCGAGCCCTGCTCTTCGCGCTCAGGGCGCGACAGCGGCGGGCGTTCGGCCTTCTGCGTCTTCTCGACATAGGCGATGGCGCCAGAGATCGCCGACAGTTCCGCCCGCGAAAACGTGCCGAAACTGTCCGGTGTCGCCACCTCGAAGAAACGGGCGATGCGCCCGGTGGCAGAGGCCGAATCGAACAACGACGGCGGTTGCGGGTTGGCGACGCGGCCGAGCACGTCGAACACAGGCTTCAGCTCCGGATCATAAAACACCGGTTCGGCGACGATCAGCTCGCGCGGATCGACACGGAAGATGTCGGCGAGCAGCCGGTCGGCGGTGGTCTCGGCGACGCGGAAGGCGCCTGTCGAGATGTCGATCCAGGCCAGCGCAAACGAATGGTCCGCCCCGCCCTTCACCCGCCCCAGCGCCATCAGGAAGCTTGATTCCGACGGCGCCAGCAATTTGTCCTCGGTGATCGTGCCCGGCGTCACCAGCCGCACCACGTCGCGGCGCACCACCGATTTGGAGCCGCGCTTCTTGGCCTCGGCCGGATCCTCGATCTGTTCGCAGACGGCGACGCGGAACCCCTGGCCGATCAGCTTCTGCAGATAATCGTCGGCCGCATGCACCGGTACGCCGCACATCGGGATATCGTGGCCCTGGTGCTTGCCGCGCTTGGTCAGGACGATGCCCAGCGCGCGGCTCGCCTTTTCGGCATCGTCGAAGAACAGCTCGTAGAAATCGCCCATGCGGTAGAACAGCAGCGAATCCGGGTTCGCCGCCTTGATCTCGATGAACTGCTCCATCATCGGCGTCACTGCGGCCGTGCCGGGCTGTGGCGGGGTCATCACCTCGGGGGCGTCAGGCTCGTTGGGGCTGTGCATGTTCATGGCCCGGCACGCTAGCAGATGTAATGGCCGGGTTTAATGCCGGGTCATCGAAAAGCAGGGGAAGACCGAGGCGGGAAGTGCCGGCAATTTCCCACATGATCCGCGATTCAGGCGTGGTGGCGGTTTACACGCGGCGGTGTGTGGTCTTAATTCGGACCGAAACAAAGCACCCGCTTCAAGGAGGTGCTGCACCGGCGAGGAAATCAAAAGCATCATGGCCAGGAAAACCGAGAACAGCGGTCCGTCCGTCAGCGCGCAGGAAGCGCTCGAATTCCACGCCATGGGCCGGCCTGGCAAGCTGGAGATCGTCGCCACCAAGCCGATGACGACGCAGCGCGATCTGAGCCTCGCCTATTCGCCAGGCGTCGCCGTGCCGGTGCGCGCCATCGCCGAGGACCCCAGCCGGGCCTTCGATTACACGACGCGCGGCAACATGGTCGCCGTCATCTCCAACGGCACCGCTATCCTTGGCCTCGGCAATCTCGGCGCCCTGGCCTCCAAGCCGGTGATGGAAGGCAAGGCGGTGCTGTTCAAGCGCTTCGCCGATGTCGATTCCATCGACCTCGAGGTCGACACCGAGGATGCCGACGAGTTCATCAATTGCGTGCGCTTCCTCGGTCCTTCCTTCGGCGGCATCAACCTCGAGGACATCAAGGCACCGGAATGCTTCATCATTGAGCAGCGGCTGCGCGAGCTGATGGACATCCCCGTCTTCCATGACGACCAGCACGGCACCGCCATCATCTCGGCCGCCGGCCTGATCAACGCGCTGGAAGTCACCGGCCGCGACATGAAGACCACGAAGCTGGTCTGCAACGGCGCGGGTGCCGCCGGCATCGCCTGCATCGAGCTGATGAAGGCGATGGGCTTCGCGCCGGAAAACATCGTCCTGTGCGACACCAAGGGCGTGGTCTTCCAGGGCCGCACCGAAGGCATGAATCAGTGGAAGTCGGCACATGCGGTCAAGACCGACGCGCGCAGCCTCGCCGAGGCGCTCGACGGCGCCGACGTCTTCCTCGGCCTCTCGGCCAAGGGCGCGCTGACCACCGCCATGGTGCAGTCGATGGCCAAGAACCCGATCATCTTCGCCATGGCCAATCCCGATCCGGAAATAACGCCGGAGGAAGTGGCCGAGATCCGCACCGACGCCATCATGGCGACCGGGCGTTCGGACTATCCGAACCAGGTCAACAACGTGCTCGGTTTCCCTTACATCTTCCGCGGCGCGCTGGACGTGCGAGCCACCACCATCAATGACGACATGAAGATCGCCGCGGCCAGGGCGCTCGCCGAACTGGCGCGCCAGGACGTGCCCGACGACGTCGCCGCCGCCTATCAAGGCAACCGGCCGAAATTCGGCCCCAACTACATCATTCCGGTGCCGTTCGATCCGCGCCTGATCTCGGCCATTCCGCTGGCCGTCGCCAAAGCGGCGATGGACTCCGGCGTCGCCCGCAAGCCAATCCTCGACCTCGACCGCTACGCGCAGGAACTGTCGGCTCGCCGCGACCCGATCGCTTCGACCCTGCAGCGCATCTACGACCGCGTGCGCCGCCAGCCCAAGCGCATCGTCTTCGCCGAAGGCGAGGAGGAGCAGGTGATGCGCGCCGCCGTCTCCTATGTGAACCAGCGGCTCGGCACCGCCATCCTGCTTGGCCGCGACGATGTCATCAAGGAGAACGCCAAGCACGCCGGCATCGACCTCAACAAGCAAGGCATCGAGATCATCAATGCGCGGCTGTCGCGCCGCAACGGCATCTACACCGACTATCTCTATGAGCGCATGCAGCGGAAGGGGTTCCTGTTCCGCGACTGCCAGCGCCTGATCAACAACGACCGCAACCACTTCGCCGCCTGCATGGTGGCGCTGGGCGACGCCGACGGCATCGTCACCGGTGTCACCCGCAACTATTCGACCGCGCTCGACGATATCAGGCGCGTCATCGACGCCAAACCCGGCCACCGCGTCATCGGCGTGTCTATCGTGTTGGCGCGGGGCAAGACCGTGCTGGTCGCGGACACCGCCGTGCACGACATGCCGAACGCTGAGCAGATCGCCGACATCGCCGAGGAGGCGGCTGGCTTTGCCCGCCGCATGGGCTACGAGCCGAGGCTTGCCATGCTCGCTTATTCCACCTTCGGCCATCCGCAGGGCGAACGCTCCGAACGCGTCCAGGAAGCGGTGCGCATCCTCGACAAGCGCCGCGTCGATTTCGAATATGACGGCGAAATGGCCGCCGACGTCGCGCTCAACGCCCGCGCCATGGCGCAGTACCCGTTCATCCGCCTCACCGGCCCGGCCAATGTGCTGGTCATGCCGGCCTTCCACTCGGCCTCGATCTCGACCAAGATGCTGCAGGAACTCGGCGGCTCGACGGTCATCGGCCCGCTGCTGGTCGGCTTGAACAAGCCGGTCCAGATCGTCTCGTTGAACGCCAAGGATAACGACATCGTCAACATGGCGGTGATCGCGGCATACACGGCGGGGACTTGAGGAGCGGTCCGCGCAGCGGATGAGAGCTTCAGCCCGGCGCGAACGCCCGCGCCGCCTCGACCACGTCCGAGACCTCGTCAGCACGCAACAGGTCGATTGGAATGCGCCCGTCGAGTTGCGCCGACGGCCGTGTCAGCCATAGCCACGCCAGCCTCGGATTGCCGATCCGCTTGAGCACGTCGCTTATGCCTGCCACCGGCCTGCCGTCGACGAACTGCGCCAGCGGGAAGACGTGTTTGCGGCCGCCCTTGCGCAAGGCGATGACGTCGCCGCGCCTTTGCCAGCGATGCAGGGTCGAGCGGGCGATGCCCAGATTTTCTTCGAGGTAGGTCGAACCGGCGACACGGCCGGCCCAGTCCTCGATCAGCATCGATTCGAGGTCGTCGGACCGTGGCGGGGGAGGAAGCGGCTCATCGGCCAGCAAAGCCGTCGAAGGGCTCGTGGCCCCGGCAGTGCCGGCTTCGCTGCGGCGCTCGGCTTCCGCTGCCAGCGCGCGCACGAATTTCGACGCAAGGCCGGGAAGGTCGGCATGGATGGCGTCGATGGCCCTCTGGTGTTTCGGCGACAGCAAGGTGACGGCGGATGCTATGCTGCCGGCGATCTTGCCGACCGAGACCACGGTGGATTGGTTGATGGCCTCGTCATAATGGGCAAGCGCGCGCTCGACGTCCTCCGCGACCATATCCGCGAAGTCGTCCTGTCCGAGACCGGTAATCTGAAATCTGCTCATGCATCTGTCTTCCGGCCGCGCGCGCTCTCCCCTCAGCCGCGGCCGATTGCTGAATTTCTAGTGCGGAAAACGGAAATCATGGCGGCAACGAAACGCACCGCCCGACAGCTTGCTGTCTTGCATCTTTCAACACCCCATCTAACTGCGGGCGCCCCGAAATGTCAGTCACGGGAGGCTCTCAATTTCGTGTAGGAGCGATCTGTGACAGTCACGCGACGGTGAGAGGCGGTCCGCGCAGCGAACGAAAAGCCAATTGCTTGGCTTTTCGAGCTTCGAACGCACTGAGCCTGCGAAGGGCTGCGGCGCGGCCGGCTGTTTACAACAGAAGCGCCGAGCTTGCGGTTACAGCAACCCGGCCAGTTCCGCCTCGCGGCGCAGATTTTGCCTTGGCCTCGGGCCGATCTGCTGGATCACCAGGCCGGCGGCCAGGGAGCCAAGGTCGCCGCAGGTCTTGAGGTCGCGGCCCTGCGTGTAGCCATGCAGGAAACCGGCGGCGTAGAGATCGCCGGCGCCCGTCGTGTCGACCAGTTCCCGAATCGCCGTCGCCTGGATGACCACGGTCTCGTCGCCGCGCAGGATGACCGAGCCTTTTTCAGAACGGGTCACCGCGGCTATTCTGCAGTCCTTGCGGATCTTGGCCAGCGCCTCGTCGAAGGACGATGTCTGGTAGAGCGACTTGATCTCATGGCTGTTGGCGAAGACGATATCGACCGTGCCCGAGCGCATCAGCTCGAGGAACTCGTCGCGGTAGCGGTCGACGCAGAACGAATCCGAAAGCGTCATCGACACTTCGCGGCCCGCCGCGTGCGCCAGCTTGGCCGTCTGCCGGATCGCCTCCTTGGCGCGCGGCGGGTCCCACAGATAGCCCTCGAAATAGGTGACCTTGGCGCCCGATGCCTTTTCGGCCTCGACATCCTCGGGGCCGAGTTCGACGCAGGCGCCGAGATAGGTGTTCATCGAGCGTTCGCCGTCGGGAGTGACGAAGATCATCGAGCGTGCCGTCGGCGGCTCGCCCTTGAGCGGCTTGGTGTCGAAGGCGACGCCCTGCGCATGGATGTCGTGCGCGTAGATTTCGCCCAGCGCATCGTTGGAGACCTTGCCGAAGAAGGCGGCGCGTCCGCCGAAGGAGGCGACGCCGGCCGCCGTGTTGCCTGCGCTGCCGCCGGAGGCCTCGATCGCCGGGCCCATGCGGCTGTAGAGCAGTTCGGCGCGCCGCGTATCGATGAAGTTCATCGCGCCCTTGATGATGCCGTTGGTTTCGAGGAATTCCTCCTCGCACTGGGCGATGATGTCGACAATGGCATTGCCGATGCAAAGCACGTCATAATCCGGCATCAATATCTCCGCCAAAACCCGAGCCGGCTTCTTGCCACGCTGGCCGGGCGCGGGTTTAGCGATTAACGACAGCTTTGCCTAGAGCATGACACTCAACTTTGACGGGATCGCCCCTGAACAGGGCGCCAACAGCCAGGCGCTACGACAATTCGACCGTGGACGAAGCGTTTCATCGCCGCATTGCCTACAAATCGGGCCGGATCGACCGCACCGGAAGACGGCAAGCCCATGTCCGCGAAGAACGACAAGACCATCGACCTGGCGTTGCTTGCCGTATTGGCGGTGCTGTGGGGCGCCTCCTACACTTTCATCAAGATCGGCGTCGAGACGATCCCGCCGGTCACCTTCATCGCCGCCCGCACCTTGATCGCCGGCGGCATCCTGTTCGCCATTATCCGCTGGCGCGGGCTGGCCATGCCGGGCGATGCGGCAAGCTGGCGCCGCTTCGCCTTCCAGGCATGCCTCAACAGCGTCATACCATTCACGCTGATCGCCGCCGCCGAGCGCTCGGTCGATGCCGGCCTGGCCACGATCCTCAACGCGACCTCGCCGATCTTCACCTTCGTCTTCACCGCGCTCATCACCCGCCATGAGTCGGTGACGGCGCGCAAGCTGATCGGTGTCGGCGCCGGCATGGCGGGCATCTGCTTCATTGTCGGCACGCAGGCGCTGGGTGGTCTCGGTCACGAACTGTGGGCACAGGTCGCCATCGTCGTGGCAACGATCTGCTATGCGGGTGCGGCGATCTTCGGCCGCGGCTTCAAGGGCCTCGATCCGATGCTGCCGGCCGCCGGTTCGATGCTGTGCGGCGCGGTCATGCTGGTGCCGCTCAGCCTGTTGGTCGACCAGCCATGGACGCTGACACCCTCGATGGCCTCGATGCTGGCCCTGCTTGGCCTGTCGGTGTTTTCAACCGCGCTGGCCTTCGTCATCTATTTTCGCCTGATCCACACGCTGGGTTCGGTCGGCACGACGTCGCAGGCCTATCTGCGCGTACCGATCGGCGTCGGCATCGGTGCTGTCTTCCTCGGCGAAAGCCTGGGGCCAACGGCATGGTTGGGCATGGCCTTTGTCGTGATCGGCGTTGCGGCCATGACGATCCCGGTCAGGAAGCCGGCGTTTGCCCGATAGCGATACGCGCTTGTGCTCACGAGCCGCGCTGCCTATCTCGTGAACGTCCCGCCTTTACGGCGCTGTCGCTGATTTGGGGTTGAAGCACGGTGATTTTCGACGCTGCCCGCACTGCGGCCCTCGAGCTGCTCTCGCCGCCGTTTCGTGCCGTGTTCCTCAAGACGCTTGGCCTGACCGTGCTGGCCCTGGTCGCCTTGTGGTTCGGCCTGACCAGCCTGGTCGAATGGCTGGCGCTCCCTTGGCTGCAGGCCTTGTTGCCCGGCATGCCGTCCTGGGCCGGCTGGCTGGGCGGCATCATCGCGGCAATAGCGCTTGCCTTCGGCACGGCGCTGCTCGTCGCGCCGGTGACGGCTGTGATCGCCGGCCTGTTCCTCGACGATGTCGCCGAAGTGGTCGAGCGCACCGACTATCCCGGCGACCCGACTGGGCGCGCCATGCCGGCGCTGCGCTCGCTGGTGCTGGCGATAAAATTCTTCGGTGTCGTCATCCTCGGCAACATCGTCGCCTTGCTGCTCCTGTTGGTGCCGGGCATCAACATTGCCGCCTTCTTCGTCGTCAACGGCTATTTGCTTGGCCGCGAATTCTTCGAATTTGCCGCCATGCGCTTTCGCGGCGAAGACGAAGCCAGGGCCTTGCGCCGGCAGTACGCCGGCACGGTCTTTCTCGCCGGGCTGGTCATCGCGGCCTTCCTCGCCGTGCCGTTGCTCAATTTGGTGACGCCGCTCTTCGCCGCCGCCATGATGGTGCATCTGCACAAGACGATTTCCGCACGGGAAGCGGCACGTCGATAGCTGAGCCAGCTCGGTTCAACGGAGCAGGAAACCTCGTCCCAGCTCGTCATCGGGCTCGACGATGAATTCCGCCCGTCCGGAATAGTAGGCGCGGCCGCCGACGCGGGCGATGATCGCATCATGCGGGCCGGCCTGTGCCGTCCGAGCCACCGCGCCCGAAAAGCGCGAGCCGGCGATGCTCTCGAAGGTCCGCGTCTGCCCGATGGCAATCTCGCCCTTGGCAAGCATGGCGGCGAGACGGGCGGTGACGCCGGAGCCGGTCGGCGAGCGGTCGACCTCGGCCTCGGCGAAGACGCAGATGTTTTTCGTCACCTCGCCGGAAAACGCGTCGCGTCCGTCGGTCAGGATGGTGCCGTAGAGAAAGGCGAGGTCGGCGTGGTCGGGATGCGAAAGCGGAAATTCTGACTTGAGCCTGTCCGTCAGCGTCGTTGCGGCATCGACAAAATCGCGCACGCGATCACGGCCGAATTCCAGCCCGAACTGATGGCAGTCCGCCAGCGCGTAGAAAGCGCCGCCATAAGCGATGTCGAAGCCTATCTTGCCATATCTTGTCAGCTCGATCTGCTGGTCACCGGCAAACAGGAAGGCCGGCACGCTCTCGAACGACACGGCGCCGGCCTTGCCGTCCAGAACCTCGACCGAAGCGACGACCAGGCCGCACGGCGCCTCGATGTTGACGGTCGTGATCGGCTCCTGTTTCGTCACCAGCCCTTCATCGATGGCGTAGCGACCGAGCGCGACGATGGCGTGGCCGCACATCGTCGAATAGCCCTCATTGTGCATGAACAGCACCGCGAGATCGGCGCCCGGCAAGTCGGGCTCGACCAGCAGGGCGCCGTACATATCGTAATGGCCGCGCGGCTCGAACATCAGGATTTTTCTGAGATGATCGAGACGGTCGCGCACATAGGCGCGCTTTTCCAGGATGGTGCCCTTCGGGATGCGGGGATAGCCGCCGGTGACGATCCTCAGCGGCTCGCCGCCCGTATGCATGTCGACAACGGTCAGCGTCATGCGCCCAGCCCGTTCATGATGATGGCTTGCTGTATAGCGCCTGCAGCTTGCCGAAAGGCATGGCGGCGCGGGTGAAGCCGAACGTGCCGTCCTGCTGGATCTCGCGTGCCGCCGTCTCCAGCATGCCGTAGGCGAAATTGGTCAGCCATGGCCCGAGTGAAATGCGCTTCACGCCGGCCATGGCAAGATCGGCGATGGTAAAGCCCGGCTTTGCCATGACATTGACCGGCTTGCCGACCGCCGAGCAGATCGTACGCACCATCTCGATGTCACCGATCCCTGGCGCATAGAGTACGTCGGCGCCAGCTTTCTCGAAGGCCTGCAACCGCTTGATCGTGTCGTCGAGATCGGTTCTGCCCCAGAGGAAATTTTCGGCGCGCGCGGTGAACACGAAATCGCGCTTCAGCGCCCGCGCCGCTTCCACCGCCGCGGCGACGCGCTCCACCGCATGCGAGAAATCATAGATCGGCTTGTCGGGATCGCCGGTGTGATCCTCGATCGAGCAGCCGGCAAGGCCGGCCGCTTCCGCCGCGAAGATGGTTTCGGCGGCCCGCTCGGCGCTGTCGCCCTTGCCCCTCTCGAGATCTGCCGAGACCGGCAGGTCGGTCGCCGCCGTCACCTCGCGGCAGTGATGGATCATCTGCTCGAAGGTCACCGAGCCGTCCGGCAGGCCTCGCGAAAAGGCGAAGCCGGCACTGGTTGTCGCCAGTGCCTTGAAACCGAAGGAGCCGAGCAGCTTGGTCGTGCCCGGATCCCAGGGATTGGGCATGACGAAGGTCGAGGCATGCAGGTCGCGAAAAATCTTGCCCTTGTCCATGAATGCTCCCCATCACGAGTCTTGGGGCGGATGCTACCGCGCTGTCTCAAGTCGGGCAAACGAATGCGTTTGGCTCAGAAGCGTTTCGCGTTCTCTGCTGACAATTTCTCGAACGCGTCGGAATCCTTGACGTAGTGTGAGGTCTTCTTGTCCCAATGGTAGGTGACGGAAATGTCGTGCGACGCCGCCTTGGGCGCAGCCTCATCGCAACTTTCACCACTCGGCACCGTGGCGTCGGTCGCCGTCACCTTGATCGCTGCATAAGGCTTTCCGTCGTCCAGCGTCAGGAAGGCCAGATCCTGGGTGCGTTTGTAGGCGCAGACGTTTTCGTCGAACGTGTTGATCGTGTCGACCAATTGAAGGCGGTCCCCGCGAGGCAGGATCAGCAGCGTACTCACATAGCCCTGGTTCGAATTGAAATGCGTGCTCATGGAGATGAGCACGTCGTCGCCGTCGCCGATCGAAAGCTTGTTCGGCTCGCGGAAATAGGTGCCGCGGTCGACCGCGACATTGGCCGCATCGAGCAGTTTCGGCTTGGCCGTGACGTCGAAGAGCGCCAGCACCGCATAGCCTTCGGCGCTGTCGGGAGAATCGCCGAGATCGAACAGCATCGCCAGCCGATCCTTGCCGCCGGCCTTGATGGGAAGCACTGCCGCATTGGACAGGCTCGTCGTCTCCGGTGGCGAGCCGCCCTCATCGCCACCGGCAATATGGCGCATGTCGATCGGCAATCCACCCTTGTAGAAACCGTCCTTGTCGGCGGCGAGGTCCGGGATGACCATTTTGGCCAGGTCGAGATAGCTGACATCGCTGCGGCCGGGCAGTGGGCTGTTGAGTTCGGGAAAACTCACGGTTTGCGCTCCGGCCGCCGTCCACAAGAACGGCAGCAGCATCAAGGCGAGCATGAAGCGGAGCAGGTTCGTCGGCATGAGTGTCCCCCCGGAGATCAGGCCAGTCACGCTAGCACGGGTTCCAGCATCGTGCAGCCGTGTCGGAACAGGATCAGTGGATCGGCACCAGGCCGGCCAGCTCGCGCATGTCGTCGAACAGGATGCCGCCGGCCTGGATCAGGCCGTCGCGGTCGGAATAGGGATCGCCATGATAGGAAAACACCCGCATGCCGGCGGCAATGCCGGCCTGCGTGCCCGCGACGCTGTCCTCGATGACGATGCAGTCGGCGGGCGCGAAGTCCATGGTCTTGGCCGCATGCAGGAACAGGTCGGGGAACGGCTTGCCGCGCCCGACCATGGTGGCACTGAACATCGCATGTTCGAAGAGCGGCAGCAGCCCGGTCTGGCCAAGCGTGATATGCATCTTCGACACCCTTGCCGAAGTGGCGACACAATAGTCGATACCGGCCGCGCGGACCGCCTCGATGAACTCGCGGACATAGGGGATCGCCTCGACCCCATGCGCGAACAGGTCCGGCAGGCCGGCATTCCAGCGATCGACGAAATCGGTGCCGAGGCGAACATCGGTCTGCTCTTCGATCTCCTTCTGCACCGAGGCCATGCTGCGGCCGGAGAAATTCTTGCGGCAATATTCGAAGCTCGTCGGATAGCCAGCCGCGCTCAGCCACTCGGCAAGGCGCCGGTTGGCGAGGTTCTCCGTGTCGACCAGGATCCCGTCGCAGTCGAAGATAACAAGTTTCGGGATGGGCATCAGGCGGTGCCGGTCGATCCGAACCCGCCCGAGCCACGCGCCGTACCGCCGGCCAGCGAACGTTCTTCGACGGCCACCTGCGTCACGGCAGCGAAAACGATCTGGGCGATGCGCATGCCGCGCGTCACGGCAAAATCCTCATCGCCGAGATTGACCAGCAGCACCTTCACCTCGCCGCGATAGTCGCTGTCGACCGTGCCTGGCGAATTGAGCACGGTGAGGCCATGCTTGAAAGCAAGGCCGGAGCGCGGCCGCACCTGGCCTTCCATGCCTTCGGGGATTTCCAGGATCAGCCCTGTCGGCACCAGAGCGCGTTTTCCCGGCAGGATCAGCAGCGGCCGGTCGTCGGGCACTGCCGCGCGCAGATCCATGCCGGCGGCGCCGGCGCTTTCATAGGCAGGGAGGGGTAGTCCTTCAGCATGCGGCAACCTGACGAAGCCGACGGTCGGACCGATGACGGAAGAGTTTTGGAGGGCTGCGCGCATAAAATCGATCCTATCGGCGCGATTGCCGATTCGGTCAATTCGCCCGCAAGGGTATCAACGGCTTTCTTTCGGGCATCACTATGGCCTGAGCGCGCTTCAGCGCACTTCCATCGGAACTACTGTCGTTTCCTTGATCTCCTCCATCACGAAGGAGGCCGACACGTCGGACAGCGCCACCTTGGCGATCAGCCGCTGGTAGAGCCGGTCATAGGCCTTCACGTCGGCGACGCGGGCGCGCAGGACATAGTCGAGGTCGCCGGACATGCGGTAGACGCCGGTGATCTCGGGGAAGCCGGTCACCGCGGCGCGGAATTTCTGCAGCCAGTCCGGGTCATGGTTCGACGTCCGGACCAGGATGAACACAGACAAGCCAAGCCCGAGCTTGTCGGCATCGACCAGCGCCACGCGCCCGGTGATGACGCCTCCCTCTTCCAGCCGCTTGACGCGCCGCCAGCAGGCATTGCGCGACAAGGCCACCCGTTCCGATAGCTGGTCGACCGACAGCGTGCCGTCGCGTTGCAATTCGGCAAGCAGTTTTCGGTCTATTTCATCGATATCCAGCGCCATATTGGGATGTTTGTCCCATGGAATAGCAAAATACAAGGACATTTTGAGACCGATGAACCGGCGAAGCGTGCCAGGATACTCATATCGGAACTCACGCTGAAGGGGGCCAGCATGTCGGTCGCAAGCATCTTCACCTCTCATCCGGCCAAGGTTGGCGAAACCTATTTCGGCCATATGGCCTTTGCCGCCTGGTTTTCGTCGCGTTTGTTGATGGCGGCGGGTGCCGCGCTCGTTCACGCTTTCTTGCCATTTCTCTTCGAGACTACCGCCAGCCGAATCGTCCGTGAGCTTTACGAGCGGACGCACAACAGAGGCACACACGCGACCAACGAGCCCGCGGCTCTTCCGGATCGCGCCTAGAGGACGACAGAAGCGATGTGCCGTTGGGCGGCCTATCTCGGTGAAGCGGTCTTTCTCGAAGACATCCTCACGGCGCCCTGCCACTCGCTGATCGCCCAGAGCCATTGCGCCCAGGAGGCGAAGTCACCGACCAATGGCGACGGCTTTGGCCTTGCCTGGTACGGCGACCGTCAGGAGCCCGGCCTCTACCGCGACATCCTGCCGGCCTGGTCCGATCCCAATCTGAAGAGCCTGTGCCGGCAGATCAAATCCGGCCTGTTCCTCGCCCATGTGCGGGCCTCGACCGGCGGCGCCACCAGCCGCATGAACTGCCATCCCTTCATCTCCGGCCGCTGGTCGTTCATGCATAACGGCCAGATAGGGGGCTTCGAGAAAATCCGTCGCGCGCTGGAGAATTCATTGTCCGACGCCGTCTTCGACCAGCGCGAAGGCACCACCGATTCCGAACTCTTTTTTCTGCTTATGATCGACGAAGGATTGGCCGGCGACCCGCAGGGTGCGGTGTCGCGCGCCACCAGCCGGGTTCTCGAAGCCTCGCGCCGAGCCGGCCTCGAACCGGCACTGAAACTCACCGCCGCATTCTCGGATGGGCAGGCGCTGCACGCGGTTCGATATGCCACCGATGCGCATGCGCCAACACTCTACACCTCTATCCTGCGCAAGGGCGGCGGCCGTTGCATCGTCTCCGAACCCTTCGATCGCGAAGGCGGCGACTGGCAGGCGATCCCGCCGTCGAGCTTCGTCACCATGACTGGGGACGGGATCAGCATTCGGCCATTTGCGCCAACGGCGGCGAAGCTTGCGCTGGTAGGGTAGTCTAAGTCGGAAACGCCGCCGTAGAGCGCCGATCTCAACAGACGACCGGCACAATTCCGATCAAACGGAGCTAAGCTCCGAATGCTCAACTCCTCTTGAAGTCGTGCCGCTGTCCGCCATTTTCCAGGCAAGCGGTCAAGCCGGAGCATTTGCCATGGACATCGCTTTCTCCTCGATAACCAACCTCGCCGCAGCCATCGCCCAGCGTAAAATCTCCGCCATCGAGGCACTCGATGCCCATCTGGCGCAGACCGACCGGCACAATGAAGGTGTCAACGCCGTCATCTTGCTCGACCGGGAGAGCGCATACAGCCAAGCAAAAAAGGCCGACGCCGCACTCGGGCGCGGCGCCGCGCCCGGGTCGCTGCACGGCGTTCCCTTCACGCTAAAGGACACGCACGACACCGCGGGCATGAAAACCACGGTCGGCTTCCCGGCCTTCGCCGACTATGTCGCCAGCGACGACAGCCCGGTGGTTGCGAGGCTAAAGGCCGCCGGCGGCGTGCTGATGGCCAAGACCAATGTCGCGACCATGTTGTCGGACTGGCAGTCGAACAATCCACTGTTCGGCCGCACTCGCCTGGGACAATTTTTTCGACCGCCATGATGCGCTGCTCTGCCCGGTTGCCATGACCACGGCCTTTCCGCATTGCGAGCCGGGCACGCCGATCAACGCCGGTGGCGAGGAGCAGAGCTACTGGATGCTGCCGGCCGATGGCGCCGTCTTCAATTACAGCGGCCACCCAGCACTTTCGATGCTGTACGGACAGGAGGTGACGGCCTGCCGATCGGCCTGCAACTGGTCGGCAAACGCTGGTCGGAATCGCGGCTGCTTGGCATAGCCAGCGCAATGGCGGGGTTGTCCGGCGGCTTCCGCCGTCCGCCGGGTTACTGAGCAAAGCGCGACAGCCCATAGGGCGCCAGCAGCGGATCGCGCTCGCCATCAAGAATCTCTCGCGTGGCGAACAGGCCGACGGCCGGCGCCAGCGTGATGCCGGAATGCAGGACTGCGACGTAGACGCCGTCCATGCCCTCGGCCCGGCCGATGATCGGAAAGCCATCGATCGGATTGGGGCGGTAGCCAATGGTGTGGAAATCGAGTTCCAGCCCCTCGGCGCCGCGCAACGCTGCCTTCACCACCGCGAACAGGTCGCGCGCCGTGGCGGCGGGGTCATCGCCTGGATCGCCGCCGGCGAAATCCGAGCCGGCGATGATGCGGCCTTCGGCGGTCTGGCGCATATGCAGCCTGTCGGCGTGCACCAGACCGTTGAGCAGTTTCTTGTAGGGCCGCGAATGGACGATCAGCCCAGGCGGCGTCTCGATCGGCAGGCTGATCCCCGCCGTCGCGGCAATGTCCGGAGCGCCGACGCCGGCGGCGATCACCACCTCGTCGGCGGCAATCAGCCCATGCGATGTGTCCACGCCCGTGATCCTGCCATCGGTCTGGACAAGAGCCGTCACCGTACTGGACAGGACGCGCGCCCCTTGTCGCTCCGCGTCCGCCAGCAGCGCTTTCGCGGCGGCCACGGGCTCTGCGACACCTTCCTCCGCGACGTGCAGGGCAAAACCGGGAAACTCGACGAGGTTGGGTTCGATGCGTGCCACTTGCTCCCGGTCAACCCGTTCGATGCCGTAGCCCCATGAAGAGTGCTCGGCCGCATAGGCTTCGAGCCTGTCCGCCGGCAGGTCCCAGTTCAGGCCGCCGCACCAGGCCAGCGGCAGGCCCGGCAAATCATTCGCGAGCCGCTTCCACTCGGCCATGGCGCGGATGCGGAGCCGGAAATAGGGCTCCGGATTGCCCCAGCTGGCGTTGATCCAGGCAAACGAGTTCGGCGTCGCCACACCGCCGGGTGCGCTGTCCGCGATGACCGTCACCTGCGCACCTGCCTCGGTCAGGTGCCAGGCGATGGAGGCGCCGATAATGCCGGCGCCGATGACTATGATTTGTTTCGACGCGGTCATATCAACTCCTCTGCCTCTTGTCCTTGAGGGCACCCCTCCAAGTGCCACCCCGTTCGTCGCTTGCCAACATCGGGCATGGGAAAATATGCATCTTGACGTCAATACGTACGTACGTATTATACGACCATGGCTAGACAATCACTCCGCGAAAAACTCCTCGATGCCGGTTTCAAGACCCTCTGGAACTCGGGCTATGCCGCCGCCGGCGTGCGCGACATCGTGGCCGCCGCCGATGCGCGGCCGGGCTCTTTCACCAACCATTTCGCCTCCAAGGAGGCGTTCGCCGGCGAGGTACTGGACCGCTATTTCGCCTATGTCAGCGGGCTGGTTGAAGCAGCGCTGGCGCAAGACGGCACGCCGCCGATCGGCAGGCTGCGCCGCTACCTCGACGTCATCACCTCGAAGCTCGAGGCGCATGACTGGGCGCGTGGCTGCATGATCGGCAATCTCAGCCTGGAGACCGCGGTGCACAGCGAGCCGCTGCGTTTGCAACTCGTCGCTATCTTCGAGCGCTGGCGCCAGCCTTTCGCCGCCTGTATCGCCGAAGGCCAGGCGACCGGGGACATCCCTAAAACCTTCGAGGCCGACGACCTCGCCGACTTCCTGCTGTCATCCTGGCAGGGCGCCATGCTGCGCATGAAGGTCGAACGCAGCCCCGCGCCGCTCGAACGGTTCAAGGAAATCATCTTCAGCACTGTTTTCGCCAGGGAGACACCCCAATGAACTCGAAAGCCGACAACGCCTTGCGGCGTTCTCAGATTGCCGTACTCGATTCGACCATGTCCTATGTCGAGGCCGGAACGTCCGGTCAAACCGTGCTGTTCCTGCACGGCAACCCGACCTCGTCCCATATCTGGCGCAACATCATCCCGCATGTCGCGCCGTTTGGCCGCTGCATCGCGCCGGACCTGATCGGCTACGGCCAGTCCGGCAAACCCGATGTCGACTATCGTTTCTTCGACCATGTCCGCTATCTCGACGCCTTCCTCGATGCGCTCGACATCAAGGAAATGGTGCTGGTCGCGCAGGATTGGGGCACGGCGCTGGCCTTCCATCTCGCGGCGCGGCGGCCGCAGCGCATTCTCGGTCTCGCCTTCATGGAATTCATCCGGCCCTTCGAGCGCTGGGAGGATTTTCACCAGCGCCCGCAGGCCCGCGAAATGTTCAAGGCGCTGCGCACGCCCGGTGTCGGCGAAAAGCTGGTCCTGGAAGACAATGTCTTTGTCGAAAAGGTGCTGCCGGCCTCGGTGCTGCGAACGATGAGCGAGGAAGAGATGGCTGCCTACCGGGCGCCTTTCCCGACACCGCAATCGCGCAAGCCGGTTCTGCGCCTGCCCCGTGAATTGCCCATCGAAGGCCAGCCCGCCGACGTTGCAGCCATCAGCGAGCATGATCATCGCGCGCTGCGGCTGTCCACCTATCCGAAACTGCTGTTCGCCGGCGATCCCGGCGCGTTGATCGGGCCGGAGGCGGCACGTGAATTCGCGGCCGGGCTGAAAAACTGTCGGTTCATCAATCTCGGACCCGGCGCGCACTATCTGCAGGAGGACCACGCTGACGCGATAGGCGGCGCCATTGCCGGCTGGCTTCCGCAGGTCCTCCAGGTGAGCCATATGAGCGAACTGGCCTGAGCGGCCAATGGCATCCGGCGGCGTCAGCGCCGCCGGACCGGTCGACAGCCCGGCACTGCGCTGCTAGAAGCCCGGCCTGTCACACGGAAATCCCAGAGAATGCCCGAAACAATACCAGAGGAAGTGGCGCGCCGCCGCACCTTCGCGATCATCGCCCACCCCGACGCCGGCAAGACGACGCTCACCGAAAAGCTGCTGCTGTTCGGCGGCGCCATCCAGCTTGCCGGCGAGGTCAAGGCCAAGAAGGACCGCATCCAGACCCGGTCCGACTGGATGAAGATAGAGCGCGAGCGCGGCATTTCGGTCGTCACCTCGGTGATGACGTTCGAATATGAGGACAATGTCTTCAACCTCTTGGACACGCCCGGCCACGAGGATTTCGCCGACGACACCTATCGCACGCTGTCGGCGGTCGACTCGGCCGTCATGGTCATCGACGCCGCCAAGGGCATCGAGCCGCGCACGCTGAAACTGTTCGAGGTCTGCCGGCTGCGCGACATCCCGATCATCACTTTCGTCAACAAGATGGACCGCGAAAGTCGCGATCCGTTCGAAATCCTGGACGAGATCGAGCAGAAGCTGGCGCTGGACACTGCCCCCATCACCTGGCCGATCGGCCGCGGCAAGACGTTCTCCGGCACCTATCACCTGGCGCTGAACGCGGTGCGCAAGGGCGACGACGAGAAGGAACGCACGCCGGTCAATGGTCCCGATTCCAACCGCGTCGCCGGCCTGCTGCCGGAAAACGAGCGCGAGGCCTTCATCGAGGAGCTGGAGCTCGCGCGAGAAGCCTGCCGGCCGCTCGACATCGACGCTTTTCGCGAAGGCCACCTGACGCCGGTCTATTTCGGCTCGGCGCTGCGCAATTATGGCGTGCGCGACCTGATCGAGGCGCTCGGCGCCTTCGGCCCGCCGCCGCGCGCGCAGGAGGCCGACACCCGCAAGGTCGAGGCGACCGAGGACAAGATGACCTCCTTCGTCTTCAAGATCCAGGCCAATATGGACCCCAATCACCGCGACCGCATCGCTTTCGTCCGAGTCTGCTCGGGCAAGCTAGAGCGCGGCATGAAGGCCAAGCTGGTGCGCACGGGAAAGCCGATGTCCCTGTCCGCGCCGCAATTCTTCTTTGCCCGCACTCGCGTCACGGCGGACGAAGCCTTTGCCGGCGACGTCGTCGGCATCCCCAATCACGGCACGCTGCGCATTGGCGATACGCTGACCGAGGGCGAGGAGATACTGTTCCGCGGCGTGCCGAATTTCGCACCGGAGATCCTGCGCCGCGTCCGCCTCGGCGACGCGATGAAGGCGAAGAAACTCAAGGAAGCGCTGCACCAGATGGCCGAGGAAGGCGTCGTGCAGCTGTTCTCGCCCGAGGACGGCTCACCCGCCATCGTCGGCGTTGTCGGCGCGTTGCAGCTCGACGTGTTGAAGGAGCGGCTGAATTTCGAATACACGCTGCCCGTCGAATTCGAGATGTCGCGCTTTTCCGTCTGCCGCTGGATATCGGCCGACGACAAGGCGGAAGTCTTGCGCTTCATCGAGGCGCATCGCGGTGACATCGCCCGCGACCTCGACAACGATCCGGTGTTCCTCGCCCAGCACGCCTTCTCGCTGAACTACGAAGCGGAGCGCTGGAAGGCAATCCGCTTCGCCACGATCAAGGACTACCAGGTCCGCGACAGGGCGGCGTGAGCTGCGGTTTCTTCCTTCTCCCCTTGTGGGAGAAGGTGGATCGGCGCGATAGCGCCGAGACGGATGAGGGGTGCTCCAGGGAACGCAAACGCCTCACTCCGCTGGAACACCCCTCATCCGTCTTGCCGCTTCGCGGCAATCCACCTTCCCCCACAAGGGGGGAAGGGAAGATCGCGCAGTGCTCACCCCTTCGCCGCCGCTTCGATCTTGGCGATGTCGATCTTGCCCATCTGCATCATCGCCGACATCACCCGGCCGGCCTTGGCCCTGTCCGGATCGAGAAGCAGCCTCGGCAATTGCTCCGGCACGACCTGCCAGGAGACGCCGAACTTGTCTTTCAGCCAGCTGCAGACACCGGGCTCGCCACCTTCCGTGAGCTTTTCCCAGAAATAATCCACCTCTTCCTGCGTCTTGCAGTCGATCGACTGTGACATCGCCTCGTTGAACTTGAAGTTCGGGCCGCCATTGAGGGCCTGGAACGGCACGCCGTCGAGCTCGAACGTGGTCATCAGCACTTTCCCCTCACTGGCGTGTCCCTTGGGCCAGCGCAGAACGCTCAGCACCTTCGAATTCTTGAAGATGGAGACATAGTGGTTCATCGCCTCTTCGGCCTGGCCGTCGAACCACAGGCAGGTGGTGATCTTTTGCATGTCGCGCTCCTCGCTTGCTCTTGCTGCTACAGTGAAACGGCTGACCCCGGGAATAGTGCCATTTCCGTGCCGTCTGCCCAAGGACGGCCGTGCGCTGCGCAATCCGACAGCGGCATGCGATTTTTCGTGGGTTCTCGTTTTTCGGCGGAATCTGGCGCATCGCAAAAATGTGGCCAGACCAAGCTGTGGCGTCTATAACGCCTGCGATCGAAATTCAGCTCCGCCGCGCCATGCTTTGGCCGCGGCCAGCCACCAAGGAAAAAACATGCCTGCCTATCGCTCCCGCACCACCACCCATGGCCGCAACATGGCCGGCGCCCGCGGCCTGTGGCGCGCCACCGGCATGAAGGACTCGGATTTCGGCAAGCCGATCATCGCGGTGGTCAATTCCTTCACCCAATTCGTGCCGGGCCATGTCCATCTGAAGGACCTCGGCCAACTGGTCGCGCGCGAGATCGAGAAGGCCGGCGGCGTCGCCAAGGAGTTCAACACCATCGCCGTCGATGATGGCATCGCCATGGGCCATGACGGCATGCTCTATTCGCTGCCGTCGCGCGAATTGATCGCCGATTCCGTCGAATACATGGTCAACGCCCACTGCGCCGACGCCATGGTCTGCATCTCCAATTGCGACAAGATCACCCCCGGCATGCTGATGGCCTCGCTGCGCCTCAACATCCCGACCGTGTTCGTCTCCGGCGGACCGATGGAAGCCGGCAAGGTGGTGCTGGCTGGCAAGACGCAGGCGCTCGACCTGGTCGACGCCATGGTCGCGGCCGCCGACGACAAGATCTCCGACGAGGACGTCAAGGTCATCGAGCGCTCGGCCTGCCCGACCTGCGGTTCCTGCTCGGGCATGTTCACCGCCAATTCGATGAATTGCCTGACCGAGGCGCTCGGCCTGTCGCTGCCGGGCAACGGCTCGACGCTGGCGACGCATGCCGACCGCAAGCGCCTGTTCGTCGAGGCCGGCCATCTCGTCGTCGATCTCGCCCAGCGCTATTACGAACAGGACGACGAGACGGCACTGCCACGCAGCATCGCCTCGAAGGGCGCCTTCGAGAACGCCATGACGCTCGACATCGCCATGGGCGGTTCGACCAACACGGTGCTGCACATCCTGGCCGCCGCGCATGAGGGCGAGGTCGACTTCACCATGGAGGATATCGACCGGCTGTCGCGGCGGGTTCCTGTGCTCTGCAAGGTGGCCCCGGCAAAGTCCGACGTGCATATGGAAGACGTCCACCGCGCCGGCGGCATCATGGCGATCCTTGGCCAGCTCGACGAAGCAGGGCTGATCAACCGCGACCTGCCGACGGTGCATACATCAAGCCTCGGCGAGGCGCTCGATCATTGGGATATTTCGCGCACCTCCAGCCAGAATGTCCGCGACTTCTTCCTCGCCGCGCCCGGCGGCGTGCCGACGCAGGTCGCCTTCAGCCAGGACCGGCGCTGGGACGATCTCGACACCAACCGTGAGACGGGTGTCATCCGTTCCGCAAAGACGCCGTTTTCGAAGGATGGCGGTCTTGCCGTGCTGAAAGGCAATCTGGCGCTCGACGGTTGCATCGTGAAAACGGCGGGCGTCGACGAGTCGATCCTGAAATTCACCGGCCCGGCGCGGGTGTTCGAAAGCCAGGACGCTTCGGTCAAGGCAATCTTGTCCAACGAGATCAAGGCTGGCGATGTCGTCGTCATTCGCTATGAGGGACCGCGTGGCGGCCCCGGCATGCAGGAAATGCTCTATCCGACCAGCTATCTGAAGTCGAAAGGCCTGGGCAAGGCCTGCGCGCTGGTCACTGACGGCCGCTTCTCCGGCGGCACGTCGGGCCTGTCGATCGGTCATGCATCGCCGGAAGCCGCCGAAGGCGGCGCGATCGGTCTTGTCCAGGAGGGCGACACGATCGAGATCGACATCCCCAACCGCACCATCCGCCTCGCCGTCAGCGATGCCGAGCTTGAGGCACGCCGGGCGGCGATGGAAGCCAAGGGTGCCCTGGCCTGGAAGCCGGAGGAAAAGCGCAAGCGCAAGGTGACGACCGCGCTGCGCGCCTACGCCGCCTTCGCCACCAGCGCCGACAAGGGCGCGGTGCGGCACGTGCCGGAGTAGAGTTAGCCTGCGCCTTTCGACCTCCCCTTGTGGGGAGGTCGAACCGAAGGTCCGGCTGAGCGGTGCGGCGCCGACCCCGCTGCTGCGCAGCGACCCTCCCACATGGGGAGGTAAGGAAACGGCGTTCACGGCATCAGCTGATACTCATACAGCTTCTGGTAAAGCCCGCCCTGGTTGAGCAGCGCCTTGTGAGAGCCGCTCTCCACCACCTTGCCGCCCTCCAGCACCACGATCGTGTCGGCCTGGTGCACGGTCGACAGGCGGTGGGCGATGACGATCGTGGTGCGACCTTCGGTCAGCTGCTGCAGCGCGTCGCGGAACAGCGCTTCGGATTCGGCGTCGAGCGCGCTGGTCGCCTCGTCGAGCAGCAGGATTTCGGCATTGCGCAGCATGGCGCGCGCGATCGAGATGCGCTGGCGCTGGCCGCCCGACAAGAGGCCGCCATTCTCGCCGACATCCGTCTCATAGCCTTTCGCCTGCGCCATGATGAAGTCATGCGCGTTGGCGGCCTTGGCGGCGGCAATCACCTCCTGGTCGGTCGCGCCCTCGCGACCAAGCCGGATGTTGTGCATGATCGTGCCGGCGAACAGGAACGTCTCCTGGCTGACATAGGCGATCTTTTCCCTGAGCGAGGCGAGCGTCGCATGGGAAATGTCCTGGCCGTCGAGCAGCACCTTGCCGCTCTTCGGGTCATACATGCGCATGATCAGGTTGAGGATCGTCGACTTGCCGCCGCCGGAAGGCCCGACCAGCGCCGTCATCTTGCCGGGCGCAAGGGTCAAGTCGAAGTCTTCGAGCACCGGCGGACCGTTCTGATAGGCGAAGTTGACGGCGTCGAACCGGATCTCGCCTGGTCCGGCCCGAAGCGGCCGCGCGCCCGGTTTCTCGGCCAGGGTCAGCGGCTCGTCGGCGAGTTGGAACATCATGCGCACGCCGACAATGCCGCTTTCCAACGAGATGCGCACGCGCGCAAGCCGCTTTGCCGGCTCATAAGCAAGCAGCAGCGCTGCGATGAAGGCCATGATGTTGCCAGGCATCTGGCCGCCCTGCAGGACCAGGAAGCCGCTGACCATGACGGCGCCGGCGATCGCCAGCCCTGCCAGCGTCTCCATCACCGGGCTGGTCACCGCTTCCAGCGCGGCGATGTTGTTGGCCCGATCCTCGACGTCCGCCACCGCCTTGTACATGCGCTTGCGCATCAAGCTTTCGAGGTTGAAGGATTTGACCACGCGCACGCCGATCGCGGTTTCCTGCATCACCTGAATGATCTGGCCGACCGAGCGGAACTCCATGGCGGCGAACTTGCGCACACGCTTCAGGATGCGATTGACGCCGTAGATGGCCAGCGGACCAACGACGAAGCAGATCAGCGACAGCATCGGTTGCTGCCAGACCATGACGCCAATCAAGGCGAGCAGGGTCACCAGATCGCGGACATAGGAAGTAACGATCAGGTCGAGCACGTTGCGTGCCGCCTGGGCATTGTTGGTCATGCGGGTGATCAGGTCGGATGACGAGGTCGAATGGTAGAATTCGATGCCTTGCGCCAGGATGCGGTCGTAGATCTTGCGCTGCCGGTCGGCAATGATGGCATTGCCGACCCGGCTCATGAAGTAGGCCTGGACGAAATTGGCGAGGCCCTTGAGGATGAAAATCCCGGCGACCGCGCCGGCAATCATGTTGACACGGTCGACCCGCTTGTCGATCACGAATTCATTGGTGATTTCGCGCAGGATCCAGGCGCTGGCAGCCGTCATGCCGGCCACTACCAGCATCGACAGGATGGCGGCGCCGTATCCGAACTTATGCTGCCCGAAGGACTCTTTTACCAACCGCCCGATAAGGCGCTGGTTCTCCACCGAGCGTTCGTCGCGTTTCAGGAACGGCAAGTTCAGGTTCACACGGGACTTCCATGGTTTGCGACTGTGGCCTTGAGTCCGAAGCCGATCGCCGCGTGGACGAAAGGCGGCTTATAGAGGGAGTTGTCGCTGGAGGAAACCTTTCGCGGTCGGCGAAAGAAACGGCTGCGGCAAGCTGTCTTTTGCGCCACCATGGCTGGGTGATTCTGGAATGGGATGACGACAGATGGATTTCGACCTTATCGTTCGTGGCGGCACGCTGCCGGATGGCAGGATTGCCGACATCGGCATCAGCGGCGAGACGATCGCGGCGATCGACCCTAAACTGCAGGGTTCCGCCCGGACCGAGGTCGATGCAAGCGGTAATCTGGTCTCGCCGCCCTTTGTCGATCCGCATTTCCATATGGATGCAACGCTGTCCTATGGCATTCCGCGCATCAACGCCTCGGGCACGCTGCTCGAAGGCATTGCGTTATGGGGTGAACTGAAGCCGCTTTTGACGCATGAGGCGGTGCGCGACCGGGCGCTTGCCTATTGCGACTGGGCGGTGTCGATGGGCCTGCTCGCCATCCGCACCCATGTCGATGTCTGCGATGACCGTTTGCTGGCGGTCGAGGCCCTGCTCGACGTCAAGAAAACGATCGCGCCCTATATCGACCTGCAACTGGTCGCCTTCCCGCAGGACGGCTTCTACCGCTCGCCGAAGGCGCGCGAAAACACCATTCGTGCGCTGGACATGGGCGTCGATATCGTCGGCGGCATCCCGCATTTCGAGCGTAGCATGGCCGATGGCACGCGTTCGGTGACCGAGCTTTGCGAGATCGCGGCAAAACGCGGCCTGATGGTCGACCTGCATTGCGACGAGACCGACGACCCGCTGTCTCGCCACATCGAGCAGCTGGCCTATGAAACGCAGCGCCTGGGCCTGCAGGGCAGGGTGGCAGGCTCGCATCTCACCTCGATGCATTCGATGGACAACTACTATGTCTCGAAACTTCTGCCGCTGATCGCCGAGGCCGGCGTTTCCGCCATCCCCAACCCGCTGATCAACATCATGCTGCAAGGCCGTCACGACACCTTCCCCAAGCGCCGTGGCCTGACCCGGGTCAAGGAAATGCAGGCGCTGGGCATCCGCGTCGGCTGGGGCCAGGATTGCGTGCTCGATCCCTGGTATTCGCTGGGCACCGCCGACATGCTCGATGTCGCCTTCATGGGGCTGCACGTCGCCCAGATGTCGAGCCCGGCCGACATGGCGCGCTGCTTCGACATGGTCACCAACGTCAACGCCGCCATCATGGGGTTGGATCATCTGGGCCTGGCGGTCGGCAAGCGCGCCAGTCTTGTCATTCTCGACGCCGGCAATCCGATCGAGGCCCTGCGCCTGCGCGCCGAGCGCATTTGCGTCATCGCCAAGGGCAAGGTTGTGGCGGAACGGACAAGGCAGGATACCAGGCTTTCCCTGCCTGGCAGGCCGGCGCGGGTGAACCGCAGGCACAGAACTACCTAGATACAGCCGATTCCCCATGCTGGTCTTACCGATTTCCTGATTTCGCCTCGTCAAAGCAGCGGCTTCGGTCTACGACGCGGCCTACGCGAGGGAGGAATCGGGATCGGCATGACGCAGCCCGTGGCGCAGAATTCCACAATCAGGAACGTTCTTCTGGCCGGCATTCTGCTGATGCTGGCCGGCGATTTCATGTTTGCGCTGAACGATGCGATGGGCAAATGGCTGGTCGCGAGCTTCTCTGTCGGTCAGGTGGTGCTGATCCGCTCTGTCGGCGCCTTCATCGTGCTCGGTCCGATGATCGCCAACCAGGGCGCCGCAAAGCTTTTCCGCTTGGAGCGGCCCATCCTCCAACTCCTGCGCGTGGTGGCGACCACGGCCGATACCGGGCTGTTCTATGCCGCGGTCGTCTATCTGCCGCTCGCCGATGTGATGAGCTTCTACATGGCCGGACCGATCTACGTCGCGGCGTTGTCGCACCTGCTGCTGGGCGAAAAGGTCGGCTGGCGGCGCTGGCTGGCGATCCTGGTCGGCTTCTGCGGCGTGCTGATCATCCTGAAGCCGTCCTCGGAGGCGTTTTCGCTATCCTCGGCCTTCGCCCTCGTCGGCAGCATCGCCTTTGCCTTCGCCATCATCCTTAACCGGCGTTTGCGTGGCACCAGCGATACCAACCTTGTGACATGGCAGACGATCGGCACGTTGCTGGTCGGCGGCGCGCTGACCATCGGCGCGTGGCGGATACCCTCCGCGCTCGATTTCGGCGCCATGCTCCTGCTTGGCATCGTCTCCTGTGCCGCCCATCTGATGATAACCAGGGCATTGAAGCTGGCGCCGGCCTCGACGCTGGCACCGCTGCACTACACGCTGCTGCTATGGGCCGTGGTGTTTGGGTTGGTGTTCTTCGGTGACGTTCCCGGCCCGCGCATCCTGATCGGCTCCGGCATCGTCGTCCTGGCCGGCATCTTCATTTTCCACCGCCAAAAGGTGGTCGACACCACGGTGCCGCCTGAAAACGTGCCGAAGGGCGTGAATTGACGCCTGTCGCCCAAAGGGCTAACCCCGGCGTATTGCCGCCAGATGCCGCGAAAACTCCGGCGTCTCCATCAACGCCTTGCAGCGCGCGAAGCGGCCGTCGGCATAGGCGCGGAAATCGTCGACGGGATTGTCGTTGGCAAGCTGTATCAGCCCCCACAGCGTCCACAGCAGGTCGCACATCGCCTTGTAGATGACGATACGGCCGCGCTCCGCCGGCTTTGCTTCGCCGCCAAAATAGGCGCGCATCATCTCCTCGTCCTGCGCAGCGTCGAACTTGCCTTCGACACTGAGGTCGCCGAGATCCCAGAGAGGGTCGTTCATCCCCGAATATTCCCAGTCGACGATCCACATCCGCTCGCCCGTATCGAGGAAGTTTTCGCACAGCGGATCGCAATGGCAGGCGACGAGCGGCAAGGGATGGGTGGCCAGCGCCGAGCGCACGCTCCCGGCCTCGCGCACCACGCCATGGTAGCCGGCGGGCAGGGCGACGTCCTTGGTCGACAGGACCTTGAGATAGTCGTCGATCATCGCGAACAGTTCGAAGCGGAAAGGAAACGCCGCACCGGACGCGTGCAGCTTGCGGAACGCTTCGCCGGCGCGGGCGGGGCTGCCCGGCCGTTCCCTGAATTTCTCCGGTGACATCGTCTGTGCACCGGCGATGAAGCGCGTCACCATCACGCCGGTGCCGGCGTCGGCATGCAGCACTTCAGGGCTGACGCCCGCCTTTGCCGCTTCACGCGCGGCCACCGCTTCGTTGGCGCGGTTGATGTATTCCTCGGTGCCCTTGCCCGGAATGCGCAGGCAGAAGTCGCCGGCCTTGAAGACCAGATTGGTGAGGCCGCCAAGCCGGTCCAGCGGTCCGGCATAGCCGGCCAGCACCGGAATGGTGGCAAGTTCTGCCCGCGCCTCGTCTGTCCTCATGCCTGCGCCCCCACGCGATTATTTCTCATCGCAACGGTTCCACAATTTTCGCCGTTTGGCTATCATCAGATCGTGGTGAGCAAGAGAGCGGCTGGCGGAACGGCGATGGTGGACGGCAAACATCATGGGGCGCTCGGCGCCGCCTATGCGGCGAAGCGGCCGGAGGAAGTCGCCGCCCTCTATGACCGTTGGTCGCAGACGTATGACGCCGACATGTCAGCCGCCGGTTATCGCCATCCGACGATCTGCCTTGCCTTGCTCGCCCGCCATCTGCCGCGTGGCTTGGCGCCGCTGCTCGATGCCGGCGCGGGCACCGGGCTCATCGGTGAATGGTTGAACATTGCGGGCTATCCCGAAGTCGAGGCGCTGGACATCTCGCAAGGCATGCTGGATCAGGCCGCCCGCAAGGGCGTCTATTCCGCACTGCATTGCCTGGCGATGGGCGGGCCATTGCCCTTTGCCGACGATGCCTATGCCGGGATCATCTCGGCCGGCGTCTTCACCTCGGGCCATGTCGGCGTCGAAGGGCTGGACGACCTGATCCGCATCTGCCGTCCCGGCGGGGTGATCGTGCTGACGGTCAAGAACACGCTGTGGGATCAGGGTTTTGCAGCACGGATCGCCGAACTCGAGGCGCAAGGCATCGTCACCCGCGCCGAGGAGACGCGGCCTTACGTCTCCATGCCGGGCGAGGCCGACACCGTGCCCAGCCGAGGCCTCGTCCTGCGGGTAAACTGAAGTAATTACAGGAAGAGTGTGTCGCTGTTTTCTCTTGGGGATTGCGTCAACACAAAGAGGCGGTTCGGCGTTTCGGCGAAACGATGAACCGTATCTAGGCCTTTACCCTCTCCGCTGTTGGATCGTACATCGGCTCGAGATGGATCTTGGCTGGCGTCCGCTCCATCGCGACCACCAGTTCATAATCGCCCGAGGCGAGGAAATCGTCGCTCACCCCGTCGCCATTGCGCACATAGCCATAGCCGATATTCCTGCCGATCGTGTAGCCATAGCCGCCGCTGGTCAGGTAACCGACAGGCTCGCCATCGCGCAGGATGGTCTCCCGGCCGAGCAGCACGATCTGCGGATTGTCGACCGTGAAGCCGGCAAAGCGCTTCTTCAAAGGCACGCCATCGAGTTTCTCGAGCGCGCGCCGTCCGACGAAATCGGTGTTCTTGCGCAGCTTGACCGCCCAGCCGAGCCCGGCTTCCTGCGGCGTGTCGTTGGGCGTGATGTCGGAGCCCCAGGCGCGGTAGCCCTTTTCCAGGCGCAGCGATTCCAGCGCCCGGTAGCCGACCGGGCGGATGCGGTGCTTCTCGCCCGCCGCCGTCAATGCGTCGAAGACGTCACCGGTGGCCGCGATCGGCACATGCAATTCCCAGCCGAGTTCGCCGACATAGGTGACGCGCAGCGCCCGCACCGTGTGGCCGGCAATGGCGATCTCGCGCACATGACCGAACGGGAATGCCGCGTTCGACACATCGGCCTCGGTCACCGCGGAAAGCACATCGCGGGCGCGCGGTCCCATCAGCGACAGCGTGCCGAATTCCTCGGTGACATCGGTCAGCCTGCAATCGAGGCCCTCGCCGATATGGTCACGGATCCAGGAGGCATCATGCGTGCGGAAACCGGTGCCGGTGACGATGTAGAATTTCTCTTCGGCCAGCCGCGCCACGGTCAGGTCGGCCTCTATGCCGCCCCGCGTGTTGAGAAGTTGCGTGTAGGTCAGCCGGCCGACCGGCTTGCTGACATCGTTGGCGCAGATCCAGTCCAGCGCCTTGGCCGCATCGGGGCCGCTCAATTCATATTTGGCGAAAGACGACTGGTCGAAGATGCCGACATGCTCGCGCACATGCCGGTGCTCGTCGCCGACCGCCGAAAACCAGTTCTGCCGGCCCATCGAATAGATGTCCTGCGGCTCGACGCCTTCGGGTGCGAACCAGTTCGGCCGCTCCCAGCCGAGCTTGGAGCCAAACACCGCGCGCCGTTGCTTCAGCCTGTCGTAAAGCGGCGAGACGATGCGCGGCCGGCCTGAGGCATACTCTTCGTGCGGAAAGCCGATCGTATAGTGCTTGCCATAGGCTTCCAGCGTGCGTTCGCACACCCATTGCCGGTCGCTGTGCAGGTTGGAAAAGCGCCTGATGTCGACCACCCACAGGTCGAGCGGCGCCTCGCCGTCGACCACCCACTGCGCAAGCACCCAGCCGGCGCCGCCGCCCGAGGCGATGCCGAAGGCGTTGAAGCCGGCGCCGACGAACATGTTGGCGCATTCGGGCGCTGTGCCGAGAATGAAATTGCCGTCCGGCGTAAAGCTTTCCGGTCCGTTGATCATCTGCTTGACGCCGACGCTTTCCAGCGCCGGCACCCGCGCGATCGCCTGCGTCATGTGCTGTTCGAAATGGTCGTAATCGTCATCGAACAGCCGAAATTCCCAGTCGTTGGGCACATCACCTGTCGTCCATGCCTGCGGGTTGGGCTCATAGCCGCCCATCACCAGCCCGCCGACCTCCTCCTTGAAATAGGTGCGCCGGTCGGGGTCGCGCAGCGTCGGCGCGTCGGTCGCCAGTCCATCGATCTTCTCGGTGATGATGTATTGGTGCTTCACCGGCTGCAGCGGCACATTGATGCCGGCCATGGCGCCCACCTGCCGCGCCCATTGGCCGGCGCAGTTCACCACCTTGTCGCAGGCGATGTCGCCTTGATTGGTCTTAACGGCCGCGATGCGGCCGCCCTTCATCTCGAAGCCGGTGACGCGGACCTCCTCGAACAGCTTCGCGCCATGCATGCGCGCGCCCCTGGCCAGCGACTGCGTGATGTCGGAAGGGCTCGCCTGGCCGTCGGTCGGCAGCCAGGAGGCGCCGACGAGATCTCCGGTTTCCATCAGCGGCCACATCGCCTTGACCTCGGCCGGCGACAAAAGATGCATGTCCATGCCGAAGCTCTTCGCCGTCGTCGCCAGCCTTTTGTATTCGGTCCAGCGGTCCGCATTGGTGGCAAGCCGCAGGCAGCCGGTCATCTTCCAGCCAGTAGCAAGACCGGTCTCGGCCTCCAGCCCCTTGTAGAGGTCGACCGAATATTTGAGCACCCGGGTGATCGATGCCGACGAGCGTAGTTGCCCGACCAGACCGGCCGCGTGCCAGGTCGAGCCCGAGGTCAGCTTGCCCTGTTCCAGCAGCACGACGTCGGCCTTGTGGTCGCGCGCCAGATGATAGGCCGTCGAGCAGCCGATGATGCCGCCGCCGATGACGACGACCGCGGCCTGGCTGGGCAAGGTCATGATTTCAGGATCCCGTATTTTGTCCGGTAGTTGTCCAGCGCCGCGTCGAGCCGCATCAGGTTTTCCTCGGTGTAGGCGACGTAGTCGATGCCGGGCGCGTCGAGATAGAGTTCCGACACCATGCTCCACATCGCCTCGCGCAACAGCGAGGCGCATTGCATGGCGGCGTGCGAGCGGCGGATCGCCTCGTCTGGTTCCTTCATGAAATAGGCGGTCAGGAAGGCGAAGGATTCCTCGTCGCTCATGCCCGCATTCGAAGCGACGCCGGCAAGGTCGAACATCGCCGTGTTGAAGCCGGCATATTCGAAATCGATCAGCCACAGCCTGCTGCCGTCGTCGAGAATGTTGGCCGGCAAAAGGTCGTTGTGGCCGAAGACGATCGGCAGCAATTTCTGCGCCCGCTCCAATTCGTCTGCCAGCGTCAGCAGCCGTGGCAAGTCACCGCGCTTGCGGCTGCCGCCTTCCTCAAGCGTGCGCGCATAGTCGCGGATGACGTGGAAGACCCAGAACATGAAGCCGGCGCCGGAAATATGATTGGGCATCTCCCGGTGGAAGCCGCGCATCAAGGTGGCGACGCGGCCGAGATTGGTGCGCACGTCCTCGGCAAGATAGGTCTTGGCGCCAAGGAACGCCGTCACCATGATGCCCGGTTCGGCGTAATGGACCGCCGGTGCGAAACCGGCGGCATGGGCCGCCCGCGCGGTCATCACCTCGCGTTCGCGGAAGACATGGTGGAACGGGTAGTCCTGACCGAAGCGCACGACATGCCGTCCGGCACCGTCGCTGACCACATAATTGGCGTTGCTCAGGCCGCCGGGCAGCGGGGCGATCTCGATGGCGCCGGTCCAGCAGGGCAGGGCGCGGATGCGGTCTTCGGCAGTCACGGGGTCATCCCTGGGTTGCTGGGCTTGGACAGGGCGCCATGGACAGCGCAGCGACGGCGGGGAGAAACGCAAATAATCTCGTCGGTGCGGGACGCCAGGATCGGTATCCCGCACCGCACCGACGAGCCCCTTGGCCAGGTTTTTGATCCCGGCATCCGCCCCCGCGGATCTGAAAATTCCTTGCGTCAGGCACGTTCAAGACTGCCTGGCCAGTGAGTTGCGGCTCTGCCATCGCGCTCCCGTCGCAACTCCGAAACCCCTGTCGATGGCTGGATTTCACGCCAAGGTTGCCCGGTTGTCAACAAAAAGATGTGACTTTTTTTGGGTGTTTTGCCCGAAACCAGGAGTCAGTCCCTTTAAAAGCGCTTGAATTGCCTTAAAATCGGTCAAAAGCTGAGCCCGGGAAACCCCAATGGTCCATTCCAAACGCCACGGCGAGATCCTTCGGCTGCTGCAGGAAGAGGGAACCGTCACCATCGCCAGCCTGGCCGACCGGCTGGGTGTTTCGCTCGAAACCGTGCGCCGCGACGTCAAGCCGCTCACCGCTGATGGGTCGGTGCTGAAGATGCATGGTGCCATCGGCCTGCCGTCGATGATCGGCGAAGCGCCGTTCGAGCGACGCATGCGCGAGAATGCCGATGCCAAGCGCGTCATTGCCCGCATGGTCGCCGCCACCATCCGCGATGGCGAGTCCATCATGCTCGATACCGGCACCACGACCTCGTTCCTGGCGCGGGAACTGCTCGGCCACCGGCGGCTGACGGTCGTCACCAATTCGTCTGATATCGCCCGCACGCTGGCCACCATCAACGGCAACAAAGTCTATATGGCCGGCGGCGAATTGCGCAGCGATTCGGGGGCCGCGTTCGGGATTTCGGCCATCGAGTTCGTCAGCCGTTTCTCCGTCAGCCATGCCATCATCTCCACCGGTGCCGTCGATTCCGTGACGGGTGTCATGGACTACGATCTGGAAGAGGCCGAATTCGCCCGCATGGTGCTGTCACGCGGCCAGCGCTCGCTCGTCGTCACCGACCACACGAAGTTCGGCCGCCAGGGCCTTGTCCAGGTCTGCGGCTTCGACGGCTTTTCCGAACTCGCCACCGACCGCGCGCCGCCGCACGATGTGGCCGCCGCGCTGGCGCAGGCGGGCGCGCGGCTCAGCATCGCCGGCGGCGAAGTCGCTTTTTAGCCGAACACCAGGGATTGGTGGGCGCACACGCCAGCGAAAGTCCCGCCCGATACGGCAAAGGCGATGTTGTGCATCGCGCGCGCCGCGTCGCCGGCAGCGTAGACGCCAGGGACTGTCGTCTGCTGCCGGTCATCGACAGTAATCACCGGGCCGAGGAAGCCGTCGGTGAAGCCGCAACCAAGCTGCTCGGCCAGCGGGCTCGCCATCATGTTGCGCGGTGCGGTGAACATCGCCCTGACACCAACCTGTCGGCCGCTGTCGAGGTGGACGATCAGGCCGCCGGAGCCGTCCACCCTGAGTTCGCTGACTATCGCGGGTTCGAACCTGATGGTCTTGCCCTCCATGGCGAGCATCTGCTCGGTGTCGGGCTCTATCTGGCCGTTGCCGAACAGCGTGACGTCGCCCCAGTCGGCGATCAACTGCGCCTGATGCATGGACATGGGGCCGGTTGCGAGCACGCCAAGCGGCCCGCCGGAAACCTCAAAGCCGTGGCAATAGGGGCAGTGCAGCACGGTCTTGCCCCATTGCCCGGCAAGCCCGGGAACCTCCGGCAGGATGTCGCGCACGCCGGTGGCCAGAACCAGTCGCGCGGCGCCGAATGTCTCGCCGCCATCGGTGGTGATCTCGAAATTGCTGCTGCTGTTGGCCACGGCCTTGTCGGCACGCGCCTGGACAAACCTGGCCGTCGGATAGGCAAGCAGTTGCCGCCTTGCATCGTCGAGTATGGCGCCGGGGGTACGCCCGTCCTGACCGAAAAAGCCATGCGAATGCGCGGCAAAGCGGTTGCGCGGCTGGCCGGCGTCGATCACCAGGACGTTGCGCCGGGCCCGCGCCGCCTGGATCGCGGCGGACAAGCCGGCAAAGCTGCCGCCGACGACGGCAAGGTCATATTGCATGGCTGGAGACTCCAATGAGGTCATAACGGCGGCGGAAATCGGCGGTCAGGTCGGCCAGCGTGATGCGGCTGAGCTTCTCCGCCAGCAGCTTCTCCGCCGCGACGCGAAAATCGTCGAGCACGGCGATCACCGCTTGCTCGACGAGACAGCCGGGGCTTTCCGGCTCGGTGCTGAACGGCAGCAGCGTCTCGCCAAGCGCGGCGCTGATCTCGGCCAGCGAGATGGTCCCGGGCGTTCGCCCGAGCAGCCAGCCGCCGCCATGCCCGCGCGATGAGGTGACGATGCCGGCATCGCGCAAGCCGGCGATGGTGCGACGCACCACCACCGGATTGGTGTGGATGAAGGTGGCAAGCTGCTCGGAGGTCAGCGCCTGTTCGGGCTTCTCGGCCATGTGGACGAGAATGTGCAGGGTTGAGGACAGTCGGCTGTTGCGTTTCATGTAACTTAGTTAGTTACGATTGATGGCGATGTCAAATCCGCCGCGTTAGCGCCCTCCCGCAATGTTTATGCGATCCAATCATTGCAAACAGCGCCGGTCGGCACGAACCTCCCTTGCCGACATCAAGGTGTCGGGTTCGAATGTGCACAGGTTCGGGTTCGGCGCTGAGACAGCAAGTGCCGTATTCTCAATCGGAATTCCACCGGAAGAACCTCGACGCGGAGAACGCCCGCCACCGGCTTTCCTTCCTTCCCGCGCCGGTGTTTAGTCCGGCCATGGCCTTCACCATCCGCCAGTTGCAGTTCTTCATCGCCGTCGCCGAGCAAGGCACGGTGTCGGGCGCGGCGCAGAACCTTTCCATCTCGCAATCCTCGGTCACCGAAGCGATCAAGGAACTCGAAAGCGATCTCGGCGTCGAACTGTTCGAGCGCCATCCGCGTGGCCTCAACATCACCCACAAGGGCCATCAGTTCCTGCGTCATGCGACCAAGATCCTCGCCGACGTGTCCGATGCGCGCCGCTCATTCTCCGGCGAGCAGGCTGTGGCGGGCGGGCGGCTGCAGCTCGGCGTCACCTCGCTGGTCGCCGGCTATGTGCTGTCGGATCTGCTCGCCCGCTATCGACGCGCCTATCCGGGCGTCGAGGTCTCGGCCATCGAGGACAATGGCGACTACCTCGAACATCTGCTGATCGGAGGCAAACTAGACATCGCCGTCATGGTCACTTCCAATTTGCGCGACCGCACGGCGCTGCAGTCCGAAATCCTCGAGGTCTCGGCCTACCGCCTGTGGCTGCCGCTCGGCCATCCGCTCGCCGGCGCCGACATCATCGGCATTGGCGACATCGCCGGCGAACCGCTGATCATGCTCACCGTCGACGAGATCGAGGAGAACACCGGCAAGCTGCTGACGGCGATCGGCGCCAAGCCGCATGTCGCCTTCCGCACCCGCTCGGTCGAGGCAGTGCGCAGTCTGGTTGCAACCGGGGCCGGCGTGGCGCTGCTGCCCGATCTTGTCTACCGGCCATGGTCGCTGGAAGGCGACCGTATCGAATCGCGCGATATTTCAGGCTCCTTGCCGGTGGTCCAGGTCGGCATGGTCTGGCGGCGCGGCTCCGGCCTGCCGCAGGCGGCACGGGACTTCGTCGGCCTTGCCCAGTCGCAGCGCACGGTCCGCCAACGCCCCTGATTGCAGGGTGTCAATCTATCGGAAAAACCGATATCGACTTTCTGATAAATGAATTTGCGAAACCGGAATTTTCCAAGCACCTTCCATTCCACGGACCAAGCCGCCACCAGAGCGACATCAAGTCCACAGGACGAACCGACAGTTTTTCAGTCCGCGCGTGATCTGGCGAAAACCGGAGCGGTTTCGGGATCGGGCGCCAAAATGGGAGATCGATGATGAATTCATTTCTGAAGTCATGCACTGCGCTGACGGTCGCGCTGACCTTCTCGGGTCAGGCCATCGCCCAGGTCAAGGAGCTCGGCAAGGGCGAAGGCCAGGTCAACATCGTTGCCTGGCCTGGCTATATCGAGCGCGGCGAGACCGACAAGGGCTATGACTGGGTCATCGCTTTCGAGAAGGAGAGCGGCTGCAAGGTCAACGTCAAGACCGCCAACACCTCCGACGAGATGGTCTCGCTGATGAACGAAGGCGGCTTCGACCTCGTCACGGCTTCAGGCGATGCCTCGCTGCGCCTGGTCGCCGGCAAGCGCGTGCAACCGATCAACACCGATCTGATCCCGAGCTGGAAGACGGTCGACGATCGCCTCAAGGACGCGCCCTGGTTCACCGTCGACAAGGTGCACTACGGCGTTCCCTACCAGTGGGGCCCCAACATCCTGATGTACAACACCGAGGTGTTCAAGGAAGCGCCGAAGAGCTGGAACGTCGTCTTCGAGGAGATGAAGCTGCCGGACGGCAAGTCCAACAAGGGTCGCGTCCAGGCCTATGACGGACCGATCCACATCGCGGACGCCGCCAACTATCTGATGTTCCACAAGCCGGAGCTCGGCATCAAGGACCCCTACGAGCTCAATGAAGACCAGTACAAGGCCGCCCTCGACCTGCTGCGCGTCCAGCGCACGCTGGTCGGCCGCTACTGGCATGATGCCGCCATTCAGGTCGACGATTTCCAGAATGAAGGCGTCGTGGCATCCGGTTCGTGGCCGTATCAGGTCAACACGCTGGTCGCCGCCAAGAAGCCGGTCGCCTCGACCGTGCCGGAAGAAGGCGTCACCGGCTGGGCCGACACCACCATGATGGAAGCCGACGCGGCTCATCCGAACTGCGCCTATATGTGGCTTGAGCATTCGCTGTCGCCGAAGGTGCAGGGCGATGTTTCGGCCTGGTTCGGTTCGCTGCCGGTCGTCCCTGCCGCCTGTAAGGGCAATGAATTGCTCGGCGAGGAAGGCTGCAAGACCAACGGCTACGACAATTTCGACAAGATCAAGTTCTGGAAGACGCCGGTCTCGAAATGCGTCACCCAGAACGACCAGTGCGTGCCTTACTACCGCTGGGTGTCGGACTATATCGGCGTCATCGGCGGACGGTGATTTCGCTTACCCTCCCCCTTGTGGGGAGGGTCGACGCGCAGCGTCGGGGTGGGGCAGCGCGGGCGTTTGTGCCAGATCACCCCCACCCGCGGCTTCGCCGCGACCTCCCCCATCGAGGGGGGAGGTGAAGTGGCGCGCGAATTTGCCATCCAAGCCATGATTTGCGGGCGAAGATGATTCAATAGAACAAAACCGGCAACAGACTGACAGCCCATGACCTCTGCCGTCTCCTTCCAGAAAGTCTCCCGCCATTTCGGCAGCGTTCGCGCTGTCGACGCCGTCGATCTCGACATAACGCCGGGCGAATTCTTCGCCATGCTTGGGCCGTCGGGTTCGGGCAAGACGACATGCCTGCGCCTGATTGCCGGTTTCGAACAGCCCACCGCCGGTTCGATCTCGATCTTCGGCGAGCGCGCCGAGGGCGTGCCGCCCTACCGCCGCAACGTCAACACCGTCTTCCAGGACTATGCGCTGTTCCCGCATCTCGATGTGCTGGACAACGTCGCCTACGGGCTGATGGTCAAGGGCGTCGGCAAGGCCGAACGCCACAAGGCGGCCGAGGAAGCGCTGTCGCTGGTCAGGCTGCCCGGCTACGGCGCCCGCCGGCCCGGCCAGCTTTCCGGCGGCCAGCGCCAGCGTGTCGCGCTGGCCCGCGCGCTGGTCAACCAGCCCAAGGTGCTGCTGCTCGACGAGCCGCTCGGCGCGCTCGACCTCAAGCTGCGCGAGAACATGCAGGAAGAGCTGAAATCGCTGCAGAAGGCGCTTGGCATCACTTTCGTCTTCGTCACCCACGACCAGGGCGAGGCGCTGTCGATGGCGGACCGGGTTGCCGTCTTCAACGACGGCAGGATCATGCAGATCGGCACGCCGGAGGATATTTATCAGCGGCCGAGAACCCGTTTCGTCGCCGATTTCGTCGGCTCCTCCAATGTGTTGCCGCCGGATTTCGTCCAGCGCTATTCCGGCCAGCACCGCTGGGGCAGCCTGCGACCCGAATCCATTCGCGTCGGCCGTGGCGCAAGCGGCGAAGGCGTGGCCGCCCGTCTTGTCTCGGCCAACTATCTCGGCGCCACCACCAGGCTGGCGCTCGATGCCGACGGATTGAAGCTGCACGCCGTCGTGCCGGCAGGCACTGCTCTGCCGGCGGAAGGCGAGGCGGTGGTGCTCACCTTCAACCGCGAGCACCTGCATCTGATGGACGAGCCGGCATGAGCGTCGACGCCACCATGCCGCGCGCCACGGCCCCCGCGATCCTGCCGGGCAGCGGCGGCATGCGCGGTGCGCTGTCGGACCTGTTCTGGCGCCGGCCGAAACTGCTTTTGCTCATGATGCTGTTGCCGCCGGTGCTGTGGCTCGGCATCGTCTATATCGGCTCGCTCTTCGCGCTCTTGGCGCAGAGCTTTTTCTCCATCGACGAGTTCTCCGGCCTCATCAACCGGCAGTTCACGCTGAAGACCTATGGCGACCTTTTCCAGGCCGCCAATCTCGACATCATCCTGCGCACGGTGACGATGGCGGCGCTGGTCACGCTGGCCTCGGCCGTCGTCGCCTTTCCGATCGCCTATTATGCCGCGCGCTACGCACGCGGCCGCTGGAAGGCGCTGTTCTATCTCGGCGTCATGCTGCCACTGTGGTCGAGCTACCTGGTCAAGATCTACGCGTGGAAGCTGATCCTCGCCAAGGAAGGTATTTTGACCTGGCTGCTCGCCAAGTTGCATTTGCTGTGGCTGCTCGATGGCTGGCTGTCGCTGCCGGTCGTCGGCGGCAACTCGCTGTCGGTTTCGTTCACCGGCACCTTCATCGTCTTCGTCTATGTCTGGCTGCCCTTCATGATCCTGCCGGTTCAGGCAGCGCTTGAGCGCGTGCCCGGCAATCTGGTCGAGGCCTCGTCCGACCTCGGCGCCTCGCCGGGGCAGACCTTCCGCAATGTTTTGTTCCCGCTGGCGCTGCCCGGCATCGTCGCCGGCTCGATCTTCACCTTCTCGCTGACGCTGGGCGATTACATCATCCCGCAGATCATCGGCACCTCGCGCCTGTTCATCGGCCAGGCCGTCTATTCGCAGCAAGGCACGGCCGGCAACATTCCGCTCGCCGCCGCCTTCACCGTGGTGCCCATCGTCATCATGGGCTTCTACCTCTGGGGCGCCAAGCGCATGGGGGCTTTCGATGCGCTCTGATCGTGGTCAATCCGCTCCGCTCGGCCTGAAGGTCGCTGCAGCCTGCGGCCTGCTCTTCCTGCATTTGCCGATCCTGCTGATCTTCGTCTATGCCTTCACCACCGAGGAGAAGAGCTTCGTCTGGCCGCCGCCGGGGCTGACCACGCAGTGGTTTGCCGTCACCTGGAACCGGCCTGACGTCTGGGAGGCGCTATCCCTGTCGGTGCGCGTCGCCGCCATCTCGACAGCGATCGCACTGGTGCTCGGCACGCTGTGTGCCGCCGCCGTGTCGCGCACAAGATTCTTCGGCCGCGAAACCATCTCGCTTTTGGTCATCCTGCCGATCGCGCTGCCCGGCATCATCACCGGCATCGCGCTGCGCTCGGCCTTTGCGCTGGCCGACATTCCCTTCTCGTTCTGGACGATCGTGCTCGGCCACGCCACCTTCTGCGTGGTCGTGGTCTACAACAACGCTGTCGCCCGCTTCCGCCGCACCTCCGGCTCGATGATCGAGGCCTCGATGGATCTCGGCGCCGATGGTTTCCAGACCTTCCGCCATGTCGTGCTGCCCAACATCGCCACCGCGCTGCTTGCTGGCGGCATGCTGGCCTTCGCGCTGTCCTTCGATGAGGTCATCGTCACCACCTTCACCGCCGGCCAGCAGCAGACCGTGCCTATCTGGATGCTGGAGGAGCTGATCCGTCCGCGCCAGCGTCCGGTCACCAATGTCGTGGCCATGGTCGTCGTGCTGGTGACGCTGTTGCCCATCCTGTTTGCCTACTACCTGACCCGCGACGGTGACCAGATCGCCGGTTCGGGCAAGTAACTTCAGTTCATAAGGGAGAGACTTCCATGGACACCCAGATGCTGATCGGCTCGAAATTCGAGAAGGGCGCCGAGACCGAGGAGCCGATCCTCAATCCGAAGACAGGGGCGACCATTCTCAACCTGCCAGAGGCCAGTCAGGCGCAGATCGAGGCGGCTGTCAGGGCCGCCGAACAGGCGTTCGTCTTGTGGTCGCGCACCACGCCGGCGCAGCGCTCCGGCTATCTGCTGAAGATCGCAGACCGCATCGAGGCCGAGGCCAAGGACTTCGCCACGCTCGAGGCGCTGAACTGCGGCAAGCCGATCAATGCCGTGCTCAACGACGAGATCCCGGCGATCGTCGACTGCTACCGCTTCTTTGCCGGCGCGGTGCGTTCGATGCCGGGCGTTGTCGCCGGCGAATATCTGCCTGGCCACACCTCGATGGTCCGGCGCGACCCGATCGGCATTGTCGCCTCCATCGCGCCCTGGAATTACCCGCTGATGATGATGGCCTGGAAACTGGCGCCGGCGATCGCCGGCGGCAACACGGTCGTCTTCAAGCCCTCCGAACAGACGCCGCTCACGGCGCTGAAGCTCGCCAGGATCCTGGCCGAGATCCTGCCCGAAGGTGTCGTCAATGTCGTGCTCGGCCGTGGCGACAGCGTCGGCAACACGCTGATCAACCATCCCAAGGTCAACATGATCTCGATCACCGGAGACGTCGCCACCGGCAAGAAGGTGCTGCAGGCCGCCGCCAAATCGGTCAAGCGCACCCATCTCGAACTCGGCGGCAAGGCGCCGGTCATCGTCTTCGACGACGCCGATCTTGGCGCCGTGGTCAATGGCCTGCGCGCCTTCGGCTACTACAATGCGGGCCAGGATTGCACCGCCGCCTGCCGCATCTATGCCGGCAAGAAGATCTACGACAAGCTTGTCGCCGATCTGTCCGCGGCGGTGTCGACCATCAAGTACAATTTGCCCGACGATACCGAGAACGAGATCGGGCCGCTGATCTCGCGCCGTCAGCGCGATCGCGTGTCGAGCTTCGTCGAGCGCGCCTCGGAGCTGAAGCACATCGAGATCACCACCGGCGGCAAGCCGGGCGAGGGCAGCGGTTTCTACTATCAGCCGACCGTCGTCGCCGGCGCGCTGCAGGAAGACGAGATCGTGCGTCGCGAGGTCTTCGGCCCGGTCGTCTCGGTCACCCGGTTCTCGGAAGTCGACGAGGCGGTGAACTGGGCCAATGACAGCGACTATGGCCTGGCGTCATCGGTGTGGACGAAGGATGTCTCGCGCGCCATGGCGACGGCCGCCCGCCTGCAATATGGCTGCACCTGGATCAACACCCATTTCATGCTGACCAACGAGATGCCGCATGGCGGCCTCAAGCAGTCCGGCTACGGCAAGGACATGTCGCTCTATGCGCTGGAAGACTACACCGCCGTGCGCCATGTGATGGTGGCACACGGATAGCATTTCCCTTCTCCCCGTTTGCGGGGAGAAGGGTGGCCCGAAGGGCCGGATGAGGGGCGGCGCAAAGCTCAAGCAATTTCCGGAAAAGTGTGAAACCGTTTTCCGTCTGAAATTGCGCCAAAACAAAGAGACGCTGGCTCCGCCCTCATCTGCCTGTCTGCATCTTCTCCCCTCAAACGGTGAGAAGACCGCTACTCGACAATTCGATAGATGTTCCACAGGCTGGTGCCTGACACGACATAGGGCTCCATCTCCTTGCCCCATTTGGCGTGCGCGTCGATCTTGCCGATCTTGGCGAAAAACGCCTCCAGCTGGGCCAGGCTCTCGACCTGGTGATGGGATTCGACCGTCGCCTCCCGCGCGCCGATCGAGCCGGTCATGATCTGGAACTGGAGGTCGGCGAGACCGACCTGTGAGCCAATCTCGCTTTCCCATTTCTTCAGCAATTCGAGCACGGTCTGCTTGTGGCCGAATTTGGCGTCGATCTGCCATCTGGCGCTGAACATGGCGGCCTCACTCGTCCCAGGCCTGCACGACCGTCTGCCGTGCGATCTGCCCGTTCTTCAGTTCCAGCATCGCCGCGGCGAACACTTTTGTGCCGTCCGGATAGGCGCAGGCCTGGGTGAAGGCCAGGCTGTTGCCGTCGGCGATCGTCGTATCGACCTTGTGGGTCATTGCCCGGCTGCAGATATCGTCCCAGAAGGTGGTGATCGCCGCGCGCCCGCGGATTTCGCGCGGTTTGCTTGGCGGGTTGTTACGGTCGATCACCCGCACCAGCGCGTCATCGGCATAGAAGCTCGACAGCATCTTGCCGTCGCGGGTTTCGATCGCCTTCTTGATGGCCGCGCCATCCACGGCTTGGGTCTTGGTCAGCATTTTATCCTCCATGGCCCGTCTCACGATCGGGCGGTTGACATTCACAAGTCTGCCCGGCGCTTATCGACGGGCAGCGTCTTTCACTGCGACTTCGCCTTGACGGCCGCGAAGACGTCGTCGGTCTGCTTCTTGAAAGTGGCGAGATCGACTTGGCTGCCATTGAGCATCGTCGACCAATGGCGAACGATCGCCGCCATCGCGATCGTTTCCTTGATCTCCTCGTCGCTTGCGCCGTTGAGCTTGGCCGCCTCGGTGTGGAAATAGACGCAGTACTGGCAGGGGATCTGCGAGGCCACCGCAAGGCCCATCAGCTCCTTGGTCTTGCCGTCGAGCGCGGTCTTGGGGTTGAGCTGCACCCCCTTGATCTCGGCCCAGGCGCCGGCGACCGCGACGTCAGGCAGTGTCTTGAACATGTCCGGCACCGAGCCGAGCGTCGCCTGGATGTCCTTGTAGGCGGCTGCCGCCGATGCATCCTCGGCCTTTGCTGGAGCGATCGCGGACAGCGCGCCAATGCCTGCCGCGATCACAAATGATCTGACATTCAGTTTTGACTTGAGCATTTCATCCTCCGTTCGCAGCGCCTTCCCGGCGGCATCCGCCTGGCCTGCATGGGGGAAATTGATAGCGCCTGCATCGGCATGCCCGCTTCGCCCGAAAGCGCCATGGCTCTCATGGCCCGTCCGGGCCAGTGTGCCTGACGGAAAATGCCGCCGCCGCGGCTCGCGATGGCAGGTCGAGTTTGAGCAATATGTTGGCGACGTGGCGCTTGACCGTGTGCTCGCTCAGCTTGAGCTCGGCCGCGATCGCGGCATTGCTCTTGCCGTCGGCAATCAAATTCACCACCTCGCTCTCGCGCGCCGTCAGGCAGGCCGGCTCGGTCGCCCTGGCCTTGGGGCGGCAAGCCGGTTCCAGATGCCGTTCGGACATCGCCAGGACGAGCGCCAGCGGTTCGTCCAGTTCGTCGATGCCGATGCGGCCGGCGTCGGTGAAATGAAGCCCTGAGCCGGCGGCCAGGTCGGCGACCAGCCGCGACGCCAATATGTCGCCGCGCCCGGCATGCGTGGCGAGGTGCATCGTCACGCGGCCCGTCAATCCGGTCGGTGGCCCGCGCAACTCGATCTCGCCGACATGCGCCCCCTGGGCGCTCGCCACGCCGATCTGCTGCGCCGCCTCGCGCAAAGCCGCCGCACAGCGCAAGGCGCGCCCCGGCCCATCGAAGCGCGAAATCATCGTTTCACCATGCATGTCCACGCAGCGCCCGCCATGGCGCCCGACAAGCGCTCGCCACGTTTCCTGGAAACGCTCACGGCACTCGCTCCACATCCGGTCGCCAAGCCGCGCCGTGTCGTAGATGCGCGTCACCAGAAGCGCGGCCAGGACGCGTTCGGCTTCCGCCACGGCGCACCCGCCGGTCAGGAATTCCTCGATCAGGTCGGCCACCCGGTCGACATCGCCGGTCCAGATCGGATGGTCGCGTCCCGGGATTTCGGCCAGCCGCGCATTCGGGATCTTCCTGGCCAGGAAGCGGCTGGCGTCGGGATCGACCCGGGCATCGTTGCGGCGATGGATCAGCAGCGTTGGCGCGCTGATTGCCGCCAGCACGCCGCGCACGTCGATCTCCGCGTTCATCCGCGCCAGTGCCGCCGCTGCTGTCGGGCTCGCGGACAAGCGCTCGAAGCGCGCCCACCAGGTTGAAAAACGGGTGTCATCCACCCGCCCCGGCGCGAAACTGGGCAAGGTGGCGCCGGTGCCCCAGGCCGTTTCGGCCGTTGCGATGAAGGCATCGAGGCGTTCGGGCGGCATCACCCATTTGTGGAAATGCGCATAGCCGCCATAGAGCGCCAGCGCCCGCGTCCGTTCCGGATAGGTGGCGGCGAACAGCATTGCCATCGGCGCGCCCTCGGAAGCGCCAAGCAGTGCCGCCCGGCCGCTGCCGGCCGCGTCCATCACCGCGCGTACATCATCCATGCGTATTTCGAGACTGGGCAAGTGATGGACATCGACACGATCGGAAAGACCCGTGCCGCGCTTGTCGAACAGGATCAGCCGCGAGAATGCCGACAGCCGCCTCAAGAGCCTTGTATAGCCCTCGTCTTCCCAATGCAGGTCGAGATTGGAAATGAAGCCCGGCACGAAAACGAGATCAAGTGATCCCTGGCCGACCACCTGATAGGCGATCCGCACCTCGCCACTGAGGGCATATCGGGTCTCGATCGGCCTCACGAGTTCTTCCGCCCGGCCTGACGATTTCTGATCGTCAAACATAGCAGAGCCGCATCGATAGCGGCAGCTCAAACTTTAGCGAAAGGAAATATAAGTCCGTGCGGTCCGGAGGCTACTTCTGCGAGGCGGCAATATCGGCTGGGGAGGGTTTCAGTCCGAGCTTCAGATCGGCCTCGGCCGGCGAGATCGGGCGCTTGATCCTGGCGGATGCGGCCACGACGAGTTCGTCGAAGCCTTCGCCACTGTCCAGCAGTTCGAAGAACTGCCGCCGCATCCTGGGCTCCCAGAATTTGTTGATGTGCTCGGCGACGCCGGCAATCCCTTCCTCGCGCGACTTGGAATGGAAGAAGGCCGCGATCTGGTTGGCCATGCGCACCAGCTTCTCGCTGGTGCTGGTGATGTGATCTTCGTCATGCGACATGCTGGGCAACTCCCAAAACCACCCGGTCAGGGTGGGTGAAAACATCGAAATCGTCGCCGCGCACCAGCGCCACCAGCGTCATGCCGGCCTCATCGGCGGTGCGGATGGCAAGTGCCGTCGGCGCCGATACGGCGATGATGAAGGCCGAGCCGATCGCGGCCGTCTTCTGCACCATCTCGACCGATACGCGTGACGTCACCACGACAGCGCCCGATGCGCCGTCGATGCCGGCCTTGGCCAGCGCGCCGGCCAGCTTGTCCAGCGCATTGTGGCGGCCGACATCCTCGCGCGCCATGACGACGCCCTTGCCGGGGATATAGAAGCCGGCGGCATGCACGGCTCCGGTTTCCTGATGCAGCGGCTGCACCTTCGACAGCAGCTTGACGGAGCGCACGATATCGTCGGCGCCAAGCGTAAGTTTTGACGCACCAACCGCATCGACGGAGCGCATCGCTTCCTCTATGGATTCAATGCCGCAGAGCCCGCAACCGACTGGCCCGGCCAGCCTGCGCCGCCGCGCCTCGAAGCGTGTGTTGGCCTGGTCCTTCAGCCGGATCTGGATGTCGATGCCGGCTCCATGATCCTCGACCTCGATCGCTTCGATCTCTTCAGGGGAAGCGATGATGCCTTCGGTCAGCGAGAAGCCGAGCGCGAAATCCTCGAAGTCGGCCGGGCTTGCCATCATCACCGCATGCGTGGTGCCGGCGAAGGAGAATGCCACCGGCGTCTCCTCCGGCACCATGCGGTTGGCCGCAGCCGTGCCACTGGCGCGGTGCGCCAGCCGCGATATCTCGGTCGTTGCTTTGCGGCGCGCGGCCAAGATTACTCCGCCGCCTGCAGCGAGGCGATGCGGCGGCTGTGCTTTGCCTGTTCATCGTACTCGCGTTGCCATTCCGACGGCCCGTTGGAGGCACCGACCTGCACCGCCGTCACCTTGTATTCGGGGCAGTTGGTCGCCCAGTCGGAGAAATCGGTGGTGATGACGTTGGCCTGCGTGTCGGGATGGTGGAACGTCGTGTAGACCACGCCCGGCGACACCCGGTCGGTGATCAGCGCGCGCAGCGTCGTTTCGCCGGAGCGGCTGGTCAGCCGCACCCAGTCGCCATCGCGCAGGCCGCGGTTCTCGGCATCGTGCGGATGGATCTCCAGCCGGTCTTCCGAGTGCCACATGACGTTGTCGGTGCGCCGCGTCTGCGCGCCGACATTGTACTGGCTGAGGATGCGGCCGGTGGTCAAAAGCAGCGGGAAGCGCGGCCCGGTTCTCTCGTCCGTCGCCACATATTCGGTGCGGATGAACTTGCCCTTGCCGCGCACGAAGCCGTCGACATGCATGATCGGCGTGCCGAGCGGAGCCTTCTCGTTGCAGGGCCATTGCACCGACCCGACACGGTCGAGCAACTCGAAGGAGACGCCGGCGAAGCTTGGCGTCGTCTTGGCGATCTCGTCCATGATCTCGGAGGGGTGCTGGTAGTTCCAGTCGAGCCCGATCGCGCGGGCGAGCTCCTGCGTTGCTTCCCAGTCGGCGTAGCGTGCCTTCGGCTCCAGGACCTTGCGCACCATGTTGATGCGGCGCTCGGCATTGGTGAAGGTTCCGTCCTTCTCCAGGAAGGTCGAGCCTGGCAGGAAGACATGCGCGTAGTTCGCCGTCTCATTGAGGAACAAGTCGTGCACGACCACGCATTCCATCGCGGCAAGGCCGGCGGCGACATGCTTGGTGTCGGGATCGGACTGCAGGATGTCCTCACCCTGGATGTAGATGCCCTTGAACGAGCCGTCGACGGCGGCATCCAGCATGTTGGGGATGCGCAGGCCAGGCTCGTCGTCGAGCTTCACCCCCCACAGGCTTTCATAGATGTCGCGCACGGCTTCGCCGGAGATGTGGCGATAGCCCGGCAGTTCGTGCGGGAAGGAGCCCATGTCGCACGAGCCCTGCACGTTGTTCTGGCCGCGCAGCGGGTTCACCCCAACGCCTGGGCGGCCGATATTGCCTGTCGCCATCGCAAGGTTGGCGATCGCCATGACGGTGGTCGAGCCCTGGCTGTGCTCGGTGACGCCGAGGCCGTAATAGATCGCGCCATTGCCGCCTTTGGCGTAGAGCCGGGCAGCGCCACGGATCAGCTCGGGATCGACGCCGGAAAACTTGCCGACGGTCTCGGGGCTGTTTTCCGGCAGGGCGACGAACGACGCCCAGTCCTGGAACTCCGTCCAGTCGCAGCGTTCGCGGATGAAGGCTTCGTTGAACAGGCCTTCGGTGACGATGACATGCGCCAGCGCCGTCAGCACCGCGACATTGGTGCCGGGCTTCAGCGGCAGATGGTAATCCGCTTCGATATGTGCCGATTTCACCATTTCGGTGCGACGCGGATCGAGCACGATCAGCTTGGCACCCTGGCGCAGGCGTTTCTTCAGCCGCGAGGCGAAGACCGGATGGGCGGAAGCCGGATTGGCGCCGATGATGACGGCGACGTCGGTGAACTCGACGGAATCGAAATCCTGCGTTCCGGCCGAGGTGCCATAGGTCTGGCCGAGCCCATAGCCGGTCGGCGAATGGCAGACACGCGCGCAGGTGTCGACATTGTTGTTGCGGAAGCCCTGCCGTACCATCTTCTGCACGAGATAGGTCTCTTCGTTCGTGCAGCGCGAGGAGGTGATACCGCCGATCGCGGTGCGTCCATACTGGTACTGGATCCGGCGGAATTCCTTGGCCGTATGGGCGATCGCCTCTTCCCAGCTCACTTCGCGCCAGGGGTCGCTGACCTTTTCCCGGATCATCGGCGACAGGATGCGGTCCTTGTGGGTGGCGTAGCCGTAGGCGAAACGGCCCTTCACGCAGGAATGGCCATGGTTCGCCTTGCCATCCTTGTAGGGCATCATGCGGATGACTTCGTCGCCCTTCACCTCGGCCTTGAACGAGCAGCCGACGCCGCAATAGGCGCAGGTGGTTACGGCCGAGCGCTCGGGCATGCCCTTCTCGAGCACTGTCTTCTCACGCAGCGCGTCGGTCGGGCAGGCCTGCACGCAGGCACCGCAGGACACGCATTCGGAGGCGATGAAGTCCTCATGCATGCCGGCAACCATGCGCGACTCGAAACCGCGGCCCTCGATCGTCAGGGCAAAGGTGCCTTGAACCTCCTCGCAGGCGCGCACACAGCGCGAGCAGACGATGCACTGTGCCGGATCATAGGTGAAATAGGGGTTGGATTCGTCGCGGGCGATGTAGTCGACCGCCAGCGAACCATGGCCGGGCGCCACGCCATCTTCCTGCTTGACGTGGTTGCGGCCCTCGATGCCGTAGCGGTTCTCTGTCAGGCCGACCGACTTCGCCACCGCGTCGAATTCGCTGGCGCCGGTTCCGGCCTTCTCGTTCCATCCGGTCGGATGGTCGGAGAGATAGAGTTCCATGACGCCGCGGCGGATCGCGTCGAGCCGGTCGGACTGCGTGCGCACCACCATGCCTTCGCCGACCGGTGTCGTGCAGGACGCCGGCGTGCCGCCGCGCCCTTCGATCTCGACCAGGCAGACACGGCAGGAGCCGAACGAGTCCAGCATGTCGGTGGCGCAGAGCTTCGGGATCTCAACCCCGCCTTCCATCGCCGCCCGCATGATCGAGGTGCCTTCCGGCACGCTGATGCTGCGACCGTCCACGATCAGCGTGACCTGCTTTTGCGACTTCGATTCCGGGGTCCCGTAATCGAGTTCCTCGATGAGTATCGGGAAGTCGGCCTTGATGTTCATCTGCCAGCTCCTATTCAGCAGCCACGCGCGCAGGCGCGGGCTTGAAATCCTCGGGGAAATGGGTGATCGAGCTCATCACCGGGTAGGGTGTGAAACCACCCAGCGCGCAGAGCGATCCGAACTTCATCGTGTTGCAGAGATCGGTGACCAGAGCGAGGTTCTTTTCCGGCTCGATGCCGGCGGCGAGCCTGTCGATGGTCTCCACCCCACGCGTCGAGCCGATGCGGCAGGGCGTGCACTTGCCGCAGCTTTCGATGGCGCAGAACTCCATGGCGAAGCGCGCTTGCTTCAGCATGTCGGCCGTATCGTCGAACACGGTGATACCGGCATGGCCGATCAGCCCGTCCTTGGCGGCAAAGGCTTCATAGTCGAAGGCGGTGTCGAACAGCGAGCGCGGGAAATAGGCGCCGAGCGGGCCGCCGACCTGCACGGCCTTCACCGGCCGGCCAGTGGCGGTGCCGCCGCCGATATCGTCGACGATCTCGCCCAGCGTCAGGCCGAAGGCCGTCTCGAACAGGCCGCCATGCTTGACGTTGCCGGCGATCTGGATCGGGATCGTGCCGCGCGAACGGCCCATGCCGAAATCCTTGTAGAAGGCCGCACCCTTGTCCATGATGATAGGAACGGAAGCCAGCGAGATGACATTGTTGATCACCGTCGGCTTGCCGAACAGGCCCTGGATCGCCGGCAGCGGCGGCTTGGCGCGCACAACGCCGCGCTTGCCTTCGAGGCTGTTGAGCAGCGAGGTTTCCTCGCCGCAGACATAGGCGCCGGCGCCGACGCGGATTTCCATGTCGAAGGCGTTGGGCGAACCTAGCACATTGACGCCGAGCACGCCGGCCTTGCGGGCGATCTCGACGGCCTTGTTCATCGTCGCCACCGCGTGCGGATATTCCGAGCGGATATAGACGAAACCCTTGGTCGCGCCGGTCGCGACACCGGCGATCGTCATGCCTTCGATCAGCACGAAGGGATCGCCCTCCATGATCATGCGGTCGGCGAAAGTGGCGCTGTCGCCTTCATCGGCGTTGCAGACGATGTATTTTTGGTCACCCGCCGTATCCAGCACCGTCTTCCATTTGATGCCGGTCGGGAAACCCGCGCCGCCCCGGCCGCGCAGACCCGACTCGGTGACCTGCTTGACGACATCTGCGGGCACCATGGCCACCGCGTTCTGCAGGCCTTTCAGCCCGCCGAGCGACTTGTAGGCGTCGAGCGACAGCGGGTCGTTGATGCCGCAGCGCGCAAAGGTCAGCCTGGTCTGCTTGGCCAGGAAGGGAATCTTGTCCGGCGCGCCCAGCCAGCGCTTGTGATGGCCGCCGGTGAGGAAGCCGCTATCGAACAGGCTCTTGACGTCCGACGGCTTGACCGGCCCGTAGGCGACACGGCCGTTGGCGGTCGCCACCTCGACCATGGGCTCGAGGAAATAGGCGCCGCGCGACCCGTTGCGCACGATCTTGGCCTCGATGCCACGCTCGGCGAGTTCAGCGCGAATGGTCTTGGCGACCTTTTCCGCGCCGAGCGCCAGCGCGCCGGAATCGCCGGGAATGTAGATGCGGGGGATCATGAGCGCACCTCGGCAACGATCTCGTCGATCTTGTCGTCATCGAGCCGCCCGATCACCTCGCCGTCCAGCATCGCCGACGGCGAACAGGCGCAAAGCCCGAGGCAATAGACCGGCTCAAGCGTGACCGATCCATCGCGGGTGGTCTCGTGGAAATCGATGCCGAGCAGCTGCTTGACCCTGGCGGCCACCGCATCCGAACCCATCGACTGGCAGGCTTCCGCCTGGCACAGCTTGAGCACGTGGCGGCCGGCCGGCCGCGCACGGAAGTCATGATAGAAGGTCACGACGCCATGCACCTCGGCCCTGGACAGGTTCAGTTCATCGGCGATGACGGGCACGGCGTCCTGCGGCACATGCCCGAACTCTTCCTGGATGCCGTGGAGGATCGGCAGCAGCGGACCTTCGAGGCCTTTCAGCTCATGGATAATCGCGGCCGTGCGCGATACGATCTCGGTACTTGCAGGCTGCATCGTCATGCAGCGCCCTCCCTGGTCGGTAGCGTTCTAGCGCTAAGTCGTTACAAAAACAGAGGAAACCCGCGAAATCAATAAAGCTGATCCGTCGCTTGATAGAAATCTTCTATCAATCACGTTCAGCCTCCTGTCTCTAACCTAGCGATGGGCGCGGAAATCGTCTGCCAGCGCCATCGCCTCGTCCAGCAGCGCCTGCACCAGCGGCGTGTGCGGTTCGCGCGGCGCGGCCACCAGGCCGACCGTGTGGCTGGCATCCGGCTCGACGATCGGAATGGCCCGGATCGGCTCCGAAAAGCCGAATGTTTCCGCGAGGTTGAGCGGCATGATCGACGACCATTTGCCGGTTCGGATATGCGAGAACAGCACAATCATCGAATTGGATTCGAGCGTCGGCCGCACCTGCACGCCGGCCTCGGCCAGATGCTGGTCGATGAGGCGGCGGTTCTGCATGTCGGGCGTCAGGAGGCACAGCGGCAACTGGCTGATCTCGGCCCATGACACTTTGTCGCGATCCGAATAAGGGTTGCCGATGGCTGTGATCAATTGATAGCGCTCGTCGTAGAGCGGCACGCTGGTCACCCGTCCGAGCGGCTCGTTGTCGAGATAGGTGATGCCGGCGTCGATGTCGAAATTGCCGAGCAACGACAGCACCTCGATCGAAGTGCGCGACAGCACCGAGAAGGTGACGCCCGGGTGCTTTTCGCGAAACGGCGTCGTCAGCCGCGCCACCATGGCGAGCGCGGTCGGAATGGCGGCAATGCGGATGCGGCCGGAAAGGCCGTGGCGCGCGGCCCGCATCTCCTCGCGCATGGTCCTCGAATCGCCGACGATGCGGCGCGCCCAGACCAGCACCTGCTTGCCCTCCGGCGTCAGCCCCTGGAAACGCGACCCGCGATTGACCAGCATGACACCGAGCTGCCCCTCCAGCTGTTTGATGCCGGCCGACAAGGTCGGCTGGGTGACGCCACACGCTTCCGCCGCCCGGCCGAAATGTTCTTCCTTGGCCAGCGCGATGAAGAATTCGAGTTTGTCGATCATGCCATCCTTCCGGTCGTCACGCACAGGCTCGGGGAAATTGTCCTTTGCCGCAAGCGATATGCGCAATCGTTCCGCATCCACATCTTTCAGCCGGCTTACTGTTTCCCGCGGCATCGCGCGGCGCTATGTCAATGAAACGGTCGTGGACCGGACGCGATGGGAGACTGACATGCTGGGCTGGTTCCGCAAGCTGCTGCCACGCGAAGATCGTTTCTTCGACCTGTTCGAGCGGCATTCCCGCACGGTGGTCGGCGGCGCGGAGGCGCTGCAGCAGCTTCTCCAGGGCAAGGACATCGATCGCTGGTGCCAGAAGATCGTCGATCTCGAGGACGAGGCCGATCACGTCACCGCCGAAGTCCTGCTGGCCGTGCGACGCTCCTTCATCACCCCTTTCGATCGCGGCGACATCAAGGATCTGATCCAGTCGATGGATGATGCCATCGACATGATGCACAAGACCGTCAAGACGGTAAGACTGTTCGAGAAGCGGGAGTTCGATCCGCTGATGCAGGAAATGGGCGCCGTCATCGTCGACGCCGCGCGGCTGGTCGCGGAGGCGATCCCGCTGCTCGCCAAGGTCGGCGCCAACAGCGCGCGCCTCAACGCCATCGCCGAGGAAGTCATGCGCGCCGAGGGCCGGGCCGACGATTTGCATGAGCAGGGCCTGAAGGATCTGTTCAGGCGCCACGGCCGCGGTGACGCGATGGCCTACCTGATCGGGTCGGAAATCTATGGTCAGCTGGAGAAGGTGGTCGATCGCTTCGAGGACGTCGCCAACGAGATCAGCGGCATCGTCATCGAGAACGTCTAGGCGATGGACGCCGCGATCGCCTTCCCCCTGCTGGCCGGCCTTGTCGCCGTCGCGCTGTTCTTTGATTTTCTCAACGGCCTGCACGATGCGGCCAATTCCATCGCCACCATCGTCTCCACACGCGTGCTCAGGCCGCAATATGCAGTGCTGTGGGCAGCCTTCTTCAATTTCATCGCCTTCATGTTCTTCGGCCTGCATGTCGCCGAAACCGTGGGGAAAGGCATCGTCGACGTCAGCATCGTCACGCCGGCGGTGATCTTCTCGGCTCTCGTCGGGGCCATTGTCTGGAACATCGTCACCTGGATTGCCGGCATCCCTTCGAGCAGCTCGCACGCGCTGATCGGCGGGCTGGTCGGCGCCGGCGTCGCCAAGGCAGGCATCGGTGCCATTGTCTGGTCGGGACTTGGCAAGACGGTCGCCGCGATCGTGCTCTCGCCGGCGACCGGTTTTATCCTGGCGCTTGTCCTGATCCTGGTGGTTTCGTGGCTGTTCCTGCGCCAGACGCCGTTCGCCGTCGACAGCACCTTTCGCGTCCTGCAGTTCTTTTCCGCCTCGCTCTATTCGCTCGGGCATGGCGGCAACGATGCGCAGAAGACCATGGGCATCATCGCCGTGCTGCTCTATTCGCAAGGCATGCTCGGCGAGAAATTCTACGTGCCGCTCTGGGTCGTCCTCACCTGTCAGTCGGCGCTGGCGCTCGGCACGCTGTTCGGCGGCTGGCGGATCGTCCACACAATGGGTTCGAAGATCACCCGGCTCAATCCGATGCAGGGCTTCTGCGCCGAAACCGGCGGCGCCATCACGCTGTTCGCCGCCACCTGGCTCGGCGTTCCCGTATCGACCACGCACACGATCACCGGTGCCATCATCGGCGTCGGCGCTGCCCGCCGCGTCTCGGCGGTGCGCTGGGGCATCGCCGGCAACATCGTCATCGCCTGGATCATCACCTTGCCGGCGACGGCGGCGATTTCGGCTCTTACTTATCTCGCCGTCGACCTGGCGGGTTGACCGCGGGCATCGTGGCGCTTGGAGTCGGCTTCAATCTGCACTATCTGAGCGGCAGCCCAACGCCAGGATAAAATCATGTCCGTTACCAAGGAAATCGTCACCGAGCGTCTGAAGACGGTCAATGGGCCGGATTTCACCGGCAACATTGTCGACCTCGGCATGGTTTCCGAGATTTTCATCGCCGATTCGAAAGTGTTCTTCTCGATCACTGTTCCAGCCGCCAGGGCGCAGGAGATGGAGCCGCTGCGCGCCGCCGCCGAACGTGTCGTCAAGGCAATTCCAGGTGTTGCCGGGGCCGTTGTCGCGTTGACGGCGGAAAAGAAGGGCGGCGGCATGGAGGCACCGGTTCCGGCTCGTCCCGCGTCCAGGCCGGCCCCGCCGGCTTCGCCCGCCGCACCGCGTTCCGTTCCGCATGCCCCCGCTTCGCACAGCCAGGGCAAGCGCGGCGTGCCCGGCATCGAGGCAATCATCGCGGTTGCCTCGGGCAAGGGCGGCGTCGGCAAGTCGACCACCGCCGTCAACCTGGCGCTTGGCCTTGCCGCCAATGGCTTGCGGGTCGGCGTGCTCGATGCGGACATCTACGGCCCGTCCATGCCCAAGCTGCTCGACATCCATGGCCGCCCGCAGACGGTTGACGGCAAGATCCTGAAGCCGATGGAGAATTACGGCCTCAAGGTGATGTCGATGGGCTTCCTCGTCGATGAGGAAACGCCGATGATCTGGCGCGGGCCGATGGTGATGTCGGCACTGACACAGATGTTGCGCGAGGTCGAATGGGGCAGGCTCGACGTGCTCGTCGTCGACATGCCGCCCGGCACCGGCGATGCGCAATTGACCATGGCGCAGCAGGTGCCGCTGGCCGGCGCCGTCATCGTCTCGACGCCACAGGACCTGGCCCTCATCGATGCCCGCAAGGGGCTGAACATGTTCAAGAAGGTCGACGTGCCGCTGCTCGGCATCGTCGAGAACATGAGCTATTTCATCGCCCCTGACACCGGCAAGCGCTACGACATTTTCGGCCATGGCGGCGCGCGCCGCGAAGCCGAACGCCTCGGCGTCACCTTCCTCGGCGAAGTGCCGCTGGAAATGGGCATCCGCGAAAGCTCGGATGCCGGTGCGCCGGTGGTCGTCTCGAAGCCCGACGGCGCAGCGGCGAAAACCTACCGCGACATCGCCACCAAGGTCTGGGACAGGGTCAATGAAGAACGCGGCGCGGCCGAAGCGGCGGTGCCGAGCATCGTCTTCGAGTGACCTCCCGGGAAGAGGGTCAGCCGCCGACCTTCTCGCCAAATGTCGAAAAGAACTGCCCGGCCAGTTTTTTCGACGTCGACTCGATCAGCCGGCTGCCGAGCTGGGCGATCTTGCCGCCGACTTCGGCCTTGGCGGCATATTTGAGCACCGTGGCATTCGGCCCATCCGCCGTCAGCGTCACGTCGGCGCCGCCCTTGGCGAAACCGGCGATGCCGCCCTTGCCTTCGCCCTGGATCGTGTAGGAATGCGGCGGCTTGAGGTTCTTCAGCGTCACCTCGCCATTGAAGGTCGCCTTGATCGGTCCGATCTTCAGCACGACCGTCGCCGCCATCTCGGTGTCCGACGTCTTCTCCAGGCTCTGGCAACCGGGAATGCTCTCCTTAAGCACCGCCGGATCGTTCAGAGCTTCCCATACCTTCTGGACGGGCGCCGCGATGCGTTCCTCGCCTTCGATCACCAAAGCCATCAAGACCTCCCGTGCAACTGATGTCGATTGGTCCTAGCGCGCGGCCCGATACATGTCTATCGCACCAAAGTCCGGATTCAGATCGCGCGTGCCCCTTGCCTGCATCCGCGCGTTGTCATATCGATTTGTCATACAAATACGGAGACCATGATGGCTGGCGCCCCCACAGGAAAGAAGAAATTTCGCTCGCAGGAGTGGTTCGACAACCCCGACAATCCGGGAATGACGGCGCTCTATCTGGAGCGTTACCTGAATTACGGGCTGACCCGCGCCGAACTGATGTCGGGCAAGCCGCTGATCGGCATTGCCCAGACCGGCTCTGATCTGTCGCCTTGCAACCGGCACCATATCGAGCTCGCCAAGCGCGTGCGCGAAGGTATCGTCTCGATGGGCGGCATCCCCTTCGAGTTCCCCTGCCATCCGATCCAGGAGACCGGCAAGCGCCCGACCGCGGCCCTTGATCGCAACCTTGCCTATCTCAGCCTGGTCGAGGTGCTCTACGGCTATCCGCTCGATGGCGTTGTGCTCACCATCGGCTGCGACAAGACCACGCCGGCGCTGCTTATGGCGGCGGCCACCGTCAATATCCCGGCCATCGCGCTGTCTGTCGGCCCGATGCTCAACGGCTGGCACAAGGGCAAGCGCACCGGATCCGGCACCATCGTCTGGGAATCGCGCCAGCGCCTGTCGGCCGGCGAGATCAATTATGACGAGTTCATGGACATCGTTGCCTCCTCGGCGCCCTCCACCGGCTATTGCAACACCATGGGCACCGCCACCACGATGAATTCGCTGGCCGAGGCGCTCGGCATGCAACTGCCGGGCTCGGCCGCCATCCCGGCGCCATACCGTGAGCGCGGCCAGATCGCCTACGAGACGGGAAAGCGCATCGTCGACATGGTGCATGAGGATTTGAAGCCGTCCGATATCATGACGCGCAAGGCCTTCGAGAACGCCATCGTCGTCAATTCGGCGATCGGCGGCTCGACCAACGCACCGATCCATCTCAATGCCATCGCCCGCCATCTCGGCGTGCCGCTCGACAATGACGACTGGCAGAAGATCGGCCTCAAGGTGCCGCTCATCGTCAATCTGCAGCCGTCCGGCGAATATCTGGGCGAGGACTATCATCATGCCGGCGGCGTGCCAGCCGTGGTTGCCGAACTGATGAAGGCCGGGCTGCTGCCCTATCCTGAAGCCGTGACCGTCAACGGCAAATCCATCGGCGATAATTGCAAGGGTGTCGCAAACGAAAACGCCGACGTCATCCACAGTGTCGACAAACCGCTCAAGACCAATGCCGGCTTCATCAACTTCAAGGGCAATCTGTTCGATTCCGCGATCATGAAGATGAGCGGCATCTCGCCGGAATTCCGCGAGCGCTATCTGTCCAATCCGAACGATCCGGAAGCCTTCGAGGGCAACGCCATGGTCTTCGACGGTCCGGAGGACTACCACGCCCGCATCGACGATCCGGCGCAAGGCATCGATGAGCACTCCATCCTGTTCATGCGCGGCGCCGGCCCGGTCGGCTATCCCGGCGGCGCCGAGGTCGTCAACATGCAGCCGCCGGCTTACCTCATCAAGAAGGGTATCCACTCGCTGGCCTGCATCGGTGACGGCCGCCAGTCGGGCACGTCGGGCTCGCCATCGATCCTCAACGCCTCGCCGGAAGCCGCTATCGGCGGCGGACTGGCGCTGCTCAAGACCGGCGACCGTGTGCGCATCGACTTGCGCAAAGCCACCGCCAACATGCTGATCAGCGATGAAGAGCTTGCCAGGCGGCGCGCCGAGCTGGAGAGCAATGGCGGCTACCACTACCCCAAGCACCAGACGCCGTGGCAGGAGATCCAGCGCGGCATGGTCGACCAGTTCTCGGAAGGGATGGTGCTGAAGCCGGCCGTGAAATACCTGGACGTCGCCCACACCAGCGGCGTTCCCAGGGACAATCATTGATTGCTCCGGGGATACCCACTGACATCGGATCGACGGCTGGCGGCTTGATCAATCAGGCCGCCGGCCGTGCTTTCGTTTGGGCATTGTGCGTCCTGGCCGCCGTTCGAGACCGGTCACGATCCTTGACAAGCGCGCCCAACAAATCCACGATCATAACAAGGGGTGTATCGCGACGACCCCGTGAGGCGTCAGCCCAACGTTCGCGTCCAGGCTTCTCTATCAGGAGGTGGACGCCATGCCGTCAACAACCGCTATCACCGTATCGCAACTATCCCGTCTGGTCGGCCTGCCGGGTGCGCCTGCAATCATCGATGTCCGCATTGATGAGGATTTCGACGCCGATCCGCGCCTGCTGCCGGCCTCGGTCCGTCGCGATTTCAAAACCGTTTTGACCTGGGCGCCCGACTTCGCCGGCAAGCCCGTGGTGGTGGTCTGCCAGAAAGGCCGCAAACTCTCGCAAGGTGTAGCCGCGTGGCTGCGCCAGGAGGGGATTCCCGCCGAAACTCTCGAAGGCGGTTTCGAAGCCTGGGGCGATGCGGACGGGCTTCTGGTCCGCACCGACAAATTGCCGCCGCGCGATGAAAAGGGCCGCACGGTGTGGGTGACGCGCGCGCGCCCCAAGGTCGACCGCATTGCCTGCCCCTGGCTGATCCGGCGTTTCATCGATCCTCGCGCGGTCTTCCTGTTCGTCGAGGCGGCCGAAGTGCCTGCCGTGGCCGACCGCTTTCAGGCCGAGCCGTTCGACATCGACAACGTGTTCTGGAGCCATCGTGGCGAACGCTGCACCTTCGATACGATGATCGAGGAATTCGGGCTGGAATCCGCCGCACTCGATCGCCTTGCCGTGATTGTGCGCGCTGCCGATACCGCAAACCTCGATCTGGTGCCCCAGGCCGCCGGCTTTCTGGCTGCCTCGCTTGGCCTGTCGCGGATGTTTCGCGACGATCTGGAGCAACTGGAAGCAGGCATGCTGCTCTACGATGCGTTCTTCCGCTGGGGCCGCGACGCCACCGAGGAAACCCACAACTGGCCCAGCGCGGGTAAACCGTCATGAGCGCCGTTGCGCCTGCACACAGGTCGGGGAACGTCGAGGCGCCGGCCGTGCCGACCTTTGCCGAAGCCGTGAAGCTCTGGGCGAAGATCGGACTGCTCAGCTTCGGCGGACCGGCCGGGCAGATCGCCCTGATGCACAGGGAACTGGTCGAGGAGCGGCGCTGGATCGGCGAACAGCGTTTCCTGCATGCGCTGAACTACTGCATGCTCTTGCCTGGCCCGGAAGCCCAGCAACTCGCCATCTATATCGGCTGGCTGCTGCACAGGACGATCGGCGGCCTTGTCGCCGGCATCCTGTTCGTCGTGCCCGGCGCGCTCGTCATGCTGATCTTGAGCAGCCTCTATGTGATCTATGGCGACATGCCGCTCGTCGAGGCGCTTTTCCTCGGGGTGAAGGCGACCGTGCTTGCCATCGTCATCGAGGCGGTGATCCGCATCGGACAGCGCGCCCTGAAAAACCGGGCCATGGTGTCGATCGCGGTCGCAGCTTTCATCGCCATATACGCTTTGAATGTGCCGTTCCCGCTGATTATCCTGCTCGCGGGTCTGACAGGATGGCTGGGAGACCGCCTCTCTCCTGGTCTCTTCTCCGGTTCGGCGCACGGCAAGGATGACGGTCCCGACGTTAAGGGCGCCGTCGACTTGATGTTCGAACGCGGCGAACTGACCCATGTCAAACCGACCAGATGGCATGCGCCACGTACTGTCGCGATCTGGCTGCCGATCTGGCTCGGACCTGTTCTCCTGATCTGGTGGTTCACTGGCTCTGCCAGCGTGTGGACCGAGATCGGCCGGTTCTTCAGCCTGATGGCGGTCGTCACCTTCGGTGGCGCCTATGCGGTGCTGGCCTATGTCGCGCAGGCGGCCGTCCAGTCCTTTGGCTGGCTCGCGCCCGGTGAAATGGTCGATGGGCTTGGGCTTGCCGAAACCACGCCTGGGCCACTCATCCTGGTGCTGCAGTTTGTCGGCTTCATCGCCGCGTTCCGTCACGCCGGGTCGCTGAATCCATTGCTTGGCGGATCGCTCGGAGCGCTGCTGACCCTGTGGGTGACCTTTACGCCGTGTTTCTTCTGGATATTTCTTGGCGCGCCCTATATCGAGGCGCTGCGGGGCAACAGGGCCTTGTCGGCGGCGCTCGGCGCGATCACCGCCGCTGTTGTCGGCGTCATCATGAATCTCGCCTTGTGGTTTGCCTTGCACGTCGTTTTCCGTGAGGTTCACGCGACGGGCCTCGGCATGAATGTGCCGGTGCTTTCGTCGATCGACTGGCGTGCGGCGCTGCTTTCCTGTGCCGCGATGATCGCCATCCTGAAGCTCAAGATCGGCATGCTGCCGACACTCGCCGGATCGGCCCTTGCCGGTGTCCTGCTGCTGGCGGCGAGCGGCTAATGCATGTCGCCCAAAAGTGACCTTGGTTTTGGGAGAACGACATGCATGAGAACAAGGACCTGAGGCGTGTCACATGAACCCGTTTCAACGCGACGTGCTTAGATATACGTCTGCCTTTGTATTCCGCTCGCCGACCACTTAAGTGGTTGGAAACGGATTGGAACATCATGGCGCAGCGACGCTCTTCCCTTGGCTTCCTCGGCATGTTCGGACGATCGGGCGATCTGAGGCAGCTTGATACGGCATTGCGCGACGCTGATCTTCATCCCGCCCTTGTGCCGGAGGGCGTGAAACTCACCCTCGTCAATCTGATGAAGGATCGCTGGTCCGACGAGCCGCCGCCACAGGCCTACCCGGACGTGGCGCGGCTGTTCAGCTATTGCATTGCCGGACCCGAGGCGTTCGAACGCTCCCACGGCCTGCGGCAGCGGCAGGACGTGGAGCGCCGTATCGAGCACGCGGTCGAGGCCGGCGACAGTTTCGACGCCCAGATCGTGTTGATGACGCTGCATGCCAAGCTGATCAACGCCGAAGTGGTCGAACGCTACGGCCTGGGCGCCGACTGACTGCTTTGACTCAGCCGCCCATATTGGCGCGCGGCAGCTTGATCATGTCGCCGAAGCGCGCGCGCAGCCTGTCGTCCAGCAGTTTCGGCACATGGCGCGGGAAACGTTCGGCAAGGACGCGCTTCTTCTCGATGATCGCGCGCTGCAATATGTCGGGCCGGCCTTTTTCGTTCCATTCCTTCGGCGAAAACCGGTCGCCGACGGCCGGATAGAAATACTCGGTCTGCATCAGCCGCAGCGTCTGCTCGTTGCCGAGATAGTGGCCCGGTCCCTTCAGGCAGACTTCGGCGATGGTGTCGATCGACAGCGCTTCATCGGTCACCTCGATGCCGCGGACGCAGCGCAGGCAATGTCCGAGCATGTCATTGTCGATGATCAGGCTTTCCAGGCAGAAGCCGAGCAGCGAGGCATGCATGCCGGCCGATTCATAGACCAGGTTGAGCCCGGCAAGACCGGCCATCACGTCGGTGATGCCTTTTTCATAGCCTGACTGGATGTCGGGCAGTTTCGAATCCGTCATGCCGGCGGCCGAGCCGCCGGGCAAATCGTAGAACTGCGCCATCTGCGCGCAGGCAGCTGTCAGCACCGCCTGCTCGGCCGAGCCGCCCGACATGGCGCCGGTCCTGAGATCCGACACGAACGGCCAGGTGCCGAAGATCGCCGGATGTCCCGGCTTGATGGCGTTGACATAGACCAGGCCGGCCAGCACTTCGGCCACCGCCTGCACCACCGCGCCGGCAATCGCCGCCGGAGCGGTCGCGCCGGCCTGGCCGGCCGACAGCAGCAGGATCGGGATGCCGCCCTCGACACAGGCCTCGAGCACGCCGCAGGCGTCCTCGGCGAACTTCATCGGCGGCACGACGAAGCAGTTGGAGTTCGAAACGAAAGGCCGGGCGCGGAAATTCTCCTCGCCGCCGGCAATGGCATAGAGCATCTCCAGTGCCGGCTGCACGTTCTCGCGCACCGTGAACGAGGTGCCGACATGCTTGGACGTGCCCATCACGCAGGCATAGAGCGTGTTGAAGTCCATTTCGAGCGGATCGGGAATGTCGCGAGGCACCATCGGCCGCTGGAAGAAATGGATGTTGTCGAGCCCGTCGACGATGCGGGCCGCGTCATAGATGTCCTGCAGCAGCGACTCGCGATATTCGCGCTTCTCGACATCGACCAGATGCACGGCGGCACCCGCCGTGCCGTAGTGCACGCGCTTGCCCTGGATCACCATGTCGTGTTTCGGGTCCTGGCCGTGCAAGGTGAAGTTGCGCGCTGCCTTCTTGATGGTGTCGAGCACCAGCGCGCGCGGGAAGCGGATGCGGCCATCATCGCCATGGGTGGCGCCGACCCTGGTCAGTGCCTCGATGCAGGAAGGGATCGCATTGGCGAAGCCGACCGTCTCCAGCAGCGTCAGCACCGCCTCGTGGATGCGTTCCTGGTCGTTCCCGCGCAACGGCCCGTAGCTGCCGCCCTCGAGGCCGGCGCGCACCGGCCTGATGTCGTCGGCGAGCGGCGCGGCCCGCATGGCTCGGCGCGCTTCGCGTCCACCGGAGCGGCGCGAGCGCTGATCCGCCGCCGCTTCCTGCTTTTCAAGAACCACTGACATGGAGACACTCCAGCTTTCTCAGAAGCAGGGCGGCGGTTGGTCCACCATCGGCTGCTTCTTCCCCTTTGTGCCACGACTATGCCGCCGGCTTTGGCACAGCCTATGGGCCAGCCGGTTCGGTTGCATGTGCCAGAGCTAAAGGAGTCGGAACCGCCCTTGGGGCTCCGGTCAAAGGATCGCGTGGGTGGATCAGGCAGCGGCCGGTCTGCGCCCGGCCGCGGTGGCGAGTTCGCGGATGCCGGGCTCGATGTGCTGCAGCGCGATCGAGGAAATGCCCAACCGCATGAAACGCGAAGGCTTTTCGGTGCGGTCGAAGAAGCGGTCTCCCGGCTCGATGATGACGCTGCGCGAGGCGGCGGCCTCGGCCAAACCACGGGAATCGGTGCCCCGCGGGCCCTCGAGCCAGAGCGACGTGCCGCCGGCCGAATCGGTCGAACGCCATTCCGGCAGGAAAGCGGAAATCGCATGGACCAGACGCTTGCGCCGCTCGTCAAAGGCGCTCGACAGACGCCGCACCAGGGCCTCGTGATGGCCGAGCGACAGGAACAGCGCCACGGCGCGTTGATTGTTGGCCGGCGGATGGCGCAGCATGAAACGGCGCAGGGCCCTGAGTTCCGCGATTAGTCCAGCCGACGCGACGATGTAGCCAAGCCGCAGGCCCGGAGCCAGCGTCTTCGACATCGAGCCGACATAGACGACGCGGCCGGAGCGATCGAGGCTCTTCAACGCCTGCTGCGGCGCCTCGTCGAGAAGCTGGCTGTCATAGCCGTCCTCGATGATGATCTGGTTGTGACGGTTGGCACGTGCGAGCAGGTCCTGCCGCCGCTCGGCCGACAACGGCACCATGGTCGGGCAATGATGGCTGGGCGTGACGAACACGAAGCCGGAATCATTGGGGATAGAAGAGGTTACGATGCCGGACTGGTCGACAGGCACGGGCTGGATCTCGGCGCCCGCAAGGCGGAAGATCGAGCGCGCGTCGGGGTAGCCAGGATCCTCCATCGCCACCTTCGAGCCCTTGGTCATCAACAGCGAAGCCAGCATGTACAGCGCGTTCTGGGCGCCAAGCGTGACGATGATCTCGTCGGGATTGGCGAAGATGCCGCGCCGGGGAAGGAGCCGCGCCTGGATCTGTTCGATCAAGAGCGGATCGTCTCGATCGACCATGTCGGACGCCCAGTTGCGGATCTCGAGCACGGCCAGCGCCATGCGGTTGCACTCGCGCCACTCGGCGGTGGGGAACAGCGCCGGGTCGAACTGGCCATAGACGAAGGGGTAGGACGACTTGATCCAGTTCTCGTGCTTGGCCGGCGGCGGCATGTCGCTGGCGGCGATCTGCCGGCGCGCCTTCCAGTCGATTTCATTGGCCTGGTCGGGCGCCTTCTGGTGCGGCTTGGCCGGTGTCGCCAGCACGTCTGGATTGACGAAATGGCCGCGCCGCTCGCGCGCCACCAGGAACCCCTGGTCGACGAGCTGCTGGAACGCGAGAACCACGGTTCCGCGCGCCACGCCGAGTTTTTCGGCCAGGATTCGGCAGGAGGGAAGCGGCATCGAAGCGGCGATCTGCCGGTCGAGAATGGCGGCCACGATGGCCTGGCGGATCTGCGCCTGCAGGGTCTGGCCGGATTCAGCCGAAATCCGGAACAGGCCGGACCATATCGCCGTGTCGTTTCTCTGTGGCATGGAAGATGTTCCTCGATGGCCAGCTTTTTTCGCTTGGCTGGACTAGTCGAATGTAACGGTGGCACAAGGGGTTGCGCCAATCAATTTTTCTGATCTTTGGGATTTATGCCAGTGATCCTTCCGGCCGAAATCGGGCGCTGCAACCTCCCTGAGCGACACATTGTGTCATCGCATCGTGATGCGATGCGGCATCGCCGCGTATTGACCGCACGGAGTTCGGCTCAATAGTTGTGCCGCGACGACACGCGCCGGAAACATCCGGTCTGATATGGTGCATCCAAAACGCCAGGAGCTACCCGCCAGTGGATAAGTCAGCCTTCCAGAAGCAGCTTGCCGCCTTGCGCGATCATCGCGCCGGTGCGCCGGTCGACATGCGCCAGGTCTTCGCCGCCGATCCACAGCGGTTCGAGACATTCTCCGCCACCGATGGCGACCTTTTGCTCGACTGGTCGAAATGCGCCGTCGACGCCACCACCATGGATTTGCTGGAGAAACTGGCCGCCGCCGCCGATCTCGACGGCCGCCGCGCCGCCATGTTCGCCGGCAAGAAGATCAACATCACCGAGGATCGCGCCGTGCTGCACACGGCGCTGCGCAATCTCAGCGGCAAGGGCGTCACGGTCGATGGCCAGGACGTCAAGGCGGATGTCATTTCCGTGCTCGACGCGATGGGTGCCTTTGCCGATGCGATCCGCTCCGGCAAGGCGCTGGGTGCCACCGGCAAGAAGATCACCGATATCGTCAACATCGGCATTGGCGGCTCCGACCTTGGCCCGGCCATGGCGACGCTGGCGCTCGCCCCCTATCATGACGGACCGCGCGCGCACTATGTCTCCAACATCGACGGCGCCCATATCCATGACACGCTGAAGGGCCTGTCCGCCGAGACCACACTGTTCATCATCGCCTCCAAGACCTTCACCACGGTCGAGACGATGACCAATGCGCAGACGGCGCGCGACTGGGTGCAGAAGGCGCTCGGCAAGCAAGCGGTCGGCAAGCATTTCGCCGCCGTCTCCACCGCGCTCGACCTTGTGGCCAAGTTCGGCATCGAGCAGGATCGCGTCTTCGGCTTCTGGGACTGGGTCGGCGGCCGCTATTCGGTCTGGGGCGCGATCGGCCTGCCTGTCATGATCGCCGTCGGCCCAAGAAATTTCCGCGCCTTCCTCGACGGCGCGCATGAGATGGACGAGCACTTCCGCACCACCCCGCTCGCCGGGAACCTGCCGGCGCTTCTAGGGCTGGTCGGTTGGTGGCATCGCGTGATCTGCGGCTATCCGGCGCGCGCGGTCATCCCCTATGACCAGCGCCTGTCCAGGCTGCCGGCCTATCTGCAGCAGCTCGATATGGAATCGAACGGCAAGGGTGTCACCCTCGACGGCACGCCCGTGACGACGCCGACCGGGCCGCTGGTCTGGGGCGAGCCCGGCACCAATGGCCAGCACGCCTTCTTTCAGCTCCTGCACCAGGGCACCGACTTCATCCCGGTCGAATTCATTGCCGCGGCCGTCGGCCACGAGCCGGAGCTCAAGCACCAGCATGACCTGCTGCTCTCCAACTGCCTGGCGCAGTCGGAAGCACTGATGAAGGGTCGCACGCTGGACGAGGCGCGCGCGCAGATGCTGGCCAAGGGCATGAAGCCGGCGGATGTCGACAGGATAGCGCCGCATCGTGTCTTTTCCGGCAACCGGCCGTCGGTGACCATCCTCTATCGCAAGCTCGACCCGCGCACCTTCGGCCGGCTGATCGCGCTCTACGAGCACCGCGTCTTCGTCGAAGGTACGCTGTTCAACATCAATTCCTTCGACCAGTGGGGTGTCGAGCTCGGCAAGGAACTGGCGACCGGCCTGCTGCCTGTCGTGGAAGGCAAGGAAAGCGCCGCAAACCGCGACGCCTCTACAAGGGGCCTTGTGGAACGCATCCACCAATTGCGTGGTTCGGAGTGATCGACTTGGCAGACATCAAGGGGATATTGTTCGACAAGGACGGGACACTTGTCGACTTCAACGCGACCTGGCTCGGCGTTGCCGACTTCATGGCCATGGACGCATCCGATGGCGACCGCTGGAAGGCCGACAGGCTGCTCGCGGCCGCCGGCTTCGATTTCGCCAACCGGCGCTTCAAGCCGGACTCCATCTTTGCTTCCGGCACCAATCTCGACGTCGTCGAACTGTGGTTTCCGCGCCTGTCGAACGAAGATCAGATGCTGGCCGTCGCCCGCTTCAACGAGATCACCTCGGTGCAGGGCTCGACGATGGCGGTGGCCTTGCCAGGCGTCGTCGACACCTTGGCGGCGCTGCATAAAAAATCCTACCGGCTTGGCGTCGCCACCAATGATTCGACCAGCGGCGCGGAAAAGACCTTGGTCACGCTCGGCGTCGCGCAGCTTTTCGACGCGGCCTATGGCTACGACGCGGTGGCCAATCCCAAACCCGCGCCCGACACCATCCAGGCCTTCTGCGACCTCACCGGGCTGAAGCCGTCGGAGATCGCCATGGTTGGCGACAACCGCCACGACCTCGAAATGGCGCGTGCCGGCGGTTGTGGCCTGGCGGTCGGCGTGCTTTCCGGCACCGGTACGCGCGAATCGCTGGCCGAGATCGCCGACATCATCCTGGATTCGGTTGCCGACCTGCCGGATTTCCTTTCAACGCCGGTCAAGGAGACGGTTTGATCGGGAGGGGGTGGAAAGGCGCTTTGCCATTGATGGCTGAGATGGGGCCGAGAGCCGAATGTCTGCTCTCGGGATGGCCGGAGTAGGAAGCGGACAAGGTGGTTCCGTTCAGTCGGCCCAGCCGACCGCCTCCCGCGATTAAGCGGTCCATCTACTGCAGCATCCGCTCCCAATCCGACGCCAAATCTACCCCTATAGCTTGCTCTACGGTCACGGCCTTCTGGGAACAGAGAGAAATTTAGATAAAATTCGTCAAGAAAGGCGCTTAAGTGCCTCTTTTGCTCTCATATTACCGGATTTGGCGGCTTTCTCATAGTACATAATAGCGGTTGATCGATCTTTTGTTACACCGATACCAAATTCAAAGATTGCACCAAGCGCAATCTGGGCGTCCTGTTCGTCATTATTTGCACTCTCTTCAAGCAGAGTTATCGCTTTTTCAATGTTCTTTTCGACACCCAGACCATTCATGTATATAGCAGCCAGATCATATTGCGCTCGAGGATTTTTTTGATCTGCTGATTTTTCGAGCCAGTGACGAGCGAGGGCATAATCTTGCCCCACGCCTTTTCCGGTTAAGTAGGCCGTTCCGAGATTATACTCACCTTTAGCATTCCCACGTTCAGCCGCAGTCGAAAACAATTCCACAGCACGTTGATAATCTTGCGGCACTCCTTTGCCGGCCGCATAGAGGGTGCCGAGATTGGCACTGGCTGCGGACAGTCCTTGCGCCGAGGCCTTTGCGTACCAAATGGCGGCCTGTGCGGCATCGCGTGCGACGCCTCTACCGGTGTCATAAAGTCCGCCCAGATTATTTTCCCCGATAGGGCTGCCTAGCGCGGCGGCAGCCCGATACCAGTGCATGGCAGCGGTGAAATCCTGTGGAACACCCCGGGCATATTCATATAAATAGCCAATTGCCACTAGCGCCGTGGGATCGTTCTGGGCTGCCGCCTTCTGATACCACATCATCGCTTGAGCATAATCGCGCTCAACGCCTTCACCGCTTTCATAGGCTGCGCCGAGTTGAAATTGAGCAAGCGCAAACCCTTGGTCCGCCGCCTGGCGGAGGAGTTCGGCGGCCCTGACCGGGTCCTTTGGTACCTCTTGGCCGATCTGGTACATTGTGGCTAGGCTCAATTCCGATTGAGCAAATCCCTGAGCCGCCGCCTTGGTATACCAGCCAAACGCGAGAGCACTGTTCTGAGCCACGCCGATGCCTCTATCGTAGAGGTATCCTAGATTGTGCTCTGCTTGGGCGTCGCCCTTGTCGGCGGCCTGCCCGAAGTAATCCCTTGCGCGCTGCGGGTCTGGCTTCACACCGCAACCCAATACGTACATGAACCCGAGATTGTTGAGCGCTGCCGTGTTGCCTGAGGCGGCGGCAGTTTCCCATTGCTGCCGCTCTGAGTCGCCGATAGCTCCACATGTCAATTGTTCGGTGATAACCAGTTCGCCCGCGAGAGAATGCGACGAAGGCATGAAAATTGATATTCCGGCAGAAGCCACAGTCAGTACTGTTATCTTATAATTGGCCTGTTTGATCATTGTTACGATCTAGGTAATATTATGAGTTCTAAAGTCGCGGTAACATTGGCGTTACCGTCGCCATCTGGTATCTACCGGTCGAGGGCTAGCAGGCTGGCTGGGCCGAGCCCGGAAGTCAACTAAGAGCCCGTCCAAGGAGATACTTACAACCAATGTAACGCACAAATATCCGTGAACGGATCGGATTAAAGCTATCAAACATATTTCAGATGGAACCCGCGTCGGGATTCCAAGCGAATTCTGGCACCGACATCACTTTGAGCCTCGCGGCTGCAATGCCCGTTCCCCTACCACCGTTCCGCCTCGAACGAAAACACTCCGCTCTGCTTGCTTGCAGTACCCTTTGCATCGCCGAAATCCGGCACCTGATATTCGGCGAGCAGTCGCAGCCGCGACAGCGGCAAATCGTTGCGGCGGGGATCGCCGACCAGCACATCGATGCCTGCTGCCAGACAGCGATCGAGGAAGGGGGTGATCCGTCGGGCAACGTCGCGGCTATAGAACACGTCGCCTGCGAGCACGAGGTCGACCGCCGGTGGCAGGCCCTTGGTAATATCACCTTCGGCAATGGTGATCTCGACGCCGTTCGCCTCGGCATTGAGGCCGAGCGCGGCGATGCCGTTGCGGTCGATTTCCGCGGCAACCACCTCGCACGCGCCGGCCTTCGCGGCGGCGATGCCGACTAGGCCGGACCCTGCGCCTAGGTCGAGCACGCGGCGGCCCGCCACGCGCATCGGATGGTCGAGGATATAGCGCGCCAGAACGGCGCCGCCGGCCCATGCATAGGCCCAGTAGGGCGGCTGCGGTTCCGGCGCGTCCACATCCGCGTAGGCGCCGTCTTCGGGCTCGACCAGCCGTCTCAATCCACTGCCCGGGTGGGCGGTGTAGAGCCGGATTTCGGGAAGTGCGGGCACCGGGACAAGGCGCATGTTGGCCTTGATGAATTCCGCCGCATCGAGGCGAGGGCGCCGGTCTGATGCATCATTGTCGGCAAGGATCACTAGCCGCGCAGCGCCCGCCGCAGGATCTTGCCGACCGGCGTCTTCGGCAATTCGGTCCTGAACTCGATGTATTTGGGCCGCTTGTAGCCGGTAAGGTTCTCGCGGCAAAAAGCGGTGATGGCTTCCACGGTCAGGGCTGGATCCTTCTTGACGATGAACAGCTTCGGCACTTCACCCGAATGCTCGTCCGGCACGCCGATCGCCGCGACTTCAAGCACGCCCGGATGCATGGCCACGACCTCCTCGAGTTCGGTCGGATAGACGTTGAAACCGGAGACCAGGATCATGTCCTTCTTGCGGTCGACGATCTTGGTGTAGCCGCGCTCGTCCATGAAGCCCATGTCGCCCGACTTGAAGAAGCCGTCCTTGGTCATCACCTTGGCGGTCTCGTCGGGCCGGTTCCAGTAGCCGGCCATCACCTGTGGACCCCGGATGCAGATCTCGCCGACCTCGCCCAGCGGCAAATTGTTGCCGTCATCGTCGCGGATGGCGATTTCGGTCGAGGGCAGCGGCAGGCCGATGGTGCCCGTGAAGTCACCCGATGTGAACTTGTTGGCGGTCGCCACCGGCGAGGTTTCCGACAGGCCGTAGCCTTCCGAGACCGGGCAGCCCGTCAGCGCCTTCCAGCGCTCGGCAACGCCCTTCTGCACCGCCATGCCGCCGCCCAGCGTCAGGATCAGCGGCTTGAAATCGAGCTTGCGGAAATCCTCATTGTTGAGCAGCGCATTGAACAGCGTGTTGAGGCCGGGAAAGATGTGGACCGGATATTTCCCGAGTTCCTTGACGAAGCCTGGAATGTCGCGCGGGTTGGGAATGAGGATGTTCTGGGCGCCTTGCTGCATGCCCATCAGCGCGTTCACCGTCAGCGCGAAGATATGATAGAGCGGCAATGCGCAGACGAAGTTGAGATGCGCGGGCTTCGGCTTGATCGTGTAGGCGTCTTCGACCCAGAGCGAGTTCTGCGCGACGTTGGCCAGCACATTGCTGTGCAACAGGGTCGCGCCTTTCGATATCCCCGTGGTGCCGCCGGTATATTGCAGGAAGGCCACATCATTGGCAGCCACCGTGGCCGGCTTGAAATTCATGCCGCTGCCGGCCTTCAGCGCCGCGTTGAACTTGACATGACCGGGCAATGACCAGGCCGGCACCATTTTCCTGACGCGGCGCACGACCAGATTGACGATCGTGCCCTTCAGCCCGCCGAGCATGTCGCCCATGGAAGCGACCACGACATGCTTGACCGAGGTCCTGGAGACCACCGCCTGCAGCGTGCTTGCGAAGTTTTCGAGGATGACGATGGCCTGCGCCCCGGAATCCTTGAGTTGGTGTTCAAGTTCGCGCGGCGTGTAGAGCGGATTGACGTTCACCACCGTATAGCCGGCGCGGGCCACCGCCATCATCGCCACCGGATACTGCAGTACGTTCGGCATCATCAGCGCGACGCGCGCGCCCTTCTGCAGTCCCGTCGATTGCAGATGGGCGCCGAATGCCGCCGAGAGCCGCTCGAGTTCCGCATAGGTGATCGACTTGCCCATGCAGGTGAAGGCCGGCTGGCCGGAAAACTGCTTGCACGCGGCGACAAGGAAGTCGCCGATGGAGCTATGGGGAAGGGGGCCGATCTCGGCCGGCATGTTCTTCGGATAGCTTTTCAGCCATGGTTTTTCTGGCAGGCCGGCGACGAGCTCGGTGAGTGCCTTCGGCAGTCGTCGGCCTGGTGCGGGCGGCGGTGACGGTGCCGCCGCCTTCGCTGGCGATGCGGCCTTCGTTGCGCCGGTCTTGTTCGCCCCTACCTTGACGGGAGAAGGCTTCGTTGGCGAGGTCTTTGCCGGGGCGGCTTTCACGGCCGGCTTGGCGGCGCCCTTGGCCGTGGTCGCCGCCTTTGCCGCTGGTGCTGTCTTGGCGGGCTTTGCGCCTGCCTTGGCGGTCGCGGCTTTGGCGGAAGCTTTGCCTTGCCCGTCGGCTGTGGCTGGTTTCGAAACCGCCTTGGCCGACACTTTCACTGGCGTCTTCGATGCTTTTGCCACCCGTTCCTCCCTAGCAATTCTTCTTCGCCCGTCTCTTGGTCGCCTGTGCCGCGCCCGCCTCCAGATGACAGAGGCGTCCTCCGCTGCCGCCAGCCTGACCATCTATGTATTGCCTCTATCGGCGGCGGTGCAAGTCTTGCCCTTGCGGCAAGGCGCCGAAAGATTTGCCGCCGAAAATCTTCCCCGCCGGCGACGCTTGGAACGGTATCTTTCCGCTTCCGTGGCCGGCTGAAGGCGCGACGCGGCGGCGACGTCGCCATATGCCGGATCAATAAAAAAATGCGGTCGTTAATAATATCGTGAATGGAAAAAACTGCTAATTTCTTCTGCCATTTAGCAAAATTACGGATTCTTTTCCTGCTTCCCGCGGGGTAAGCAAACGGGGTGTTCCAAAGCCGGAAAAACGGTGCTTATATGCGCGCTTCGCGAGCCTGATAGAGGGGCTTGGAAGAACATCAGGGAGTGCTCAATGAAGAAGAAATTGACTTTTGCAGCCGCGTTGCTGGCTGCAAGCGTCCTGGGAGGCGTGGCCAACGCGAAAACCCTGGTCTATTGCGCGGAAGCATCGCCGGAGGGCTTTGATCCCGCGCCGTACACCGCGGGCCAGACGTTCGACGCGTCCTCGCGTACCGTTTTCAACCGCCTCGTCGAATTCGATCACGGCAAGACCACGACCTCGCCTGGACTGGCTGAAAGCTGGACGATCTCCGACGACGGCAAGGAATATACGTTCAAGCTGCGCAAGGGCGTCAAGTTCGCCGCCACCGACTATTTCACCCCGACGCGCGATTTCAACGCCGACGACGTGGTGTTCTCGTTCCAGCGTCAGGTCGACAAGAACGGCCCGTGGTTCCAGTACATTTCCGGCATTGCCTACCAGTATTACAATGACCAGTTCGGCGACAACATCACCAAGGTCGAGAAGGTCGACGACCTGACGGTGAAGTTCACCCTCAAGGAGCCGGCGATCACCTTCATTCCGACGCTGGGCATGGACTTCGCCTCGATCGTGTCGAAGGAATATGCCGACAAGCTGCAGGCCGACAAGACGCCTGAACTGTTCAACCAGAAGCCGGTCGGCACCGGCCCGTTCATCTTCGTCGACTACCAGACCGACGCCGCCATCCGCTACAAGGCCAACCCGGACTATTGGGGCGGCAAGCAGAAGATCGACGACCTGGTCTTCGCCATCACCACCGATCCGGCGGTGCGCGCGCAGAAGCTCAAGGCCGGCGAGTGCAATATCATGTCGTACCCGGCCCCGGCCGACATTGCCGGCCTGCAGGCGGATCCGAACCTGAAGGTCGACGAGCAGGAGGGCCTCAACGTCGGCGCGCTGATGTACAACACCCAGCAGAAGCCGTTCGACGACGTGCGCGTCCGCAAGGCGCTCAACATGGCCATCAACAAGAAGGCCATCATCGACGCGGTCTTCCAGGGGGCCGGCCAGGTGGCGATCAACCCGATCCCGCCGACCATGTGGTCCTACAACAAGGACGTGAAGGACGATCCGTACGATCCGGATGCGGCCAAGAAGCTGCTTGAGGAAGCCGGCGTCAAGGATCTCAAGATGAACGTCTGGGCGATGCCCGTTTCGCGCCCGTACATGCCGAACGCCCGCCGCACCGCCGAACTGATCCAGGCGGATTTCGCCAAGGTCGGCGTCACGGTCAACATCGTCAGCTACGATTGGGGTGAATACCTCAAGCGCGCTTCGGCGGTCGATCACGACGGCGCAGTCATCGTCGGCTGGACCGGCGATAATGGTGATCCGGACAACTTCCTCGGCGTGCTCCTGAGTTGCGCTTCCGTCGGTTCGAACAACCGCGCGGAATGGTGCAACAAGGACTTCGATGCGCTCATCAACAAGGCCAAGACGGTTTCCGACCAGGCCGAGCGCACCAAGCTCTACGAACAGGCACAGGTCATCTTCAAGGAACAGGCACCGTGGGCAACGCTCGCCCATTCCAAGGTGTTCATGCCGATGCAGAAGACCGTCTCCGGCTTTGCGATGGATCCGCTCGGGATTCACCGCTTTGACGGCGTCGATATCGCCGAATAAGGTTCGCGAAACGGGGCGGCGCCACAAGCTGCCGCCCCACCTCGCCCGCCATGCTGCGTTATATCCTAGGCAAGCTCGCCCTCATCATCCCGACCTTCATCGGGATAACCATCCTCGCTTTTGGCTTCGTGCGTATCCTGCCCGGTGATCCGGTGCTGGTGCTTGCGGGCGAACGTGGCCTGTCGCCCGAACGTCACACGGCGCTGATGCACCAGTTCGGTTTCGACCTGCCGATCTGGCAACAATATCTGACCTACCTGACCAACATCCTCAGCGGTGATTTCGGTACCTCGTTTTCCACCAAGACCCCGGTGCTCAAGGATTTCCTGGTGCGGTTCCCGGCAACGGTCGAACTCGCCATCTTCGCCATGATCTTCGCCGTCGTCTTCGGTGTCGCCTTCGGCATCTTTGCCGCGATCCGCCGCGGCTCCTGGTTCGACCAGCTCACCATGGGCACCGCGCTGGCGGGCTATTCCATGCCGATCTTCTGGTGGGGTCTGCTGCTGATCATCGTCTTTTCCGGCACGCTGCATTGGACGCCGGTCTCCGGCCGCATCGACCTTCTCTACTTCTTCAAGCCGGTGACCGGCTTCATGACCATCGATTCCTTGATTTCCGGGCAGAAGGGCGCATTCCGTTCGGCGGTGTCGCACCTCATCCTGCCGACCATCGTGCTCGGCACCATACCGCTGGCGGTCATTGCCAGGCAGACGCGTTCGGCCATGCTCGAAGTGCTGGGTGAGGACTATGTGCGCACCGCGCGTGCCAAGGGTCTGACCCCTTTCCGCGTCGTCGGCCTGCATGCCTTCCGCAACGCGCTGATTCCGGTCGTCACCACCATCGGCCTGCAGGTCGGCACGCTGCTCACCGGCGCAATCCTGACCGAGAGCATTTTCTCCTGGCCCGGCATCGGCAAATGGATGATCGACGCCATTTCCAAGCGCGACTATTTCACCGTCCAGGGCGGGTTGCTTTTGATCGCGCTGATCGTCATGTCGGTGAACCTCATCGTCGACGTGCTCTACGCCGTCATCAACCCGCGCATACGGGCCAATTGACATGACCAACGAAGGCCCAGCCACCGTCGAAGCCGCCACCGTCGTCAAGCCGCAGGACGCGCGGCTGCAGATGTTCGCGGAATTCTGGCACTACTTCTCCATCAACAAGGGCGCGGTGATCGGGCTCTTCGTCTTCGCGTTGCTGATCCTGGTCGCTCTTTTCGCGCCGCTGCTCGCCCCGCATTCGCCTGACGATCAGTTCCGTGACTTCTTCCTGACGCCACCGGCCTGGCAGGCTGGCGGCAATGCGCAGTTCCTGCTCGGTACCGACGCCGTCGGCCGCGATATGCTGTCGCGCCTGATCTATGGCTCACGCTTCTCGCTCGCCATCGGCTTCGTCGTCGTCACCACGGCACTGATCTCCGGCGTCATCCTCGGCCTGCTCGCCGGCTATTGCCGCGGCTGGGTCGATACGCTGATCATGCGCATCATGGACATCATCCTGGCCTTCCCGTCGCTGCTTCTGGCGCTGGTGCTGGTCGCGGTCCTTGGCCCTGGCCTCGTCAATGCCATGATCGCCATCGCCTTCGTGCTGCAGCCGCATTTCGCGCGGCTGACTCGGGCCGCCGTGATGGCGGAAAAGAACCGCGAATATGTCATCTCGGCCAAGGTTGCCGGTGCCAGCCATCTCAGGCTGATGCTGGTCACCATCCTGCCCAACTGCATAGCGCCGCTGATCGTGCAGGCGACGTTGTCCTTCTCCAACGCCATTCTCGAGGCGGCCGCGCTCGGCTTCCTTGGCATGGGCGCGCAGCCGCCGACGCCGGAATGGGGCACCATGCTTGCCGAAGCACGTGAGTTCATCCTGCGCGCCTGGTGGGTGGTGACCTTCCCGGGCCTCGCCATCCTGATCACCGTCTTCGCCATCAACCTGATCGGCGACGGCCTGCGCGATGCGCTCGACCCCAAGCTGAAGAGGTCGTGAGCATGCCCCTGCTCGAGATCAAGAACCTCACCGTTTCCTTCGACACCGCGGCCGGACCGTTCATGGCCGTGCAAGGCATCGACCTTTCGATCGAACCGCGCGAGGTGCTGGCGATCGTCGGCGAGTCCGGTTCCGGCAAGTCGGTGTCGATGCTGGCGGTGATGGGGCTGTTGCCCAACACGGCGACGGTCAGGGCCGACCGCATGACCTTCGATGGCGTCGATCTGTTGAAGCTCAGTCCGTCCGAACGGCGCAAGATCGTCGGCAAGGATATCTCGATGATCTTCCAGGAACCGATCGCCAGCCTCAATCCGTGCTTCACGGTCGGCTTCCAGATCGAGGAGGTGCTGCGCTTCCACATGGGCATGGATCGCGCCCAGCGCCGGGCGCGGGCCATCGAACTGATGAAGCTGGTCGGCATTGCCGATCCGGAGGAACGGCTGAGCTCGTTTCCGCACCAGATGTCGGGCGGCCAGTGCCAGCGCGTCATGATCGCCATCGCCATTGCCTGCAATCCTAAGCTGTTGATCGCCGACGAGCCGACGACCGCACTCGACGTCACCATCCAGAAGCAGATCCTTGATCTGCTGGTCTCGCTGCAGGCCAAATACGGCATGGGCCTGATCATGATCACCCACAATATGGGCGTGGTGGCCGAGACCGCCGACCGCGTGATCGTCCAGTACAAGGGCCGCAAGATGGAAGAGGCCGACGTGCTATCGCTGTTTGAATCGCCGAAGAGCAACTACACGCGCGCGCTGCTGTCGGCGCTGCCGGAAAACGCCGTCGGCGACCGGCTGCCGACCGTGTCCGACATGCTGTTCGAGCCCGCTCCCTCTGCCGCTGGAGCTTCCGCATGAGCACCACGGTCCTCGAAGGCAAGAACATTGTTCGCGACTATCACATCGGCGGCGGCCTCTTCACCGGACCGCGCACCGTGCATGCGGTCAAGGGCGTCTCCTTCACCGTGGACAAGGGCAAGACGCTCGCTATCGTCGGCGAAAGCGGCTGCGGCAAGTCCACGCTTGCCCGCATCATCACGTTGATCGATCCGGCGACCGCGGGCGATCTGTTCATCGACGGCAACAAGGTCGACATCGCCAAGGGCGGCTTGACCAAGGAGATGCGCCGCAAGGTGCAGATCGTCTTCCAGAACCCCTACGGCTCGCTCAATCCGCGCCAGAAGATCGGAGACGTGCTGGGCGAGCCGCTGCTGATCAACACCGACAAATCGGCCGCCGAGCGGCGTGACCTCGCCATGAAGATGCTGAAGAAGGTCGGCCTCGGTCACGAACATTACAACCGCTATCCGCACATGTTCTCGGGCGGCCAACGCCAGCGCATCGCCATCGCCCGCGCTCTGATGCTGAACCCGAGCCTCTTGGTGCTCGACGAGCCGGTTTCCGCGCTCGATCTTTCGGTGCAGGCGCAGGTGCTCAACCTGCTTGCCGACCTGCAGGACGAATTCCAGCTGACCTATGTCTTCATCAGCCACGATTTGTCCGTGGTGCGCTACATCGCCGACGATGTGATGGTGATGTATTTCGGCGAGGCGGTCGAATACGGCTCGCGCGACGAGGTCTTTTCCGACCCCAAGCACAGCTACACCCGGACGTTGTTCGCCGCGACCCCGCGCGCCGACGTCGCTTCGATCAAAGCGCGGTTGGCGAAGAAGAAGGCGGCCGCCTGAGGCTGCGAGCCGCAGCCGTCAGGCACCCTTCGTCCATCAGGACAGCTTGGCGATGATGGCGCGCAGCGCCTCGCCGAAGCGGTGGATCTCCTCGACCGTGTTGTAGTGGACCAACGAGGCACGGATGGCGCCGCTGTCCATCGACAGGTTGAGGCGCTTCATCAGGCGTGGCGCGTACATGTGGCCGTCGCGGATGCCGATCTGCATCTCGGCCATCTCCTCGACGATCCTTTGCGGCGACAGCTTGCCGATGTTGAAGCAGAAGGTCGGCACACGCTCGTTGATGCGGGCCTCGTCCGCGACGCCGTAGATGGTCGCGCCGCAGCCCTTGAGCACGCCAAGCATCTCGCGCGCCAGAACCAGCTCGTAGTCACGGATTGCGGTCATGCCGGCAACGATGTTTTCGCGCCGCGAGCGGTTGTTGGAGGGCGCGAGATTGCGGCCGATGAGTTCCAGATACTGCACGGCCGCGTCCATGCCGGAGACATTCTCGTAGATGAATGTACCGGCCTCCACCTTGTAGGGCGGTTCGTCCGGAATGAAATCCTCCCGGAAGGTCGGCAGCCGCTTCAGCGTGTCGAAGCGGCCCCAGAGGAAGCCCATATGCGGCGAGAAGTTCTTGTAGCCGGAGCAGACGAGGTAGTCGCAATCCCAGGCTCGCACGTCGATCAGCCCATGTGGCCCGTAATGCACGCAGTCGAGGAACACCTCGGCACCGGCCGCATGCGCGATCTTGGCCACGGAAGCCACATCGACGATCGAGCCGATCGAATGCGCGGTCACCGTGCAGGCGACGAGGCGGGTGCGGTCGGAAACCAGCGGGCGCAGATCGTCGACATGCAGGTTGCCGTCCTCACGCATGCGCCACCACTTGAATTTCGCCCCGGCGGATTCCAGTGCCAGCCAGGTGGCGATGTTGGCGTCGTGGTCCATGTCGGTGATGACGATCTCGTCACGCTCCTGCAGCATCTGGCCGATGCCGAGGCTGACGAGGCGGATGAACGAGGTGGCGTTCATGCCGAAGCAGATCTCCGCCGGGCTGTAGGCGTTGATCAGCAGCGCCACGCTTGTGCGGGCATCGGCGACCGACTGGTCGACGGTGACGCTGCGGCCATAGCGGCCGCCGCGCTGCACATTGTGCGAGACAAGGTGGTTGGTCACCGCGTCGAGCACGCTCTGCGGAATCTGCGCACCGGCGGCGTTGTCCAGGAAGATGAAATCGCCCGCCCGCTGCAGGGCGGGAAACATGGCCCGGATGGTGGCGACGGGGAAGCCGTCGGTGGCGGTGGCCTGGGAATTGCTCAAGGGATGTCTCCTGCGAAGTGCTATGGCGAACGGTCTGATGGTCAGCGCGTCTTTTCGGTCTTGAAGCGGGCTTCAAGCAGGCTGACGAGGCGGACCATCGGCCAGAGGAAGATGAGATAGACGAGTGCCGCGCCGATCAGCGGCGAGGGATTGGCGTAGAGCGACTGCGCGTTGGTCGCTTCCTTCAAGAGTTCCGGCAGCGCCACGGTCGAGGCGAGCGAGGTGTCCTTGAACATCGAGACGCAGTTGCTGGTCATCGGCGGGATGACCACGCGCACGGCCTGCGGCAGCACCACCTTGCGCAAGGTCAAAAGGAACGGCAGGCCGAGCGCTTGCGAAGCTTCGAACTGGCCGCGCGGAATGCTCTCTATGCCGGATCGGAAAACTTCCGCCGAATAGGCCGACATGATGATGGCGAACGCCGTCACCGCGGACGCCCAGGACGACAGGCGGATGCCGAGGAAGGGCAGCGCGTAGTAGATCAGGATCAGCACCACCAGCACCGGCAAGGCGCGGAAAATGTCGGTATAGCCGACCGCCAGCCATCGCAGCGGCTTCGGCGCATAGAGCCGCAGCAGGCTGATCACCAGGCCGATAGGAATGCCGATGCCGATGCTGAGCAGTCCGAGCAGCAGCGTGTTCAGGAATCCGCGCAGCAGCGCAGGAAGGCTCGACGCGATGACGTCGGCGTTGAAGAAGGTGTCGATCAGCGACATGGGAGCGTTCCCGAACCGTTTTGCGTCCCGTGACGCTGGAGCAGGGCCCGGAAACACCGAAAGCGGTTTTGCGGCGCTGACCTGTGGCTCCGGGGAAGGATCATCAACGAAAACGAGGCGTACCGGCCTTTTAAGCCGGCACGCCCCTGTTCTGGGTTGCCGCTCAGGCCTTCGGCATCGGCATTTCCTTGACGGTCGACGAGTCGGCCGGCGCGTCGCTACCGAACCACTTCTTGTGGATCGCGGCCAGCGTGCCGTCTTTCTTCATCGCCGTCAGCGCGTCGTTGAGCTTGCCGAGCAGCGGGTGGTCCTTGGTCATCATCAGTCCGTACTGTTCGCCGGTCTTGATGCGCTGCTTCACCTTCAGGTCCTTCATCTTGGTGAAGGAGTATTCCATGCCCGGAATGTCGCTGACGGCGGCGTCGACGCGGCCTGCGCTGAGGTCGAGCAAAAGGTTCTGCTGGGTGTCATAGCCCTTCACGTCGCTGAAGCCATCGGCTTCCTGATGCGCCTTGACCCAGGTCTCGCCGGTCGAGCCGGACAGCACGCCGACGATCTTGCCCTTGAGGTCGGCCTCGGTGTTAACAGCGCTATCGGTCTTGGTGGCGATGCCCATGTCGGAATCATAGTAGGGCTGGGTAAAGGACTGCGACTTCAGCCGCTCCGGGGTGATGGTGATCGAGGAGATGGCGACATCGATACGCTTCGAGGTGGTGGCCGCGAACAGCGCCTGGAAGCCGAGGTCGGCGATGTCGGTGGTCATGCCGATGCGCTTGGCCGCTTCGTTGACGATATCGACTTCAAAGCCCTCGAAAGTGCCGCTCTCGTTCTTGTATTCGAAGGGCGGATTGGTCGGGTAGGCGCCGACATTGAGCACATCGGCGGCATAGGCGGTGGCGGGGCCGGCGGCGATGCCGACGGCGGCGGCGAGCAGGATCAGATTGCGACGGGTGAGCTTCATTGGTCGTCCCTCTGGGGTGTTCCCTCTGGTTGTTGATCGGACGGGGCTGGCCCCGCACGGTTTCTTGCCGTCCCGCCTCCCAGCGGGGCGTCAATTCATGGCAGCGACCATGCGGTCGAGCGCGGTCGCTATCTGGTCGCGGTCACGGCAGACGCACATGCGCAGGAATGCCGTTGCCGAGCTTCCAAAGAGATGGCCGGGCGCCAGCCCGACACGCGCCGTCTCCAGGATTTTGGCGCAGGCGCGACTGGCATCGCTTTCGCCTTCCATGGCAAAGAAGGCATACATGCCGCCACGCGGTTTCGTCGGCAAAATGACGCCCGGAATCTGTGCCAGCCTGATATAGGCGAGGTCGAGGCCGGTCCTGATCCGCTGCCGGATTTCTTCGACCAGTGGCTCGCCCTGGCGAATTGCGGCAACGGCGCCAGCCTGGATAGGAGCGGCAGTGCCGCTGTTGACGTATTGGGTCATGGCGCCGAGCTGGTCGGCCACTCCCGATGGATGCGTCAGCCAGCCGATGCGCCAGCCGGTCATGGCCCAGGCCTTGGAGAAACTGTTGACCGACAGCACCCGGTCGCCGTCCTCGGCGATTTGCAGGATCGAGGGCGCGACGTCGCCGTCGAGATAGAGCCGGCCATAGACCTCGTCGGAAATGATCCAGATGCCGGTGCGCCGGCTGAAATCGAGCAGGGCCCGCATCTCCTCGGCCGAGGCGGTCCAGCCGGTCGGGTTGGACGGCGTCGACAGGAAGATGGCGCGGGTGCGGGCGTCGCAGCTTGCGAACAGCCTGTCGAGGTCGAGACGCCAGTCACCCTCGAAGTCGAGCGAAAATGGTCGCGGTTCGCCGCCGATCAGGTGGATTGCGTTGTGGATGTTAGGCCATTGCGGCGCGACGTAGACGACGTTTGTGCCGGTATCGACCAGCAGTTCCAGTGCAAGGTATAGCGCCTGCATGCCGCCCGGCGTGACGGTGGTCCGTGTGATCGGGATCGGCCGGCGGTGGATGCGCGTCTGGTACTCCGACAGCGCTTCATTCAGAGCTCCGAGCCCGCGCATGTTGGGCACGTAGAAAGTCTGACCTTCGTCGAAGGCCGCCTTGGCGGCGTCGCGGATGAAGGCGGGCGTCACCATGTCGCCTTCGCCGTACCAGAGCGCGATGACGTCGCCCAATTCACGCGCGCGCACGGCAAGGTTGGCGATGTTTTCGGTATGGAGATCACGAATCTGCGCGCGTACGCCATCGAAAGCATAGCGCGCGCTGGACGATGACTGGGGCAGCATGAACGACAAGGACTGAACCCCTCCCACCCGAAGCACTGCGATGGACTGGCCGGCAACCCCTCCGGCATCGCGGTCACCATCGATCCTTGGATGCTATCCAAAGTGCCGCACTTTTCAAGGCGAAAGTTTTAAGCTTAAAAAGTTTGGGTGGCCTGTTGCCCTGGCGATACGCCTTTTTTGCCCCAATGCGCCCGTTTCATGCCAATTCGTCGCGCGCCGCGGCAAAGTTGGCCGCCGCGCCGGCGCCCAGAAACATCGTGTCACTGGCCAGCACGAAGAAACTCGCACCGATGGCTGCCCAACGGCCGATCGTCTGTGGGCTGGCGCAAAATATGCCTGATGTCTTTCCATGTGCGATCGTAGCGGCAATGATCGTCCGGATCGCCGCATTGAGCTTGTCGGCGCCTTGCGGTCCGATCGCGTCGATCGACACCGAAAGGTCGCCAGGGCCGACGAAGATCACGTCGACGCCGTCGACCGCCGCGATCGCCTCGATGTTGGCGAGCCCCGCCGCAGTCTCGACCTGGACCGCAACGACGGTTCTGTCGTTGGCGCCGGCAAGATATTCGGGAATGCGATAGCCATAGCCCGCGGCCCGGCCGGGTCCGACGCCGCGCTCGCCCAACGGCGGATAGCGCGAGGCTTTGGCGGCCATCGCCGCCTCGGCGGCGGTCGAGACGCGCGGCACCAGCACGCCTTGCGCGCCACTGTCCAGCGCCGCCTGGATCGCCTCCGGCGCATGGCCGGGAACGCGCACCATCGCCGGCACGCGATGCACATCGGCGGCTCGCACCATGGTCTCGATCATGTCGCGCGAAATCTGGGCATGCTCCCAGTCGATGCAGAGGAAGTCGAGGCCGGATAGCGCCATCACTTCGACCGCAACGGGATGGGGAATGGCGGCAAAGGAACCGACGAGGTTCGTCTTGCCGATGCATTTCTGGCGGAACTCGCTCATGTCCATCCTCTTTTTCGACTTGCTCAAATCCATATCCGCAAACGACCGCGAGGCGAAGCTATTTCAGGCTTGAAATATTCTGGTGCGAGCCTAGCGTGTAGCCTCCCGCCGCGAGTTCCCGAGATGATCAAAGCGCATCCCCTGCACGGTTCGAACAAACTGAAACTCGGCGTCTTTTCGACCAATGCCGATGGCGGGCTTGCCATCACCGATGTGTCGGAACGCTGGACGGCGAGTTGGCAGGACAATCTGACGGCGGCGCAAATCGCCGATCGTGCCGGGCTGGAGTTTCTGCTGCCGATCGCGCGCTGGCGCGGCTTTGGCGGCCGCAACAAGGTGCGCGAATGGTCGTTCGAGACCTTCACCTGGGCGGCGGCGCTTAGCGTCGCCACAGAGCAGATCGGCCTGTTCATGACCGTGCATGTGCCGCTGGTGCATCCGCTCTATGCCGCCAAGGCGCTGGCGACGGTCGACCACATCAGCCAGGGCCGCGCCGGCCTCAACATCGTCTGCGGCTGGAACCCGAAGGAATTCGGCATGTTCGGCACGCCGCTCGTCGAAAAGGGCTACGACCAGGCGGCCGAATGGATCGAAATCCTCGAAAAGCTTTATGCCTCTACCGAGCCTCTCGACTATGAAGGCACCTACTATCGTCTCAAGGAAGCGGTCAGTCGGCCAGCCAGTTTGCAGATCCCGCGTCCGGTGACCATGAATGCCGCATTCGGCGGTCCGGGCCGCGATTTCGCCGCCGCCCGGTGCGACTATCTGTTCACGACCTTTTCCGAAATGAGCGATGCCGGCAAACATGTCGCCGACATCCGCGAACGGGCCGACAAGGTCGGCCGTGATGTCGGCGTCTATACGGTGGCGCATGTCGTCTGCCGCCCGACGATGGAAGAGGCGCAGGCCTATTACACGCGCTACGCGGTCGATCTGGCCGACCATGACGCGGTCGATGCCCATATGGCCGGCAAGAAGGAATTCTCGCGGTCGCACGACCCGCACGCCTATGACCGCTACCGCCAGCGCTTCGCCGGCGGCGCCGGCACCTATCCCCTGATCGGAACCCCGGAAACGATTGCCGCCGACATGGCCGCCATTGCCGGGCACGGCTATCAGGGCATCGCGCTTTCCTTCGTCAACTACACGCAGGAGCTGCCCTATTTCTGCGATCACGTTCTGCCGCTGCTGAGGCAGGCAGGCCTTCGCGGGTAATGACGACAGATTAATCCGGTATGACCGCGGTCGCCTGGATTTCCACCTTGGCGCGGTCCTCGACCAGTGCCACCACCTGCATGGCGGCCATCGCCGGAAAATGCCGGCCGATCACCTCGCGATAGGCTTCGCCGATGCCCCTGAGATTGGCCAGATATTCGGCTTTGTCGGTGAAATACCAGGTCATCGAGGTGATGTGCTGAGGCGTGGCGTCTGCCTCCGCCAGCACCGCCACGATGTTCTCCAGTGTCTGTTTCACCTGGCCGACAAAGTCGTCGGTCTCGAACTGGCATTGCCCGTTCCAGCCGACCTGTCCGCCGACGAAGATGAGACGCCCACGCGCCGCGACGCCATTGGCGTAGCCGACCGGTTTGGCCCAGCCTTCAGGCTGCAGAACCTCGTGCATTTCAAGCCTCCCCGTATTCCAAAAACCAAGTGTCAAAATCGAATGCCGTCAATGTCGCTGTCAGCCCGCGCTCATAACTTGCCTGGCGATGACCACTTTCTGCACGTCGGATGCACCCTCATAGATGCGCAGTGCGCGAATCTCGCGATACAGGCTCTCGACGATATGGCCTTTGCGGACGCCGTCGCCGCCATGCAACTGCACCGCTCTGTCGATCACCTCTTGCGCCTTGTCGGTGGCGAACAGCTTGGCCATGGCCGCCTCGCGTGTCACCCGCGCCGCGCCCATGTCCTTGGTCCAGGCGGCGCGGTAGATCAGGAGCGCCGCCGCGTCGACGTCGAGGGCCATGTCGGCGACATGTCCCTGCACCATCTGCAATTCGGCCATCGGCGCGCCGAACAGTTTGCGCTCGGCCACCCTTTTGATGCTTTCATCGAGTGCCCGGCGGGCAAAGCCGAGCGCCGCCGCGCCGACCGTCGAGCGGAACACGTCGAGCACCGACATGGCGATGCGGAAGCCGTCGCCGGGCTTGCCGATCAGTGCGGCGGCGGGCAGGCGGACCTTGTCGAAGGACAGCCGCGCCAACGGATGCGGCGCGATCACTTCGAGACGTTCGGCGATGCCAAGGCCCTTGGCGTCGCCTGGCACCAGAAAGGCGGACAGCCCCTTGGCGCCCGGCGCCTCGCCGGTGCGGGCAAAGACGACATAGAGATCGGCGATGCCACCATTGGAAATCCAGGTCTTCTCACCTGTCAGGATGTAGCTGTCGCCATCACGGGTCGCCGTCATCTCGGTGTTGGCGACATCCGATCCCGACCGTGGCTCCGACAGGGCAAAGGCCGAGATCGCCTTGCCGGCACGCGTCTTGGCCAGCCATTGCTGCTGGTTCGATGTGCCGAACAGGCTGAGCGCTCCTGTGCCCAGTCCCTGCATGGCGAAGGCGAAATCGGCGAGCCCGTCATGGCGCGCCAGCGTCTCGCGCGTGATGCACAAGGTGCGTACGTCGAGCGGCCCCGGATTGTCGGTGTCAACAGCCGTCGGCTTCAGCCAGCCGTCCTGGCCAAGCTTTGCCACCAGTTCGCGGCAGGCGGCATCGACATCATGGTGATCGACCGGCAGGTTCTTCGCGCACCATGCTTCCAGACGCTCGGCCAACTCGCGATGACGGTCTTCGAAGAACGGCCAGTTGAGGAAACTCTTGTCAGCCATCAATTGCCCTCGAACACCGGCTTTTCCTTGGCCACGAACGCCTTGTAGGCACGTTCGAAGTCGCGTGTCTGCATGCAGATCGCTTGCGCCTGTGCTTCCGCCTCGATCGCCTGATCGAGGCCCATCGACCATTCCTGGTTGAGTTGCGTCTTGGTGATGCCATGGGCGAAGGTCGGACCGGAGACGATGCGCGCTGCCATGTCGAGCGCGTCGGCCTCGAGCGATGCGGCATCGACCAGCCTGTTGTAGAAGCCCCAGCGCTCGCCCTCGGCCGCCGTCATGGTGCGGCCGGTGTAGAGCAGTTCGGCGGCACGGCCCTGGCCGATGATGCGCGGCAGGATCGCGCAGGCGCCCATGTCGCAGCCGGCGAGGCCGACGCGGGTGAACAGGAAGGCGGTCTTGGCTTCCGGCGTGGCGATGCGGATATCGGAACTCATGGCGATGATGGCGCCGGCGCCGACCGCCACACCGTCGACAGCCGCGATGATCGGCTTGCCGCAATTCAGCATCGCCTTGACGAAATCGCCGGTCATGCGGGTGAAGGCGAGGAGCTGCTTCATGTCCATCTTGACCAGCGGGCCGATAATGTCGTGGACATCGCCGCCGGAGCAGAAATTGCCGCCATTGGAGAGGAACACCACGGCGTCGATATCGTCGGCATAGACAAGGTCGCGGAACGTATCGCGTAACTCGGCATAGCTGTCGAAGGTCAGCGGGTTCTTGCGCTCCGGCCGGTCGAGCCGGACCTTCGCGATCCTGCCCTCGACCTCCCACAGGAAATGCTTCGGCTTGAGGCCGGCCATCCCGGTCATTCGCGTCCCTCCCAGTTGCTGCGGAACGAGGTCAGCATGCCGGTCAGCCGGCGCGCATCTTCCTCGCTGACCTTGCCCAGCAATTCACCGATCCAGCCCTCATGCGCCGCGGCGATGGTGGCGAAGGATTTGGTGCCTTCCTCCGTCAGCCGCACCATGGAGGTGCGGCGGTCGCCATTGCGGCGGGCGCGGGCGACCAGCCCTTCCGAAACCAGCCGATCGACAATGCCGGTGACATTGCCGTTGGAGACCAGCAGGAAGCGCGACAGGTCGCTCATCAGCATGCCTTCGGGGGCGCGGTAGAGTGCTGCCATCACATCGAAGCGCGGCAAGGTCGTATCGAATTCTTTCTTCAGGCGCTCCCGCAGTTCGGCCTCGATCGTGCGCGAGGCACGCAGCAGCCTGATCCACAGGCGCAGCCTGTCCTTGCCGGGTCCCGACGGTGCGGGCAGCGGGCCGGCTACCATGTCTCGCCTCCTGAGATCGAAATTGCCTGTCCGGTGATCGATGCCGCCGCGTCGCCGCACAGCCACAGCACGGCGGCGGCGATCTCTTGCGGCTGGATGAAGCGGCCTTGCGGATTGGTCGAGGCTAAGCTTGCCCGCGCCTCACCGGCCGAGCGACCGGTCTTTTCGACGATGCGTTGGATGGACTCCTCCAGCATGTCGGTCTCGACGAAGCCCGGGCACACGGCGTTGACGGTGACGCCGGATTTCGCCGTCTCGGCGGCAAGCGCCCGCATCAGGCCGACGACGCCATGCTTGGCCGCGACGTAAGGCGCGACATAGGCGTAGCCCTTCAATCCCGCCGTCGAAGCGATAAACACGATGCGGCCTGCCTTGCGCGCGGCCATCCCGGCCAGCGCTGGCTTCACAGTCAGGAAGGCGCCGGTCAGGTTGACGTCGAGCGTCTTCTGCCAGTCGGCCAGCGCGGTCTTGTGCGCCGGCATGCTGCCGGCCATGCCGGCATTGGCGACGACGATGTCGAAGGCCCCGCGCGCGGCTTGCGCCGTCTCGTAGAGCGAGGCCATGGATGCCTCGCTGGTGACATCGGCAGCGATGCCGAAAATGCCTTCGCTTTCGCCGGCAACTTTTGCGAGTTCTGCTTCACGGCGGCCGCAGATGGTCACATTGATGCCAGCGCCAGCCAGTGCCAGCGCGATGGCCCGGCCGACGCCGGAGCCGCCGCCGGTGACCAGCGCATGCTTGCCGGAGATCGCTGTTGCGGCCGTCATACTTTCAGCCCCGCTGCCGCATCGCGCTCCGCCAGACGATAGAGCTGGTCGCGCCCGGGCAGGTAGGGATCGGGCCATTTGACGGCGCGGTCACCAAGCGTCACTGCCGCATGCAGCGTCCAGTAGGGGTCGGCAAGATGCGGCCGTGCCAGCGCCACCAGGTCGGCGCGGCCGGCCATCAGGATCGAATTGACATGGTCCGGCTCGTAGATGTTGCCGACCGCCATCGTCGCCATGCCGACCTCGTTGCGGATGCGGTCGGAAAAAGGCGTCTGGAACATGCGGCCGTAGACCGGCTTTGCCAGTGCCGAAGTCTGGCCGGCCGAGACGTCGCATATGTCGACGCCAGCTTCATGCAGCAGCCGCGCGATCTCGACCGCATCGGCCGGTGTCACGCCTTCGATGCCGACCCAGTCATTGGCCGAGATGCGCATCGAGATCGGCTTTTGTGCCGGCCAGGCGGCGCGCACCGCGTGGAAGATTTCAAGGGGATAGCGCATGCGGTTCTCAAGCGAACCGCCATAGGCGTCCGTGCGCCGGTTGGTGACCGGCGTGATGAAGGACGACAGGAGATAGCCGTGCGCGGCGTGGATCTCCAGCATATCGAAGCCGCAGCGATCAGCCATCTCGGCAGAAGCCACGAACTGGTCGCGCACCAGATCCATGTCGGCTCGGTCCATCGCCTTCGGGACCTGGTTTTCGGGCGACCATGCGACGGCCGATGCGGCCATGATCGGCCAGTTGCCCGAGGCCAGCGGCACGTCGGTGCCTTCCCAACCCAGCCGGGTCGAACCCTTGGCACCGGAATGGCCGATCTGAGCGCAGATCTTCGCCTCGGTCTCGGTATGGACAAAGTCGACCAGCCGCTTCCACGCCACCTCGTGCTCAGGCGCGTAGAAGCCGGGGCATCCGGGTGTGATGCGCCCTTGCGGGCTGACGCAGGTCATCTCGATATAGACGAGGCCGGCGCCGCCCTTGGCGCGCTCGGCATAATGGGTGAAATGCCAGTCGGTCGGGCAGCCGTCGACGGCCTTGTACTGCGCCATCGGCGAGACGACGACGCGGTTGTTGAGCCTGAGGTCGCGCAGCTTGAAGGGCGCGAACATCGGCGCCCGGCGCAGCCTGTTGCCGCCGGCACCCGCCTGGCGCTGGAACCATTCCTCGGCGCCGCCCAGCCATTCGGCATCGCGCAGCCGCAAATTCTCGTGGCTGATGCGCTGCGAGCGGGTCAGCAGCGAATAGTTGAACTGCACCGGGTCGAGGCCGAGATAGCGCTCGACCTCCTCGAACCATTCGAGCGAATTACGCGCCGCCGATTGCAGCTTCAGCACCTCGGTGCGGCGGGCGTCCTCATATTTACGGAACGCCGCGTCGAGATCCGGCTCGGTTTCGACATAGTCGGCCAGCGCCACGGCACTTTCCAGCGCCAGCTTGGTGCCTGAGCCGATCGAGAAATGCGCCGATGCGGCGGCATCGCCCATCAGTGCCAGGTTCTTATACGACCAGCGCTCGCAAAGCACGCGCGGGAAATTGATCCAGGCCGAACCCCTGATATGGTTGGCATTGGTCATAAGCGCATGGCCACCGAGATGCTTGGCGAAGATGCGTTCGCACACCGCGATGGATTCCTGCTGCGTCATCGCGCCGAAGCCGAAGGCAGCCCAGGTCTGTTCGCTGCACTCGACGATGAAGGTCGCGGTGTCGCTGTCGAACTGGTAGGCGTGCGCCCACACCCAGCCATGCTCGGTCTTCTCGAAGATGAAGGTGAAGGCGTCGTCGAATTTCTGGTGGGTGCCGAGCCAGACGAACTTGCATTTGCGGGTGTCGATATCGGGTTTGAAGACGTCGACGAAGGTGTTGCGCGCCCTGGAGTTCAGCCCGTCGGCGGCGACGACCAGATCATGCGTCTCCATATAGGGGCGGGGATCGGCGATATCGGTCTCGAACATCAGCTTGACGCCGAGTTCGCGGGCGCGGCGCTGCAGCAGGATCAACAGCCGCTTGCGGCCGATGCCGCAGAAGCCGTGGCCTGACGAGACCGTGCGCACGCCGTCATGAATGACGGCAATGTCGTCCCAATAGGCAAAATGCTTCTTGATCCAGACGGCGCTGACTGGATCGTTCTTCGCGAGATTCTCAAGCGTTTCGGCCGACAGCACCACGCCCCAGCCGAATGTGTCGTCGGCGCGGTTGCGCTCGAACACCGTCACATCGTGGGCGGCGTCCCGGAGCTTCATCGAAATGGCAAAGTAGAGGCCGGCTGGTCCGCCGCCGAGAACCGCAACCTTCATGTGTGCGATCTCCTCTTCGCTTGCTGTGTCTTCAAGTATCGCGCCGGCGGCAAGATATTTCAAGCTTAAAGTTCTATATCGAAATCATTGTGCGGGTATTGGGCGGCGCGCTTGCGTGTCGAACCGCAAGCGCGCGCCGGGTGGTCACTTGTCCGGGTTCTTCGGGCTCCACAGCACTGTCTCGGCACCCTTCTCATAGGCCATGCCGTCGGGATAGCTGATCGCTTCCAGTTGCAGTCCCCAGGGAGCCTGGAAATAGAGAATGGTCTGGCCGGCGGCAGGGCCTTCCTTCACCGGCAAGGGCCCCATGCGCGTCTTGACGCCCTTGCCGTCGAGATAGGCTTTCGCCGCGGCGACATCATCGACATAGAAGGCGATGTGAAAACCGCCAATGTCGCTGTTCTTCGGCGTCAGGTTCTTCTGGTCGGGCGCGGTGTATTTGAACAGCTCGATGTTCGATCCATAGCCGCAACGAACCATGGTGACCTGTTCGATGACAGCCTTGGGATCGACGCCCAGAAGATCCTGCATGAAGGTGCCCTTGTCGTCGGCGAATGGGCCGAAGGACATCGCCTTCTTGCAGCCGACCACTTCGGTGAAGAAGTCGACCGCCTGCTTCATGTCGGGAACGGTGATGCCGGTGTGATCGTGGCCGCGCATGCCGGGGATCGAATCCGCCGAGGCCATGCCGGCGCTGCCAAGGACAGCGGCGGCGAGCGTTGCGTTTCGAAGTATCGTCTTCATGTCAGTCCTCTCCATTGGCGGGACCTGGTTGTTTGCCGGTCGCACGTCCGAGGCCCGCTTTTCGGCGTGCGTATGCAATCATGGCGGCGCCTTGCCGGCTGAAGGGATGTCCAGCCAGCCGGCATCGATCTCGGGCAGCGGAATGGCTGCGATGAGATCGCGCGTGTAGGCCTTTCCAGGGCTGTCGAACAAAGCGTCGGTGGCGCTGGCTTCGACGATCACGCCTTCGCGCATGACGATCACTTGCCGGCACAGCCGCCGGATGACGGACAAATCGTGGCTGATGAAGGCGACGGTCAGGCCCATCTCCGCCGCCAGCTTTTCCAGAAGGGTGAGGATCTGCGCCTGTGTCGACACGTCGAGGCCGGAGACGATCTCGTCGGCCAGCACGAATTTCGGCGACAGCGCCAGGGCGCGCGCGATGCCGACCCGCTGGCGCTGGCCACCCGACAGTTCGTGGCGATAGCGGGTGGCGAAGCTTTGCGGCAGCCCGACGCGCTGCAGCGCCTCGGCGACGCGTTCCTTGAGCCTGTCGCCAAGCCCGTTCTGCTTGAGCGGCGCGGCAATGATGCTGGCGATGGTGCGGCGCGGATTGAGCGACGACATCGGATCCTGGAAAATCATCTGCAGGTCGCGGCGCAATGGCCGCAACTCCGCTTCCGGCAGATGCGTGATATCGCGGCCGTCGAAGCTGATCGAGCCGGCGCTGGGTTCCAAGAGCCGCACCAAAGCGCGGCCGAGCGTCGACTTGCCGGACCCGGATTCGCCGACAATGCCGGTCACCGAACCCCTGGGCAGGTCGAAATCCAGGCCCTTCAAGATCTCGGCCAAGGGCGCGCGGCCGATCAGCGGCTTGCGTGTCATGTCTGGCAGCGCGACCTTCAGCCCGCGCACGGAAAACAGCGGTTCAGCCATGGCTGGGCCTCCACGCCTGGTCCGCCGCCGCGATCTCCGCCGCAAGCCCTGCCAGCACCGCTTCGTCCACTGGTTTCAGCGAGGCGAATGGATCGGTGTAGCGCGGCGTCGCCGCCATCAGCGCGCGCGTATAGGGATGCCGCGGCGTCGCGAAGAGAGCGGCCGTCTCAGCCTCCTCCACCACTTTGCCGGCATAGAGAACCGAGACCTTCTGGCTGATCTTGGCGACGACGCCGAGATCGTGGGTGACGAACAGGATCGCGGTGCCGTGCTCGCGCTGCAACGCAGCGATCAGCCGCAGGATCTGCTTCTGCACAGTGACGTCGAGTGCCGTGGTCGGTTCGTCGGCGACGATCAGCCGGGGCTCGGCGGCGAAGGCGGCGGCGATCAGCACACGCTGGCGCATGCCGCCGGAGAGCTCATGCGGATAGCTTTTCAGCACGCGGTCGGGGTCGCGGATCTGCACCTCGTCAAGCAAGTGCCGGATCCGTGTGTCGGCCTTGTCGCTGCTCCAGCCGAGAATGCGCACCAGCCGGTCGGTCATCTGCGGCCCGATGCGACGCGACGGGTTGAGCGCGGTCAGCGGGTCCTGAGGGATCAGTGCGGTGCGCGCGCCGATCAGCGTACGCCGCGCCTTTGGCTGCAATTTGCCGAGGGCTTCGCCTTCAAGCAGCATGTCGCCTTCGACGATGCGCACGCTTGATGGCAACACGCCAAGCACCGCCTTGCCTATCATTGTCTTGCCGGCGCCGCTCTCGCCGACCAGGGCGCGGACCTCGCCGGGCTGCACCGAGAGGGACACCGAGCGCAGCACGCGGGCGCCGTTCGGCAGCACGGCGCTGAGATTGGCGATGTCGAGACAGGCGTTCATCGCAGCACCGGATCGAAACGCGTCTTCAACGCTTCGCCGAACTGGCTGAACGACAGCACGGTGAGGATGAGCGTGATCAGCGGAAACACCAGCACCCACCACGCCTGGTGGATCGACAGCCGGCCCTCGGCGATGAGGCCGCCCCAGGTCGGGTCGTCGGTCGAGATCGACAGATTGACGAAGGACAGGATCGCCTCGACGATGACGGCGATGCCCATCTCCAGCGACAGCAGCGCCACGATCGACGGCACCACATTGGGCAGTACTTCGCGCAGCATGATGCCGATGCGGCCATAGCCGGCGATGCGGGCATTTTCGACATAGTCCATGCGCGACTGGCCCATCGCCTCGGCGCGGATCACCCGGCAAAAGCGCGTCCAGTCGATGATGGCAATGGCCAGGATGACGGAGCTCAAGCCCGTTCCCAGCACGGCCACCAAAAGGATAGCGAACAGCACTGGCGGAAACGCCATCCAGACATCGACGATGCGCGAGATGACGCGGTCGGCCCAGCCGCCGAAATAGCCCGCGATCAGCCCGAGTGTCGAGCCGACCAGGCAGGCGGCGATGGCCGCGGCAAAGGCGACGATGAAGGCGATGCGGCCGCCGAAGATGAGCCTGGACAACAGATCGCGGCCGAGACTGTCGGTGCCCAGCCAATAGCCGGGCTCGGCGCCATCGAGCCAGAAAGGCGGCAGCCGCTCCAGCATCAGATCCTGTGCCAGCGGATCCTGCGGCGCGACCAGTGGCGCGAAGATCGCCGCCAGCAGCGCCAGCAGCAGCCAGCCGCCGGCGAGCCACAGCCTGGGGCTCAGTCCGCGTCTTGTGGCTCTAGCCATGGCGCAGCCTCGGATTAAGCAGCGCATACATCATGTCGACAGCGAGGTTGATCAGCACGAACAGCAGCGCGAAGACCAGCACGATGCCCTGGATGAGCGGCAGGTCGCGGTTGATGACGGCATCGATCGCCATGTTGCCGAGGCCTTCGTAGGAGAACAGCCGCTCGACGATGACCGTGCCGCCGATGAGGAATGTGAACTGCACGCCGACCAGGGTCAGGGTCGGCAAAGCGGCGTTCTTCAGCGCTTCGCGCAAGATGACCTGCGTCTCCGAAAATCCTTTCACCCGGGCCAGCACGACATAGTCGAGGTCGAGCACTTCCTTCAGCGACTGTTTCAGCAACTGCGCGATGATTGCAGCCAGCGGCAGCGCCAGCGCAACGGCCGGCATCAGCATGTGCTTCAACAGATCCCAGGTCAGGTCGAAGCGCAGCCGAAGCAGGCTCTCGAAGAAATAGAACTGGGTGACGAAGGGCAAATCGAGCTGTGGAGAGACCCGGCCGGAAATGTCGAAGATCGGCACCAGAACGCCGAACAAAAGGATCAGCACCAGGCCCCACAGGAAATCGGGAATGGAGAGTGCCGCACCGCTGGCGATGTCGATGCCGGCCTCGACCGCCGTGCCACGCTCACGCGCGCCGAGGATCGCCGTCGTGCCGCCGAGCGCCACCGCCATGACCAGCGCGACGATCGCGAGCTCCAACGTCGCCGGCAGCCGGTTGAAGACCAGGCCGAGCACGTCTTGCCGCAGCGAGATCGAGGTGCCGAAATCGCCGCGCACCACGCCGGACAGCCAGATGAAGAATTGCTGGACGATGGTCTTGTCGAGCCCGTACAGCGCGCGCAGGCGGGCGATGTCGGCATCCGTCGCGCCGGGCGGCAGCATCATGGCGATCGGATCGCCGGGCGCGACGCGGATCACGACGAAGACGACGATGGCCACGCCGAACAGCGTGATCAGCATCGTCAGGAGACGGATCAGGAATCGTTGCAGGAGCATGTAAATCTTTGCAGGAGCCCACGGGCTCGTATGCCTGATAGAAAAATGCGCGCCGTCGCTATGGACGGCGCGCGGCAATTCCAGGCCGATATCAGGCCGGGGTCATCAGCGCCGGCAGCAGCGCGCCCGAGATATGCTGCACGACGTTGACGCCCTTGGCATGCACGATCGGCTGGGCGAACTGCAGCAGCGGCAGCACATAGGCCTGCTCGGCGATGTATTTGTCGACCGCCTTCCAGCCGGCGATGCGCTTGGCCTCGTCCTTCTCGCCCCAGAGCGGACCGATCTTGGCGTCGAGATCGTCGGTCTTCCAGGACGAGTGCGGCGACGGCCCGAACATGGCGAAACCGGTCGAGGTGGTCGGATCGCCGATGGCGTTGCCCCAATTGTAGAAGGCCGCCGGCGCCAGCTTGTGCGCGGCGCGCAGTTCATAGTGCTTGGCAATCTCGTAGACCTCGATCGTCGCCTCGATGCCGACCTTGCGCCACATGCCGACGATCGCCTGCACCATCTCGTAGTCCTTGGGCTTGAAGCCCTTGGTCGTCTGGATGGTGACCTTGGCCGGCTTCTCCGGCGAGTAGCCGGAGGCGGCGAGCAACTCCTTGGCCTTTTCCGGATTGTGCTCGACCTTGATCGATGGGTCGAAGGCCGCGTATTCCGGCGTCTCCAGCGTCGCGATCGGCTGGCCGTAGCCGCGCAGCAGCCGCTTGACCAGAAGCTCCTTGTCCACTGCCATCACGGCCGCCTGCCGGACATTCTTGTCCAGCATGGCGTCCTTGTTGTTGAAGAAGATCATGCCGATGTCGGATACGTTCTTGCACGAGCCGGCCAGCCCGTCCTTGGCGATCAGCCGGTCATATTCCTCGTACGGGATTTCGAGCGTCACCTGCGAGGAGCCGGACTCGATCTCGGCCACGCGGCTCGCCGCGTCGGTGACGAACTTGATCGTCACATTCTCGAAGGCCGGCTTGCCGCCCCAATAGTTCGCATTGGCCTTGAGCCGCAGGAAGGCGTTGCGTTCGAACTTTTCGACCATGTACGGGCCGGTGCCGATCGGCGCCTTCTCGAAACCTTCGGCGCCGACCTTCTCGTAATAGGCCTTCGGCAGGATGTAGCCGGTCAGGAACGACATCCACTTGAAATAGACCGGGTCGAACTGCACGACGTCGCCGGTGATCTTGTTGCCGTCGATCTTGAAGTTGTTGACGTTCTTCCAGACGAACTGGATCGGATTGCCGGTCTTTTCGTCGCCTGCCCGCTGCAGCGACCAGACCACGTCCTCGGGCGTGAACGGCGAGCCGTCATGCCAGGTCACGCCTTCGCGCACCGTCATCGTCACCTTGGTGCGGTCGTCGTTCCAGCCCCATTCGGTGAGCAGGCCCGGCGCGAAGGACAGGTCCGGCTTCTGTGGGATGAACTGGTCGAAGACCGATTGATAGAGGCCCTGGATCGTCGGGTTGACGGCCGAGGGTCCGGTGGTCGGATCCCAGGAGGGCAGGTTGACATTGTAGGCGATGGTCAGTTCGCCGGCGGCCGCCTTGGCGATCCGCGGCAGGCCAACGGCGGCCACACCAAGTGCGGCGGCACTGTATCCAAGCAATTCGCGTCTGTTGATTGTCATGGTCGTTCCCCTTGTTGGTTATTGTCTTTGCGCGGCAGTGTCAGGTCATTGGTTCAGGCTTCGTGGGCAGCAGCGCCTTGCCTCTCGTCGCCCCGATAAAATTGTCGGCCTACCTCCCGCCAAGCTGTTGCGCGAGCATGAAGCCGGAGGCCGCACCGGTGCCGGCGCCCGGCCATGTCGCGGCGCCCGTTAGATGCAGATTATTGACCGGCGTGTTCCAGCCGGCATAGCCGCGCGCCGGGCGGAACAAAAAGTTCTGCGCCAGATGGTGGCTGCCGCAGACCTGGTCGCCGCCGACGAGGTTCGGGTTCTCGCGTTCGAGGTCGATGGGCGAGAACACCGCCCGGCCGAGAATTTTGCCCCCCAGGCCGGGCGCATAGGTCTCGATGATGTCGAGCACGCGCCCGGCGTAGGCCTCCTTGGCCTGATCCCAATGCGCGGGCGCGATCCTGGCCGATGCATCACCCAGGATGTCGGCTGGCAGCATGCGCACCTGCACCCACAGCACATGCTTGCCCTGAGGCGCGCGCGACGGGTCGATCGCGGAGGGCTGGCCGACGACCAGCACCGGCTCGTCCGGCAGCATGCCCGCCATCGCCTGCTGATAGGTGCGCGACATCGCGTCGAGCGAGGGCGACAGATGCACATAGGCGAACTGCCTAAGCTCGGCCCCCGCGCTCCAGTCCGGCAGATCGTCGAGCGCCAGGTGGATCATCATCGTGCCTGGTGCGTGGCGGAACTTTTTCATCGACGTGTCAAAGCCGGCGTCGCCGGAACCGTTGGGCAGCAGCTTGCCGGTCAGCGCCCGGGGTGCGACGCCTGCGATGACCGCCTTGGTGGCGGTATGCGTCTCACCGGAAGCGAGTCGCACCCCCGTCGCCTTGCCGCCGGATACGGTGATCTCGGCCACATCGGCGCCAGTGACGATCTGGCCGCCGGCGGAGGTCACCATGCCGGCCAGAGCCCGGATGATGGTGTCCGCCCCGCCCTTGCCCAGCACCATGCCGAAGCTTTGGTTCGCCATCGATTCCAGGTAGGGGAACACTGCACCGCCGGCGATATCGGGCGCGAAATCGAGATGCATGCCCCAGGTGGCGAGCGTTGCCCGCACATGTGGGGACTCGAAAGTCTCCTCGAGCCAGGCGCGTGGCGACGACAACAGCAGCCGACCGGTGTCGAGTGCGCCGGTGACACCCTTCTTGCGCCACAGGTTCCACGCCGTGCCGGCAAGCGCGCGAGCGCCCATCGGCGAGCCGAGCAGCCGGAACAGATGCTCGGCTTCCGCCGGGAAGGCTGCGACCAGCTTGCGCCATGTCGCTGCGTCGGCAGCGGAGAAAGCGGCCATGCGCGTTGCGGTCTTTTCCAGATCGTTGCTGACGCCGAACCAGCGTCCATCCGGAAACGCGCTGGCAAAGCAGTCGGCGACGGGCGCGAACTCCAGCCCCTGCGCTTTCAATCCATTTGCATATTTCCGATGGAAGGCGGAGCCGGCAAACAGGCTCAGATTCATCGCGCCGAAATCGTGGCGGAAGCCGGGAAGGGTGAATTCACGGGTCTGGACAGCGCCACCGATTGTTGCATTGCGCTCAAAGATCCCGGTTTTCCAGCCTTTGAGCGCCAGATGCGCGGCGCATGCCAGACTGTTGTGGCCCGCCCCGACAAAGATGGCGTCGAACTCGCTCACGCCCCGTTCCCATTTCCTTTATGCTTAAAGATAATTGCAGATGCATATGTTTTCGTCTAGTAGGATATTAAGGGCCGCGACGAGCCTTGATCATCATCGAAAAGAGGGAACAGAGACCATGGACACCCAAAAACTCCTCGGCGAGGTCGCCGGCCAGCTTCTTTCCGGCGCCATCAAGGTGGTCGACCTGTCGGCACCGCTCGGTCCCGATACACCGCTGATCAAGCTGCCGCCGGAACTCGCGGTCGACACGCCGAAGGTCGAGATCCATAACATCTCCCGTTACGACAAGAACGGTCCCTGGTGGGCATGGAACTGGCTGAAGCTTGGCGAGCATTCGGGCACGCATTTCGATGCGCCTCAGCACTGGATCAGCGGCAAGGATTACCCGGACGGCGCCACCGACACCATTCCGGCGCAGAACTTCGTCGGCCCGGTCAATGTCATCGACTGCTCGAAGGAAGCCGCCGCCGATCCCGATTTCCTGCTCACCGTCGACCACATCAAGGCATGGGAAGCCAAGCATGGCGCCATCAACGCCGGCGAGTGGGTGGTGATGCGCACCGACTGGTACAAGCGCAACGGCTCGGAAGCCGAGTTCCTCAACGCCAACGAGACCGGCCCGCATACGCCCGGCCCGACGGCTGAAGCCATCCAGTTCCTGATCAGCAAGGACATCAAGGGCTGGGGCTCGGAGACCATTGGCACCGACGCCGGCAAGGCCGGCGGCATGGAACCGCCATTCCCGGCGCACACGCTGATGCACAAGGCCAACCGCTACGGCCTCGCCAGCCTCTGCAATCTCGATCAGTTGCCGCCGAAGGGCGCGATCCTGATCGCGGCGCCGCTCAAGATCGAGCACGGCACCGGCAGCCCGATCCGCGCATTGGCGCTGGTATCGGGCAAATAGAGCGAGGTGGGGTCTTCGGGAGAAGATCATGCGCGCAGCCCCGACGGTCGAGAGAAACTGTCAATGAAAGCGCCCGACCACATCATCGTCGGCAGCGGCATCAATGCGCTGGTTTGCGCGGCGATGCTTGGCGGCAAGGGCGCCGATGTGCTCGTTCTCGAGCGCAACGACCGCATCGGCGGCTGCATGCGCACCGAGGAGATCACCGCGCCCGGCTTCGTCCACGATGTGATGGCGACCACCTTCGTGCTGTTCATCACCTCGCCGGCCTTCGCCGCACTCGGCAAGGACCTGGCGCGGCATGGGCTGGAATTCTGCCACACCGCAACGCCGACCGGTGTGCTTCGGCCGGATGGCAGCCATGCGGTGCTCGGCACCGACCGTGCCGCCAATGTCGCCGCACTCAACGCAATCGCGGCGGGTGACGGCGATCGGCACGCGGACGATGTCGGCGGCATCGAGCGCAATGCCGGCCTGCTGTTCGGTCTGCTCGGCGGGGCGCTCTGGTCTTATCCGACGGCGAAGCTGTTGGCCGGTGATGCCTGGCGGCGTGGCTCGCGCGGCCTTGCCGCCTTTCTCGGCGACGCCCTGGTGCCGGCGCGTGGCTGGCTGGAAGGTACTTACCAGTCCGAAACCATCCGGGCGCTCTGGGCGCCCTGGGTACTGCATGCCGGACTAGGCCCCGAGGATGCGTTCTCCGGCCAGATCGCCAAGGTGATTGCCTTCGCGCTCGAGGCGGCCGGCGCGCCGATCGTCAAGGGCGGGGCAAGGAACCTGCTGTCGACTTTCGAGGCATTGATCACCGAGCGCGGCGGCGTCATCTCCACAGGAGCGGACGTTGCTTCCATCATCCTGGCCGGGGGCCGCGCCACCGGCGTGCGGCTGGCCTCGGGCGAAACGGTTCATGCGAAGAAGAGCGTGATCTGCTCGGTCACGCCGACACAGCTTTACGGTCGGCTGCTCGGCACGGATGCTGCCCAAGCCGATGTCGATGCGACGCGGAAATATCGCTACGGCAAGGGCAATTTCCAGATCCATTACGCCCTCGACAAGCCGCCGGCATGGCGCGGCGAGGGGCTGGACAAGGTGGCGTTGCTGCATCTGACGCCGGGACTGGATGGCGTCTCCAAGGCCTGCAACGAGGCGGTGCGCGGCATGCTGCCGGAGGTGCCCACCATCTGTGTCGGCCAGCCGCATGCGCTCGATCCCTCGCGCTGTCCGGCGGGCAAGGCGATCCTTTGGCTGCAACTGCCCGAGGCGCCCCGGTACATCAAGGGCGACGCCGCCGGCAAGCTGCAGGCCCCGGCTGACGGGCAATGGACCGAGGCGCTGCGCGAGGCCTACGCCGATCGCGCCGAAGCGATCCTCGCCGGCCACATTGACGGTTTCAAGGACAGTGTGATTGCCCGCCGCGCCTATTCGCCGGCCGATCTCGAGGCGATGAACATCAATCTGGTCGGCGGCGACCCTTATGGCGGCTCCTCGACCATCGACCAGTCCTTCCTGTGGCGGCCGTTCAAGACCAGCCGCAATCACCAGACCGGTATCAAGAACCTCTACCATATCGGCGCCTCGACCCATCCGGGTGCAGGCCTCGGCGGCGGTTCCGGCTTTCTCCTGGCGGGGAGGCTGTGATGGAGCAGAAGGTTGGGGAGAAGCGCCAGCGCATGTCGACCCTGGGGCAGATCGGCCTGCAGCAATTCGCGCCCTATCTGATGAACCGCATCATGGGCCGCTACAACGCCACCTTGCGCGACGATTTCCGCAAGCAGGGCCTGACCATTCCGCAGGTGCGCACGCTGGCCGTTCTGTCGGTCACGGACGGCGTCACCGTCAACGACCTCTCGGTCTATACGGTCATCGAGCAGTCGACCTTGAGCCGCACGCTCGACACGCTGGAGGGGCAGGGCTTCGTGCGGCGCGAGCAGGGCGTCACCGACAGCCGCATCCGCCATGTGTTCCTGACCGACGAGGGTCGCGCCGAGTTCACGCGCGCCTGGCCGGCCATGCATGATGCGTTCGAGGCAATGTTCGACGATGTCGACGATGCCGAATACGCGGCACTCATCGCGACGCTGCAGAAGATGCTGAAGAACATTCGCAAGCACGACATCTAGACCTACGCGCCGCCAGTGCCAGCCGATAACGGGCTGGGCGGTAACGGAAGGATTGAAGAAATGGCCGAACGGTCTTTTGCCAAGGAAGTCGAGAAACTCAGGCTCGGCGCAGGCGAGGAATTCGCCGGCGAAGGCATCCTCGCCATCACCAAGGCGCTGCTGCAATGCGGCGTCGGCTATGTCGGCGGCTATCAGGGCGCGCCGATCAGCCATCTGATGGATGTGCTGGCCGACGCGCAGGACATTCTGGGCGAACTCGGCGTGCATTTCGAGGCCAGCGCCTCGGAAGCGACCGCCACCGCCATGCTGGCCGCCTCGGTGCACTATCCGATCCGCGGCGCGGCGACCTTCAAGTCGACCGTCGGCACCAACGTCGCCTCCGACGCGCTCGCCAACCTCGCGTCTGGCGGCGTCACCGGTGGCGCGCTGATCATCGTCGGCGAGGACTATGGCGAGGGCTCCTCGATCATGCAGGAGCGCAGCCATGCCTTTGCCATGAAGAGCCAGGTCTGGCTGCTCGACCCGCGTCCGAACCTGCCGTCGATCGTCAAGGCGGTTGAGGACGGCTTCGAGCTGTCCGAGATTTCCAACACGCCGGTCATGCTGCAGGTTCGCATCCGCTGCTGCCACGTCCACGGCCATTTCATCGCCAAGGACAACAAGCGGCCGCCGATGACGGTGGCCGATGCGTTGGAAGCACCGCGCCGCGACACCGGCCGCATCGTGCTGCCGCCCGCCTCCTTCCTGCATGAGAAGGAGAAGGTGCAGAAGCGCTGGCCGGCGGCGGTCGATTTCATCGCCAAGAACAAGATCAACGAATTCTTCGGGTCGGACCACGGCTCGGTAGGCATCGTCATGCAGGGCGGCATGTACAATTCGGTCATCCGTGCCTTGCAGCGTCTCGGTCTTGCCGACACCTATGGCGACACCGACGTGCCGCTTTATGTGCTCAACGCCGTCTATCCCCTGATCGACGACGAGTTCCTGTCGTTCTGCGAGGGCAAGCAGGCGGTGCTGGTCGTCGAGGAAGGCCAGCCCAACTACATCGAACAGGCCTTTGCTTCGATGCTGCACAAGGCCGGGCGCGGCACCAGGCTGGTCGGCAAGGAGCATCTGCCGATGGCCGGCGAATACACCGGCCAGGTCATGCTCGACGGCATCGGCACGTTCCTGCGCGCCGAGGCGCCGCATCTGCTCCCAGGTGAAGTGCGCGCGCCCAACAAGGTCGGCGATGGCGTCGACACCGCGGACCTCGTCAACGTCGTGCCGGGCCGCCCGCCGGGCTTCTGCATCGGCTGCCCGGAGCGGCCGATCTTCGCCGCGACCAAACTGGTCGAGCAGGAACTCGGCAAGCACCACATCGCCTCCGACATAGGCTGCCATCTGTTCTCGATCATGCCGCCTTTCGAACTCGGCGCCACCACGATGGGCTATGGTCTCGGCCCGGCCTCGGCCTCGGCGTTCAATTCGCCCGACGCCAAGCGCCGCTCGATCTCCTTCGTCGGCGATGGCGGCTTCTGGCACAACGGCCTGACCTCCTCGATCGGCAATGCCGTGTTCAACAAGAATGACGGCGTCATCGTCATCGTCGACAATTTCTATTCGGCCGCCACCGGTGGGCAGGACATCCTGTCGTCGCGCGCGGGCAACAAGACCAAGTCGACAAAACATCCGATCACCGAAGCGGTGAAGGGCATGGGCGTCAAATGGCTGCGTCATGTCGACCGCACCTACGATGTCGGCAAGATGCAAGCCACGCTGCGCGAGGCGCTGACGACGGAGGAGAAGGGGCCGAAGGTCATCGTCGCCTCGTCCGAATGCATGCTCAACCGCCAGCGCCGCGAAAAGCCGCTGGTCGACAAGGCGATCAAGGGCGGGACAAGGGTCGTCAAACCGAAATTCGGCGTCGACGAGGACATCTGCACAGGCGACCATGCCTGCATGCGGCTGTCCGGCTGCCCGTCGCTGTCGGTAAAGTCGCTCGACGATCCGCTGCGCGACGATCCGGTGGCGTCCATCGACCAGAACTGCGTCGGTTGCGGCAATTGCGGCGAGGTCGCCGATGCGGCGGTGCTCTGCCCGTCCTTCTATCGTGCCGACGTCGTGCACAATCCGAGCCGTTGGGACCGCTTCCTGGAAAGCGCGCGCCGCGCCGTGATCAGCCTGTTGCAGCGCCGCCGCGAAAGCCGGCGCCTGACTTTCGCCGATGCTTGACGCTGTCCCGCCACTTCGCGCCAAGGCCAGCGCCCAGGACGACGAGCGCGTCATCAAGCTCGCCGTGCTGGCGGTCGGTGGCCAGGGCGGCGGTGTGCTGGCCGACTGGATCACCGACGTCGCCGAGCGCAATGGCTATGTCGCGCAATCGACCTCGGTCGCCGGCGTCGCCCAGCGCACCGGCGCGACGATCTACTATGTCGAGATGGCCCGCGACACCGGCCGGCTGCCGGTCTTCGCACTGTCGCCCTCGCAAGGCGATGTCGACATCCTGATCGCCGCCGAATTGATGGAGGCCGGCCGCGCCATCATCCGCGGCTTCGTCACGCCCGAGCGCACGACACTGATCGCCTCGTCGCATCGCATCGCCGCCGTGTCGGAAAAAATCGAGCCGGGGGATGGCCGAGCCTCGTCCTCCAAGGTGCATGCGACGGCGGAGGCCGCATCGAAGCGCTTCATCGCTTTCGACATGGAAAAGATCGCCGCCGACAACGGTTCGATGATCTCGGCCAGCCTGCTTGGCGCGCTGGCGGGGTCAGACGCGCTGCCGTTCACGCGCGAAAGCTATGAACAGGCGATTGGCGCCGGGGGCCGTGGCGTCCAGGCGAGTCTTGCCGCCTTTGGCGCCGCGTTTGACCGCGCGCGCGGCACGGCCGGATCTGCGCCAAAACAGGCGGAGCCTGTGATTGTCGAATCCGCATTGGGTGCGGGACGCGTGACCGGCCCGCAAAGCCTGCTGCAGGGCTGGCAGGTGCTCGCCGCTCGCATCGACCTGATGCCCGTCGCCGTGCGCGACATGGCGCTACGGGGCCTGAGGAAGGTCGTCGACTATCAGGACATCGCCTATGGTGGCGAGTATCTTGACCGGCTGGACAAGGCCGTCGCGCTGGATAGCGCCGACCATGCCCATGCGCTGTCCATCGCCGCCGCCAAGCATCTCGCCAACGCGCTCTGCTATGACGACATGATCCGCGTTGCCGATCTGAAGACGCGTTCGACCCGTGATCGGCGTGTGCGCAAGGAGGTTGGCGTCAAGGAGGGCTCGGTCCTGCAGGTGACCGAATATTTCCATCCGCGCATCGAAGAGTTCTGCGGCACACTGCCGGCGGGGCTCGGCAGCTACATTGAGAACCGGCCGAAGCTCGCCGCCTTTCTCGACCGGCGCATCAACCACGGCCGCCGCATCCGCACCGACAGCTTTGCCGGCTTTGCGGCCCTCTGGTTCATCGGCGGCCTGCGCCGCTGGCGCCGCAGCCTGCTGCGCCACAAGGTCGAGATGAGCCATCTCGATCGCTGGTACGCGCTGGCGCTCGCCCATGTGTCCCAGGACCATGCGCTCGCCGTCGAAATCCTCAACTGTCGCCGGCTGATCAAGGGCTACAGCGACACCCATGTCCGCGCCCAGTCGAAATTCGACCGCGTGCTGTCGGCGCTTCCCATGCTCAAGGGCCGAGCCGATGCCGCCGACTGGATCCGCCGCCTGCGCGAGGCGGCCCTCAAGGACGAGAAGGGCGACATGCTCGACGGCGCGCTGAAGACAGTGGCGACGCTCGGAGCAGGCCCGGCAATTGGGGCGCCCTGACCCCTTACAAACGCCGCTGGCCGCCGTCGCTGCTTCAAGTTGCGGTGAACGTTGTTCATTTTCCGCTTGAACGCTGTTCAAAAAATGATAGACTTCGGTTGTGAACGATGTTCATTTCCGCGTCGAAAGCCACGGATGAGCATCAAGCGCAGTAAGGAAGTTTAATCAGCTCACTGATATCACTGAGATTGAAACAGCGCCTGCAACCCCGCAGGGCCCACCGGCACGCCGTCGTAGGGTTCCGCCAAATGGAAATCGCCATGAACACGCATCTGATGTTGTCCCGGCGCTTTGCGCCCCTGTTCTGGACGCAGTTCCTGTCCGCCTTCAATGACAATTTCCTCAAGAACACCCTGGTGTTCCTGATTCTCTTCACGCTGGCCGCCGATCAGGCGGCTTCGTTGGTCACTTTGGCAGGGGCCGTCTTCATGGCGCCCTTCCTGTTGTTGTCCGCGCTTGGCGGCGAGATCGCCGACCGCTTCGACAAGGCCCTCATCGCCCGGCGGCTCAAATTCGTCGAGATCGCCGCCGCGGCTGTCTCTGTCGCCGGCATCGCGCTGTCGTCGATCCCGGTGCTGATGACGGCGTTGCTGATGTTCGGCATCATCTCGGCGCTGTTCGGGCCGATCAAATACGGCATCCTGCCTGATCACCTCGAGCGCAAGGAACTGCCCAAGGCCAACGCCTGGATCGAGTCGGCCACTTTTGCCGCCATCCTCGGCGGCACCATTGCCGGCGGCGTCGTCTCGGCCGATGGCATTGGCGTCACGGTGTTCGGGCCGATCATGATGGCCTTGGCGGTCGGCTGCTGGTTTGTCAGCCGCTACATTCCGTCCACGGGTTCCGCGGCGCCCGACCTTGTCATCGACAAGAACATCTTCCGCTCGACCTGGCGCCAGGTCAGCGAATTGCGCACCGACAAGCGCATCTGGCGCGCCGGCCTGATGACTTCGTGGTTCTGGCTCATCGGCGCCATCGTGCTTTCGATCCTGCCGACCTTGATCAAGGATTCGCTCGGTGGCAACGAGATCGCCGTCACCGTCTATCTCGCGGTCTTTGCCGTCTCGATCGCCATCGGCTCGGCCATTGCCGCCTGGATGTCGCAGGGGCGCATCGTGCTGCTGCCCGCGCCGGTGGGCACGGCTCTGCTGGCGCTGTTCGGCCTGCATCTGGCCTGGACCATCTGGAGCATGCAGCCTTCGCCGAGGGCCGAGACCCTTGCCCTGTTCTTCGCCGGGCCAAACACGATCCGTGTCGCGATCGACCTCGCCGGCATGGCCATCGCCAGCGCCTTCCTCGTCGTGCCGACCTTCGCCGCCGTGCAGGCCTGGTCGCCCGAAGCGCGCCGCGCCCGCGTCGTCGCCGCCGTCAGCATCGTCAATGCCGGCTTCATGACGGTCGGCGGCATTGTTGTCGCCGTGATCCAGACGAAAGTCTCCACCGGCGGCATCCTTTTCGGCTTGGCCGTAGCCAATGCCATTGCAGCCTGGCTGATGCTGAAATTCCTGCCGACCAACGCGTTCCGCGACTTCGTCTCCATCCTGTTCCGCGCCTTCCTGCGCCTGGAGGTCGAAGGGATGGAGAACCTCAAGGCGGCCGGCAAGGCGCCGATCCTGGCGCTCAACCATGTCAGCTTCCTCGACGGTCCGCTCGCCTTGACGCTGACCGATGAGGAGCCGGTCTTCGCCATCGACTACGCCATTGCCCAGGCCTGGTGGATGAAGCCGTTCATGAAGCTCGCCCGCGCTTTGCCGCTCAATCCGGCCAAGCCGATGTCGACCCGCACGCTGATCAAGATCGTGCAGGGCGGCGATCCGCTGGTCATCTTCCCCGAAGGCCGCATCACCGTCACCGGCGGGCTGATGAAGGTCTATGACGGCGCCGCCATGGTGGCCGACAGGACCGGCTCGATGGTCGTGCCGATCCGCATCGACGGGTTGGAGAAAAGCCCGTTCTCCCGGCTGACGTCGCAGCATGTGCGCCGCCGCCTGTTCCCGAAGGTCAAGGTGACCATTCTGGAGCCGGTCAAGCTGGAAGTGCCGCCCGAGCTGAAAGGCCGCCAGCGCCGCGCCGCGGCGGGTGCCGCCCTCTATCAGGTCATGTCGGATCTCGTCTTCCGCACCCAGGACATCGACAGGACGGTCCTGGAAAAGATCATCCTGACCGCGAACGAACGCGGCATGAAACGGCTCGCCGTGCAGGATCCGGTCACCGGCTCGCTAAGCTATGGCAAGCTGCTGACGGCGGCCGCCGTGCTTGGCGAGAAATTCGAGAACCTCTATGCCGATCAGCAGACGCTCGGCGTCATGCTGCCCAACGCCAACGGCTCATGCGCGACGCTGCTTGGCGTGATGTCGGCGGGCAAGGTGCCGGCGATGATCAACTTCACCGCAGGCGCCGCCAATATCCTGTCCGCCTGCAAGGCCGCCGAGGTGCGCACGGTGCTCACGTCCCGCGCGTTTGTCGAGCAGGCAAAGCTCGGCGCGGTGGTCGAGGAAATCGGCCGCTCGATCGATATCGTCTGGCTCGACGATTTGCGCAAGACGATCGGTCTCAAGGACAAGCTGCTCGGCCTGCTGCGCAAGTCGACGCCGCGCGCGCCGCGCAAGCCCAACGACCCGGCGGTAATCCTGTTCACTTCGGGTTCGGAAGGCACGCCGAAGGGCGTCGTGCTCACTCACCGCAACATTCTGGCCAACGCCGCGCAGGCGGCCTCGCGCATCGACTTCCACTCGGGCGACAAGGTGTTCAACGTGCTGCCGATCTTCCATTCCTTCGGCATGACGGCCGGCACGGTGCTGCCGCTGATTTCGGGCGTGCCGGTCTATTTCTACCCATCGCCGCTGCACTACCGAATCGTGCCGGAACTGATCTACGCATCCAACGCGACGATCATCTTCGGCACCGACACGTTCCTCAGCGGCTATGCGCGGACCGCGCACCCGTACGACTTCCGATCGATACGCTATTGCTTTGCCGGCGCGGAACCGGTCAAGGCGTCCACGCGCATGACCTATATGGAGAAGTTCGGCGTACGTATCCTGGAAGGCTATGGCGTCACCGAGACCGCACCGGTGATCTCCATCAACACGCCGATGTACAACCGCTCCGGCAGTGTCGGCAAGGTCATGCCCGGCATGGAGTATCGTCTCGATCCGGTGCCCGGTGTCGACGATGGCGGCCGGCTGCATGTCCGTGGGCCCAACGTGATGGCGGGTTATCTGCGCGCCGAGAAGCCGGGCGTGCTCGAACCGCTGCCGGATGGCTGGCATGACACCGGTGACGTCGTCTCGGTCGACGACGGAGGGTTCATCACCATTCGCGGCCGCGCCAAGCGTTTCGCCAAGATCGGTGGAGAGATGATTTCGTTCGCCGCCGTCGAAGCGCTGGCGGGTGAATTGTGGAAGGGCTCGTTGTCGGCCGTCGCGGCTGTGGCGGATGCGCGCAAGGGCGAGAAGCTCATTCTCATCACCGAAGTCCCCGGCGCCACACGTGCCGAGTTCCTGGCCTTCGCCAAGGCGAACGGTGCCATGGACCTCATGGTGCCCGCCGAAGTGCGCGTCGTCCAGAAAGTGCCGGTGCTGGGCTCCGGCAAGCTCGATTTTGCCGGCGTGACCAAACTGGTACGTGGGGAGGATGTGCCGGTGGCCAAGGTCGAGGCAGCGTGATCAAAGGCCAACAGCGACACCCATGCCCCGTGCCCAGTCGAAATTCGACCACATGCTGTCGACGCTCGATTCCGTCCAACGTCGCGATGCCGCCATCGGCCGGATCCGGCGCCTGCGCGAGGCGGCGCCGGATGCAAGCATCGAACGGTGGACAAGACCTATTCGCTTGCTTCCCGTCCAGAAACTTTTTCGACAAGGATCCGGAAAAAGACGTGCGGCAAGCTGTCTGACATCAGAGGCGTGACAGGCTTGAGAGCACCAGGCTCCCACCAGTCCACGTGCGTGCTCAACACCGACCATGCATGGTCCCGTTGAACCTTGTGGCCGATCCGGTCCGTCAGTTCCTCATAGCGGCCGTCGACAATCACGCTTCTCCATCCGCGCCCCTCTGTATGTTCTTCCACTTGGGCGCACACCAGGGTATTGGCCCGCATCCAGTCGATCTTCTTACCCAGCAAGGAGAATGCATAGAGGTGACTGTCGGCGTAGGCGTAGTTGAAGGACACGACGTAGGGTTGTCCGTCCTTCGCGCATGCCAGATGGCCCGTGCGGTTGGCCGCCAGCAATTTCGTGCATTCCAAAGTAGAGAGCGTGCGGATCATCATCGGCGTGATCTCCTGGTCTTACATGGCCTTCAGCCTGAGCATTTCTGTCAATTGGTTTCCACCAACCCTAGCGCGGACCTGTCATCGCTCATTGATCTGGATCAATTTGCCAAGCTGCAAAGGTGGGGCCTGCCCTATCAAAGGTGGGGGCCTGCCCTGTCATTGACGAAGCCACGCCGCCGCCGATCGAAGCTTTCGGCGGGCGGCCGGTATGAATCGCGAGGCACCGTGTGCTGAATTCGGAACGCTGTAGAGATCTAACGAAGATGTGATCCGTCTCGCTGCGACGGGTTTCGGCCGTGTGCCGCGTTTCACGGTGGTTAGGGACGAAACCACGGAGACAACACATGTTCACAAGATACTTGCTGCCCTTTGCACTGGCGGCCGGCACTTTGATGCTGTCCGGCGCCGGCTTGCAGGCCATGCCGATGGCCAGGCCGAGTGCCGCGCCGGCGCCGATCGAAACGGTCGGCTGGCGCTGCGGTCCCGGCTGGCACATGAACCGTTGGGGCAATTGCGTGCCGAACCGCCGCATGATGATCCGGCCGGCGCGCCATTGGCATCCCGGCTTCTGGGCCCATCACCGTTGGCACCCCGGCTATTGGGGCTGGTGATCCCTCGAGCGATCGGACGGGCGATCGAAATACCCGCTCCGGAAACGGCGCGGGTGTCTTTCGTTCAGGCCATCAGGCGACGAGATCTCGCATCGGCTTCACTTGCGTGGACTCCGGAAACACCTTGTCGCCGAGCACGGTTGCGGAAAGGCCGAACTGGTCGGCGAGCAACCCCTTCAGCACCGCCCTGACATCGCTGGTCGGGGCGAGGTCGCGCTGTTGGTAAAGCTGAGCCGGCTTCAATCCCGGCCAGTCGGCGATGACGCGGCCGCCCTTGATCGCGCCGCCGGCGAGCAGCACCACCGTGCCGGTGCCGTGATCGGTGCCGACCGTGCCGTTGATCTGTGCCGTGCGCCCGAACTCGGTGATGGCGACGATCGCCGTGTCCTTCCAGCGTTCGCCCAGGCCCTTCTCGAACTCCTCGAAGGCGCCGTCGAGGCCGCCGAGCAGCGTGGCGAGCCGGCCTGTCGCGCCGCCTTCGTTGACATGCGTGTCCCAGCCGTCAAAGGCCAGTGCGGCGACACGCGGACCGTCATCGGCCGCGATCAGCTTGGCGGCGCCTTGCGCGGCCTGCCGCATGCCGGCGGCGCTGTCGAGGCCGCCCTTCGGTTTCATCGCCTTGGCACCCATCTGGTCGTCCAGCGCCATGCGGTCGGCATCGAGGCCTTTTTGCAGCGCCACCGCCAGCACCGGATCGCGATGCTGGTAGAGATCGAGAACCCGCGCTGCGAGGTCGCCGGCCGGCTCCGGCAGGGATTGCGGCGCCCAGCCGAGCACGGGGGCGGCACCACGGATCACCAGCGGCGTCGACGGGCCGACGGCGAGACCACCAAGCGCGGCCACGCGATCGCCCGCCGGCAGGCTTTCCAGCGCCCGGTTGAGCCATCCGGTGGCGACATGGCCGGGTCCGGCAAAACCGCTTTCCAGCACATCCTGCCCGTCGAAATGCGAGCGTTCGCGATAGCCCGTCGCGGCCGCATGCACCACCGCCGCCTGGCTTGCCTTGAACAGCCGCGCGAACACCGGCATCGCCGGATTGACCACGAAGAAACCATCGAGCGGCAGCGCCGCGTGCGAGCCGGTGAGCGACAAAGCGATGTCGCCATGCAGGCCCGCATAGTCGGGATCGCCGACCGGGCCGACCGCTGACAGGCCGTCGAGCGCGCCGCGTAGGACGATGACGATCAGGCGTGGGTCGCGATTGTCGGCGGCGCGAGCGAAGCGGGGCAGATAGGCCCAGGCAAACAGCGCGCCGCCGGTCATCAGCACGGCACGGCGGGAGGGATGAGGGGTTTCACACAGCAGGCTCATGGCTTGGTCTCCATGGGAGTTGTCGGCGCCGGATCTATCGCTCGAGCTATCGTCTCTGGAATTCGGGCGCCATCAGCAGCAGCGCCAGGCCTTGCTGCTTGGACTCGGCGCGGGCGATCGCCTGCCGCGTCTCCGGCGAGGCGGAAGGCCCAATGGCGGCGTCGAGCATGTCGTTGGGATTGCCTATGTCCTTGACCTGGCGGGCCGCCTGCCAGGCGATGTCGAGGCGGACCTTCATGCCTTCCGCCGACGCCCAGCTGTCCGCCTGGTCGGAGAAGCCGTTCGGCCCCGGTGGCTGCCAGAGCGGCTCGCCTAGCACGTTAAGCCAGTTGAGCGATTGGCCCGGATCGTTCGCCGGACCCGGGCCGACCGCCCGCCGGATGGCGGCAATGTAGTCTAACGGCGAGCGCATCTTGGCCAGTGGCGTCGACCAGGCCTCCGGCATATCGATGAGGGTCGTGGCCAATGCCCTGAGATTGCCGTCGCTCTTGGCGAAAACCTTGGCCAGCCGCGCCACCGCGGCCGGCGGCGGATCGTCGGATATGAAATGGCGGACAAGCTCGGTGGCGATGTGCCGCGCCGTCGCCGGGTGGCCGGCGATGTCGTTGAGTGCCGCCTCGGCCTGGGCCATGCCCCCGGCCGGATAGGTCTTGCCGAGCAGCACCGCGTCGCCCGGCTCATGCGCATTGGCGTTGAAGACGGAACTGCCGGGTTCACCCAGCCGACCTTCACGCCCGGCCATCGTCCAGCCGGTCAGGATGCGCGCAAAGCTGGTGACATCGGCTTGGGTATAGCCGCTGCCGACGCCGAGCGTATGCAGTTCCATGATCTCGCGGGCGAGGTTCTCGTTGAGGCCGCGCTGGCGGTTCTTGCCGGCGCGGGAATCCGGGCCGATCGACTGCTGGTTGTCGAGATAGAACAGCATCGCCGGATGCCGCTCCACGGCCATCAGCATGTCTGCGAAACGGCCGAGCACGAAAGGGCGGATCGCTTCCCGTTCGAAGGCACCGGCGCTCGCCCGCACGACGTTGTCCTTCGCCACGGAAACGCAGAAATGGTTCGACCAGAAATAGACCAGACGTTCGACAAAGCCGGCATCGGCCCGCAGAGCCTTGTCGAAGCGCGCCTGGGCTTCGGCGCGGAACAGCGTGGCCTCGACCGGCGGAACGGCTGGCTTTGGCGGCGCCGCGGGCGACGGCATGGGTTGGACGGGCTGGGCCGGCGCGGCTTCGGCAGGCATGTTCTGGATGCTCGCCGTTGCCATCGCCGGCTGTGCCGCGGCCATGCGCTCGCGCTCGAGCTTGCGCTGGACATTTGCCGCCATGCTGGCCTGGATAGCCGGTGTGCTGCCCACCAGGCCCGCATAGGCCGGATCGTCAAGCGGGATCAGGGCGATGTCGGGTTGCCGCAGTTCCGCCTTCAGATAGCCGCGCGGGTCGCCGGCAATCCTGTCGCGGTCGCCGGGCCTTGCCCCGAGTCCGAAGCGGTTGCAAGCGACGAGGGCCGGATCTGGCGGGGAATTGGAGGCCGGGATAGCCAAGTCAGCTCTCCATTGCTGGGGCTTCCGGCGAGCAGCGCCTGAAGCCCATTCGAGCCGGTTCGTGCCTGCTCAGCTGGGATCATGGAGCCGGCGCGGTGGGCGGCCCCATGGCCCTTACCAGCGATGCCAGCGGTGCCAGTGGCGGTGCGGATGCCAGGCGTAATAAGCCGGGCCGTGCCAGTAGTGATAGCGGGGATAGACCACCACGCGATTGGGGACGCAACGCCCCCAGGGATTGGGGTGCCAGCCGGGGCCGCAACCCCAGGCGACTTGCTCCACCACCGCCGGGGCGGCAAGCGGCGCCAGCGGCATCGCCGAGGACGCCGCAACGGTCGCAGCCGTTCCGGTCACCGCGAGAGCGGCGGTGATCGCGTATTTTGCCAGATAGTTCATGGCCAAACTCCGAAGTTGTCCGAGGTTGAAACCTGTCGGCGCCAGATGGTCCGGCAGATCCTGCCCTTCATCTCGTTAAACGGGCGCCATCGGCATTTCCGTCGGTCGTCACGGCGATTTTTTTGGCTTGGCCGATGGCTGCGTCCCGCTGCGTCTCGCGAGGCCCTCGGCCAGCATGTTGCGATCCTCGGTGGACGCTGCTGCCGCGAACTCGACGATGCGCTGCTCAAGCCGCGTGCGCACGGTGACGTCGGCATTGCGGGCCCGCTCCAGGGCGGCCGACAGGGCCGCCGTGTCGAGGACGGGCTGCCGCAGCAAATCCGCCGCCTCGCGCCTCGCCTGCTGGCCGTCGCGAATGATTTCGCGCGACTCTTGGCGGACTTCGCGCAACGCCTTGCGGAACAGCGTACGCTGCTGGTCGGGCAGGCGGCCCCCGGCCGCTTCCAGCGAATAGCCCTGGGCCGGCTTGCCGCTTCTTATCCAGACGGCTCCGCCGGCAAGCGCACCGGCCAGGAAGACATTCACCACCACCGACGCGATGAGGAGGTTACGGCCGGTGCTCATAGGTCTTCCTCGATCGTGTCGGGTCCGGCGTCGCCGAAGGCCGTCGCGTTGGCGTCGAGCACATAGTGGTCGGGCTGAACCTCCGGCGTAACGACGGCCACCAGGGCCAATCCGGCGATGGCGCCGGCGAGCCCAATGCCGGCCAACCCCAGCCCGAGCCACCAGAACCGCTTATGCCGGCCCCGGACGATGTGCCGGCTGGCGGTCCGCAGGATGGTGTCGTGCAGTGTCTTGCCGGGGTGCGGGACGCCATAGCTGTCAAGCAGGGCGTCAAGCGTGCCGGCATGCCGCGAAATGGCTAGGCCCGCCTCGGTTGAAGCAAAAATGGTGGCTGCCTGACGCTCCGCTTGCGGCCAGCGCCGCAGATCGCCGCCATAGGCTTCGGCGAGCGCCGCGAAGCGCTTGGCATCCATTGCCGGGCCGTCCTCGATGTCTTCAGCCATGTGTTTTCCCCTTGCCCCTTGGTGCCGCGTGCCCACGCGGGTTGGAAACGAGGCAGCCCCACCGGGCGCCCGCGGGGCGCGATGAATGTCCGGCATCCATGATCGCGCCTTTCTCAGTCATGGACGCCGTCCCTGGCCAGAATCATCTGCAAGGACCGACGGCCGCGCGAAAGCAGGCTCTCCAGGGCGTCGACGCTGATCTCCAGTGTCGCGGCCGCCTCTATGTTGGACATCTCCTGATAGTAGACCAGGATGATCGCCTCGCGCTGGCGCGGCGCGATCGCCTGCAAGGCTTGCTCGACGCGGTGTGGCTCTTCGCGGGCGTCGGGAAGCGGGGCAGGGTCGGCCATGTCCGGCAGATTGTCGGTCACCACCTCGCGGCGCCGACGCAACCGGTCGTAGCAAAGGTTGAGCGTCACCCGGTGGATCCAGCTGTCGAAGCGTGCATTGCCGCGCCGCCAGCTGGAGGCATGACGCCAGATGCGCACGAAGGTTTCCTGCGCGACGTCCTCGGCCTCCGCCGCGTCGCCCAGCATGCGCACGGCAAGGGAAAGGATGCGCGGCAATTTGCGCGCGACGAGCGTCTGCACCGCCGCGGGATCGCCAGCTCCGACCCGACGAACCAGCTCCTCGTCCGGATCGGCGCTCATCGGCTCGCGCACTCCCGATATCCATCACGCGTCATAGCCTCTTGGTCATTGCTCCGGCTTGGGAGCGGATTTGTGGCCTGACATCTCATCGGCTGTCAGAACGCCGTCGCCGTTCTTGTCCAGCCTGGCAAAACGCTTGGCGAAGAACGCATCGAGCTCGGCGCGATCGATGAAGCCGTCATGATTGGAATCGATACGGGCGAAGGATTTGGCGGCGTCTCCCTTGACGTTGCGCTTGGCTTGAAAGGCTTCCCATTCCAAAAGGCTGATCTTGCCGTCACCGTCCGTGTCGGCGGCCATGACCGCCTTCTCCCGCCGCTTCTGGAACTTGGCCAGCGTGAGTTCAGACTTGGCATTTGATGCGGCAGGAGCGGCGGCCGGAGGCGTGGCAGCCGGGGGCTGTGTCGCTGTCTGGGCGAGAGCCGCGACGGTCAGCAGGCTCAAGGCAACGGCAAGGATCGAACGGCGTATCATGCTTCGGCGTCTCCGGTTGGCGCGTCGGCCACGGCCCATGCCGTGGTCACGCTTCAACCGTTAAACGCCGAGATGGGGAAAATCCGTCGGTCGCCTGTACGGATACCTTCGATTGCGATACCGACTCGACGTCGCTCCCAAGAGCGACCGCCGTGACGCATCCTCCCGCGCCGCCTGAATTCACGCCGGGCCGGCCACCGTTCCTAGTGGACGGGCAGGGATTACGCAGGTTGATCGGCGGCGACCAACTGGTCGGGTTTGAAACCCGCATGCTGCGGCGTCCAAACGTCGCCTTCCTTGTTGAACCAGTGGCAGAGATACATGCCGGAAGCGGCCCCATCGCTGACCGTCATCTTCGGCCCTCCCGACTTCAGCTTGACGACGTCTCCGGTCTTGAAAGTGTTGGGCATTTCGGACCTCCCATGCTGAGGCCCGCGAGTTTCCCACCAAAGCTGAGTCGCGACAATGGCGGATATGGGTCGCCGGCAGCGGAGCCATCAGGCCAGCCATCAATCCGCAGTCTTGCCCAACGTGTCGGCGACGACGGCGCCGCGCTTGCCCATCGGGCGAGCCGGCCCTGTGGTGGAGTCGACGGCGGTCTGATGCTCCATCTCCGCATTGATTGCGGCCCCGGCGATGAGGATGATGACCGAAACCCACATCCACAGGGCGGGCAGTGACTGCCGAAAGCTGGGGCCTGGGTACCGACGAATTGCCGGGGCGGCGCACTTTGCCGGCGGCAGGGACGTCGGTTCAGATCCAACATTGACGCTGAAGCGGCGTCAATATACCTGGCGATACGTGAGCCGCGCTAGCTCGCCGCGAATATAGAGGGGTTAGCAGTGGTCGATTTTGCTAAGTGGTACGAAGGGAAAGAGTTTTCCTCCGATTGGACGTCTAATAATTTCCGTGTCTGGAGCGCTTGCCTTGCAAGTATGCGGGATCGACCTCTCGACATCTTGGAAATCGGATCTTGGGAAGGACGTTCTGCGATCTTTTTTCTTGAGTACTGCCATCTGTCGCGGATTACGTGCATCGATCCGTTCGTTGGAGGGCAGAACGAATACGTAACTTCGGCCGGCGGATTTACCCAAGTAGAACAGCGCTTCGATGCCAACACGGCCTCGTATCCCGGGCGCGTCACAAAGCTGAAGTCGATTTCCAGCAAAGCATTGATCGACCTGCAGGACCAAAAAAGATCTTACGACCTGATCTATATCGATGGTGCCCACGAGCGGGACGCGGTTCACGTCGATTCCCTTCTGGCGTGGCCTCTACTCAAGAATGGCGGAACCATTATCTGGGACGATTACGCTTGGGAACGGAAACAACCGATCGAAACGAGGCCGGAAGAAGCCATCAATGTTTTCGTGGCTTCCAGACGCAAGGAAATTAAAGTTCTCCATGTCGGGCACCAAATCGTAGCGCAGAAAGTCGATGGCGGAAGGTTCGATGTCCGCTCTGCCATCAACTCTTTCATTTTGCGGAGGCTGCGGCAACGCAAACGCTCCGTCAAAGCGGCTAGATAGTGGACGATTACTGTGGCGGCTGCGCCCTTGCCGTCATGCGCGATGCCGGCGCCGCCCCGCTCGCCCTCAAGGTGACAGCCGCCGGCTTTCCGGGGCACTCGCTCTATATCAGCGGGGACACCGAACCGAAGGCCTTCGCATGACGGTCAACGTTGACCGGCCGCGCTGGCGCCTCGCCCGATGGTGATGGTGCCATATGGCGGCCGATTCACTCGCCGAGCTTCACGCCATGGCCGAAGCCCTCGGGGTCCGCCGATGGTTTTAGGACAAGCCAGGCCGTCCCTACGACCTTTCAAAAGGCCATTCGGGCGCGCGCCATAGGTCTAGACGCCCGCGAAGTGTTCAGCCGAGCCCTTGTCGATGCGCTACAAAGGGCGAACAAATGAGCTCGGGAAATGTTGGCAGAGTGTTGGCAGGGCGTTTTTCGCCCTACGCCTCTGGAACCCGCAAACCCTTGGGAAATTTTGGTGCCGCTTGCGTGACTCGAACACGCGACCCCATCATTACGAATGATGTGCTCTACCAACTGAGCTAAAGCGGCCCGGGAGGCCAAGGCCTCCAAGATGGGCTGGGTGATAGACTCAACCGGCCGTGAATTCAAGATGCGACTTGGCAAATCATGCACGAGCGCCCAACACGGTCGAAACCAGGGTTGGGGCGTCGCTGCCTGCGAAGAATCGCCGGGATAGTCCGATTTTATTTGCCGGAACATCGCCAAGATGGACTTTGGACGGCCCGTCGAGGCAGAATGCAGCCGCACGCCCGTTGATTGATTGGTCGCCTACGGCTAACCATCAGGGAAGATTGGTGCAATTTGCAGAGGGATCTCGCTTGGACGCGATCGAAAAAGCGATCCGGAACGCCTTGGACAAGGGCAATGCCGAGGACCGCGCGTTCCGCGAGAAGGTCTACCGGTCGGCCTTTGCCGCGCTCGATCGTGCGCTCCAGGCCAATCCCGGCGTGACCGTGGAAGTCGCCATCAAGCGCCGCAAGGCGATCCAGGCGAAGATCGCCGAAATCGAATCCGAGTTCCTGCCGGCGGTGCCGGATGTTGGTCCGCAAGTCGATTCCCCGGCGGGCGAGCCCGCGGCCACCGCGGCGCCCGCGATCGAGATCGGCGACAGGACGCCGTCGCCCGCGGTCGCCGTCGCCGGCCCCGCGCAGCCCGCATCCGACGCGCCGCGCTCGCGCGTGCTGCCGGTCGTTCCCGACATCATGCCGGACGCCACGCTGCCCGGCGCGCCGGCCATCGACATGTCGGCTCCCGCCGCTTCGGGAGCCGCAGCGGAAGTGGCGCCCGATCGCGACGAACGCCGCATTCGCGGTCGTCGCCTGCCGCTGACCGCCATCTTCTTCACCGTGACCCTGCTTGCGGCGGTAGGCATCGGCCTGTTTTTCGCCATGCAGACCGGTGTTTTCAAGACTGCGGCGCAACTCGATACGGCACCGCCGGAGGCGCCGCCAACCGTGGAGGACGACGATTTCACGCCGGCCGACGGCGCCAATGCGCCGGCAAAGCCTGGCGCCGCGGACCAATCGCGCGACTGGATCAATGTGTTCTCGCCGACCGATCCCACACATGTCGCCGCCCCGTCGGACGCCAAGGCCGAGGTGATGAAGGACGACACCGGTCCGTTCCTGCGCATCCGGTCCGGCGCCTCCGGTTCGGCGATCGCCTTCGATGTCGGGCAAGGCGTGCTGGAAAAGCTCGCCGGCAAGCATGCCGTGTTCGATATCATCGCCCGCGCCGAGGACGGCAAGGACACGCAGATATCCGTCGACTGCAATTTCGGCGAACTCGGCGACTGTGGCCGCAAACGCTACGCGGTCGGCCAGCAGCGCAACGAATATCTGTTCGACGTGCAGTTCCCCAACAAGCGGCCGGGCTCGGCCGGAACCATCGCCGTCAATTCCGATTTCGACAAGCAGGGCAAGGCGGTCAACATCTACGAGATCCGCGTCTCGATCGAGCCTTAGTCGGCTGGAACTCAGCGAGCGAGCAGCGCCTGCAGCGTCTCGATGCGGTCGGCCTCGTTGGCCGGCTTGTCCCAGCGTAGCCGTGAAATGCGGGGAAAGCGCATGGCGACACCGGATTTGTGCCGGGTCGAGCGGTTGAGCCCTTCGAAGGCGACTTCCAGCACCAGGCCATTGTCGCGGTCCGCCCGCACCGAGCGCACCGGGCCGAAGCGCTCGACCGTATTGTCCCTGACATATTTGTCGATCTGCTTCAGCTCCTCGTCGGTGAAGCCGAAATAGGCCTTGCCGACCGGCACCAGTTCCTCCTCGCCCTCGGCCCCGGACCAGACGCCGAACGTGTAGTCGGAGTAGAAGCTCGAGCGCTTGCCATGGCCGCGCTGGGCATACATCAGGACGGCATCCACTGTGTGCGGATCGCGCTTCCATTTGAACCACGGGCCTTTCGGCCGCCCGGCGACATAGGGCGAATCCCAGCGTTTCAGCATCACGCCTTCAATGATCGGGTGCGGCGGCGCGCGGCGCATCTCCTCCAGCGCCTGCCAATCCGCGAAGTCGACGAAGGGCGACAGGTCGAAACGGCTGGGGTCGAGCGTCTTGACGAAGGCTTCGAGGTGGTCGCGCCGCTCGCGGAAGGATAGCCCGCGCAAATCCTCGGCGCCGATCTGCAGCAAATCGTAACAGCGCATGAAGGCCGGATATTGCTGCTGCATCTTCGGTGTCACCGTCTTGCGGTTCAGCCTCTGCTGCAGGTCCGAGAACGTCCCCGTCGCCTGTCGGGGATCGCCAACCAGCAACTCGCCATCCAGCGTCGCGGAAAAATGCATCGCGTCGGCAAGGTCGGGAAAGGCGCCGGAGACATCGTCGCCGGTGCGCGAATAGAGCCGGCGGATGCCGCCTTCCGCCACTGCCTGGACGCGGATGCCGTCCCATTTCCATTCGGCCGCATAGTCCGCCGGATCGAGCTTTTCCAGATCGCCGTCGCCGACCGGGTTCGACAGCATCACCGGCCTGAACAGCGCCATCGCCGTGTTGCGGGGTTTTTCAGCCTTGCCCTCCAGCCACGCGAACAGCGCCGTATAGGGTGGCGACAGCCCGTGCCAGAGTTCCTCGATCTCGGCGACGTCGACCTTGCCGAAATCCGCCAGCGCCTGCTTGGCGAGCCGCGCCGACACTCCGATGCGCAGGCCGCCGGTGACCAGCTTGATAATGGCGAAGCGCGCCGAAATGCCGGCGCTGTCGAGCAGCCCAGCCAGCACCTTCGGTCCGTCGGAGCGGCTTGCCGCCTGCAACTTGGCCACGACCTCGCCGAGTGTCGGCTCACGGTTGGGGATTTTGCCGGGGGTTTGCGGCCAGACCAGCGACACCGTCTCGGCGAGGTCGCCGACATAGTCGTAGGAATAGCCGAATAGCACCGGGTCCATGCGTTCGGTGACAAGGGTGCGCAGCATCGCCGGCTTGACCGCGGCGATGTTCAGATCGCCGGTGATGGCGGCCAGCGCCAGGCCGCGATCCGGGTCCTCGACGCTGCGGAAGTAGTCGACCAGCAGCGTCAGCTTGCCGTTGCGCGACGGCGTCAGCACCAGGCGGTCGAGGAGTTCGGCGAAGCGGTTCATGCCATCAATCGCCTTCGTCCTCATAGCCCACAAGATGCAATGGCCGGGCGGCAATGCCTTCGAGTTCGCACCAGCGCACCAGTGCTTCCTCACGGCCATGCGTGACCCAGATTTCCTCGGCGCCGGTCTCCTTGATGGTGGCGGTGAGCTCGTCCCAGTCGGCATGGTCCGAGATGATCAGCGGCAGTTCGACACCGCCCTGCTTGGCGCGCTGGCGGATACGCATCCAGCCGGACGCGAAGCACGAGATCGGATCGGGGAAACGCCGCGCCCAGCGGTCGGCGAAGGCCGATGGCGGGCCGACCACGATGGCGCCGGCGAAATCCCCTTTGCCGCCTTCCACCGTCGCCGGTTCGAGTATGCCGAGGTCGATGCCCTGGCTTTGATAGTACTCGCTGAGCTTGGCCAGTGCGCCATGGATATAGAGCGGCCTGTCGTAGCCGGCGTCGCGCAACAGCCGCATCACCCGCTCCGCTTTCCCCAGCGCATAGGCGCCGACCAGATGCGAGCGTTCGGGAAACTGCGCCGCCGATTTCAGCAGGCGGGCGATCTCTTCCGTGTCGGGCGGGTGGCGAAACACCGGCAGGCCGAAGGTCGCCTCGGTGATGAACACGTCGCAGCGGATTGGCTCGAACGGCACGCAGGTCGCGTCCTTTCGCCGTTTGTAGTCGCCGGAAGCGACGATACGCATGCCCTGATGTTCGACCGATATCTGTGCCGAGCCCAGCACATGGCCGGCCGGATGGAAGCTGACGCTGACGCCGTCGAGGACGATCGTCTCGCCGAGCCGGGCTGGTTGCGTGGTGCTGGCAAAGCCCTCGCCATAGCGCAGCCCCATGATGTCGAGCGTCTGCTGCGTCGCCAGCACCGAGCGGTGGTCGGAACGAGCATGGTCGGAATGACCGTGGGTGATCAGCGCCCGGCCCACCGGCCGCACCGGGTCGATGAAGAAATCGCCCGGCGGGCAATAAAGGCCTTCTGGCCGGGGATGAAGCAGGTCGCTGGCGCGCATGGTCTGCAAGATAGGATATAATTCCGCTGCGGGAAGCCTGTCGTCGGAGACTGCTGACTCTCCTGGCAAAGAACGCTCAATTCGGTTCAGCTTCCGCATCCTTTGCATTACAGAGATGGTGGCCCGGCTGCCTCCGCCGGCGGAACCCGCCATCATGAAGCCGTTGCAGACCTCATCGGGCGATTTGAACGCCGATCGCCGTGCCGACTATGCCGAGATGCTCTTTGCCTCCGGCGATCACGTGGCGGCGGCCGAACTCCTGCTCGGCGCATTGGAATTGACGCCGCAATGGGCAATGGGCTGGTTTCGCCTTGGCGAGATGCAGGAGGCATCAGGCAGGCTCGACCTGGCGGCGCAGGCCTGGGTGATGGCGCTGAACCTGGATCCAGCCGATCGCCAGGGCGCGGCCCTCAAATTGCAGCTGATCGGCAAACGCCCGGTTTCCAGCGCGCCGCCCAGCGCCTTTGTCGAAGCGCTGTTCGACCACTACGCCGAGACATTCGAAGAGATGCTGGTCGGCAAGCTCGACTACCGGTTGCCCGAAGTCCTCGAGCAGGTGATTCGCAAGGCAAGGCCGGGCCGCTTCCGTCTGGCGCTCGACCTGGGCTGCGGCACTGGGCTGATGGGCGAGAGGCTGAGGCCGATCGTCGACCGGCTGGAGGGGATCGACATCTCTGCCAGGATGCTGAAGAAGGCGCGGACGAAAGGCATCTATGACACGCTGACAAAGGCTGATCTGCAGGGTTTTTCCCACTCAGGCGAAAATCCCGATCTGGTGACATCGGCCGACGTCCTGATCTATGTCGGCGCACTCGAAGGCCTGATCGAGAGGGTCGCCGGTCTGCTCGCCGACGGCGGCCTGTTTGCTTTCTCTGTCGAGAGCCTTGCAAGCGGCGACTTCGCGCTGCAGCCCTCGCGGCGCTACGCCCATTCGGACAGCTATGTCAGGCGGACACTCGAGGCCAACGGGCTTTCAATCCTGGCGCTGGAGCCAACGACCATTCGGCAGGATCGCCGCGAACCCGTCAAAGGCTTGGTCGTTTTGGCCCTGAAGGCTCACGCCACTTGAAGTGTGCATGATCATTGTGCGGTTGAATCCCGTCACCGCTCTGCGCTGCTGCGAAAAAGTCCGATTTGCGTGCGCGACTGATATTTGCGATCTGGTCGCGTCAGGGGCGGGATATCAGGAGGAGCATATCATATGCGCTGGAACATGATGGTCTTGGCCTCTTGCCTGGCAACGGCCGGCTGCGTCGGCAATTCGATGTCCGAGCGGCAGGACGCCAACATAGAATCCTCCCTGCAATACGACACCGTGCCGTGCGATCAGCTGCTGGCGCGGCGCAATGGGTTGGCACAGCAATACAATCTTGCGACGACCGTGAAGCCGACCTTCTCCAATCCAGCGATGGGTTTCGGTCCGTTCACGCCCGACATGCGCTCCAAAGCCCAGCGCGACAGCGACAAGGCGGCTGGCGAGATCGACGCCATGAACCGGTCCATCGACCGCCGCGACTGCGGCAAGCCGGACAATCAGAAGAAGAAGTTCGCTCTGCCCAGTTGAAGTACGAAACAGCAATTGGTCGGACTTTGCCGCGGACAGCAGGTCGCGTCCTCCTAAGGGGTACGATCGATGAAACTCTCGGACCTTGGCGACCGCATCTGCATTCTGGGGCCGTCCAACAGCGGCAAGTCGACCCTGGCCGACGCAATTGCCCGCAAGCGTGGCCTCGAGCCGGTTCACCTCGATCTGCTTCATCATCTGCCCAACACCGACTGGGAGCCGCGTCCAAAGAGCGAATTCATCGCCTTGCACGACGCCGCAATCGCCGGTGAGCGCTGGGTGATGGACGGAAATTATTCCGTTTGCATGCCGCAACGCTTACGGCGGGCGACGGGACTGATCCTCTTGGATATCTCCACGCCGGCAAGTTTGTTGCGCTATTTCAGGCGAAGCTGGTTTGAGACGAACAGGCGCGGTGCCTTGGAGGGCGGGCGCGACAGCGTCAAATGGGACATGATCCACCATATTGCCGTGACCACGCCGAAAAACCGCCAGAAATACCAGGCGATGTTCGAAGAGCTCGACCTGCCAAAGCTGCAGCTATCGTCCGTGAGAGCAGTCAAACAATGCTTCAGGCAATGGGATCTGGCCAGGTAAGGGACCTGGTCAGTATCCCGCCTTGCGGTCCACCAGGTTGTCGAGCTTTTCACCGCGCTCGAAGGCATCCATCTGGCGCAGCATGATCGGCGCCAGGTGCATCGGATCGGAGGTCGCAGCGGCGTGCGGCGTCACGAACACCTTCGGATGGCTCCATAGCGGGCTGGTCTTCGGCAGCGGCTCGACCTCGAACACGTCGAGGCTCGCCTCCTTCAACGTGCCATCGTCCAGCGCCCGCACGATGTCGGCGTCCTTTTGCAGGCGGCCGCGTCCGGCGTTGATCAGCACCGAGCCGCCAAGGCCGTTGCGCTTGCGCAGTTCCTTCAGAACGCCATAATTGATGATGCCCTGCGTGTCGGGCGTCAGCGGCAAGAGCACGACGAGTATGTCGGTTGCCTTGAGGAACGGGATCAAGCCGGCCTCGCCGGAATAGGTCGCGACGCCCTGCATCGGCCGGTCGTTGCGCGACCAGCCATTGACGGCAAAGCCGAGCGAAAGAAGCGCCGAGGCCGCGGCGCGGCCGAGATTGCCGAGCCCCATAATGCCAACGGAAATGTCGCCGGCCGGCCTCTGTTGCGCCTCGTGCCAGATCTTCTTCGGTTGCTGCGACCGGTAGAGCAGGCCGTGGCGATGGTGATCGAGCACCCGCCAGACGACATATTCCGTCATGTACTGCGTGAGGTTGTCGGCGACAACCTTGACGATCGGCACGTCGGGCAGGCCGGGATCGGCGAAAATATGGTCGACGCCGGCGCCGATCGAGAAGATGGCGCGCAGGTTGGGCAGCGACGACAACAGGTTCGGCTTCTGCTTCCACACCACCGCATAGGTGATCGATGGATCCTTGGCGCCGTCCGGCTCCAGAACCACCTCGCGCTCGGCCGACAACAGGTCGCGCCAGCGCTGCGGGTGAAAGCCGGTGACGGCAAGCAGGATGCGGCCTTTTTCCATCGTTGTTCGTTTAGTCCCTCTAATCACTGACTGACGATGCCGACTGGCGCCGTCTCTATCTTGAAGGCCGCCGAAATCAGCGCCCGAGTATAGTCGGTTTGCGGATTTTCAAAAATCTGCTGGGAAGGGCCGGCTTCGACGATCTGACCATTGCGCATGACGATGACATCGTTGGCAAGCGCCCGGATGACCTTGAGGTCGTGGCTGATGAAGAGATAGGCGAGGTCGTGCTTGGCCTGCAGATTGCGCAAGAGGTCGACGACCTGCGCCTGTACGCTCATGTCGAGCGCCGATGTCGGCTCGTCCAGCATGACGAAGCGCGGGTTGAGCACCATGGCGCGTGCGATGGCGACACGCTGGCGCTGGCCGCCGGAAAATTCGTGCGGATAGCGGTTGCGGGTCGCCGGATCGAGGCCGACCTCCTTCAGCACGTCCGCAACCTTGTCGTCGCGTTCATCGGGCGACAGCTTCGGCTCGTGGATCTTGAGCCCTTCCTCGATGATCTCGGCGATCGACATGCGCGGGCTGAGCGAGCCGAACGGATCCTGGAAGACGATCTGCAATTCGCGCCTGAGCGGCCGCATGGCGTTGAAGGTGAGCTGGTTGATGTCGCGCCCGTTGAACTGGATGGTCCCGGTCGACGAGATCATCCGCGCCAGCGCCAGGCCGAGCGTGGTCTTGCCCGAACCGGATTCGCCGACCACGCCCAGCGTCTGGCCGGCGCGCACGGTGACATCGATGCCGTCGACCGCCTTCACATGGTCGACCGTGCGGCGGAAGAAGCCTTGCTTGATCGGGAACCAGACCTTGATGTCCTTGCCGGTCATCACCGGCTTGGCGTCGGCATTGGCCGCCGGCGGCTTGCCTTTCGGTTCGGCCGCCAGAAGGTGCCGCGTATAGGGGTGCTGCGGGTTGGCGAAGATCTCCTTGGTCGGTCCGGTCTCGACGATCTTGCCCTTGGTCATCACGCAGACCCGGTCGGCGATCTTGCGCACGATGCCGAGATCGTGGGTGATGAACAGCATCGACATGCCTTTGCGGCTTTTCAAGCCGGCGAGCAGTTCGAGGATCTGCGCCTGCACGGTGACGTCGAGCGCGGTCGTCGGCTCGTCGGCGATCAGCAGTTCCGGTTCGTTGGCCAGCGCCATGGCGATCATCACGCGCTGGCGCTGGCCGCCCGAAAGCTGGTGGGGATAGGCGTCGAGGCGCTTTTGCGGGTCGCGGATGCCGACCTCGTTCAGCAGTTCCAGCGTGCGCGCCCTGGCCGGGCGATCGGCCATGCCTTGATGCAGCTTCAGGATCTCGACGATCTGATGCTCGATCGTGTGCAGCGGATTGAGCGAGGTCATCGGCTCCTGGAAGATCATCGTGATCTTGTTGCCTCGCACCTGGCGCAGCTGCTTCTCGGTCATCGCCAGCAGGTCGGTGCCCCGGAACAGGATTTTTCCCGAGGGGTGGCTGGCGCTGGGGTAAGGCAGGAGCTTCAGCACGGACAGCGCCGAGACCGACTTGCCGGAGCCGGATTCCCCGACCAGCGCCACTGTCTCGCCCTTCGCGATGTCGAAGGAGACGTGGTCGACGGCGACAGACTGGCCGCCGCCTTGGCTGAAGGCGACGCTGAGGTCCTGTACGCTGAGCAAAGGCGCTTCGCTCATTTGAACGTCTTGCGCGGATCGAAGGCGTCGCGCGTTGCCTCGCCGACAAAGACGAGCAGCGACAGCATCAGCGAGATGACGACGAAGCCGGAAATGCCGAGCCACGGCGCATTGAGGTTGCGCTGCGCCTGCTTGAGCAACTCGCCCAGCGAGGCGGAACCTGGCGGCAGGCCGAAGCCGAGATAGTCGAGCGAGGTCAGCGTCGAGATCGAGCCTGAGAGCAGGAAGGGCAGGAAGGTCAATGTCGCCACCATGGCGTTGGGTAACAAATGCCGGAACATGATGGTTCGGTTGGGCACGCCGAGCGCGCGGGCGGCGTTGACATATTCGAAGTTGCGGGCGCGCAGGAACTCGGCCCGCACCACGCCGACCAGTGCCACCCAGGAGAACAACAGCATCAGGCCGAGCAGGATGAAGAAGCCCGGCGGCAGGATCGCGGCGACGATGAGCAAGAGATAGAGCACCGGGATCGCCGACCAGATTTCGATGAAGCGCTGGAACAGCAGGTCCGTCCAGCCGCCGAAGTAGCCCTGCAAGGCGCCGGCGCCGACGCCGATCAGCGCCGAGCCCGCGGTCAGGATCAGCCCGAACAGCACCGAAATACGGAAGCCGTAGATGACCCGCGCCAGGACGTCGCGCGCCTGGTCGTCCGTGCCGAGCCAGTTCCAGTTGCCGACGATGCAGGCCGGGTCGGCAGCCCCTTGCGGATACTGGTTGCAGCGCTTCGCGGCGTCATACTGCCAGGACGGCCTGGCGGGTGCGGCCTCCGGAATGGCGTTGTTGACGGTCTGGTAGGAATAGCGGATCGGTGGCCAGATCATCCAGCCATTGGCGTTGATCTCGTCCTGGATCACCGGGTCGCGATAATCGGTGACGGCATAGAAGCCGCCGAACTTTTCCTCGGGGTAGGCGACCAGCACCGGAAACAGGATCTCGCCCTTGTAGGAGGCGATGATCGGCTTGTCGTTGGCGATGAATTCGGCAAACAGCGACAGTACGAACAGGACGAGGAAAATCCACAATGACCAGTAGCCGCGCCGGTTGGCCTTGAAATTCTGCAGACGGCGCTTGTTGAGCGGCGACAGGAATGGCCGTGGCATCCGCTCCGGCACCACTCCGGCGGTCACGCTTGCCTCCGACATCAGATGTCTCTCCGCTCGAAATCGATGCGCGGATCGACCCAGGTGTACATGAGGTCGGACAACAATCCGACGAACAGGCCGAGAAGCGAGAAGATGTAGAGATTGGCGAACACCACGGGATAGTCGCGCTCGACCACCGACCGGAAGCCGAGCAGTCCCAGGCCATCGAGCGAGAAGATGTTCTCGATCAGCAGCGAACCGGTGAAGAAGGCCGAGATGAAGGCGCCGGGGAAGCCGGCGATGACGATCAGCATGGCGTTGCGGAAGACATGGCCGTAGAGCACCTGCCGCTCCGACAGGCCCTTGGCGCGCGCCGTCACCACATACTGCTTGCGGATCTCCTCCAGGAACGAGTTCTTGGTCAGTAGCGTGGTGGTGGCGAAGGCCGACAGCACCAGCGCCGTCAGCGGCAAGGTCATGTGCCAGAGATAGTCGGCGATCTTGGCCGGCCAGGACAACTGGTCCCAATTGTCCGAGACGATGCCGCGCAACGGAAACCAGTCCCAGAACGAGCCGCCGGCAAACAGCACCATCAACATGATGCCGAACAGGAAGCCGGGAATGGCATAGCCGACGATGACGATGCCGCTGGTCCAGACGTCGAAAGGCGAGCCATCCTTCACCGCCTTGCGGATACCGAGCGGGATGGAAATCAGATAGGACAGAAGCGTGATCCAGAGCCCGATCGAGATCGACACCGGCATCTTTTCCAGGATCAGGTCGAGCACCGAGATGTCGCGGAAGTAGCTGTTGCCGAAATCGAAGCGGGCATAGTTCCACAGCATCATGCCGAAGCGCTCGAGCGGCGGCTTGTCGAAGCCGAACTGCTTCTCCAGCTTCTTGATGAATTCCGGATCGAGCCCCTGCGCGCCGCGATATTTCGAGCTGACGTCGCCGGCGGCGTCGAAGTTGGAGCCGCCCGCATCGCCGCCGCCACCGCCGAGGCGGTCGCTGCCGCCTTGATTGGTCAGCTTGGCGATGACCTGCTCGACCGGTCCGCCCGGCGCGAACTGGATGACGGCGAAGGAGATCGCCATGATGCCGAACAGGGTCGGGATCATCAAAAGGATGCGGCGCAGTATATAGGCGCCCATCAGGCTTCCTGCCCTCTGCGGACCAACATCTCAGCCTTTGCCAATTTTTGCCGCCTTGCCCTTATCGAACCACCACAGCGTTTCGACCGGAAAGCCGAAATCGGGCTTTTGCTCGGGAAAGCCGAACATGTCCCAATAGGCGCTTCGGTGATTCGCCAGGAACCAACTTGGAATCCAATCGCACCGCGCGCGCAAGACCCGGTCGAGCGCTCGCATCGCGACCGTCAGGCTTTCACGGTCTTTTGCCGCGCCCACCGTGTCGATCAGCGCATCGATCGCGGGGTCTGAGGTGCCCGGCAGATTGCGCGAACCGGAGAGGTTGGCCGTCCTGGAATGGAAGAAGCCTTCGAGATCGTCGCGTGTCGGTGTCGCGCTGAACGAGAAAGCAGCTGACAGCAGATCGAAATCGAAGGTCGCCTGCCTGGCCTGGTATTGGGCCGAATCCACCAGCCGGATCGTGGCATCGATGCCGATCGCCTTCATGTTGGCGACCCAGGGCGAATAGACCTGCACGAAAGTGTCGTCGTCGACCATGAATTCGGCCGAAAGCCGGCCGCCTTTGCCGTTGACGACGAAATCGCCCGACCGTTTCCAGCCGGCTGCGGCCAGAAGCTTTGCCGCCTGGCCAAGCAGCTTGCGGTCGCGACCGGAACCGTCGGATGCCGGCTGGGCCACGGCCTGGCCGAAGACCTCCGCCGGCACCTGGCTTCGCAGCCGCTCCAGCAGCGCCAGCTCTTGTGTTGATGGCACACCTTCGGCGCGAAAATCCGATTTCTCGAAGCAGGATTGCGAGCGCTCGTAGGAGCCGTAGAAGAAATTGCGCCGCGTCCATTCGAAATCGAAGCAGAGCGCGATCGCCTGGCGCACGCGAGCGTCGCGAAACTGTTCGCGTCGCTGGTTGAGCGCCGTTCCCTGCATGGTCGGCCGCTTCTCGGCGGGGAATTCGTGCTTGACCACCTTGCCGGCGGTCAGCGCGGGGAAGTCGTAGGCGGTCGCCCAGACGCGCGAGGTGAATTCCTCGCGGTAGGTGATTTCGCCCTTCTTGAAGGCTTCGAAGCCGGCGGTGCGGTTCTGGTAGAATTCGATGCGGATACGGTCGAAATTGTTCTGGCCGCGATTGACCGGCAGATCACGGCCCCAATAGTCCGCGACCCGATCATATTCGATCCATGCGCCGGCCGAGAACCGGCCGACCTTGTAGGCGCCGGAGCCGAGCGGCGGGTTCAACTGCGAAGAGTCGAAAGGGTTGGCCGCATAGAAGGCCTTCGACAGGATGGGGAATTCCACAACGTTGAGCACGGTGCGGGCCGATTGCTTGCCGGAGAAGGTGAGCCGCAGCGTGCGGTCGTCGGCAGCAACGGCGTCGACCATGTGCGTCAGGGACAACGACAGGTCGGGATGGCCCTTGTCCTTGTAAAGCTTGAAGGTGAAGGCGGCGTCATGAGCGGTCAGCGGCGTGCCGTCGTGGAAGCGCGCCTCGGGGCGGAGCGAGAAAGTGAAGGAGTTGCGGTCTTCCGACAGTGTCACGCCGTCGGCGATCTGGCCGTAAACGGCGTCGGGCTCGTCGAGTGCGCGCACCATCAACCCGTCGAAACACATCTCCATGCGCGGCGGCGCATCGCCCTTGTCGGCGAAGGAGTTCATCGTGTTGAAGGTTTGTGTGTCCTGGTTGTAGCCCCAGTTCGGCGGCGAGAAATTGAAAATTCCGCCGGGCGGTGCGTCGACATTCACATAGTCGAAATGGGTGAAATCCGGTCCGTATTTGAGGTCGCCAAAGGCGGACAGGCCATGCAGCTTGGTGCCGGTCGCAATGTCGGCGAAGGCCTTTGCGGGCGACAAGGCGGCGGCCGCCGCCGCCACGCCAAGCACGAGAAAATCACGGCGGGGCAGGGCCGTCATCGATTGCCGCCCCATCAATTGCCGCCCTTGTACTTGGCCGCCAGCGCCTTTTCCTTGTCGATGTCGATCCACCAGGAATCGATATCGACACCGACATAGGCAGGCTGCTTGTCGGGAAATTTGAACTTGTCCCAATAGGCTAGCCAGACCGCCGACCGGTGATATTGCGGCACGACGTAGAAGTTCCACAGCAGCACCCGGTCGAGTGCATGGGTGGCGGCAACGAGATCATCGCGGTCCGTGGCAAAGATGATGCGGTCGACCAGCGCATCCACGGTCGGATCCTTGATGCCCATCAGATTGCGCGAACCAGGTGCGTCGGCGGCCTTCGAACTCCAGAAATCGCGCTGCTCGTTGCCGGGCGAATCCGACTGGCCGAACAGGCCCGTGACGACATCGAAATCGAAGTTGTTGACGCGGTTGATGTACTGCGTCTGGTCGATGATGCGCAGCGTGGCGTCGACTCCGATCTTGCGCAGATTGGCAATGTAAGGGCTGGCGATTACCTGGTCGGTGTCGTTCCAGCCGAGGATCTCGAACTTGAACGGCGCGCCTGTCTTGGCGTTGACCATCTTGCCGCCCTTTATGACCCACCCGGCCTTGGCGAAGAGATCGACAGCCTGCTTCAGGTACTTTCGCTCCGCTTGCGGCGAATCGTAGACGGGCAGCTTGAATTCCTGGGTGAAGAGTTCGGGCGGCAGCTTGTCGCGGTATTTTTCCAGGATTTCGAGTTCCTTGCCTTGCGGCAAACCGCTGGATGCCAGTTCGGTGCCCTGGAAATAGCTCGATGTGCGGGTGTTGAAGCCGAAGAACAAGGTGCGGTTCATGCTCTCGAAATCGAACGGCATGGTCAGTGCCTCGCGGACCAGCCGGTCCTGGAACAGCGGCCTTCGCTGGTTGAGGACGAAGCCCTGCATCGGCTGTGGCGACTGGGTCTGGAAGTCCTTCTTGATAACGTCGCCGGCCTGGATGGCCGGGAAATTATAGGCCGTCGCCCATTTGCGGGAGCTGTATTCGCGGTTTATGTCTTCCAGTCCGCCCTTGGTGAAGGCCAGCCAGGCGGCATTGTCGTCGAGGATGTAGGTGTATCGGCGCGTGTCGAAATTCTCGCGGCCGATCTTCACCGGCAACTTGGCCGCCCAATAGTCCGGCACGCGCTGCCAGACGATTTCGGAGCCTGGCTTGAAGCTGGCGATCTTGTATGCGGCCGAGCCCAGCGGCGGTTCCAGCGTTCCCTTGGTGATGTCGCGCTTCTTGCCATGGGCGTCGGTGCCTTCCCACCAATGCTTCGGCAGAACGACGAGGTCGCCGATGATCTTCGGCAGTTCACGATTGCCCTTCTGGTTGAAATGGAACTCGACCTCGCGATCGGAGATCGCCACCGCGTCGGTGACATTCTCGAAATACCGGTTGTATTGCGGGCTGTTGGCCTTCAGCACCTGGAACGACCAGATCACGTCGTCGACGGTGATCGGCTGGCCGTCATGCCACTTCGCGCGCGGGTCAAGCCGGTACGTGGCCGAGGAGTAGTCGGCAGGATATTTATAGGCGTCGGCGATCAGCGGGTGGCTGGTGCTGCCCTCGTCCGTCGCCTGCTCCATCAGCGTGTCGTAGAGCAGGCCGCCGCCGAAGCCGACCAAACCCGCCGCCGGCGATCCCTGGACGATATAGGGGTTGAAGCTGTCATAGGTGCCGAGCACCACCGAATTCAGCGTGCCGCCCTTGGGAGCGTTCGGGTTGACGTAGTCGTAATGCTGGAAATTGTCGCCATATTTGGATTGGCCGATCAGCGATGAGGTGGTCCGCCACTCGTCGGCTCGGGTCGTCTGCAACCCCGCCGCCAGCAGGGCCGCCGCCAGCAGCGACTTGAGAAGCGTTCGGCCAACCGTCATGCACTATCCTCTTCGCGATGCGTGCCAGATCATCCAGGACGCGATCCTAGATGATTTGGCGCTGGTGAAAACAGTAATGCACCGGCTTTGTCGCCGCACCCTGGATCTTCCCAACAAAAAAGCCGGGTTGAACCCGGCTTTTTCAAGATCGTGGAGATTACAAATTGTTCACTGGGCGGGTGCCGGCGCTGGAGCCGCAGGCTTGGCCGGTGCGGCGCCCTCAGCCGGCTTCGCCGGGGCGGCCGCATCGGCCGGCTTGGCGGGCGCGCTGGCGTCCGCGGCGGCGCCAGGTGCCGGCAGCGGCTTGGGATTGTCCGACAGCGTGCGCAGATAGGCGATGACGTTGGCGCGGTCCTCGTCCTTGGGCAGGCCGGCGAAGCCCATGGCGGTGCCCTTCACGAATTTCTTCGGCGAGGTGATGAAGTGGTTGATATTGTCGTAGGTCCACTTCTCGGTGCCGCCCTTGGAGAATTCCTTCATGCCGGCCGAATAGGCGAAGCCTGCATGTTCGGCGACGGGACGGTCGACGAGATCCCACAGATCGGGGCCGACCTTGTTGGGGCCGCCCTTTTCGCCGGAATGGCAGGCCTGGCACTTCTTGAAGACGGCAGCGCCCGCCTCGACATTGGCGGTCTGCAGCAGGTCGGCGATCGGCTTGGCGGCGGCAGCCGGCGCGGCCGGGCCGCCTTCGGCGGGCTCAGCCGCCTCAATGGCGAAGCCGGGCTTTTCCGGGGGCGGCGAGGCAAACAGTGCGTCCGATACCAGGCCGACCGAGAAAACGACGAAAACGGTTCCGAGCAATCCGGCGAGCAGTTTATTGACTTCGTTGGAATCCATACGCCCCTTGCTCCCTTTTCCGGCGGACCGAACCGTCCACTCCGTCCGTCGGTATCGAGACCTGCCCTCCAGAGCCGGTCAAATCGGGCGGAAACTAGGTCTTTTGCTCGGGCGTTGCAACACCTATAAGGACGCTGCCAGTGAGACCTTTTGCCACTTTTCCCCTCCTCTTTTCGAACGCCTTGTCATAGCGATGTCCACCTTGATCCTGATACCGGCCCGCATGGCCTCCACCCGCCTGCCGGGCAAACCCCTGGCCGACATCGCCGGCGTGCCGATGATCGTCCATGTCGCCCGCCGTGCGGCCGAAGCCGGCCTCGGCCGGGTGGTGGTGGCGACCGACACGCAAGGCGTGGCCGAAGCGGTGCGCGCGCATGGGTTCGAGGCGGTAATGACGCGCATCGACCACGAATCCGGCTCCGATCGCATCCACGAGGCGCTGGTCGCGCTCGATCCTGGACAAAAGGTCGAAACGATCGTCAATGTGCAGGGCGACCTGCCGACCATCGATCCCGGCGTCATCGCCGCCTCGCTCAGGCCATTCGAGGACGGGGCGGTGGATATCGCCACACTCGGTGTCGAGATCGTCCGCGAGGAGGAAAAGACCAATTCCAATGTCGTCAAGATCGTGGGCTCGCCGCTGTCTGCCACCAGGCTGAGGGCGCTCTATTTCACCCGCGCCACAGCACCTTGGGGCGAGGGGCCGCTCTATCACCATGTCGGCCTCTACGCCTATCGCCGCGCGGCACTCGAGCGCTTCGTCGCGCTGAAGCCGTCGCCGCTGGAACGCCGCGAGCGGCTGGAGCAGCTGCGGGCGCTGGAAGCCGGCATGCGCATCGATGCCGAGATCGTCCGGTCGCTGCCGCTAGGCGTCGACACGCCGCAAGACCTTGAGCGCGCCCGAACCATCCTTTCAAACTGAGAAATTCCTTCGCCATGCCTGAAAAAACCAACAGAATATCCTTCCAGGGCGAGCCGGGTGCCAATTCCGATACCGCCTGCCGCAACGTCTATCCCTCGATGGAGCCGTTGCCGTGCCCGACCTTCGAGGATGCGTTCAACGCGGTCGAGACCGGCAAGGCCGATCTCGCCATGATCCCGATCGAGAACACCATCGCCGGACGCGTCGCCGACATCCACCATCTCTTGCCGGAATCGAGGATGCACATCGTCGGCGAGTATTTCCTGCCGATCCATTTCCAGTTGATGGTGCTGCCCGGCGTCAGCCGCGACGAAATCAAGACCGTGCACAGCCACATCCATGCGCTTGGCCAGTGCCGCAAATACATCCGCAAGAACGGCTGGAAGGCGGTCGTGGCCGGCGATACTGCGGGTGCCGCCAAGATGATCTCCGAGGTCAAGGACCGCACGATGGCCGCCCTGTCGCCGGCACTGGCCGCGACGCTCTATGGGCTCGACATCATCGAGGAGAACGTCGAGGACACCGATTCCAACGTCACCCGCTTCGTCGTCCTGACCAAGAGCAAGCAATGGGCCGAACGGCCGACGGCCGACACCAAGATGATGACGACCTTCATCTTCCGCGTCCGTAACGTGCCGGCCGCGCTCTACAAGGCGATGGGCGGCTTTGCCACCAACGGCATCAACATGACCAAGCTGGAGAGTTACCAGCTCGGCGCTTTCACTGCGACGCTTTTCTACGCCGACATCGAGGGCCATCCCGACGATCCGCTGGTCAAGCTGGCGCTGGACGAGCTTCGCTTCTTCTCCCGTGAGGTGCGCATCCTGGGCGTCTATCCGGCCAGCCAGTCGCGCGAGCAATGGAAGGTGGCGGACTAGGGCAATTCCAGGAGAAGTGCTTAGCACTTTCCTTTGGGAATGCGTCAAAACAAAGAGTTGGAGCGGGCCGCCGTTTCCGTGAACGGTGAACTCTAGATCACCGCGCCCAGCGGCACATAGTCGATCTCGAGAAATTTCTCGACCTCCGGCACCCAGCGGTCACGCACGAAGGCGACATGGTCGGGATGGTCGTTGTATCTGGTGTAGGCGGCCTGGTCGGCGAACTCCATCGAGAAGCCGAACCGATAGTCGTTCTTGGGGCTGATCTGCCGCAATTGCTCGAAATGCGTGACGCCCCGGATCGCGGTGAGGATTTTCCTGGCATCGACGAGGAATCGCTTTTCCTCCAGCGAATGCGGCGCGTGCTTCAGCGTGAAGACGACGGTGTGGCGGATCATTTGTCTCTCCTGCAATGACTTTCAATATCGGCTATTCGCTGTCGACCCAGGCGCGTATGAGGTGATGCGCGATCGCCCCTTTCGGCGGCGTGACCAGATTATCGGCATGCTCCCTGGCCAGCATCAGGCGCACCTCGTCTCGGCCAAACCAGCGACAGTCCTCCAGCTCGTTGAGGTCGGCCTGGATGTCCTCATTGAGCGGCTCGCCGAAGCAGCCGATCATCAGTGAGTAGGGGAACGGCCAAGGCTGGCTGGCGTGGTAGACGACGCGGCCGAGCCGGATGCCGGCCTCCTCCAGCGTCTCGCGGCGCACCGCCGCCTCGATCGTCTCTCCCGGCTCGATGAAGCCGGCGAGCGCCGAATACATGCCCGGCGCGAAGTGCCGGCCGCGCCCAAGCAGGCATTTCTCCCGCGTCGCCGTCAGCATGATCGCCACCGGGTCGGTGCGTGGAAAATGCTCGGTGCCGCAATTCGGGCAATGGCGCTTGTAGCCGCCGGCCCGCATCTGCGATTGGGTGCCGCACTTGCTGCAGAAACGGTGGCTGGCGTGCCAGGCGAGCAGGGCGGCCCCTTGCGCCATCGCGCCGGCGGCCGCTTCGTCGATCAGCCCTTGCATGTAGACCGACCGGTAGTCGATCGCCTTGACTGTCTCCGGCAGCTGTTCGGCGTCAACGCCCACCGGCACCGCAAGCACCGGTCCTTGGTCGGAAAAGCCGAGCAGGACGCTTTGGTCGAAAGAAGGCTTGAAAGGCTGGCTCTCGGAGACGCCGAACCAGGGATCAAGGCCGCTGCCATTTCCCAACTTCAGATAGAGCCGGCCGCCATTCATCAACAGCAGCCGCGTCGTTGGATCGGCCAGCGTCTTGTCGACCGAATCGTCGGCGCGGTTCTCGGATTGCCGGTCGATGGTGTTGCCGGCAAAGCCGACAAACTGGCTCGGCTCGCGCAGGGGCGCGTCAAACAGGCTGAAGCTCATGCGGACTCTGGTTCTTTGGGATGGACATGTTTTGGAATGAACACAGGGGAGCTTATAGCGCCGCCCTTATCGTTTCGGCAAACCGGCGCAGGTCGGAGCGCTCATAGGGCTCGCGCAGGCCGTGCCCCCACACCGGGCCGGGCCAGCCGGGATCGCCTTCGGACCGGGCGATGATATGGATATGCAATTGGCGCACGATGTTGCCGAGCGCGCCCGTGTTGATCTTGGTGCAACCGCTGACTTTCTTGAGCGCCTGCGCCACCATGTTGGTCTCGAAGGTCAGCATGGCCTGGTCGAGCGGCGTCATGTCGTGGATTTCCTCCGCGCCCGGCCGCTGCGGTACCAAAAGCAGCCATGGCCAGCGGCGATCGTTCATTACCCGCAATTCGCACAGCCCAAGCCACATCAACTGCTCGCTGTCCGCCTCCAACCGGGCATCCAGCATGAATCCGGCCTTCAGGCCCGGCAGCATCGGCGTTTCCCTTGCTTTTCTTGGTTTCCTCGAACTGATGACGCTAGAGCGGCGGCACTGGGGCTGCAAGCGAATCATTGTTCCTCTCACGGTTTGGTGCGCCAAATCGCCTGCGCACTTGCATTTCATCGCGCAATTGCCGATATGGACAGCGGGAGGTTGGTGGTGGACGATCCACTCGCCAACCGGGTCAGGTCCGGAAGGAAGCAGCCCTAACGAGCCCGGAACGGGTCATTGTTCCAGCCTCCCACCTCATCGGCCCTCCTCGCGACATTGACGACGCATTGCAGCGCGGGCGAGACTATGCGCAGGAATCGGCGCCTTTGGGCGCGGCCTTTTGGAGCTTAACGGGCGAATGAGCGAAGCCGGAAATTCGGGGCCAAAAAGCCTGGAGCCAAAAGGCCCGGAGAATGGAAAGGCCGCTGCCTATCGCGTGCTGGCGCGCAAATACCGTCCGTCGAATTTTTCCGAGCTGGTCGGCCAGGAGCCGATGGTGCGCACCCTCACCAACGCCTTTGCCACCGGCCGCATTGCCCAAGCCTGGATGCTGACCGGCGTTCGGGGTGTCGGCAAGACCACGACGGCGCGCATCCTGGCGCGGGCACTGAATTACAAGACCGCGACCGTGGACCAGCCTTCGGTCGACCTTGCCGTGCTCGGCGAGCATTGCCAGGCGATCATGGAAGGACGCCATGTCGACGTCATCGAGATGGACGCCGCCTCGCACACCGGCATCGACGACATCAGGGACATCATCGAGCGTGTGCGCTATGCGCCGGTCTCGGCGCGCTACAAGGTCTACATCATCGACGAAGTGCACATGCTGTCGACGCAGGCCTTCAACGGCCTGCTGAAAACGCTGGAAGAGCCGCCGCCGCACGTCAAATTCATTTTCGCCACCACCGAAATCCGCAAAGTGCCGATCACCGTCCTGTCGCGCTGCCAGCGTTTTGACCTGAGACGCATCGATGCGGGATCGCTGGTCGCGCATCTTTCCTCGATCGCCGGCCAGGAAGGCATTTCGGTCGACGACGACGCGCTGGCGATGATTGCGCGCGCGGCCGAAGGCTCCGCTCGCGATTCGCTCTCCATTCTCGACCAGGCGATTGCGCACGGCGCTGGCTCCGTCAGCGCCGAGGCCGTGCGGGCCATGCTGGGCCTGGCCGACCGCGCCCGCATCGTCGATCTGTTCGAACATGTGATGAAGGGCGATGTGGCGGCGGCACTCGCCGAATTCCGCGCTCAATACGACACCGGCGCAGATCCGGCCGCCGTGTTGACCGATCTTGCCGAGTTCAACCACCTTGTCACCCGGCTGCGTTTCGTGCCGACCGCCATGGATGATGCTTCGCTGTCGCAGGACGAGCGCGAGCGCGGCGCCGATTTCGCCAGGGCGCTGTCGGTCAGGGTGCTGTCGCGGACCTGGCAGATGCTGCTCAAGGGCATTCCCGAAGTGCAGTCCTCCAATCGGCCCGTGAGTGCCGCCGAGATGGTGCTGATCCGGCTGGCCCATGCCGCCGACCTGCCGACGCTGGATGAAGCGTTGCGGTCGCTTGAGGGCGCCGGATCGGCACAAAATGGTGCATCGCGTCCGAATGGCGCGCCTGCGGGTTCCGGCAACGGAAATGGCGGTGGTGCCAGCGCGGTGGCGCAGACGCGTCTGCCATCCGGGTCCGGTGGCGCGCAGACCATGCGGCTGGTCGAGGCCACGCCGGCGCCGGTCACCTTCGTCGCGCCGCCCGCGCCGGTGTCCGAGCCGCAGCAGGTGCCGGTCAGGTCGCTGGCCGATATCGTTGCCCTCGCCGACGCACAACGCGACATCGCCTTCAAGGTGCTGGTCAAGCGCTGCATCCGTCCCGTGCGCATCGAACCCGGTCGCATCGACGTCAGCCTGACCGAAGATGCGCCCAAGCTGCTGCTCAACGATCTGACAACGAAACTGCGCGCCTGGACCGGCCGCAACTGGCTTGTCTCCCTATCCAAGGAAGAGGGCGGCCAGACGCTGGCTGAAATGGAATCGACGAAGCGCGAAAATGCCTTCCTCGATGCCAAGAGCGATCCGGCCGTGGCCGCCATACTTGCGCGTTTTCCCGGCGCCAAGATCATCGACGTGCGCATTCCCGATGCGCCGGAGGCAGACGAGACCGAGGCGGAAGTGCCGGTCGAGCCGCCGGCGGATGACGACGAGACCTGATAAACCAAGACAAGGATCGGACCATGAAAGATCTTCTCGGCCTGATGGGCAAGGCGAAGGAAATGCAGGCCAAATTCCAGGCCATGCAGGACGAGATCGCCACGCTGGAAGCATCCGGCCAGGCTGGCGGCGGGTTGGTCAACGTGACGCTGACCGGAAAATTCGAGATGAAGTCGCTGAAGATCGACCCGTCTCTGTTCAAGGAGGACGATGTCGAGATCCTCGAGGACCTGATTCTTGCCGCCCACAATGACGCCAAGGCCAAGGTCGAGCAGATCATGCAGGAAAAGACCAAGGCACTGACCGCCGGCCTGCCGATCCCGCCGGGAATGAAACTGCCGTTCTGATGCATGACACCCAAAACCGTGCGGCGGTTTTGGGGCAACGGCATGCACGAAAGTTGAGCCCAGCGGCGATGCGCCCATGACCGAAGAGCCGTCCGAAAGACTGATCGAGCAGCGTATCCGCAACAGGATCTATGAGATCCTGGAAATCCTCGCGGATTGCGATGACGGCGTCGATATCGTCGGCATCAAGGGCTATTTCCATTTGTTCGAGGATTTCGTGCACCGGCCGTCGATCGAGGCCGGCACATCGGCGCTTTCGAAGGAGGAGCGTGCGATCGTGCTGGAAATCGCCGAATTCCTCGAGGCGGCTTCCGAGACGAATCCCGATTTCACCAAGGCCGAATTCATCGATAGCGACTGGCCGGGAAAGATCGCGCCGACGGCCAGGAACGCGCGGTCGTTGTTCCTCAGGCGCGGCCTGTTTTCGGAGAAAGTCGAGGAGCTTGAGCCTGGTCGGCCGACCGCGATTGCGGCGGGGCGGTAGCGATTCCCCGGAAAAGCGTGCCGCGGTTTTCCCTCGACAATTGCGGCGAAACGAAGGGATAGCGGTCATCGCTTTTGTCAAATGATGGCTCGATCTATCTGGAAAGCCTCGAAATTGTGCCTTTTCGGCAACAGTGCCTTGTTAATAACGTTTTGGCCATCATTTTGCCCGAAAGTGTCTCATTCTTGCCGCAGCCTGGGGGCGGGCATCGAAGTGAGAGGGTAACCTGTTGATCGTCACGCGATGGAAGGCGCCGCTGTTGCTCGGCGTCATCACGTCTCCCCTGTTCCTGGCTGCCTGTAGCCAAACGACGTCGCATGGCATGTCCGTCGCCAGTCTGACCGATGCCATCACGCCGAGTTTCCTGAGCTCGCGGCCTTACAGCCACACGCCGAAGGACAGGGAATGCCTGGAAAGGGCAATGTTCTTCGAATCCAACAGGTCGAGCCGCGACGGCATGATCGCTGTCGGCACCGTGGTGATGAACCGCCTGCGCTCCGGCCAGCATGGCAACACCATCTGCGAAGTGGTGGGTGAGCCCGGCCAATTCGCGCCGGGCGTCATGACCAGGCCGATGAATTCGCGCGCAATGCCCGATGTCGAGGAAGCGGCCAACGCCGTGCTCAAGGGCGAGCGCAAGGCCAAGCTCAAGAACACCATGTATTTCCACACGGCGGGCCTGCGCTTCCCCTACAAGAACATGCATTACACCATGGTCGCCGGTGGCAATGCCTTCTACGAGAAGCGCGGCCGCAACTGGCAGCCGCTGCCCGACGAGCCGACCGTGGCGGTTGCCTCGGCTGGATCCGAAATCGTGAAGCCGGCCGCGCCGGTGACGATGGTTGCCTCGGCCGAGCCGGCGCGCCCGGCCAAAACGTCCCGCGTCGCTCCGGCGCAGCAGGTCTATATGACCGCCGCCGCGGAACCGGCCCGGCAGCCCAAAACCAGGACCTCCCCGGTTCAAGAGACCTATGTGACCGCGACCCCGGTGGCCACGGCGAAGTCGGCGCGTGTGACCGTGAAGCAGACGATGGTCGCGATGCAGGAGCCGATGGAAGAACCGGATGCCGCCCGTTTCGGCGGAACCTTGAACACGAGGGTCATCAGTTCGGTTCAGGGTGAGCCGCAAGAGGCGGCGATGGGGTTCCAGTCGACGCCGGAGAACACCGATGCCATCGGTGCGATGATCGCCAGCCAGAGTCGACCGCTCGAGGTCAACTGATTCGCATCGTCACGGCTTCTCGTGGCGGCATGGCAGACCATACGCTGACACGGGATGTTTCAAAGCGCTCTGAAAAATCCTAGATCAGAGCGATGTCCAAGCGAATCGCCGGTCCCGAGATCGAACGCCTGATCCAGCTGCTGGCCAAAGTGCCGGGGCTCGGGCCTCGTTCGGCCAGGCGCGCGGCGTTGCATCTGATCAAGAAGAAGGAGCAGCTTCTGTCGCCGCTCGCCGCCGCCATGGGCGAGGCTGCCGACAAGGTACGCATCTGCTCCACCTGCGGCAATGTCGATACGTCGGATCCTTGCATGATCTGCACCGACCCGCGCCGCGATGCCGCCACCCTCATCGTCGTCGAGGACGTCTCGGATCTCTGGGCGCTCGAACGCGCGGCGGCAATGAACGTACGCTACCATGTGCTCGGCGGCACGCTGTCGCCGCTCGACGGCGTCGGCCCTGACCAGCTCAACATCCGCTCGCTGATCGACCGCGTCGCCGGCGGCGAGGTCAAGGAAATCATCCTCGCCGTCAACGCAACGGTCGAGGGCCAGACCACCGCGCACTACCTCACCGACCAGCTGTCCGGCTTCGACATCAAGGTGACAAGGCTGGCGCATGGCGTGCCCGTCGGCGGTGAACTCGACTATCTCGACGAGGGCACGCTGGCCGCGGCGCTGCGCTCGCGGACGGCGTTTTGACGCAATTGGCGGGGATGTTTGCCGAAATGACTGCATTCCTTCGTACGATCGCCTTCGCCCTTGTCGCTATGCTTCTCGGTGTCTTCCTCGTCACCCCGGTCTCGGCCGCCAAGATCGACGACCAGTTCCGCGCGTGGCTGCAGAACGATCTCTGGCCCGAAGCCAAAGCGAAAGGCATTTCCAAGAAGACATTCGATGCCGCCTTCGACGGCATAAAACCCAATCTGAAACTGCCCGACCTTGTCATGCCTGGCGAGAAGCCGAAGACGCCGCAGAAGCAGCATCAGGCCGAGTTCGGCTCGCCCGGCGCCTATTTCGCCGAAAAGACGGTTCGCGCCGTGACGTCGGGTGGACGCACGCGCGAGGCGGCCAACGCCAGGACGCTTGCCGCGATCGAAAAGCGCTATGGCGTGCCCGGCGAGATCGTTCTGGCGATCTGGGGCCGCGAGACCGGCTTCGGCGCGGCGAAGATGCCTTATGACGCCTTCGAGGTGCTGGGCACCAAGGCGTTCATGTCCACCAAGAAGGATTTCTTCCGCACCGAGCTTTTGGCGGCACTGGAAATCGTCGAGCGTGGGCTGGCCCCTGTCGGCGCTATGAAATCGTCCTGGGCCGGTGCGCTCGGCCAGCCGCAATTCATGCCGACCTCCTTTCTCAAGCATGCCGTGGATTTCGACGGCGACGGCCGCGTCGATATCTGGAACTCGACGCCCGATGTGCTCGCCTCGATCGCCAACTATCTCGTCCATTATGGCTGGGTGAGGGGACGGGGCTGGGGGTTCGAGGTGACCGTGCCGGAGAGCGTCTCCTGCTCGCTGGAAGGTCCCGATCAGGGCAAGAAGATATCCGAGTGGGCTGGTATGGGCATCAAGCGCGTCGGCGGCAAGCCGTTTCCGGCGAGCGAGTTGAAAGCCGAGGGCTTCCTGCTGATGCCGGCCGGCCGCAGCGGACCGGCTTTCATCGCCACCCCCAATTTCTACGTGCTGAAGGAATACAACACCAGCGACCTCTACGCGCTGTTCATTGGCCATGGCGCCGACCGCATCGCGCATGGTGATCAGGATTTTTCCGGCAGTTGGGGCCCCGTTGGCGATCTGCACCGTTCCGATATTGCCGCCCTGCAACGGGCGCTGGAAGCCAAGGGCTATGATGTCGGCAGCGCCGATGGCCTGCCCGGCTTCAAGACCCGCCGCTCGATCGGCAAGTGGCAGGCCAAGAACGGCCAGGCCGCAACCTGCTTTCCCGATGCGGGCCTGGTCGCCGCACTGAAATAACGCCGAAATTAGCAGATTATTCTCGATCGGTTGCCTCGATTGACCGGCCTATGCGTCGACGCGCGACCCGCCATCCTGCTTCAATGAGCCGTCGTGTAAATGCTCGTTGCCGGCCACGAGGCCGCCGGATATGGTGTTGACCAAATGGACAAAAACCACGACGGTAAGTGGATAAGGGGCCATCATAGGCCTTGAAAAGAACACCTTAATCCTGAGCCGGGAACTCAGGTCAACAACAAAAAAGGGAACAATCACCATGATGATGGAAAAGCTTGCTCTACGATCCCGCATCTTGCTCGCGGGCGCGGCCATGTCGGCACTGCTTCTGGCCGGAGCCCCGGCTGGGGCGGTCACGCCCGCCGACACGCTGGTCGAAGGTTTTGCGATCGACGACATCATCTCCATGGATCCGGGCGAGGCGTTCGAACTGTCGACGGCCGAAGTCACCGGCAACACCTATGACCTGCTGGTCCGCCTCGACCTCAGCGACACCTCCAAGGTCAAGGGCGATCTCGCCGAAAGCTGGACCGTCTCCGACGACGGCCTGACCTATACCTTCAAGCTCAAGCCCGGCCTCAAATTCGCCTCCGGCAACCCGATCACCGCGGCCGATGTCGCCTATTCGTTCGAGCGCGCCGTCAAGCTCGACAAGAGCCCGGCCTTTATCATCGACCAGTTCGGCATCAGCGGCGACAACGTCACCGAGAAGGCCAAGGCAATCGACGACACCACCTTCCAGTTCACCGTCGACAAGGCCTATGCGCCGAGCTTCGTGCTGAACTGTCTCTCGGCAACCGTCGCTTCGGTGGTCGATGCCAAGCTCGTCAAGGAACATGTCGCGGCGGTGACGCCGAGCGCCGACTACAAATGGGACAATGATTTCGGCAATGCCTGGCTGAAGACCGGCTATGCCGGCTCCGGCGCCTACAAGCTGCGTGAATGGCGCGCCAACGAAGCTGTCGTCATGGAGCGCAACGATAATTATCACGGCGAGAAAGCCAAGCTTGCCCGTGTCATCTACCGCAACATGAAGGAAAGCTCGGCCCAGCGCCTGGCGCTTGAAGCCGGCGACATCGACGTCGCCCGCAACCTCGAGCCGAACGATCTCGACGCCATCGCCAAGAACGCCGACCTCACCTCGACCAGCGCGCCGAAGGGCACGGTCTATTACATCAGCCTGAACCAGAAGAATCCGAACCTCGCCAAGCCCGAAGTGCGCCAGGCCTTCAAATATCTGGTCGACTACGACGCGCTGAGTTCGACCATCCTCAAGGGCATCGGCGAGATCCACCAGACCTTCCTGCCCAAGGGCGTGCTTGGCGAACTGGACGAGAACCCGTTCAAGCTTGACGTCGCCAAGGCCAAGGAATTGCTGGCCAAGGCCGGCCTGCCCGACGGCTTCAACGTAACCATGGACGTGCGCACCGGTCAGCCGACGACCGGCATGGCGGAATCGATCCAGCAGACGCTCGGACAAGCCGGCATCAAGCTCGAGATCATCCCGGGTGACGGCAAGCAGACGCTGACCAAGTATCGCGCTCGCAATCACGACATCTATATCGGCCAATGGGGCCAGGACTATTTCGATCCGAACTCCAACGCCCAGACCTTTGCCTCGAATCCGGACAATTCGGATGAAGGCAAGACCAAGACGCTCGCCTGGCGCAATGCCTGGGATATTCCGGACCTGACCAAGGAGACGGAAGCGGCCCTGTTGGAGAAGGACTCAGGCAAGCGCGCCGACATGTACAAGGACCTCGAGAAGAAGATCCTCGACACCAGCCCCTTCGTCGTCATCCATCAGCAGTTGGAAGTCGCCGGCCTGCGCAAGAACCTCAAGGGCTTCGCGCTCGGCCCGAGCTTCGACACCAATTTCGTCGGGCCGGTCTCGAAGGAATAGGGCCCGCGGACGCGCCGCATGAGTGCGGTTGAAAACGAAAGCGGGCGCGGTGGCGCCCGCGCCGTCGCCCTTGCATCATCGCTCGGCCGTTTCCTGGTCATCGCGATAACCACCTATCTTGGTCTTCTCGCGGTGACCTTCTTCATCGGCCGCGTCATCCCGATCGATCCGGTGCTGGCGGTGCTCGGCGACCGGGCGCCGGCCAATGTCGTCGAGCGCACGCGTCGCGAGATGGGCCTCGACCTGCCGCTGATCGAGCAGTTCTACATCTATGTGAAAGGCGCGCTGAACGGCGATTTCGGCACCTCGGTGCTGACCACCAATCCGGTCATGACCGACATCCGCCGCGCGCTTCCGGCAACCACGGAACTGGCGACGCTCGGGACGCTGATCGGTGCGCTGTTCGGCGTGCCGCTTGGTGTGCTGGCCGCGGTCAGGCGCGGCAGCGTCATCGACCAAATCGTGCGCGTCATCGGGCTGATAGGCTATTCCGTGCCGATCTTCTGGCTCGGCCTGCTGGGCTTGGTACTGTTCTACGCCAAGCTGCAATGGGTGGCCTTTCCGGCACGGCTCGACGTCGTCTACGAGTACACCTTCACCCCGATCACCGGTTTCTACCTCCTCGATTCGGCGATGCAGGGTCAGTGGGATGTCTTCCGGGACGCCTTCCGGCACATCATCCTGCCTGCCTCGCTGCTCGGCTATTTCTCGCTCGCCTATATCAGCCGCATGACGCGCTCATTCATGCTCAACGAACTCGCCCAGGAATACATTGTCGCGGCGCGTGCCAAGGGCCTGTCGGAAACCCGCATCATCTGGGGCCACGCGCTGCGCAACGCCGCCGTACCGATGGTCACGGTGATCGCGCTCTCCTATGCCGGCCTGCTCGAAGGCTCGGTGCTGACGGAAACCGTCTTTTCCTGGCCGGGCATCGGCCTCTACATCACCAATTCGCTGCAGAACGCCGATATGAACGCCGTGCTTGGCGGCACCATCGTCATCGGCTCGGTGTTCATCGGCATCAATCTCTTGTCCGATCTTCTCTACCGTGTACTCGATCCGAGGACGAAGACTGGATGAGTACAGACACCATCCAGAGCCGGCGCGACTGGCTGCTCAGCGAGCGGCCGGCCTCGCGCATGCAGGCAAGGCTTGGCCGCGCCTATGTCGCGTGGCGGCGTTTTTCCGCCAACCGGCTGGCGCTCGTCGGCCTGCTGATCATCATCGCCCTGCTGGTCATCGCCGCCCTTGCCGGCGTGCTGGCGCCCTATTCGCCGACCTTCGGCGATCTGAAGAACGCGCGGCTGCTGGCGCCGAGCGAGCAGCACTGGTTCGGCACCGACGACCTCGGCCGCGATATCCTTTCACGCATCCTCTACGGTTCGCGCTGGACGCTCTATGTCGTCATCCTGGTCGCCATTATCGCGGCCCCCATCGGTCTGCTGGTCGGCACCGTCGCCGGTTACGCCGGCGGCTGGACCGATGCCGTCCTGATGCGCATCACCGACATCTTCCTCGCTTTCCCGAAGCTGGTCCTGGCGCTGGCCTTCGTGGCGGCGCTCGGCCCCGGCATCGAAAACGCGGTGCTTGCCATCGCCATCACCTCCTGGCCGCCCTATGCCCGCATCGCGCGCGCCGAAACGCTGACGGTGCGCAATTCCGATTACATCAAGGCGGTGCAATTGATGGGCGCCTCGCCCACTCGTATCGTGCTGCGCCACATCATGCCGCTCTGCATCTCCTCGCTGATCGTCCGCGTGACGCTCGACATGGCTGGTATCATCCTGACCGCCGCCGGCCTTGGCTTCCTCGGTCTCGGCGCGCAGCCGCCGCTGCCCGAATGGGGCACGATGATCGCGTCCGGCCGCCGCTTCATCCTCGACCAGTGGTGGGTGGCCGGCGCCCCGGGCTTCGCCATCCTCATCGTCAGCCTCGGCTTCAACCTGCTCGGCGACGGCCTGCGCGATGCGCTCGATCCCCGCAGTGGTGACCAATGAGCGCGCTTCTTGAGGTCGAGGATCTGCGTGTCACTTTCCCAACCCGCACCGGGTTGATCGAAGCGGTGCGCGGCGTCTCCTTCTCGCTTGGCCGCGAACGGCTCGGCATCGTCGGCGAGTCCGGCTCGGGCAAGTCGCAGACTGGCCGCGCCATCATGGGACTGACGCCGCCGCAGGCCCGGATATCGGCCAACAAATTGGCCTTCGACGGCATCGACCTGCTAGGCATCTCGCCGCGCCAACGCCGGGCGTTGCGGGGCAACCGCATCGCCATGATCCTGCAGGATCCGAAATATTCGCTCGATCCGGTGATGAGCATCGGCCGGCAGATCGTCGAAACGCTGCGCACGCACGAAAGGGTTTCCAGGGCCGAGGCTCGCGAGCGGGCGCTGGCCATGCTGGAGGCGGTGCAGATCCGCGACCCCAAGCGTGTCTTCGACCTGCATCCGCATGAAGTGTCCGGCGGTATGGGCCAGCGCGCCATGATCGCCATGATGCTGATCGCCGGACCGGAAATGATGATTGCCGACGAGCCGACCTCCGCGCTCGACGTCACCGTGCAGCTCGACGTGCTAGGCATCCTCGATAAATTGGTCAGCGATCGTGGCATGGGGCTGATCTTCATCTCGCACGATCTGCGCCTGGTCTCGTCCTTCTGCGACCGCGTCCTCGTCATGTATGCCGGCAAGGTGGTCGAGCAGCTCAAGGCCTCGGAACTCGGCCAAGCCCAGCATCCCTACACGCGCGGCCTGCTGAACTGCATGCCCAAGATCGGCGCCGACCGCCACCCGCTGCCGGTGCTCGACCGCAAGCCGGAGTGGGCGGCATGACATCAGCGATTGCCGTAGACAGGCTGGAGGTGATCTTCGACCGTTTTCGCGCGCTGAAGGGCGTCAGCCTCGACGTGCAGCCGGGCGAATCGTTCGGCCTGGTCGGCGAGAGCGGTTCCGGCAAATCAACGCTGCTCAGGGCGATCGCCGACCTTGCGCCGGTCGCGTCGGGCAGCATCACCGTCAATGGCAAGACGCTCGGCGCGCGGCGCGACAAGGCCTTTTACCGCGAAGTGCAGATGGTCTTCCAGGATCCGTATGGCTCGCTGCATCCGCGCCAGACCGTCGACCGCCTGCTGCAGGAGCCGCTTGCCATCCACGGCTTTGCCGACGGCGAAAAGCGCATCGAACGCGCGCTCGACGAGGTCGGCCTCGGCAACGGTTTTCGCTTCCGCTACGCGCACCAATTGTCCGGCGGCCAGCGCCAGCGCGTGGCGATCGCGCGTGCGCTCATCCTCGAGCCGTCGATCCTGCTGCTCGATGAGCCGACCTCGGCGCTCGATGCCTCGGTGCAGGCGGAAGTGCTCAACCTTCTAGAAGAGGTCCGCCGGCGGCGCAAGCTGACCTTCCTGATGGTCAGCCACGACCTCGCCATCATCACCCATATGTGCGAGCGGCTGATGGTGATGCAAAGCGGCGAGGCGGTGGAGAACCTGAGCGCGGGCGACCTTGTCGAGCGCCGTGTTTCAAAGGACTATACGCGCAACCTGCTGCGAGCCAGCGACGGGTTTGTGAGAAGCGCCTGAATTCGTTCTTCCTGTGCACAGACCAACCGTCTTCGGGGAATTCCATGGAGGAATGGAAGTTTGCAGATCCACCCAATGTCGCGGTGCTATCGGACAAGAGTATATTCAAATCTGACGACTGGATCGCACACGTTGTGCATGAAGCCGACGACGACATCTACAACGAAGAAGCTGGCAGTTGGCAATTCCACAGCAGCGACACGCGAGATTGGAACGAACGCGAGATAATGCTCGTCGGACTGCAGGAGGTGGTTCGGCGGGATGAAAGCATCTTGGCATTGGCGGATTTGCCGAAAGGTTGGCATGCCTGGCGCAGTTCCAAATCGTCGCCATGGCAGCGCGCCAAATCACTCCCTGTGCCGTCCAACGATAACGAGTGATACAGCAGGGTCTTAAGTCGAACCTTGCGCCAGTTCGCCGTTCTCCGGAACGGATGGTTCGTCCCCTTGCTTGGGCTCCTTGACCCTGAACCACGTCACATAAAGCGCCGGCAGAAACAGCAGCGTGATCGCCGTCCCCGCGATGATGCCGCCCATCATCGCATAGGCCATCGGTCCCCAGAACACTTCGCGCGCGATCGGGATCAGCGCCAGGCTGGCGGCGGCCGCCGTCAGCGCGATCGGCCGCATGCGGTGTTCGGTCGCCTCGATGACGGCCGTCCATCGGTCCTTACCCTCTCGGACGAGATCCTCGATCTGGACGATCAGGATGACCGAGTTGCGGATCAGGATGCCGATCAGCGCCAGCACGCCGAGGATGGCGACGAAGCCGAGCGGCGCGCCGCTCGGCACCAGGGCGGCCACCACGCCGATCAGCCCGAGCGGCGCCACCGCCACGACCAGGAACAGGCGCTGGAAGCTCTGCAACTGTACCATCAGGATGGTCGCCATGATGAACAGCATCAGCGGCACCACGGCCGCGATCGGCCCCTGGCTTTTGGCGCTTTCCTCGACCGAGCCGGCGGTTTCCACCGAATAGCCCGGCGGCAGCTTGGCGATGAAGGCATCCACCGACGGCTTCAGCTCGTTGACCACGGTGGCCGGCAGCGTGTCGCCCACCATGCCGGCGCGCACGGTGATCGTCGGAATGCGGTCACGCCGCCACACTGTCGGCTGCTCGAGGTCGTAACTGAAATTGGCCACCGCCGCGAGCGGGATGGCTTCGCCGGTGCTGGTCGGCAGCTGCATGTTCTGCAGCGTCCCGATCGAGCCGCGTTCGGCATCGCGTGAGCGCGCCACGACATTGATCAGATAGGTGGCGTCGCGCACCTGGGTGATGGTGGCGCCGCCTACCGTGCTGTTCAGCGCGCTGGCGATGTCGGAGGAGGTGATGCCGAGCTGGCGCGCCTTGTCCTGCAGCACGTCGACCCTCAGCACGCGCTGCGGCTCGTTCCAGTCGAAGGTGGGGGCTGCGAGTTTCGGATTGGCCGAGATGAGGCCGGCGAATTGCTGCGCCAACTCGCGCACGGTCTGGATGTCTGGTCCGCCGACGCGATACTGCACCGGACGGCCGACAGGCGGTCCGAGTTCGAGCAGTTTGACGAAGGCGTCGGTGCCGACAAATTCCTCGCGCAACAGCCTTTCCAGCGCCGGCTTGACCCGGTTGCGCGCCTCGAGGCTCTTGGTGACGATCACGGTCTGGCCGAAATAGGGGTTGGCCGGCTGCACATCATAGGCCAGCACGAAGCGCACCGCGCCTTGGCCGATATAGGAACTGAAATGGTCGATGTCGGGATTGCCGACCAGCGCCCGCTGCTCGAACCGTTCCATCTGGTCGCGCGTCTCGGCGATCGACGAGTTCTGTGGCAGGTTCCAGTCGACGATCAGCTCCGGCCGGTCGGACGGCGGGAAGAACTGTTGCTGGACGAGGCTGAAGCCGGCGATCGAGGCCGCGAACAACAGCACCGTGACGATGATGGTCAGCCAGTGCCGGCGCACCGAAAACACCAGCGCCCGCCGGAACAGCGAAGTGAATCGGCCAGGCTGGTCGTGATGCTTGGTCTTCATCGTCGCAGGCAGGATGGTTACCCCCAGCAGCGGCGCGAACAGCACCGCCACGATCCATGACACCAGCAACGACACGGCGATGACGACGAACAGGGTGAAGGTGTATTCGCCGGCGGCACTTGAGTTGAGGCCGATCGGGATGAAGCCGGCGACCGTCACCAGCGTGCCGGTCAGCATCGGGAAGGCGGTCGAGATGTAGACATAGGTCGCCGCCTTGCGCAGGTTGTCGCCAACCTCCAGCCGCGCCACCATCATCTCGACCGCGATCATGGCGTCGTCGACCAGAAGCCCGAGTGCGATGATCAGTGCGCCAAGCGAAATGCGCTGCAGCGAAATGCCGAGATACTCCATGACCGTGAAGGTGATGGCCAGCACCAGCGGGATCGACAGCGCCACGACGAAGCCGGCGCGCATGCCAAGGCTGATGAATGAGACAGCAAGCACGATGGCCACCGCCTCGAACAGCGCGCGGGTGAAGCCCGAGACCGCCTCCTCGACGATCACCGGCTGGTCGGCGACCAGATGCACGCCGACGCCGACCGGCAGGTCGGCCAGCACCTTGTTCATCTCCCTGTGCAGCGCCGCGCCGAAATCGAGCAGATTGGCGTTGGGCTTCATGCCGATGGCGAGCGCGATGGCGTCCTGGCCGTTGAAACGGAACAGTGCCGTCGGCGGATCGACATAGCCGCGTGTGATCGTTGCCACGTCGCTCAGCCGGAAGAAGCGGTCGTTGACGCGCAGATTGATGGCACGCAGGCTCTCTTCGGACGTGAACTGGCCGTCCACGCGCACGCTGATGCGCTCCGGTCCGGACTGGATGACGCCGGACGGCGTTATCGCGTTCTGCGCCTGCAGGCTGGCGACGATCGCCTGCTGGTTGAGGCCAAGGGCCGCGATCTGGCGCGTCGAGAATTCCAGGTATATGGCCTCGTCCTGCGCGCCGACGAGGTCGACCTTGCCGGCATTGGGCACGGTCAGGATTCTTGTGCGGACGTCCTCGACATAGTCGCGCAATTGGCGCGGCGTCAGCCCGTCCGATGTGAAGGCATAGATGTTGCCGTAGACATCGCCGAAGCGGTCGTTGAAGAACGGCCCCTGCACGCCTTGCGGAAACTGCGCCTTGATATCGTTGACCATGTTGCGCACCTGAAGCCAGTTCGGCACGACATCGCGCGCCCTGGTGGTGTCCTTCAGGTTGACGAAGATGACGGTCTGGCCGGCGGTGGTGACGGATCTGGTGAAGTCGAGGCTGTCGAGCTCCTCGAGCTTCTTCTCGATGCGGTCGGTCACCTGCTGCACCGTCTCCTTGACCGACGCGCCCGGCCAGTTGGCCTGGATGATCATCGTCTTGATGGTGAAGTTGGGGTCTTCCTCGCGGCCGAGATTGAGGTAGGAGAATATGCCGGCCACCACGAAGACCAGCATGAAATACCAGACCATCGAGCGGTGGCTGAGCGCCCAGTCGGAGAGATTGAAGCCCTTCATCAGACGCCGCCCTCCGGCACTCTAACCTTCTGGCCTTGGCTCAGGCTATGGACGCCCGCGGTGACCACGCGCATGCCGGCCTCAAGTCCCTCGGCCACCGTGAAGGTGCCGCCATTCCTGGAAGCGATCTTGATGTCGCGCGTGCTCACGCTCGACGTCCGCGGGTCGACGATCCAGACTTTGTCGGAACCGTTCTTTTCGAACAACGCCGACATCGGCAGTTCGATCGTTGGCGCCACCTTGGTCACGCGGGTCGCCGTTATCGTCGAGCCGAGCCTGAAGGCCTGCGGCGGATCGGTGAGCGTCAGCCGCACGCGCCGGGTGCGCGTCGACCCCTCCGCCTGTGGCGCGATCTCGCGCAGCTTGGCCTCGGTGTGGATCGTCGGCAGCGATTGCAGGATGACCTGGAACGGCGTGCCGGCGGTGAGATCGCCGATCAGCTGGTCGGGAATGTCGATCACCGCTTCGCGCAGGTCGGAGCGCGCCACGGTGACGACTGTCTGGCCTGCCGAGACCGTCTGCCCGACCTCGGCGCCGACCGCGGTGACGACGCCGTCGAAGTCGGAGAACAGCCTGGCATAGCCAAGCTGTTCCTGCGATTTGGCCAGCGAAGCCCTGGCTCGCTCGACGCTGGCTTCCGCAGCCTCGCGTGCCTGCTGCGCGGCATCGAAGACGGCCTGCGAAGCGTTGGCCGAGGCTAGCAGCTGGCGCTGGCGCTCCTCGCTCGCCGCGGCGTTGGCGAACTGTGCCTCGGCATTGGAGAGCTCTGCCTTGGCCGCTTGCACCGCCAGCTCCAGCGCGGTCGGGTCGAGCGCGGCGATCGTCGTGCCCTTGGTGACGAGGTCGCCGACCTTGACGTCGCGCGAGACGACCCGGCCAAGCAGACGGAAGGCAAGGTCGGCGCTGACCTGCGGCTCGACCGAGCCGGCGAAGCCGAAGGTCTCGATCGTGCGCGGCTCGACCACCACCGAAAGCACCGGCCGGATGATCTCCGGCGGCTTTTCTTCGGATTTCGAGCAGGCGGCGAGCGCGCCAAGCGCGAACAGGCCGAGCACAATTCGTGGCAGCCGGTTCATTGGCCCGCCCCCGATATCTCCACCGTCTGGCCGGGACTGAGTAACTGCCCGCCCGCGGTAACGACACTCTGGCCTTCGTTCAGACCGCTGGCGACGACGACCGTGCCTGAATCGAAGGCCAGCACCTCGATCGGCGTCGTCGACACTGCCTTGGTCGCGGGGTCGACAATCCAGACGGCCGGCCTGCCGGCACTGGACGTCAGTGCCTGCCAGGGCAACAGGATCGCCTTCGCCGGCTTGGCGCTGACCGAGCCGATCACGGCCGCCCCTAGCGGCATGCCGGCCGGCGTGTCGGGAATGCCGACCCTGACCCGGATCGAACCGGAGGCCTGGTCTACCACCGGCGAGATTTCGCGCACCTTGCCTGTTGCCCGGACCTGCGGATCAGCCAACAGCGTGATCGTCACCGCCGGCGAGGCCGGCGTCCTGGCGACCAGCGTCTCCTGCACGTTGAACACGGCGTCACGGTCTCCGTCCTCGGCGACGGTGAAGACGGCTTGCGCCGCTTGCACCACCTGGCCGGTTTCGACCTGGCGGGCGGTGATGACGCCGGGCGCGCCCGCCTTGAGCTCGGTGAAGGAGAGGTTTTGCTGGGCATTGGCGAATGCGCTCTGCGCGGCATCGACGCTGCCTTGTGCCACCTTCATCGCCTGGTCGGCGGCGTCATAATCGCGCCTGGTGGTGAAGCCTTGGGCGAGCAGCGTCTTCTGCCGCTGGAAGGCGGCGGCGGACTGGGTCAACTGCGCCTGCGCCGCATCGAGATCGGCTTGTGCGGAGCGCAGATCGGATTCCTGTTCCTGTGGATCGATGCGGGCCAGCACCGCGCCCTGGTCGACATGCTGGCCGACATCGACAAACCGCTCGGCGACGCGGCCGCCGACCCGAAACGACAGATTGTTCAGCGTGCGCGCCGCGATCACCCCGGTCAGCGAGGTCCTCGGTGCGTAGTCGGCCATCGCCACCGTTTCCGCGCGCACCATGACCGGCAGTTTCCTGGCCGCCGCTTCCTGCTTCTGGCAACTGGCCAGCAGCAGGGCGGCTGCGCAGACGCAGACTGCCGAGGGAAAAGACAAGAGGCTGGAGGTTTTGACGGATGGCGGCGAGACGGACGATGTCGCGTTCCTGCTCATGGGCTCCCCCAGCCGCGGGCTGCTCGCTGACAGCGATGCCTCGCCGATATCCGGAGGATAATCGATCCCCCGAAAAAGGAAACCGTTCTCGTACCTGTATCGCCCGACTGGTTAAGGGCGGAGATCTGCTCGTCGCAGGCCCAATCGCCATCCGGTGGTGCCGACTTGAGGAAAACATGAAATAAGGTCAGAAGACATCTGATCAACGAGAATGGGCGCCGGCCCGATGAGGGATATCATGAAGAATTCAGCCATTTCCGAACGCAAGAACCAGTCGATCTCGCGCGGCGTCGGCATGACCACGCAAATCTACGCCGACCGGGCTGAAAACTCGGAGATCTGGGATGTCGAGGGCCGCCGCTACATCGACTTCTCCTCCGGCATCGCCGTCGTCAACACCGGCCACCGCCACCCCAGGGTGATCGAGGCGGTCAAGGCGCAGCTCGACCGCTTCACCCACACCTGCCACCAGGTCGTGCCGTATGAGAGCTATGTCAGGCTGGCCGAGCGGCTGAACGCCATGCTGCCCGGCAAGTTCGAGAAGAAGACCATTTTCGTCACCACCGGCGCCGAGGCGGTCGAAAATGCCATCAAGATCGCCCGCAACGCCACCGGCCGCCAGGCCGTCATCGCCTTTGGCGGCGGCTTCCATGGCCGCACCTTCATGGGCATGGCGCTGACCGGCAAGGTCGTTCCCTACAAGGTCGGTTTCGGCGCCATGCCGGGCGACGTCTACCATGTGCCGTTCCCAGTGGCGCTGCATGGTGTCTCGGTCGCCGATTCGCTTGCCGCGCTCGACAAGCTGTTCAAGGCCGACGTCGATCCGGCCCGCGTCGCCGCGATCATCATCGAGCCTGTCCAGGGTGAGGGCGGCTTCTACGACGCGCCCCGTGAACTCCTGACCGCTCTGCGCAAGCTCTGCGACCAGCACGGCATGCTTCTGATCGCTGACGAAGTGCAGACGGGCTTCGCCCGTACCGGCAAGATGTTTGCGATGGATCATCATGAGGTCGCTGCCGACATCACCACCATGGCCAAGAGTCTCGCCGGCGGCTTCCCGCTGTCGGCGGTCACCGGCCGCGCCGAGATCATGGATGCGCCCGGCCCTGGTGGCCTCGGCGGCACCTATGGCGGCAGCCCGATCGGCGTCGCCGCGGCTCACGCCGTGCTTGACGTGATCGAGGACGAAAAGCTGTGCGACCGCGCCAACACGCTTGGCGCGCGGCTGAAGCAGCGCCTGCAGTCGATTCGCGACGACGTGCCCGAGATCGTCGATATCAGGGGCCTCGGCTTCATGAACGCGGTCGAGTTCAACGACGTCAAGAAGGGCCTGCCCTCGGCGGAGATCGCCAACGCCATCCGGCTGAAGGCACTCGACAAAGGCCTGATCCTGCTGACCTGCGGCGTCTACGGCAACGTGATCCGCTTCCTGGCGCCTATCACCATCCAGGACGAGGTCATGAACGAAGCCCTCGACATCCTGGAAAGCTCGATCCGCGAAGTCTGCGTTGCCTGAGCGTTCTACCTCCCCCTCGTGGGGAGGTCGGACCGAAGGTCCGGGTGGGGGGCTTGGCGCTGACCCCACCCCGCTGCTTTGCAGCGACCCTCCCCACAAGGGGAGGCATCTAGCCCGCGGCCCTTGCCGGCTCGTCCTGCTGAAACGCGGCCAATGCCGCCTTGAGCCCCTCGGGACCCATGGCGACCGTTTGCGGCGTCGGCGAGAAGCCGGCACCGAGCATCTTGCGGCCAAGCATGTGGTCGCCGGGGCGGTTGACGGATTCGATGCCGAGCAGCCGGTCGCCGGCATAGTGATAGATGGAAAACTTGTTGTCGGGCAGGTCGCCCAGCACGACATGGCTGTCGCCGCCGGCGGTCAACCCGACCATCTGCAGCTTCATGTCGCCAATATCGGACCAGAACCATGGCACCGCCGAATAGGCGTCCGCGTGACCGGTGATCGTGCGGGCCGCGAGCCGCGCCTGGTCGGTGGCGTTCTGTACCGATTCCAGCCGTACGTCGCCGCCGGTGAACCAGTGCCGGTAGGAGGCGGCGTCGCCGACGGCCAGGATCTCCGGCACCGAACTGCGCATCTGGTGGTCGACGCGGATGCCGTTGGCGATGGCAAGGCCGGCTTCCTGCGCCAGCTCGACATTTGGCACTGCGCCGATGCCGACGATGACCATGCGCGCCGGCAGCCTTTCGCCTGACGAGGTGATCGCGGCCACGACATGGCCGTTTTCGCCTTCGAGCCTTGAAATCGAGGTGCCGGTCAGGATGCGTACGCCGGTCGCCTCCAGCCGCTGGCGGACATGGCTGGCCACCACGGGCGCCACCGCGCGGCCAAGCAGCCGGTCGACCGCTTCCACCACGGTCACCGTGCGGCCGGCCGCGCGCAGCGTCGCGGCGATCTCCAGTCCGATAAAACCGCCGCCAAGGATGACGACATCCTCGCTGCTTGCGCTGATCTCCCGGATCAGCCGTGCGTCGGCCAGCGAACGCAACGACAAAACGCCGGACAGGTCCGAGCCCGGCAGCGGCAGGACGCGCGGGCGCGACCCGGTCGCCAGGATCAGATGGTCAAAGGCAAGTTCGCCGCCGCCTGATATCTCCAGGCTGCGGCGGCCGGCATCGATACGCTCGATCCGGGTGCCCGGCCGGTAGTCGATCGCGTTGCCGGTATAAAAGGCCTCGCCACGCAAGGGTTGCGGCTTGGCCTCGGCATCCTTGATGAAGGTCTTCGACAGCGGCGGTTTGTGGTAAGGCAACTCGTTCTCGTCGCCGACGAGGATCACCGGCCCGTCATAGCCGTCCTCGCGCAGACTGGCGGCCGCCTGCACGCCCGCATGACCCGCACCGACAATGACCACACCGTTCTTCATCGCATTCCGATCCCGATTCGATCCTAGGGCGTCTGGCCAAGTGGCAATTGTCTGGCGCCGCCGCAAGAGAGCGTTTGCGGGTCGCACCCGGGATGACGGCTGTCAATCGTACAGTTCGGCGGTAAAGCCGGTACAGTCGAGGCGTAAAGTTGACATTCGTAGTTTAGAATAATTCTAAACTATTGTTTCAATTGGCTTTTCCAGACGATTTTCGTTGACTTCCATGGACGTCGAAGCTTTATGGAAGCCTGCGCGTTAGCGCATCCCTTTGATGTCTGGGCCTTGAACCCGTTCGATTGGAGGCATTTTGGTGTCTTTCTTCCCCGAACCGCGCGATCGCGTGGCAAGTCTTGCGCCCCACGGCATCGACATGGCCTGGCGCCGGCTGCCGCACGCGCCGTTTATAGAATTTCCAAAAAACTGGAGAGCGATAATGACAGCACGATATGGCGGCAGGCTTGCAGCGATTGGCGCCACGGCACTGCTGACGGCGGCGGTGTTTGTGCTGCCGGCCAAGGCGGAAACCGATGCGAAATCGGTCATCAAGACCTATTCAGACATCGCGCTTGCCAAGTATGAGGATTCGCTGACCACGGCCCAGGCCCTCGACAAGGCGGTCGACGCGCTGCTTGCCAATCCGTCCGCTGACACGCTCAAGGCCGCTCGCGACGCCTGGAAGGCATCGCGCGTGCCTTACCAGCAGACCGAGGTCTACCGCTTCGGCAACAAGATCGTCGACGATTGGGAAGGCAAGGTCAATTCCTGGCCGCTGGACGAAGGCCTGATCGATTATGTCGCCAAGAGCTACGGCACCGAATCGGATGCGAATTCGCTCTATACCGCCAATGTGATCGCCAACAAGGAAATCGAGATCAACGGCAAGAAGGTCGATGCCTCGAAACTGTCGCCGGAATTCCTGTCCGGCACGCTGCAGGAGGCCGGCGGCATCGAGGCCAATGTCGCCACCGGCTATCATGCCATCGAATTCCTGCTCTGGGGCCAGGATCTGCACGGCACCGGCCCGGGCGCCGGCGAACGCCCCTACACCGACTACGATCTCAAGAACTGCACCGGCGGCAATTGCGACCGCCGTGCCGAGTATTTGAAGTCGGCCAGCACGCTTCTGGTTTCGGACCTGCAGGAAATGGTCGGCAACTGGAAGGAGGACGGCGCCGCGCGCAAGGCCCTCATCGATGAAGAGCCGAACACCGCGATCTCGGTCATCTTCACCGGCATGGGCTCGCTGTCCTATGGTGAACTGGCCGGTGAGCGCATGAAGCTCGGCCTGCTGCTGCACGACCCGGAGGAGGAGCACGACTGCTTCTCCGACAACACCTACAATTCGCATCTCTATGACGCGATCGGCATCCGTGCTGCCTACGTCGCCAGCTATACCAGGCTCGACGGCACTGTCGTTTCCGGGCCTTCGGTGCATGACATGGTCAAGGCTGCCGATCCGGCGATCGACAAGGAACTGTCCGACAAGCTCGATGTGACCGTCGCCAAGATGGAGGCGATCAAGACGCGGGCCGAGGCCGGTGAGGCCTATGACCAGCAGATCGCTGAAGGAAACAAGGAAGGCAACGCCACCGTGCAGGCGGCGATCGACGCGTTGGTCGACCAGACCAAGTCGATCGAACGTGCCGTTGGCTCGCTGAAACTCAACGCCATCGCCTTCGAAGGGTCCGACAGCCTCGACGCGCCCGACAAGGTGTTCAAGTAAGACCGAACCTGGTGCGTGGTTCCGGAGCCTGACAATTGGCTCCGGAAAGGGCTCCGGGACCAATCAAGCCACACGGCGCGGAAGGCGCCGTCAGCCATCCGAGCACTGTAAATGCTGATCTGCCATTGCAATATCATCACGGAGAGGGAGATCGAGCAGACGATCATCGGGCTGCTGGACCAGGACCCTTGGCAACTTATCGTGCCGGCAAAGATCTATCACTCGATGCAAAAGCGCGGTCGCTGTTGCGGCTGCTTCCCAAATGTGGTGGAAACGATCATTCGGGTCACCGAAAATTACCACGCCCGCTCGGAGGCGAGCGGCGTGGATGTCGTTTCACATCTGGATCGCGTCAGAGGCCTGCGCATCCAATACGGGAGCAGAACCCATGAAGGGCGAAAGTCAGATCATCGAGCGGCTTAACGAGGCTCTTTTTCTGGAGCTTGGAGCCGTCAACCAATATTGGGTGCATTTCCGTCTGCTGGAGGATTGGGGATACACCAAGCTGGCAAAGAAGGAGCGGGCCGAATCGATCGAGGAGATGCACCACGCCGACAAGCTCATCGCGCGCATCATCTTCCTTGAAGGCCATCCGAACCTGCAGTCCGTGGCGCCGCTGCGCATCGGGCAGAACGTCAAGGAAGTGCTCGAATCCGACCTCGCCGGCGAATATGACGCGCGCACTGCCTACAAGCGTTCGCGCGAGATCTGCCACGAGGTGGGCGATTACGTAACGATGAAACTGTTCGAGGATCTGCTGGCCGACGAGGAAGGTCACATCGACTTTCTCGAGACGCAGCTCGACCTGCTCGCCTCGATCGGCGAGGAGAAGTACGGCCAGCTCAACGCCGACTCGGCCAACGAGGCGGAGTAAAGGCATGCGGGAATGCGGCGCCTCTTAGAATTCCTGCGCCGCTCGCGGCGGGCCGCCGGCTCGCCGCTTCTCCCGAAAAGACCAGCCGGACCGGCTTGTCGGCGCTCTACCATTCTTGTCCTGGCACTAACATCGTCCGCGATTGCGGGTGACCTTCAGCCAGCCGGCCTTGCCACCACGCGCGGCGACCTCGATGTCCGGGATCAGACGCGGGTCACCGCCGTCACCAGGCCGACCACGGATTTCTCCAAACCCGAGCCGTTCGAGCTGATGCAAGGTGGCGCCGGCACGTCCGAGAAGGACGTCAGCCGCGACGCCTTCTCGCAATCCTCGGCCAACATCACCTTCGAGGAAGAGGGCACTTTCAAGCTCGGCAACGCCTTGTTCCGCAAGAACTGGGTCTCGTCGCCATCCTCGACGCAGGCGTCGGACGGGCTTGGTCCGCTGTTCAACGAGCGCGCCTGCCAGAACTGCCATCTGAAGGACGGCCGCGGTCGTCCGCCGCAAGGCGATACCGGCACCACCTCGATGTTCCTGCGCCTGGCGCGGGACGCCGGCAGCGCCGAGGAAAAAGCGGCGATCGCCAACCGCCAACGGCTCAATTTTCCCGACCCGGTCTACGGCACGCAGTTGCAGGAGCTGGCGGTGCCCGGCCTGCGCGGCGAAGGCCGGATGCGCGTCGACTATCAGGAACGTAAGGTGGAACTGACGGATGGCACCGTGGTTTCCCTGCGCAAGCCCGATTATTCCGTCACCGATCTCGCCTATGGGCCGCTCGATCCGCATACCACGCTGTCGCCGCGTCTGACGCCGCCGATGATCGGCCTTGGCTTGATCGAGCAGATCGCGCCGGCGGACATTCTGTCCCACGCCGATCCGGACGACCGCGACAATGACGGCATTTCCGGCAGGCCCAACATCGTGCTCGACGGTCCGAGCGGCGAGTTGACGCTTGGCCGTTTCGGCTGGAAGGCGCAGACCGCATCGATCCGGCAGCAGGCCGCGGATGCCTTTGCCGGCGACATCGGCATTTCGACGCCGGAAGAACCAAGACATTGGGGCGACTGCACCGCGGCGCAGGCAGAATGCCTCGCAATGCCGAATGGCGTGCAGGCGCGCCTCGGTCCGGTCGAGGCGCCGACGCCGGTGATGGATCTCGTCACCTTCTATTCGCAGAACCTGGCCGTGCCGGCACGCCGCGATCTCGCTGCGCCTGATGTGCTCGCCGGCAAGAAGGTCTTCTATGCAATCGGCTGCGTTTCCTGTCACACGCCGAAATTCGTCACCCGCCGCGATGCGCCCAACAAGGCGCAGGCCTTCCAGCTGGTCTGGCCCTATTCCGACTTCCTGCTGCACGACATGGGTCCTGGCCTGGCTGACGGCCAGGCGGTAGGCGATGCGACGGGCAGTGAATGGCGCACCCCGCCGCTGTGGGGCATCGGCCTCACCGAGACCGTCAACGGCAATTCCTTCTTTCTGCATGATGGGCGCGCGCGCAGCCTGACCGAGGCGATCCTGTGGCATGGTGGCGAGGCGCAGAAGGCGCGCGACCGCTTCACCGCCGCCAATGCGGCCGAGCGCGATGCGCTGCTCAAATTCCTGGAGTCACTTTGATGCTGAAGCGTTCCGCGCTGGTTCTCGTTCTTCCGCTGGTTCTGCTGGGCGTTTTCCCGGCATCGGCGGCGGTGAAGGCCTCCGACATCATCCAGCAGGCGATCGACGGCTTCGTCCGCCCGGCCTATGCCGATTTGCACCAGCATGCCGAAACCTTGACGAAGGCGATGCAAAAGCTCTGCAAGGCGCCTTCTCAAGGCGAGCTCGACGCGGCGCGGACCGAGTTTTCCGCCACGGTCCATGCCTGGTCATCTGCCGAGATCATCGGTTTTGGACCGATCAAGGAGAACAATCGTCTGGAGCGCATGCTGTTCTGGCCGGACCGCAAGAGCATCGGCCTCAAACAGGTGCAGGCGGCCTTGTCGGACAAGGATCCGGCGGCCACCGATCCGGCACAGCTTGCCGGCAAGAGCGTCGCCATGCAGGGGCTCGGCGCGCTGGAGTTCGTGCTTTTCGGCGACGGCGCCGATGCGCTGACGGGTAAGGATGATCCCTATCGCTGCGCCTATGGAGCGGCGGTTGCCGGCAATATCGAAACCATGGCTGGCGAGGTTAGCGCAGCCTGGAACAAGCCGGACGGTTTTGCCGCACTCTGGTCCAATCCCGGGCCGCAGAACGCGCTCTACCGCGACGGCAACGAAGCGGTGACCGAACTGGTCGGTGTCTTCATCAACGAGCTGGAGATGGTCCGGGATGTCCGCCTGAAAGGTTTCCTTGGCGGCAAGCCCGAGGCGGACAAGCCGAAGCAGGCGATCTACTGGCGTTCGCAAAACACCACCAATTCGCTGGCGGGAAATCTCGCCGGCATCGATGCGCTGTTCCAGGCCTCCAAACTTGGCGATGCGCTGTCGCCCGATGCGCGCTGGATAGCGGAGTCGATCCATATCCAGCTGGTCAACGGTGTCGCCACCGCGAAATCCGTCTCGGGTCCGATCGACAAGGCGCTCGCGGACCCGGCACTGCGCGAAAAACTCGAGCATTTCGCCCTGATCACCTCCAGCCTCTCGACCCTGATCGGTACCCGGCTGACCGCCGAATTCGGCCTGACCGCAGGCTTTTCGTCGCTCGATGGAGATTGATCCTTGAAAACGCCGCTGATCGATCGTCGGGATTTCCTGAGAGCCGCGGGCATCGGCTTTGCCGTTGCGATGACGCCGTCCGCCTGGGCAAGGACGCTCGCTGCCGACGCCGTCTTCGCCACCGCTTTCGTCAAGCGTGACGGCAGTTTTGGCGCCGCCGTCCTGTCCGAGGCCGGCAAGGTGCTGCATGCGATCGACCTGCCCGATCGCGGCCATGATGTCACTTTCGATCCCATCTCGAAGCGCTCGGTGGTCTTCGCCCGCCAGCCCGGCACCTTCGCCGTGGTTTTCGATCACAGCGGGCGCGACGCCCCGCTGACCATCGCCAGCGTCACCGGCCGGCATTTCTTCGGCCATGGGGTGTTCTCGCCCGACGGCGCCCTGCTCTATGCCACCGAGAACGACTTCGACAACGCCGCCGGCGTCGTCGGCATCTACGACGCGCGGGCGAAGTTCATCCGCATCGGTGAATTCCCGACTTACGGCATGGGTCCGCACGAGCTTCTGCTGCTGGGCGATGGCAGGACGATCGCGGTCGCCAATGGCGGCATCGAGACCCATCCCGATTATGGCCGCGCGGAACTCAACATCGCCACCATGAAGCCGTCCTACGTGCTGATCGATCGTGTCACCGGCGACCTGATCGAGAAGCATGAATTGGCGGCTTCCTTGCACCAACTGTCGATCCGCCATATGGACACCGACCAGGCCGGCACCATCTGGTTCGGCTGTCAGTATAGGGGGCCGGGCACCGATCGTCCGCTGCTGGTTGGTCGCGCCGCGCGCGGCAAGGATTTGCAGTTGCTCGACATGTCGCCGGACGTGCTGTCCGGCTTTCGCAACTACATAGGCTCGGTCGCCGCCAATCCTTTAGCCGGCACCGTCGCCGTCTCGTCGCCGGAAGGCAATTCGCTTGCCGTGATCGACGTGGCGAGCGGCAGGGTGGTCTCGACCAGTGCGCTGGTCGAGGTCTGCGGCCTGGCGCCGGACGGATCTGGCTTCATGGCAACCACCGGCGCCGGCGAGATCATCGAGGGCAGCGGCGTGACACGGTCGGAACCGGACTATGTCTGGGACAACCACATGCTGCGCATCGAACAGGTTTGACGGCGCCCTGGCGGAAGCGAAGCCGCTTGACAAATTATGCTTGCGGTGGCGCGCCTTGGCGGGCACAGGGAAGTTGTTTTTCGGAACCGGTCGTTTCATGAAAGTGCTTGCCATCGACTGTGCCGCCAGCCTCTGCGCCGCCTGCGTCTACGACGCGGCGGCCGGGCGGGAGCTTGGCCGCGTGGTGCTCGATCTCGGCAAGGGCCATGCCGAGCACCTGATGGCCGTCATCGCCGAGGCGCTGAAGGCGGGCGCGACCGACTATCCCGGCCTTGGCGCCATTGCCGTCTCTGTCGGCCCAGGGTCCTTCACCGGTCTGCGCGTCGGCGTGTCGACCGCGCGCGGCCTGGCGCTGGCGCTGAAAATCCCGGCGATCGGGGTGACGACGCTCGAGGCACTGGCCGCCGAGGCGGCAGCGGCATTTCCCGGCCGTGCCGTGCTGGCGGCGCTTGATGCCGGTCGCGAGGAAATCCATGCCGCGCTCTACGACGAAATGTCAGGTTTGGCTTACGGTCCAGCGGTGACCACATTGTCGGAAGCCACTGCCCTGGCGGTGGAGAACCTTGCGGTGCTTGCCGGCACCGCGGCGGTGCAGATCGCCGCATCGGCGGGTCGGATTTCCGACATCGGGCCTCGGACGGCCACCGCCGACATCATCACATACGCCCGTCTCGCCGTCGCCAAAGGCGAGGGTGAAAGGCCAAAACCACTTTACCTGCGCGGCGCCGATGCAAAGCCGCAAGCCGGATTTATTCTTTCAAGGCAACAAAATTAATGCGCATACCTTTCTTACAGCCGCGGCGCCGGGACTATGCACTCGAACCGCTCAGGATCACCGACAGCCCTGCGGTCTCGTTGCTGCATCGCGAGGACTTTGTCCGCCCGTGGACCGATGGCGAGTTCGCCGCTTTGCTCGGACAGGACACCGTGTTCGGTTATGCCGCGCGCGAAACCGGGCAGGGTGCCAAGCCACCCGTCGGCTTCGTGCTGGCCCGGCTGGCCGCCGGCGAGGGCGAGATCCTGACTGTCGCGGTGGCGCGATCCCATCGCCGCCAGGGATTGGGCTGGCAGTTGATGGACGCCGTGTTGCGCGAACTGCATGTGCAACGCGCCGAAGCGCTGTTCCTGGAGGTAGACGAGACCAACGTCGCCGCGATCGCCCTGTACCGTCGGCTGGGCTTCCGCGAAGTCGGCAAGCGCCCGGACTATTACAAGTCGCCCGATCGCGGGCCGACCGGCGCGCTTGTCATGCGCCGCGATCTTCGCTAGCCAGACGCCGCATGACCCCGAAAATCGGTTCCGATTTTCGGAAAGGATCGTGCGTCGAAATTAAAGCATTACGGCGTCCTTTGCGCGTCCAAGAGAACGCGCGGCGCTGTAATGGCAGGATCAGGACAGCATGATCGGAAAAATCAGGATTTTCCTGGCCCTGGGCCTTGTCGTCGCCGGTTCGCTGGTCCTGGTGCCGCTGCAGATCCTGTCGATGAAGACCGGCTGGTGGCCGGAAACCTTCATCCTCAAGATCTGGCACAGGCTTGTCCTCAGGGCGCTCGGCATGCGCGTCCATGTCAAAGGGGGCCTGTCGGCCAAGCGCCCGTTGCTCGTTGCCTCGAACCACATCTCCTGGACCGACATCATGGCGCTGGGCTCTTTTGCCGATGTGAAGTTCATCGCCAGGGCCGATATGGAAGGCTGGCCGCTGATCGGCATGCTGTCCAAGCTGCAGCGCACCGTCTTCATCGAGCGCGAGCGCAAGCGTTCCTCCGGCGACCAGGCAAGCGAGATCGCCAGCCGCATGGCCAAGGGCGACGCCATGGTGCTGTTCGCCGAGGGGTCGACCGGTGACGGCAACGTTGTCCTGCCATTCAAGAGCACGCTGTTCGGCGCTGCCTCGATGGCGATTTCGGAGGGAGCGGCCGAGCAGGTGTTTATCCAGCCGGTGGCGATCGCCTACACGCGCCTGCATGGCGTGCCGCTCGGCCGTCGGCACCGCCCGATCGCGGCCTGGATCGGCGACGAGGATCTGATGCCGCATCTCAAGGTGCTGATGGCGGAAGGCGCGCTCGACGTCGAAGTGCATTTCGGCGAACCGGTCGCCTTTGCGAAGGGTTCGAACCGCAAGGAAACGTCGAAGCTGATGGAAAGCCATGTGCGCGGGATGATGCAGGCGGCACTCGCCGATCCGCGCCCAAGCCGCTAGCCCCGACATGCGCCTTGGGGGCGCACGCCGAGAATCGTCTGTTTTTTGTCACGGAAAGGCGTTAGAAGCCGCCGGATGGACTTGAACACGATTGAAAGCGACGACATCGGCACGGTGGCCGGACAGCCGGCATCGCTCGCCACGGCAGCGAAGAAGGTCTTCATCAAGACCTATGGCTGCCAGATGAACGTCTATGACTCCCAGCGCATGACCGACGCGCTGGCCGCCGACGGCTATACCGCGACCGATGCCATCGGCGAGGCCGATCTGGTGCTGCTCAACACCTGCCATATCAGGGAGAAGGCGGCCGAAAAGGTCTATTCCGAGCTCGGCCGCATCCGCGACATGAAGGCGGAGCGCGCCATTGCCGGCCGCGAACTGCTGATCGGTGTCGCCGGCTGCGTGGCGCAGGCCGAGGGTGCGGAGATCATCAGGCGTTCGCCGGCCGTCGACCTTGTTATCGGGCCGCAGACCTATCACCGCCTGCCCGACGTGCTGGCTAGAGTGCGCGGCGGCGAGAAGATCGTCGAGACCGACTACGCCATCGAGGACAAGTTCGAACACCTGCCACAGCCCAAGCGCGCCGAGGTGATCAAGCGCGGTGTCACCGCCTTCCTCACCGTGCAGGAAGGCTGCGACAAGTTCTGCACCTTCTGCGTCGTGCCCTATACCAGGGGCTCGGAAGTTTCGCGGCCGGTGGCGCAGATCGTCGCGGAAGCCGAGCGCCTGGCCGAAGCTGGCGTGCGTGAGGTGACGCTGCTTGGCCAGAACGTCAATGCCTGGCACGGCCAGGGCGGGAACGGCGAGGAGTGGGGCCTTGGCCGGCTGCTGTTCCGGCTGGCTGAAATCCCCGGCCTGGCCCGGCTGCGCTACACCACCAGCCACCCGCGCGACATGGATGACGAACTGATCGCGGCCCACCGCGACCTGCCGTCGCTGATGCCTTATCTGCATCTGCCGGTGCAATCGGGCTCCGACCGCATCCTGAAATTGATGAACCGCAGGCACACGGCCAGGGATTATCTGGCGTTGCTCGATCGCATCCGCGCCGCGCGCCCCGATATCGCCTTGTCCGGTGACTTCATCGTCGGCTTCCCCGGCGAGACGGAAGCCGATTTCGAGGCGACCATGGAACTGGTGCGCCAGGTGAACTACGCTTCGGCCTTCTCGTTCAAATATTCGCCGCGCCCGGGCACGCCGGGCGCCGACATGCCTGATCATGTGCCGGAAACGATCAAGGACGAGCGCTTGCAGCGCCTGCAGGCACTGCTGCTGAAACAGCAGCAGGATTTCGGCTTGAGCCTTGTCGGCAGCACCATCGACACGCTGATCGAGAAGCCTGGCCGCCAGGCTGGTCAGAAGGTCGGCCGCTCACCTTGGCTGCAGCCCGTTATTGTTGATGAAAAGGCCGGCGAAATCGGTGACATTATCCAGGTGCGAATCACGAAGACGGGCTACAACAGCCTGTTCGCCGAGTTGGCCTGATGCATGTCGCTCAAAAGTGATCCCGGTTCTGGGACACGACATGCATAGCCACAGACCTCGGCAGATGAGGAGAGACGGTTGAGCGCAGCAGAGCTGAAGAACCTGCCCCCGGTACCGGCATCTGGGGCTTCTGACATGGCGCACATCGTTCTGACTTTCGACAACAACAAGCTTGCCAGCGCCCTTTACGGTCAGTTCGACGAGAACCTCGCCCGGCTCGAGCAGAAGCTCGGCGTCGATATCCGCTCGCGCGGCAACCAGCTGACCATCAAGGGGTCAGCTTCGGCCGCCGAGCAGGCACGCCGCGCCTTGGACAATCTCTACGGGATTCTGCAGAAAGGCGTCGATATCGGCCAGTCCGATGTCGACGGTGCCGTGCGCATGGCGGTCGCCGCCGACGATCAGCTGACGCTGCCGACGCTGGAGCGCAAGGGCAAGGTCTCCGCCGCCCAGATCGCCACCCGCAAGAAGACCATCTATGCCCGCTCGTTGAACCAGGACGCCTATATGCGGGCGCTCGAGCGCTCCGAACTGGTATTCGGCATCGGTCCGGCCGGCACCGGCAAGACCTATCTGGCGGTGGCGCATGCGGCGATGCTGCTCGAGCGCGGCATGGTCGAGCGCATCATTCTGTCGCGGCCGGCCGTCGAGGCCGGCGAGCGGCTGGGCTTCCTGCCCGGCGACATGAAGGAGAAGGTCGATCCTTATCTGCGGCCGCTCTACGATGCGCTTTACGACATGATGCCGGCCGACAAGGTCGAGCGCGCCATTGCCGCCGAAGTCATCGAAATCGCACCTCTTGCCTTCATGCGCGGCCGTACCTTGGCGCATGCCGCTGTTATCCTCGACGAGGCGCAGAACACCACGCCGATGCAGATGAAGATGTTCCTGACGCGTCTTGGCGAGAACTCGCGCATGATTGTCACCGGCGATCCGACCCAGATCGACCTTCCTCCGAGCACCAAATCGGGCTTGGTCGAGGCCTTGCGTGTCCTCGACGGCGTGGCCGGCGCGGTAACCGTGCGCTTCAACGATGTCGACGTCGTTCGCCATCCGCTGGTGGCGGAGATCGTCAGGGCCTATGACCGCGATGCCAAACTGGCGCGGGGCCTCGGCGCGGAGAATTGATTTCAGCGATGCGGCTTCATGCCTGAGGACAATTTATCCGGCGACGGGAGCCCTTCGGTGTCCGTCGACATCGATATATCGGTCGAAGCGGGCGACTGGCCCGATGAGGCAAGCCTGACGCGGCTGGTCGATCGGGCGGTTGATGCTGCTTTCGCCGAGACCGGCGTGGCTGGTCGTTCCGAGCTCAGCGTCGTTTTTTCCGACGACGCCCATATCCGTACGCTCAATGCCGGCTGGCGCGGCAAGGACAAACCCACCAACGTCCTGTCTTTCCCGGCTTTTCCGCCCGTGCCCGGCGGCCCACTGCCGCCGATGCTGGGCGATATCGTGCTTGCCGCCGAGACAGTGACGCGCGAGGCGGCACTGGAAGACAAGCCCCTGGAGAACCATATCACCCATCTCGTCGTCCATGGCCTGCTGCATTTGCTGGGCTATGATCACGAGACCGACGCCGAGGCCGAGGCGATGGAAGCCATCGAGCGCGCAGCCCTTGCAAGGCTTGCCATTCCCGATCCCTACGCGTAACTACATCTGACAATTGACCGGACGACGATGAACGACAAACCAGAGACTGCCGCCCGCCCCGACGCCGGCAGTGCGCCCAAGGCTTCCGATACGTCGGAAGAGGGATCAAGTCCGAGTACCATTACCCCTGGTGTTGCCAACACCGGCAGCGCTGCCGGCGAGTCTTCGCCTGCCGGCCCCTCCCTGTTCGACCGCGTTTTGGGCCTGTTCAGGCAACGCAACGGCACCAGCCTGCGTGAGGAAATCGCCGGCGCGCTGGCCGAGACGGCTAGCGACGTCGAATCCTTCTCGCCTGGCGAGCGCGCCATGCTCAACAACATCCTGCGGCTGCGCGAGGTGCGCGTCGAGGACGTCATGGTGCCGCGCGCCGACATCGAGGCGGTCGAGATCGCCACAACGCTCGGCGACCTCTTGGGCACCTTCGAGCAGTCCGGCCATTCCCGCATGCCGGTCTATTCCGAGACGCTCGACGATCCGCGCGGCATGGTCCATATCCGCGACGTGCTGGCCCACATCACCAAGCTCGCGCGCGTCAAGAAGGGCCGCACGACCAGAAAGACCCCCGTCGCCACGCAACTGGATCTCGCTCAGGTCGACCTCGCACGCACCATCGGCGAGCTCAATCTGATCCGCCAGGTTCTGTTCGTGCCACCATCGATGCTTGCTTCCGACCTGATGGGCCGCATGCAGACGACGCGCACGCAGATGGCGCTGGTCATCGACGAATATGGCGGCACCGACGGACTTGTGTCGCTCGAGGATATTGTCGAGATGGTCGTCGGCGACATCGAGGACGAGCATGACGATGATGAGCCGATGATCACCCAGGCCGGGGACGGCGTGTTCATCGTCGACGGCAAGGCCGAGATCGACGACGTCGCCAAGATGATCGGCGAGGACTTCGCGGCAGGCGAGCACGGCGAGTATGTCGACACCATTGGCGGCATGATCTTCAACACGCTCGGTCGCGTGCCGACGCGTGGCGAGGTGGTACAGGCCATTCCGGGCTTCGAGTTCCATGTGCTCGATGCAGATCCGCGCCGCGTCAAGCGCGTGCGCATCGTGCAGAGCCAGAAGGGCGAGCGCCGCCGGCGGGCCACGGCGCGCACCGAACAAGCCTGAACGGTTCGGCTCTCGATGACGATCGACGACCCGTTCAGGCACGCAAGTCTGGGTTCCGGCGTCTTCTACAGGGATCCCCGCGCAGCGCTGGCATGGCTCGAAGCGGCTTTCGGCTTTGAGCCCAGCATGGTGGTGACCGATGCCGCGGGAAAGCTCGTCCACTCCGAGATGCGGTTCGGCGATTGCTACATCATCGTCGATTCCGAATGGAGCGATTATGTCGCGAGTCCTGCATCGGTGTCGGGCAAGAACACGCAGTCGGTCTATGTCAGGCTCGTGGGCGCGCTGGATGCGCATTGCGAGCAGGCGCGCGCGAGCGGCGCCGAAATAATCCAGGAGCCGGCGGATCAGTTCTACGGCGAACGCCAGTATCGGGCGCGCGATCCCGAGGGTCATGTCTGGACCTTCACTCAGCCCAGCTGTTCCGTTTCCCGCGAAGAGGCCGAGCGGCTGAGTGGCCTGCGCATCGACGGCTGGCACCGTTAGTGGGCGTCGCCCAGAAGTGACCTCGGTTTTGGCAGAACGACATGCATAAAGAACAAAGACCTGAAGCGTGTCGCATGAATCTGTTTCGACGCGGCGCGTTTTAGAGCGGCGGTCGAGGCATCCCGGCCGATCGGCCGTTTGGAGCGCAGGCCGCGGCCTGATAAATCTTGCGTCCTGATTCGCGCGACTCGGAAGTATGCATGGAGCGCCTTGCCGGCCGGATAATTCTGCTTTGGGGTTGGCGGCGCGCGCTCGTGGCCTTTCTTGCCGGAGCGCTGACGGTGCTTGGGCAGGCGCCCTATGATTTCTTCGCAGCCTGCTTCATCTCGTTTCCGGTGCTGGTCTGGCTGCTTGATGGCGCGACGGGCGAAGCCTCCGGCAGCCTGTTCCGGCGCCTGCGGCCGGCCTTCGCCGTCGGCTGGTGGTTCGGTTTCGGCTATTTCCTCGCCGGTCTCTGGTGGATCGGCTCGGCGCTGCTGGTCGAGGCCGATGATTTTGCCTGGGCGCTTCCCTTCGCCGTGGTCGGTATTCCCTTCGCTCTCGCCTTTTTCTATGGCTTCGCAACGATGGTTGCCCGCCTGCTGTGGAGCAGCGATATCGGCCGCATTGCCGCCTTGGCCTTCGGCTTCGGGCTGACGGAGTGGCTGCGCGGCTTCCTGTTCACCGGTTTTCCCTGGAATGCGATCGGTTACGCGGCAATGCCCGTGCCTCTCCTGATGCAGAGCGTCTCGGTGACCGGCATGATCGGTATGAATGCGCTTGCCGTGTTCCTTTTTTCGCTGCCCGCGTTGCTGGCGGCGCGCCGGCATCTTCGCCTGGGCGCGGCGCTGTTCATCCTGCTTGCTGCGGCCCATGTCGGGTTCGGCTATGTCAGGCTTGCCGCTCCTGAAAAGCCGGCGCAGCGCAGCCTTGATGTCCGCATCGTCCAGCCTGCCGTCGACCTGTCGGAAAAATGGGACGCCTCGGTGCGCGATCGCATCTTCGCTACCTTGCTGGGCCTGTCCGCCAAGGCGCCGGACCCCGGTCACGGTAAGCCGCAACTCATTCTTTGGCCGGAAACCTCGGTGCCATTCCTCTTCACCGAGCGTCCAGATGCGCTGACGGCGCTGGGCGACATGCTGGCCGATGGCCAGATGCTGATCGCCGGCGTCGTTCGCGAGGAAGGCGGCTCCGCGGCCGCCGACAGCCGTTATTACAATTCCGTGGTGGCGATCGACGACAAGGGCGAAATCACCGATGCCGTCGATAAGGTCCATCTGGTGCCGTTCGGCGAATACCTGCCTTTCGCCGACCTGCTCAACCGTTTCGGCATCGCACAGCTTGTTGCTGGGCCGGTGACGTTCGCAGCCGGCAACGAGCGGCACGCCATCACGCTGCCTGGCGGCATCCGAGCCCTGCCATTTATTTGTTATGAGGTGATCTTTCCGGATCTTGTGGCGGTTGACGCTCCGTCAGCGCAGCTTATTGTGAACGTTACCAATGATGCCTGGTTTGGGGACACGCCAGGACCTTATCAGCATTTCAGACAAGCCCAGATTCGCGCGGTGGAGAATGGATTGCCCTTGCTGCGTGCTGCCAACAACGGCATTTCGGCCGTCGTCGATCCACACGGACGCATCGTCGATGCGCTGGCGATCGACGCGCGCGGCGCCATCGATGTGAAGGTGCCGATTTCCGGACAGACGGTCGTTTCCTCGGGCCAGCGGCGCATTAACGGAATGCTGATCATGTTGCTGTTTGCGGTGGTGGGGGTGCTGCTGAACGTAAGGCAAAGGCTACGGGTGAATTGACAGTCGACACATTAGAAACTCATACTGTACTGCCTGAAAAATTCTCAAAGCCGGTGGATCGTTCTGTTGGGGCAGTCGCCCCGGCTTTGTTTGGGTGGAAAAAAAATCACAAAGCCGAAAAAATTCGGCGAGGAAAATATGACAGAAGAAAACAAGAAAAAACCGAATCCCATCGACATCCACGTTGGAAGTCGCGTCCGGCTTCGGCGCAACATGCTCGGAATGAGCCAGGAGAAGCTGGGCGAGAATCTCGGCATCACATTTCAACAGATCCAGAAATATGAAAAGGGCACCAACCGCGTCGGCGCCAGCCGCCTGCAGGCGATTGCCTCCATACTCGGCGTGCCCGTCGCCTTCTTTTTCGAGGATGCGCCGGGCCAGGAGCCCACGGCCAATCGTGGCTTTGCCGAGGATGCGTCGATGGCTTTCGCCGTGGAATTCTGCGGCAGTCCCGAAGGCCTTCAACTCAACCGGGCCTTCGTCAAGATCGCCGACGTCAAGGTACGCCGCAGGATCATCGATCTGGTGAAGTCGCTCGCCGCGGACGACCTCGACTGACGCTCAATGCGCCTGCCACCGGCGGCATCCGCCGCCGGTGGCACAAGATATTGACATCGACAGTCGTGCCAGAATGGCGGCAACGCTTGACGAGCGGCGCTTTGCCCCGCTAACACGTGGCGCGCCAAAATCGGCAGCCTGCCGATCGTTTTTCAAGAGGGGACACCCGTGACGCGGCAGAATTACTTCTTTACCTCGGAGTCCGTTGCCGAGGGCCATCCCGACAAAGTCTGTGACCGGATCTCCGACGAAATTGTCGATCTGGTTTATCGTGAGGCCAAGAAGACCGGCATGGACCCATGGAAAGTGCGTGTCGCCTGCGAGACGCTGGCGACCACCAACCGTGTCGTCATCGCCGGCGAAGTGCGCGTCCCCGAGACGCTGCTGAAGAAGGACAAGGCAGGCAATATCCTCAAGGACGCGGCCGGTCACCCGGTCGTGAATCCGGCGAAGTTCAAATCCGTCGCCCGCAAGGCGATCCGCGAGATCGGCTACGAGCAGGCCGGCTTCCACTGGAAGACAGCCAAGATCGAGGTTCTCCTGCACGGCCAGTCGCCGGATATCGGCCAGGGCGTCGACAACGCCGCCGACCGCCAGGGCGAGGAAGGTGCCGGCGACCAGGGCATCATGTTCGGCTATGCCTGCCGCGAGACACCGGACCTGATGCCGGCGCCGATCTACTACAGCCACAAGATCCTCGAATTGCTGGCCGCCGCCCGTCACGAAAACAACGGCGAGGCCGGCAAGCTCGGACCGGACGCCAAGAGCCAGGTCACCGTCCGCTACATCGACGGCAAGGCCGCCGAGGCAACGCAGATCGTGCTGTCGACACAGCATCTCGATGCGACCTGGGATTCCAAGAAAGTCCGCAAGGTCGTCGAACCCTATATCCGCGAGGCGCTTGGTGATCTCAAGATTGCCGACGATTGCATGTGGTACATCAACCCGACCGGCAAGTTCGTCATCGGCGGCCCGGACGGTGATGCCGGCCTCACCGGCCGCAAGATCATCGTCGACACCTATGGCGGCGCGGCACCGCATGGCGGCGGCGCGTTCTCCGGCAAGGATACCACCAAGGTCGACCGTTCGGCCGCCTATGCGGCGCGCTACCTGGCCAAGAATGTCGTGGCGGCGAAGCTTGCCGACCGCTGCACCATCCAGCTTTCCTACGCCATTGGTGTGGCCCAGCCGCTGTCGGTCTACGTCGACCTGCACGGTACCGGCAAGGTCGACGAGGCAAAGCTCGAGGAAGCGCTGCGCAGCGTGATGGACCTGTCACCATCCGGCATCCGCCGGCATCTCGACCTCAACAAGCCGATCTACGCCAAGACGTCGTCCTACGGTCATTTCGGCCGCAAGGCCGGCCGTGACGGGTCTTTCTCCTGGGAGAAGACCGATCTCGCCAAGGCGCTCAAGGATGCTGTCGCGGCCTGAGCCGCGACAGACCTCGCGCCAACCAGATGAGCCCTGAAAACAGGCCAAGCCGTACGACCGAAGCCTTCTTCGGTCGTCGACGCGGCAAGCCCGTTCGCCCGCAGCAGGCGGCGGCCCTGGAAAGCGGGCTAGGCGCCTACCGGCTCGATCTGACGGCCGAAGCGCCGTCGGATCTGCGCACTCTGTTTGCGGCGGATATTTCGGCGGTTCGGCTCGAAATCGGCTTTGGCGGCGGCGAGCATCTTCTGCATCGCGCAATCGAGACGCCGACGGTCGGCTTCATCGGTGTGGAGCCGTTCGTCAACGGCATGGCCAAGATGATGATGGCGGTGCGGGCGAGGCCGCTGGCCAATCTCAGGGTTTACGACGATGATGCCACCCGCCTGCTTGACTGGTTGCCCCCGGCCTCGCTCGACGGCATAGACCTTCTCTATCCCGATCCCTGGCCGAAGAAGAAGCATTGGAAGCGGCGTTTCGTCAGCCCGGTCAATCTTGACCGTTTCGCCCATGTGCTGAAGCCGGGTTCAAAATTCCGCTTCGCGTCAGACATCGATACGTATGTCAACTGGACCTTGCTTCATTGTCGGGCGCATGGCGCCTTCGCATGGCAGGCTACGGAAGCGGCGGATTGGCATCGCCCTTACGATGGTTGGCCAGGCACGCGTTACGAGGCGAAGGCCATTCGCGAGGGCCGCCCACCGGCCTATCTGACTTTTATCAGGAAATAAGTGTCACGGCGCCTCCCGCCGGATTTTCAGAAACGACCGATCCGGTTGAAGACAGCCGGATCCATGCCAAGCTTGCGCAGGTCGTCAGCGCGCGGCTTGCGGCCGGCTTCCACGGCGCGCGATGCGGCCACCGCGCTGCCGAACGTCGTGAATAGATCGCCTATGGCGGAAAAAATCTTACGGTTGCTCATGGTCGTGCCCTTTCGCGTCTGCGAAATCTCTCTGAATTTGTGCGATGCACTATAGATGGGGATGCGGCATCAAGGCTCACAGAGGTGCGGCTGCATGGAGGCCATGCGTCCGACGCAACGCTGGCGCGGCGGCGTGACACCTCGTCGGTTTGCCACGGCGGGCTTGAAACACGGGCAGTGTTCGTTTATATCAGCCTCAAATTCTTGGTCGGTATGACGAAGAGTGGGTCCACCCGGTCCCGCTCTTTTTTATTACCTGCCGATAGGTTTGAAACGAACGACAGGTAATTGATGACTGCGACGGCAAGCGAAGGTGACGACCGCATCATCCGCGAAAGCGGCATCGATGCGCGCATCGCGCTGATCATTCAGCCGGTGCTGCGCGGCATCGGCTTTCGTCTGGTGCGTGTGCGTCTGTCCGGCCAGAACGGGCTGACGCTGCAGGTCATGGCCGAGCGCGAGGACGGCACCATGACCGTCGAGGATTGCGAAGAGGTCAGCCGCGCGGTGTCGCCGGCGCTCGATGTCGATGATCCGATCGAGAAAGCATACCATCTCGAAGTTTCCTCTCCCGGCATCGACCGGCCGCTGGTCCGCAAGTCGGATTTCACGGCGTGGACCGGCCATCTGGTGAAGATGGAGACATCGGTCGTCGTCGCCGATCGCAAGCGTTTCAAGGGCAAGATTGCCGAGGCCGGCGAAAATGACGTGCTGATCGAGCGCGACAAGGCGGCCTATGGCGAGGAGCCGACGGTGCGTGTGCCTTACGACACGATCGCCGAGGCACGCCTGGTCCTGACCGACGACCTCATCCGCGACGCGTTGTCGAAGGACAACAGGGCGCGCAAGGAAGCCAAGAAACGACGCGGCGAGCCGGACGACGACGTGCCAGAGGGTGCGGAAGCGGACGCTACGGAAGAACACGAACAGGAAAGTTGATTGAGCTGCCGGGCGAGAAGGTCCGGCAAACAGGCTCGGGAGAAAAAACATGGTTGTAAGCGCCAACAGACTTGAACTGCTCCAGATTGCCGACGCGGTCGCGCGTGAAAAGTCGATCGACAAGTCGATCGTTATCGCCGCCATGGCCGATGCGATCCAGAAGGCGGCGCGTTCGCGTTATGGCCAGGAGACCAACATCCGCGCCGACATCAACCCGAACACCGGCGAGATGAAGCTGCAGCGGCTGATGGAAGTGGTCGAAAAGGTCGACGACTATGCCACGCAGATCGCCATTTCCTCGGCCCGTGAGCGCAATCCCGACGCCCAGCTCGGCGATTTCATCGCCGAACAGCTGCCGCCGATGGATTTCGGCCGCATCGCCGCCCAGTCGGCCAAGCAGGTCATCGTGCAGAAGGTGCGCGAGGCCGAGCGCGACCGTCAGTACGACGAATACAAGGACCGCATCGGCGAGATCGTCAACGGCACCGTCAAGCGCGTCGAGTATGGTAACGTCATCGTCGATCTCGGCCGTGGCGAGGCCATCATCCGCCGCGACGAGCTGATCCCGCGCGAAAACTACAAGTATGGCGACCGCGTCCGCGCCTATGTCTACGATGTGCGCCGCGAGCAGCGCGGTCCGCAGATCTTCCTGTCGCGCACGCATCCGCAGTTCATGGCCAAGCTCTTCACCATGGAAGTGCCGGAAATCTATGACGGCATCATCGAGATCAAGTCGGTTGCCCGCGATCCGGGCTCGCGCGCCAAGATCGCCGTCATCTCGCGTGACAGCTCGATCGATCCGGTCGGCGCCTGCGTCGGCATGCGCGGCAGCCGTGTCCAGGCCGTCGTCGGCGAACTGCAGGGCGAGAAGATCGACATCATTCCGTGGTCGCCCTCGGCCGCCTCCTTCATCGTCAATGCGCTGCAGCCGGCGGAAGTCGCCAAGGTTGTGCTCGACGAGGACGCCGAGCGCATCGAAGTGGTGGTTCCCGACGATCAGCTGTCGCTGGCCATCGGCCGCCGCGGCCAGAACGTGCGTCTCGCCTCGCAGCTCACCGGCTGGGATATCGATATCCTGACCGAGGCCGAGGAGTCCGAGCGCCGCCAGAAGGAATTCGTCGAGCGCTCGGCGCTGTTCATGGAAGCCCTCGATGTCGACGAGATGGTCGGCCAGGTGCTGGCCTCCGAAGGCTTCACCAGCGTCGAGGAAGTCGCCTATGTCGACGCCGGCGAGATCGCCTCGATCGACGGCTTCGACGACGACACCGCTTCCGAAATCCAGACCCGTGCTCGCGAATATCTCGAAAAGATCGAGGCCGAGCATGACGAGAAGCGCAAGGCGCTGGGTGTCTCGGACGAACTGCGCGAAATCCCCGGCATCACCACCGCCATGATGGTGACGCTCGGCGAGGACGGCGTGAAGACGATCGAGGATTTCGCCGGCTATGCCGCTGACGACCTGACCGGCTGGAAGGAACGCAAGGACGGCGAGACAAAAGTCTATCCGGGCGTGCTGGCCAATCACGGCGTTTCGCGCGCCGATGCCGAGCAGATGGTGCTCAATGCCCGCCTCAAGGCCGGCTGGATCACCGAAGACGAGCTTGCGGCCGAAGAAGCATCGGCTGACGAAGCCGTTGGTGCGTGAGGTGAAACCGCATCGCACAGAACCCGCCCCAGGACGAGATGAACGATCGCACCTGCATCGTCACCCGCAAGCAGGCCGAACCGGATGATCTGATCCGGTTCGTCGTCGGCCCGGATTCGGCCGTCGTTCCCGATCTCAAGAGAAATCTGCCCGGCCGTGGTTGCTGGGTGAGCGCCGACCGCCTACATATCGACAAGGCGGCGGCCAAGAACCTTTTTGCCCGCGCCTTCAAGGCACAGGTGGTTGTGCCGCCGGATCTTGGCGGCATGGTCGACGGACTGCTCTCCAGATCCGCGCTGGGCATGCTGGGTCTCGCCCGCAAGGCAGGCGCGATCGCTCTCGGTGCTACCAAGGTCGAGAGTGCCGTGCGTGGCGGGCTGGCGCTTTTCGTGCTCCACGCGACCGAGGCGTCCGACGATGGCGTACGCAAGATCAGCCAGGCGCGGCGAGCGACCGTCCATATCGGCGGCCCCTCCATCCTTGCCTACAAACTTTTCTCCGAGGCCGAGTTGAGCTTGGCATTGGGGGGTACAAATGTGATACATGCTGCCGTCCTCGCGGGAGACGCGGGTAAGGCGGTCCAGAAGCGCATGGTTGCGCTCGACCGGTATCGGGGCGGTACCCCGGACGATCTGGCAATGCTTGCGGCCGTTGCTGACGAAGATGAGGCCGCAGAGGATATGGAATGAGCGATACGAAATCGGGCGACGACAAGACGTTGAGTGTTACACCCAAGAAGACCTTGACGCTGAAGCGCCCCGGCATGGAACAGGGCACCGTGCGCCAGAACTTCTCGCATGGCCGTACCAAGTCGGTCGTGGTCGAGACCAAGAAGCGCAAATTCTCCCTGCCCGGCGACAAGCCGGAGCCGGTTGCCGCTGCCCCTGTGCCTGTCTTCGCGCCGAAGCCGCCGGTCGCGGCAGCGCCTGTCGTGCAGGAAGCGCCCAAGGCACCGCCTCCGCCTCCGCCGCCAGCTCCTGTCGAGCGCAGCGGCATGGTGCTGAACGAATTGTCGCGCAGTGAAATGGAAGCCCGCCGCAGGGCGCTTGAAGGGTCCAAGGTCCGCGAGGTCGAAGACCGTCAGCGCGCCGCCGAGGAAGCCAAGCGCCGCGCCGAGGACGAAGAGCGCCGCAAGCGGGAACGCGAGGAATCCGCGCGCCGCCAGGCCGAGGAAGAGGCACGGTTGCAGACCGAGGCCGAATCGCGCCGTCGCGCCGAGGAAGAGGCACGCCGCCGCGCGCCGCAGGCCGCGGAACTGGCAACCGTCGACGAAGAGGAAGAGGTCAAGCCGAAGCGGACCGGCGCCGGTGCGCCGGTACGTCGCCTGGTCACGCCCGAAGTGGCGCGTCCGGCCAAGCCGACCAAGGGCGAGGAAGATCGTCGCCGTGGCAAGCTGACACTGAATTCCGCGCTTTCCGACGAGGATGCGCGGGCCCGTTCGCTGTCGTCGATGCGTCGCCGCCAGGAGAAGTTCAAGCGCGCGATGCACAATGAGCCGCGCGAGAAAGTCATGCGCGAAGTGATCCTGCCCGAGACCATCACCATCCAGGAACTGGCGCAGCGCATGTCCGAACGTGCGGTCGATGTGGTCAAGTTCTTCATGAAGCAGGGCCAGATCCTGAAGCCGGGCGACGTCATCGACGCCGATACGGCCGAGCTGGTCGCCACCGAATTCGGCCACACAGTCCGCCGCGTCGCCGAGTCCGACATCGAGGAAGGCCTGTTCAACATCGCCGATCGTCCGGAAGACCTCGTGTCGCGTCCGCCTGTGGTGACCATCATGGGCCACGTCGACCACGGCAAGACGTCGCTGCTCGATGCGATCCGCAATGCCAATGTCGTCTCCGGCGAGGCCGGCGGCATCACCCAGCATATCGGTGCCTATCAGGTCGAGAAGAATGGTCAGAAGATCACCTTCATCGACACGCCCGGCCACGCCGCCTTCACGGCGATGCGTGCCCGCGGCGCCCAGGCCACCGACATTGCCATCCTGGTGGTGGCGGCCGACGACAGCGTGATGCCGCAGACGATCGAATCGATCAGCCATGCCAAGGCGGCCGGCGTTCCGATCATCGTGGCGATCAACAAGATCGACAAGCATGACGCCGATCCGCAGAAGGTGCGCTCGGAACTGCTGCGCCATGAGGTCTTCGTCGAATCCATGGGTGGTGAAGTGCTGGACGTCGAAGTGTCGGCGACCAAGGGCACCAATCTCGACAAGCTGCTCGAGGCGATCCTGCTGCAGGCCGAAATCCTCGACCTGAAGGCCAATCCGGACCGTACCGCCGAGGGCGTCGTCATCGAGGCGCAGCTCGACAAGGGCCGTGGCCCCGTCGCCACCGTGCTGGTGCAGACCGGAACCTTGATGCCGGGCGACATCCTCGTCGCCGGCAACGAATGGGGCCGGGTGCGCGCTCTGGTCAACGATCGCGGCGAGCAGATCAAGGAAGCGCCGCCGGCTATGCCGGTCGAGGTGCTCGGCCTTCAGGGCACGCCACAGGCTGGCGATCGCTTCGCGGTCGTCAACAACGAGGCCCGCGCCCGCGAGATCACCGAGTATCGCCAGCGTCTGGCGCGCGAGAAGGCGGTGGCCAGGCATGCCGGCCAGCGTGGCTCGCTCGAACAGATGATGTCGCAGTTGCAGACGAGCGGGCTGAAGGAATTCCCGCTGGTCATCAAGGGCGACGTTCAGGGTTCGATCGAGGCGATCAACGCCGCACTGGACAAGCTCGGCACCGACGAGGTGCGTGCGCGCATCGTCCATGCCGGCGCCGGCGCCATCACCGAAAGCGACGTCTCGCTGGCGGAGACTTCGGGTGCTGCGATCATCGGCTTCAACGTTCGCGCCAACGTGCAGGCGCGCGCCGCGGCCGCGGCCGCGGGCATCGAGATCCGCTACTACTCGATCATCTATAACCTCGTGGATGATGTGAAGGCGGCTCTGTCGGGCCTGCTGTCGCCGGAGCGTCGCGAGACCTTCATCGGCAATGCCGAGATCCTCGAAATCTTCGACATCACCAAGGTCGGCAAGATCGCCGGCTGCCGTGTCACCGAAGGCAAGGTCGAGCGCGGCGCGGGCGTACGCCTGATCCGCGACAACGTCGTCATCCACGAAGGCACGCTGAAGACGCTGAAGCGCTTCAAGGACGAGGTTTCGGAAGTCCCCGGCGGCCAGGAGTGCGGCATGGCCTTCCAGAACTACGAGGACATGCGCGTTGGCGACATCATCGAGTGCTTCCGCGTCGAGATGGTGACCCGGACGCTCTGAGTTCGCGTGACTTGCGGTGCCGGGCGGTGGTCGAAAGACCGCCGCCCAAAGCCTTTTGAGAATGACCCATTTGAGACATGCGGCACGGTCCTACTCCGCGCCTCACGCTTTCAGGATTGAGAAAAATGCCCCGTTCCACCACATCCGGCCCATCCCAGCGCATGCTGCGCGTCGCCGAGCAGGTGCGCCATGCGCTGTCTGAAACATTGCAACGCGGCGAGATCATCGATCCGCTGATCGAGAACACCGTCATTTCGGTGTCGGAAGTGCGTATGTCCACCGATCTGAGGGTCGCTACCGCGTTCGTTTCGCCACTCGGTGCCAAGGATACCGATGCGGTAGTCGAGGCGCTGAACAAGCATGCGAAATTCGTCCGTGGCCGTGTCTCGGGCGCCCTGCGGCAGATGAAATTCATGCCGGAGTTCCGCTTCAAGCTCGACACCTCCTTCGACAATTTCGCCAGGATCAACGATCTCCTGAAGTCGCCCGAGGTGGCGCGGGATCTGGGTGCCGAAGGCCAAAACGATGACGACAAGGACAAAGACATCAAGGCCAAAGACGACAAGGACAGCGAATAATGGCGCGCCGCGGCAAGAAGAAGGGCCGGCCGGTCTCCGGCTGGGTGGTGCTCGACAAGCCGGTCGGCATGGGCTCGACCGAGGCTGTCTCCAAGATCAAGTGGCTGTTCCAGGCAGAGAAGGCCGGCCATGCCGGCACGCTCGATCCGCTGGCTTCCGGCATGCTGCCGATCGCGCTCGGCGAAGCCACCAAGACCGTGCCTTACGTGCAGGACGGCGCCAAGATCTATCGCTTCACCGTCGCCTGGGGCGATGAGCGCTCCACCGACGATCTCGAAGGGCCGGTGACGAAGAGCTCCGACCTGCGTCCGGCGGAAGCCGAGGTGAAGGCGTTGCTAGCGAAATACACCGGTGTCATCATGCAGACGCCGCCGCAATTCTCGGCCATCAAGATATCAGGCGAACGCGCCTATGACCTTGCCCGCGAGGGCGAGACGGTCGACATTCCCCCGCGCGAGATCGAGATTGGTCGTCTGGACATCATCGAGCACCATGCTGATCGCACGGTTTTCGAGGTCGAATGCGGCAAGGGCACCTATGTACGCTCGCTGGCCCGCGACATGGGCCGCGACCTTGGCTGCTTCGGCCATATTTCCGACCTGCGCCGGGTCGAGGTCGAGCCGTTCACGCAAGAGGATTTCGTCACCATCGCCGAGCTCGAGGCGGCTCGCTTCGGAGCACGAGGTGAGGACAAACCGGAGCCCGCCGACGGCGCGGAGCCGATAGAGATCCCCGTCGACTTCGATGCCATCGATGCGCTTCTTGTCGACACATCGGCCGCTCTCGACTGCTTGCCGCAGATCGCCATCAGCGATGACGCGGCGACCAAGATCCGTCTCGGCAATCCAGTCATCATTCGCGGCCGCGATGCGCCGGTGGAGGCCGAAGAGGCCTGCGCGACGGCGCGCGGCAAGCTGGTGGCCATCGGTGCGATCGAACAGGGCATGTTCAAGCCCAAGCGGGTCTTTGCCGGCTGACGGCTGAAGCAATTCCAGGAAAAGTGTGAAACGGTTTTCTGTTCGAAATTGCGAGAACAAGGTTCTAACTTCACGTCGACTCTACGCTCGAGGGGCACATGGCAAAAGCCGAGGCGGTGAAAAAGCGGGCGCCGGTGAAGACAAGGCGGCCGCCGGTCGGCGCCTCGCCGGGTACGCTGATCGCCGATCCGGCGGCGCGGCGCTCCGAATTGCGGCTGACCTTGATCTCGCCGCAGAAGTTCAAGACCATCGACAATGCCAGCATCGCCGACGTCGAGGCGAATTGCCGGAAATGGCCGGTGATCTGGCTCGACTGCACCGGCCTCGCCAACATCGGGCTGATCGAGGAGATCGGCCGCATCTTCAGCCTTCATCCGCTGGCGCTGGAGGATGTCGTCAACACCGGCCAGCGGCCGAAGGTCGACTTCTTCGAGGATCATGCCTTCGTCGTCGTGCGCATGATCGACGATGTCACCTCGCATCGCTACGAACAGATCGCTCTCTTCCTCGGCGAGAACTTCGTCGTCACCTTCCAGGAGCGGGAGGGCGATCCGTTCGACCCGGTGCGCAAGCGCATCGAGAGTTCGGCGCCCAACCGGTTGCGGACCCGCGGCGCCGACTATCTGGCCTACGCGCTTATCGACGCTATCGTAGACAGCTATTTTCCGCCGATCGAGGGGGCCGGCGATCTGGTCGACAGCATCGAGGATGAGATGCTGCATTCGCCGCACAAGCATCAGATGCGGCAGTTGCACGAATTGCGGCGCGACGCCAATGTGCTGAAGGGCGTGCTGTGGCCGATGCGCGATGCGTTGGCGACGCTGATCCGCAACGAAGTGCCCTATGTCAGAGCCGAGACCAAGGTCTTCCTCAATGACACGCTCGACCATTCGCTCAGGCTGATCGAACTCGTCGAGACCCAGCGCGACATGCTGACCGGCCTGATCGAGATGCATCTGTCCCTGAGCCAGGCGCGCACCAACGACGTCATCAGCTATCTCACCATCGTTTCGGTCATCTTCATGCCTCTCACCTTCCTGGTCGGTGTCTGGGGCATGAATTTCGATCCCGAGAGCTCGCCGTGGAACATGCCGGAGTTGAAGGCCTATTACGGCTATCCGGAAGCGCTCCTGTTCATGGCTGTTATCGCGGTCGGCCTGATTGCGTTCTTCAAATGGAAGAAATGGCTTTGACTGCGCCGAAACTTGCCATTTGGGGCTGAAAAGCCGGCTTGGTGAATTGGGCTGGTGTTTTGCCGGGAATTGCACTATATGCGCCGCAGCATAGCGCCACGACGCTTTGCTCGCACCGGCCCCTGCTGGACGACATCCCGGCTGAGGGCGACCCGTTTCCTCAAACAGATAAGGAAAAACACGATGTCGATTACTGCCGAGCGCAAGAAGGAATTGATGGGTGAATTCGCTACCGCCAAGGGCGATACCGGTTCTCCGGAAGTCCAGGTGGCCATCCTTTCCGAGCGCATCAAGAACCTGACCGACCATTTCAAGGACCACAAGAAGGATAACCATTCCCGCCGTGGTCTGCTCGCTCTCGTGTCCCAGCGCCGCAGCCTGCTTGATTATCTCAAGCGCAAGGACGACGCGCGCTATCAGACACTGATCGAGAAGCTCGGTCTGCGCCGTTGACGAATTGACCGGCGGGCTCCTTCAAGGAGTCCGCCGGTCGCGCATTCGAGCCCGGGCCAACCCGATCTCGGATGCAGGACTGGAGCGCCGCGCACCCTTCCGGATGCCGGCCGGGCGCTCCAAAAGTTGAATTTGCGCATGACGCGTTCCGTAAGCCGTGGGTTTCGGGGTTGTGCGCAGGCCAGTCGATCGATTGGCCATATCCGGCTTCGAGCGCGCAGAGGGCCACTCGAAGCCACCCATGGACGGTCATGGGGCAGGATTGCAGGACGCTCGTAAGGCCACCGCGCCGATGAAACCCGAGCCTCCCGTTGTCTTGCCCGTGGCTGCCCGAGAAAGGAAGCAGAGGAAAGGGCACCCGCGCACGCTGAAACGGCGCGGCCTTTCCTCATACAAAGGACAAGACATGTTCAATCAACACAAAGTAGAAATCGAATGGGGCGGTCGCCCGCTCATCCTCGAAACCGGCAAGATCGCGCGCCAGGCTGACGGCGCTGTGCTTGCCACCTACGGCGAGACCAAGGTTCTGGCCACCGTCGTTTCGATGAAGGAGCCCAAGCCCGGCCTGGATTTCTTTCCGCTGACCGTCAATTACCAGGAAAAGACCTACGCCGCCGGCAAGATCCCGGGCGGCTATTTCAAGCGTGAAGGCCGTCCGAGCGAAAAGGAAACGCTGGTTTCGCGCCTCATCGACCGCCCGATCCGTCCGCTCTTCGCCGACGGCTACAAGAACGATACCCAGATCGTCGTCACGGTCGTCCAGCATGACCTCGAGAACGATCCGGACATCCTGTCGATCGTTGCCACCTCGGCCGCGCTGACCCTGTCGGGCGTTCCCTTCATGGGTCCGGTCGGCGGCGCGCGCGTCGGCTACATCAACGGCGAGTACGTTCTCAACCCGCACATCGACGAGATGCAGGAATCCAAGCTCGACCTCGTTGTCGCCGGCACCGCCGACGCCGTGCTGATGGTTGAGTCGGAAGCCAAGGAACTTGGCGAAGAGCTGATGCTCGGCGCTGTCATGTTCGGCCACAAGGGCTTCCAGCCGGTTATCGATGCCATCATCAAGCTGGCCGAAGTTGCCGCCAAGGAGCCACGGGACTTCACCGCGCCTGACTATTCCGCGCTCGAAGGCGAAATGCTGAACATCGTCGGCGACGAGCTTCGCGAAGCCTACAAGATCACCGACAAGCAGAAGCGCTATGCCGCCGTCGACGCCGTCAAGGCCAAGGTCAAGGCCGCGTTCGCTCCGGCCGAAGGCGAAGAGCCCAAATACACTTCCGAGCAGATCGGTTCCGTGTTCAAGGAACTCCAGGCCAAGGTCGTGCGCTGGAACATCCTCGACACCGGCTCGCGCATCGATGGCCGCGACCTGAAGACGGTCCGCAAGATCGTTTCCGAAGTCGGCGTGCTGCCGCGCACCCATGGTTCGGCGCTGTTCACTCGCGGCGAGACCCAGGCGCTGGTCGTTGCCACGCTCGGCACTGGCGAAGACGAACAGTATGTCGATTCGCTGACCGGCATGTACAAGGAGAAGTTCCTCCTTCACTACAACTTCCCTCCCTATTCCGTCGGCGAGACCGGCCGCATGGGTTCGCCGGGCCGTCGCGAAATCGGCCACGGCAAGCTCGCCTGGCGCGCCATCCGGCCGATGCTGCCGAGCGCTGACCAGTTCCCCTACACGCTGCGCGTCGTCTCGGAGATCACCGAGTCCAACGGCTCGTCGTCGATGGCAACCGTCTGCGGCACCTCGCTTGCGCTGATGGATGCCGGCGTGCCGCTGGCCAAGCCCGTTGCCGGTATCGCCATGGGCCTGATCAAGGAAGGCGAGCGCTTCGCGGTTCTGTCCGACATCCTGGGTGACGAAGATCACCTCGGCGACATGGACTTCAAGGTCGCCGGCACCGCCAACGGCATCACCTCGCTGCAGATGGACATCAAGATCGAGGGCATCACCGAGGAGATCATGAAGATCGCGCTGGACCAGGCCAAGGATGGCCGCCAGCATATCCTCGGCGAAATGGCGCATGCCCTGACCGGCGCCCGCGCCGAACTCGGCGAGTTCGCGCCGCGCATCGAGGTCATGCATATTCCGACCGACAAGATCCGCGACGTCATCGGCTCGGGCGGCAAGGTCATCCGCGAGATCGTCGAGAAGACCGGCGCCAAGATCAACATCGAGGACGACGGCACGGTGAAGATCGCTTCCTCCAACGCCAAGGAGATCGAGGCGGCGAAGAAATGGATCCACACCATCGTCGCCGAGCCGGAAGTCGGCGAGATCTACGAAGGCACGGTCGTCAAGACCGCCGACTTCGGCGCTTTCGTCAATTTCTTTGGTCCCCGCGATGGTCTCGTCCACATCTCGCAGCTCGCCAATGACCGCGTTGCCAAGACCTCGGATGTCGTCAAGGAAGGCGATAAGGTCTGGGTCAAGCTGATGGGCTTCGACGAGCGCGGCAAGGTCCGCCTGTCGATGAAGGTTGTCGACCAGGCCACCGGCAAGGAAATCGTGCGCGAAAAGAAGGCCGAAGGCGAAGAAGACGCAGCCTGAGCAAACTGACCGACAATCGGAGCGGGCGCGGCTTATGTCGCGCCCGTTTTCGTTTGGCGCAATTCCAGGAAAGTGCGTAGTGCTTTCCCACAGGAATTGCGTAAGACCATGGGGAACACGGCTATGCCCGCTGAAGCGCTGAAGACGCTTTTCCATCCGTTCGAGGCCGAGGCTATTGCCTTGCCGGGAAAGGGCGAGCGCATCCTCTTCCTCGGCGCCGAGCCCGGCCTGCGCTCACCACCTGGCTTCGAGGCCTCGCTGCATCTCGTACAGGGCTTCCGGCCGCATTTCCGCGCGTTGCAGGCGGCGGGTTTCACGGTCACGCCGCAACCGGTGGGTGACGGTTTTGATGCCGCCCTGGTGCTCGCTGGCCGCCATCGCGGCCAGAACGAACTGCGTATCGCCGAGGCTCTCGAGCGCGTGGTGCCGGGCGGACTGGTCATCATCGCCGGCGGCAAGGACGAGGGGGTTGCCAGCCTGCGCAAGCGCGTCGACGAGTTCGTGTCCCTCGACGGGCATATGCCGAAATATCACGGCATTGCCTTCTGGCTGCGCCGTCCGGCGGATATGCGAGCTGCCGCGGCGTTTCGGGCCGCCAACCCCACCTTGCTGGTCGAGGACCGGTTCCGCACCGCACCCGGCATGTTTTCCTTCGATCGCGTCGATGCGGGTTCGAAACTGCTGGTCGACAATTTGCCCGGCGATCTGCGTGGCAATGCGGCCGATTTCTGCGCCGGCTGGGGCTATGTGGCGGCTGAAATGGCTGCCCGTTCGCCGGGCTTGTCGGCGCTCGACCTTTACGAGGCGGATTTCGATGCCCTGGAGGCTGCCAAGGGAAACCTCGGCAGCACCGTGGCGCAAGGCTTCTTTTGGACGGATCTGCTCGCCGAGCCTGTCGAGCGCCGCTATGACGTCATCGCCATGAACCCGCCCTTTCATCGCAGCCGTGCGGCGGAGCCGGAGATCGGTGCCGGCATGATCCGCGCGGCAGCCAAGGCGCTCAAGCCCGGCGGCAGGCTGGTCATGGTCGCCAACCGCCAGCTTCCATACGAGCCGGTGCTGTCGGCCGCCTTTGCCAGCCACGCCGAGCTTGCCCGCGACGGCATGTTCAAGGTGTTTGTCGCGCGTCGCTGAAACGATGCGTATCGCGTTCAGTGCAGATTGGCGACGCGTCGGACCTCTTCCGTGGCTTGCCCGCCACCAAGGCTGATCTTGAGTGGCGCCGGCCGGCCGAACAGGTAACCTTGCACCACCTCGCAGCCGGCCGCCCGCAGCAGCGTTGCCTGGCTCTCGGTCTCGACGCCTTCGGCAATGATGCTGACGCCAAGCGCACGCGAAAGCCCGACAATGGTCGAGACGACGGCGCCGGAGCTGGAATCGGTATCGATGCGGCTGACGAAGGAGCGGTCGATCTTCAGCTTGCCGAACGAGAAATCGATCAGATAGCTGAGGTTCGAATAGCCGGTGCCGAAATCATCGACGGCAACGGAGATGCCCATTTCGGCAAGCTCTTTCAGGATGGCGGCAGCGCGATCGCGATCCTGCATCATCGCCGTCTCGGTGACCTCCAGCTCCAGCCGCGACGGTTTGATGCCGGTGGCCCGCATCGTGTCGCGCACGATGCCGACGAAATCCTTGGTCATGAACTGGACCGGCGAAATGTTGACCGCGACGAAACAGTCGTCTGGCAAATGTCGGGCGTCGTTGCAGGCTTTGCGCAGGACCCATTCGCCGATCGGGTTGATCATTCCGGTTTCCTCGGCGATCTGGATGAACTCCATGGGCGGGATCATGCCTCGTTCAGGATGGTTCCAGCGGATCAACGCTTCATAGCCGACGATGCGGCCGCTCGGCAGGTCGAGCTGTGGCTGATAGTGGAGGTCGAAATCGCCACGTTCGAAAGCCGTGTGCAGCTCGGATTCCACCCATTGGCGATAATCGGCGACTCGTCCCATCTCGCTGTCGAATACCGACCAGTTGCCGACGCCGCTGGCGCGCGCATGCTGCAGCGCCAGGTTGGACCGGCGCAGGATAAGGACCGGATCGACGCCATCCTTGGGCATGGCCACGATGCCCACGGACAGGCTCACCGATTGCTGATGGCTGCTGAGTTCATAGGGCTCCATCATCTCGTCGATGAGCCGCTCGATCATGCCCTCCATCGTCCCTTGGATCTGGTGATCCGGTAGCAATATTGCGAACTCCCCGGCCCCGATGCGCCCGATCAGGGCGCGTGCGGGCACGCTGTCTTGCAGCCGCTTGGTGAAGGCGCGGATCAACTCGTCGCCCTGGCTATAGCCAATCGCATCGTTGACCTGCTTGAACCGGTCGATGTCGATGTCGATCAGGAACACCGGTTCCCCGGTCCGGCTTGTCACGCATGCCGCCTCGGCGATCTTGCCGACCATCGCCGGTCGCGCCAGAAGTCCCGTCAGCTTGTCGAAATGGGTTTCGTTGAAAACGAAATCCGCCGATTCATCGACGCCGGCGAAGAAGGACATTGCCGCCACCGATGCCGCGAGCGCGCAAAGCGCAGCCATGATCGCGACCATCATGTCCACCGATATGCCGGCAAACTCAGCGCCGAGACCGTGCTTCAGACCCCAGATGCCGAGGACGAAACTGCCAATCCCCGAACTCGCTATCGTGAGCAGTCGGAACACCGGTGTTCGCTTCGGGTTGCTGACGGCAGGCATTCAAAGGTCCCCAGATTGCGGGCCTCTATAGCGGAAATCCTCTTAAAATGAGTTTCCGCGAATGCATCCAATTTTACTGGAGAGGATTATTTCTTTACTGGAAAAGGACCATTCCTGCGAAACGGCTCCATCCATGTTGCCCGAAACGTGTCGCCTTGACCCGTTCCAGTACTCGTTAGCCATCCGTCTGCTTCAACTCATCGAGCGTCGGCATCGATACGATGTGATAGCCGGAATCGACATAGTGGATTTCACCGGTGACCCCGGAAGCCAGGTCGGACAGCAAATAAAGCGCCGAGCCGCCGACCTCGTCGATGGTCACGGTACGGCGCAGCGGCGAGTTGCGCTGCTGGTAGGAGAACATGTGGCGGGCGTCCGAAATGCCGGCGCCGGCGAGCGTGCGCACCGGCCCCGCCGAGATGCCGTTCACCCGGATGCCGCGCGGACCATAGTCATTGGCGAGATAACGCACGCTGGCCTCGAGGCCGGCCTTGGCGACGCCCATGACATTGTAGTTCGGCATGACGCGGACCGAACCGGCATAGGTCAGCGTGATCATCGAGCCGCCCTGCGTCATCAATGGCGCGGCATTGCGGGCGACTTCGGTGAAGGAATAGCAGGAGATCACCATGGTGCGGACGAAGTTGTCGCGGCTGGTGTCGGCGTAAAGGCCCTTCAGCTCATTCTTGTCGGAAAAGCCGATGGCATGGACGACGAAATCCAGCCCGCCCCAGGCATTGCCAAGCGTCTCGAACGTGGCGGTGACCGAAGCGCTGTCCTCGACATCGCAGGGAACGACCAGCGACGCGCCCAGCCTGTCGGCGAGCGGCTTGACCCGGCGGCCGAAGGCCTCGCCCTGGTAGGTGAAGGCGAGCTCCGCCCCATGTTCGGACAATTTCTGAGCGATGCCCCAGGCGATCGAATGATCGTTGGCGACACCCATGACAAGCCCGCGCTTGCCCTTCATCAATCCGTCCATGTCAGGCAATCCTTTTAGAAAAGCGCTAGCCTTATGCGGAATAGCGCTGGAAAACGAGCGTCGCGTTGGTGCCGCCGAAACCGAAGGAATTTGACAGGACGGTGTCGATCTTGGCGTTGTCGATGCGCTTTCGCACAATCGGCATGCCCTCGAATTCAGGGTCGAGCGTTTCGATATGGGCGCTCTCGCCGATAAAGCCGCCTTGCATCATCAGGATCGAATAGATGGATTCCTGCACGCCAGCCGCGCCCAGCGAATGGCCGGTCAGCGATTTCGTCGAGGTGATGAACGGCATCTTCTCGCCGAACACCTCGCGGATGGCGCCCATTTCCTTGGAATCACCCACCGGCGTCGAGGTGCCGTGGGTGTTGATGTAATCGATTGGCGTGGAAACCGTCGCCAGCGCCTGGCGCATGCAGCGGACCGCGCCTTCGCCGGAAGGCGCGACCATGTCGTAGCCGTCCGAGGTCGCGCCGTAGCCGACGATCTCGGCATAGATCTTGGCGCCGCGCGCCTTGGCATGTTCCAGTTCTTCCAGAACCAGCACGCCGGCGCCGCCCGCGATGACGAAACCGTCGCGATTGACGTCATACGCGCGGGATGCGGCCGATGCCTTGTCGTTGAACTTCGACGACATGGCGCCCATGGCGTCGAACAGGTCCGACATGGTCCAGTCGAGATCCTCGTGGCCGCCGGCAAAGACGATATCCTGCTTGCCCCACTGGATCAGTTCGTAGCCATTGCCGATGCAATGCGCCGAGGTCGAGCAGGCCGATGAGATCGAATAGTTGACGCCGTGGATCTTGAACCATGTGGCCAGCGTCGCCGACGCGGTCGACGACATCGCCTTTGGCACCGCGAACGGGCCGATGCGCTTGGGGCTACCATTCTTGAGCGTGGTTTCGGCCGCCTCGACAATGGTACGGGTGGAGGGGCCGCCCGAGCCCATGACGATGCCGGTGCGCTCGTTGGTGACGTCGCTTTCGCTCAAGGCGGCATCCGCGATCGCCTGATCCATGGCGACGTGGTTCCAGGCCGCACCTTGGCTCAGGAAGCGCATCGCGCGACGATCGATCATGGCGGACGGGTCGAGTGTAGGTGCGCCCCAGACCTGGCAGCGGAAGCCATGTTCGGCGAAGGAATCGGAAAAGCTGATGCCGGATCTGGCGTCATGCAGCGAGGTCTGCACCTCGTTGGCATTGTTGCCGATCGACGACACGATGCCGAGGCCTGTGACTACGACACGTCTCATTCGCAACTCCTTCCAGGGATGCTGGCCAGTGGTCGGCCAGGATTGCGGTCAAGCGACCGCCGACTGCTTGGACAGACCGACCTTCAGGTCGGTAGCCGCATATATGGGCTCGCCATCCGCCTTCATCCAGCCATCGGCGATGCCGAGTACCAGTCGGCCACGCATCACGCGCTTGAAATCCACGCCATACTCGACCTTTTTGACCGATGGGGTGACCATGCCCTTGAACTTGACCTCACCGGTCGACAGCGCCATTCCCTTGCCGGGTTCGCCGAGCCAGCCGAGATAGAAGCCGGTCAACTGCCACAAGGCGTCGAGGCCGAGACATCCTGGCATGATCGGATTGCCGATGAAATGGCAGGCAAAGAACCACAGGTCCGGCTTGATGTCGAACTCGGCGCGGATGAAGCCCTTGTCGAAGGCGCCGCCCGTCTCGCTGATTTCGGTGATGCGGTCGAACATCAGCATGGGCGGGTAGGGCAACTGGGCATTGCCCTCACCGAACAGTTCGCCGCGGGCGCAGGCCAGCAATTCTTCGTAGTCGTAGCTGGATTTATCCGCCATCAATCTCGTCCCCATATCGTCCGGGCGGTAGCGCGCCCTTGTCGTCGGTGTCCTAACACAATCTGTTTCAGGCCGGAAACCGGCGTTTGCGCTTAACCCGCCAGTCTGCCCGGGTCAATGCGCGCTATTGATCGCATTCGGACGACAGAATATATGTCAACAGGGGTCCGGTTTCGGCAGACGTTCATTTTTTTGCCATTCTGGGCGTGTCTTGAAGCGGGACTGCAAGCTTGGAAGACCAGATGGACCGGGGCTGCCGGAAGGAAAATGTCGCTGTGGACAAGCGGGTGCGTGAAGCCGGCCTGAGGCCGACGCGCCAGCGTATTGCGCTGGCCGACCTGCTTTTTGCCAAGGGCGACCGCCATTTGTCGGCCGAGGAGTTGCACGAGGAAGCGCTGGCCGCCGGCGTGCCGGTGTCGCTGGCCACGGTGTACAACGCGCTCCACCAGTTCACCCAGGCGGGACTGCTGCGAATCCTGGCCGTCGAGGGCGCCAAGACCTATTTCGACACCAACACCTCGGACCACCACCATTTCTACATCGAAGGCGAGAACCGGATTTTCGACATTGCCAGCGGCCCTGTGACGGTCACCAACCTGCCGGACCCGCCCGAGGGCATGGAAATCGCCAATGTCGATATCGTGGTGAGATTGCGCCCCAAGCGCCAGGAATGAGCGGCAAGACCAGAACAATCGACCAGGTCGGAATAATCGGCAAGGGACGAAACCCCTCGACCTGACAATCCGGCTCGAATCGGCTGTCGTGCGGCCGTCTGGATCGCCCACATCGCCATCGACCGCGCATTGGGCTATGGCCTGAAACCGTCAACCGGCCTTCAGGATCCCATCTCGGCCGTATCGGGCACGAACGGAACGACCTCAGTCCTTGACCCGCTCGCCGGGATAGGCGCCCCAGACCGCCGCCTGGGCGAGCCAGCCAGTATGGCCGTCGAGCGTCATTTCGCACCATTGGCCGTCGCAGGACTTGATCGTGCCCATGACGCCCGGCTCGATGATCGCCACCACGCTGGCATCCTTGTCGGGGCTGCGCAGAAGATTGATCTGGGCGCCCTTGCCGCGCTGCCAGGGCGCGATGATCGCGGTGCGCCGGCCTGACAGCAGCGACTGGTTGATCCAGCCTTCCGAACCGTCGGCATCGCGCACGCGGCGCCACGTATCGAACTCCTGGATGATCTCCATCGGCAGCCCTGCCTTCATATACATCCAGTCGACCGAATAATTGGCGCCGGGGCCGACGCGCGAGTTGACGCGTCCGGATTTCAGGCTGACGAATCGCGGCAATGGCAGGCCGCTCGGCCCGAGCGTGACGGCGCTCTGGGCTGGTGCGGCCGCGCTCTGCGCCGCGGCGAGCGGGGAATAGAGGAGAGCGCCGAGAAATGCTGCGCTGAGGGTCAGGCGAAGCGACGCGAAACCAGACACTTTCGTTCCTTTCGGCGCTGGCCCGGTGACCTCTGCGCCCCTTTTTCTTTGTCTTCGGCGGCACCGCTTGTTACATGGGTAAATCGGCTACCGCGACCGGCTTTCAGTTTCGCCGGTCTTGGTTAAAGAGGTCTCAACGAGGGAAACAATGCCAGGCAAAAAGAAGCCTCTCGTGGTCATCACGCGAAAGCTCCCCGACCCGGTCGAGACCCGCATGCGCGAGCTGTTCGACGCGAGGCTGAATGTCGAGGACAGGCCGATGACGCAGCCGGAACTGGTTGCCGCCGTCAAGGAGGCCGACGTGCTGGTGCCGACGGTGACCGACCAGATCGACGCGGCGCTGATCGCCCAGGCTGGCGACAACCTCAAGCTCATCGCCAATTTCGGCAACGGCGTCGACAAGATCGACGTGGCTGCGGCGGCCAAGAAGGGCATCACCGTCACCAATACGCCCAATGTACTCACCGAAGATACCGCCGACATGACCATGGCGCTGCTGCTGGCGGTGCCGCGCCGGCTCGCGGAAGGCGCCAATGTGCTCACCGGCGACAAGAAATGGGCGGGCTGGTCGCCGACCTGGATGCTTGGCCGGCGCATCTGGGGCAAGCGGCTCGGTATTGTCGGCATGGGGCGCATCGGCACGGCCGTCGCTCGGCGCGCCAAGGCCTTCGGCCTCTCCATCCACTACCACAACCGCCATCGCGTCCTGCCGGCTGTCGAGGACGGGCTTGAGGCGACCTATTGGGAAAGCCTCGACCAGATGCTGGCCCGCATGGACATCATCTCGGTCAATTGTCCGTCGACGCCGGCGACTTTCCATCTTCTGTCGGCACGGCGCTTGGCTCTGCTGCAGCCCACGGCCTATGTCGTGAACACCGCGCGCGGCGACATCATCGACGAGGAAGCGCTGGTCAAGCTGATCCAGGACGGCAAGATCGCCGGGGCCGGCCTCGACGTCTACGAGCACGAGCCGGCGCTCAACGCCAAGCTGCTCAAGCTCGCCGCCAGGAACAAGGTCGTGCTTCTGCCGCATATGGGCTCGGCGACGCTCGAAGGCCGCATCGACATGGGCGAGAAGGTCATCATCAATATCCGGGCATTCGTCGATGGCCACCGCCCGCCGGACCGCGTGCTGCCGCTCAGGACCTGACCGGCTCGCCGTCTTCAAGCGAAAGCTGAAGCTTACGAAAGAGCCTTGCGCATGGTGATCGAGGTCGGCCTGGCGTAGCCGTCATGCGCCGTCCGTTCGGTCTCGTGAAAGCCGAGGCGGGCAAAGGCGGCATGGTTGGAGGTGAGCTCGATCCGTGTCTGTAACTCCAGCGCCGCCTTGCCGTGGTCGAGCGCGAACTGTTCGACCGCCCGCATCAGCCGCCGGCCAATGCCTTGCCCCTGGCGGTCCGGGTCGACGGCGAGCTTGCCGACGTAGAAATCATCTGCCCTTTCAAGAGCAAAGACGCAGCCGACGATCCTGGCGCCGTCGAGGGCCACCAAACCGGTCTCCCGCCCGGCCTTGTCGCGCAGTGTGTCTACGGTGAGCAGGTGAGCAGAGGACGGCGGGTCGATAACGCCGTCCATGAAGGCGAAGGCACGCATGATCAGGGAAAGCACCTCGTCCCAACGATTGAAGGCGATCGAAATGCGGTCGATGGAAAGGGGCATCGTTTGCGTCAAGGTCAGCGCCTGGCGTAGCGGATCGTTTCGAAGCGTGCTGCGAGCGCGTCGTAGAGCAACAGCCTGCCGACAAGCGGCTCGCCGATACCGGTTATCAGCTTGATCGCCTCCATCGCCTGCAGCGTTCCGACGACGCCGGTCAGCGCGCCAAGCACCCCGGCCTCGGCGCATGACGGCACAAGGCCCGGCGGCGGAGCTTCCGGGAAGAGATCGCGATAGCCCGGGTTCGGCTTGCCATCCTTGCCGTTCTCGAATGGCTTCAGCACCGTCACCGAGCCGTCGAAGCGACCGACAGCGGCATGCACCAGCGGTTTGCGCGCGCTCGCGCAGGCATCGGCCACCGTATAACGGGTCTCGAAATTGTCGGAACCGTCGACGACGATGTCATAGCGGGCGACAAGGGCAGGGGCGTTCTCCGCGCTCAGCCGGACTGTGTGGGTCTCGACGGCGGTGTTGGGATTGATGCGGGCGATTGCCGCCTTTGCGCTCTCGGTTTTCAGCATGCCGACCGTATCGGTGCCGTGGATGACCTGGCGTTGCAGATTGGACAGCGACACGGTGTCGTCGTCGATAATGCCGAGCGTGCCAACACCGGCGGCCGCAAGATATTCGAGCACCGGCGCGCCCAGCCCGCCGGCGCCGATCACCAGGACCCGTGCTTGCTTGAGCTTCTGCTGGCCCGCGCCGCCGACCTCTGGCAGCACGATGTGGCGGGCGTAGCGTTCGATTTCGTCGGCGGTAAGCGCAGTGGTCATGTCGGGACCATATAGCGGCTGAAAAACCTTGTCAGGAGCCTTCGGTTGGCCCAACCGTGCCGTGGTCGACGGTCAGGAACTGCGCGCGGCCTTGCAAGCTGGAAAACAGCGCGGCATCGGTTCCCGTCATGAAGGCCTGGCAGTTCAACTCCTCGAGGATCGAAAACAGCGCCGCCCGCCGCCCGCTGTCCAGATGAGCGGCGATCTCGTCGAGCAGCAGGATCGGTGTCAGGCCCGACATCTCGCCGGTCAGCCGGGCATGGGACAGGACGATGCCGACCAGCAGTGCCTTCTGCTCGCCGGTGGAACAGAGTTCGGACGGCATTGCCTTGGGCCTGTGTCTCACCAGGAGATCGGAACGGTGCGGCCCTTCGAGCGTACGTCCGGCGGCACGGTCACGATCGCGGCCATCGGCGAGCGCCCGTCGGAACCGCTCCTCGACATCGACTGCCGGCGCGGCGGAAACCTCGGTTTCCAGATCGCCGGAAAGGCTGATGTCGGCCTGCGGGAACGGTCCCGTGTCGGGCAGCCTGTCGATCATGGCGGCGAGCAGGCGCACCAGTTCGGCGCGCGCCGCAGCAATGGCGACGCCGGTTTCGGCCATCTGTGTCTCGATCGCCTCGAACCAGCGATCGTCCCGAGACCCATCCATCAGCAACCGGTTACGGCCGCGCATCGCTTTTTCGTAGTCGAGCGCCCGCTGCCCATGGCCGGGATCGATTGCCAGCACCAGCCGGTCAAGAAAGCGTCGGCGATCCGCGGCCGGTCCGGTGAACAGCGCATCCATGGCCGGCGTCAGCCACACCACTCGCAGCCATTCCAGCATGTCTTCGGCCGATCTCGCGGTCGCGCCGTTGATGCGAACCCGCCTGCCGCCTTCGCCCTCACCGCCGGAAATGCCCGTGCCGATCTCGACTTGGCCGTCAGGTCCGTCGAGGCGGGCGTGCAGCGCGAAGCCGCCATCGCAGCCCTCGCGTGCGACGTCGGCGTAGGGCGCACGTCGCAGGCCGCGTCCCGGCGTCAGGAAGGAAATTGCTTCGAGGAGGTTGGTCTTGCCGGCGCCATTGTCGCCGGAAAAGACCACGGGCCCCGGGGCGAGATCGATCGTCAGCGCCGCATAGTTGCGAAAATTAGTAAGTGTAAGCTTACTTATATGAGTTTGTGCCGGCAACCGCTATCCGCCTGTAGAAGTCGCCATTGTTATCGCTGCCGGTCCCGCCGCGGAACCGGATCGATGATGCAGCGCCGGCTATACCCGCATCGGCATCAGCACGTAAAGCGCGGTCTCGTCGGCCATGTCGTGGATCAGCGTCGGCGAACCGGCATCGGCCAGCATGAATTTGGCTTCCGTGCCGGTCAACTGCGCGGCGACATCGAGCAGATATTTGGCGTTGAAGCCGATCTCGATCGGGTCGGACGAATAGTCGGCGGCCAGTTCTTCGGTGGCACTGCCTGAATCCGGATTGTTGACCGCAAGCGTCACCTGGCCTTCGCTGATCGAAAGCTTCACCGCGCGGCCGCGTTCGGAGGAGATGGTCGAGACGCGGTCGACCGCGGCGGCAAAACTCTGGCGGTCGAGGATCAGCTTCTTGTCATTGCCGGTCGGAATGACCCGCTGATAATCGGGGAAGGTGCCGTCGATCAGCTTCGAGGTCAGGACCACGCTGCCAATGGTGAAGCGGATCTTGGTGTCGGACAGTTCGGTCGTCACGGCGACATCCGGGTCGTCGACCAGCTTCTGCAGTTCGCTCACCGTCTTGCGCGGAATGATGATGCCGGGCATGCCCTCGGAGCCCGCCGGCGCGTCGATTTCGGCGCGCGCCAAACGGTGGCCGTCGGTCGCCACCGAGCGCAGCTTCAGCTTGCCGCCGACCTCATGCGTGTGCAGGTAGATGCCATTGAGATAGTAGCGCGTCTCCTCGGTGGAAATGGCGAACTGCGTCTTTTCGATCAGCCCCTTCAGGGCAACCGAGTCGAGCCGGAAGATATGCGAGAAGGATCCGGCCGAGAGCTCGGGGAAATCGGATTGCGGCAGGCACTGCAGGCGGAAGCTCGATCGGCCCGACGTCACCGTCATGGCGTTGCCGTCCTCGTCCGTCTTCAGCATCACCTCGGCGCCGTCCGAGAGTTTGCGCACGATGTCGTAGAGCAGGTGCGCCGGAACCGTCGTCGCACCGCCGCGCTCGACCTTGGCGGGCGTCGCTTCCGTCACCTCCAGATCGAGGTCGGTCGCCTTCATTTCGAGGCTGGCGCCCTCGGCGCTGAGCAGCACATTGGACAGGATCGGTATCGTGTTGCGCCGTTCGACCACGCGATGGACGTGGTTGAGCGACTTCAGGAGATTTGACCGTTCCAGGATAACACGCATGACGAAACAGGCTCGCTTGAAAGGATGAGCGGGTCTCCGGCTGGCGGCGCCCCGCGAAAGGTCTGAACAGGCTCAGAATCTGCGTAAACTGACAGGAAAAAGCCAGCAAACGCAAGCCCGCGCCGCCGGTTCCGGCCGGCTGCGCGGGCTTTCTGGGGATAAAGGCCGCGAAGACCGCCGGGCAGGGTGCTGAATCGGGAATCCGGATCGTCGCCAGCCAGTGCCGCGAGCCCATTTCAGCGAGGCCACGGAGCGGCCAAGCCATTGAATTCCGGTGCGGTTCTGGCTTGCCTGTCTTGGTCCGATCAGGCTTGATCGTTGATCAAGCGTCGCAGCAGCTCAAGTTCCTGCGCCAGCGTGTTGTCGTTGCCGGACAGGTCCTCGATCTTGCGCACGGCGTGCAGCACCGTTGTGTGGTCACGGCCGCCAAAGCGCCGTCCGATTTCGGGCAGCGAGCGCGGCGTCATCACCTTCGACAGGTACATTGCGACCTGTCGCGGCTTGACGATGGTGCGCGTGCGCCGGTTGGACAGCAACTCCGTCTTCGAGACATTGTAGTGGCGCGCCACGATGCGCTGGATGTCCTCGATGCGAACCCGCTTCGGCTCGCCGGTGCGATAGATATGGCCGAGGATCTCGTCGATGCGGTCGATGGTGATCTGCGGCTCGAACGACTGGCGGAACAGCAGCTGATTGAACGCCCCCTCCAGTTCGCGTCCGCTGCCGGTCACGGTGCGGGCGACGTGATTGAGGATTTCGTCTGAAATGTCGAGCGACGCGTCGTCAACCCGGGCCGTGGCCAGGCGCAGCTTGAGCATGCCGAGGCGCATGGCGAAATCAGGCGCCGACATTTCGAGCGCGACACCGCCATTGAGGCGCGAGCGGACCCGCGGCTCAAGCGATTCCAGCTCCGACGGCGGCCGGTCGGCGGCGACAACGACTTGCTTGGCGCTGTCGAGCAGCATGTTGATCAAATGGCAGAATTCATGCTGGATCGACTTGCCCTGCAGGAACTGCATGTCGTCGATGATCAACAGGTCGATGTCGCGCAGCTGTTCCTTGAGCGTCAGTGCATTGTTGTCGCGGATCGCCGTGGCGAAGCGCCACATGAAATATTCCGCGGTGAGATAGACGACGCGCGACTTGGGGTTCTGTTTCAGCGATTCCGCCGCGATGGCCTGCAGCAGATGGGTCTTGCCGAGCCCGACAGTCGCGTGAAGGAAAAGCGGATTGAAGCGCACTGCGCTCGACTGCGATTCCGCCACGGCCTTGGCGGCGGCGAAAGCCACCCGGTTCGACGGGCCTTCGATGAAGGAACCGAACGTGTAGCGCGGGTCGAGCGGGGATCCCAGCACATTGTGGCGGAACTCGCTCTCGGTCGCGGCGCCCGGACGCGGCACCGGGGGGCGTTCCACCCTGCCGGGGCTCACGGTGCCCGCGGCCAATGCGGTTTGCGTCTGCCGTGTCATCTTGCGTGCCGGGGCCAAATCCGGTTCCGCATGGTTGCGTCCCTGGCGGGTGGCCGTGCGCACCACGATCTCGATCTTGAGGAGATCGGCATCCTCCTGCTTCCACAGCTCGGAGATGAGGTCGAGATAGTGGCCGTTGATCCACGAGCGCAGGAACGCGGTGGGCACCGAGATGCGGACAATGCCCTTGGATGCCTCCGCGACCTTCATGCGGCCGAACCAGCTCGAATAGACTTCAGCCCCCAGACGCGCCTTCAACTGAGTCTTGACCCGGTCGAACTTCTGTTCCGCGTCGCTGGAGACCGCCATCTCGTTTGCTCCGATCAAAGTTCCAGGAAATGGGAGGTCGCCCGTAAGCTCCCTTTCGATGCCGCTCTGCAT